>NZ_JADDYI010000020.1:174807-292508 GCF_015163545.1 Vibrio sp. OPT24
ATGTGCGCCCCCATCACTTCTGGTGGGAAGAAGTAACTCATGCCTTTCTGAATGGTTTGGCGTTCTAAGGCATCATTACAATCTGATGCCCAGAAACGATGTGTTCGTTTTAGAATTTCAAAATCGATACGACCACCACCTGAAGAGCAAGATTCAATCTCGACTTCTGGGTGCGCTCGATTTAACTCATCAACAAGACGGTATAGCGCTTTAGTCTGACCATGCACCGCAGCTTTACCTTGATGCCCAGGTTGAACCAACTCTCGGTTCATGTCCCACTTAAGGTAAGTGATGTTGTATCGAGTCAGCAGCGCATTGAGGCGTTCATACAAATAGTTAAAACACGCTTCATTTTGTAGGTCTAACACGTACTGCCAACGACCAGATGGTTGATGATACCCTTGTAAACCAAGCACCCAATCAGGGTGATTTCGGTAAAGATTAGAATCTTGGCTTACCATCTCAGGTTCAACCCAAAGGCCAAACTCCATACCCTGTTGGTTTACATGTTCAATCACAGGTTCTAAGCCATTTGGATATTTCACCTCATCCAAATACCAGTCGCCCAGTGCGGTACGTTCACCATCACGCCCCACAAACCAACCATCATCAATAATGAAACGTTCAACGCCCATCACACCGGCCTCGGTAGCCATCTGCATGATGTATTCAGGTTTATGGTCGAAGTAGATCCCCTCCCAAGTATTTAAATGTACAGGGCGAGGCTTATCGGTAGGGAATTGAATAATATTGTCACGAACAAACTGCTGGAAACGCTGAGCAATACCGTTCAAACCAGAATTGCTGTAACAGCCATAGAGCCAAGGTGTTTGGTAAGTACTCTCAGGTTCTAGAATCGATTCACCCGCAAGCAATAACTCTCCTGCTTGTACAAAACGTCGACCATCACTGCGGACATCAGCACGCATTTGATGGTTGCCACTCCAACCTAAATGGAAGCCCCAAACCAAACCATTTTGCTCTGAGAAACCTTGCGTACCTGCAAACATTCCTGGGAAGTTTTCATGTGAAGTACGACCGCGACGGTTTTCTTGCATGAAGCCACCGTGTTCAAAGCGCTGGCGTTGCGTTTGAAACTCATGACACCAGCGGCCATGGAACGTCATAAGCTCATTAGCATGATTCGGCAATGGCAGCGTTGAAGAAAGTTTATTCAGGCAGTATTTATTACTGCCTTTATTGGTGACGGTTACACGCTTTTGGACGACGTCAGATTCGAAATCCAGTTTGATCTCAACCTGGAGCTCCAATAGAGCAATCTTGTCTTCAAGGAAAAAACTCACTTCTTGCTCTTGAACATCGTAACGAACGGTCTTAAACACGGGTGCCCAATCAAGTCCTTCTCTATGACCTTCAATGCCCGGAGCGTTAAAGTGTCCACTGCCCAACTCAGGGCAAAGAGAAAGTGGCACATCCACATCCAGTCGCGCTTGGGAAATCGGTCTCTCTGTCGAAAGCAGAAGATCTTCATCAATACTTGCGATCTTTGCTCCCCAATGCAAAACCTCTGGAACACGCCCTGATTTAATGATCAAACTATGATTTTTACTCTTTAAGTGAATAAATTCGTTCATTACTAATCTCTATTGTTTTCGTAAACATAATATAAAAATAATAGTGAACTCATAACGCCAAATTAGTATCTAAAATCGACAAAAACGTGATTTAAATTGGCTTTAACATTCGAAAAATTTGCACAAGATCGACTGTTTACGGAAACATTTTTAATGTTTTAAAAGACATTTATTTGAGAGTGCGCAGAGTTTAGTTTGGTAAATTTCGGTAGGCTTATTTCACCCTAAAATATTCGATGAGTAGAGCGATGAGTATCACCTTTAAAGACGTAGCAAAACTGGCAGGGGTATCCACCCAAACAGTATCTCGAGTAACCAATGGCTCACAAGACGTCGCGGAATCCACCCGCAATAAGGTTAACGCCGCCATAAAGCAACTTGGCTATGTGCCCAATAAAGGTGCTCAAATGCTCAGTCGAGCCAAGTCCACCAGCGTTGGCTTAGTCACTCTCGATATGGCCTTACACGGTGCCGCAATGATCGCAAATGGTGTGCGAATGCAGGCTCACGATATGAGTTATGGCGTTGCTTTCTCTGTTGTTTCCGAGCCCAATCTCGCGAATACCCGAGAGGCAATTCGTGAACTGATAGCCCAACAAGTCGACAGCATCATTCTCAATGTGCCTTTAAAGAGTGCCGATGCAGAATTGTTAGTGGATCAATATCAACACCTCAACCTCATTTTCATTGATGTTCCTTCTAACAGCCAAGTGAACTATGTTTGTGGTGACCATGCGGAGGGAGCAAAACTGGCGGCTCAACATCTACTTGAGAGCGGACGAACGGACTTTTTGTTGATCACAGGTCCGAACGAATCCAGCGCCTCAAAGATTCGTCATCAAAGTTGGTTAGCCGCGTTATCAGATGCAGATAGTAAGGTGAAGTATCAATATCAAGGAAACTGGCAAGCAGAAAGTGGTTATCTTGGCGTTCGAGAAGCTGTCGCTAAACAAACCCGATTTGATGCCGTGCTAGTCGCAAGTGACCAAATGGCGTTAGGAGTATTACGCGCGCTACAAGAACTGCAAATCAAAGTGCCCGAAAAAGTCGCGGTCGTCGGCTTTGATGGCATCGAAGACAGCGCTTTTTTTAACCCGCCACTCACCACAATCAAACAAGACTTTACCACGATAGGTCGACAAGCTGTGGTTATTGCAGAGAAGCTCAGCGCGAACTCACAAGATGCCCTATTACAGCAACATATTGAAACTCAACTGATTCACAGAGAGAGTAGCCAATCTAAAGTCACTGCTCACTATGAAAAACAACAGATAGAACAACTATTGAGTAAAATTCACAGCTTACTGCCTGAATAGATGTCAGGGAAAAGAAAAAGCGCTAGGGGGAGCTAGCGCTTCAAGACCAACTAAGTCCGTTTAGCCTGGTAGTTTTTTAAGCTACATCATAAGGATATAACCATTTTTTTACTTAGGTAAATCAAAAAGCCTATTCTTTACGACTGCTTTGAGTCGTAAATTAAGTATAGTCGGATTCTTATAATAAATCGGATTTTTCTAAAATTAATTTATATAAAATTGAAGACTACCCTGCACTATAGACTATTCGGAAATCACAGAAGAGATCGCATTCACAATCAATTTTCTAAGTCGCTTATTTTTATCATCTAAATGTTTAGCCTTTCTATAAACAAGCTGTATATCAAAATCCGGAACATCAATAGGTGGTTTCACCGCCAGCAAAGTTTCTTCGCTGCGCGCGACTAGCTTGGGGACAATACACAACAATTCTCTCCCACGAATCAATCGCTTTACTGTTAAAAAATTACTTGAGGCTATAGCGACCTGTCGACTAAAACCCACTTCTGCCAGTCGACTATCAACGCCCGTTTTTAAATCACCAGAAGGCGACACAAGAGCATGCTCCACAGAAACAAATTGCTCTAAAGACATAGGTAAATCAATAGACAAGACCGATTTATCAAACAAGCAAACATGTTCCTCAGTGTATAAATGCTTTGTTCGATAATGCTTTGGTACCTGACCAAAACTACCGATCGCAATGTCGAGTTTGGCATCTTCAAAAAGTTGTTGATAGTTGCTCCGGTTTACATTGAACAACGCGACTTGGGAGTAAGGAGAAGATTGCTTAATAAGGTCAAACAATATTGGAGCGAACATCTGCTCAGCATAATCAGTGAGACCAATCTTCCAAGTCCCTTTATAAGTCGCGGCATCAAACGATTTAGACAGTAACACCTCTAACTGAATGGTATTGAGTAAAGTCTCTACCGTACTGGATAATTCGATGGCTCGATCGGTCGCCTCCATCCTGCTACCAACACGCTCAAACAAAGGGTCATCAAACAACTTTCGAAGCCGTTGTAAACTATGACTCATTGCTGACTGGCTGACATAACAACGTTCAGCTGCCTTGCTAACGCTATTGGTTTTATACAGCGCCTGTAATGCAATCAACAAGTTAAGGTCGATCCCTTTCCAGTTAAAATCAGCCATAAAACAAAACCTATATTATTCATAGTTATAATTAAAACAATTAATTTGAATCATAGTTTAACTCCACCTAAATTACGCTAAACATTTATCTGGAATCGATCATGCTTTCAATTTTTAAAACCTTTTTCTGGCTTGGCTGGATTAGCTTCGGTGGACCAGCGGCGCATATTGGCTACTTCCGTAAAACATTTGTTGAGAAACTGAATTGGTTGTCCGACGAAGAGTACGGGCAAATAGTCGCACTCAGTCAGTTTCTACCGGGCCCAGGTTCAAGCCAAGTTGGCTTTGCGGTTGGCTACAAAAAAGGAGGCTTGACTGGTGCGATAGCTGCTTTTATCGGCTTCACATCCCCATCGGTCATTCTGATGCTGATATTGGCTTTAGTGAGCAACCAACTATTGGAAGCGCCGTTGTTCAACTCAATCATCCACGGACTAAAGCTGCTCGCAGTTGTGGTTGTAGCTGACGCCACTTTCGGCATGTATAAAAACTTTTGCCAATCAAAGATAGCAACAGCATTGTGTGTGATTACAGCGATTGTCCTGCTGTTAATTCCAGGGATCTGGCCGCAAATTTTTGTACTTCTGTTTGCAGCTATCATTGGCAGCACGTTTTTGACTTCACAAGAGTTAAAGACAGTCCCATCGACACATAAGATATCCATAACGCCGCTTGTTATTTTTGTAGCACTATTGGTTGGTTTACCTCTGTTCAGTGCATATTCTCAAGGCATCGAAGTGTTTGGGTTATTTTACCAAGCAGGCAGCTTAGTCTTCGGTGGCGGTCACGTGGTTCTTCCGTTGCTACAGAATGGTATTGGCGACCAACTGTCTCAAGATACCTTCCTAACAGGCTATGCTGCTGCGCAAGCGGTTCCCGGCCCGATGTTTACGTTAGCTACTTATCTCGGTTATATGTTAATGCCATCAGCACCGATTACAGGTGCACTGCTCGCAACAATTGCCGTGTTCTTACCGGGCTTCTTATTGCTACTAGGTGTACTGAAGAACTGGCAGGCAATTGCGAGTAAACCTTTGGTGGCTGGTGCTCTTACCGGTGTGAATGCAGCAGTTGTTGGTCTATTACTTGCAGCCCTGTATCAACCTATCTTCACCAGCGTAGTAAGTAGTGGCTTAGATTTCGCATTGATCATTGTTGGTGTTTGGCTATTGAAAACCGTGAAGATGCCGATTGTAGGTTTAGTTGGGATATTCATGTTATTTGGTGCCGCTACTGGCCTGTAACATTAAACAGGAAGTAGGAAGCTAACTGCTAGCTTCCTACTCTAATGCTTAGAAACAATTTTAATTCCATGAAAATTGAAGAATAAATTACAATCGATAAGGGGGGCAAAACTCAACGGCCAAAACGAGTTTTGATTGTCAGGAAGGTAATAGTTTAAAAAGGCAATTAAGTTATTACATGGATTAACATGTTCTCTCGCCATTATGTAATCGTAATTCCAGCCCTTTTTTAAACCGTGTTTTCTTGTCGTCATATAACGCCCGATCTTCCAAGCGATTCCTGGATCGGTAGGAATCAAAATAGACAGAGTTCCCCCTGGTTTTAACACTCTTAACCACTCTTTGATCACCAAATGAGGCTCGTATAGGTACTCCAATATATGAGTTGCGATCACGCGATCAAAACTGTTACTTTCAAAATCTAACTCACAAGCATTAGTTACGTTAAAAGTGAGTTTGTCATAAGAATTGATATGGCTGAGTTGCTTATCTGCTACTTCTAGTGCTGATGCATCACCATCACTAACAGGCTTTGTTGCGTAATTCAGTTTAGAGACAGAGCAGCCCCATTTCGCGTATTTCTTAGTCAATACGACAAGTTTCAGGCATACCTAATCCAGTAAGCTTGTTCAACGCTTTTATCATCGCGTAAGTTTCACCCACCTGTGCATTATAATTTATTAAGCTCAATCGTCCTCCTAGTAACTGTTTAACTCGATACATCGCCGTTTCTGAGAGTGAACGTTTGTGGTATCCATACCGCTCTTTCCAATACTTATTTGAGCCGTATAACTTCTGACAACCCACGGCAATATTTCGAGGGTGACCACGCTCCCAGAAGGCTGCTCCTTCTCTTGGGGGAATAAGCGCAATGGCCCCCTTAATCTTAATAGCAGCGTGACACGCTCTCGTGTCGTAAGCGCCATCACCAGACACCTCAAGGATACTTCGGCGTGTTTGTTTCAGTAAGTTCGGGAGTACTTCTCCATCTGTAACCGTCGATAAACTTAGCTCGGCGGCAATGACCTCATGAGTGTTGGTATCGACGGCAATATGAAGCTTTCGCCAGACTCTACGCTTGCCATCCGTCCCGTGTTTTTTGACTTTCCATTCACCTTCGCCATAAACCTTAAGGCCAGTAGCATCAATAGCTAGGTGCTGTATTGCTCCTCTCGCTTTAGTCTTAAATGAAACCTCAACTTGCTTGGCTCTACGACTGATGCAGGTGTAATGCGGACAACTTAACGGTACATGAGCTAACCTAAATATCGAGTCGATAAATCCTTGAAGCGCTCTCAATGGCATAGAAAAAACTCGTTTGACCATAAGTGCTGTCGTGATAGCTAAATCACTGAACCGACGCGGCCTCCCGCGCTTATTCTGTTTGCTTTGCGCCCACCCGCTTATTGCTTCTTCATCAATCCAAAAGGTCAGAGAACCACGGTTAATGACTGATTGGTTGTATTGCTTCCAGTTGGTTGTTTTGTAACGTGGTTTAGGCATAGGGCTACGAGATAGAGTGAACGTAGCTGATCAGATCGTAGGTTCTTGATTGAGTTCCATTGAATTACGCAACAAAGCCCAACTTAAGCACAAAACGCAACATATCTTCGAGACCCATTTCGATCTCGACAGGGACATGAACAACAACAATCAACTGCCAGCCAAACTGTTTACTTCAGAAGTCGTCAACTTTGTTATGGACAACATAAACAAAGAGATCAGAGAAAAAGAAATTGCAGAAAAATGTCACTGTTCAACGACCTACTTTTCTAAAAAGTTTCATCTACACTTTGGAGTAAGCTTTAGGGACTTCGTGTGCGATAAACGAATCCTACTAGCAAAAAAATTGATTGAGGCAGATACCGAATCAAAAATAGCCGTTATCGCTTATCAATGTGGATACAAAGATGTCTCGTATTTCTCAAGAATCTTTAAGAAAAGAACAGGTGTGACACCTGCGAGCTATAGGCGTGCCTGCATGGATAACATAAAACGCTAATTTTACTCCCTAAAAGAAAAAATCATGGTACATTTAACATGATTTTAACAAAAAATAATAACTTAGCGAAAAACATGGAGTTAGACAATGATTCAGCCTAACGAGTTTAGCCAAGAAAAAGCAACAGCTCTCCCTACACCCAATGACATGATTTTAAGATGGGCAGAAGAACGTCCAGATGAAGTCTACTTAAAACAAATAATTAACCGCCAATTTGTTGAGTTCACTTATAAAGAAGTGGCCGACAAAGCACTAAAACTGGCATCAGCATTAGAGGGACTCGGAGCTCAACCCGGTGACCGAGTCGCTCTCGTGTCTAAAAACTGTGCAGAGTGGTTTATCTGTGACCTTGCCATGATGTTAGGAGATTTTGTCAGCGTCCCAATCTTTCCTACTGCTGGCACAGACACCATTCAGTATTGTATTGAGCACAGTGAAAGTAAGATTGTGATTACAGGCAAACTTGATGATCCTGCGGCAACTCAAAAAGTACTCGATGACAATCCGAACTTAGTGAGCATTTCGCTACCATACGATAGCGCTGCGAAGTGCCAACACACTTTTGAACAGCTCATCGATACACACGAGCCATCAACCAAACGTCCTCAACATCACGATGATAAGCTAATGTCACTTGTCTATACGTCTGGTACATCAGGACTACCAAAAGGTGCTATGCTCACCTACGGCGCCTTTACGTGGTCTGTACAAAGGTTGATCGATCATATTGGTATTCAACCTGGCGATCGTTTGTTTTCTTATCTGCCGCTCGCCCATATCACAGAACGCGTTTATATCTTTGGCTCTTCAGTAGCCGGTGGTGTGGTCACCGCTTTCCCAGAGTCGTTAGACACATTTATTGATGATGTAAAAATGCATCGTCCAACTTTGTTTATTTCAGTGCCTCGTTTATGGACTCTATTCCAACAACGAATTCAAGATAAGTTACCGCAGAAAAAACTGAACTTCTTACTTAAAATTCCGTTCGTGAATAACCTCATTAAGAAGAAACTGGCTGATGGTCTGGGGTTAGACCAAGCTCGCGTTCTTGGCTGTGGCTCAGCTCCGGTATCACCAGCTCTACTTGCATGGTATGAGAGTGTTGGCCTACACATTACCGAAGCTTGGGGAATGACTGAGTCTTTCGCCTACAGCACGATTAACTACCCGTTTAGAGCAGACAAAATTGGCACTGTGGGTAATGCTGGTCCGGGCATTGAACTCAAAATTGCAGAAGACGAAGAGATTTTAGTTCGAAGCAAAGGCATGTTCTCTGGTTATTACAAAAATGACATTGCAACTCAAGAATCTTTTAACTCAGAAGGTTGGCTTCATACGGGTGATATTGGTGATATTGACAGCGAAGGCTATTTAACGATTCGTGGGCGTAAGAAAGATACCTTTAAAACCGCGAAAGGCAAGTTTGTCGCTCCTGTACCAATCGAAAATAAACTCTTTGAGTACAGTCGTGTCGAAATGATGTGTTTGATAGGCTTAGGCTTACCTGGCCCTATCCTGCTCGTAGTGCCGCATGACTTCCCTAATTTTGATCGGGCTCGTTACGAAAGAACAAGCAAACGCGTCATTGAAAAAATGAACGAACAGTTAGCTTCGCATGAGAAGATCAAAGGCGTACTGATGATTAAAGAACCGTGGAGTATTGAGAATGGCGTGTTAACACCAACGCTTAAAATCAAACGACATATCCTTGAGCAGAAATATCATGAGGTCGGTCATAACTGGCCGAAAGATAAATTAGTGGTTTGGGAAGAATAGTCAAAATCGAGAAGGAGCCATTTTGGCTCCTTTTTTGTAAGCTTACATTATAAGTACTTAGTACAATCAACAGAATCACTACTCTTGCAATCTAAACCGACGTCATTTCTCATTAGATGACTTAACGATTATGAGCAAACAAGTTGGATGGAAATAGATATCTTTGATATAAGCATGACACCTGGCGTACAAGTTAACTTATGTTTTGATCCTAGCTCACCGAGGAAAGAGCGTATTGCGGCGTTTACTGAATGGCTACATGAAGAAGTTTCTGATATCTCAAAGATCTAGCGTTGGTTTTGGTGTAACTCTTCCTAAGAAGAAAGAGTTCGTCTGATCATCTGAATCACTCCCAAAATGACTTTCTCACCTCTTCATTAGCCTGACCTCGGGTAATACCAACATCTTCAAGTAAATGATCTGACAGTTCAGCTAGGTGCTTTCTCGTTCTACGGTTCTGAAAATAAAGTCTAAATTTAGAATAGAATTCCTTAACTGATAATGATGAAAACAATGCTTGATGACGATTTGTTCTCGCAGTTATCGTGTTCATAACCTTTCTCCTATTGATTCACCGCTTTGTTATGGTCAATAATCGACCAACAACACACTCGCGACAAACGATAGATACTGGTATTCAGTTAAGGAAAACTAATGTGAGAGAGCGAACCCCACCTTTTCAAGGGATCTACTATTTTTATACTGCAGCTGAAACAGGCAGTTTTAAACTCGCGGCTGAAAAGCTGTTTGTCACGGCAGCTGCCGTCAGCCAACAAATTCGTCAACTTGAAGAGTGGTTAGGTGCAGACTTGTTTATTCGTCAGCACCGAAAAATAGTATTAACCCATGAAGGCGAAGTACTGTACCTGCAAGCGAAGAAAGGCTTTGCCCATATTCAAGATGGAGTAAGACGAATTAACCAAGATCCAAACCCTACTCAGCTGTCGATTTCTACCGTGCCTTCCTTTGCTCAGCATTGGCTAGTACCGAGAATTGGCGACTTTCGCGATCGCCACCCTGATCTATCCATGTTAATTGAGCCGACTAACAAGCTAGTCACGTTTGAAGATTCTAATATCGATATCTGCGTTCGATATGGTCATGGAAATTACCCAAATATCGAATCACGCTGGTTGATGGACGAAGTAATTTATCCTGTCTGCCATCCTATTTACCAAGAAACGCATGGAATTCATTGTATAGATGACCTTCACAAAGCCGAACTGATTGAAGATCGCTGGCCAGATATGGATTGGAGTCTCTGGTTACAAGTAGCCGGGGTAAAAGCTGGCCGCACATCATTACAATTTGATGGTTCGCATTTCGTTTTAGAGAGTGCGCTATCTGTTCAAGGAGTCGCCCTTGTTAAGCACAGTTTGGTGTATCGCTATCTACAAGAAAGGAAATTAGTTCGGATAGGTAACATCGCACTTCGGCCTAAATACAATTACTATTTATGTGCACCCGCTGGTTACTTTAACCGTGAAAAGATAAAACGTTTTGAAGCATGGATGCAAAGCCAGGTTCAGCTATTTGGTTATAAAGGGCGGGAGGAGCTTTCTATTATCGATACCGACTACCAGTTGAAATGGTCGGATAATTCACCTGATTAACCTGATATACTTAGCCCAAATAAATGGCGAGAACATCTCATGACACAAGAAAACAACCCACTTCACGGGATCACCTTACAAAAACTACTGACTGAATTAGTTGAACATTACGGTTGGGAAGAACTGAGTTATATGGTGAACATCAACTGTTTTAAAAAAGATCCGAGTATCAAATCTAGCTTAAAGTTTTTGCGTAAAACGGACTGGGCACGTACCAAGGTAGAGCAAATTTACGTACAGTTGAAAACCAATTAATTACCTTTAACACAGCGCACTAATTATGGTACGAAAGTATGAGTAATTAGTGTTCGCTCCAAGCTAAAACTTAATTTCATATTAAAAATCAAACACTAAGAAAATATCGCGTTAGAGTTATTGAATAATATTCAATAAATACTACTATTATTTAACCTAAGATAGCGATATCAAACCCCCTAGCTTACGGATAATTATAGACTTTATGTTTGAATAAATAGAGAGGTCATCATGGAAGCTGGTTCTGAACTCGGTTTGGACATTCATGTACTTACCCGTAATAACTCATACTTACGGGTGATAAAAGACCTACTTGGTTTATCTCTTCCTAATGCTCAAATAACCCATGCTCAGTGCTTCATGCAAATACCCAAACTAGCACCTGAAACTGTAGTTTTATTTGATATTCAGACTATGCCTTGCCCCAAAAGATACGGGTTTATTCTCCATGAACGACACGAGTTCTGGTTAGCGGTAAATGTCAATGACAATACATCGACAATATGGCTAGAAAAAGGTTTTTCGGGACAAGTAGGTCAAAATTTCGAATTCATATCGAAGGCAATACTCTGTGTTTATCAAGAAGATATATGGTTTCCTAGAGCTATTCTAAATAAGCTTGTCTCTTTTTATCAAAATAATGAACCAAGCTTTGAATCTGCTTGCGAAAATTTAGTTAATTATAAAGAGTTAACAAAAAAAGAAAGGGATACTTGCTCATTGATCCTAAAAGGGCTGTCAAACTCTCAGATAGCATCTCAGCAACACGTCAGTATCAACACAGTGAAGACTCACTCATCAAACTTACTTCGTAAATTACACTTACGCTCCAGGTATGAACTTCTTGCTCAGGTAAAAAGCTTTAATTAGATTCCATATAGCAAGGTCACAAGAAATTAGTAAGATCACAAGAAAAGTGGAATATAACAAAACTCATTCTAAACTCACCCTATGTAAGCGATATTTTTCACTCTATGTGATGAGGTTTGGCACTTTGTTCCCTCGTAACCTTTAAAGGTGATGCACGGGTATGCATCTTAAATCAACGAGGGATTGAGTTATGAAAAAGTTACTTCTTGCTACTGCTGTAGCAGCCGCTTCACTTTCTTTTGGCGCTTCTGCGGTTCAATTTAACAATGCGGTGGACTTTACGACACTGAGTAAAACGGACCAAAAAACGATTCGAATCGAAGGGCGAGTTCCGAAACGCTGTCTATTACGAATAGGCAAAAAAGACGTGAAGAATAACGTTCTACGCAAAGCGAACAAAGTACACGAGGATTCATGGTCAAATGGATTCAACAATAAAGAAGTATTAGTGGGTAACTTACGTGCATGGTGTAATTACGGTACTGATTTGGAATTTTCAGTAACGGCTTACCAGCTAAACGGTGTAACCAAGCACAATATGAGTGAGAAAATTGACTACCAAGTAAAAATTGGTTCAGAATCGGTCGCGGATACCGCAAGCGACCACGGCTTGGAAATGACGGCGTCGCCAATACCATCATTGGGCGAACACTTGGTGAACAGCATCAACAAACATCCAATTTATGTTCAACCTGAAGATTCAGGCTTTGCACGAGCAGGTAAATACAAAGGTAAAATTAAAGTGAGTCTTGCTGCGGCAGGTCCAGCAAGCTAAAAGCCGATGACACTTTAAGGATGATGTCTTTTAGACAAATAAAACTTGGCTCGGTTATCGAGCCAAGTTTATTTTATGGAGAAATATCAATGACTAGGATTATAACTCTTCTATTTTCTTTATTTTTCAGCTCAGCCCTTTTCGCGTACGAAGTCAGTCCAATCTATCTAGAACTCGATGATGTTGGTCGAAATGCACAAGGCTTGTACAAAGTGACTAATGTGGAAGAAGAACCAATCCTTCTAGAAGTAAATGTCTACCAAACTGATTTTTCTACTGGCGAAGAAATTTTAACACCAACGGAAGATGAGTTTCTCGTCCTCCCACCTCAAGCTAAAATTGACGGGCTAAAGTCTCAGACTTTCCGCGTACGTTACATGCCAACAGGGCCAATAAAACAAACTGTCACTTACCGTATCGTCTTTTCACAAATTGAACTAGAAAATCAAATAGAGGAAGATGAGGACAGTTCTATTTCCATGTTGCTAGAGTTTGCAACTTTGGTTTTTGTCTCTCCCACATCCAGTAAATCGATTCCAACCACGACAGTTCAAAACAGCCAGGTCGCTATCCGCAACGATGGCAAACGAGTACTGAATATGAATGGTATGGAGTTTAGCTTCTCTGGTGGCAAAGCAAACAAAACAGTTGATTGGGAAGTATTAAGTAAAAAGACAAGCGCTTATTTAATGCCAGGAACGACCGTCAAGTACACTTTACCAAGTGAATTAGGGCAGCCAAAGAAAGTTTCTGTTAAAACAATCGATTAACGAGACTCTCGTGAAGAATCTCATTTTATGCCTCACATTAGTCACAGCCATACAAACCGCGTTTGCGCAAAGTTGGTTATTCCCATTTCCCCTGACTTGGGGTGAGAACACTATAGGTGAAGTGAATGCGTATTCTGATGGTATGACTGTTGGCTCTATTAACGTGGAACAGCTTGCTCAGTCAACTCAAAAGCTGATCAACCCTGAGACACTGACAGCGTTACGAAATTTATCCGAAGAATACATTACGATCAAACAACTGAACCATATGGGCATCAGTGCAACCTTCAACTCTTCCGATCAAAATATTAATTTAGTCATTGATGAAAAGGCTGCAGCTGAGTTCTTGCTGTCGTTTGGTAGCAAGTATGAACCGGCTAAATATTCAGAAAGCACTTTTTGGACAATACAGAATACACTGAATGCGAGTACGGACTACTCCTTATTCAGCGACTCTAATACAGAGGACACGCAAACGTGGCTTGGTGAGTGGTTATTAAAAGCCAATATTGGTGGCGTTCGAGGCGCCAATCTTGACATTTCCGGTTTTGTTAGCGGTGGTAACGATATCAACTCTGATGTGTATCGTGGCGAAGCTCGTCTTTTCTTTGATGAACCTAATACCCCTTTTCGACTAACCTTTGGTGATGTAACCCAAGCAAGTGCTGGACACCTTCCTAGTACACCTCTCGGAGGCATTGCTTTTGAACGTTTGTATCAAGACTTACAACCTACCCGAAATATCCAAAATGGAGGAACTCAACCACTGGTATTGAATGAGAGCGCTGATGTCGAAGTCTATATTAACGACGTTTTTCTCACTGAAATTCGCTTACCCCCGGGGCGATATACACTTGACGACTTGCCTCTCGTTTCTGGTACCAATGACGTTCGATTGGATATAAGTTATCAATCAGGTAGGACCGATACCATCGTTTATAGCCAGTTCTTTAACTCACGTTTGTTACGTGAAGGCATTTCTGATTTTGGCTTCTACTCTGGTTTAACGTCGACGATTGAAGATAACAACTTTAAGTATGACGACGAGCAATGGGTAACTTCTGGCTATTACGACTATGGTGTCAGCGATACCTTAACAATTGGCGGAAACGCTCTGTATCACCCCGAAGGGCAACAAGTCGGCATAATTGCAACAATTGGTTCTGATTGGGGGAACTTGGGGGTTCGAGCCTCTGCACAAAACAACAAGCCCAGTAATGATACAGGTAGTATCTACAGCTTAGATTACTCCCACCAATTATGGGGAACAGACAGTTACGGCTCCCCAAACTTTCGTCTTGGAAGTGAGTATCAAGATAATTATTTTGCATTGCCTTGGCAGATTACGGATGCAAATACTGGGCTCCGCGTCTTTTCAAACTACGTTTTCAGTATTACGGATAACCTTAGTTTAATCCTGAGTGGTGACTACCGTGACTTTGAAGAGTCAGAGGTGCAATGGCAGGCTTCTACGGAAATTGCTTGGCAATTTTACAATCTAGCACTTTCTGCAGGTGTAGAAAAAGAAGAGAACCCAAATGAAAACATTGACGAAACTCGGTTTACTTTTTCTGCAGATTGGGATTGGAACTCTGACAATGGAGAATACAATGCAAATATATCCTACTCCAATGAACCAGATACCTATCGAGCTCAATTTCAACGCCCTTCAGAGGACTATACAGGCAGTTACGGCTATGCGGTGACAGCAGAAGGCGATACTGATTCTCAAGCTTACTCAGTCGAAGGTAATTATGTGGCAAACCGTTTTATCACAGATGCTAAGGTTTCTCACCTAGCATTTGATAGCTCAGCAAGTTACCAAACCGCTTCTTTACGAGCAAGTACAGCGCTTACGTTGGCTGACGGTAACTTAGCTTGGTCACGACCTCTCAATGGACCAGTGGCAATTATTGCCGTCCATGACTCGTTAGATGCTGATGTAGAAATAAATGCGGTTGCAGACGATCCTGCAGAATCGATATCTACCTATACTATCAGTAATGCCGTTCAGTTGTCTGGAGGCCACCAACTGTCCACTGTCTACATTGATGCGCCAGATGCACCTATAGGGTATGACTTTGGCGACCACGAGTACAACATTACGCCAGGAACACAAACGGGCCATCTAATAAAAATCGGTTCTGCAGCATCGAAAACCATCATAGGTAAGATTGAGATCGGGCAAAACAAACCATTAAAACTCATCCAAGGTCAGTTGGTTGGACAACAGAAAACGTATGAATTTTTTACTAATCGATCAGGCAGGTTCGTTGTGGAAGGCGTTGCGCCGGGTAACTACACCATCGTCATAGATGGTTTTATCCCAACAAAATTAAACGTCCCAGAAATCAATGACAACCTGATTTACTTACCAACTTTACTCATTAAAGAGGGATAAACCATGAAACACTTACTTAAGCTCTCAGTGTTCGGTTTAACCATGTTATCTCAACCACTTTGGGCCGAATGCAATGGCAAATGGACACTAAACGTCGACAGAAGCAATATTGAATTTAAGCGAGATTTGGGCGCTTATATTCCTGCTTATCTAGAGTTGTCGCGTGATATTCAGAGCTGTCGATTCCCGATGGCCCTAGTATCGATCAACAATAAACAATCTAGCTACTTAAGTTCAATCGGAGCGAATTTGCCCCTGACAATTCTGGACAAAAACTTTCGTCAATTGAGTCACTTTCCTAGCAAGGGCTTTCAACTACCTCTGGATAATAGCCAAAGGACGAAGTTTTGGATAAAAGTTCCAGAGGCTAAAGTAGCTGCGTCAGGTAACTACACCGGACTTCTTGAAGCCTCTATTTCCCTAAATAGAAAACGAGAGACAAAAAATGCCAAAGTGAAACTCAACGTCCCTGCGTTTGTAGCTTTCAACTCCGTTCCTAACGCACCAAACCTTCAACGCTCAGGTAGCTCAGGTTATCGCTTCCAGCTTGGTGATCTTGAATCTAACCGCACCTATCGCTCCGATTTTGATCTTCTTTCAAACTCGAATGTAAGGTTAGTCGTAAAGCAGAAATATGGTGAATTAAAGCAGAAGTCGGAACCCAATATCTCGATCCCATATACGTTGCGATTTAATAACGCCTTGGTAAACCAGAAGTCAATTTTTACCTTCTCAAACAATGATGAAACCAAACGTTGGGGGGTTCCCCTTGAAGTAATGCTAGGTAACATCGACTTTGCGAGAGCTGGTAAATATCAAGATACGATAACGGTTGAAGTAAAGGCTATGCCATAGAGGCACGTGATAAGCAAACTTACGGTTTAATCAGTGGACAAAGGAAAATACCTCCAAACTGTAACGAACACCGTATATGACTTTATTACTATCCAACGAAAAGGAACTGATGCATTCCCAGTAATTTTAAGTGTTTGGATATAGACACTTAAGATAGGAGAACAACATTGGTTTAGTTGATAACAAAAAGCCCCGCAAGCTTTCACTTGCGGGGCTTTTTAGCTAATTTAGAAAAGGGCTAATTACTTACCAGCTTCTTTTTCTGCTTTAACTTTTGCAATCACTTCGTCAGCAACGTTAGTTGGACATGGTGCGTATTGTGCGAATTCCATAGAGAATTGGCCACGACCAGAAGTGATAGTACGTAGGTGACCGATGTAGCCGAACATCTCAGAAAGAGGTACGTCAGCTTTAATACGAACACCAGTAACGCCAGCTTGTTGATCTTTGATCATGCCACGACGACGGTTAAGGTCACCGATAACATCACCAACGTGATCGTCTGGAGTAAACACGTCAACGTTCATGATAGGCTCAAGAAGTTGCGCGCCAGCTTTAGGCATAGATTGACGGAATGCACCTTTCGCTGCGATTTCAAATGCGATTGCAGATGAATCGACTGCGTGGAAACCACCATCGAAAAGTTCAACTTCAACGTCTAGCGTAGGGAAGCCAGCTAGTACGCCGTTATCCATCATGCCAGCAAAGCCTTTCTCAACTGCAGGCCAGAACTCTTTAGGAACGTTACCGCCCACAACTACAGAGTTGAACTTGAAGCCTGAACCAGGTTCACCTGGTTTGATACGGTAATCGATCTTACCGAATTGACCAGAACCACCAGATTGCTTCTTGTGCGTGTAGCTATCTTCAATTGCTTGAGTGATAGTTTCACGGTAAGCAACTTGAGGAGCACCTACAGTTAGGTCAACGCCGTATGTACGCTTAAGGATATCTACCTTGATGTCTAGGTGAAGCTCACCCATACCTTTCAGGATAGTTTCGCCAGTCTCTTCGTCAGTTTCAACTTGGAAAGATGGATCTTCTGCAACCATTTTACCGATCGCGATACCCATTTTCTCAGAACCGCCTTTATCTTTTGGAGATACAGCGATAGAGATTACTGGAGTTGGGAAGACCATTGGCTCAAGCGTAACTTGATCTTTAGGATCACATAGAGTGTGACCAGTTTGAACGTTCTTCATACCAACGATCGCAATGATGTCACCAGCTTGTGCGCTAGTTAGTTCGTTACGGTCATCTGCTTGCATCTCAACCATACGGCCAACACGCTCAGTCTTACCAGTAAATGAGTTAAGGATCGTGTCACCTTTGTTCAATTTACCAGAGTAAATACGAACGAAAGTTAGAGCACCGAAACGGTCATCCATGATTTTGAATGCAAGAGCTTTGAATGTTTCGTCAGTAGAAACGATAGCGTGTTCGCCAGTTTCTTCGCCGTTTTCATCCATTAGAGGTTGAGGATCAACTTCAGTTGGTGCTGGTAGGTAATCTACTACAGCATCAAGGATAAGTTGCATACCTTTGTTCTTGAACGCAGAACCACAGAACGTTGGGAAGAATGCGATATCACGAGTACCTTTACGGATACAACGCTTGATATCTTCAACAGAAGGCTCTTCACCTTCCATGTAAGCTTCCATTAGGTCGTCGTCTTGCTCTACAGCAGTTTCGATTAGCTCTTCACGGTATTGCTCAACGTCATCAACCATGTCCGCAGGAACATCAGTGATTTCGTAGTTTTCAGGAAGACCAGTGTCATCCCAAACGTATGCTTTACGGCTTAGTAGGTCTACAACACCAACGAACTCGTCTTCACGGCCGATTGGTAGAACCATAATTAGAGGAGTAGCACCTAGAACGTTTTTAACTTGGTCAACAACGTTGTAGAAATCTGCACCCATACGGTCTAGTTTGTTAACGAAGATCAGACGAGATACTTCTGATTCGTTAGCGTAGCGCCAGTTAGTTTCTGATTGAGGTTCAACACCACCAGAACCACAGAATACACCGATACCGCCATCAAGAACTTTAAGAGAACGGTATACTTCAACTGTGAAGTCAACGTGTCCAGGAGTATCGATAACGTTTAGACGGTGATCGTTCCAAAAACAGCTTACAGCTGCTGATTGGATAGTAATACCGCGCTCAGCTTCCTGTTCCATGAAGTCAGTCGTTGATTCGCCATCATGTACTTCACCAGTCTTGTGGATTTGACCAGTTAGCTTAAGGATACGCTCAGTGGTAGTTGTTTTACCCGCATCAACGTGCGCGAAAATACCAATGTTTCTGTATTTCGATAAATCTGCCATTGTCTTACTCTGTTAATAGGATATAAAATGCGCGCAGAGTATATCACAATCTGTGAAGACTGATAGCTTTGCATGCATTTGGGACTAAAAAACTTTGCCTTTTTCTAACATGTAGAAAAAGGCAATCTGTAGAAACAATCTAAGTGATTGTTAAGTTTAGTGCTAACTTAAAGCGCAATTAGCGCTCAAGTTAAACTGATTTTCTGCTGTATAGAGTAGCTGAAGTGGGCTCAATTACAACTCATCAAAAGCATTAATTGCTTCTGATAATTTTTTCACACCGTGGATCTGCATTCCTGGAATGCCACCTTTCGGCATGTTCGCTGCCGGTACAATCGCTTTCTTGAAACCGTGTTTAAAGGCTTCATTAAGACGTTCTTGCCCACTTGGTACCGGTCGAATCTCACCCGCTAAGCCTACCTCGCCAAATACCACCACATCTTTTGGCAATGCGCGGTCTCTGAAACTCGAAAGTAATGCCATCACTAAAGCAAGATCAGCACTGGTTTCGGTTACTTTAACACCACCGACGACATTCACAAACACATCTTGGTCAGCCATTTGTAAGCCCCCGTGTTTATGCAGCACCGCTAATAACAACGAAAGTCTGTTTTGTTCTAAACCAACTGCAACACGGCGCGGATTTGCCAGCTGGGAATAATCCACCAGTGCCTGGATTTCAACAAGAAGTGGACGTGTCCCTTCCCATACCACCATAACAGAACTACCTGACGTTTCTTCTTCGCCTCGAGATAGGAAAATAGCCGATGGATTACTGACTTCTTTAAGGCCTTGGCCTGTCATTGCAAACACACCCAACTCATTGACCGCACCAAAACGGTTTTTGTGACTACGCAGAGTTCTGAATCGACTATCTGTTCCGCCATCGAGCAGTACAGAACAATCGATAATGTGTTCAAGCACTTTTGGTCCCGCCAACGTACCATCTTTAGTGACGTGCCCAACTAAGAACACAGCAACGTTATTCTGCTTCGCGTATCGCGTTAACGCCGTTGCCGACTCACGAACCTGGGCAACACTGCCCGGTGAAGATTGAACATCAGCTACATGCATAACTTGGATTGAGTCGATGACCATGATCTTTGGCTGTTCTTTTTCAGCAACCTGGCAGATCTTATCAACGTTGGTCTCAGAGAGCATCTTTAGGTGCTCTTTTGGCAACCCAAGTCTAGAAGCGCGCATTGCAACCTGCTGTAGGGATTCTTCGCCAGTTACATAAAGTGTCGGTAATTGAGAAGAGAGCTGACACATGGTCTGCAATAACAGCGTTGATTTACCTGCCCCAGGGTTACCACCAATCAGGATCGCAGCGCCAGGAACAACACCACCACCGAGTACGCGATCGAGTTCTTTGAAACCACTGCTAAAACGTGGCACTTCTTGTAGATTAATTTCAGATAATGTCTGAACGCTCGATTCTGTTACAGAACCAGCATAACCAGATAATCTTTCATTGCGCGCTACCTGAGGTGAAGCGGCTAACCTAACTTCTGTAATCGTGTTCCAAGCACCACATGCGTTGCACTGCCCTTGCCAACGTGGAAAGTCAGCGCCACAGTCATTACACACATAAGCTCGTTTTGCCTTAGCCATAAAACCTCAATAATTTGCTTGGTAACTGGTAAATGTTACTATTTTGTGACCTTGTTGACCGTACGCATTAAAATAAACGTTGCAGTCATACCACTTATACTTAAAGATCGATTGAAACTAGCCGATAACATCAATGCACCGTCCATTCTAACAAGAAAAATATGCAGCAATCTGAAATTCTATCTGTAGCAGAACGACTTATCCCGGCTTACCACGCCGAAGATTTCGAATTCCTTCTTTCACAAATGACAGAAGGCGAATCGCCGTCTCTAAAGCTACTCGTTAAAATGGAACTGAATCGTATCATGGCTCCGTGTACAAAGAGCATTGATTTACGCGGGCGTATTGATAATGAATGTCGCCAGTTCACGCTAGACGGCCGTAAACACTGGCTTGATGACATCGCTTTGAATGCTTACCAACGCGGCACTAAAAAGTTTAAAGGTTACACAGAGGGCACGTGGGAGTTGGTAATGACACCACGAACTCAGCCACTTCGCAGTGTTGTTAATATCTCCTCTCAAAATAAACATGACATCACCAATGCGAATAGTCCATATGAAGCAGAAGCGATTAACTTGGGCTACGATTTAAAACGTCAAGAAAACAGACTCAAGATCAGTTCACAGGTTGAAGTGACAACATCTAAAGGTCAAAGCCTACATGGTGTGACAGTTGATATATCTCCGTCAGGCGCAAAATTCAAAGTACCAAGCACCTTTCGATACAATCTTGGTGAAATCATTAGTGTTAAATTCACAGAGTTGGTTGAGAAATCTCTAGAGATCGATGTTAACAAAGCCATTGAATTCCGTGTTTTGGGCATTGATGAATCTTATGAAAACAATGCTGTCAAATTTTTAAGAACCATCAAAGTAAGCGACAACAATATTTTAGCTCGCTTACTCGATGAATCTTTAAATAGTTCAAGTAAAAAAACCAGCCATGAGAACCAAGATAGGGTTATTCGAACTCGTACCCGAGGTATCGAACACACCTACTTAAAACACACCTGTAACCTTCCCCTATTTTTCAGTGGTAGCGAACTAAAACTGGCTCTGCTCACGGATAACAACCATCCATTGTGGCAATACTGGCACGACGAACGAAACCAGCAAGCTTTGGGTACCTTATTCAACGAACAAAGAATGAACTTGCTGGCCAAGCCAGGAGTAAAGGGAACCAGTAACGTTATCTACTCTTTTACTCACGAGCATCAAAATAAGACTTTATTCTACTCGATGATGCTACCGGAGGCCTCTCGCGAACAACGACAACTGTTCTGGCACATCGGTGGTAAGCGTAAAAGCTGGAAAGCGTTCAAGTTCTCTGTCTTTGAGCTATCAGAGACTGAGCGACAATCTTTAGCTAAGCACTCGGATACGCTCGCTCAAAGCTCAGAGCAACTGACGCATTGCGGTATATTGCAAGAGATCGGCGATCACGAAAGCGCTGCGGATTACCTACTGAGTGAAAAACCTCGCATTCCAAGCAGTGAACTGAACCGTTTCCGTCACCCACGTACCGTTGTTGGAAATATTCAAAGTATCTACTTTGACTCTCAAACTCGTCGTAAAGAACCGAGATACAAATTTAAATCTCCTTTGCAACTGGCCTCACAAGATGGCACAACAGCGAATGGACACACTTTGGATATCTCGAAACGTGGACTCAGTATTACTCTTGAGCATCCAATGGTACTCAAGACTAGTGACTCTGTATTAGTGAACTTTAATGAGCTTCAACTCTATGACAAAAATTTGCCATTAAGCACAGTTCCATACCACGTTATTCGAGTAAGTCCTAACGGTCGCAACGTACAATTAGTGATCGAAGAAAACGCGAAGACTATGCGAACCATCGCATTCCTTAACGGGCTTATCGATCAAAACCAAAGCAAACTGATTAAGAAAAAAGAGATACTACCAACGCATTCGTTGCTTGAATCACTGCACAACATTTTGCTGAGCAAGATGGTGAGCAGTCCAATATTCATTGATAAACCAAGCTCAACACTGCGCTGTAAGATCATTGGTGTGAATTTCCCATTGAATAAGCATCTAGCCTTGCTCGCAAAGCTTGGACACAATCAAAAGTTCTCACTCGAACCTATTTTCAAAGGGCACTCTAACTCGCTACTAGCTGAGCCACTAAAAAGGATTGAAGGGGCAGAACCTAAACACCATGACGTCTACATTGCTGCGGTTAAGTTTGGTGACAAGATCCAATCCGTACATACGAAACTGGTCAAAGATTTCACGTCTGCAAAAGAGCGAATCTTATTCATTAAGAAGGCACAGCACTTAGGTGACGTATACGTATTGCGAGTCACGACAGCTCCCATCTTTAATCCACTCACCAGTTTATTCCAATCGGATTTAGAAGAACTTGCACGAATCAGCATGCACCAGGCGAAGAAATTAGAAAATGAGGTCACCGCTTTTATCGGTTATGGTGAGATAGAAGATATTACCGATGAAGTATTGATCCGATTAGAGTTAACACGTTAAACACTGACGTTACACTTAATTTAAAAATCAAAAAGCAGGCGGAAAGCCTGCTTTTTTTGTATCTACTCTGCTATTGCCAAAAACGACCAATAGCGCTGAGAAAGCCCTAAGGTTTGGCTTGCCAGCTAATCTTTTGCTGCTTAGCTAATACACCCGACAAGATACAAAGCACACCACCTAAACCGGCGTAACGCACTGCGGTTTGAGCTTGCTGCTCTACCTTGGGTTTTGCATGGTAAGCTATCCCTAAGCCCGCAGAGCCCATCATCACCAAGTCGTTAGCACCATCACCCACAGCAACCGTGTTATGCAGTTCAAGTTCATACTCTTCCGCTAGCTCAACTAAGATATCCGCTTTAGTCTGCGCCGAAACAACATCACCTAAAACTTCACCCGTCAACTTACCATTAACGATTTCGAGGGTGTTTGACTGAGCGTGGTGAAGATCAAGTGTATCTTTTAGGTAATCTGAGAAGTAAGTAAAGCCACCGGATGCGATAGCAGTTTTCCAGCCAAGTTTATTGAGCGTATTAACAAGTTCAACAAGGTCTGGCATGAATGGCAGAGATTGACGCACTTGCTCAAGAATCGCTTCATCAGCACCTTTAAGTGCTCCAACCCTCTGGCGAAGGCTCTGTTCAAAATCGAGCTCACCTTGCATTGCGCGCTCTGTAATTTCAGAGACTAACTCCCCCACTCCAGCTAACTTAGCGATCTCATCAATACATTCAATTTGAATCGCTGTGGAGTCCATATCCATCACAATCAAACCTGGCTTAGATAAGTCAGGGACCTCGCTAAGGCAAGCATAATCAAGCTTTAGAGCCTGTAGGATTTCTTCATGTAGCGGCGTTAAATTTCCAGACATCAATGCCACTTCGTATTTGCCCACTTTCCAAGTATCTAGAATAGTGTTGTAAGTGCCAGTAAAGAAATCGATGTCATCGAAAGATTGTGGTGATAAGTACTCGCCAAATACGATCCAATTGGCTTTAGCTTTAGCGAGTTGAGAAGCGAAACGAGTCTCGGGAAGTCGAGTTAATAATGTCGTATGCCTTTTAATCGGCAGATATTTCTGAGCGTCCATGTGTATGATTCCTAATTAACTATGCTAAACGTTAACCTATTGCAATTTGAAAACGCAAGTCTCAATATGTCTTAATCATAACATTTGTTATTTCAGGCTTCGTTAAACATGAATGAATCATTGTTCTCAATACGTAACGCTTTACGAATGTTAGCCCTCATTTTGTTGGCTACCATGTTCGTCGTGACGATTAAAAATACGGTCGTGATCAGTAAAGGCAACGAGAAAATCCAAGCAAAACAACTAGAGACACTAACCAAGGTTCTTATCTCTCAGGCATCACTTTCTGCTAGTAAGATGATCACGCAACAAGACCAAGAACGACTGCTTGAACTCACTAATCAGCTGTCTCAAGATCGACTGGTATTCGATACCACCATCTACGATGCAGAGGGTATTCGACTGGCATCGAGCGAAAAAGCACTCTCGGTACGCGAAGTTCTTGGCTTAGACACGCCACTTTCAACAGCAAGTATCGGCAGGCAGCAGTTAGTCGAACCTATCTACTCACCAGAAAAAACGATCATCGGTTTTATTCGTGTGACGTTTGAAACGGGGAAAATGACGGCGATTTCTGATCACCACTATCGAAAAAGCGATCGTTATATGATCGGTATGGTCTTAATGGGCTTCGTCAGTGGTGTGCTGTTCATTATGCTGATTCGCAGAAGACAAACGAAATCTGGCGAGAACTTACTGCTTAAGAATGTAAGCTCTTAACGGCTTAAAGGGATCCAATAAAAAGCCCCGACGCTCAGGCAGCGACGGGGCTTTTTGTTATCTAGTGTCTAAACAAATCATTGAGAATAACGACTAACGCTACATTGGCCCTTAAGCCACCAAAGATTTACTCTTGGTCACCAAGAAGCACAGAATCCAGTGCAATTATCATCATGTCGTTGAAAGTTGTTTGACGTTCGTCTGATGTCGTTTGCTCACCCGTTTTGATGTGATCAGAAACAGTACAAATAGTCAGAGCTTTTGCGCCGTATTCAGCACATACGCCATAGATACCCGCCGCTTCCATCTCTACGCCGACGATGCCGTACTTGTCCATAACTTCGAACATTTCAGGGTCTGGCGTATAGAACAGCTCAGCCGAGAATAGGTTGCCCACTTTTACGTCGACACCGCGAGCTTTGGCTGCCTCTTCTGCCGCGCGCACCATTTTGTAATCTGCGATAGCCGCGAAGTCATGACCTTTAAAGCGAATACGGTTCACTTTTGAGTCGGTACACGCGCCCATGCCAATCACCACATCACGCACTTTGATATCTTCACTCACTGCACCACAACTGCCGACACGAATGATCTTTTTCACACCAAAGTCTTTGATCAGCTCAGTCGCGTAAATAGAACAAGATGGAATGCCCATACCGTGCCCCATGACTGACACCTTACGACCTTTGTAAGTACCGGTGTAACCAAACATATTACGAACATCACACACCTGAACCACTTCTTCTAAGAAGGTTTCAGCAATGTATTTAGCGCGTAGCGGATCGCCTGGCATTAGAACTACGTCAGCGAAATCACCCATTTCAGCATTAATATGTGGAGTAGCCATTGAAAATATCCTTAATCTCAAAACAAAAAAGAAGAGAGAGGTTTCCCTCTCTCTAGCTAACTATTATAAAAAGCTTGTACCGTATCCCATTGGCGATGTGCCAAAGTATGACGCTAAGCTTTGACCGATATCAGCGAAAGTATCACGACGGCCTAGAGAGCCTGCTGGAACCTTGTTACCGTAAACGATCACTGGGATATGTTCACGAGTATGGTCTGAACCCGGCCACGTTGGGTCACAACCGTGGTCTGCCGTTAGGATAAGTACGTCATCTTCTTTCATCATATCGATGATTTCATTGATGCGACCATCGAAGTACTCAAGTGCCGCTGCGTAACCTGCAACATCACGACGGTGGCCGTATGCTGAGTCGAAATCAACGAAGTTAGTGAACACGATAGTGTTGTCGCCCGCTTCAGTGATCGCTTCTTTGGTTGCTTCAAATAGCGCTGGAATACCTGTTGCCTTAGTTTTCTGAGTGATACCACAACCTGCGTAGATATCAGAGATCTTACCGATTGAGTGAACGTTGCCGCCCTTCTCATCAACAAGTTTCTGAAGGATAGTTGCCGCTGGCGGCTCCACAGAAAGATCGCGACGGTTACCAGTACGTTCAAATTGACCTTTACCCGCACCAATAAACGGACGAGCGATAACACGACCAATGTTGTAGTCAGCTAGCTCTTCACGAGCGATCTGACAAAGGTCTAATAGGTTTTGTAGGCCGAATGTCTCTTCATGACAAGCGATCTGGAAGACAGAGTCTGCAGAAGTGTAGAAGATTGGCAAGCCAGTCTTCATGTGCTCTTCACCTAGGTTATCTAGGATTTCCGTACCCGATGAGTGGCAGTTTCCTAAGAATCCAGACAAACCAGCACGCTCAAGAATTCGGTCAGTCAGTTCCTTTGGAAAGCTGTTCTCTTTGTCGGTGAAGTAGCCCCAGTCAAACAATACCGGTACACCTGCGATTTCCCAGTGACCTGATGGCGTATCTTTACCAGAAGACAGCTCAGCAGCGTGACCGTACGCGCCAATGATCTCTGCGTCTGCATCCATACCAGGAGCAAAGCGACCTGTAGACTCTTTGTGAGCCATCGCTAAACCTAGCTTAGACAGGTTTGGCAGCGTTAGTGGACCTTTACGATCCGCGTTGTCTGCAAGGCCTTGATCACAATGGTCAGCAATGTGACCCATTGTATCCGAACCTACATCGCCAAATGTATCTGCATCCGCTGTTTCACCGATACCGAATGAATCTAAAACTAAAATAAATGCTCTTTTCATTTTCTTCACCAACTTATTGCTCTTTGCACCAGAACTCTGTTTATCGGTATACGCGATGTATACCGATACCTGTTATTTACACGTCTTCAGAACGAATCTGACGGTAAACGTCTGGCGTTGCTGTATATTCTCCGCCCACAGTGATTGCATGTTGTAATGCCGTCGCAGCTTCTTGCCACTGTTGTTCATTGCGAGCATGAATCATTGCTAATGGTTTATCGTCGCTTGCTACTTCGCCAAGGCGAATGAAGCTATCAAAACCGACTGCGTAATCAATGCTGTCTGTTGCTACGCGGCGACCACCGCCCATACCAACGACAGCCATACCAATTGCACGCGTATCCATCGCTGATACTACACCGCTTTCGAGTGCGTACACTGGTTTAACAATTTCTGCTTTTTCTAGGTAGTTATCGTAGTTCGTTACGAAATCTGCAGGACCACCAAGGCCCGCTACCATCTTACCGAAGCATTCTGCTGCTTTACCGTTATCCAGTACTGCCATCAGTTTTTCACGCGCTTCATCGGAATCTTTAGCTAGATTACCCAGCACCAACATTTCCGCACACGACGCTAGTGTGATTTCCAACAAACGTGGATTACGGTATTCGCCAGTTAGGAATTGAACCGCTTCACGTACTTCGACTGCGTTACCCGCTGAAGAAGCCAGAACTTGGTTCATATCCGTTAGGATTGCTGTTGTTTTAGTGCCAGCACCGTTTGCTACTGCAACGATAGATTTCGCTAGTTCTTCAGAGGCTTCATACGTAGGCATAAATGCGCCTGAACCTACTTTTACGTCCATCACTAAAGAATCAAGGCCGGCTGCCAGTTTCTTCGAGAGGATTGAAGCTGTGATTAGCGAGATGTTATCTACTGTTGCCGTGATATCACGAGTCGCATAAACGCGCTTATCAGCCGGTGCTAGGTCGCCCGTTTGGCCGATGATCGCCACACCAGCATCTTTGGTTACTGCACCAAATACATCGTTGGTTGGCGTAATATTATAACCAGGGATAGATTCTAATTTATCTAGTGTACCGCCAGTGTGGCCTAAACCACGACCAGAGATCATAGGAACGAAACCGCCACATGCTGCCACCATAGGGCCAAGCATCAGGGAAGTTACGTCACCAACACCACCAGTAGAGTGTTTATCAACGATTGGGCCATCAAAGTTCATGTGGCTCCAATCAATCACCATGCCTGAATCACGCATTGCACATGTTAGTGCGATGCGTTCTGGCATCGTCATTTCATTAAAAAAGATAGCCATTGCGAATGCAGCAATCTGGCCTTCAGAAACCGTGTTTTTAGCGACACCTTGGATGAAGAAGTTAATTTCTTCTGTGGTTAGTACTTCGTTATCACGTTTTCTGCGAATAATTTCTTGAGGTAGATACATTAGTGCCTCCCAAACTCTAGTGAGTATGGTGTGTAGGGAAAGAGGTAATATGGAGTGACTTAACGCCACTCCATCAAACAGACTAAATCTTGTTACACCCGATTGGGATATTAGTATGCTGCTGGATCAGCAGTTTGGTCTGTCACTTCTAATGTATTAAGAAGGTTAGTTAGTAGGCTTGAAGCACCAAAACGGTAGTGCATGTTGTCTGCCCACTCAGCGCCTAGTAGCTCATCAGCCATTGCTAGGTATAGTGCTGCATCTTCAGCAGTACGAACGCCACCAGCAGGTTTGAAACCAACTGTTTTAGCAACGCCCATGTCACGAATAACTTCAAGCATCATGCGCGCGTACTCTGGAGTCGCGTTTACTGGCACTTTACCTGTTGAAGTTTTGATGAAGTCTGCACCAGCTTCGATACAGATTTGAGAAGCTTTCTTGATCAGTGCTTCTTCTTTCAGTTCACCTGTTTCGATGATCACTTTAAGCGTGATGTCACCACAAGCAGCTTTACATTGCTTAACTAGCTCAAAGCCAACTTCTTCGTTGCCAGCAATAAGAGCACGGTATGGGAATACTACGTCAACTTCATCTGCGCCGTACGCTACTGCTGCTTTTGTTTCTGCAACAGCAATTTCGATGTCGTCATTACCATGAGGGAAGTTAGTTACAGTCGCAATGCGTACTTCTGGAGTACCTTGCTCACGCAACGCTTTCTTAGCTGCTGGGATAAAGCGAGGGTAAATACAGATTGCAGCTGTGTTGCCTACTGCAGTCTTCGCGTCATGACAAAGCGCCACTACTTTCTCAGTAGTATCGTCGTCATTTAGCGTAGTTAGGTCCATAAGTTTAAGTGCACGTAGAGCTGCTGCTTTTAAATCGCTCATTTCTATCTCCGATCAATATATTCAAATAGTTAACTACTTCGCCCTCCATCCAGTATAGATGGATATTTTAGTAATGCTCAGTAGCCACAAATGAACGGACTTGGTTCCCTGAAGACTTGATAACTTTCGCTATCAATTGCAATCCTTGTCACCGCACAGTACCAGTTTGGTCTATGGCACAACAAATCAGTCATGTTGTGTCTAACATCTATAGCGTATCGCTAAGTTTGGCTTTATCCCAGAAAAATAACGTCGAGTTGATTTCGAGGTTACGTTCTTGCCAACAGAGACATCCTATCCCTTTAGCTTATACATTATAGGTATCCATCAATAAATTGTAGTGCTCCTTAGAACGCAAACGGTTTGTATCTCAAAAAAACATTCTAGACCCAATATCGAATTCAAACACATGTTCATCTTCATGCTTAAAAATGCAGGGCCTAAAAACAAAAAAGCCCCGCAGCAATTTCTTGCTACGGGGCGATATTATTATGGCGTCTATATATCGATTTCTAACGAATTAGAAAGACAGGAAGAAGCCAGCAATTGTTGCTGCCATCAGGTTAGATAGAGTACCAGCAATAACCGCTTTAACACCCATACGAGCGATGTCGTGGCGACGGCTTGGTGCAATACCACCTAGACCACCTAGAAGAATCGCAATTGAAGAAAGGTTTGCGAAACCACATAGAGCGAATGAGATAATTGCTTGAGTCTTAACAGACATCACTTGACCAGTCGCTTCAACGATTTGAGCGTTGTCACCGATGTATGGTACGAAGTTTAAGTATGCAACGAATTCGTTAACAACTGTCTTCTGACCAATGAAAGAACCAGCGATAGTCGCTTCTTCCCATGGTACACCAATGATGAATGCTAGTGGTGCGAATATCCAACCTAGAAGAAGTTCTAGAGTTAGGTTTTCCATACCAAACCAACCACCGATGCCACCTAGGATACCGTTGATTAGAGCAATTAGACCGATGAATGCTAGTAGCATTGCACCAACGTTAAGAGCTAGTTGTAGACCAACTGATGCGCCACCAGCTGCTGCGTCGATAACGTTAGCTGGTTTGTCATCGCCACCGTCCATTTCGTCAGCGATGTTATCGTCTGGCGTATCTGTCTCAGGTTTGATGATTTTAGCGAATAGTAGGCCACCAGGTGCTGCCATGAATGACGCGGCAACTAGGTACTCTAGAGGAACGCCCATAGATGCGTAACCTGCTAGTACACCACCAGCTACAGAAGCCAAACCACCACACATTACTGCGAATAGTTCAGAGTTAGTCATTTTAGGAACAAATGGACGAACAACTAGAGGCGCTTCCGTTTGACCAACGAAGATGTTTGCAGCTGCAGACATAGACTCGGCGCGAGAAGTACCTAGAGCTTTCTGAAGACCACCACCTAGAACTTTGATTACAACCTGCATTACACCAATGTAGTAAAGTACAGAGATAAGTGCTGAGAAGAAAATCAGAGTTGGTAGTACTTGGAAAGCAAAGATGAAACCGATACCGTCAACTGAGAAGTTAACTAGGCTGCCGAATAGGAAACCAGTACCGTCTTTACCGTAGTCGATCACGTTTGCTACACCAGCAGAGAAACCTGCAAGTAGATCACGACCCCAAGGGATGTAAAGTACGAATGCACCAAGTGCGAATTGGATAGCGAAAGCGCCACCCACTGTTCTTAGATTAATAGCTTTGCGGTTGTCAGATAGTAGTACTGCGATTGCAATCAGTACGACCATACCGACTAGGCTCATAAACAGGCTCATAGTTTATGACTTCCTTATTAGTTATTTATTGGCGTGTTACAAAATGGGGCTATAAAGCGGAGGCAATTATACTCATGCGACCACTAATAAAGTAATGCCGTCCTCACACTTTCGTACAAGATTCATGTACCATTCATACACAAATGTGAACCAAATCACACGCCCAGTGCAATTTACGCAAACGATAAACAAAAACCTTCGATTTTATTCACATATACCGAATGCACGATGGCTATTCTGCCAAATCTGCGTTGCAACCGATTGCTTTGTCTCTTTTCTAATCAAAAAAAGTTCATTCAATATCGTAACTAAATATTTGGAATGATTAATATTTCCCTGGTTTCCATACGTTGGCATGTCCGGAGCATCGGTTTCCAATACCAAGTATTCTAGGGGCAGTTTAGCGATGGTTGTGCGCGTTTTTTGCGCTCTTGGGTAAGTTATCGTTCCACCGACGCCAATATAGAAACCAAGCTTGATCCACTCCAAAGCCTGCTGTTCACTCCCGGAAAAGCCGTGAATAACACCACCTAAGGTGAATTTGTACTGCTTTATTAGCTCAATAAGGCGGTTGTAAGACTTCCTCTCATGAATGATCAAAGGCAACTCAAATACCTTCGCTAGTTCCATTTGTTGGATGAAAAATCGCTCTTGTTTCTCCCTCTCAACGTCCACAAAAAAGTCGAGTCCACACTCCCCAATAGCAACACATTGGCTCGGTTTTGAGGAGAGTAATTGACGAAGTTCTGAAAACTGAACCTCAACAGCTTGCTCTAAAAAGTAAGGATGAAATCCTAAAGCGTAATAAATATTGGGGTTAGATTTAGCGATTTTATCGAGTTTCGACCAGTTACTTTGGCCAATAGAAGGAATAAGAATCTTCTCAACTTGTGCCTGTTTTGCTTCTTTAAGGTAGCTATCAATGCTTTGCTCGGGTGCAGATCCCTGATCAATTACAATATTTTGGCAAAAGACGTCAAAATCCGCATGGCAATGAGTATCAAACAGCGGAGATTCACTTAATGGAGGAGTCATCTTCCCTACTCTCTGTCTGTTTTTCTTGGGGATCACGGCGATAAGCCACACAGCTACGCTTATTTTCAGGTGTTAAACCAAGATCTTTACACCACATGTCGTATCTTCTAATCCAAACTTTTACCCAACCAAACATATTCACCCTCAAACCTCAGCCTTTAACAAAAATAAAACGCATTAAAAAACGCCTACTGCAGAACAATAGACGTTTTTGATTAGCTCGAATAGATCGCGAAGAAATTAGTGCTCGCGCGTTGCTCGGAATTGAACGTCAGGGAAACGTTCAGAAGCTAGGTTCAAGTTCACCATAGTCGGTGCAATGTAAGACAGGTTGTCACCGCCATCTAACGCGAGGTTAGATTGGTTCTTACGTTTGAATTCTTCTAGTTTCTTAGCGTCATCACACTCAACCCAGCGAGCTGTTGCAACGTTAACGCCTTCGTAGATAGCTTCTACGTTATATTCCGCTTTCAAGCGCGCTACAACCACGTCGAACTGAAGTACACCAACCGCACCAACGATCAAATCATTGTTTTGCATAGGACGGAATACTTGTACTGCGCCCTCTTCAGAAAGCTGAACCAGGCCTTTGAGAAGTTGCTTCTGCTTCAGAGGATCACGTAGACGAATACGACGGAACAACTCAGGCGCGAAGTTTGGAATACCTGCAAACTTCAAGCTTTCGCCTTGAGTAAAGGTATCGCCAATCTGGATTGTGCCATGGTTATGCAGACCAATAATGTCACCAGCGTATGCTTTTTCAGCACGCGCACGGTCGCCCGCCATGAAGGTTACCGCATCCGAAATACTTACGTTCTTACCAGTACGAACATGGTTCATCTTCATGCCTTGGTCGTAAGTACCTGATACGATACGCATGAATGCAATACGGTCACGGTGTTTTGGATCCATGTTTGCTTGGATCTTAAACACGAAACCAGAGAATTTCTCTTCTGTCGCTTCTACATCACGCTCATTCGCTTGGCGCGTTTGAGGTGCAGGAGCCCACTTCGTTAGACCATCAAGCATGTGGTCCACACCAAAGTTACCCAATGCAGTACCGAAGTAAACAGGTGTTAGCTCACCAGCAAGGAACAGTTCATGATCAAACTCCGGACAAGCACCAATAACAAGCTCTAGTTCTTCACGTACGCTTTCCGCAAGATCAGCACCTACCGCTTCATCTAGCTCAGGGTTGTCCAAACCTTTAATGATGCGAACTTCTTGAATCTCATGACCGTGGCCAGATTCGTACAAGATCGTTTCGTCACGGTGAATATGGTAAACACCTTTAAACTCTTTACCACAACCGATTGGCCATGAGATTGGAGCACAGGCCATACCTAGCTCGCTTTCCACTTCATCAAGCACTTCCATCGGGTCACGAACATCACGGTCAAGTTTGTTCATAAACGTTACGATTGGAGTATCACGAAGACGTGTTACTTCCATCAGCTTACGAGTACGGTCTTCGACACCTTTAGCAGCATCGATAACCATCAAACAAGAATCAACCGCTGTTAGCGTACGGTACGTATCTTCCGAGAAATCTTCGTGTCCTGGAGTATCGAGTAGGTTTACTAGGCAATCATTGTATGGGAATTGCATTACAGACGTAGTTACCGAGATACCACGTTCTTTTTCCATCTCCATCCAGTCAGATTTAGCGTGCTGGTTAGAGCCACGGCCTTTTACGGTACCCGCTTTTTGAATCGCGTTTCCGAATAAAAGAACTTTTTCAGTAATCGTGGTTTTACCCGCATCCGGGTGAGAGATAATCGCAAACGTTCTACGTTTGCTCACTTCTTGTTGGAAAGACATAGTCGCCCTTTGCTGATCTAAAGCGTAAAAAGGGCAAGTAGATAATACTTGCCCTTGAATTCTGTGTGCGGATTATACAGAAAGCGTATCACTTTCTAAAGGGTCAGTTTACACCCTATTTTTTGGCTAATTTTGTGATTAGCTATCTAGTTAGCGAAAAGACGTAACATGACTAGCTAAAAGACATAAAAAGATAGCTCATAATGATGGCATCTTCGTTGCCTTGTTTAGTTGGATAGTAATTACGACGGCGATCAACTTCGTTGAAGCCTGCCTTTTCGTAAAGATTAAACGCGCTCACATTACTTTCGCGAACTTCCAGCCAAGCGCTTTCAGCATCAGCTTGTTCACATATATCAAGGAAATGTTCAGTTAGTGCCTTACCATAACCTTTGCCTTGCTTGCTTGGGTCTACCGCAATATTAAGCAGCGTCACTTCACCAACAATATTTTGAGCGAAGAAATAGCCCACCACTTGTCCATCAACTTCAAGGACATGATGACAAGCGCCTCGGCTCTCAAGATCCCGGATCATAGTTTCAGACCATGGATGGGAGTGTGCGGCCTGTTCTATCTGCCAAATTGCGTCTAGATGTTGTTGTGAAGTCGGTAAAAATTGATTAGTCATAAGCACAGATTTGTTGCCATAAGTCGCGACGATGTTGGTTATTACCATTAATGTCAGACAGTAATGGAGATTGAAGTGTTTTAGCCTTCAGCTCTTGAGTCGACTCGCAACCAGCAAACCACACCCACTCAACCGCCCCGAAATCCACAGAAGATAGGTGCTGAGGCTGAATATGTAATGCTTGAGATAAGTCGAGCTTGATACTTTTGAGTACTCGCTCAAACATCACAGCAAGATCTTCCTGAGGTTTTTCAGGCGAAACCAACAGTAACTTGCAATCGTTCGAGAGCGAAGTCAATTCAGATTCATAGCCCGCCAAACGCTCTGGGTGGCTAAGCTCCCATTGGCTAATGCCCATCTCTTGCAGGTATTGTGCGTGTGTTTGTGACATATCTAGCGGTGTAACCTTAGGTTGATAGTGGGCGACTTATTAGAGCGGAGTTAAAAACGAGCTCATCAGAGTTGGGCTGATACTAACAAAAAATAAAGGAGCATCAAGCTCCTTTATTTAGTCTAAATCAGTTTGCATCATATTACGTGAGAAATGGACTTATAAGTCGTTGAACTCAGGACTGTAAGCAATCTCACCAGCATGTCCTGCAAGCGCACCTTCAACTAACTCGATAACTTGAAAGGCTCCCTCAGGCACATCCCAAGTGCAGCTCAAACCAAACTCACTCGCCGCCTTAAAACCAAAACGACCGTAGTAAGCAGGATCACCAAGCACAACGCAGGCTGGGTAACCAAAATCAACCAAAGTAGAGAAAGCATCTTCAACTAATGACTTGGCGATACCTTGATTGCGATATTCTTCTTTCACCGCAAGAGGCGCAAGGCCCTGCCAATTATGATCGTGACCATTTAGGGTTATAGGGCTAAACATCAGATGACCAATCACCTCACCCTCGTCTGAACAGGCCACCAACGATAGTGTTAAATGACTATTCTCACGCAGGCTCATAACTAAATTAGCTTCTGCATCTGTTTCAAAAACAGATTTCAATAAACGATCAATGACAAGTATATCTGCCGGTGCTTCAGTTCGAATAAGCATTCATTACCTCACTTTGTGCATCTGGAGATTGTACCCCCTTCTGCACAAAATCAGCTAATTGATTTAACAAAGTTTTCATAGGTGTCGGTAATAAGTCCAAATCGACGCTATCCATCAAGTTTTTGACTTCTAAGCCAAGTTCAGTATCACCTTCAATAGATAACCTACGCTGGAAGAAAAGCGTATCTGGGTCTTCTTTACGGCCAGCAATGAGTACAAGATCGTTAAGATTGCCGCTAAAGCTTACATCTTCATCAACATCTTTATCAGCTACAACTAGTTGCTCATTTTTGTAGCTAATACACCAACTTAACCCCATATCTTTTATTGAGACTTTAAGCCACTTGTCTTCTAAGAACTCAAAGTCACCGTCCTCTAAAGCTTCTTTAAAGACATTTTTCAGAGCTTCCAATAAGGCTCTTTTTTGTACTGTTTTAGGCAATAACTGGACTGGAGATCGCAAAATTGATGCGGCATTTTGAACTAGTTGAGTGCGAATCTTGTTTATCACGTGACTTATCCGTAACTTTGTCAATAATATGGAATGCATCATAAATGATGTTGAGATCTCAGTTACTGTTATGTATCAAATTAACTTCTGTTTGATACTCGACCTTTAATATCCTGAAAATCACAGTTATAGTAACTCAGGTAATGAGAATTACAGCGGATCGCTGCACTCACAGGTAAATATCGATAGTCACACAAAAATTAATAAATATTTATCGATAGTGAATATTCAAGCTCTTGGAGAATTGGTAGTACTTTGATGCCTCCCCAGCAACTACAACATTGGTTTACCCAGCTAACTGCAAACAGTCCGTTCTTTTTTGCAGTACTTGATGCCCAACACAACTATTTTATGGTGAATGAGCGTTACTGCGATATTGCTGGTTTAAGTCAAACCGAGCTTGCTGGGATGAATGACCGCCAAACATTGGGTGAGCAATTCTACCAACATCTTAAGCCGTATTATGAGCGAGCATTCAATGGCGAGGCGATTGAGGCTGAAGTCACTCTCAACGAAACTGACCTCGATACCAGCTTGCACTTTAGCCTCTCCCCTCTAATTAACGGCAAAAAAACCGACTACATCGTCTTTCATGCCTTCGATACCTCAGAAAACCAGGTACTTGTTCGTTCTTTAGAAGAATCCGAAGCAAAATTTCACAAGCTATCTCAACTGCTACCTGATGGGTTACTTCTTGTCGAAAATGATTACATCCTGTCGTCAAACCCGGCCGCAGCAAGGTTACTTGGATTTAACTCGACCACTGAATTGATTGGCGAAGAATTAGGTCGCCTATTTATCGATGAACAAACCAAAACAGTCTTCAACAATAGCCTTAGTTCTATTATTTCAGAGTCTGGTTTAGTTTGCTTAACGGGTGCCCGATGTGGTTTTGAACGTAAGGTTCAATTACATATCGACTCAACTTCTGTCCTTGGTAGTAATACCCAACTTGTCCTGATCCAAGACGCACAAGAAACCACAAAACAATTTACACCCGCTAACAGTGAAGATGCTTACATTGATGCACTGACTAAACTCTATAACCGAGTAGGGTTTACCAAGCGCCTTGAGCAGTTCATTCACAATGAAACTCCAGTTGTGATGCTCTATTTGGACATAGATAATTTCAAGAATATCAATGATTCACTTGGCCATCACATCGGTGACAAAGTGATTAAAGAGGTCGCTTCACGATTAAAACGTTTATTGCCTCGCCAAGCAGTTATTGGCCACTTGGGCGGTGATGAATTTGGTGTAATTCTGCCAGAGCCCGAACACCCTCGAACACCTGAAACGCTCTCTGAGAAGATCATTTCCCTGATCAATCAACCCTTCGATCTTCACCATTTTAGTAAACGCTTAGCCTGCTCTATTGGTAGTGTGAGCTTCCCTCAAGATGGTACAGACGCACGTATCTTGCTGCAAAACGCCGACACAGCTATGTACGAAGCCAAAGATCGTGGTCGTAACCGCCTGATTAAGTTCAACGAACAAATGAACAAAGAAGCGCGTATGCGGCTGTGGCTTGAGATTGAACTGCAGAAAGCACTTCAGCAAAATGGACTTGAGGTTTGGTATCAACCAAAGGTCAATGCCCGTGACTTCACCATCAACGGCGCTGAAGCACTAGTACGTTGGAAGCATCCTGTAGAAGGTTATATTAGCCCTGCGGCATTCATCCCTGTAGCGGAACGTGCTGGTCTTATCGAGCAACTTGGTCGCGTGGTTATGCGTGAAGTATTTGCGACGGTTAAGCGCTGGAAAATGCAAGGTATCCTACCTGGCCGCGTAGCGATCAACCTTTCACCAGAGCAATTCGGCAACCCAAAACTGATTGATTACGTTGAAAAACTACTACGCTCTACAGAATTAGATCCTAGTGCCATTACCTTTGAGCTCACAGAAAGTGCCGTAATGAGTGACAGTGATCACACACTGCAAATGCTGAATGCGATTAAGAAACTAGGCTTTGCTCTGTCTATCGATGATTTTGGTACCGGTTATTCTTCTCTGTCTTACTTGGCTCGCTTCCCAATTGATGAGCTTAAGATAGACCGCGCCTTCATTTCTGATATCGATACACTACCAAAGCAAATCACAGTAATCGAAAACATCATCAACCTTGGTAAATCTCTCGATTTAACTGTGGTTGCGGAAGGTGTCGAAACCAGTGAACAAGCGACGCTACTGTCGAACCTCAACTGTAGCTCCATTCAGGGATTTCATTTCTACCGTCCTCAGCCAAAACAAGATGTTGAAGAGCTATTTGCTCAGAATCGCCGTCACAAAAACTAGTTAAGTGATTCGACTTAATTCTCCCTCATAAGCTAAAACAGAAAAAACGGTCACCAGTCAGTACCTCAAACGGAGTAAAAGCAGATTTATCCATCTAAACCTGCCTTACATCAATTCCGTCATTCATAATTCTTCATAAAATGCTCGCCTCAACTTAATTCTACTGGTAGTGAGCAAATGGAACTCTTATGCCCAGCAGGTAACCTACCTGCTTTGAAAACCGCCATTGATTGCGGTGCGGATGCTGTCTATATCGGATTTAAAGACGATACCAATGCCCGACACTTTGCAGGTCTTAATTTTGCGGGTAAGAAGCTCGATCGTGCCGTGCAATACGTGCATGACCGCAACAAGAAAATTCACGTTGCCTTAAATACTTTTGCTCACCCAAATGGCTTCGAACGATGGACTAACGCCGTAGACAACGCCGCAGCACTGGGGGTTGATGCGCTGATCATTGCAGACATCGCGGTGCTCGAATACGCGGCCAATAAATACCCTGACTTAGAACTGCACCTATCAGTTCAAGCCTCTGCAACCAATGCGGCGGCTATCGACTTCTACCACAAGAACTTCAATGTAAAGCGTGTGGTATTGCCTCGCGTATTGTCGATTCATCAGGTCAAACAGCTTTCTCGTAATATCACTTCTGACGTTGACCTTGAAGTATTCGCCTTTGGTAGCTTGTGCATCATGGCAGAAGGCCGTTGTTACCTCTCTTCCTACATGACAGGCGAATCACCCAATACAGTTGGTGCTTGTTCTCCAGCTAAATACGTTCGCTGGCAAGAAACAGAAACCGGCCTAGAGTCTCGCTTGAATGAAATCCTTATCGATAAGTATGAAGCAGGTGAGAACGCAGGTTACCCAACGCTGTGTAAGGGTCGTTTTGAAGCGGATATCGATGGTGAACGTAAGCGCTATCACGCACTTGAAGAGCCGACTAGTCTAAACACGCTATCCATGTTGCCTGAGCTTTTCGCGGCCAATGTTGCCTCAGTGAAGATTGAAGGTCGCCAACGCAGCCCTGCTTATGTTGAACAAGTGACTCGTACTTGGCGCGCTGCTATCGATCGCTACTTAGCGAATCCTGAACAATACCAAGTAGAACAAGCTTGGAACGCGACACTGGCAAATGTATCTGAAGGTACACAAACCACGCTTGGCGCTTATCACCGTAAATGGCAATAGAGCCAAATGGAGAACTCAATGAAATACGCATTAGGCCCTCTACTTTATTTTTGGCCAAAACAAGATGTTGAAAGCTTCTATGAGCAAGCGAAATCAAGCTCTGCCGACATCATCTACCTAGGTGAAGCCGTGTGTTCAAAGCGTCGTGAGATGAAAGCAAAACACTGGATGGATATTGCCAAAGAGCTGTCGGCTTCAGGCAAGCAAGTCGTACTTTCCACCATGGCATTGCTAGAAGCACCAAGCGAAGTCAACATCATGAAGAAGTACATTGATAACGGTGACTTTGCGATCGAAGCCAACGACGTGTCTGCGATTCAATTAGCAAGCGAAAGCAAAGTGCCTTTTGTGGTTGGCCCGGCGGTTAATACCTACAATGCACGCACTCTGAACCTGTTCTTGAAACAAGGTATGACGCGTTGGTGTATGCCTGTTGAGCTTTCTCGCGAATGGCTAAGCAACGTAATGACACAGTGCGAAGATCTTAATATCCGTAATAAGTTCGAAGTAGAAGTATTTAGCCACGGCTACCTACCACTTGCTTACTCAGCGCGTTGCTTTACCGCTCGCGCGGAAAACAAAGCCAAAGACGATTGCGAAACTTGTTGTATCAAATACCCAACAGGGCTACAAGTCGAAAGTCAAGAAGGCCAGTCGGTATTTAACCTTAACGGCATTCAGACACAATCGGGCTACTGCTACAACCTAGTTAACGATCTACCGAACATGCATGACCTAGTCGATGTGGTTCGTTTAAGCCCACTCGGCATCGATACCTTCTCTGAAATTAATAACTTCAGAGCGAACGAGCAAGGTCAAAAACCGATGAAAATTGAAAGCCGCCAATGCAACGGTTACTGGCATCAACTCGCAGGTTTAGACGTTAAGAACATCTAGTTCCTTAAATTAGAATAATCAGTAACAGATACAAAAAAGGTCTAGCATTCGCTAGACCTTTTATCATTCAGTTTAAGAAAAACGATCTACGCCGTCGCGGTTTCCAGCGGCGCAGCATCGAGCTTCTTTACGTCTTTGTAGAGCATGATCATAACAACTACACTTAACGCGATATTGGACAATGGATACGCAATCCAGATCCCCGGCACACCGTACAACTTAGGCATAATATACAAGAAAGGTAATTGGATAAGCATGTTACCTATCGTCACAAACATCGCCTTGCTGCCCTTGTTCACCGCTTGATAGTAAGCACCCGCTACGACTAAGAAGCCATCAAGAGCCAGTGCAAACATGTGTAGTCGAACACCCAACACGGTGTACTCAACTAGCTGAGGTTCATCTGAGTTAAATACTGACACAAACTCACGTGGGAACGCGTTCAAAAGTAGCACGAACGCAACACCGATCAATACTGAACTCATCATCGCAATCTTAAGTAACTTACGAATGTTCGCTTGATTACGCGCACCATGGTTGTAACTCACTAATGGTTGCATGCCGTTTGCGATGCCTTCAGCAGTGAGGTAGTAAACCGTCACGATGTAGCCCAAAATCGCATAAGCACCAATCATCAACTGGTCGCCATACTGGGAGAACAACGCATTGTGCAGCGCCACCATCATCGAACCATAAGCGTACATAAAGAAGCTTGATGTACCAATCGAGAAGATTTGTGGAATCACATCAAGTTTCAGTCTCAATTCATTCCAGCGTAAACGAAGGTTTGCTCGATGCGAGAAAAAGTAAGCTAAGCCAAGTGCAGTCACTACAAACTGGGCAATCGCTGTTGCTAATGCTGCGCCCATCAACTCCCAACCATATAGAGCGATGAACAGGTAATCGAGTACGATATTAATTACTGCGCCAACGATCATCAGTATCGTTGCTAGATTAGGGCTGTCGTCGTTACGCAGTAAAAACGGCATCGCGATCGAACCCAAAGTGAAGACACTAGCACCAATCAGGATGTGTAAATATTGCAGGCCGAGTTCGTACACACGTCCTTCTGCACCCTGCCAAAATAAGAAATTGTCGGCGAACAAAAACAACACTGCAGAAACAATAGGCGTTATCGCTAGCAACAAGGTTAAACCTGTTGCTAAGATCTGCTTAGCGCCTTGAGTATCTTTTTCACCTTGGTGAATCGAGACAAGCGCCCCCGTACCCACGCCTACTAGCATACCAATACCGAGGATCGACCCAATAACAGGCCACGCGACGTTAATACCCGCAAGTCCATCGGCACCTACATAACGACCAATGAAAATGCCATCTACCACTTGGTAAAGGCCATTAACTAACATAGCTGCTACGGTAGGAATTGTGTATCGCCAGAATTGACGACTAATTGAGTTACTCATTTCTTACTCTACTTTCATTAGTGAGCCACCTATCAATATGACGCGACTCAAATTAGTTAACAAGGCTAACTAAATATCTAAATTGTTTACTTCAAAGCTTTGTATAACAGCTGGTTTAATTGTAAGGATTCCTGTTCAGACAAACGACTTTCTAATATTTGTGCCATTACCTGGTAGATCTTACTCTCTTCTTCCAACCCCACTTCTGCCTTATCGGTCAAAATGACCAATTTAGATCTCGCATCCTCAAGCGAAGCTTTGCGTTCGACGAGGCCTTTTCTTTCTAACCTTTGAACCATGGTAGTCGCTGAAGGTTTAGTAACCTGCATCTCAACCGCAAGATCTGTTAGCCTAATAGGTTCTGGCGACGCCTGAATGACCTTCAAATAATCGTACTCATTGAAGCTCAATTGACAGATAGGATCTTCATTAACTTGAGTTCGCCATATCTTAGAGGCGAAGCGTTCAATCTTTTCTAAATTCTGGTTCAGCATACTTACCCAATCAAAGCATTGCATTTAGTTAGCAAGGCTAACTATTTTAATACTGTGTAATTAAAAAGCAATCGAAATGAAATAGGACATATAAAAAAACCGCTGACAGGCAGCGGCTTCTTAAATTTCTAATATGTATTTTATTTAGCTTTGGCTTCTTCTTCAGCTTCTGCCAGTTTAGCGGCTGCTAGTTTAGACTGCGCCAAATGTTCTGCTTTAAGCGTGCTAAAGATACGGCTTAACTCTAGGAATGAATAGCGATGTTCAACGTATTCATATACGTTAAAAGATACCGCTAGCTTGTACAAAGAGATCGCATTCGCGTAATCACCATTCATGTGGTAGCGCTTAGCAAGGTAGAAGTAAGTCTCTGTTAGGCGCTGTGCAAGTAACGTGTTATCACGAGTACCCGTTAAGATCGCCTTAAAAGCCTGCTCTTCAGTAATATCGTCAAGCATGATCGCAACTAATACCCATCCCCACTGCTCATCACGGCTCTCGTAACGCTTTTGCAAATCAAGCTTGGCTTGCTCTGGAGTGAGTTCATGCTGAATGATATAAAGCCACAGAGCGCGAAACGGATCGCTAGGATCATCGGCGTAGTGCTTCATCATCTCTTCATTGGCTAAATCATAGCGCTCGCCATAGTAGAGTGCGATAGAGCGATTTCGTTCTGCATATGAGTTTGCAGGATCAAGCTCTAACGTCGAATCAAAAGACTCATAAGCGGCATCAAACTCCCCTACTTGCGTAAAGTAAACACCCAAAAGGTTGAAGATATCAGGTTGAGCGGGGTTCAATGAAAGAGACTGATTGAAATCAAGACGTGCTAAATCACGCAGGCCAACGCTGTCGTAGTAGTTACCACGTTCAAACAGCATTTTAGCTCGAACTTCATCGTTCAGATCTGGGCGCTGTAATAACTGACTAAGGCGTGCAATTTGAACTTCTTGTTGAACACTTGGTTGCAGTGGCACTGCCATTGGTGGATAAACCCAACGAGAGGTGTTATCTGATGTTGTCGCACAACCAGTTAGTACAAGCAGTAAACACATACTCGCGGTTTGAAACCATTTCACAAATAATTACTCCTGTTATGACCGCAATAAAAAAGGGGAGCGATATGCTCCCCTTTATAACATGCTTTTTTACCAATGGGTTAGAAATCACTAAAAAGCGATATTCCCATCAATACGCTAAGAATTACTCAGCAGCAGGTGCTTCGCCTTCAGCTGGTGTTTCAACTGCTTCTTTCATGCTTAGACGTACACGGCCTTGACGGTCAATTTCAAGAACCTTAACAGGTACTTCTTGACCTTCAGTTAGGTAGTCAGACACTTTCTCAACGCGCTTGTCAGCGATTTGAGATATGTGTACTAGACCATCTTTACCTGGAAGGATAGTAACGAATGCACCGAAGTCAGCTAGACGAGCAACTTTACCTTGGTAAATGCGGCCAACTTCAACTTCAGCAGTGATCTCTTCGATACGACGGATAGCTTCTTTAGCAGCTGCGCCTTCAGTAGCAGCAATCTTAATCGTGCCATCGTCTTCGATTTCGATTGTAGTACCTGTTTCTTCACAAAGAGCACGGATAACTGCGCCACCTTTACCGATAACATCTTTGATCTTATCAGAGCTGATTTTCATTGTGTGGATACGTGGAGCGAATTCAGAGATATCTTCACGAGCACCAGAGATAGCTTCATCCATTACAGAAAGGATGTGCTTACGTGCACCTTGCGCTTGGTTAAGAGCAATTTGCATGATCTCTTTAGTGATACCTTCGATCTTGATGTCCATTTGAAGTGCAGTGATACCAGCATTAGTACCTGCTACTTTAAAGTCCATGTCGCCTAGGTGATCTTCGTCGCCAAGAATGTCAGAAAGAACAACGAAATCGTCGCCTTCTTTAACAAGACCCATTGCGATACCCGCAACAGAAGCTTTGATTGGAACACCAGCATCCATAAGCGCTAGAGATGTACCACATACAGAAGCCATTGAAGAAGAACCGTTAGATTCTGTGATTTCCGATACAACACGAACTGTGTATGGGAATTCATCAACAGAAGGCATTACAGCTTGGATACCACGTTTAGCAAGCTTACCGTGACCAATTTCACGACGCTTAGGAGAACCAACGAAACCAGTTTCACCTACACAGTATGGAGGGAAGTTGTAGTGTAGAAGGAAGTTATCTTTCTTCTCACCCATTAGGCTATCGATGATTTGTGCATCACGTTGTGTACCAAGCGTTGCAGTAACAAGTGCTTGAGTTTCACCACGAGTGAATAGAGAAGAACCGTGTGTACGTGGAAGAACACCAGTACGTACGTCTAGCGCACGAACCATGTCTTTTTCACGGCCATCGATACGTGGGTTGCCAGCAATGATGCGGCTACGTACTACGTTTTTCTCTAGAGAACCAAGCATGCCGCGGATTTCGCGCTCATCTAGGTTTTCGTCTTGTGCAATTAGAGTTTCAACAACGTCGTTCTTAATTGCGCCAACTTGCTCGTAACGAGCCATTTTCTCAGTGATCTGGTACGCGTCAGATAGACGAGTTTCAGCTTGCTCAGCAACTTTAGCTTTAAGCTCAGTGTTAACTGCTGGCGCTTCCCAGTTCCAAGATGGAGTTGCAACTTCAGCAGCAAACTCGTTGATCGCTTTAATTACAACTTGTTGTTGGTCGTGACCGAAAACAACAGCTGAAAGCATCTCTTCTTCAGATAGGTTATCTGCTTCAGATTCAACCATTAGCACTGCGCCTTCTGTACCAGACACAACTAGGTCTAGTTTAGAGTTTTCAAGCTCAGTATTTGATGGGTTAAGAACAAGTTCGCCATCGATGTGGCCAACACGTGCAGCACCGATAGGACCATTGAATGGTGCACCAGAGATAGCAAGTGCAGCAGACGTTGCGATCATAGTGATCATGTCTGGGTTTACGTCAGGGTTGATAGATACAACCGTAGCGATAACTTGAACTTCGTTTTTGAACGCACTTGGGAAAAGTGGGCGAATTGGACGGTCAATCAGACGAGCTGTTAGTGTTTCGCCTTCAGAAGGACGACCTTCACGCTTAAAGAAGCCACCAGGGATTTTACCCGCAGCGTATGTACGCTCTTGGTAGTTAACTGTTAGAGGGAAGAAATCTTGACCTGCAACAGCTTCTTTCTTAGCAACAACAGAAACGAATACTGATGTATCGTCCATAGTTGCCATTACAGCAGCAGTAGCTTGACGTGCGATTACGCCCGTTTCTAGAGTAACGGTGTGATTACCGTACTGGAACGATTTTACAACTGGTTTTTCAAACATTGTATATCCTTAGCTCTAAAGTCATGACTTTAGATTAAGTGAATAATGACTCAAGATATTACCAATCGCGACTAGTGAAAAGGGACTCGAGATAGTGCTTCTTTGTATGAATTCATACGCCGAATTAGGACCAAATCCGCCTTTGAATAGTCGCGACCTATTGGCCGACATCTGTGACTGTAATCTCTTGAGAAGGTTGATTGCCAAACGTGAAAACGCTATAGGCGGGCGTAGTATAAACTATTTTTATTAGGAGATATATTTCCTATCAGAAAAAGCCAGGTGATATTCTAAGCATCTGGTCTGCCATTTTCTTACAGGCACAAAAAAAGGAGCATAAATGCTCCTTTTCTTCAAACTGTCTTTGCAGACATCGCTATTAGCGACGTAGGCCTAGACGCTTGATTAGGTCTTGGTAACGAGCAAGGTTTTTGCCTTTCAAGTAATCAAGAAGCTTACGACGGCTAGAAACCATACGTAGTAGACCACGACGGCTGTGGTGATCGTGCTTGTGTGCTTTGAAGTGACCTTGTAGGTGGTTGATAGAAGCAGTAAGTAGTGCTACTTGTACTTCTGGTGAACCTGTGTCGCCTTCAGATTGTGCGTATTCTGCAACGATTGCTGCTTTAGTTTCTGCATTCAGAGACATAATTCTCTCCTGATAAGAGTAAGTTTATATTTGTAGCAGCCAATCTCTGATTCAGCCGCTACGCGAGCCGAGGATTATAGGGAAGTTTATGAATTGGTGCAATAACAATCGAACGCCTTAAAACGAAAAAAGCGAACCACTGAATGAAAGGGCTCGCTTTCTTTATCAATTGTTGGCCCTTAAGGACGAACGACTAATATTCTGACTCGATTTAAACGCTACGCTTGTGGCTCTTCATCTCTGAAAACCACCAAGCGCTTAGGTGCAACTCGGCCATCTTCTGCAATCTGAGCAACGCCAACAAACAGCTTTTCTTCACCACTTGTCATACGAACCGTGCCTTCAGTTGGTGCACCAGAAACCTGAACTGGCATGCCGTGCTGAACTAGGTCAGTCAGTTCCGCGTTCAAATTCACTTCTGGTAAGTCTTCTACGGCAGTGTCCATTGGCATCAGAAGTGGATCAAGCAGCTCTTTTGGTGCTATTTCTTGCGCTTGTGCTTGCTCTAGGATCTCGTTTAACTGCTCCAAAGTCACCATACGTTCATAAGGGTACTTTGCTACACCAGTACGACGAAGCATTGTCACGTGAGCACCACAACCTAGCATTTCACCAAGGTCATCGGTAATTGTGCGAATGTAAGTGCCTTTCGAACAATGCACTTCCATTTCAACTTCATCACCTTCAAAGCGAAGCAATTCAATAGAGTACACAGTGATCTTACGAGACTCTCGAGGTACTTCAATACCTGCGCGAGCGTATTCGTACAAAGGCTTACCTTGATACTTCAATGCCGAGAACATTGATGGGATCTGGTCGGTTTCACCCTTAAAGCTTGCAATGCAACGTTCAAGTTGTTCTTGAGTCACATTCACTTCACGAGTTTCAACCACTTCACCATCAGAGTCAGAGGTGTTGGTACGCTCACCAAGCTTAGCGATTACTACGTAGCGCTTATCAGAATCTAGAAGAAACTGAGAAAACTTCGTTGCTTCACCAAGACAAATTGGCAGCATGCCAGTCGCAAGAGGATCCAGAGCACCTGTGTGCCCTGCCTTCTCTGCAAAGTAAATACGCTTTACTTTTTGCAGTGCATCATTAGATGAAATACCAGTAGGCTTATCTAACAGAATTACCCCGTTAATAGGGCGACCTTTACGACGGCGAGCCATTACTCTTCGTCCTTAGACTGAATTTCGTCAGTGCGGCCAGCTTCTTGCTGCTTACGCTTATCGTCGCTTAGAACTTCACTCACTAGGTTAGACATACGCATGCCTTCTACCAATGTGTTGTCGTAAGTAAAACGTACTTCAGGCGTTAGACGGTGGCGAATACGCTTACCAAGAGCCATACGAACTGGCACTTCATGCTCTTTAAGAGCAGCAAGGCACGATTCAGGCGTTTGCTCGCCGATACATAGGAAAGTAACGAATACTTTTGCGTATGCAAGGTCACGAGACACTTCTACGTCTGAGATCGTTACCATACCAATACGTGAGTCACGAACTTCACGTTGTAGGATAAGGGCAAGCTCTTTTTGAAGCTGCTGAGACACACGCTGTGTGCGGCTAAATTCTTTTGACATTTTCTTTTCTCACTTAGAAAGATGGGGGGCTTGGTAATTACCAGCCCCCCATGGTGTATTCAACAACCGATTACTTATTACCATTACTAGTAATGTTAGTAACCTTAGTCAATATGTCGAGTCGTACTGACTGATTAGTCTAGAGTACGTTTAACTTCAACAATTTCGAATACTTCGATCTGGTCACCAACGCGAACGTCGTTGTAGTTCTTAACGCCGACACCACACTCGTAACCATTTTTAACTTCTTGAACGTCATCTTTAAAGCGACGAAGTGACTCTAGTTCACCTTCGTAGATAACAACGTTTTCACGAAGTACACGGATTGGGTTGCTACGCTTAATTGTACCTTCAGTAACAATACAACCAGCGATTGCGCCAAGCTTAGGTGACTTAAATACGTCACGAACTTGTGCAAGACCAATGATCTCTTGACGGAATTCAGGAGCAAGCATACCGCCCATCGCCTGTTTAACTTCGTCAATCAGTTGGTAGATGATTGAGTAGTAACGTAGATCTAGGTTTTCGTTCTGAACCGTACTACGCGCAGTTGCGTCAGCACGAACGTTGAAACCAAGGATGATAGCGTTAGAAGCCGCTGCAAGCGTTGCATCAGTTTCAGTGATACCACCAACACCAGAGCCTACGATGTTCACTTTAACTTCGTCAGTTGACAGTTTCAGTAGAGAATCAGCAATCGCTTCTACAGAACCTTGAACGTCAGCTTTAAGTACAACGTTAAGTTCAGCAACTTCACCAGCCGTCATGTTCGCGAACATGTTCTCTAGTTTCGCTTTTTGTTGGCGAGCTAGTTTAACATCACGGAATTTACCTTGACGGTAGTTTGCAACTTCACGCGCTTTACGCTCATCACGTACAACAGTCGCTTCGTCACCTGAAGCAGGAACGCCAGAAAGACCTAGAATTTCTACAGGGATAGATGGACCTGCAGTTTCAATGTCTTTACCGTTTTCATCACGCATTGCACGAACACGACCGTACTCTTGACCACAAAGAACGATATCGCCTTTGTTTAGAGTACCAGACTGTACTAGTACTGTTGCAACTGGACCACGACCTTTATCAAGACGAGATTCAACAACAACACCAGATGCCATGCCTTCTTTAACTGCTGTAAGCTCAAGAACTTCAGACTGAAGAAGGATTGCTTCTAGAAGACCATCGATGTTTGTACCCTGTTTTGCAGAGATGTGAACGAAGATGTTCTCGCCGCCCCATTCTTCAGGGATAACGTCGTATTGAGCTAGCTCATTCTTAACGTTGTCTGGGTTTGCACCCTCTTTATCGATCTTGTTCACAGCAACAATCAGAGGAACACCTGCCGCTTTCGCGTGCTGGATTGCTTCGATTGTTTGTGGCATTACGCCATCGTCTGCTGCTACTACTAGGACAACGATATCTGTCGCTTGAGCACCACGAGCACGCATAGCGGTAAACGCCGCGTGTCCAGGAGTATCAAGGAACGTGATCATGCCGTTATCAGTATCTACGTGGTAAGCACCAATGTGCTGCGTGATACCGCCAGCTTCGCCAGAAGCAACGTGTGCTTTACGAATGTAATCAAGTGTTGAAGTTTTACCGTGGTCAACGTGACCCATGATAGTAACAACAGGAGCACGACCCTCAGCCGTTGCATTGTTGTCACGGTCAGCTAGTACCGCTTCTTCAAGTTCGTTTTCTTTACGTAGGATAACCTTGTGGCCCATTTCTTCAGCAACAAGTTGTGCTGTTTCTTGGTCAATCACTTGGTTGATAGTCGCCATAGCGCCCATCTTCATCATTACTTTGATAACTTCAGTTGCTTTAACTGACATTTTGCTCGCCAGTTCAGAAACAACGATAGTTTCGCCGATAGCAACGTCAGATTTAGCAACCGTCGCTGACTTATCGAAGCCTTGCTGCATTGAAGTTGGTTTAGCAAGCTTACCTTTACCGCCACGACCACGTTGGTTACGACCGCCACGGTTGTTTGCTGGTTGGTTAGCAGGAGCTGCTTTCTTCTTGCGACGACGAGGTGCTTTCTCGTCTTTCTTATCTGCCGCATCTTCAGCTTCACGAGCGTAAGTAGAAGTAGTCACATGGTAATCCGCAGATTTCTCTTGCTCTTTCTTCTTCTTCTCTTCTTCAGACCAACGTTCTTGGTTCTCTTCAGCTAACTTACGAGCTTCTTCAACAAGCTTAGCTGCTTCAGCTTCTGCTTTACGAGTTGCTTCTTGCTCTTGACGAGCTTTAAGTTCATCCGCTTCTTTTTTCGCTTGTGCGTTAGCGTCTGCATTTTTTGAATTCATGTCTTTTTTAGCCTTTTCAGCTTGTGCGCGTTGAGCCTTCTCTTCAGCATCACGTTTTGCATCCGCTTCACGTGTTACTTTTTCTTCGGCTTCGCGCTGTGCTTTCTCTGCAGCATCACGTTTCGCTTGCTCTTCAGCATCGCGTTGTGCTTTCTCTTCCGCTTCACGATTAGCTAGTTCCTCAGCTTCACGTTTCGCTTCATCTTCAATAGTGCTGCGCTTCACGTAAGTACGTTTTTTACGTACCTCTACTTGAACATCCTTACTCTTACCGCCTCCAGCAGCAACACTTAACGTGCTGCGGGTCTTGCGCTGAAGAGTTAAACGAGTCGGTTCTGTTTCACCAGAAGTATCACCATGCTCCTTTTTTAGGTGCGTTAGCAATGTTTGCTTCTCTGAATCAGTCACTTGATCCGACCCTGATTTCTTCATGCCTGCATCAGCAAGTTGTTCAATTAAGCGGTCAACTGGCGTACCAATCTCTTCACTCAGTGCTTTAACTGTTAATTGTGTCATACCGCTTTCTCTCCTTGCTGAATTATTCTTCGTCGCCGAACCAACAGATGTTACGCGCAGCCATAATTAGCTCGCCTGCACGCTCTGCAGTTAGGTCTTCGATGCCTTCTAGTTCATCAACGCCTTGGTCAGCTAGGTCTTCCAATGTCGCAACGCCTTTTGCTGCTAGCTTGTAAGCCATTTCACGCTCAAGACCTTCAAGTGCAAGTAAGTCTTCAGCAGGCTCAACACCGTCGAAAGTTTCTTCTTTCGCTAGCGCTAGAGTAGTCAGTGCGTCTTTTGCGCGGTTACGTAGTTCTTCAACGATACCTTCGTCTAGACCGTCTACTTCAAGAAGCTCGTTCACAGGAACGTATGCTACTTCTTCAAGCGTAGAGAAGCCTTCTTCAACAAGCATTTGAGCAAAGTCTTCTTCGATGTCTAGGTGCTTCATGAAGTTTTCAATAGAAGCAACAGCTTCTTCTTGGTGCTTCTTCTCGAGATCAGCAACAGTCATCACGTTCAGTTCCCAACCAGTTAGTTGAGAAGCTAGACGTACGTTTTGACCACTACGTCCAATCGCTTGTGCTAGGTTATCCGCTTCAACAGCGATATCCATAGAGTGTGCATCTTCATCAACGATGATAGATGCAACGTCAGCAGGAGCCATAGCGTTGATTACGAATTGAGCAGGGTTATCGTCCCAAAGAACGATATCGATACGCTCACCGCCAAGATCGTTAGAAACAGCTTGTACACGAGCACCACGCATACCAACACACGCACCAACAGGATCGATACGTTTGTCGTTTGTTTTCACAGCGATTTTAGCACGAGAACCAGCGTCACGTGCAGCACCTTTAAGTTCAATTAGCTCTTCACCAATCTCAGGCACTTCAACACGGAATAACTCAGCTAGCATTTCTGGCTTCGAACGAGTAACAAAAAGCTGGAAACCACGAGCTTCTGGTTTAACTGCGTAAAGAAGACCACGAACACGGTCACCTGGACGGAAGTTTTCACGAGGAAGTTGGTCATCACGAAGGATTACCGCTTCAGCGTTGTTACCTAGGTCTAGAATAACGGTATCACGGTTAACTTTCTTAACTGCACCAGTTACTAGCTCGCCTTCGTTATCAATAAACTGTTCAACGATTTGAGCGCGTTCAGCTTCACGTACTTTCTGTACGATAACTTGCTTAGCCGTTTGAGTCGTAATACGGTCAAACGTTACTGATTCGATATCATCTTCAATGAAACCGCCAAGTTCGATCTCTGGGTCATCGTACTTTGCAGCTTCAATAGAGATTTCTTTTGTTGGGAATTCAACTTCCTCAACAGCTTCCCAACGACGGAAAGTTTCGAAATCACCCGTTTTACGGTCGATTTCAACACGAACTTCGATTTCTAATTCGCTTTTCTTTTTTGTTGCCGTTGCAAGCGCGATTTCAAGCGCTTCAAAAATACGCTCACGAGGAACTGCTTTCTCATTAGAAACAGCTTCTACTACCGCCAAAATTTCTTTGTTCATTAATCTAGCCTCTTAAGCTCTTCTCTCTAGGAGAACTAAAATTTAGGGATCAGGTTAGCTTTCGCAATATTGCTAAGGACGAATTCTTCTTCTTGTCCTTCAACCAATACTTTTACTGTCTCGCCTTCGATAGATTGGATATCACCTTTCCATTTACGACGGTTGCCGACAGCCATTTTCAAAACGATGCTTACCTCGTGACCAATAAATTGTTGGTAATGCTCTGCTTTGAACAGTGGTCTCTCTAAACCTGGTGAAGACACTTCAAGGTTATAAGCCACTGAAATTGGATCTTCAACGTCCATTACGGCACTTACTTGGTGACTAACTTCAGCGCAATCATCTACATTGATACCATTTGGTGAATCGATGTAAATACGTAGCGTTGAGTGCTCACCAGCACGAATAAATTCTAATCCAACTAACTCATAACCCGATGCTGCTACTGGAGCGTCAAGCATTTCAGTAAGTTGTCTTTCTAAACCAGTCATTTAACCACTCCAGAAACAAAAAAAGGGCTCAAAGCCCAATTTAAATTCCAAGCAAACATTATCTAAACGCATTTACAAATGCTTAGATAACAAAAAACCCCGTATAAGCCGGGGTTTTTGTTGCTGGACCCTTATATGTTAAGTGCCATCATATTTGATATCACACTTAACTCACAGTGAGGTTCACACTGTGCAAACTTGCTACCAATACAAGCTATATAATAGCATTGAAATTGGTTGCGGGAGCCGGATTTGAACCGACGACCTTCGGGTTATGAGCCCGACGAGCTACCAAACTGCTCCATCCCGCGTCCGACTTGCGAGCATTATACGCCCAACAAGATGTTTTACAAGTTTGTAAACATGGTGCCGAGAGAGGGACTCGAACCCTCACACCCTAAGGCACTAGCACCTCATGCTAGCGTGTCTACCAATTTCACCATCTCGGCATCAAATCTTTACAGCTTATTGTGGAATTTCGTCGCCTTGCGCCGGAATTTCACTCGCTGCATCATCAGCTTGCTGAATTACCTGACCTTGAGTCGGGTCAATCCATTGTGACTCAGTCTTATGTGTAGACATATTACCAAGCACTAAGCTAAGGATAAAAAATGTAGTTGCAAAAACTGCAGTCATTCGGGTAAGGAAATTTCCTGAGCCACCAGCACCAAACACAGTGTTTGAAGCGCCAGCACCGAAAGAGGCTCCCATATCTGCGCCTTTACCTTGTTGAATCAACACTAGGCCAATTACACCAAGCGCTGCCAACAGGTAAATCACAAGTAGAACTGTAAACATTTTTCCACCTATGTTCCTAATTGTTGAGCCAGCGCCGTTCAAAAAACTATTTTTAAGAACAAGGCTAGCGACCTCCTAACTGAAGGCCGAGCAATACTAGCGAATGAGGCGATGGCTGACAAGGAGAATTTGCTAAAAAATAAGCCTTTACCAAGTGAGTGGTCAAAAAAAGGTCAAAAGCGACACAAAACTCATTTTCGCCTCTTTTGACCGTTCTGTAACTCAACCAATCCTAATAACAGGTACATATCATTGCACCTGCTAAATAAAGACTAAATTAGCAGTTTGCTTTTACTGCATCAGCAATTTTAAGTGCCGAAGATTGAACTAACTCAGCGTCTTCGCCTTCTACCATTACGCGCAATAGTGGCTCTGTGCCAGATTTACGTAATAGCACACGGCCTTTCTCGCCAAGTTCCGCTTCCACTTCAACCACAATCGCTTTAACCGCCTCTGCTTCTAGTGGGTTTGAATCTCCGCTGAAGCGAACATTTTCTAGGACTTGAGGGTATAACGTCATACCTTGAGAAAGTTCATTCAATGTCATTTCACTATCGACTACCGAAGCCAGAACTTGCAGAGCAGCAACAATAGCATCGCCCGTCGTTACTTTGTCTAATAGGATAACGTGACCCGAATTTTCTGCACCGATCTTCCAGCCTTTAGCAAGAAGTTGCTCCATTACGTAACGGTCACCAACAGCAGCGCGAACAAACGGAATACCTAACTGCTTAAGGCCGTTTTCCATACCAAGGTTCGTCATTAGTGTACCAACTACGCCACCTTTCAATTCACCACGACGCAGTGCATCACGAGCAATGATGTAAGCGATCTGGTCGCCATCAACCTTGTTCCCTAGCTCATCAACCATGATGATACGATCACCATCACCATCAAAACCAAGGCCTAATGCTGCATTTTCTGCAAGCACTTTCGCTTGCAGAGCACGTACATCCGTTGCGCCTACTTCGTGGTTGATGTTAGTACCATTTGGCTCAACACCAATCGCAATAACTTCAGCTCCTAGCTCTCTGAATACAGCGGGAGCAATGTGGTAAGTCGCACCATGGGCACAATCAACAACAATCTTCATTCCTGCAAGCGTCATCTGATTTGGGAACGTGCTTTTACAAAACTCAATATAACGGCCAGCCGCATCGTTTAAACGTACCGCCTTACCAAGTTCAAATGAATCAACACATTCGATGTCTTTATCCAGTTCCGCTTCAATCGCTAGCTCGATATCGTCTGGCAATTTAGTCCCCTCTGAAGAGAAAAACTTGATGCCATTATCGTAGTAAGGATTATGCGATGCAGAGATAACAATCCCCGCCTCAGCACGGAAAGTTTGCGTTAGATAAGCAACAGCCGGTGTCGGCATTGGCCCCGTAAACGTAGCCTGAAGACCCGCAGCAGCTAAGCCAGCTTCTAAAGCAGACTCAAGCATGTAGCCAGAGATGCGAGTATCTTTACCGATAATCACTTTCTTTGTGCCTTGTTTAGCAAGAACACGACCCGCAGCCCAGCCAAGCTTCAGAACAAAATCAGGTGTAATCGGGTACTGGCCTACTTTGCCACGCACACCATCAGTGCCGAAGTAACGTCTTTTATCAGACATGTTGATTTTCCTTAATTATGATTAGTGATTGTTATTCATCACTTCGATTATCTTCATCGCTTCCAACGTATCTTCGACGTCATGAACACGAATAATTTGTGCACCTTTCATTGCTGCAATGGTCGCACAAGTAACACTGGCGACCATGCAGTCCGCAGGAGCTTTGTCTAATAGCTTAAAAATCATCGATTTTCTCGACATCCCCGCCAAGACAGGTAACCCAAGCGTGTGAAATTTTTCAAGGTGCGCTAATAGGCGGTAATTATGCTCAATGGTTTTACCAAAACCAAAACCGGGATCCAGAATCAACTGCTCTTTTGATATCCCTACAGCCTCACAAGCTTCAACCCTTTCTTGTAAGAAAGCTTCTACATCCGTTAGAACATCGTCGTAACTAGGATTCGCTTGCATAGTTCTTGGCTGACCTTTCATGTGCATCAGGCAAACCGGAACCTTCGCATCAGCGGCAGCTTCTAAAGCACCGGGCTCTTGTAAAGCTCGCACATCATTGATCAAATCAGCACCAGCTTCAACCGCTTGACGCATCACTTCAGCTTTACTGGTATCGATAGAAATCCAGACATCAAATCTAGCTCGAATAGCTTTAATAGCAGGAATAACTCGAGATAATTCTTCTTCTAAGGCAACCTCAGGAGCGCCAGGACGAGTCGACTCACCACCAATGTCAATGATGCTAACACCAGCTTGAATCATTCGTTCAGCTTGTAACAAAGCATTGTCTAATGAACTAAATTTACCACCATCAGAGAAAGAGTCAGGCGTGACATTGAGAATACCCATTACATGTGGGCGGTCTAAAACGAGCGTTTTATTGTGTGCTTTTAATATCATGGAAGGCTGGTCTTAAAGGTAAAAACATCTTGGGCTAGAAACAGAAAAACCCTGAGCGTACTCAGGGTTTTAATTTAAAGCTTAGCGATTAAGAATCTTTGTTTTGAGCATCATCTGATTCAGATTTAACTTCTTCAACTTTCGATTCTTCAGCTTTTGGTTCGGCTGCTTCTTCTGATTTCGCTTCAGGTTTAGCTTCTTCCTTTGCAGGTTCTGCTTTCGCCTGGTCACCCCAACCAGCAGGCTCGCGAATGTCGTCTTTACGTTCCATCAGGTCATCAATCTGACCAGCATCAATCGTTTCAAACTTCATTAGTGCATCTTTCATCGAGTGCATGATATCCATGTTCTCTTCGAGAATTTGCTTCGCACGAGCGTAGTTGCGGTCGATTAAGATACGAATTTCTTCATCGATCAACTTAGTTGTATCGTCAGAAACATGTTTCGCTTGGCTCATGCCACGACCTAGGAAAACTTCGCCTTCTTCTTCAGCATATAAAAGAGGACCCAATTTTTCAGAGAAGCCCCACTGCGTGACCATCTTACGAGCAATATCAGTTGCACGTTCGATATCGTTAGACGCACCAGTCGAAACTTTGTCTTTACCGTAGATAAGTTCTTCAGCAAGACGACCACCGTACAAGCTAGAGATCATTGATTCTAGATGTTGGCGAGACATACTTACGCGGTCTTGCTCAGGTAGGTACATAGTTACACCAAGCGCGCGACCACGTGGAATGATTGAAACCTTGTACACTGGATCGTGTTCTGGTACCAAACGACCAACAATTGCGTGACCCGCTTCGTGGTAAGCCGTTGACTCTTTCACTTCTTCAGACATCACCATCGAACGGCGCTCAGCACCCATCATGATTTTGTCTTTCGCAAGTTCAAACTCGACCATCGAAACATTTCGCTTGTTACCACGAGCAGCAAACAGCGCCGCTTCGTTCACAAGGTTTGCAAGATCTGCACCAGAGAAGCCTGGAGTACCACGAGCAATCAGAGATGGTTCAACATCACCCGACAGTGGAACTTTACGCATGTGTACTTTAAGAATCTGTTCACGACCACGTACATCAGGCAGACCAACCACAACTTGGCGGTCAAAACGACCAGGACGAAGTAATGCAGGGTCTAGTACGTCTGGACGGTTAGTTGCAGCGATAACGATAATACCTTCGTTACCTTCGAAACCATCCATCTCAACCAGCATTTGGTTAAGTGTTTGTTCACGTTCATCGTGACCACCACCAACACCAGCACCACGTTGACGACCTACAGCATCGATTTCATCGATAAAGATGATACAAGGTGCTGCTTTTTTCGCTTGCTCGAACATGTCACGCACACGAGATGCACCAACACCAACAAACATTTCAACGAAATCAGAACCTGAGATAGTAAAGAACGGTACTTTCGCTTCACCAGCAATTGCTTTTGCAAGCAACGTTTTACCAGTACCAGGAGGACCAACCAACAGGATACCAGTAGGAATCTTACCACCTAGCTTTTGGAAACGACTAGGGTCGCGAAGGTAATCAACCAGCTCTTTAACGTCTTCTTTTGCTTCGTCACAACCAGCAACATCCGCAAACATCGTTTTAATTTGTTCTTCGCTCATCATACGAGCTTTGCTCTTACCAAAAGACATAGCGCCTTTACCGCCGCCACCGCCTTGCATTTGACGCATGAAGAAAATCCACACACCAATTAGTAAGATCATAGGGAACCAAGAGATGAAGATAGTGCCGAGTAAGCTCTGCTCTTCAGGTGGTGTACCCTGAACTTTTACGTTTTGATTAATTAAGTCATCAAGTAGCTTTTGATCATAAACAGGCATGTAAGTTACATACTTAGAACCACCGCCACGACGTGTGAAGGTAATTTCGCTGTTATTGAACTGTGCGTCTTGAATCTGGCCTTGGCCAACTTCCTGTACAAACGTGGTGTAATCTACTGCTCTGCCGTTGCTTTCCCCAGGGCCGAAGCTCTGGAATACCGACATCAACACTACCGCGATAACAAGCCACAGAATTAAATTTTTTGCCATGTCACTCAAGGTGTAAGCCTCTCGATAACTAATTGTAATTAAAGGTAGGGTACTACAGTTTGTAACCTGTAGCCATGTTGTTAACTCTCACTCTTGGAAGAGAATCGTTAACCTTTGTAACCAGTGGCTACGATGAACACTTCACGAGATCGAGCTCGAGAAGAGTCGGGTTTTCTAACTTTGACTGTTTTAAACATCTCACGGACGTCCTTAACATATTGGTCAAAGCCTTCGCCTTGGAATACTTTTACAACAAAACTACCATTGGTAGCTAGAACTTGTCGACACATATCCAAAGCTAATTCAACTAAATACATAGCTCTTGGCTGATCTACAGAATTATTGCCTGCTATATTAGGTGCCATATCAGACATCACCACATCAACCATGTTGGGTTGTATACGTTCCAATAAGGCATCTAGAACAGCTTCTTCCCGGAAATCACCTTGTAAAAAGCTAACTCCGGCAATCGGGTCCATTGGTAACAAGTCACACGCGATGATTTGTCCGTTGTCGCCAATAATCTTAGCAGCATATTGAGACCAACCGCCAGGTGCTGCGCCCAGATCCACAATGGTCATCCCAGGAGACAGCAATTTATCTTTAGATTGAATCTCTTCCATTTTGAAATAAGCACGTGAACGATAACCTTTCTTTCTTGCTTCGTTTGCGTACTTGTCGTCGAAGTGTTCCTTCAACCAACGACCTGAACTGGCCGAGTGTTTCTGTTTGCTCATTGGATACCTAAATTGGAGGAAAGTACTAATTGCTGAATAAATTATAGTCTTCAGCTTTAGATGGCGTTAAAATAGGTTTTTTCAACCCTAATACTAAATAAAATTGGCCGCGTAATGAACCTAAGTACCAAACAAAAGCAGCATCTAAAGGGCCTAGCTCACAGTTTAAAACCTGTAGTGCTAATGGGCGCAAATGGACTTACTGAAGCTGTTCTAGCGGAAATCGAATTAGCTCTAGACCACCACGAACTGATCAAGATTAAAGTTGCATCAGAAGACCGTGAGACTAAGCAACTGATTATCGATGCAATTGTACGTGAATCTAAAGCTGAAAAAGTACAAACTATCGGTAAAGTTCTTGTACTGTTCCGTCAGTCAGAAGCACGTAAAATCGAGATTCCACGCAAATAAGCTAGTTTGACTTCAAGCTAGCTCCGCAATAACGCAATAAGAAAGCCATAGTGCTTATCTTTTAGTGTAGCGTGAGAAACGAAAAAGGTCGCATTAAGCGACCTTTTTACTTATCAGAAACAAAGCAAATTCAATTAGATGTATTCTACTTTGTCGATTTCGAAGTCTTTATCACCGCCAGGGGTAGAAATATGAACTTCGTCACCTTCCATCTTACCGATCAAACCGCGAGCAATAGGTGATTTAACTGAAATACGACCTGTTTTGATATCGGCTTCATCTTCAGAAACAATTTGGTAACGGAATTCATCATCAGTATCCACATCAACCAAAGTCACTGTCGTACCAAAGATGATCTTACCTGTGTTATCCATCTGGGTTACATCGATGATCTGAGCCAGTGATAATTTGTATTCGATATCTCGAATTTGAGCTTCACAGATACCCTGCTCTTCACGAGCTGCGTGGTATTCAGCATTCTCTTTCAAGTCACCTAGTTCACGTGCTTCACCAATAGCTGCTGAGATAACAGGGCGTAGCTTAAGTAGGCGATCTAATTCGTCACGTAGCTGCTGAGCGCCACGTACTGTCATTGGAACCTTTTCCATTTTTTACCTCTATGCCAAAGCTTTCTTTGACCAACATAAATTCACCCAACATCTTTATTAGGTGATAGAAACAAAACAATTTGGCTTAGTGTAAACAAACTTGATAGCTAAATCACCTTTATTCCACTTTGCGTTATAAAAGCTTTATCTAGGTCTAAATTACAGACATCACAGAAATGAATAATAACCTCCTCATCAATAAATCACCGACCAAATACCTAAAAAAAACAAAAACAAACCAAATAAATACAGATCACACTTTTATAAAAAAACATTAAAAACAAAAACTTAAACAACAGTAAATATAATAAAACAGTGTTCACAATTTTTATTGATATCATTTTACTAACTAGCTATGGAACTTTAGGGGTAAAAAGTAACTCATGGATTGCACTGGCATTTTTTAGACTTCTGTTCTAATCATGGTTATGAAGCTTGATTAATACAGGCAATACACAAAAGGGTTCAAATCCTTGATAAAACTTCTATGGACAGTAATTAGGAAATAATAACATGAACAAGACTATGATCGCGCTTGCTGTATCTGCTGCAGCTCTTGCTACTAACGCTGTAGCAGCCGACGGTAAACAAGCTGGTGGTATTGACGGTACTTCTGTATACAGCTCAAACGGCACTTCTCTAGAGATCGGTGGTCGTGCGGAAGCTCGTCTATCTCTAAAAGATGGCAAAGCTGAAGACAAAACTCGTGTACGTCTTAACTTCCTAGGTAAAGTTGAAATCCAAGACGGCCTATACGGTGTTGGTTTCTACGAAGGCGAATTCACAACGGCTGAAAACGGCGGTTCTACTGATAACAACGACGGCGACATCACTAACCGTTACACATACGCTGGTATCGGCGGTGACTTCGGTGAAGTTACTTACGGTAAAAACGACGGTGCGCTAGGCGTAATCACAGACTTCACGGATATCATGTCTTACCACGGTAACTCTGCTGCAATGAAAATTGCTGTAGCAGATCGTTCAGACAACATGGTTTCATACAAAGGTCAATTCCAAGACCTAGGCGTAAAAGCAAGCTACCGTTTTGCTGACCGTCAAGAAGGTGTTGTTAATGGTTGTAACATCGGTGAGTACTGTGACAACGACGCTGATGGCTACTCTCTATCTGGTATCTACGCTATCGGCGACTCTGGCTTTAAGCTAGGTGCTGGTTACGCAGACCAAGCTGACCAAAACGAATACATGCTAGCAGCTTCTTTCCGTACTGAAGCGCTATACTTTGCTGGTACGTTCACAGATGGTGAACTAGCGAAGAAAGACGGTGACTACACAGGTTACGAATTCGCAACTGCTTACACGCTAGATAAGACTGCATTCACGCTAACGTACAACAACGCAGAAACAGATGGTGATACATCTGCTGACAACGTTGCAATCGATGCTACTTACTACTTCAAGCCTAACTTCCGTACGTACATTTCGTACAACTTCAACCTTATCTCTGAAGGTGACAAGTTCGGTAATGCTGACGGTGTAAACTTTGGCGCAACTAAAGTACAAGCTGAAGACGAGCTAGCTCTAGGTCTACGTTACGACTTCTAATTCTGATTATCTAATTGATTAATTAGTTAATTGAGAATCAAAACGCCCGCTCTCTAGCGGGCGTTTTTTATATCTGTATACTAAAAACATCAGCCATCCAAGAAAAAATCTTCTATGCGCCTTCTATCCACTCTACTTCTATGTGGCTTATCACTTGGTAGTTACTCACTTACCACTTTCGCCTACGCCCCTTTAAATAAACTGCCTGATGGCAGTAGCACAAGTCTAATCTTGGAATCCTTGAGTGGTGATTCAAATGAAATAAGCATCAACATTGATGGTTTTTATCCACCAGCCAGCACCTTAAAACTGGTCACCGCTTTGGCAGCAAAGTTGGAATTGGGGGATGACTTTCACTATACGACCAGCATAGCTCGTTCTAATAAAGATGTTGTGATCTCATTCAGCGGTGACCCAACGCTACAACGAGAGCAGTTAAAAAGGCTTTTAGCTCAATATGCTAAATCACAATCTAAAACTATTAACGGTAACCTGTATCTCGATAACTCAGCTTATACGGGCTATCAACGAGCGGTGGGGTGGCCTTGGGACATTCTAGGCGTTTGTTACAGCGCACCTTCTAGCGCGATGACGTTAGACAGTAACTGCGCACAAGCCTCTATTTATACAAAAGATAACGGCAGCACTCGAGTCTATATTCCCGCCCACTATCCGATAGACGTGACAACCATCGCAACCACCGTAACTCGCTCAGGGCAGAAGGCGACACAATGCGACTTAGAGCTCATTACCACTCCAGACAACGCTTACAAGCTCTCTGGTTGCTTAGTAGAGCGTAAGAAACCACTACCACTCAAGTTTGCGATTCAAAACCCCGAGCTTTATACCTATCAAGTCGTGACCTCACTGCTTAAAGAGCTGAAAATCCAAGTTAAAGGCGATGTGATTGTTGGTAAAAAAGCTAAAGCAGACAAAACTACGTTAGTCGCGAGCCACCATTCTGAAAAGCTTCCTGAACTGCTCGATACCATGTTGAAGAAATCAGACAACCTAATCGCAGACAACCTGACCAAAACACTGGGTGCAACGTTTTATGTCCAGCCTGGTAGTTTCAATAACGGCACCGAAGCGATAAAACAGATATTACTGACCAAGGCCAACATTGACCTAAACAAAGCACAGTTGGTTGATGGCTCAGGGTTATCGAGGAATAATCGCATGACCTCGCAAGCTATGGCTCAGGTTCTGCGTTACATCTGGGATAACGACAAACAGCTCAACCTGATTGAGGCTATGCCTATATCTGGCACTAATGGAACGCTCAAGTACCGTCAGAGTATGAGAAAAGCACCAATCCAAGGTAATATTATTGCGAAAAGTGGGTCTTTGTACGGTAGCTACAACATGGCAGGTTTTGGTTTAGATAAAGCGGGCAATCCAAACTCTCTGTTTGTACAGTTTGTCCGTGATTACTTCCCTAAAGAGCAAGATCCAGAAAAACCTGTAGAAGCACCAATCACCCAGTTTGAACGAGCTTTCTACAAAGGTGTGGTCGAATTCAGTCAAACACAAAGCAAATCTAAGTAATGTTTAGCTCTCTGTAAGCTTCTACTTAAACAATAAAAATGGCGCTGAAGATCGTATGATCTTCAGCGCCATTTTTGTTTCTAAGGTGTTTTTAGCTATTTTTATAGGTGCCTATTTTTATAGGAGCTAAGCGATACCGAGGAATGAGTTAACGACTGTAAAATAAATCCACATCCCTGAAATATCGACTATTGAAGCGAGGACTGGGCTCACCAGCACCGCAGGATCTAATTTGAATAACCGAGCAACAATCGGCAATCCACCCCCAAGCACCGTTGAGATCGTCACCTGAATAAACAGCGCTACCGCAATCGCTAATGCAATCATATTGATGTCATGACCACCTGTCGATTGGTTGTCACTAAACAGTAAGATGCGACCTATCATCACCACTGCAATCGCTAAAGCTAAACAGATAGCAACTCTAAACTCTTTCCATAGAACGTTAGCCCATTGACGTTTCTTCAGTTCACCAGTAGCTAAAGCTCTGATCACCAAAGTCGCGGCTTGTGTTCCGGTGTTACCACCCGCAGCAGCGATCACCGGCATATAGATAGCCAAAAGTACTAGCTGACTGAGGATGTCTTCATACTGGGCAATGATAAGCCCTGAGACGATTCCCAATAGTGCTAACGCAATAATCCAACCAATACGCTGCCTAACGTGGCTAAGCACTCCAGTTGAAAGGTAACCTTGTTGAGGTTCAACCTCTGAGTAGATCAGCCCTAGTTGGTGAGCTAGATGTCGAGAGCGTTTCTCAAAGCCCTGTTCTTCTAGCTCACTAAGTAAAGTCTGAATAATACTGAGAGAGCATTGCCCAAGTACTAACACCGCATCTTCAAGTGGCATACGGTTCAAAAGGTTAATTTGTTGCTCACGTCCGTACTGTTGAAAGGCATTAGATACAGCTTGGATGTCTTTCTCTGAGTACAGAGCTTCAATAGATAAAAAAGTGTTGTTCATTACCGTCATGGCGAATCTCCCGATTGGCAAAGGTAACGACCATCAAAACAAATAGCTTATAGCGAGTACACCAAGAGCATTTAACTCGTGTATCAAGAGCGTATAGCCCGTATATCAGGAGCGTATAGCTAAGCGCACCAAGAGCTTAAAGCGCTAATGTGTCTACTTGTTAGAATCTAGTGTGTGGAAAAGAATGAGGGGGAAAACAAAGATACCCTACCTGAACGGCAGGACAATAGATCAATACCGAGACAGGTTATTCTTCTCCATTCAAACTAGGAGGATGGTCGGTATTGTTCATAAAAATCTCCAGAATTACTGTCAATATGACAGCGCGCATAGTGTAGCAATGCACGTTCAAAAACTTCGTCAACTTTGTGTCAATAAAAAAGGCATCCGTGGATGCCTTTTGTTCAATTATTGATGTGCATTATTACTTAATAGTAATACGAGCAAACTTACGCTTACCTACTTGGTAAACTGCAGTACCTGCTTCAGGTACGAATTTGCTGTCTTCAATCTTCTCGCCTTCAAGCTTAGCAGCACCTTGCTTGATCATACGCATCGCATCAGAAGTAGAGTTTACAAGACCCGCTTCTTTTAGAACGTTAGCAATCGGTAAGCCTGCTTCGAATTCGAATTCAGGCATTTCGTCTGGTACTTGATTCTTAGCAAAACGGTTAACGAACTCTTGCTCAGCCGCTTCTGCATCCGCTTCACTGTGGAAACGAGCAATGATCTCTTTCGCTAGCAGTACTTTAACGTCACGAGGGTTTTTGCCCGCCTCAACGCCAGCTTTCAGTTCCGCAACTTCTTCAAGTGGACGGAAAGACAGTAGCTCGTAGTAGCTCCACATTAGATCGTCAGAGATAGACATGATCTTACCAAACATCTCGCTTGGTGCTTCGCTAATACCGATGTAGTTGTGCGCAGACTTAGACATCTTCTTAACGCCGTCTAGACCTACAAGTAATGGCATCATCAGTACCGCTTGTGGTTTTTGACCTGCTGCTTTTTGCAGCTCACGACCCATTAGAAGGTTAAACTTCTGGTCAGTACCACCAAGCTCAACATCACTCTCTAGTGCAACAGAGTCGTGACCTTGTAGAAGTGGGTACATGAATTCGTGGATTGCGATCGGTTGACCACCAGCGTAACGCTTTTTAAAGTCATCACGCTCAAGCATACGAGCAACAGTTTGGTTAGAAGCAAGACGAATCATGCCTTCAGCGCCAAGCTCAGATAGCCACTCAGAGTTGAAACGAATTTGCGTTTTCGCAGGGTCTAGAATCTTGAATACTTGCTCTTTGTAAGTTTCAGCATTCTTCAATACGTCTTCACGGCTTAGCGGTGGACGCGTTGAGTTCTTACCCGATGGGTCACCAACCATTGCAGTGAAATCACCGATAAGGAATGTCACTTCATGACCAAGCTCTTGGAAAGCACGAAGCTTGTTAAAGATAACCGTATGGCCTAGGTGGATATCTGGAGCAGTTGGATCGGCACCCAGTTTAATGCGTAAAGGACGACCTTCTTTTAATTTAGCAATCAGTTCGTCTTCTGGAATCAGTTCTTCTACGCCACGTTTGATCTCGGCTAGTGCAGCTTCAATACTCGCCATTCTTGTTCACTCCCACAGATTTGGCAAAAATATAATAATTAGACATCTTACTTGAATAGCGATGTATTTTGAAACCAGTTACACTATTCCGTCGTCTATTTTCATAATATTTACTGAACGAACCGGAACATGTTGTCTATTTTTGCACGCCTTCCTATTTTGCACCGGGCTTTTATCGCATTTTTTAGTGCCGTAATTTTCGTCGCGATTTTCTTACTACCCGATGTCAGCAGTTTACGTGACGATACGGGCGCTTTAGTGGTGGGGAAACATTACCCACTCACGATCAATGCATCGGCGCTTGTGAGTTCGAGTGATGCTCCGCCAACAGCTGTGCTTAGCTGGGAGAGATATACCGTTCGTTCAGGTGAAAGTACCTCGGTTTTATTCGAGCGAATTGGCCTCTCATACCGCCTGTTAATCACCCTACTCAATACCAACAATGATATTAAGAAACAGCTATCAAATCTAAGACCTGGCGACGTATTACAGTTCGGCTTCGATGAAAACAACGACCTTATTCAATTAAAACGACAACTTAGTGCGTTTGAAAGCTTTAAGATCACTAAGTCTGGTGATTCATTCTCCTCTAGCCTCGACAAAAAAGAAGTGGCCTACCAATACAATTATGCCGAAGCCAACATCACCTCTAACTTTTGGAATGCAGGCGTCAGTGCAGGCCTAACTGCAAACCAAATTATGGAATTGGCGGGGATCTTCGGTTGGGATATCGATTTTGCATTGGATATTCGTAAAAATGACAGCTTCAAAATCTTGTATCAAGAGAAAGTAGTAGAAGGTGAAGTGATTGGCCGCGGTAAGATTATGGCGGCTGTATTCAAAAACCAAGGTGATTCGTTTACTGCGGTATTGGATGATAAGAGTGGCAACTATTTCGATGAGAACGGTCGCGCAATGAAGAAAGCCTTTCTACGCTCACCGATTGATTTCCGTCGTGTAACATCGAATTTTAACCCAAACAGAAAACACCCAGTAACAGGCAAGGTTCGAGCTCATCGAGGTACAGACTACGCAGCCCCTGTAGGTACACCTATCTGGGCGGCCGGTGACGGCATCGTTCAGAAATCAGGTTACAACCAATTTAATGGTAACTACGTGTTCATTCGACACAGCAACACCTACATCACCAAGTACCTGCACATGAAGCGACGCATGGTTAAGGCTGGCCAGCGCGTAAAACAAGGCCAAACCATTGGTACCTTGGGTGGTACAGGTCGAGTGACGGGCCCGCACTTACACTATGAATTTTTGGTCAATGGTGTACATAAAAATGCGCGAACCGTGAAATTGCCTCAATCTAAGTCGTTAACAGGTAAAGCAAAAGCAACATTTATTGCGAACTCAGAGATTCGACTGAATAACCTTGAGCGATACGGCCAGTTGCTCGCGACTAATTAGATTACTAACGACCAATTAGGTTAAGAACCCTATAAGCCAACGAAAAGAGCGCCCACCAAGGCGCTCTTTTTTATTTCCGTCGAACCTGTACTTATCGTTCATCGTCGTTGCTTTGGAGTATATCGGGTTTATTATCTCGCCCTAGCATCAGCAAACAGGGCGTCAGCACCAAGGTTAGTACCGTTGCAAATGCCAAACCTCCAGCAATAGCCGTAGCGAGTTGCGACCACCATTGCGTGCTCGGTGCACCAAACTCAATTTTTTGGTTAATCAAATCGATGTTCATCTCCAACACCATAGGCATCAAGCCTAAAATGGTGGTAACCGTGGTCAGCATTACTGGCCTTAAACGCTGAACTCCCGTTCTGAGAATCGCATCTCGCTTCTCCAAGCCGCGCTTTATCAGTTGGTTATAGGTATCAATCAACACGATATTGTTGTTTACCACAATTCCTGCCAATGCAATCACCCCAATACCAGACATCACTATACCAAACGGACGTTGGAAGATAAGCAAACCAACAAACACGCCAACCGTTGAGAACAACACCGCGCTAAGAATCAAAAATGCTTGGTAGAAGCTATTAAATTGAGTAATCAGAATCAAAGCCATTACCGCCAAAGCGACTAAGAAAGCACTTTGTAAGAAAGCAGAAGAATTTTCTTGCTCTTCATTTTGACCTCGGATACGGAACTCAACGCTACTCGGTAAGCCCAACTCGCTTAACGCTTGCTCGATCTTCGGCAGTTCAAGCGCAAGGTTATAGCCCTCTTCCATATCCGCCATGATATTCACCACACGCTTTCCATCAAGACGCTTAATCGTGTCTTGCTTGTGGTCGGGAATAATCTGCGCGAAGTTGGTAATCGGAACAAGACCAGCCGGTGTTTTGACTCTTAACTGGTCAAAACGGCCAATGTCTCTCTTATCATTCGGGTAACGCACTAAGATATCGACCTCTTCTGATGAATCATCAGGAAGGTAATCACCGATCTTTAATCCATTAGTCACAAACTGAACGGTATTACCCACCAAGGTAGCATCAGCCGAAAAACGCGCAGCATCATCTCGGCGAATATCCACCTTCCAGTCGATCCCGTCTTTGCTTGCAGTGTCGCTGATATTGGTCAGTGCTTGATTACCATCCGCCCAGTTTCTGACGATCTTTGCCGCTTGATTAAGCTGCTCTGGCGTCTTGGCCGAAAGCTCAATCACTAAGTCATTCTCAACCGGAGGCCCTGCATCTGGAAACTTATATTCAATCTCAACACCAGCGTATTGATCGGTTTGCACCTTTAACTCTTCAATGATCGCCTTAACACTGCGGCGGTATTGCCAATCAACGGGAGTAATCGATATCAAACCAATCTGGTCATCACCGCCAGTACGTGTGTAAACCGTGTCAAACTCATCATGATTGAGCATCTTTCGTTCAATATCGCGCATGATCAAATCTTTTTCTTGAATAGACAGATCACCATGAGATCGAACTTTAACGTTGAAGAATGGAGGGTCAACCTCTGGGAAAAACTCTGCACCGAGCCCTGCCTTTGAGTAGGTAAAACCAACTGCGATAGATAATACAATCGCACTAACAAGAATCTTAAACGGATGTTCAATAGCAATCGATAGTGTCTGGTAATACGCTTTAGTTAAACCTGTTGCTTGTGAGAAGTCACCATTGTGTAGTGCTACCATTCGAGCTTGGTTTTTAGGGGAAACGTATTGAGGTTTACCGATCAAGCCGCCTAGAACTGGAACAAACAGCAACGCCATAATCAATGAAGCAGTTAACGTGGCAATCAATGTTAATGGTAGGAACTTCATGAACTCTCCCGTCACATCTGGCCAAAACAGTAACGGAGCAAACGCAGCTAAGGTCGTTGCCGTTGATGCCGTTATTGGCCACGCCATACGTTTCGCAGCATCTCTGTAAGCGGCTTTACGCCCTTCACCTTCTTGCATTCGCCTGTCGGCAAATTCGGTAACCACAATTGCGCCATCGACCAACATACCCACTGCCATGATCAAAGAGAACAGCACCACGATGTTGACGGTTAGACCAAACACAGACAACACCAACAATCCCGTGAGGAACGATCCAGGAATTGAAATTCCGACCAATAGAGCGGTTCGAACACCAAGAATGGAGATGATCACGATCACCACTAAAATGATGGCGGATAAGATATTGTTTTGCAGATCGTTGAGCATGATCTTCACATCTTTAGATTCATCCCAAGTGTATTTGACCAAAAGGTTATTTGGCCATTCAGCTTGCTGCTGAGCACCTGCCATTACTGCCTTGACTAGCTCAACGGTTTCAATGATGTTTTCACCCGCTCGCTTCTTTATATCCAAGACAACCGCGGATTTGCCATCTAAACGGGCAAAGCTTTCAGGATCTCGAAACGCTCGGCGAACCGTAGCCACATCGCCAAAGGTCACGACCTGTTTACCATCCACTTTGATTGGCAACTCAAGTACGTCTTTTAAGGAGTTAAACACAGAAGGGACTTTGACAGAAAAACGCCCGTAACCCGTATCAACAAAACCGGCCGCTACTACTCGGTTATTCAAGGCGATCAGGTTATAGATATCCGCTTGATCTAGGCTATAGCTTTCCATCAATAACGGATCAACGATGATTTCAACGATGTCATCACGATCGCCTGCAATATCCACTTCTAGAATTTGGCGATAGCTTTCTAATTTATCTCCAACCTCTCGCGCAATTTGCACAATGGTACGTTCGGGAACAGTACCAAATAGCACAACAGACAAAACTGGTTGTTCAGATGCGAGTGTTACTTCATTTACGGTCGGTTCATCGCTGTCTTCTGGCAACTTGGGTTTGGCCAAATCGACAGCATCGCGCACATCCGCCATCGCCTTGGTAAGATCGACGCCAACATTAAACTCTAACACCACAGAGGCGTGCCCTTCTGCTGCGGTTGCTGTCATCTCTTTTACGCCTTCGATTGACCTAAGCTCTTGCTCAATAGGTCGAACCAATAAACGTTCTGCATCCGTTGGCGAGATCCCTTGGTGCCCGACAGAAACATAAATAATTGGGATGGTAATATCGGGGCTCGACTCCTTGGGTATCGTAATGTAAGTCACTGCACCTGCGACAAGAATTAGCGCCAATAACGAAAGCATTGTTCGTGCACGAGACAAGGCTGCATCAATAATTGAATACATCGGCTATCTCCTACTCAGCTTTCGCTTTAGAAAGTTCAGTACTTTGCTCGATAGCAATCACTGAATCACCATCACGTACAAAGCCTTGCCCAACCGTAATGATATCAACTTGTTGGCCTAGCCCAGTAAGCCAGACTCCATCTTGTTCTGCCTTTACTAATTGGATGCCCACAAACTTCACCATTGGTGAGTCACTAGCAGAGACCAAGGTTTTGACCCCGAGGTTACCCGCCTCATCCAATGCCAGCATCGCCGGTGTTATCTTGATTGCGTCTCTTGTTTCTAGATTGAGGGTTACTTCAGCACTGACACCGGCAGGTAACAGACCATCGGAGTTATCGATTTCAATCTCAATTGGGAAGGTATTGGTTGAGGCCGAAGATATTCGAGAGACGTAACGCAGCCGACCTTCCGCTTCTTCTCTTCCTAACAAACGGACCAAAGCAGATTGATTGACTAACAGGTGTTGGATATGGCGCTCACTGACATCAGCCTCAATAACCAGAGGATCAAGGTCAATCACGCCCGCGACTGGATCGCCAACCCCAACGAAATCACCCAATTCGACCATCAAATCCTGAACCACACCCGAAAAAGGCGAGGTAATTACAGTATTTTTTAAAGCCAACTCCGCATTGCGCATTATGGCTTTTGCTTCAGTTAAGGATGCCTCAGCGGTGGTGTAGGCGATCTCACCTTGCAGACCTCTTTTCTTCAGTGACTGCGCCGCTTTGAACTCTTTCTGCTTCAAGCGATATAACGCAGATGCTCGCTCTAGTTGAATCTCTAAATCACCTTTATCTATCTGGGCAATGGCTTGTCCTGCTTTAACCATATCCCCCTTAACAACATTCAATCTGACAATCTTGCCCGCGACTTCTGCACCTAGACGAGCATGCCGATCGGGCGCCGTTCTTCCATAGAGATCAATCGTTTTAAAGGTCGGTGATGAGGTGAATGTTTGAAAGGATACCTTTGCCAACGGAATTTCTGTCGACTTTTTTGCCGGCGACTCTTCCGCTTGCCCGACTCCTAAGCCAAGCCAGATCGACAATAAAATCACAAGAGCAAGTGAAACTAACCAAGGCTGCGTGAACTTTTGAGAAAGCGATGAGCCAGAAAAGTGAGTAGACATACCAAATCCTTTTGTGCCATGTGGTTTAGGTGTGCGATTTTATTGCACAACGTAATGTACAACATCCTGATGCACAAAGAGTTACCTTAACAGAGCAACACCGATCGAAGTTGGACGCTATCGACAATTTAAAAAATATGGCGTTTACTATAATTCAAACTGATGAGATAAATATTACACATCGAATTTGTAAATATTTTCATAAGCTAAACGAATTGAATAGATTAGCTTACTCTCTGTTTTATATAATGATTTTCTTATAAACAAAAACGCCGAACATAAGTTCGGCGTTTACAGTATTTCCAAGATAACTTTTAACTCAAGTTAACTTTCGAGCCAGCCTATACGCTAAATGATGCGCCACAACCACATGTTGTTGTTGCATTAGGGTTGTTTACAAAGAAACGTGCGCCTTCTAGGCCTTCAGTGTAATCAACCATGCCGCCCATTAAGTACTGTAGGCTCATAGGGTCAACAACTAGCGTTACACCGCTGTTTACAATCGTAGTGTCGCCATCATTTACTTTTTCATCAAATGTGAAGCCGTATTGGAAGCCACTACAACCACCACCTGTAATGTATACACGTAGTTTTAGTTCTGGGTTTTCTTCTTCAGCAATTAGCGTTTGTACGCGGGTAGCTGCTGCATCAGAAAAAGACAATGGGATATTTACTTCGCTCACGACAACCTCTCTTACCTGTGTCAAAAACAACATGATACAAATCTAATTCGAGACCATAGTTGTTGAGTATTTTCTTATATTCTGATGATTATCTAATACCTGACTGAAACGTTCAAGTATTCACCACAGGATCGGTCCTTTTACTGCTGTAAACTCGCTAATATCTAACAATTAAAACGTGTAACCACACAAAACAACCAGATTCGGGTGATTATCTGGGCGAAAGCATTCCTACTTGGATTGTGGATAGGTACAATGCGTGCCAATTGGTCCGACAGTCAAAAGAGGATATATCAATGACCAAATCAGCAGAGCTATACGAAAAAGCACAGCAAACTATTCCTGGTGGCGTAAACTCTCCAGTTCGTGCATTCAATGGCGTAGGTGGTTCTCCAATCTTCGTTGAACGCGCTGACGGCCCACTTATTTTTGATGCTGATGGTAAAGCGTATATCGACTACGTTGGCTCTTGGGGTCCAATGATCCTTGGTCACAACCACGCTGTTATTCGTGATGCTGTGATTGCAGCAGCTCAACGCGGCCTTAGCTTCGGTGCTCCAACCGAAACTGAAATCAAAATGGCTGAACTTGTATCTGAGATGGTTCCATCGATGGAACAGCTACGTATGGTGAGCTCAGGTACAGAAGCAACCATGAGTGCGATTCGTCTAGCTCGTGGTTTCACTGGTCGTGACAAAATTCTTAAGTTTGAAGGCTGCTACCACGGCCACGCAGACAGCCTACTTGTAAAAGCAGGTTCTGGTGCACTGACTTTAGGTCAACCAAGCTCTCCTGGCGTACCAGCTGATTTTGCGAAACTAACACTAACAGCAACCTTCAATAATCTAGATTCAGTTCGTGAAATCTTCGCAGCAAACAAAGGCGAGATCGCTTGTATCATCGTAGAGCCAGTAGCGGGCAACATGAACTGTATCCCTCCTGTCGAAGGCTTCCACGAAGGTCTACGTGAAATCTGTGACCAAGAAGGTGCATTGCTAATCTTTGATGAAGTAATGACAGGTTTCCGCGTTGCTGAAGGTTGTGCTCAGGCTTACTACAACATCAAGCCAGACCTAACGTGTCTTGGTAAAGTGATTGGCGGCGGCATGCCAGTGGGTGCTTTCGGTGGCCGTAAAGATGTGATGCAATACATCGCACCAACGGGCCCTGTTTACCAAGCAGGTACGCTTTCAGGTAACCCTGTGGCAATGGCTGCTGGCTACGCATGTTTGAACCTTCTACGAGAAGAAGGCAACGAAAAGCGTCTAGCTTCAAAAACTAAGCAGTTGGCAAAAGGCTTCAAGCAACTTGCTGACAAGCACGGCATCCCAATGCTAGTTCATCAAGTGGGCGGTATGTTTGGTTTCTTCTTCACAGACCAAGAAACAGTAACCTGCTACGAAGATGTAACTAAGTGTGATGTAGAACGCTTCAAGCGCTTCTTCCACCTAATGCTAGATCACGGTGTTTACCTTGCACCTTCAGCATTCGAAGCAAGCTTTACTTCTCTTGCTCATGGTTCAAAAGAACTGGATGCAACACTAGAAGCGGCTGACCGCTCTCTTGCGATCATTGCTGCTGAAAGTAAATAATCGAAAGCACTTTATAAGTCGCTAACCGATTTAATTTAGGGCTGCATTAGATGTAGCCCTTTTTTATACATCGCGTTCATTAGCCACAAATATGACAGTTTTTTAGCCGTCAATTAAGGCTAAAGCTGAACCAAAAGCGATTAACGTTCCCAGAAAAGAAAAACCAACAGCATCAAGGTACCAAGGAACATTCTGAACCAAGGGATCTCTTTTTTTATTTGCTGTTCTTCGTCTTGGCATTTCTTATCTTTATTACAGCACCCCATAATCAAAACTCCTCATTGCTAACTCTCTGTTTTGCAGCCATTATAAACTCAGAACGCAAATATAGAGACCATTAACGTGTCAGAAAAACTCAAAATCAATACTAGCCACTGGGTGATCATCATTGCCCTACTTGCGGCGGCTTATGCTTGTTACTTGCTTATAGAGCCGTACGTCAACTCAATCGTGATGGCCTTTATCATTTCACTATTGATGTTCCCAATCCATGAGTGGCTTGAAAAGAAGATCCCTAATAAAGAAAACGTCGTTTCGCTACTTTCATGTGTAATCTTGACCTTTATTATTGTTATCCCTTTATTAGCCGTGTTTGCAGCGATTGTGCAGCAAGGCTCTTTGTTTTCTCAAAACACCTACCAATGGGTAACACATGGCGGCATTCAAACTCTATTTGCACACCCTTTGGTTGTTAAAGCCTTGTCGTTCGTCAACAACTACCTACCTTTTGACAACATTGAGCCCCAAGCCATCGCACAGAAAGTCGGTGAATTTGCGACCAGCTTCGGCTCAAAACTGGTTGGTATCAGTGCAAAAATCCTTGGTGATGCGACCAATTTCTTGATGGATTTCTTCTTGATGCTGTTTGTTCTGTTCTTCTTATTAAGAGATCACGACAAAATCATCAGTGTGGTTCGTCATATTCTGCCGCTGTCTCGTAGCCAAGAAGACAAACTTCTAACAGAGATAGAGCAAGTATCTAAATCAGCAGTAATGGGCTCATTCTTAACCGCCATCGCGCAAGGTTTTGCTGGCGGTTTAGGTATGTGGATTGCTGGTTTCCCAGGTCTATTCTGGGGCACTATGATGGGCTTTGCCTCTTTCATCCCAGTTGTGGGAACCGCATTAATCTGGATCCCTGCGGCGACCTACTTGTTCCTAACAGGCGATACCACGTGGGCGATTTTCCTAACGGTTTACTGTGTAGCGATTGTTGGTTCTATTGATAACCTGCTTCGTCCGCTGCTGATGCAAGGCAGTGCAGGCATGAATACCCTGATGATCTTCTTCTCACTGTTAGGTGGTATTCAATTGTTCGGCTTAATTGGTCTTATCTACGGCCCACTAATCTTTGCGATTACCATCGTCCTATTCAACATCTACGATGAAGAGTTTAAAGACTTTTTAAACCAGCAAGACAAGAGTTAACGAACTTGACGTCAACTTGATTGGCGAACCCGTATTAAACACTTCAAGCTTTGGGCGGATTATGCGAAAATCCGCCCTCATTTTTTGCTAACGATTCAATAGAGTGTCCTATGTCAGCTTATATTGCCCCAAGCCAGATTGCTCAACGCCAACTCGCCTACTTTGAAGGCAAACATGTTTTAGTTGCTGGTGAGGCAGAAGACTTATTCCCTGTTGAATTAGCGAAACATTGTGAATCAGTCACCGTGTTTACCTCTAATTACAGCTACTACCGTCAATTAGAAGGCTGCAACACCATCCAACGTTTTTATGGTGCGGAGTTTACCGAAGAAACCAAAGCCGACTTAGTGATGCTGTACTGGCCAAAGGCTAAAGCAGAAGCGGAATTTCTGTTGGCGATGTTATTTGCCAAGCTAGGTAAAGATACCGAAATCGTTGTGGTTGGTGAGAACCGTTCAGGCGTGAAAAGCATCGAGAAGATGTTTGCTCCTTACGGCAAAGTCGTGAAATACGATTCAGCGCGCCGTTGCTCTTTCTACTGGGGTCAATGCTTCGAGCAACCACAAGCGTTCAACCTGCAAGACTGGTTTAAGACCTACACAGTTAACATTGATGAACAACCTCTGACGGTAAAAAGCCTGCCTGGCGTCTTCAGTCACGGTCAGTTCGATGTTGGTAGCCAACTTCTGTTGGATACCCTGCCAAAACTAAAAGGCAAAGTACTCGACTTTGGCTGTGGTGCAGGCGTACTGGGCGCAGTAATGGCATCTCGTCACCCTGATATCGATCTAGAAATGTGTGACATCAGTGCATTTGCCGTCGCATCAAGCCAAGCGACCCTCGAAGCGAATGGTTTAACGGGTAAAGTCTTCGCTTCAGATGTCTATTCTGATACTGCAGAAGACTACCAGTTCATCATCAGTAACCCACCATTCCATTCAGGTTTGGACACTAGCTACAGCGCGACTGAGACCTTACTTGCTCAGGCTCCTAAGCATTTGAAGCGTTCTGGTGAAATGATTATTGTTGCGAACAGTTTCTTAAAATATATTCCAATTATTGAACTGGCGTTTGGAAAATGCGCGACTCTAAATAAGACCACTAAATTCGCGATCTATCACGCAAACAAATAACCTATCTAGCACAGCGCAGGGTCATTATCTGCGCTGTCTGCTCATGTTTTTGTCAAAATTCTATAAAAATGAGCTTTTGCACACGCTTTAAATACCACTTACTTGTCAAAGTAAAAAAACTCGTTAATTTCGTTAAATTGGAACCCGTTAATTCTATTCTCTGTACTTGTTTTCGCCCCTTTTAGCAGTACATCAAAGGAAAGTAGTACCCAATTTATGTTTAGATTCTATCGTAAGCAGAAGTTTAAGCGCCTTCAAAATACCCTAATGTTGGCATTTCTTGTCCTCAGTATTACACCAGTGACACTTATCGCGATATTTTTCCTCCAATCGCACAGTCAGGATCTTCAGGAACAAAGCACCTCACACCTTGTTTCGGTTCGTGATACTAAGCAGCAGCAAATTGTCGATTACCTGCAAGCTCAAGAATCCCAAGTCATGGGCTTTGTTCGCTCAGAATTGGCCAATGCCAGTGGCGGACGCTTTTATGGTTTGATTAACGCCTTCCAGCGTCTCGGTTTAGATATTGACGAGGCACGTAGCAATGCTCAGCAACGCTACATCCAAGGCTCCGGCGATCAAATTAAAACATCGATTCTTCCAGAATCCAGCAGCTTTATAGGCAGTGAACGTTATCGTCTGCTGCACAAGCGCTACCATAACGCTTACCTAGAGCTGCTTAAACGCTCCGATTTTGACGATATCTTATTGGTTGATATTAACGGCAATGTGGCTTATTCGGTGTTTAAAAATGACGATTACGGCACCAATTTGCTGACTGGAAAATACAAAGATTCAAATCTCGGTGTTACCTTTCAACGCTTAGCAAAAGACGTAAAAGACAAACGTAAATCCAACGAAGATTACACGCCCGTTATTGTTTCCGACTTTAAAGACGAAGACGGAAAACAAACCGCATGGTTAGGTGCGCCTATCGTACAACAGGGCTATCTACACAGTTATGCGATGTTTAGACTACCGATTAACGGCATTACTAAGCTGATCGCCGATTTAAATAAGCGCTCAAATATTCAAACCCTTTTGGTTGGTGACGATCACTTGCCTCGCAGCCTTGCGCACTCACAAGAGTCGATTAATTTGAGTTTGGATGTTGTCGATAAGGCACTTGCCGGTGAAACAGCCGTTGGGACGTTTGATAACACTCAAGATCAAGCGATCATCGCAGCCTACACTCCTATTGATCTTAAATACGCAACATGGGCTTTGGTCGTGGAACTTCCAGAAAAAGAAGCCTTTGCTCGTATTCATCAGCTAGAAAAGATCTTCGTGATCGTTATGCTAACAGCGATCATTCTTGTATTTGTCGCATCGCATTATCTGTCTAACTTTATCACTTCCCCACTACTTAAACTGACGTGGGCTGCCGAGAAAGTCTCGGCGGGAGATCTTGATGAAACCATGATCAATACCGAACGCAAAGATGAAATAGGTCGCTTGGCGGTGAGTTTCGAAAGAATGCAGCGATCGATTCGTGACAAAATGCAGCTGATCAAGAGCCAAAACGATGAACTAGAGGACAACCTTAAGACCATTCAAAAGCAAAACGAAGAGTTGCAACTGGCCAATAAACTGAAAGATGAGTTCTTAGCCACCACCTCACATGAATTGAGAACGCCATTGCATGGCATGGTTGGTATTGCTGAAGCGCTGATATCTGGTGCCAACGGCCCTATTCCTGCCAGCCAGAAATACCAACTGGATATCATCATCAATAGTGGTCAGAGATTGGCAACATTGGTTGATGATCTTCTCGATTATCACAAAATGCGTTATGGCAGCTTGGACATTAAAAAGTCAGCGGTTGACCTGTCGGCTGCCACCAGCTTGGTACTTGAGTTATCTCATCACCTGTTAGGTAACAAACCAATCCGTATCATTAACCAAGTGCCGAGTGATTTAGGGCTCGTTTCATCCGATCCTCAACGACTTGAGCAAGTCATGTATAACTTGGTTGGCAATGCTATCAAGTACACATCCGAAGGCAAGATTGTTATCTCAGCAAGCGTTATCGACGACAACATTCGTGTACAAGTTGTCGATACAGGTCAAGGTATCCCAGCAGAATACCTTGAACACATCTTTGAACCACTGATTCAAGCAGGCCAAGATTCAAGTAACTATCGCCAAGGTGCAGGGCTTGGGTTATCCATTAGCCGTCAGCTCATTGAACTAATGGGCGGCTCGTTGTACGTGAGTAGTCAACCAATGCTTGGGACAACCTTCAGCTTCACATTACCTCTAGCTACCCAACAAGAATTGGATAGTTACAATGAATCAGGGAGCTACTCACACTTCCAAGCCCCAGATTTAATTGATAACTCTCAGCAAGAAAACAGTGTTATCAACGAAGACCCTAATGGTCCGTTGTTAGTGATTGCTGACGATGAGCCAGTCAACCTGCGCGTGCTAGACAGCTTCTTAAAATTGGAAGGTTACCGAGTTCGTACCGCATGTGACGGCCCTGAAACCATTGAACTGATTGAGAAAGAGAAACCAGAGCTACTTCTGCTCGATATCATGATGCCAGGTATGAGCGGCTATCAGGTTTGTGAAGCACTTCGTAAGCGATACGATCATGCACAGTTACCAATCATCATGCTAACGGCACTCAACCAAGCAGAAGACCGTGTTCGAGGTTTCGAAGCAGGTGCCAATGACTATTTATCTAAACCGTTCAACAAACAAGAACTGGCCGCTCGAATTACAGCGCATCTATCAGCAAGTAAAGCCGAACAGAGACGCCTTGAAAACGACCAACTGCAACTGGAACTCAAGCATAGAGCTATGGTTGAAGCTAACCTGTTGGAAACTCAAGGTCGACTGCTAGAACAACTAGAATCAGCCCCTGAAGCCATTATATGTATTCGTGATGACCAACGTATTCGCTTCGCCAACGAAGCGGCAGCGAAACTATTTAGACGTGGGCAAGAACAACTCAAGCGTTCAATGGCCGACGAGATAATCGCGCCTAAATATCTTAAAGTGGAACAAGCCCATTACTGTGGTGATATTGATATCTACATAGATGACACACGTCAGCGCATACCAAGTGATATCCTTAAGCTACCTGAAGGCTCAGGGCTCGACACAATGTATATCTTTAATGTGGGTGGTGGTGTTAACTCAAACCGAGTTAATAATCTTGAAACCGCGGTTGAAGCACTTTCAAGCTACGCCTTTGAAGGTGACAAAGATAAACTACAACAGCTCAAGGAACTTGGCGGTGAGTTTACTCGCCTTGCTGATAAAGCGAGCGGTGAAGGTAAAAACAAACAAGAACTGATGCGTGAAGTACTAGTCGATGTCATGACTAATGCCATCATCTACTGGGAGTCTGTTACTGGTGAAACCAAGTTTGCCTTCGCAGAGAAAAGTGGGTTGTGGCGCGTCTATTTAGACCGCAGCACCCTGCAAACTCGAACGCTAGACAAATACCTACGCGTCGAAACCCTACCGAAAACGCCTCGCTGGCGAACGGTACTAAGCTCAATCGAATTCATACTTGAGCACTGTAAAGAACAAACACCAGAAAGAACTCATATTGAGATGCTAAGGGATAAACTACAGAAACTACTGACTAGTTAACCTTGAAGTAAGATCACAACACTGTGAATCATGGAGCCCACCTAGCGTGGGCTTTTTTGTGAGTATCATTTGCGATAAAGCACAATAACGTCTATTCAAATACACTTCTTTCACGATATTAAACAAGCAAAATGACACGTTACTCAAGCTTAAACAATCACTAGTTCAACCGCTATTTTTAAGCTTATTCTTGGCTGAATTTCACTATTCCCCTACTCTTTGTTGCAGTTTGAGAAGCGAGTCACAACAGAACGGCAGATTTAATTTTCTAGAGAAATTTAACGTAAAATTAGCAAGTGACCAAGATCTACAATTACATCAAAACCAAACAACCCCCTATAATAAAATGAACCTCAAGTAAGTAAGTACTAACAATTAAGTATCACTACAAATTCAACTGCGAGTCACATCACTCTAACAATTGCGCGCAAAAAACCATCAATCCGCCCTATTTTGACGTTAATGACGTGGGGTTGTGTGTTTTTAACGTTTTTAACGGGAAACGAGTTTGATTAATTCATCGATAAGGTGTTTTCTTACTCCTGCCAAAGGCCTACAGGCCACTCTTACCACTTCTCAGAATCAACGATGAATCTGGAGCAACGAAGAAGAGGTAGGCCTTTAACTAGAGTGTGTATCTACTAAACAATTAGCGACAGATAACATTCAATCCATTAGCGAAATGAAAGCAAATAGTAAGGAACAGCTATGCTTGCCAATATAAAAAAAACAGCACTAGCAACAGCAATTATTGCAACTGCTACAACAGGTTTTGCATCAGTAGCAACTGCTGCAGAACGCAGCGAACTGACCGTTCACCCGAAAGAGTACACTACATTCGTACGTAACTTTAACCCGTACCTTGGTGCTACTAACCTACATACTACAACTGACTTCATGTATGAGCCGCTAGTAGTATTTAACGAAATGCACGGTAACACTCCAGTGTTCCGTCTAGCTGAAAACTTCAAGATGTCAGATGATCTGATGAGCGTTGTTTTCGACATTCGTAAGGGTGTTAAATGGTCTGATGGAGAAACTTTCTCTGCTGATGATGTTGTTTTTTCTTTCAACCTTGTAAAAGAGAAGCCAGAGCTTGACCAGTCTGGTATCAACTCTTGGGTAACTTCTGTAGAAAAGCTGAACGACCACCAAGTTAAATTCAGCCTAACAGAAGCAAACTCGAACGTACCTTATGAGATTGCTAAAGTACCAGTCGTACCTAAGCACATCTGGAAAGACATTAAAGACCCATCAACTTTCACTAATGAAAATCCAGTGGGTTCTGGTCCATTTACAGAAATCGATACGTTTACAGCTCAACTTTACATTCAGTGTGAAAACCCGAACTACTGGGATGCTGACAACCTAGATGTTGACTGTCTACGTGTTCCACAAATTGCGAACAACGACCAGTTCCTAGGTAAAGTTGTAAACAGTGAGATGGACTGGACGTCTTCTTTCGTTCCAGATATCGATCGTACATACGCTGCAGCTAGCCCTAAACACCACTACTGGTACCCGCCAGCAGGTACACAAGCATTCATCGTTAACTTCAAGCACCCTGATGCTGCGAAGCATGAAGCATTGAGCAACGTTGAATTCCGTCGTGCTTTCTCTATGGCTCTTGACCGTCAAACTATCATCGACATCGCATTCTACGGTGGCGGTACTGTGAACGATTTCGCATCAGGTCTTGGCTACGCATTTGAAGCTTGGTCTGATGAAAAAACTCACGACAAGTACAAAGGCTTCAACACTTACAACGCTGAAGGTGCGAAGAAGCTTCTTGCTGACGCTGGCTTCAAAGATGTAAACAAAGATGGTTTTGTTGATACTCCATCTGGTAAGTCTTTCGAACTAATGATCCAATCGCCAAATGGCTGGACTGACTTCAACAACACAGTTCAACTAGCGGTAGAACAGCTAAACGAAATCGGCATTAAAGCGAAAGCTCGTACGCCTGACTTCTCTGTTTACAACCAAGCAATGCTTGAAGGTACATACGACGTAGCATACACAAACTACTTCCACGGTGCGGATCCATACACGTACTGGAACAGTGCTTACAACTCATCACTACAATCTGGTGATGGTATGCCTCGTTTCGCTATGCACTTCTACAAAAACGACAAGCTAGATGGTCTTCTAAACAGCTTCTACAAAACAGCTGACAAGAACGAACAGCTAGATATTGCACATGGCATCCAGCAAATTATCGCTGCAGACCAAGTGACAATCCCTGTGATGTCTGGTGCTTACATGTACCAATACAACACAACTCGATTCACTGGTTGGTGGAACGAAGAAAATCCAAAAGGCCGCCCAAACATTTGGGCTGGTATTCCAGAGCGTCTACTTCATGTACTGGACCTAAAACCAGTTAAATAGGTAATCGTTCAATCTTTGCGGCGTAACTTCTTACGCCGCTTATAAAAATCCCCACACTATCAATTGAAAGTATGGCGCTAGTCGTCAGGGGATTTTTCGTTCCAAATTTCGCTAGGAGCGACCTGAATCCAGAAACAGGGAAACAATCTGGGTGAGTAAGGTGTGAGTTATGGGTTATTTTTTAAGACGTTTGTCATTTTATTTTGTCGCGCTATTAGTTGCAGCGACGTTAAACTTTATTATTCCAAGAGCAATGCCTGGTGACCCAGTTACCATGATGTTTGCGAACGCTTCTGTTCAAGTTACTCCTGAACGTATTGCTGCAATGAAAGAATTATTAGGCTTCGTTGATGGCGGCTTATTAGTTCAATACGTGGCGTACATGAAGAACATTCTTAGCTGGGAGCTTGGTACATCAATCCAATTCTACCCACTTTCAGTAAATACACTGCTGGGTGGTGCATTCGGTTGGTCGCTTTTCTTAGCTGGCACCGCGGTTATTCTTTCTTTCTCTATTGGTTCAATCCTAGGTATTTTCGCAGCATGGAAACGCGGCAGTAAATACGATGCATTTGTAACTCCAGGGATGCTGATTCTCCAAGCTGTTCCTCAAGTTGTTATTGCCATGATTGCGCTATTTACCTTCGCAATCGGCTTGAAATGGTTCCCAACCGGCTACGCCTATACCGCAGGTACGATTCCGGATTGGACAAGCTGGGCATTCATTAAAGATGTCGCTTTCCACGCCTTCTTACCTTTGCTATGTGCATCTATTGTTCAAATTGGTGGCTTCCTAGTAAACATGCGTAACAACATGATCAACCTGCTAGCTGAAGACTACATCACCATGGCGAAAGGCAAAGGCTTGAGCGAAAACCGAGTAGTTTTCAACTACGCAGCTCGTAACGCGATGCTACCAAGTGTGACGGCACTTTCGATGTCACTAGGTATGGCAATCGGTGGTCAGTTGATTATCGAAATCATCTTTAACTACCCTGGTCTTGGCAGCGTACTTTTCAACGCAATTAACGCTCGTGACTACCAAGTACTGCAAGGTCAACTGCTTATCATGACGCTATTCATGCTGTTCTTTAACTTAGTTGCAGACATGCTTTACGTTGTTCTTGACCCTCGTCTTCGTAAGGGTGGTAAATAATCATGAAAGATATTCTAAAACTCATTTGGCGTAACCCGATGGCCCTAACAGGCGTCATCATCCTAAGTATTTTTATTCTTGGTGCTATTGCGGCTCCATTGATCACAAAACATGTGCCAGACAAGCGTACAGGTAATCCACACGAATACCCTGGCTTCGTGGTTAAGTCTGCACAAACTAACCCTGATGGCTGGGTTGCTCAAAACCTAGCAGACGATCGTCGTACGTTGATAATGTCTAAGAAGGCAGACCACGTACTGGGGACAACTCGTATGGGTCGTGACGTTTGGTCACAAGTGGTATACGGCGCACGCGTATCTCTTGCTGTAGGTTTTGGTGCGGGTCTTACCGTATGTTTGCTCGCGACAGTGATCGGTGTTTCGGCAGGTTACTTTGGCGGACGTGTCGATGATGTTCTGACAGCCGCAATGAATATCATGCTGGTTATTCCTCAATATCCATTACTGTTCGTAGTTGCAGCCTTTATCGGTGAGGCAGGGCCACTCACCATAACCTTGGTTATCGGCTTTATGTCCTGGGCTTGGGGTGCGCGTGTTGTTCGTTCCCAAACCTTAGCACTGCGCGAAAAAGAGTTTGTAAAAGCCGCTGAAGTTCTGGGTGAATCTTCATTCCGTATTATCTTCGTAGAGATTCTTCCAAACCTTATCTCTATCGTTGGCGCGAGCTTCATCGGTTCGGTGATGTACGCAATCATGATGGAAGCAACGATTTCGTTCCTAGGTCTTGGTGACCCGAACACAATCAGCTGGGGCATCATGCTTTACAACGTTCAAACCTCTTCATCAATGCTGATTGGCGCTTGGTGGGAACTATTGGCTCCTTGTATCGCACTGACACTACTTGTAACTGGTCTTGCTCTACTTAACTTTGCTGTCGATGAAATTGCCAACCCGCAACTGCGTTCTCACAAAGGCATGAAGCGTTGGAAGAAATTAGCAGCACAAGACAAAGAAGAACGTGAACCAGAACTACCACCACAAAATGCACTTTGGAGCGGAGATAAATAATCATGTCTGAACCACTAATTTCTATCCGCAATTTATGCGTGGATTACATCACAGAGTCTGGCGATGTTCGTGCGTGTAACAACGTAAGTTTCGACATTGCTCCAGGTGAAGTATTCGGCCTAGCTGGTGAGTCTGGCTGTGGTAAATCAACCGTTGCTTTCTCTCTTATGCGTCTGCATAAGCCGCCCGCTTACATCAGTGGTGGTGAGGTTATCTTCAATGGTGAGAACATCCTTGAATACAGTGATGACCGTATGCAAGCATTCCGTTGGAGCGAGATGTCGATGGTATTCCAGAGTGCGATGAACGCACTCAACCCAGTATTACCAATGGAAGAGCAGTTCTGTGACGTAATTATGCGTCACACCAACATGACTCGTGAGCAAGCTAAGCAACGCGCTGAAGGTTTACTTGAAATCGTAGATATTCACCCAAGCCGATTGAGTGACTACCCTCACCAATTCTCTGGCGGCATGCGTCAGCGCTTGGTTATTGCTATCGCGTTAGCATTGAATCCAAAGCTGATCATTATGGATGAGCCAACGACCGCGCTTGATGTGGTTGTTCAGCGCGAAATCCTACAAAAGATCTATGCACTGAAAGAAGAATTTGGCTTCTCGATTCTGTTCATCACCCATGACTTGTCATTGATGGTCGAGTTCTCTGACCGCATCGGCATCATGTATTCAGGTGAGCTTATCGAGGTTGCTAATGCTCAAGATATTCTAGAAAACCCTTACCACCCTTACACCAAAGGGCTGGGTAGTTCTTTCCCTCCACTAACAGGGCCAAAAACAAAACTAGCGGGCATTCCGGGCAACCCTCTGAACTTGTTAGAGATTCCTGAAGGGTGTCGTTTCCAAGCTCGTTGTGACCGTGTACATGAAACGTGTACCAAGGTACCAACCAAGCTGCGTTCTATCGACCCGGGGCATTTGTCTAACTGCCACCTGTACGGTGACCCAATAGTACAAAGGAAGCTATAGCTTGCACGCTGATTCAGCGTGAATAACGAATAAGGCGGTTCGACCGCCGAAATGCAAGCAAAGCGAATAAGGATTCTGGAGACAATTATGAGCAAAGATTTCGGTCAATTATTGGTAGAAGGCAAGAATGTCGTAAAAGACTTCCCAATAAGCAGTACCACAATTCAAACCCCAATGATGCGTGCGATTAACGACGTGTCATTCAAGATGTACAAAAGCCGCGGTCTAGCGGTGGTTGGTGAGTCTGGTTCAGGCAAATCAACAACAGCAAAAATGATCGCAAAAATGTACGCGCCTTCGGGCGGTACAATCGAATACAAAGGCCGTGATATCCAAGAGATCTCAAGCAGAAAAGATCTTATGCATTACCGTGAAGGCGTGCAAATGGTATGGCAAGACCCGTTTGGTTCCCTGAACCCAACACATAACATCTTCCACCACATTGCTCGACCATTGTTGATCCACAAAAAAGTATCTCCAGGTAACAAGAAAGAGTTACAGGAGCGTGTGTACGATCTTCTAGAGCAAGTTGGCTTAGTACCACCACAAGCAACGGCAGAGAAGTACCCTCACCAACTCTCTGGTGGTCAGCGTCAACGTGTCAACCTAGCTCGTAATATCGCAGTAGGTGCAGAAGTTGTATTAGCCGATGAACCTACGTCAATGCTTGATGTATCGATTCGTGCTGGTGTTTTAAACCTAATGGAAGAGATGAAATTTGAGAAGCAAATGTCTCTTCTTTACATCACTCACGATATCGCAACCGCTCGTTACATCGCTGAAGATCTTTCAGTGATGTACGTAGGACACATGGTGGAATGGGGCGATACCGATGACGTTATTGCTGACCCTCAACACCCTTACACTCAGCTATTGGTTTCGGCAGTTCCAGATCCGAAGAAATCGATCCACGAGAAACTGGCAGGTAACAAAGGGGAAATCCCTCTTTGGACACCAGTCTCAGCTGGTTGCCCATTTGCAGGTCGTTGTACTCATGCAATGGATAAGTGTAAAGAGCAGTTACCAGGGGTTACGCAATTAGCCGATAACCACTTTGTACGTTGTTACCTACACGAAAGCTAAGCAATAAATGCCCGTTAGGGTCTGCGGACCCTAACTATTTATCCTAAAAAATTTCAGGTACCTAGCCATAAGAAACTAGGACTTTTGGAGAGTATTGATGCTGTTATTGACCAACCATATTGGCTACGAATCCACGGCTCCAAAGCAGGCTATCTTACAAACTAAGAAAGCTCGCTTATCAAGTACGACTGCATTATTAGTGTGTGCCGACAACCATATTACCGTGGGCAACTTTGATGTTGTAAAACAAGGCCGCGTAGCAAACTGGCATCAAGGACAATTCTTCACAATCGATTTCAGTTCATTTACCGAATCCGGTCGCTACTACCTGCGCTTTGATAACCTACGTTCAGAAGTGTTTGAGATTGGCAACAACCTACTAATGAACCACACGTTTTCTGATGTGCTTCATTACTTTAAGTCACAACGCTGTGGCGGTATTTTCGACAAAAAAGATCAACAGGCACAAATTCTAGGCACTGACAGATACGTCGATGTCCATGGCGGTTGGTACGACGCATCGGGTGATGTGAGTAAGTACTTTAGCCACCTGTCTTATGGCAACTACCTTAATCCTCAACAGATTCCTATGGTTGTTTGGAACATGCTTAAAAGCGTGCGCTTAACCAACAATAACCCTGACTTCCCAAAATTCTCCATGACTCGCCTGACGGAAGAAGCCCTATTCGGTGCCGACTTCTTAGTGCGCATGCAAGACGCGGCTGGATACTTTTATATGACGGTATTCGATAAGTGGAGCAAAGACATCAATCAGCGCGACATCTGCGCTTATGCCACTCAAGAAGGCCATAAATCAACGGACTTGCAAGCGGGCTATCGACAAGGTGCGGGCGTTGCTATCGCCGCATTAGCTGCTGCATCTGAACTTGAAACCTCGGGCAGTTACTCGAGCCAAACTTACCTTGAAACTGCCGTTAACGGTTATTGGCACCTAAAAGAACATAACCTGCAGTACCTAAACGATGGCGAAGAAAACATCATCGATGAATATTGTGCCCTACTCGCTGCAAATGAACTGTACCGAGTAACAGAAGACGAGCAGTACCTATCAGAAGCAAGAACTTGGGCGAATCGCTTGATCGCTCGTCAGCAATCCGATGACTCATTTGCCCACTTCTGGTCGGCCAACTCTGATGGCTCTCGCCCTTATTTCCATGCTGCAGAAGCAGGCCTTCCAGTGATTGCTCTGTGCGAGTACATCGACAATGAAACCAATGCAGTTCTGAAAGAACAAGCTCGCACGGTTGTTGAAAAAGCCTGTCAGTTCGAAATCAATATTACCGACAAAGTCATCAATCCATTTGGCTACCCAAGACAGTACGTTAAAAATGTTGATGGTGATAAGCGCGATGCTTTCTTCGTTGCTCAGAAAAATGAAACGGGCTATTGGTGGCAAGGCGAAAACGCACGTCTTGGTTCAATCGCAACCATGGCATACTTAGTTCAACCACATATTCAAGATAGCGAACTTCAAAAGCGTTTAATCCAGCTTTCACAAAACAGCCTTGATTGGATCTTAGGTCTCAACCCATATCACATGTGTATGCTCGATGGTCACGGCCATAACAACCCAGATTATCTACCACAGCTTGGCTTCTTCAATGCAAAAGGTGGTGTCTGCAACGGCATCACGGCTGGGTTCGAAGATGAACAAGACATCGCATTCAACCCACCAGCACAGAAAGACGACATGCTTCAAAACTGGCGCTGGGGTGAGCAATGGATCCCCCATGGGGCGTGGTATTTGCTCGCGACCGCTGCGCAATTCAATTACCTATCGCAACGTAAGGAGCAATAGTCATGACTATTTACTACGTAGGTATTGATGGTGGTGGCACTTCTTGTCGTGCGCGTATTCGTGATGACCAAGGCACACTCATTGGTGAAGCAAAAAGTGGCAGTGCCAACATCCTTTTGGGTGTTGATGTTGCGATGAGCTCAATTGTTGATGCGATTACTCAAGCGGCACAACAAGGGCAACTCGACTCAAATCATTTTTCCAATATACATGTCGGCCTTGCACTGGCTGGCGCTGAGCAAAAGTCGGCATGGTTCGATTTCATGGCTCAACCACACCCTTTCGCAAGTATGACGCTCAACACTGACGCTTACGGTGCTTGTATTGGCGCCCACAATGGCCAAAACGGCGCGATCATGATTGGTGGTACAGGTTCATGTGGCATCTACCTAAACAACGGCGAACAACATGTGGTTGGCGGTCGTGAATTTCCAATTTCAGACCAAGGTGGCGGCGCAGTGATGGGCCTTCGCTTAATTCAACAAGTCCTGTTAGCAGAAGACGGTATTCGCAGCAAAACCCCACTGACTCAACACGTGATGAACCACTTTGACAATGATGTTGATGCGATCGTGGCGTGGTCAAAAGGCGCCATTCCAAAAGACTACGGTCAATTCTCGCCAGTGATTTTTCAACTCGCTAACGAAGGCGATGAGCTGGCTATCGAGATGCTCAAGCAAACCGCAGCTGATATCGAAATGTTTGTGCTAGCACTTCATCGCAAAGGTGCAGACAAGGTATGCCTGATGGGCAGTATCGCTGAGCGCATTCTCAACTGGCTATCACCACCAGTACAACAATGGATCGTTGAACCTCAATTTGACGCTATTGAAGGCGCATTGATGTTTGCCGGAAAACCACAACACAACTTGTATCAACAGGCTTAGCAGGGAAGTTATATGAATTATCGCATCGACTTAGCTGTTCTTTCTGAACAAAAAAATAACTGCCGATTTGGCCTTACGGTACATAACTTAAGTGACCTCGACGTAAAAGATTGGTCACTGTATTTTGCCTTTGACCGATTCATCCTTCCGGAGAGTCTATCTCAAGGTGAACTGACTCAAGTTGGAAGCTTTTGCTCGTTCAAACCAAGCTCTCCGGTGTTAAAGGCGAACAACCACTACTACCTTGAATTCAGTATTCAAAGCGCCCCATTTCGCTTCTATTCTGATGGCCTTAATGATGCATTTATCCAATCACATCATGATGGAGAAACATCGGTACTGCCTGTCGCGATATCACCGATTTTTTTGGCTTCGCCATACCGTGAACGCAACCAAATACCTGAAGTTAACGCTGCTGAAATTGCATTAATTCCTCAGCCAAATCAGATCGAACTTCAGCTAGGTAGCTTCGCACTAAGTAGCGAATGCAAGATTGAGGTTCAATCTCAACTTGCTGATAAGGCGTTATCTTGGCTGCAACAAGAATTGCTTTCTACCTTTGAGCTGTCGATTTCGAATGAGCTTTCAACTGAATTTTCAAAAGACGAAAGCGGCGACATTCTATTTCGCAGCAACCCGACGTTAGACGAAGCCGAGTACAAGCTCACCGTCACGGCACAACAAATAATGGTTGAATCAGGCAGCCAATCGGGCTTCACACACGCTGTAGCAAGCTTGATTCAGTTGGTACAACAACTGGATGCCAAGAACTTCTCTGTTCCATGTTGCAAAATCGTCGATCAGCCTCGTTTCAAATACCGAGGCATGATGCTGGATTGCGCTCGTCACTTCCATTCAGTGGAGCAAGTGAAACGCTTAATCAACCAGCTCGCGCACTACAAGTTCAACGTCTTTCATTGGCACTTAACCGATGATGAGGGTTGGCGAATTGAGATCAATAGCCTACCTCAACTTACTGAAATCGGTGCTTGGCGTGGCCCTGACCATGCACTAGAACCGCAATACACACACCTTACTGACAACTATGGCGGCTTCTACACGCAACAACAGATTCGCGAAGTCATTGAATACGCAGAGCAGCGTAGCATCACTGTAATCCCTGAGATTGACATCCCAGGTCACTGCCGCGCCGCGATCAAATCACTGCCTGACATGCTGGTAGAGCAAGCTGACACCACTCAATACAAGAGTATTCAGCACTACAACGACAATGTCCTAAACCCTGGCTTGCCAGGCACTTACCAATTCTTAGATGCGGTTATTGAAGAAGTCGCAGAGCTATTCCCCAGCGAATTGATTCACATGGGTGCAGACGAAGTACCACCGGGTGTGTGGACTAACAGCCCTGCAGCTCAAGCTCTGATGAAAGAGCATAAATATCAAGACAGCAAAGACTTACAAGGCCACCTATTCCGTTATGCCGAGAACAAACTCAAGCAACTTGGCAAGCGCATGGTGGGCTGGGAAGAAGCGCAACACGGCGACAAAGTCAGTAAAGAGACCATCATCTACTCGTGGCTCAGTGAAGAAGCAGCAGTGAATTGCGCTCGCCAAGGCTTTGATGTGGTGTTGCAACCGGCACAATTTACCTATCTCGACATGACCCAAGATTATGCACCGGAAGAACCGGGCGTCGATTGGGCTGCCGTTACCCCATTAGAACAAGCTTATAACTACGAAGCACTTGCTGAGATATCCGACACCGACCCAATTCGTAAGCGGATCCGCGGAATTCAGTGTGCTCTATGGTGTGAGATCGTCACCAACCAAAAGCGTATGGATTATATGGTATTCCCAAGAATTAGCGCTTTATCTGAAGGATGTTGGACACATAAAAACAACCGAAACTGGCTAGATTACCTATCTCGCCTAAAGGGGCATCTGCCATTACTCGACAGACTCAATGTTGATTATCGCAACCCTTGGAAAGGTCAATAAAACAAACCAAAGCGACACTCACATCGAGCGGTTGCTGACTCAAATTAAGGTGCTCAGTCAGATAAGACTCAGCATCACTATTTAAAAATTAGCTGCACAGATGCAGTTTGTTAAAAAGGAAATGACAATGAAATACGGCTATTTCGATAACGACAATCGCGAATACGTCATCACTCGCCCTGATGTACCAGCACCATGGACCAACTACCTGGGTACTGAAAAGTTTTGTACCGTAATTTCGCACAATGCGGGCGGTTATTCGTTCTACAATTCTCCGGAATACAACCGTGTTACTAAGTTCCGTCCAAATGGCACCTTTGACCGTCCAGGACACTATGTTTACCTGCGTGATGATGAGACGGGTGATTACTGGTCTATCTCTTGGCAACCAGTGGCAAAAAGCCTAGATGAAGCGAACTACGAAGTTCGTCATGGTCTGTCATACTCAAAGTTCAAATGTGAATACAGCGGTATTACGGCAACCAAAACGCTATTCGTTCCTAAGGGCGAAGATGCAGAAGTTTGGGATGTCGTACTGAAGAACAACACCGACAAGCCAAGAACCATCAGCACATTCTCATTTGTTGAGTTCTCATTCAGCCACATCCAATCGGATAACCAGAACCACCAGATGTCTTTGTACTCTGCGGGCACGTCTTACCAAGAAGGAGTGTTGGAATACGACCTGTACTACAACACCAACGACTTTGAAGGCTTCTACTACCTAGCATCAACCTTCTCTCCAGACAGCTACGATGGTCAGCGTGACAACTTCCTTGGCATGTACCGTGACGAAGCAAACCCAATTGCCGTTGAGAACGGTAAATGTTCTAACAGTGCTCAAACTTGTTACAACCACTGTGGTTCTCTGCACAAGCAATTTACGATTCAACCGGGTGAAGAAGTTCGCTTTGCTTATGTACTAGGTATCGGTAAAGGCAACGGTGAACGCCTCCGCGAGAAGTACCAAGACACAGCAAACGTAGATGCGGCGCTCCAAGGCATCAAAGATCACTGGGACGAGCGTTGCAACAAATTCCAAGTTAAGTCGCCAAACGAAGGCTTAGACACCATGATCAACACGTGGACGCTATACCAAGCGGAAACCTGTGTGGTTTGGTCACGCTTTGCATCATTCATCGAAGTTGGCGGTCGTACTGGTCTTGGTTACCGTGATACTGCGCAAGATGCGATCTCAGTGCCTCATGCCAACCCACAAATGACCAAGAAGCGTATTATCGACCTGCTTCGCGGCCAAGTGAAAGCGGGCTACGGTCTACACTTGTTCGATCCTGACTGGTTCGATCCAGAGAAAGCTGACGTTGAACCTTCAAAATCACCAACGGTTGTTCCAACGCCGTCAGATGACGACAAGATCCACGGCATTGACGATACCTGTTCTGATGATCACTTATGGATCGTACCAACCATCATCAAGTACGTGATGGAAACCGGTGAACACGATTTCTTTGACGAAGTGATTCCATACGCAGATGGTGGCGAAGCAACGGTTTACGAACACATGAAAGCCGCACTTAACTTCTCTGCAGAATACGTAGGTCAAACAGGTATCTGTAAGGGTCTTCGCGCAGACTGGAATGACTGTCTGAATCTAGGTGGCGGTGAATCTTCTATGGTTTCATTCCTACACTTCTGGGCTCTTCAAGAGTTCTTAGACCTGGCTAAGTTCCGCAATAACGATGCTGACGTTACCAAATACACTGAAATGGCAGCTAACGTTCGCGAAGCGTGTGAAACGCACCTTTGGGATGACGAGGGTGGTTGGTACATCCGTGGTCTAACTAAAAATGGCGACAAGATCGGTACTGCTCAACAAGCTGAAGGTCGAGTTCACCTTGAATCAAACACGTTAGCGGTTCTCTCTGGCGCGGTATCTCAAGAACGTGGCGAGAAAGCAATGGACGCAGTTGATGAGAACCTATTTTCTGAATACGGCCTACACCTAAACTCTCCATCATTCGCAACACCAAACGATGATATCGGCTTTGTAACTCGCGTTTACCAAGGCGTAAAAGAGAACGGTGCTATCTTCTCTCACCCGAATCCATGGGCTTGGGTAGCAGAGGCGAAGCTTGGCCGTGGCGACCGTGCGATGAAATTCTACGATGCGCTTAACCCTTATAACCAAAACGACATGATTGAAACACGTTACGCGGAACCATATTCGTACGTGCAGTTCATCATGGGTAAAGACCACCAAGACCACGGCCGTGCAAACCACCCATGGTTAACAGGCACCTCGGGCTGGGCTTACTTTGCGGTAACCAACTTCATTCTTGGTGTTCGCACCGGATTCGAAGGTTTAACTGTAGATCCTTGTATCCCGACTGATTGGCCAGAGTTTGAGGTCACTCGTCAATGGCGCGGTGCAACTTACAACATCACGGTGCAAAACCCTAATGCAGTAAGCAAAGGTGTAGCCTCTATCACTATCAACGGTGAGTCAGTTGAAGGTGCAATCCCAGTACAAACAGAAGGCAGCGTGAATGATGTTGTCGTTGTTCTAGGCTAGTCACGCAATTTAACGAACAGCTCCGGTCTCAAGTCTTTACAGGCTTGAGACCGTGAGACTAAAAGGATTTTCTAATGATTAAATTTGGTACCGGTGGCTGGCGCGCTTTCATTGGTGAAGAGTTCACCAGAGACAATGTTCGCTTGGTGGCACAAGCGCTCGCTAACATCATCAATAATGAAAATGCCGCAAAGAACGGGTTTGTGATCGGCTATGACCGCCGATTCCTTTCAGATAAAGCAGCATGTTGGTTTGCAGAAGTACTTGCGGCGAACAACATCAAAGTAAGCTTCATTGATAAGTTCGTTCCAACACCTATCGTGATGTTCCAAGCGAAAGAGATGGGCAGCATCTACTCGGCATGTATTACCGCATCTCACAACCCAGCAGACTACAACGGCATCAAGATCTTCATTGAAGGTGGACGTGATGCTGATGAGATCATCACCGAGAAGATAGAACAGCAAATCGCAACATTGACCAGCGAAGACGTTATACGAGTTGATTTCGAGCAAGCGTTAAACGACAAAGAAATCGAGATCATCAACCCGATGAACGACTTTGTTGATTCAATCATCAACTTCATCGATATCGAGTCGATCAAGAAAGCTAACCTACGCGTGCTGATTGACCCAATGTTTGGCGTAGCGAAAAATGCTTTGCAGACAGTGCTGATCAACGGTCGATGTGATGTCGACGTCATCAACGATGGCAAAAACCCAGATTTTGGTGGCTTGATGCCATCACCAAATGCCGCAACGCTCTATCGCTTGAAGCACTTAGTTGCAGCAGAAGGCTATGACATAGGTATTGGTACTGATGGCGATGCCGATCGTCTGGGTATTATTGATGAGAAAGGTCACTTCATTCACCCTAACGAAGTACTACTACTGCTTTATTACTACTTACTGGAATACAAAGGCTGGAAGGGCTCTGTCGTTCGTAATATTGCCACCACACATCTACTGGATAAAGTAGCTGCGGATCATGGAGAGAAGAGCTTTGAGGTTCCTGTAGGCTTTAAGCATATCAGCTCTCAAATGGAAGCTGATGATTCTCTAATTGGTGGCGAAAGCTCAGGTGGCTTAACCATTCGAGGTCACATCAAAGGTAAGGATGGCGTATTTGCATCAAGCTTGCTGGTTGAGATGATCAGTGTGACAGGCAAGAAGCTGTCTGAATTGCTTGATGAGATTTACTCTAAATATGGCTATGCCTACACCGCAGAAGGCGATTGTAAGTTTAAACCTTCAGAGAAAGAAGCGCTCTACACTAAGATCTACGTCGAGAAGCAACTACCTGAATTTGAATACGAAATTGAAAAAGTTAGCTATGAAGATGGTGCAAAGGTGTACTTCAAGAATGGCGGCTGGGTCATTGCTCGCTTCTCAGGAACAGAGCCGTTACTACGAATTTTCGCAGAAATGGAAGATAAAGACACTGCAGAACATGTTCTTCAAAAAGTAAAAGACTTCCTCTCTCTATAGGCTTATAGAGTGCAGCAGTGTTGTATGGGACTTAACATATCACTGCCTTGTTAAAGCCTATTGATGAAGAACTTTTGCCCAGTACTTTTAATTAAGTTCTGGGCTTTTTTATGACTGAGCTTTATTTACAGGAATGGGAATGACGAGAAATCGTTAAAACGCCAATACGCCTTTGGTATCCACTTTTACGGTTACCGGCATACCCATTTCAAGAGCCTCTGAAGAGGTTGCTAATAACTTCTGACCGTTCGCTTCAATCACATAACGACAGTGGTCTCCCATGAACTGCTGTTCTAATACTGAAAGGTTACTGTCTACATCATGAGTAGCCACGATATGTTGAGGTCTTAACAACAACGCACATTCAGCCCCCACTTCGATCTCGGTTTGAGCCTTGGCCTCAATCAAACCTAAGCTTGTTTCAAATTCGTTATCTGAAATACGTTGTGCATTCAAGTAACTTCCGCCACCTAAGAAATCAGCAACAAACTTGCTTGATGGGTGGAAGTACAGTTCTGACGCCGAGCCGTATTGTTCGATGACACCATGATTCATTACTGCCATCTTGTCAGCAAAAGCAAACGCTTCTTCACGACTGTGAGTCACAAAAATAGCCGTCACACCCTGCTTCTTAAAGATTTTACGAATCTGAGAAATCAGCTCATGACGTACTTGGGTATCAATGTTAGAAAACGGTTCGTCCAATAGCAGTAGGTCTGGCTTATATGCCAAAGAGCGCGCAATCGCGACACGTTGCTGTTGTCCACCAGATAGCTGATGAGGGTAACGATCGCCAAATTGGTCAAGGTGTACGAGCTCAAGCATCTCTTGAACTTTCGCAGTCTTATCTTGCTCAGACATATCGCGTAGACCAAATGCCACGTTCTGATTCACGGTGAGGTGTGGAAACAGAGCATAATCTTGGAAAATCATTCCAATGTTACGCTGCTCTGGCGGCAACCAATTCGCAGCGTCATCAATAACTTGGCAATTCAAGCTCATAACGCCACTACTCAATGGAAGCAGACCTGCAATCGCTTTAAGCAGCGTCGTCTTACCACATCCACTGGCACCAAGCAGACAAACAATTTCACCATGCTCAACTTCTAAAGAAAGAGATTCCAAAATGGTTTGGGAATCATACTTACAAGTCAGATTTTTAATTGATAATGCACAACTCATTAGTGTTTCTGCTCCAAGGAACGGTTTACGATGATCAGTGGGATTAAGCCTACCAATACTAATAACACAGCAGGCATAGCTGCTAATTCAAGGTGTTCATCTGACGCATAGTTATAAACATAAGTCGCGAGCGTTTCGAAATTAAAGGGACGCAGCAGCAATGCTGCATTTAGCTCTTTCATTGATTCGATAAACACCAATAAGCCTGCAATCAGAGCACCACGCTTAATCAAAGGTAGGTGAACACGGCGTAACATCTGGTTGGTATTACACCCCATTGTTTTAGAGGCCATATCCAATGAAGGTGATACTTTACTTAGGCTACTTTCGATACTACCAATAGCAACAGCTGAAAAACGCACTACCATTGCAAAGATAAGCGCAAACATGGAACCAGAGAAGATCAAACCAGGTCGTCCCCACTCCATCACTTTAGCGATGTCATTGACCAAGTGATCCATAAACAACACGGGTACCATCACGCCAATCGCTAGAACGGTGCCTGGAACAGCATAGCCCATTGAAGCAAACCTAATGTAAGCCAGGTTTTTCTTACCAGGGCTCACACGTTGATTAAAATTCACAATCAACGCAACGAGTACACCAATAATCGCCGCGACAACAGAGACGTAAAGACTATTAAGTGCATATTCTCTGAATTCTGGTGTCCAACTTTGAGCGAAATACTTGTAGGCATAAATGATCAATTGCGCGAGGGGGAATAAAAACGCTATGCACACTAACCCCCAACACCAAAACAGTGACAACCACTTTTTCCAACCGATTAGTTCATAACGAAAATCTTCGCGGCTACTAAATTGATTTTGAAATAACTTTTGTTTACGACGGCTGTATCGCTCGGTGCTCAATAAGAGAATGACAATCACTAACATGATTGCCGATATTTTTGCAGCGGCTGTTAGGCTCGAGTAGCCCAACCAAGTATCGTAAACCGCTGTCGTTAGTGTGTTAACAGCAAAGTAGCTTACAGTACCGAAGTCACCTATGGTTTCCATCGCAACAAGAGACAAACCGACCGCCATGGAAGGACGAACAAGTGGAAGTGAGATACGACGAAAGCTTTCCCAGGGAGAGCACTTCAACAAGCGAGCAGATTGTAATAGGGAAACGTTTTGCTCCATGAAAGCCGCACGGCAGAGCAAATAAATATAAGGGTAAAGAACGAGAGACAGAACAATAATAGCGCCTGATAAGGTTCTAATGTCGGGGAACCAATATTCACTAGGTCCCCACCCCGTCAGTTCTCGTAGCAGGATTTGAACAGGGCCAGCAAAATCAAACCAGTCGGTAAAAATATAGCCCACAATATAGCCAGGCATTGCCAATGGCAGCACCAAAGCCCATTGCAAAACACGCTCTCCAGGAACACGACACATTGCCATGATCCATGCAGACGGAATACCGAAAATCAAAGACAGGAACATGGTTCCTATGACTAAAACCACCGTATTGTAAGCATAGGTGGGCATTACTGTAGACATAAGATGAGAAAATAGCTCATCCGTTTCTCCAACAGCAGTCGTAAAAATCGCCAAGATTGGTAAAACAAGCAGTACAGCGATTATTCCGCTACTGGTGTTCCATAAATAATTCTTTTCTTTCATCGCCTAACTACAATGAGGCTTAATGAAATACATATGCATTTGCAAATACATCTCATATCCTTTTAATGGTGGGGGTATTTATACCCATATACCGTAATGACTTCAAGGTGAGATACTCATAACTCAATGGATCAAGGGAGAGCTTTGTATCAAAAAGTGATTTCTCCAAAAACAAACAACCCCAAGGAGCCGAAAATAGCCACTTGGGGTCATAATTTTATGCGGGCCGGAGCCTACAATAATAAATTATAGATCGAACTTAACTTCATCTAATAGCTTGATTGCCGCCGCATGGTGGTTTGCAATTTCATCTAGAGAAATAGTATCTGCTTTGAACTCACCCCACGAAGCAACAAGCTCAGAAGGTTTAACGTCTGCTTTCACTGGGTATTCGTAGTTCACTTCTGCGTACATGCTTTGTGCAGTGTTACCAGATAGGAATTCCATCAGCTTAACGGCATTCTCTTCGTTTGGAGAGTATTTAGCCATTGCCATACCAGAGATATTCACGTGAGTACCCGTTGTCTCTTGATTAGGGAAGTTAATGTAAACAGAGTCAGCCCAAGCTTTTTGCTCTTTATCATTAATCATTTTACCTAGGTAGTAACTATTACCAAGAGCAACATCACATAGACCTTCTTTAATCGCTTTAACTTGTGCACGGTCGTTACCTTGAGGCTTACGTGCTAGATTTGCTTTTACGCCTTCTAGCCACTCTTTCGTTTCAGCTTCGCCTTTATGAGCAATCATCGAAGAAACGAGAGAAACATTGTACGGGTGCTTACCGCTACGAGTACAGATTTTGCCTTTAAATTCAGGCTTAGTTAGATCTTCATAAGTGAATTCTTCACCTAGACGACCAACACGGTCACGTGAAGAGTAAACGCTACGTGTACGAGTTGTTAGAGCGAACCACTCGTTAGCAGTATCTTGGTACTGGGCAGGGATGTTTTTTTCAAGTACATCACTTTCAACTGATTGAACTAGACCTTGCTTAGTTAGCTCAGATAAACGGCTAATATCGACAGTTAATACAACGTCAGCTGGGCTGTATTCACCCTCTTGAGCTAACTTCTCTGCTAAACCTTTTTTAGCAAACTTCACGTTTACTTTAATGCCAGTCTCTTTTGTGAATTCTTTGAACATTGGCTCAACAAGGAAAGGTTGACGGTAAGAGTATACGTTTACTTCTTCCGCAGCCATTGCTGTCGGGGCAATTACACTACACGCTAGAGCTGAAAGTGTTAGCAGTTTTTTCATTGTAAAATCCTTTATATCGAAATGATAATGTCTATCAGTTGCGTTATTATATTCATCATCAACATAATTACAATGACGAGCGACAAAAAATCTGTCTACTCAGACCATTAAAATCTTCACTTTTGTAACAAAACATTTCAACAAGAATAACCACGCACTCACCAGTGCAGAGCCTTTATATTGGCATCAAGGTGTCTAACAATTACTCTACCGTAAATAAAACAAAACCCCACAACCATAAGTTGTAGGGCTTTCTTTCTATCACCTAACCTTTTCAGGCTAGGTTATTATTACTGATTATTTTACTGACACAAACTCAGGGTAAGCACCAACACCACAATCATGCATATCCATACCTTCAAGCTCTTCGTCTTCAGTTACACGAATACCGATTGTCGCTTTAAGCACAGCCCATACCGCTAGACTCGCACCAAATACCCAAGCAAAGATTACTGCAGCACCTAATAGTTGAGCACCAAATGTTGCATCAGCGTTGCTTAGTGGCACAGCCATTAGGCCGAAGAAACCACACACACCGTGCACAGAGATAGCACCAACTGGATCATCAATCTTAGCTTTATCTAGAGCGATGATGCTGAACACAACAAGTGCACCAGATACCGAACCGATTGCTACCGCGAATAGAGGTGATGGTGATAGAGGGTCAGCAGTGATTGCAACTAGACCAGCTAACGCACCGTTAAGGATCATTGTTAGGTCCGCTTTACCCCATGTTGTCTTACATACTAGTAGTGCTGCAATTGCGCCCGCTGCTGCTGCTGCGTTAGTGTTTAAGAAGATTTGACCAACTGCTGTTGCGTTCTCAAAGTCTGAAACCATTAACTGAGAACCGCCGTTGAAACCGAACCAACCGAACCAAAGGATAAATGTACCTAACGTTGCAAGTGGCATGTTTGAACCAGGAATCGGGTAGATTTCACCGTTCTTACCGTATTTACCTTTACGGGCGCCAAGTAGTACAACACCTGCTAATGCTGCCGCTGCGCCTGCCATGTGTACGATACCTGAACCAGCGAAGTCACTGAAGCCTGCTTCTGATAGGAAACCACCGCCCCAAGTCCAGTAACCTTCCATTGGGTAAATGAACGCTGTTAGTACAACAGAGAAGATCAGGAATGACCAAAGCTTCATACGCTCAGCAACTGCACCCGATACTACAGACATTGCTGTTGCAACGAATACTACTTGGAAGAAGAAGTCTGACTCTAGTGAGTGGTCTGCACCTTCACCTTGAGTACCAATTAGAGTACCGAATGAAGGTAACCAACCACCTTCACCATTGTCTACGTACATAATGTTGTAGCCAACCACTAAGAATGTAGTACAAGCAATTGCGTACAAACAGATGTTCTTAGTTAAAATTTCTGTGGTGTTCTTTGAGCGAACTAGGCCAGCTTCTAACATTGCGAAGCCTGCTGCCATCCACATTACCAACGCACCTGAAATGAGGAAGAAAAAAGTGTCTAGTGCGTAACGTAGTTCCGTTACTGTTGTTGTAAGTTCCATATTAAAGTCTCCAGTCCTTGTAATTCTTTAAAGTGCTTCAGCATCCATTTCACCAGTACGAATTCGTACGGCATGGCTAAGGTCATACACAAAAATTTTGCCATCGCCGATTTTTCCGGTGTGTGCCGCTTGGCTAATCGCTTCAACAACTCGGTCAACATTCTCAGCTTGGGTAGCTATCTCTAGTTTTACCTTTGGCAGGAAATCAACTTGGTACTCTGCACCACGATACAATTCAGTGTGTCCCTTCTGGCGACCGAAACCTTTCACTTCAGAAACAGTCATACCTTCAATACCTACATCAGAGAGCGCTTCACGTACATCGTCTAATTTAAATGGCTTAACAATGGCATTTATTAATTTCATATTCGTTCCTTAAATTCTTCACAAATCCGTTAATTCCCTTATTACAATCCAAGTAGCGTGCCAAAAAGTTAAGTCATTGATTTAAAATAAAATAAAGATATTAAGAGCGTAATAACAAAAAAGGCCGCACCATATTGGTGCGGCCTTTTCACTATCTTAATGCGTAACGCTATTGTTGCTCCAGTTTTGGGCAACGAGATGATTACAGTATGAAACTATTGCTAATTCATAACCTAAAAGTCGTTACTGATCGCTGAGAAATCATAACTAATAACCTAAAAAGTCAATCCAGCGTTCGAGCAACAGCTCAAAATCATCAATTCCGCAACTCGCTTGGCTTTCACAGTTATAAAAATCGAACTCACTACCCTCTTCCATCTCTTGCTCATGCGCTAACACATTTTCTTGAATCGTGACTTCATCTTCATTGATCGCAAGGCTGATCTCTTTGCCAAGTAGTGTAACTTCATTACTAAGATCTTGGCGAGACTGCTGAATAAGCGCCATGACATGCTCTAACTTTTGCTTATCTTTACCAATCTCTTCTTGAAGCCAACGACCAACAATTTCATGGCCCATGCTGCATTTCACATAGTATTCACCCATGAGAGTGTTTCTAGTAAATTCGAATTCCATACGGCTCCAAAGTTCCAATAAAGAGAAGATTCAATAAATAAGTAGTAGCAAAAATGAGGCGAGAGTATATAGCTAACTCTATTTGAGATCGAGCCTGTTTAACGAGACACAGTGCCTCTTACAAAAAGCACAAACAAAAACGCCCTCTCACATGGAGAAGGCGTTGAATTAACAGTTAACACGTACCTTAAAAGCAGTAAGTGCTTACTTGTTATCTATTAAGCGCTACGCAGGCTCTTGAAAGATAACAGTGTCTGCTTTTTCCGTGTACTGACCCATTTTATGGAAGTTCAGGTAACGGTATGTATCTGCAGCGGTTGCATTAATCTTCTCAGCGTACTCTAAGTACTCTTCTTTCGTTGGTATACGACCTAGAATCGCGCCAACCGCAGAAAGCTCAGCAGAAGCCAGGTAAACATTCGCGCCATTACCTAAGCGGTTCGGGAAGTTACGAGTTGACGTCGACATAACCGTCGAAGCATCAGCCACACGAGCTTGGTTACCCATACATAGTGAACAGCCAGGAGTTTCGATACGTACACCAGCACGACCGAAGATGCCGTAGTAGCCTTCTTCTGTCAGTTGGTCTTTATCCATCTTCGTTGGCGGAGCTACCCATAGGCGAGTATTTAGCGAGCCGTTAAACTCTTCTAGCATCTTACCCGCAGCTCGGAAGTGACCGATATTTGTCATACAAGAACCGATGAACACTTCTTGAATCTCAGTACCTTGAACGTCAGAAAGAAGACGAGCATCATCTGGATCGTTTGGTGCACATAGGATTGGCTGATCGATGTCAGCAAGGTCGATCTCGATAACATGAGCGTATTCCGCATCTGAATCAGCAGATAGCAACTCAGGGTTCGCTAGCCACTCTTCCATTGCCGTTATACGACGCTCAATCGTACGTACATCACCGTAACCTTCAGCAATCATCCACTTAAGCATAACGATATTCGAGTTCAAGTACTCATCGATAGACTCTTGAGATAGCTTAACAGTACAACCTGCAGCAGAACGCTCAGCAGATGCATCAGAAAGCTCAAATGCTTGCTCAACAGATAGGTGCTCAACACCTTCAATTTCTAGTACACGACCAGAGAATTCGTTGATCTTACCTGCTTTCTCTACGGTTAGTAGACCTTGCTTGATACCGTAAAGAGGAATGGCATGTACTAGGTCACGTAGCGTGATACCTGGCTGCATTTCACCTTTGAAGCGAACCAAGATAGATTCAGGCATATCAAGAGGCATAACGCCTGTTGCAGCAGCAAATGCGACCAAACCAGAACCCGCAGGGAACGAAATACCTAGAGGGAAACGAGTATGCGAGTCACCACCTGTACCAACAGTATCAGGAAGAAGCATACGGTTTAGCCATGAGTGAATAACACCATCACCTGGGCGAAGTGAAACACCCGCACGGTTCATGATGAAATCAGGCAGCGTATGGTGAGTATTTACATCAACTGGTTTAGGATATGCCGATGTATGACAGAAAGACTGCATAACAAGATCAGCAGAGAAGCCAAGACATGCAAGATCTTTAAGCTCATCACGCGTCATAGGGCCCGTAGTATCTTGAGAGCCAACAGTTGTCATTTTAGGTTCACAGTACTGACCAGCACGTACACCTTCAACACCACATGCTTTACCTACCATCTTCTGAGCTAACGTGTAGCCTTTGTCAGAAGCAGAAGGGTCGATTGGTTTAGCAAATAGATCGGTTTCAGCTAAGCCTAGAGCCTCACGAGCGCGACCTGTAAGGCCACGACCGATGATCAGTGGAATACGACCACCAGCACGAACTTCATCTAACAATACTTTGCTTAACTCAAAGTTTGAAATCACAGAACCGTTTTTATGCACAACACCTTCATATGGGTAGATATCAATAATATCGCCCATGTTCATGTCTTGTACGTTTAGTTCAATTGGTAGTGCGCCAGAATCTTCCATTGTGTTGTAGAAGATTGGGGCAATTTTACCACCTAGACAAACACCGCCAGTACGCTTGTTTGGCACGAATGGGATATCTTCACCCATAAACCAAAGCACTGAGTTTGTTGCCGATTTACGTGAAGAACCTGTACCAACAACATCACCAACATAAGCCAGTGGAATGCCATCTTTTTGCATTTCTTCAATTTGAGTAATCGGACCAACGCTACCCTGTTCGTCAGGAGTGATGCCTTCACGTTCCATCTTCAGCATCGCTTTTGCGTGCACTGGGATATCTGGACGCGACCAGGCATCAGGCGCTGGAGATAGGTCATCGGTGTTGGTTTCACCGGTGACTTTGAATACTTTAACGGTAATTTTCTCTGCTACTTTGTCTTTAGCAGTAAACCATTCAGCATCAGCCCAAGATTGAAGTACTTGTTGTGCAGAAGTATTACCTGCTTTCGCTTTCTCTTCTACGTCGTAAAAAGCATCGAACATCAACAGAGTATGAGAAAGCGCTTTAACAGCGATTGGAGCAAGCTCAGCATCATCGAGTAGAGATACGAGAGGTTCGATGTTGTAGCCACCTTGCATAGTACCAAGCAGCTGAGCCGCTTTTTCTTTGCTTACTAGTGGAGAAGCTACTTCACCTTTCGTGATAGCCGTTAAAAAGCCAGCTTTTACATAAGCAGCTTCATCAACGCCTGGTGGAATGCGGTTTTCTAGTAGGTCAAGAATATATTCATCTTCACCTTGAGGTGGGTTCTTTAGAAGTTCAACTAGGCCAGCGACTTGCTCAGCGTCTAGTGGTTTTGGAACAACTCCCTCGGCAGCACGTTCTTCGACGTGTTTACGGTAGGCTTCAAGCACGACTTTTTTCCTCTCATTGCGGTCCACTTCTTCCCTTCATAATTGTTAGTAAAATAAAGAAGTGAACATCCTTGGAAACTTGGCTCTCCATTGCCATTTTTGTCATTCAATTTGTATTGATGAGCGGCGTCATAGAGGCCAAACTGTGGGCGGTAGAATAGCAAATTTAACGTTAAATTAAAATCTTATCATTTTGACCAACATAGCAAGTTAAGACGAAAGTCCTACGATTTTTGCCTATTTAGTCGGAAAAAGAGCTATCACACGCATGTTTATTTGTAAGACGTTCCGATAATTAAGTAGACCGAATCGTAGTTACTTTCGGTTCTACCGTAAGCTAAAATAATCGGCCCTATTGGAGAATCAACTCCAGCAAAGACAGAGCCAGCAGTGAACATCGGCGCTTCATCAAGACTCAGTTCATTGTTCGACCACACACCACCATGTTCAACGGATGCACCCACGTAGAATGGTGATTTAAAGAGGCCGAAATCATTTTCAAACCACTTGTAACGATAGATTAGACTCGTATAAGCCAAGTTTTGACCGATCAGGCTATTTCTTGGGATACCGGATAAATTAAGGAATCCACCAAGCTCCTTCGGATCAATTGGAAATACAGAGTTTTTGCTTTCTACCATACCAAAATCCAGCTTTGCGACTAAAGTATGCTTCTCAATACTTTGTGCCGCCATGAAATTAGCGGAAATCTCGTAAACGGTATCACTCTCAGAGGTTAAGTCAGAATCCCCAAGAGAACTGTCATTTTCAAAGTCATCATGAGAGACAAGATACTCTAAATCAACAAAGTAACCTTCCGTCGGTAAACTAAAGTTATCTAAGGTATCCAACCGATAACTAACGAATCCTCCGATACGTGAATACCCTCCATTACCTAGAGAGGGCAATGAAGCAACCTCAACTTCACCGTCGGTATAACGAACACCTGCTTTAAGCTCTTGCCACAATGTTGGTTGGTAACCCAATGCAAGTTCACCCACATACTCTCTGTAAGTCATCGGTAAGTAATCTTGCGTGACATCGAGGGTCGGCTCTTCAATCGCTTCCTCACCGGCGGGTAAATTTCTTTTCTGGTTGCTGTAAACAAGCGACGCCGAGGTAAACAACTTCTGGCTTGAGAAAAAAGGAGAAAACAACTCAGCCTCAATAAGCTTATCAGTACCCATTTCTAGATTCGTTCTTAACTCAGCACCGTGCGAGTTGATATCAGTGAAGTTCGCAGACATACCTATTGAATATTGGCTATCAGTTGCAAAGTCATCTTCAAGGTAAAAGCGAAAATTGAGATAATTAGGGCCCCATGATTTCTCATTCACATCAACGACGAGTTGATCTTCACCATCAACGTTTTCAAATTCATAAGTGACCAGTTCAAAGCGGTCTAATGCGTAGAGATCTTTAACCTGAGATTCAATCTCACTGGTTTTAAGGATCTGCCCTGAATCGAGGTTCAAGCGATTCTCTATCAACTTATCTGAATAGTGGCTGTTATTGTTGATAATAACCTTATCAACAACGGTTTGATCACCGTGTTTCAGCTTTTTTCGAGCTTGTTGTTTATGCTCGATATACTTCTGATAGTCTGCATTGGAGAGTGATAACTTAGAAAGTTCAGCGCTGTATTGGCGCGCGGCATCATAACCCGCTTGATAGGCGCCCGGCATCTTATCAAATTCAGTGGTTTCCATTAGCCCAACATCAGGGCGTAGGAACACATCGTCGTCCGTTAACGTCTCGGCCTGCTCTTGAGTGCTACGACGAACAAGGTAGTTGGATAGCTGATCGGCGGCGGCTAGAAAATTAGTAAAATCTTCCTTACCTTTGTAGTTTGAGCTGATATCGACAGCAATAACGATATCTGCTCCCATCGCTCTGGCAACATCAACCGGCATGTTATTGGTGACACCGCCATCAACCAGCATTCGCCCATCGACTTCATAAGGCGGCAAAGCGCCAGGCACCGACATACTTGCCATCATCGCATCAACAAGATGACCATGGTCGATAACGACTTCTTCGAGTTTAATAATATCTGTAGCAACAGAACGGTAAGGGATAGCAAGGTGGTCAAAAGAATCCAGCGGGGATAAGTTACCCGTAGTTTCACGCAAAATACGCAACATATTCTGACCTTGAACCACGCCTTTTCTTGCTTTGATTTCTCCCCAGCCTAAACCTAGATCGGTGTTCAGCTGATAGCGGTCTTCATACTCTTTGTCACGCACTCGGCGATCACTACGATTAACGCGATCACGGTAGCCGCGATTCCAATCAACCGTATAAATAAAGCTCTCGATCTCGTCAGCGCTCATTCCTGTCGCATAAAGTCCACCAACATAAGACCCCATGCTGGTCCCCGTAATGTAGTCGACTGGAATTTGCATCTCTTCGAGCGCTTTAAGCACACCTATATGTGCCGCACCTTTCGCTCCACCACCGGCAAGTACTACAGCAACCGTCGGTCTTTTATAGGCTTGTTCAGCCTGTTGAGATTGAGCAACGTCTGTCACAGTAAAAGCAAACAGCTGAAAACTGATCACAGCACTGGCGATGCTCAAGCTACTCACTAACCAACGAGAAATCATTATTTAAACTATCCTTGTCATTCTTTTCTGTTACGACTTTACCACTGAAAAAGCTTTTTTAGCCACTGTTTTGGTTGACTTTCACAGCCCTTCTTAATATTTCCGTTCTCATCCCACACCGGCAATTTAACAGCGCCATCACAGTCTAACTCTAAGGCACCATCTGACGTTCGGGTAAAACTAGCTGTCGCGACTCCTGTTGGCCACGGCAGTAACAATTGTTCAGGTGTTCTCTGCTTTAAGTAATCAGCATAAACACGTAACGCACCACTAGAACCGGTTAGCTTTGTTGGTTGATTGTCATCACGCCCTAGCCAAATAGTAGTCACTTCACGGCCATCAACCCCAACAAACCAACTATCTCGGCTGTCATTACTGGTACCCGTTTTACCGGCCAAACCTGCCCATGCAAACTGACCTTGTAAGAAGCGACCTGTGCCTTCCGACACCCCTCGCTTCATTGCATAAGTCGTTAACCAAGCCGCTTGTTGATCAACACTTTGCGATACACGAGGAATCGATTGATACAGAACCTCACCATCATTATCAACAACCGAACGAAGCGCAGACAAAGGTGCTATACGGCCAGAGTTGGTAATCGTTTGGTACATCTGCGCTACCTGAAATGGGGTCAATGAGAATGAACCCAAAAACATCGATGGCACTGGGCGAATTTCGTTTTTATCGACACCCAGTTTTCCGATCGTATCGGAAACGCTATCGATCCCTAGCTGCATCCCTAAGCGAACCGTTGGGACGTTGTAAGACTTAGAAAGCGCTACATACAAAGGCACCTCGCCACGGAACTTCCGATCGAAGTTTCTCGGGCTCCAGACACTGCCTTTACTGCCTTTCAAACTCAGTGGCGTATCCATCAAGGTCGTCGCCAACGTATATTTCTGGGGTCGTTCTAATGCAGTCAAGTAGATTGCAGGCTTAACCAAAGAACCAATAGGACGACTCGCGTTCAAGGCTCGGTTAAAGCCATCGTAGCCAGTACGTTTACCACCTACCATTGCTCGGATTTCACCAGTATTTCGATCAACGGCAATCGCAGCTGCTTCAAGCTTATTACCCGCTGTTTTCGAGAGTTCCGGAACTTTACGCGCAATCGACTTCTCTAGCTTATCTTGAGAAACCGGATCCAAAGATGTAAATACTCGTATCCCTTTTTTCGCTTCAAAGCGGTCACCAACATATCTCTTCAGTTCAATATTAACCTGTTGGAAATAAGCTGGCTGACGACTGGCTATGCGAGGGTTATCTTGAATATCCAAATCACGGCTCGCCGCTTCTTCGTACTGTTGCGGAGTAAGAATATCTTGTTGCATCAACAAACGAAGAACCAGATCTCGTCGAGTCTTCGCTCGTTCGGGATAGCGAACGGGGTTGTAATACGAAGGGCCTTTGACCATGCCAACCAGCAGAGCCAACTGATCAATTCGCAGCTCTTGAATCGGCTGACCGAAGTACAAACGAGACGCTAAGCCGAAACCATGAATGGCTTCACCACCATTTTGACCAAGATAAACCTCGTTCAAATACGCTTCTAAGATACGATCTTTGCTATAACGATGATCCAAGATCAACGCAATATAGGCTTCACGAACCTTACGCCACAAGGTACGCTCACTGGATAAGAACAGGTTCTTCGCTAATTGTTGAGTCAGCGTACTGCCCCCTTGCACCGTTCGACCCGCCTTAACATTAACCACCATCGCACGAGCAATCGCCAATGGTGAAACGCCATCGTGCTGGTAGAAATTTCGGTCTTCGGTTGCCAATAACGCATCAACCATTACCTCAGGGAACTGATTGCGTTTTAAGAACAGACGCTGCTCATCGTTACTTTTCTCAAGCATGCCAAGCATTTTCGGTTCAACACGCAGGTACCCCATATCGCCTTTCTTCTCTAGCGACTGGATACGAGTTAGTTCGTTGCCGTTGAAATGCAGCATCACATGACGATCCGCTTCTGGCCCATCGACAAACTCGAACGGGCGACGAATCATTTCAATCTTAGTTGATGAAGAAGAGTATTCACCCGGATGACGAGGCGCATTCACCTTGCGATAATTAAGAACATCGAGCTCATTCTTCACTTGTACCAAGCTAACCTGAGTTCCCGGTGACAAGTCCAGCACTCGTGCATAAACAACGGTTGGCAAGTCAAACAACTGGCCTTCAAAGCGCTGTTTGACTACCGAATCCAAATAAATACCGACGAACAGCAGCAATGCTGCTAGCGCTAGGCCCGCTTTCCAAGATATGCCCCATAGAATCTTCAGCCAACTTCTTTTACTCGAGTTCTTAGCGCTTGATTTGGTCTTTTTCGTAGCCGTTCTCGGTTTTCTTGTTTTAGCTTTAGTCGTTGGTGACTTTTTTGCTGGCGCTTTTTTAGGTGGTGCCTTTTTTGGCGTTAACATTTTGGTCATCATCGATTCAACTGTCGTTTGGTTTTAGTGGTTGCTACATGGTTAGCAGGGTCATCCGGCCAAGGGTGTTTGGGGTAACGGCCTTTCATCTCTTTTTGCACTTCTTTGTACGCGCCAGCCCAGAAGCCAGCTAAATCTTGAGTGATTTGTAATGGTCGTTGTGCAGGTGAAAGTAATTCCAGAACCACCTTTTTACGCCCTTGAGCTATCAATGGGGAATCTTGTTCGCCAAAAACTTCCTGCATTCGTACTGAGATCACAGGCTCAGATTGATATTGGTATCGAATCGCCTTTTTACTTCCCGTTGGCATTAGGTAATTCGTTGGTAACCATTGGTCGATGTCTTGATTCAAAGGCCACCCAAGATACGCCGATAGCGCTTGCTCCACCGAAACATTCAACAACCCTTTAGCTGACTTAATGCCATTTAAATACGGCGAAAGCCACTCATCAAGATGCTCAACTAAGCTTGCATTATCCATCGCAGGCCAATCATGCTCAGGCATCCAAAGTTCAGCACAACGCACGCGCTCAACAAACTGCTTCGCTGAAGCTGTCCAATTCAAACGGTCAAGACCACATCGAGCGATATAATTCAGTAGCGCTTTGCTTGTCTGATTCGCATCCGGCTCTGGCAAGGCTTTAGTGCTGATGATTAGGCTACCCAATGACACTCGTTGTTCGGCGACCAAACGGCCACGCTTCTCATCCCAATCCGCATAATCAGAAATCACGAAGAGCTTCGGAAATGCCTCTTCTAACTTTTCGATATCAATCGCAGTTGCGAGGAAGATCTGACTTGCTCGCCCAGTGCTGCGCATCAAGTCAATCACCACGATATAATCATTGTTAGCCAATGGGTCATCATCACGCACCTCAGCTCCGTGACCGTTCGCTAGAAGAAAAGCACTGCTCGTTGTGCTTCTCGCCTGAGCAATTCGGTCTGGAAATGCAAAACAAAGCACTAATGGTAGCAATGATTCGTCAAGTTGTGACAAATCTAAGTGATGATTGAGTCTGCTAGCGAGGCTTTTCGCTCGTTGCATAACAATACTGTTTTTCGAGTGTTTTCTTTGCTTAAATCGGTGCAATGAATGCTGAATATCAGTGACATTTCGCTCAGGTTCCTCAAGTAAAGCGGCAGCGACGATGGCAATGTTAAGTGAAAGTTGGCTGCTTTGCTGTGCTTTGATTAGCATGCTAGCGATACGAGGTTCTAAGCCTAAACGCTGTGCCTGCTTCCCCATTGCCGTAAACTGGCCATTACCATCGAACAACTCAAGACCCTGCAACAGTTGTTTAGCTTGCGCAATTGAAGCCTGTGGTGGAGTGTCTAGCCACTGCAGTTCATCCGCATTTGCAGCTCCCCATTGTGTCAACTCCGCCACCAACGAAGAAAGGTCGGAATGAAGGATTTCAGGTTCTGGTACAGCGGGTTGCTGCATAAGTTGCGTTTCGCTGTACAGACGAACACACAGGCCCTCTTCAATTCGGCCAGCCCGGCCAGCTCGTTGCTCTGCTGAGGACTGCGAGATTTTCACTTGCTCAAGCTTAGTGATGCCCGTTTTTAAATCAAACTTTGCCACTCGTTCTAAACCAGAATCCACCACCAAGCGAATGCCCTCAATCGTCAAAGAGGTTTCGGCAATATTGGTAGCTAACACCACCTTTCGACGGCCTTTCACCGATGGCGAGATCGCTTTCTGCTGTTGAGAAAAGCTGAGCTGACCGTACAAAGGGCAAACATCGATATCACCGGCAAGTTGTTCGAGTTGAGATACCAACTGTTTAATCGCAGAAACGCCCGGCAAGAAAGCTAAAAGCGAACCCGACTCTTTTTCCATCACAGATCGAATCACACTGGCCATTTTAGGGGCTAGATATTCATTTGCGTTAAGAGGCTGATAGCGAAAATTGACAGGGAAACTTCGACCTTGTGATTCCACGTATTTAGCATTCGGCAGCAAAGTTTGTAGAGCTTGTTGATCTAAGGTTGCCGACATCACAACCACTTTTAGATCGTCACGCAGTGCCTCTTGGATCTCTAAACTAAACGCCAATGCGGTATCGGCATGAATGCTGCGCTCGTGAAACTCATCAAAGATCACCATATCAACCCCTGTTAACTCAGGGTCGCTTTGGATCATTCGAGTCATAATCCCTTCGGTAACGATTTCCAAGCGCGTCGAACTGCTGGTTTTAGATTCACCACGAACTCTATAACCTATGCTTTCACCCACCGTTTCTCCCAATTGGCTCGCTAAATAAGTTGCAATATTCCTTGCAGCCAAACGCCTCGGTTCAAGCATGATGATCTTTCCTTGAACAGCGTTAGTCTTAACTAGTTGCAGAGGGAAGAATGTTGACTTACCCGCACCGGGAGCGGCCTTTAGAATAAGTTGAGTGTGCGTTCGTACGCCAGCGAGTAGATCTGGCATCACAGCTTCTATGGGCAGTTGTGGCAATGGGAGAACCTTGTGGTGTAATGTTGGCAACATTGTACATAAAAACCTACCTGTCTAAATAAGTAATATGCACTTCAATCCCCCATTAGAGCCAGCGACTCTTATTAAACGCTATAAACGTTTTCTCACTGATATAAAACTTCCAGACGGCAGTGAGCGTACTATTCACTGTGCTAATACTGGAGCGATGACGGGATGCGCAACCCCAGGCAATACGGTGTGGTACTCCACATCAGATAATGCAAAAAGAAAGTACCCAAACAGCTGGGAGATCTCAGAAACAGACAAAGGCCACCGTATTTGTGTAAATACTGCGCGGGCAAACCAGCTTGCAGTGGAAGCAATTGAAAATGGGACTATAGTTGAACTCTTAGGATACAACGCGTTACGGACTGAAGTTAAGTATGGCAGTGAGAATAGTCGAATAGATATTCTGCTTGAAGATAGCGAAAAGCCGCTCTGCTATATCGAAGTAAAAAGCGTCACTTTGCTCGACGAGCAAGAAACGTCAACCGAAGGACAAGGTTTTTTTCCTGATGCAGTCACAACCCGAGGCCAAAAACATCTGCGTGAACTCACAGAAATGGTCGAATCTGGAAATAGAGCCGTACTTTTATTCACTGTTTTGCATTCAGGTATTGAAAAAGTGTCTGCGGCACACCATATAGACGCCAAATATTCGTTATTACTAAAACAAGCACAAGACGCTGGAGTTGAAGTGCTTTGCTATAAAGCAGAGCTCAGCAGTACTCAAATACAACTAAAACAAGCCGTTGAATTTATCAATAGCTAAGCAAAGATGCTGAACTAATCACATTGATTGCAACTTTGGATAAGAGTATTTGCCACCATTCGTTCTTTCTGCTATAGATACCCGCCTTAAAATTAGCTGCTTTGCAGTTGACTAGGTGTAAATAGGAGATGCTGTATGCCAGAATCTAAGAAAAAAGCGCTAGGCATCCTAGCCATCGCAGGTGTTGAACCGTACCAAGAAAAGCCAGGTGAAGAGTACATGTCACCTGAGCAAACGGAACATTTTACAAAAATTTTAGCAGCTTGGCGCAACCAGCTCAGGGAAGAAGTTGATCGTACTGTGCACCACATGCAGGACGAAGCAGCGAATTTCCCAGACCCAGTTGACCGTGCTTCTCAAGAAGAAGAATTCAGCTTAGAGTTACGTAACCGTGACCGTGAGCGTCGTCTTATCAAGAAAATCGAGAAGACACTAGACAAGATCGAAGAAGACGATTTCGGCTTTTGTGATTCTTGCGGTATCGAGATTGGCATTCGTCGCCTTGAAGCTCGTCCAACTGCTGATCTTTGTATTGACTGTAAAACGCTTGCAGAGATCAAAGAGAAACAGATGCAAGGTTAATTCTTGCGGATGTAAAAAAGGGAGCTTTGGCTCCCTTTTTTGTTTGTTATTCAAGCGAAGTATTTCACACGCTTGATAGTAAATAGCAGCTTTAAGCCTTGGTTCTATACATCAAACCTTGTTTATAGAGATTGAAGCTTAGTTCTACACATTAATGCTCTAGTTAAACGTCTTAAGAATCGGCTACTGCGGTACCATTTAGATTAGGTTGTTCACTCATGAATTATATCGGGCGCTTTGCACCATCACCGTCAGGTCCTCTTCATTTTGGATCACTTGTTGCAGCTCTTGGTAGCTACTTTCAAGCGAAATCTAACCAAGGACAATGGTTGGTTCGCATGGAAGACTTAGACCCGCCAAGAGAAATGGCCGGCGCTGCAGACCTGATTCTTAAGACGCTTGAAGCTTACCACCTGTTTTGGGATGGCGAAGTCGTTTATCAAAGCCAGCGTCATGACCTCTATCAGGCACAAATCGACCAATGGGTCGCTGATGGCCAAGCTTATTACTGCCAATGCACCCGTAAACAGATAAAGTCCTTAGGCGGATTTTATAATGGTCACTGTAGGCATGCTGGTTTAATTGATTCCGGTGAACAAGCCGTACGTTTGTGCATGGACTTCCCAGTAGAATCTTTTCAGGATGTTCGACACGGTCAGATTCAGATCCCTAAAGGATTGGCTGAAGAAGATTTTATTATAAGGCGCAGAGACGGACTGTTTGCCTATAACCTCGCGGTTGTCCTTGATGACATAGAACAAGGGGTGACAGAGGTAGTAAGAGGTGCAGACTTAATAGAACCGACAGGTCGACAGATTAGCTTGTATAAGACACTCAAACAAAAAACCGTGAATTACTTGCACTTACCATTGGCAACCGATGGCTTGGGGAATAAACTGTCAAAACAGAACCATGCTACTGCAATCGATATCGACAACCCAAAACCGACGTTAATCAACGCCATGCAATTCTTAGGTTTTGATATACCTAAAGCTTTTTATGAGGCCTCAATGGATGAGATTTTAACGTGGGGCAGCCAACAATGGAACGTCAGTCAATTACCTGATAGTTTACAAAAAGAGCACTGTAATTAGCTCGAAACTCACGGCAAATAGTAAAAGCGACACATAAAAATGCCATAACCAATAGCTGCAGCTAAGCAGACGATGTTCTCAAATGGCTCGCGCTAAGTTATTATTAGCCGCAATTAAACTCTGCACTACCACTTTGGACTAAGAGAAAAACAAAGTTGGCGATACCTACTTTGTTCTAAACTAATGAATACAAACGACAATACCCCAAGCGAACAACGCGGATTCCACGAATTAGCACTGAATATTTATACTCGTCAAGAGCACAATATTTCACGCAAGCAGATCAGTGACAACGCACTAAAAGTGTTATATCGCCTGAACGGTGCGGGTTTTGACGCGTTTTTAGTCGGTGGTGGTGTACGCGATATCTTATTAGGCTCTCAGCCAAAAGATTTTGATATTGCTACCAACGCAACGCCAGAACAAATCAAACACCTATTTAGAAACTGTCGCCTTATCGGTCGCCGTTTTCGATTAGCACACATCATGTTTGGCCGAGACATCATTGAAGTAGCGACTTTCCGTGGTCACCACCAGGAACCATCGAAAAACGTTTCGGCTCAATCGGAAGAAGGCATGTTGCTACGCGATAACGTGTACGGTAATGTTGATGAAGATGCAGAGCGTCGTGACTTCACTATAAATGCAATGTACTACAACATTGCAGACTACAGCATCCACGATTACGCAGGTGGTGTAGAAGATTTAGAAGATAAGCTGATCCGTCTAATTGGCGATCCAGAAACGCGTTACCGCGAAGATCCAGTACGTATGCTACGAGCAATGCGCTTCGCTGCTAAACTGGATTTTGATATCGAAGAAGATACTGCAGACCCTATCGAAGAGTTAGCGCACCTTCTAAAAGATATCCCAGCAGCACGCCTTTACGAAGAGTCTCTGAAGTTACTGCAATCAGGCCACGGTTTAGAAACCTACCACTTGATGCGCGAATACAACCTGTTCCAACAGATGTTTCCATCCATCGCTGAGCACTTTACAGAGAGTTACGATTCTCACACAGAACAGATGCTTGATTTGGTCCTTGATTCAACAGACCTTCGTATTGAAGATGGTAAGCGAGTAAACCCAGCATTTATGTTTGCCGCGATTCTTTGGTACCCAATGAACAAGCTCGCTGACAAACTTGTCGCTGAGCAAGGTATGGCTCATTACGATGCGATCATGGAAGCAAGCAATATCATCCTTGATCAGCAAGTTAAATCGATTGCGATTCCTCGTCGTCACACTGCAACCATTCGTGAAATTTGGCAACTGCAACTGCGACTGCCTCGCCGCAACGGTAAACGTGCCGTTCGTTTAATGGAACTCAACAAATTCCGCGCTGGCTACGATTTCCTAGAAATGCGTGGTGAGATTGAAGGTGGTGAAACCAAAGAGCTTGCAAAATGGTGGGAGCGCTATCAAACCGCTGGCCGCAACATGCGCCAAGCAATGGCTAACGACGTAGCGGCACCATCAAAATCAGGTCATCGTCGCCGTAAGACTTACCGTAATAAAAAAAGTAAGCAATCCGAATGATAACGGCTTATATTGCGGTCGGCAGCAACCTTGCCGACCCAGTTAGCCAAGCAAATTTGGCTATCGAAACGCTAAAAAACCTACCGCGTTCAACGTTTATTGCGACCTCTCAGCTATATAGTAGCACTCCAATGGGGCCACAAAACCAACCTGACTACATCAACGCGGTAGTCGCTATCCAAACCGAATTAACGCCAATTGAGCTACTTGATTGCACTCAAAAAATCGAGCTAGAACAAGGGCGTGTCCGTAAAGACGAACGTTGGGGGCCAAGAACCTTGGACCTCGACATTGTGCTGTACGGCAATGAGGTGATCGATTCAGAGCGCTTAATTGTTCCTCATTACGGAATGAAAGAACGAGAGTTTGTACTCTACCCGCTTGCTGAAATCGCACCAAGTTTACAACTCCCTGATGGGACTGAGCTGACAGACTTACTCAAGTTAGTTGATAAGAACGGGCTCAATGTTTGGCAACAATAGCCAGGCGCATTAAGGAAAACCAATGAAAAAAGTAACCATTAACGACCTGATCAAATGCAAACGTGAAGGCCGTAAATTCGCGACGTCGACAGCTTATGATGCGAGCTTTGCTCAATTATTCGAAAGCCAAGAGATGCCCGTCCTACTTGTCGGTGATTCACTGGGTATGGTTCTACAAGGCCATAACGATACGTTGCCAGTAACCGTTCAAGACATTGCTTACCACACGCGTTCAGTTCGCGCAGGTAGCCCAAACTGTCTTCTTATGGCTGACATGCCATTCATGAGCTATGCAACACCAGAACAAGCTTGTGAGAGTGCTGCAACTTTAATGCGTGCTGGCGCGAACATGGTAAAAATCGAAGGCGGAAGCTGGTTGGTTGACACTGTGAAGATGCTAACAGAGCGTGCAGTACCCGTTTGTGCACACTTAGGCTTAACGCCTCAATCTGTGAACATCTTTGGTGGTTACAAAGTACAAGGCCGTGACGACGAGCAAGCCGATAAAATGGTTGCAGATGCGCTAGCTTTACAAAATGCAGGCGCTCAGATCGTATTACTTGAATGTGTACCAGCTTCGTTGGCAAAAAGAATTACAGAAGCTTGTGACGTACCGGTTATCGGTATCGGTGCGGGTAACGTTACTGATGGTCAGATCTTGGTTATGCATGACATGTTCGGTATTTCTGCGAACTACATGCCGAAATTCTCTAAGAATTTCCTAGCGGAAACAGGTGATATGCGTAAGGCAGTAGCTCTATACAAAGAAGAAGTAGAGAGCGCGCGCTTCCCTGATGAAGCTCATACAATCGCTTAGGAGTAAGTATGCAAACTTTTGCTGAAATAGCGGCTCTTCGTGAGCAGATTAAACAGTTTAAGCGTGATGGACGTACGATTGCTTTTGTACCGACAATGGGAAACCTGCATGAAGGCCACCTCACTCTGGTAAAGAAGGCTCGTGAATTAGCTGACATTGTTGTGGTAAGCATTTTTGTTAATCCAATGCAGTTTGATCGTACTGATGACCTAAACAACTACCCTCGTACGTTAGAAGAAGATCTAAGTAAACTAACAGGCGAAGGCGTTGAACTAGTGTTTACACCGACTCCAGAAGTAATGTACCCAGACGGATTAGACAAACAGACGTTTGTTGAGA
>NZ_JADDYI010000020.1:292561-310105 GCF_015163545.1 Vibrio sp. OPT24
TCCCAGGTATATCTCACATGCTTGAAGGTGCATCTCGTCCGGGTCACTTCCGCGGCGTCTCAACGATCGTCACTAAACTGTTTAATATCGTTCAGCCAGATTTTGCATGCTTTGGTGAGAAAGACTTCCAGCAACTTACCATTATTCGCCAGATGACTACTGACTTAGCATTAGACATTGAAATCGTGGGGGTGGCGACGGTTCGTGAGATGGATGGCTTAGCGATGAGCTCTCGCAATAGCAACCTAACGATTGACGAACGTCAGCGTGCTCCGGTTCTTGCTCGCACTATGCGCTGGATCAGCAGTGCAATTCGTGGCGGCCGCGATGATTACGCGTCAGTTATTGAAGATGCAACAGACCAACTTCGAGCAGCCGATCTGCAACCGGATGAAATTTTCATTTGTGATGCCAATACGCTACAAGCTATTACTTCAGAATCGACTCAAGCTGTGATTCTAATGTCGGCTTTCTTGGGTAAAACGCGTCTTATCGACAACCAAGTTCTCGATTTGGTAACGGAAACGAAAGAAGAAGTGAAAGAAGAAACAGCGGAATAATCGCTTTCTTCTCTAAATGCAGAAAAACGCAAAATATAAAAAAGGTCGATATATATCGACCTTTTTCTTTGCCTGTCATTCCGAGACTTACAAGGAAGACATTAACTACGTAAGCCGATCCCCTTAGTGACTAAGTAATGTGCAATGCCATACAACAGCACGATAAACACACCTAGTACGCCAAACGATGTCACGATACCCACATCAGACACACCCAAGAAGCCATATCTGAACGCGTTTACCATGTACACGATAGGGTTCAACTTCGATACACCTTGCCAAAATTCAGGCAATAGACTGATAGAGTAAAACACACCACCAAGATATGTCAGCGGCGTTAAGATAAAGGTCGGGATAATAGAGATATCGTCAAACGTACGTGCAAATACAGCGTTGATTAAACCGCCCAGAGCGAACACAACAGACGTTAGAAATACCGTCGCAATAATCACCCCCCAATGATCAACTTGCAGGTCGACAAAGAATAGCGATACGAATGTGACTATGGTACCCACTAACAAGCCACGCACTACACCGCCCATTACGAAACCAGCAATAATCACGTAGTTAGGAACTGGAGCTACAAGCAGCTCTTCAATGTTCTTCTGGAATTTGGCACTAAAGAACGAAGAAGCAACGTTAGAGTACGAGTTGGTGATCACCGACATCATAATCAAGCCAGGAACAATATATTCCATATAGCTAAAACCGTTCATTTCACCAATACGCGCACCAATCAAGTTGCCGAAGATGATGAAGTAAAGTGTCATTGTAATCGCAGGCGGCACCAAAGTTTGCACCCAAATACGCGTGAAGCGATTGATCTCTTTGGTCAACAAGCTGCAGAAAGCGGTCCAATATAGGCTGTACATATTATTTACTCCCCTCACGGACGATACTCACGAATAGCTCTTCTAGACGGTTTGCTTTGTTACGCATAGAGAGGACTTTTACCTTTTGATCGCTCAATTGAGCAAAGATAGTATTCAAACCTAGGTTCTTGTCGATTTCAATTTCTAGCGAGCCATTTACCATCAATTGGCTATTCACGCCTTCTAGCTTAGGTTCAGTCGCGCCCTCTTCAAGATCCAAAATAAAGGTCTCTGCGCTCAACTTGCCTAGCAACGCTTTCATAGTTGTGTTCTCAATCAGCTCACCACGATTGATGATACCGATATTGCGACACAGCATTTCCGCTTCTTCTAGGTAGTGTGTGGTCAGAATAATGGTAATGCCCTGCTTCTCGTTGATCTCTTTCAGGAACTCCCACATAGAACGACGCAGCTCAATATCGACACCCGCAGTTGGCTCATCAAGAATCAGCAGCTGTGGCTCATGCATCAGTGCACGAGCAATCATCAAACGACGCTTCATACCACCAGATAAGTTACGTGCACGTTCGCCACGCTTTTCCCACAAATCTAATTGAGATAGATACTTTTTAGCGCGATCTTTAGCAAGTGCTTTCGGCACACCGTAGTAACCCGCTTGTTGCAGTACAATCTGCTCAACAGTTTCGAACGGGTTAAAGTTAAACTCTTGAGGCACTAAGCCTAGGTTCTGTTTCGCCAACTCCAGATCGGTATCAATGTCGTAGCCGAACACTTTAACCTTGCCTGAAGTCTTATTAACCAGTGAAGAGATAACACCGATGGTGGTCGACTTACCCGCACCGTTTGGACCAAGGAGCGCGTAAAAGTCGCCTTTTTCTACTTGTAAACTAACGCCCTTAAGAGCCTCGAAGCCCCCAGCATAAGTTTTTCTTAATTGCTCAATTTCTAATGCATACATAGAGATAGACTGCCATTTGCTATAGATAAGATGTAGACGACCGAGCTTGAGGAAGAGAGTAATGCTTAAAACGAGCTAGCAGAAAACTAACCCAAACTTGTTTACTCGGCCACTTTGCAAACAAGTCTATCGTTGATTGACGATTAATACAAATATCGTGTGAGAGTTTCTTTCGAAAAAAATAAGCATGCTGGCTACGTGAAGACCAAATCAACGTTCAATAAATATAAAAAATGCCGCTAAGTTATTCACTTAACGGCATTAATGATCAACCTTGAAGTGAGCGTCCAAAGCTTATTCATATCAGTTTATTCATATCATCTTATTACAGAATAATTAAACTGACTCAAATTGATGTTCATCTCTGTCGACATAGCTTGTTGCTGCCGTCAGGGCTTCATATCTAAATCGATAAGTATTGGATTCAGGTACGAGATCAAGCACGTGGAATTTCTCTAATTGCTGGCGAGTATTCTCGTTAGGGCACAGCAGGTACACTTCGCATTGTGCATCTAACGCATCTTTAATCGCGTTTTCTAATGCCAAGCCTACAGTGACATCAATCATCGGCACATCCGTCAGATCTAAAATCATAGCTTCATAATCAGAGATACTTGAGTGCTGACGCGAAATCGCCTTTGAAACACTGAAGATCATTGGGCCAGAGAGATAAAAGAACAACACCTTACCATTGGCACTATCCAGCAATTGACGTTCACTATCAGTCAACGGAATATCGTCTTCGTCATCACCATCACTAATGGCCTTAACCTGTCTGGCTTGCTCTCGGCTTAACCTTTCAATGATCAGGATATTCGAGATAAAAACGCCCAGTCCAACGGCGATGATCAAGTCAACAAAAACGGTTAGTAGCATCACGCCATACATCACTCCCATGCCTGCATAACTGACCTTATGTGCACGCTGGATGAAGCTCCAATCAAGTATGTTGAAACCAACATACATCGCGATACCCGCTAAAACCGCCATAGGAATCGGTTCGGTTAAGCCACCAGCAACCAAGACCACTAATGCCAGAACCAATGCACGAATGACGCCAGAAAGCGGAGAACGGGCACCCACCTGAATATTAGTCACGGTACCCATGGTCGCACCGGCACCAGGTAGTGCACCAAATAAGCCCGAAATCATATTCGCAATGCCCTGGCCGCGAAGTTCTTTGTCTGAATCATGCTCTTTACGAGTCAGTGAGTCTCCAATAACCGCGGTCAGAAGCGTATCAATACAACCAAGTGTACCCAGCACCAGAGCATCGATAACCATAGTGGTAAATTGCTCAGAGCTGATCGTAGGAATAACAAGAGAAGGTAAGCCCGCTGGTATCTCACCGATACGGCGAATAGAATCGGTATCAAAAATGATGACGGATAAAAGAGTAACAGCGACCAAAGCAACAAGCTGGGCTGGTACATACTTACGGTATTTCGCCGGAAAGCCGAAAAGGATTCCTAGCGTTAATCCACCTAAAAACAGTTCGCTTATTTTCAGGTTGGCTAAGGTATCAGGCAGCGCAGAAAGCGTTCCCATCACCCCACCAGATGGAGCAGCATGTCCTAACAATGGAGACAGTTGCAAGATAATAAGAATGACACCAATACCCGACATAAACCCGGAGATCACGCTATATGGCATCAACGTAACGTATTTTCCGAGCTTTAATGTACCGAGTAATATCTGAAAAGCACCTGCCATCATGACAACGGTAAAGGTCATTGCCATTCCGGTTTCAGGATACTTAGCCACCATGCTCGTCATCACTGCCGTCATGATCACCGTCATGGGCCCAGTAGGTTCAGATATCAGACTACTCGAACCTCCGAACAACGCCGCGAATAAGCCGACCATGATAGCGCCCCAAAGACCGGCTTCAGCGCCCGCGCCAGACGCGACACCAAATGCCAACGCTAAAGGCAATGAGATAATGGCTGTAGTCACACCGCCAAACATGTCACCTTTGAGACTGATATCCGAAAAACGACTTCCAAACAAAACACACCTTCCTGATGATGAAATGACAAACTTTATAACTTTAACAAATGAGTTAGTCAGACAGAAAGTGTTAATTCAATCACATTATTCATGACTTATAACCAGATGGTAGTTTATGTGCTAAGTTAGTGATTTTAACGACTAGAACACGTCAGATGAGTACGTGTTAACGCAGTTTTTACGGGATTGAATTTGTAACATTGTGTATAGTTACAATTCTTAATTAAGGGATGTAAGACGCAAAATGCCAGAGATTAAACAGCTTTTTGAAAACAACTCTAAATGGTCTGAAGAAATTCGATCTCAAAGACCTGAGTATTTTACAACGCTTGAAGAGGGTCAAAGCCCTGGTTTTTTATGGATAGGTTGTTCAGATAGCCGAGTACCGGCCGAACGCCTCACTGGTTTGTACTCCGGAGAACTGTTTGTTCACCGAAACGTGGCTAACCAAGTGGTCCATACTGATCTCAACTGCTTATCTGTTGTGCAATACGCGGTGGATGTACTCAAAGTTAAACACATCATTGTCTGTGGCCATTATGGCTGTGGGGGTGTGAATGCAGCTATTGATAATCCGAAGCTAGGCCTAATTAATAACTGGCTACTTCACATTCGCGACAATTACCTTAAGTACCGTAAGCAGATCGAATCTTTACCTCGTGAACAATGGGGTGATAAATTGTGCGAAATTAACGTCGCAGAGCAAGTCTATAACTTGGGCAACTCCACCATCATGCAGACCGCATGGGAACGTGGGCAAGATATTGAAATCCATGGTGTTGTTTATGGGATTGGTAATGGCAAGCTGCAAGATCTTGGCGTTCGTTGTTCAAGCAATGACACGTTAGAGAATAGCCACTTAGATGCGCTTGATAAGATCTTATCGACGCCCATTCTTGGTTAACGGTTATCTCTTAACGTTTAATAGACAAATATAAGAAAGGCTCGCATTGTGCGAGCCTTTTTTGTCACTATTTAACAGAGTAATAATTACTCTTGAGGTACAACTTTACCGATGTAAGGTAGGTGACGATACTTTTGTGCGTAGTCGATACCCACACCAACAACGAATTCATCAGGAATTTCAAAACCAATCCATTTAGTATCAACAATCACTTCACGGCGAGAAGGCTTGTCTAATAGCGTACAAATTTCGATGGATTTAGGACCACGTAGGCTTAGAATCTCTTTCACTTTAGTCAGTGTGTTACCTGTATCGATGATATCTTCTACAAGTAGAACGTCTTTACCTTGGATATCGTCATCAAGGTCTTTCAGAATACGTACGTCACGTGAGCTTTCCATACCGTTGCCGTAGCTAGATGCGGTCATGAAATCAACTTGGTGAGTTAAATCGATAGCACGAGCAAGATCTGCCATAAAGACAAAAGATCCACGTAATAAGCCAACTAAAACAAGATCTTCACTACCTTTGTAGTGTTCCGTGATCTGTTTACCTAGTTCATTCACTCGATCCTGAACTTCTTGCTCAGAGATCATGACTTCAACTGTATGCTTCATACTGCTCTCATTTTGTTGGGTGATTGCGACAAGTTTAGACAGTTCTGCCATGGGTGCCGCTCAATTTTGTGCGTAAGTCTAGCATTGCTCAAATACCCACACCACCTTACAGCTCGAATTTACTGTTAGATTCTCAATGAAATGTGCACAGCCCCCTTGTTACATACTCGCTTTCTTTCACATCCATGCTGATCACGCTTTATGTATCAAGTTTGATGTAACTGTCTATAAAATAAGCTCAAAGGATTGACCATTTGCATATGCACCATTACACTCATCTTGGCTTAAATAATAATAAAATCATTAATATAAAAAATTCGTTGGCAAGGAAAACAAAATGGACTCAATATCTAAGAGACCTAGAACTAGGCTTTCACCTTTAAAAAGAAAACTTCAATTGATGGAAATCGCACTTGAGGTATTCTCTCGCCGCGGCATTGGCCGTGGTGGGCACGCTGATATAGCTGACATTGCTCAGGTATCAGTTGCAACCGTGTTTAACTACTTCCCAACCCGTGAAGATCTGGTTGATGAAGTACTTAACCACGTCGTTCGCCAATTCTCTAACTTCCTTTCAGACAATATCGATCTCGATATTCACGCAAAAGAGAACTTACATAATATTGCGACTGAAATGGTGACGTTGGTGGCTCACGATTGCCATTGGTTGAATGTATGGTTTGAATGGAGCGCATCAACCCGTGATGAAGTATGGCCTCTATTCGTAACCACAAACCGCACTAACCAAATGTTACTACAAAACATGTTTAGCAAAGCGATAGAGCGTGGCGAAGTCTGTGACGACCACGACCCTAAGCACCTTGCGAATCTGTTCCACGGCATTTGTTACTCGCTATTCATTCAAGCGAAGCGTGTAGATACGCAAGAAGAACTTTCGACCTTGACGGATAGCTACTTAAACATGCTGTGCATTTATAAGTAGATTCGAGATTCGAGATTCGAGATTCGAGATTCGAGATTCGAGATTCGAGATTCGAGATTCGAGATTCGAGATTCGAGATTCGAGATTCGAGATTCGAGTAAAATGATTTAAGGATTGGCGTTTTGCGTCAATCCTTTTTTATTACCAATAGATTGCTATTTGTTGAAAGAGATTCCCTACAAGTATGATGACCAAATTTTCTTCAGATATAAAAAAACCGCTGACGAATCAGCGGCTTTTATAATCTAGATATGCTCAAAATAATTGGAGTTGCAGCTAGGCGACCCTTTCTTTGTTAAGTAACTAAAGTTCAGCCCTATGAGCATAGATTTACTATGTGATTAGGGTGAACTTACGCAGTTAACAACGCTGCGGCTTCAAGTATGAAGAGTATTTACTTTTTCTTTTTCACTGCTTTCTTATTTGGAAGGTCAGTGATTGAACCTTCGAATACTTCAGCAGCTAGACCAACAGACTCGTGTAGAGTTGGGTGAGCGTGGATAGTAAGTGCAATATCTTCTGCATCACAACCCATTTCAATTGCTAGGCCGATTTCGCCAAGAAGTTCACCACCGTTAGTACCAACAACAGCACCACCGATTACGCGATGAGTATCTTTATCGAAGATCATCTTAGTAACGCCGTCTGCACAGTCAGAGGCGATTGCACGACCAGAAGCAGCCCAAGGGAAAGTAGCAACTTCGTAGTTGATGCCTTCAGCTTTCGCTTCTTTCTCAGTCTTACCTACCCAAGCAACTTCTGGCTCAGTGTACGCGATTGATGGAATAACCTTAGGGTCGAAGTAGTGCTTCTTACCAGAGATAACTTCAGCAGCTACGTGACCTTCATGCACACCTTTGTGAGCAAGCATTGGTTGACCAACAACGTCACCGATCGCGTGGATGTGAGGAACGTTAGTACGCATTTGCTTATCAACATTGATAAAGCCACGCTCATCAACTTCGATACCCGCTTTTTCAGCGTCGATAAGTGCACCGTTTGGAACACGACCGATAGCAACAAGAACAGCATCGTAGCGCTCAGCTTCAGCTGGTGCTTTTTTGCCTTCCATTGATACGTAGATACCGTCTTCTTTCGCTTCAACAGCAGTCACTTTAGTTTCAAGCATTAGCTTGAACTTGTTCTTAATGCGCTTAGTGAAAACTTTAACGATATCTTTATCCGCAGCAGGGATAACTTGATCGAACATCTCTACAACTTCAACTTTAGAACCTAGAGAGTGGTAAACCGTACCCATCTCAAGACCGATGATACCGCCGCCCATGATAAGCAGTTTTTCAGGTACTTCGTTTAGTTCTAGTGCATCCGTAGAATCCCAAATACGTGGGTCTTCATGTGGGATGAAAGGAAGTTTGATTGGGCGAGAACCCGCAGCAATGATTGCGTTGTCGAAGTTAACCGTAGTTGCTTCACCTTCGCCTTCAACAAGAATGCTGTTAGGACCAGTGAACTTACCGAAACCGTTAACAACAGTAACGTTACGCATCTTAGCCATACCGCCAAGACCGCCAGTTAATTGATCAACTACTTTATCTTTCCAGATACGAATCTTGTTGATGTCAGTTTGTGGCTCGCCGAATACAACGCCGTGCTCTGCCATCGCTTTAGCTTCTTCGATTACTTTAGAAACGTGAAGAAGTGCTTTTGATGGAATACAACCAACGTTTAGACATACACCACCAAGAGTGCTGTAACGTTCAACTAGTACTGTTTCTAGACCTAAATCCGCACAACGGAATGCAGCTGAGTAACCAGCAGGACCTGAACCAAGTACAACAACTTGGGCTTTAATTTCTTTGCTCATTGTGACCTCTTGTAGTCATTATCCCTAACAGGCTGAGTAGATGTTCTTAAAATTATTGGGCTTTCAAACAGGAAACATTTTACAGAGATGTTAACAGTGTGAAAGTAGCTTTAAGTTAGCCTGTGAGCTAGACAACAATTCCCTCTCGCTTTCTTAGAAATGCGGGAAACTGTTCTCTAAAAATAGTCTTTATATAAAGAATTAAGGTGACCCGAAAGCCACCTTAATAATTACTTTCTCAATTACAGAACTAGACGACGAATGTCAGATAGTGCGCTGTTTAAGAAAGTAATGAAGCGTGCACCTTCTGCACCATCGATCACGCGGTGATCATATGATAGAGACAGTGGAAGCTGTAGACGTGGTTGGAACTCTTTACCATTCCAAACTGGCTTAATCTCAGACTTAGATACACCTAAGATACCTACTTCTGGAGCATTTACGATTGGTGTAAATGCAGTACCGCCAATACCACCAAGGCTAGAGATTGTGAAACAACCGCCTTGCATGTCTGCCGCAGTTAGCTTGCCAGAGCGTGCTTTCTTAGAAACAACCATTAGTTCTTCAGATAGCTCGTAAATACCTTTCTTGTTCACATCTTTGAAAACAGGAACAACTAGGCCGTTTGGTGTATCAACTGCGATACCCACGTTTACGTACTTCTTAAGAATGATGCTTTCGCCATCGTCAGAAAGAGACGAGTTGAATGCTGGGAATGCTTCTAGCGCTTTAGCAACAGCTTTCATGATGAACACAAGTGGAGTGATCTTCATACCAGTGTCTTTCTTCGCTTCGATTGCGTTCTGTTCTTTACGGAATGCTTCTAGCTCAGTGATGTCTGCGTTGTCCCACTGTGTAACGTGAGGGATCATTACCCAGTTACGGTGCAGGTTAGCGCCAGAGATCTTCTTAATCTTAGAAAGCTTCTGAACTTCAGTTTCGCCGAACTTGCTGAAGTCAACTTTTGGCCATGGTAGTAGACCAAGAGCAGAACCGTCACCGCCTTTGCCAGATGCCGCTGCACCAGACTCAAGACGCTTAAGTGCATCTTTAACGTAAGACTGAACGTCTTCTTTAAGGATACGGCTCTTACGACCAGTACCTTTAACCTTAGAAAGGTTAACGCCAAATTCACGAGCAAGACGACGAACTACAGGAGAAGCGTGCGCGTAGTCACCGTTCTCTTGGAAGTCGCCAGCTGCTGGAGCTACTGTTTCTGCTTTAGGTGCAGGTGCTGCTGCCGGAGCTGCTGCTTGTGCTGGAGCGGAAGCCGCTACTGCTACTGGAGCTGCGCCTTCCACAACGAAAGTCATAATTAGAGAGCCAGTTGACACTGTGTCGCCAGCTGCAATCTTGATTTCTTTTACTGTACCAGCGAATGGTGCAGGAACTTCCATTGAAGCTTTGTCGCCTTCAACAGTAATTAGAGATTGCTCTTCTTCTACTGTATCGCCAACTGCTACCATGATTTCAGTAACTTCTACTTCGTCACCACCGATATCAGGAACGTTTACTTCTTTTTCAGCTGATGCTGCTGGAGCCGCTGCAACTGGTGCCGCCGCTGGAGCAGGAGCTGCTGCAACTGGAGCGCCAGAACCTGCCACTTCAAATACCATCACTAGAGAACCAGTAGATACTGAATCACCAGAAGCGATCTTGATTTCTTTAACGATACCAGCGAATGGTGCAGGTACTTCCATTGAAGCCTTGTCACCCTCAACAGTAAGAAGAGATTGCTCTTCTTCTACTGCGTCACCGATAGCTACCATGATTTCGGTTACTTCAACTTCATCACCGCCGATATCAGGAACGTGAACTTCTTTAAGTTCTGCCGCTGCTGCCGCTGCAGGCGCAGCTACTGGAGCTGCCTCTGCTGCTGGAGCAGGTGCAGCTTCAGCTGCACCCTCGGCTTCGAAAATCATGATAAGAGAACCAGTAGAAACTGAATCGCCTTCAGCTACTTTGATTTCTTTAACAATACCTGCTTGAGACGCTGGAACTTCCATAGAAGCTTTGTCGCCTTCAACAGTGATCAGAGACTGCTCTTCTTCAACCTTGTCGCCAACGCTTACAAGAATCTCAGTAACTTCAACCTCATCCGCACCGATGTCAGGTACATTAATTTCGATTGCCATTGCTTATTTACCTTCTAGTTAAGCGCTGTATTAAGCGTATTGTGGGTTTGTTTTTTCAGTGTCGATATCGAATTTAGCAATTGCTTCAACAACTACAGATTTCTCGATATCACCACGTTTAGCCAGTTCAGTTAGCGCTGCAACTACGATGTAGCCAGCGTTAACTTCGAAGTGACGACGTAGGTTTTCACGGCTGTCAGAACGGCCGAAACCATCTGTACCAAGTACTTTATAAGACTCAGTTGGCATGTACGCACGTACTTGCTCAGCGTAATTCTTCATGTAGTCAGTCACTGCGATTGCAGGTTCTTTACCAAGAACAGTTGTGATGTACGGTACTTTTTCTTCCGCTTCTGGGTGAAGCATGTTGTCACGCTCTACCGCTTGACCATCACGAGTTAGTTCGTTGAACGACGTTACAGAGAATACGTCAGATGCTACGCCGTACTCTTCACTTAGAATTGCAGCCGCTTTACGCGCTTCGTTCATAATAGTACCAGAGCTCATTAGTTGAACTTTGCCCTTAGCACCAGCGTGAGATTCAAGCTTGTAAATACCTTTACGGATGCCTTCTTCAGCGCCTTCTGGCATTGCTGGCATTGCGTAGTTCTCGTTCATTACTGTTAAGTAGTAGTAAACATTTTCTTGCTCAGGACCGTACATGCGACGGATACCGTCTTGCATGATTACCGCTAACTCGTAAGCAAACGTTGGGTCGTAAGAGATACAGTTAGGTACTGTGTTCGCCATGATGTGCGAGTGACCATCTTCGTGCTGTAGACCTTCGCCGTTTAGCGTTGTACGACCAGCAGTAGCACCCAGTAGGAAGCCACGAGCTTGTTGGTCACCTGCTAGCCATGCCATGTCGCCAATACGTTGGAAACCGAACATTGAGTAGTAGATGTAGAACGGGATCATCGGTAGATCGTTTGTGCTGTATGACGTTGCAGCAGCAACCCATGAAGCCATAGAACCTAGTTCGTTGATACCTTCTTGAAGAACTTGACCAGACGTTGCTTCTTTGTAGTAAGAAACGATGCCTTTATCTTCTGGAGTGTAATCTTGACCGTGTGGGTTGTAGATACCAACCTGACGGAATAGACCTTCCATACCGAATGTACGTGCTTCATCACAGATGATAGGAACGATGTTCTTACCAATGTTCTTATCTTTAAGAAGGATGTTTAGCGTACGTACATAAGCCATAGTTGTAGAGATATCACGCTTCTGCTCACCTAGTAGAGGTGCGAATGCGTCTAGCTCAGGAACCTTGAACTCTTGTGTAAACTTAGGAAGACGTGCTGGAGTGTAACCGTGTAGAGCGTTACGACGCGCGTGCATGTATTCGTATTCAGCAGAACCTTCTTCCAGTTTTAGATATGGAAGTTCAGCAATTTTCTCATCTGATAGTAGGTCTTCAAGGCCTAGGCGATCACGCAGGTGTTGAACATGAGTCATGTCCATTTTCTTAACACCGTGTGCAATGTTCTTACCTTCAGCTGCATCACCCATGCCGTAACCTTTAACAGTTTTAGCTAGGATTACCGTTGGCTTACCGTTTGTCTCTTTTGCATTGTTGAATGCAGCAAACAGTTTAGAAGAATCGTGACCACCACGCTTAAGAGCGAAGATTTCGTCATCAGTCATATCAGCAACGAGTGCAGCTGTTTCTGGGTACTTACCAAAGAAGTGCTCACGTACGTATGCGCCATCTTTAGATTTAAATGTTTGGTAATCACCATCGATAGTTTCGTTCATTAGTTGAAGAAGCTTACCAGTAGTGTCTTTAGCCAGTAGTGAATCCCAGTTGCTACCCCAGATAACTTTAACAACGTTCCAACCTGCGCCTTTGAATAGGCCTTCAAGTTCTTGAATGATGCTACCGTTACCCATTACAGGACCGTCTAGACGCTGTAGGTTACAGTTGATTAGGAAACATAGGTTGTCTAGCTTCTCACGCGCAGCGAAAGAGATAGCACCACGTGATTCTGGCTCATCCATCTCACCGTCACCTAGGAACGCGTATACGCGTTGCGCTGAAGTTTCTTTCAGGCCACGGCCGTCAAGGTACTTAAGGAAGCGCGCTTGGTAGATCGCAGAGATAGGACCAAGACCCATAGATACTGTCGGGAATTGCCAGAACTCAGGCATCAGTTTCGGGTGCGGGTAAGAAGGGATACCTTTACCATCAACTTCTTGACGGAAGTTATCTAGCTGCTCTTCAGTTAGACGACCTTCAACGAATGCACGAGAGTAGATACCTGGAGAGATGTGACCTTGGTAATAAACTAGATCGCCACCGTCAGTCTCGTTTGGAGCACGGAAGAAGTGGTTGAAACATACTTCGTAGAACGCTGCTGCTGACTGGTAAGAAGCCATATGACCACCAAGGTCTAGGTCTTTCTTAGAAGCACGCAATACGATCATGATTGCGTTCCAGCGAATAATCGAACGAATACGACGCTCAAGAGTTACGTCACCAGGGTAAGCTGGCTCTTGTGCTGCTGGAATTGTGTTGATGTAGTTTGTGTTGATGCCTGTAGCCATATCAACACCATCTAAACGCGCTTTATCTAGAACTTGTTCTAGTAAAAACTGTGCACGTTCTACACCTTCTTCACGTACTACTGACTCAAGAGCTTCTAACCAATCTTGAGTTTCCAGAGCATCAACGTCATGCTTCATGTCAGACATGGCGATCTATCCTTTTTGTTAGTTGGATTCTACTAAACACGTAAAAAGCCGAAGTATTACGGCTATTTACCCTGTTGAATTCGACGTAGGGAACGTTCGCGACGCGACTCTTCCTTCGTCAAATCCAGCAATGTTTCTTCGATGTAAGCTAAATGAGAATGTGACATTTCACGTGCCTGTTCTGGCTGCCCTGAAACAATCGCATCTACAATGTTAGCTCGATGTATACTCACTTTCTCCACAACGTCTTTACGACGATGCAACAGCTTTAAATTCTCTAAGACGTTTTGTTCGAGTAACGGAGCCAAACTACGAACAATGTGCAATAACACCACATTGTGTGCAGCCTCTGTTAAAGCAATAAGAAAAGCCATCACTGCTGCAGATTCGGCTTCAATATCACCCTTATCTTGCGCACCATGAATCTTTTCTTGGCATGCTTGAATTCGAGCAAAGTCTTCATCAGTACCACGTAATGCCGCAAAGTAAGCCGAAATCCCTTCCATCGCATGACGCGATTCCAACAAGTCTAGTTGGGTTTCAGAATGGGATGACAACAAATTAAGCAAAGGATCTGAAAAGCTTTTCCAGATATTTTCGCTCACAAACGTACCTCCACCTTGACGGCGAGTAAGCAAGCGTTTTGCTTCTAAACGTTGTATGGCTTCTCGAATTGAAGGACGAGACACATCGAACTGTTTCGCCAGTTCGCGCTCTGGTGGCAGCTGCTGCCCAGGAGCCAGTGTTCCCTCCACAATCAACCTTTCTAACTCTTGTTCGATAACATCGGAGAGTTTTGGCTGACGAATCCTTTGATAAGCCATAGTTTGTTATTCTTCTTTTTCTTCGCTGACAATTGGTAATACCAATTTTAAGTTGCGCAGAAATTAACATAATTAAAACGCCACTGTCCAGTCTAAAATTGACCTGCATCATAGAATGCAGTGTGAATTAACCGTGATTTAACAAATGAAATTTAAAACAGCAACCCAATTGGTCTTACCATTTACAGGGGTAATACTTTTGGGGAGGATTCGTGCTAGAAAGTTTCAGGATAAAAATGAATTGTTTCAGAAAGATTAGTCAAACTAGGTCAAAAATCGAACCGAGCGCACATTAGAGACAGAAATTCTGTTCATAAGTCTTAATATTTAGGCGTTTGATAAGCGCGTCACACTCTGGATTTATTGATGCTTAGCTCCCAACCACTTTATTTACATAGCAACAACAAAAATTCACAAGTCATTATGCTAGGCGTTGATTATTCATACCTAGCTGTCAGTAACACCATTTAAAACTCGAAGCTTAGGCCTTGAGCTTTCTTTTGAATTTCTGCCAGTCGAAAACCAAACCAGGATCAGTCTTACGCAAAGGGGCAATATATTGATGTCCTGTGATGCGTTGTTCTGTGATCTCTGGAAAATTCGACATTAGAGTTTCAGTCAGCTGCGACAAGGATTGATACTGCTGCTCGGTATAAGCCGCAAAGTCACTGCCCTCGAGTTCAATACCAATAGAGTAATCATTACACCTTTCACGCCCAGCAAAACTCGACTGGCCAGCATGCCAAGCTCGGTCTAAGAACGAAACAAACTGTACCACTTCACCATCACGACGAATCAAACAATGGGCAGACACGCCCATTTGGTGAATCACCTGAAAAAACGGGTGTTCAGCGGGGTTCAATTTCCCAGTAAAAAATTGTTCAATATACGGGCCTCCAAACTCACCGGGAGGCAAACTAATATTGTGAACCACCAGCAAAGAAACATCATCAACACTAGGCCTAGCATCAAAATGCGGGGAAGGAACATGCCGAGCGTTGTCATACCATCCGTTGGAGCTGATCGTCATCTTAATCTCACTTTCTTTTCCGCTAACACAATAGATTGTGACTTTGCCCATAGAGCCGTCGTGCTAGCCTCTTTAATTTGAAGTTAAGCAAGAGTATCATTCCATTCCCACTCCCTTTCAAGATTAGATTTGCGATGAAAAACACACATAACAGCCACCAACGCCTTGACTACTTAAAAGAGCAACTGCCTCTAGAGATCACTCGTGCAGTGGCTGAGACTATCCGAGAAGATCTAGGCGGAACACTCGATCCAGCGGCTGATATTACGGCAAGTCTAATCCCAGCAGACGCAATCAACAGTGCAACCATTATTACCCGTGAACACGGCGTGTTTTGTGGTAAAGCTTGGGCTGATGAAGTGTTTAAGCAATTGGGCGGTGAAGTGACTATCGAGTGGAACGTAGAAGATGGCGACAAGGTTGAACCAAACCAAACGCTTTGCACGCTAACTGGCCCAGCACGCGCGCTGTTAACGGGTGAGCGTAATGCAATGAACTTCATTCAAACGCTTTCTGGCTGCGCGACGACGACGGCAACCTACGCAGATAAAATCAAGCACACAGAATGCCGCCTGTTGGATACGCGTAAAACGATCCCAGGCCTACGCAGCGCTTTAAAATACGCAGTCGCTTGTGGTGGCGGTTTCAATCATCGTATTGGTGTATTCGATGCTTACCTAATCAAAGAAAACCACATCATCGCCTGTGGTGGCATTGAGAAAGCTATCTCTACGGCAAAAGAGCTTAACCCAGGTAAACCTGTAGAAGTAGAGACAGAGAGCCTAGCAGAGCTAGAGCAAGCAATCAACGCGGGTGCAGACATCATCATGCTAGACAACTTCACTACCGACATGATGCGTGAAGCGGTTAAAATCAACACTGGCCGTGCGGCACTAGAGAACTCAGGTAATGTAACTCTAGACACTATTGCAGAGTTCGCTGAAACGGGGGTTGATTACATCTCGGTAGGCGCACTCACTAAGCACCTAAAAGCTATGGATCTATCAATGAGATTCAAAGCGTAATTTAGAATAGTAAATAACTTATGACTAAGGCACCGTTAATGACGGTGTCTTTTTTATTGCTTAATTTATCAGTATTTCAATCACTTATTTAAGTCGATCGCATAATTTTGCGCTCCATATGAAACATCGCACTAATAAATACCAAACCACTCGCGACCACACCTGAATACCATTCCACTTCCCCATTCCGACTTCTATTCTGTCAATCAACCAGTGCCTGCACTGAAATAACTAAACAATGGAATAGAACAATGAATAACAAAAGTAAAAGAACAAATCAGAAAGGCTTTACGTTGATTGAATTGATGATTGTGGTGGCAATTATTGGTGCTTTATCAGCGATCGCTGTACCTGCATATAAAGACTATGTATCCAAAAGCCAAGCATCTTCTGCATTAGCAACACTAAAAGCACTAATTACACCAGCTGAATTATTAATCCAAGAGGAAGGCAGCATTAGTGGCGGCGTTAGTGCGTTGGGGATTTCAGCTAGCTCAAACACTTTAGGGACTATCTCAGCTTCAGGCACTACCATTTCATTTTCGTTTGTAGACGGTAGCCTTGATGGTGACAGTATGACTATGAGAAGGAGTGCGGATACTGGTTGGTCATGTTCACTATCAGCCTCAAGCGCAATCCCTTCAATAGAAGGTTGCAACTAATTTGGGACTCACCAACCTCCCAACCGTTCTACGTCAGGCTGGCTTACTTAGCCTGGCTCAAGAACAAGCCGTTGCGGAACATGTACAAGCTTCAGGTGTTTCGACACCTGAAGCTTTGCTCGTTCTAGATTTCTTCAGCGGCGATTCCTTAGCAAACAACATTAAAACCATCTTCGGTTTACCCTTAGTACAACTTGCCAATACGGACTATGAAACCTTATGTGACCAATTAGGGCTTCGCGAACTGATTACTAAATATCGTGCTATCCCGATTTCAGTTTCTAGCTCCACTCTCACACTCGCTTCTGCCGACCCTACGGATTTACAAGCTGAAGATGACTTTCGATTCGCAACCGGATTACAGATTGAATTGGTTGTCGCTAATTACTCTGAATTAGAAGGCGTAATACGCAAGCTGTATGGTCGATCTATTTCCGGGCAAGATTCTAAGCGTAAAGAGATCACCCAAGATGAGCTAGCTAACCTCGTGAAGGTATCTGACGACGAAATAACGTCGATTGAAG
>NZ_JADDYI010000020.1:310156-416976 GCF_015163545.1 Vibrio sp. OPT24
TCTCAGCCAAGATGACTCTCCTGTGAGTCGCTTTATCAATCAGATTCTGGTTGATGCGGTGCGTAAAGGCGCATCGGACATCCACTTCGAACCTTACGAAGAGCATTACCGAGTTCGCCTACGTTGTGATGGCATTCTTGTCGAGATCCAACAGCCCGCCTCTCATTTAAGCCGTCGTCTGTCAGCTCGCTTAAAGATCCTCGCTAAACTCGATATTGCCGAACGTCGCTTGCCTCAAGATGGTCGTATCAAACTGCGTTTAAATGACGAACTGGCAATTGATATGCGTGTGTCTACGCTGCCAACATTGTGGGGAGAAAAGATCGTACTGCGATTGCTTGATAGCAGTGCGGCCAATCTCGATATCGATAAGCTCGGTTACAGCGAGGCTCAAAAAGCCCTCTACCTCAATGCACTAAAGCGCCCGCAAGGGATGATCTTAATGACCGGGCCAACCGGCAGCGGTAAAACGGTTTCTCTTTATACTGGACTTCGAGTACTCAACACCTCTGAACGCAACATCTCAACAGCTGAAGACCCTGTAGAGATTAACCTGTGTGGCATCAATCAGGTACAAGTGACGCCTAAGATTGGCTTTGGTTTCGCCGAGGCACTACGATCGTTTTTACGACAAGACCCAGACATCGTGATGGTTGGAGAAATCCGAGATTTAGAAACCGCCGAAATCGCGATCAAAGCCTCCCAAACCGGGCATTTAGTACTTTCAACACTGCACACTAACTCAGCCGCAGAAACCGTGACCCGGCTTGCTCATATGGGAATCGAGCCCTTCAACCTTGCTTCGTCTTTGAGCTTGATTATTGCTCAGCGTCTTGCGAGACGCTTGTGTAACCACTGTAAAACCGCAGACGACTCACCAGACATTTATCTGCGCCACTCTATCCCAAACAGCCAAACCATCTACAAAGCCAACTCTCAAGGCTGTAATGAATGTAACCAAGGTTACTCAGGTCGAGTCGGTATCTATGAAGTGATGCCGTTTACCGACAAGCTAAAAACCAGCCTTATCAACAAACCCAATGCGCTAGCGATTGAAGATCTCGCGCGTAGAGAAGGCATGCGCACTCTGCAAGAGTCAGGGCTAGATAAACTGCTTGAAGGCACCACCAGCTATCAAGAGCTACAACGTGTTCTATACCTATAATTCACGGAGCGAAAATGAGTAGTAAAAGCAAACAATCACAACTAAAAAACTACCATTGGAAGGGAATCAATAGTTCTGGCAAGAAAATGTCTGGGCAGAGCTTAGCGCTCACCGAATTAGAAGTGCGAGAGAAGCTCAAAGAGCAACATATCCAAATTAAGAAAATCAAAAAGAAAAGTATCTCCGCAATCACTCGTTTAACCCATAGAGTCAAAGCCAAAGACATCACTATTTTGACGAGACAGCTTGCTACCATGCTCGCTACGGGTGTGCCTATCGTGCAAGCCATAAAGTTGGTATCAGATAATCATCGTAAAGCAGAAATGAAATCTATTTTATCGCATATCTGCAAAGGTGTAGAAGCCGGAACGCCAATCTCAAAAGCAATGAGAACCGCAAGCCGCCACTTTGACGATCTCTACACCGACCTAGTCGCCACCGGAGAGCTTTCCGGCAACCTCGCACAAGTCTTTGAACGCTTAGCGACATATCGTGAAAAAAGTGAACAGTTAAAAGCTAAGGTGGTGAAAGCGCTTATCTATCCAGCAATGGTGGTCACGGTTGCGCTGACCGTCTCCTATCTCATGCTAACCATGGTCATCCCAGAGTTTGAATCGATGTTTTCAGGCTTTGGTGCCGATCTTCCCTGGTTCACCCAACAAGTCCTCGACCTGTCTCATTGGATGCAAGCTTACAGTTTTTATACCGCCCTAGGCATCGGGGCTACCACGCTGGTTGTTCATCAACTGTGCCAACGTTCTTACTCGATTCGACTATCAGCCAGCCGCTTAGTGTTACGCTTTCCTGTACTTGGTAGCGTAATGGCAAAGGCCTCTATCGCCAAGTTCAGCCGCACCTTATCAACCAGCTTTAGCTCTGGTATTCCCATCTTAATGAGCCTCAAAACCACCGCAAAGACTGCAGGTAATCTGCATTATGAATCTGCGATCATCGAAGTACACCGAGAAACAGCCGCGGGTATGCCGATGTATATTGCAATGCGCAATACCAATGCCTTCCCTGAAATGGTGTTACAGATGGTGATGATTGGTGAAGAGTCAGGTAACCTTGATGATATGCTGAATAAAGTCGCTTCCATCTATGAGTTTGAAGTCGACAATACCGTCGACAACTTAGGCAAAATTTTAGAGCCACTGATCATCGTGTTTTTAGGTACGGTTGTGGGTGGGCTTGTTGTCGCGATGTACTTACCAATCTTTAATCTTATGAGTGTGTTAGGATAGTTAAAAGCGACTAAACACCCATGAGTAGAAACCTCTGCTCACCTTGATCAAGTGGTAAAGGACACTATGGAAGTATTTCACTACTATCCTTGGCTATTCCCCGTATTAGCTTTCATTTTTAGCCTTCTTATCGGTAGTTTTCTCAACGTGGTCATACATCGTTTACCGATTATGATGGAGCGAGAGTGGCAACAAGAGTGCTCGGAGTATTTCTCTCAATATAAAATTCCAGCACCAGAGGGGAAGTTTAACCTCAGCATTCCTCGCTCTACTTGCCCTAAGTGTAAAACCCAACTAAGAGTAATCGACAACATCCCGGTATTAAGCTGGTTATTCCTAAAGGGCAAGTGCCACAGTTGTGCTAACCCAATCAGTGCTCGCTACCCTTTGGTCGAACTGCTTACGGCGATACTTTGTACCGTAGTCGCTAGCCACTTTGGTTTCAGTTATTACGCGATTGCGCTGATATTTTTCACCTTTGCTTTGATTACCGCGACCTTTATCGATCTCGATACTATGTTATTGCCAGATCAAATCACCTTGCCTTTAGTTTGGTCTGGTATCGCTTTAGCACTGTTTAATATCAGCCCGGTATCGCTGCAAGATTCCGTCGTTGGAGCGATGGCTGGTTACCTAGCACTTTGGTCTGTTTACTGGCTGTTCAAGCTGCTCACTGGCAAAGAAGGGATGGGGTACGGTGATTTTAAATTGCTAGCGGCATTAGGGGCATGGCTTGGTTGGCAACATCTACCAATGATCATCCTTCTATCATCGCTAGTGGGCCTTGTGTTCGGATTGATTCAACTGCGACTGAAGCAACAAGGCATAGATAAAGCCTTTCCGTTTGGCCCCTACCTTGCGATTGCGGGATGGGTAAGCTTGATGTGGGGTAACGACATCATGGGTTGGTATTTCACTTCTGTACTAGGAATTTAACCATGGCAACGATCATAGGATTAAGTGGTGGTATCGCCAGTGGCAAAACCACCGTGGCTAACCTCTTCAACGAACATTTTAATATTGATATTGTCGATGCTGATATTGTGGCTCGTGAAGTCGTAGCACTGGGCAGCGAAGGTCTCAAACAGATTACTGCTCATTTTGGGGAGGCTATCTTACTTGAAGATGGCACGCTCAACCGAAGTAAACTGCGTGAGCTAATCTTCTCAGATCCCAAACAGAAGATGTGGCTCAATGACCTCCTTCATCCCATGATCCGCGATAAAATTGACAGTGACCTGTCTAAAGTGACCTCTCCTTATGCTTTATTAGTAGCACCTCTATTAATCGAAAACCATATGCAAGGCATGGCTGATCGCGTATTAATTGTTGATGTGCCAGTAGAAGTACAAATAGAGCGTACGATGAATCGTGATAACGTTTCTAGGGAACAAGTTGCGTCAATTTTAAAATCACAGACTTCAAGAGAACAACGCTTAGCAGTTGCAGATGATGTGATTAAAAACCATACTAAAAACCAAGAACTTTTGCCTCAAATCACAGATTTACATCAAAAGTATCTGGCAATCAGTACAGTAGATGGGTCAGAATAGAACAATGTTGAATGAAGGTTTGCTCGATGATCACCCACAAATTTGAACATCCTCTAAATGAGAAAACACGAATCTACTTAAGAGTTGAATCACTCTTGAGGCAGCTACACTTGTCTTCTACATTTTCCGATGCTCAACAGTATCAACTCTTTTTCCGTTCGATCTTTGATTTGATTGAAATCTTTGAACAGATCCAACTCAAAAGCGAGCTCGCAAAAGATATTGAGAAGCAGCGTGTAACCTACAAAAGCTGGTTAGATGTTGAAGGTGTCGATCAAGAAATGCTGACTTCACTGCTCAACGACATTAGCAATATCTATCGTGAATTGATGCAGGCAGAGCGTTTTGGCCAGTCACTTAAAGAAGACCGCTTCCTAAGTGCTATTCGTCAACGCTTTAACCTACCTGGTGGCTCATGTTGCTTTGATTTACCTGCGCTACATTATTGGTTACACCTCCCTCTCGATAAGAGAATGAGAGACGCCAAAACGTGGATGGATAGCCTACAGCCTTTGTATGAGGCGCTAACGCTATGGCTGAAACTAACCAGAGAAACAGGTCACTTTAAAGATCAAATTGCGCGTGCTGGTTTCTTCCAGAGCGATGCTGATGAAGCGAATATCCTACGTCTTTCTATTCCAATGCAATACGGCGCCTACCCGATGATCTCGGGGCACAAAAACCGTTTTGCCGTGAAATTTATGAGCTTTGAGACTGGACAAGCCTGCACTCAAGATATCGAATTTGAATTAGCAATCTGCACCTAATTAATTGTCTTTTATCGTTTGGCTTGAGTACTTATTCAGGCCCAAACTCATTGTTATTGTACCTCCAAATAAAGAATCACTATGTCGAAAAAAATCACCATCGTTAAATGCCCTCAATGTAATGCTGACGTTGAATGGGGTGAACAAAGCCCACATCGCCCGTTTTGCAGCAAGCAATGTCAGATGATTGATTTTGGAGAATGGGCAGACGAAGAGAACAGTATCGCTGGCGCACCGGATATGTCGGATAGCGATGGTTGGTCAGAAGATCCGTACTAAGCGAATAGCGAATAGAATTTGAAGGATTGGCGTTTAACGTCAGTCCTTTTTTTATTGTCTCTAACATGGCGCTAGTAGAGATTCCCTACTCCTTCGTCAGTCTAGGGAATGACGGTTAAATATGAGTTTAGGTTTTGTCCGTAACCCTCAAGAGCAAGAGATGAGCGAGCTGGGGATCTCCTACCTACGATACGCTAAGTAGCAGGCACAAAAAAGCGGAGCCAAATGGCTCCGCTTTTATCGATAGAATGCAAAAAGAATTACTTCTTAGTAAGCTTCTCTTTAATACGAGCTGACTTACCAGAACGCTCACGTAGGTAGTACAACTTGGCACGACGTACTGCACCACGGCGTTTAACTTCGATGCTATCAACCATTGGAGAGTGAGTTTGGAACGCACGCTCTACGCCTTCACCGTTCGAGATCTTACGAACTGTAAATGCAGAGTGTAGACCACGGTTACGAATAGCGATTACAACGCCTTCGAAAGCCTGTAGACGCTCACGGTCACCTTCTTTTACCTTAACCTGAACTACAACAGTGTCACCTGGTGCGAATTTAGGAAGGTCTGATTTTAGTTGCTCTTCTTCAAGAGCCTTGATGATGTTGCTCATTTGTATAAATTCCTAGAATAAACTGATACTAAATTTAATAGGTTACTGCTTGCTTTTCGTTAAGAGCGATGCTCTTTAATGAATTCAGCCAGTAATTGTTCCTGTTCGTCAGTCAGAGCTAGGTTTTCCAGGAGTTCTGGTCTTCTTAGCCAAGTTCGGCCCAGCGATTGTTTCAACCGCCAGCGACGAATATCCTTATGGTTTCCAGACTTGAGTACCGATGGCACATCTTTATCGTCTAGCACCTCAGGGCGCGTATAATGGGGACAATCTAGCAAACCATTTGCAAAAGAATCTTCTTCTGCTGAAGCGAAATCTCCAAGTACACCCGGAACAAACCGAGATACTGAATCAATCAACGTCATGGCTGGTAGCTCACCACCCGTCATCACAAAATCGCCAATCGACCATTCTTCGTCGACTTCAGATTGAATGATGCGCTCATCTACCCCTTCATAGCGACCACAAATAAGAAGTAAATTCTCGTTTGTTGCCAGCTCTTCAACACCTTTTTGGTCGAGTTTACGACCTTGAGGTGAAAGATAGATAACTTTCGTCTTCCCCGGTGCTGCTTGCTTGGCAGTTTTGATAGCGTCGCGCAAAGGCTGAACCATCATTAACATGCCAGGACCACCACCGTAAGGTCTGTCATCAACAGTGCGATGTTTATCATGAGTGAAATCACGAGGATTCCATGTCTCAATAGATAAAAGACCTTTCTTAACCGCTTGACCTGTTACTCCAAAATCAGTAACAGAACGGAACATTTCAGGAAACAGGCTAATTACGCCAACCCACATGTGTTCTCTCGCTCTGTAATTTGGAGTTAGAATCCAGGATCCCAGTCAACTTCGATCCGGCGAGCTTCGCGATCAACTTTCTTGATCACTTGCTCTTCAAGGTACGGTACTAACCGTTCCTTTTGGCCAAAAGCATCTTTAAGATTTGCTTTGATTACTAGAACATCGTTCGAGCCAGTTTCTAACAGGTCAGTGACCTCACCAAGGTTGTAGCCTTTAGTTGTAAAAACTTGCATACCAAACAATTCGCGCCAGTAGAATTCATCTTCTGACAATTCAGGTAACGAAGCAGGGTCAATAGCAATTTCAAAGTTAGTCATCAGTTGCGCGTCTTCACGAACATCTAATCCCGCTAGCTTACATACATAACCTTGGCCATGACGTTTCCAGCTCTCAACTTTGTACTCAACCCACTTACCCTTTAGGTTTAAATACCAAGGGCTGTAATCAAATATGCTTTCAGCATTGTCTGTGTAGGAGAACACTTTAAGCCAGCCACGAATACCATAGGTAGACCCAAGTTTACCCATGACAATTCTATTGTTTTGCTCGCTCATAGTTTCTTTACCCTTCATCGACATAAGCTATTTCTCTTTAAAAAAGAATTAAGCCGCTTTTTGAGCGTCTTTAACTAGCTTAGCTACACGATCAGATAGAGATGCGCCTTGACCAACCCAGTGGTTAACACGATCTAGGTCTAGACGTAGACCTTCTTCTTGACCTTGAGCAGTAGGGTTAAAGAAACCTACTTTCTCGATGAAACGGCCAGTTGCAGCGTTACGGCTATCCGCAACTACGATTTGATAAAATGGGCGCTTCTTTGCACCGTGACGTGCCAAACGAATGGTTACCATGTCGTCCTCTTTGCTTTCTTAATAAAATAATTAACCCCAAGTATAAGTAAATAGCTTGGGGTCTCGTGCCAAATTAAAGCCCCGGAATTTTACTCTTATTCCGGTGCAATGCAAGGGCTTTAGCTATTTTTTCACCAACATAGCTGCCGAACACTTTCTGTGACACGGCTAACACTATGAAAAGTAACGTAGCTAAAGGTTACATTTGTAGATTATCGACCAAACGGGTTAAAACCACCACCCATTCCGCCCATACCTCCACCGCCGCCCATCATGCCTTGCATGTTGCGCATCATGCCTTTCATTCCACCTTTTTGCATTTTCTTCATCATCTTCTGCATTTGGGTGAACTGTTTAAGCATACGGTTTACATCTTGTACCTGAGTACCAGAACCAGCAGCAATACGCTTTTTGCGAGAGCCTTTGATTAGGTCAGGGCGTTGACGCTCTTTCATTGTCATAGAGTTGATGATCGCTTCCATCTGCTTGAACATCTTGTCATCAACTTTATCTTTAACGTTATCTGGTAGCTGAGACATACCTGGAAGCTTATCCATCATGCCCATCATGCCGCCCATATTTTGCATCTGACCAAGCTGTTCACGGAAGTCTTCTAGGTCAAAACCTTTCTTCTCTTTGAACTTCTTCGCCAGTTTCTCTGCTTTCTCGGTATCAACGTTCTTTTGTAGGTCTTCAATTAAAGACAGTACGTCGCCCATACCTAGGATACGAGAAGCAACACGATCTGGGTGGAACGGTTCTAGTGCATCAGTTTTTTCACCAACACCTAAGAATTTAATCGGTTTACCCGTGATATGACGAACAGACAGTGCAGCACCACCACGCGCATCACCATCAACTTTCGTCAAGATAACACCGGTTAGTGGTAGAGCATCACCAAAGGCTTTAGCCGTGTTCGCTGCATCTTGACCTGTCATAGCATCAACAACGAATAGAGTTTCTACTGGCTTAATTGCCGTATGAAGCTCTTTGATTTCGCCCATCATCTCTTCATCGATAGCTAAACGACCCGCCGTATCGACAAGCAGCACGTCGTAGAATTTTTTCTTCGCATGGTCGATTGCAGCGTTTGCAATATCAAGAGGCTTTTGATCCGCTGAAGACGGGAAGAAGTCTACGCCCACATCGCTTGCTAACGTTTCAAGTTGTTTTATCGCCGCAGGACGGTAAACGTCGGCAGACACAACCAATACTTTCTTCTTGTCACGCTCAGTCAGGAGCTTAGATAACTTACCTACCGATGTGGTTTTACCCGCACCTTGTAGACCCGCCATTAAGATGACTGCTGGCGGTTGCGCTGCTAGATTAAGAGCTTCGTTAGACTCACCCATCACCGCTTCAAGTTCAGCTTGAACGATCTTAATGAATTCTTGACCCGGTGTTAGAGATTTAGATACCTCAACACCCACAGCGCCTTCTTTTACGCGCTTAACAAAATCACGGACAACTGGCAATGCAACGTCGGCTTCAAGTAGCGCCATACGTACTTCACGCAGCGTCTCTTTAATATTGTCTTCGGTCAGACGACCTTTACCGCTGATGTTCTTCAGCGTTTTGGATAGACGATCCGTTAAATTATCAAACATAGTTTTCTCTTCGCTCAAAACTGCGACTATTACTGTGAGTATACATTAGCGCGGATTAGAGTCATACCCGTTGTAGAGCGTTAATCATCCGTGCTTGTGATGTGAGACATTATTCACTTGGAATTGAATGAGGTTCACCATAGCCCCAAAGAGCGATGCGAGGTATAATTCGCCAATTAGTAATCATTTAAATGGATACCATGGACAGTCTTATTGCGATCGCAGCAGCCTTTCTTTATATAATGGCGATTTCCACGATCATTCCAGGTCTCGTGCACCAAACAGGGATCCGTGTAAAAACGGTGCTTATCAGCGCATTACTTGCTCTAGTTTTTCATGCTTTGTTGCTTGGCGATTTGATTTTTAATGCCAGTGGCCAAAACCTAAGTATCTTGAACGTTGCTTCATTAATCAGTTTAATTATCTCTGTGGTAATGAGCGGTGCCATGCTCAAAACCCGTTTGTGGTTCATCTTGCCCGTTGTTTATAGCTTCGCTGCGTTGAATTTGATGGCGGCCACTTTTCTTCCAAGCACCTTCATCAAACATTTAGAGAACGATCCAAAACTGCTCGTACACATATCTTTGGCGTTGTTCTCGTACGCAACGCTTACCATCGGTGCGCTATACGCCCTACAGCTCGCTTGGCTCGATCACAAACTTAAAAAGAAGAAAGCCCTAGTGATAAACCCTAACTTACCTCCTTTAATGATGGTGGAAAGGCAGCTTTTCAAGATCATTTTGATTGGTAATGGTTTATTAACGGGTACTTTATTGACTGGCCTTATCTTCGTACAAGATATGTTTGCTCAAGGAAAAGCACACAAGGCTGTATTGTCTTTTATCGCTTGGGTTATCTACTCCATCCTTTTGTGGGGTCACTACCAGAAAGGTTGGCGTGGACAAAAAGTGACTTGGTTCGCCTTAGCAGGTGCCAGCATGCTGACATTAGCCTACTTCGGTAGTCGCTTCGTTCAAGAAATAATCCTGAACTAATCTGTAAAATAAAGGCAAGGTCTCGTGTACCTTGCCTTTAATATATTGAGTGCAAGACATTCAATTGACATCTCGGCCATGTTCGGTCATAAATTAATCAAGATACACAAATAGGAAAAGAATAGTTTTGGACGACATATCAACGGGTATCTTATTTGCGCTACTCGCGTGTCTCATTGTAATTTCTGGTTATTTTTCTGGTTCCGAAACGGGCATGATGTCCTTGAACCGCTACCGTTTAAAGCACTTGGCCAATACGGGTCATAAAGGTGCGAAGCGTGTAGAAAAACTTCTGAACCGCCCAGACAGATTGATTGGCCTCATTCTCATCGGTAACAATCTCGTCAATATTCTAGCATCAGCGATCGCGACTATTCTAGGTATGCGCATCTACGGGGATATCGGTGTGGCTATCGCTACAGGTGTCCTGACTCTCGTGATCCTTGTGTTTGCCGAAGTCACCCCAAAAACCATCGCCTCTCTGTTTCCTGAACGTGTCTCTTACGCCAGCAGTATTCTATTGATGATACTGATGAAGGTACTGTCACCACTGGTGATTTTAGTGAACTTCATTACTAACGGGTTCATTCGTATCTTAGGAGTCAAAGCCAGTCACGATGCAACCGACCACTTAAGCTCAGAAGAGCTGAGAACCGTGGTAAATGAAGCGGGAAGCTTAATACCTCAGCGTCACCAAGATATGTTGGTCTCTATTCTAGATTTAGAGCACGTCACCGTGAATGACATCATGGTGCCACGTAATGAGATCACCGGCATCGACATCAATGATGATTGGAAATCAATCGTCCGCCAACTGACTCACTCACCTCATGGCCGTATCGTGTTATACCGCGATCAAATAGATGAAGTGGTTGGCATGCTGAGACTGCGAGAAGCTTATCGTTTGATGCTTGAAAAAAACGAGTTCAATAAAGAGACGCTGTTACGTGCTGCAGATGAGATCTATTTTATCCCTGAAGCGACACCACTCAACATTCAACTACTGAAATTCCAACGCAATAAACAGCGTATCGGTTTAATTGTTGATGAGTATGGCGATATTAATGGATTGGTTACACTAGAAGATATTCTTGAAGAGATCGTTGGTGAGTTCACGACTTCAATTACACCTAGCTTGTCGGAAGAAATCACTCCGCAAAGTGATGGGAGCTTCTTGATTGAAGGTAGCGCTAACATCAGAGACATAAACAAAGGCTTACAGTGGGCTCTGCCTACCGACGGTCCAAGAACGCTTAATGGTTTGATATTAGAGCACCTCGAAGATATTCCTGAGAGCCACTTAAGTGTTCAAGTTGCGAGTCACCCAATGGAAATCGTAGAACTTGAAGAGAACCGTATCAAACTGGTTCGCGTGTTCCCGCAGGTCGTGAATGGGTAATGATTGAGTGACCACTATCGGTTGAGAGCAATTGCTTACTCTCACGCTTAGATAAAAATAGATTGATAAACAAAAGAAGGCCCGGTTCATCGAACCGGGCCTTTTAATATCTAGCTAATTTAAAATAAATCTAAATGATTAGTCGATTTTAAGCTCTTGTAGCATAGACTCTGGCAACGCCAGTTCGTCATTTTTGTTTACAGAGATACCAGCTGAGATGATCGCATTGGCAATCTCTTTCGCTTCATCCAAAGAATGCATTGCCGCAGTACCACATTGGTATTCGTTCAACTCAGGAATTTTATTTTGATTCTCAACTTTCAGCACATCTTGCATTGCTGCCAACCAGCCGTCCGCTACCTGTTGCTCTGTAGGTGTACCAATTAGGCTCATGTAGAAACCAGTACGACAACCCATCGGTGAAATGTCGATAATCTCTACATCTGAACCGTTCAGTTGATTACGCATGAATCCAGCATATAAGTGCTCAAGCGTGTGGATACCTTTCTCAGATAGGATATCTTTGTTTGGCGCAGTAAAACGCAGGTCAAACACAGTGATGGTATCCCCTTTCGGGGTTTGCATTGTTTTAGCAACACGAACGGCTGGTGCGTTCATGCGTGTGTGATCAACAGTGAAACTATCTAATAAAGGCATTGCTCTTCTCCATGACGGTTGGCTTTAGAAAAACCAACTTCGATTGTCTTCCAGTTCTTTGCGGCACTGTTTAAGTTGCCAGCCATAATCTTTTGCTTGTTGTTCTACTTTGCGAGCCACCTTAATTAAAGATGGTTTGCTGTTGTATGATTTACGCTTATAACCACCACGCCCTTCATGATAAGCCAGGTATTGGTTATAAGGATCCCACAAAGAAATTCCAAGCTGACGGCGCGTCTCGTTGGTGTACCAACCAATGAACATCAATGCATCATCGAAGTTGGTTCTTGAGCCACCGTTATTGGTCGCTTTTTGGAAATCTTCCCAAGCAGGATCTTGAGCTTGCGCATAACCGTAGGCACTACTTACACGCCCCCAAGGAATGAAGCCCAGAATATAATCTTTTGGTGGGCGCGCATCATGACGAAAGCTACTTTCTTGTTTCACAAAAGCCATCGCTACGTTGATTGGTGTGCCCCACTTTTCTTGCATATCCAAGGCATCTTCATACCACGATGGGTGTTCTCTGAAGATGCTACACAGATTATCTTGCTGTTTAGGCGGTGGCGTTGCACAGCCAACCAACAGGCTAGAGACAACACCAACAGTGATGACAGGTAACCATTTACCACTCGCATGAGTAGGCTGACCTAATAAGGCTTGCTTCCTTTCCACCAAAGTCTCGCTATGCTTTTAAATACGAAAAATAATCCGCTAAGAAGCTATCAAAGTCTTGAGTGCTAGCTTCTTCACTTTGTTGCTGAGCAATCATAGAGCGTTGAACTTCCGCTTCCATCAACTCAGCTGAATACACTTTGTACTGGTGCGCTTTATGTTGCTGAGCGTAAGTTTTTCCTAACGCACAACCTACATTACCCAAACCACCTAATTTTTTGGTTTCTTCAAGCAACTGACCTGAAATAGTCAGCTCTGGATTATCAATCCAAGTTTCAAGCGTATCGCAAGTTTCTTGGTAAGCGCGGCCACCTTGCTCTGCATCCATCATTTCAGCAATAGAACGCAAATCTTTGAATACACGCTTAGCCCAGTCTTGTAATGATAGTCTCTCGCCGTCACAACCAATTTTCAGTTCTAAACCAACCTGACGACCTTCTAAGATTACCTTGTTCCAGTTATCTCGCCAGCATTCCAACTCACAATTATCCATCTCAGCAGAGTCTGTTAACACGCTCCACGTTAGGAACAGGTCAAGGAAACGAACCTGCTGCTCATTGATACCAACTGAACTGAATGGGTTTACATCTAAAGAACGAACTTCTATGTACTCAACACCACTGCGAGCCAATGCTTCAGACGGCTTCTCACCGTTTTTCGCTACGCGCTTAGGGCGAATTGGCGCATACAGCTCATTCTCAATTTGAAGAACGTTAGTATTAAGTTGACGATATTCACCATCAACCTTAGTACCAATCTCAGCAAACTCTTCTGATGGTGTACGAATCGCTTCATTCAAACCTTCGAGGTACTGACCTAGGCTGTTGAAACCAATTTTCAATACACTTTGAGCGCTGTTAGTGTAGCCAAGATCACTCAGGCGAAGTGCCGTTGCTTTTGGCAGGTATAGTGTCTCACCAATTTTTTCAAAAGGTAGGTTTGTTTCTCTTCCTTTAATGAAAGAAGGGCACAATGCCGGTGAAGCACCAAAGAAATATGGGATTAACCAACCAAAACGGTAGTAATTACGAATCAAACCAAAGTACGCATCTGACTTAGCTTCACAACGCGCTTCTTCTGTTTGCTCACCAAACAAGCTATCCCAGAAACTTTCAGGGAAAGAAAAGTTAAAATGAACACCTGAAATGATTTGCATCAGACTACCGTAGCGGCGCTTTAAGCCTTCACGATATAGCGTCTTCATTTTGCCGTTGTTAGAGGTGCCGTATTGCGCCAGCTGAATGTCATCTTCACTCCCTACGTAACAAGGCATTGAAAGCGGCCACATTTTCTCGCCATCTAACTTGGTTTGTGTGAAATGATGGATATCAGATAACTGATTCAAAAGAGTCGGAACGTCGTTAGAAACAGGCGTAATAAACTCCAGTAGCGACTCGGAAAAATCGGTCGTTACCCATCCGTTCATCAACGCAGATCCCAAAGCCTTTGGGTGCGGCCCAGTAGCAAGATGCCCATCTTCCGTGTAGCGTAACGTTTCCCTTTCAACACCACGACCAAATTGAGAGAAGGTCTTAGGGTTGGTTGCAACTTGCTTTAGTCGCGCAGCAAAATCAGTCAAAATTCAGTTCACTTATCTTATATCGTTCTGATTAGAACTATCATAAATTAGGTTGGAGGAGAAAAGTAGAGTCTATTCCCTCCCCCTTTAATGTGTACTCTAACGAATGATTTCAAGCTCTTCTATTGGAATATCTAACTTTTCTAATTGAGGACGAAGCGAAGTCGCATCGCCAACAACGATTATTTGATAATCATTCGGGTCAAACCATTTCTTCGATAGCTCGTTTAACGTCTCTTTTGAGACGGTTTCAACTATCTGATTACGTTGTTGTAGGTAATCTTCATCTAGGCTCAATGCGACAATATTACTCAACAAACCAGCCTTTTGACTTGGTGTTTCGTATTTAAGCGCATCTTGTTGACCGACGGCAAGGCGCATAAATTTCACCTCTTCGTCAGTTAATCCACTCTGACTAAACTCATTCAGTTCATTAATAAACTCTTGAATCGATGGAACCGTCGCATTGGCTCTCACTTGAGCACTAAATACTACGGCACCGGTTTCTCGAGTACTCGCGAAGTAACCGCTTGCACCGTAAGTGTACGCCTTGTCTTCACGTAAGTTTTGGTTAATGCGGCTATTGAAGTTACCGGCCAAGTTAAAGTTGGCTAGCTGGCTCAAATACAACTCTCCAGTCGCGTCGAAAGGTAAACCTTTACGCACTAAACGAACGATGCTCTGTGGTGCTCCTGGTTTATCCACTAAGTACAAACGTTGCCCTGAAAGCTCTTTGATGATCTGAGGACGCGTTAGTGGTGCCGCATCGCCTTGCCATTGTTCGAAGAATTGAAGCTGCTTGCTGGCCTCTTTCTTCGAGATGTCGCCTACAATAACAATATTAGCCCCCTCAGGAGTATAGTGCTGACTGTAAAACAGTTTTACATCGTCTAAGGTTAACGATTCTAAAGAGGCCTTAGTACCATCACTAGCTCGACCAAAGATGCTGTTGCCAAACAAAACTTCACGTGTGGCTTGAGAAGCCATCCAGCTTGGTTGTTGATGCTGATAAACCACCCCTTCTAACATCTGTTTCTTAACGCGTTCGAAATCTTGCTCATCAAACTTAGGCTTAAATAGAACCTCTTCTGCTATTGCTAAGGTTTGAGGCAAATTTTTCTCTAACGTTGAGATAGAAATATCCGTGGTGTAGCTGCCCGCGTTTATGCTAACGCTACTGCCCAATTTATCTAAGATTGCTTGTAACTCTTCAACCGTTCGTTGAGTCGAGCCTTCTTCCATCATCGCTGCGGTTAGGTTTGCTAGGCCTTCTTGACCTTGACGAACATAACGCTCACCAGCAGGAAGCTGAATTTGTAGCTGTACTGTCGGTGTTTCATTGGTCTCGGTACCAATCAAGTCAGTACCGTTTGCAAAGTGCATGCGATAAAGATCAGGCATAGTTGCTTCAACACCAAAGTTCACTTCAGGCATCACACTGCGATCAAAAGTATTCGGTGCTTTTCTGATATCAAGCTGATCTTCCGTTACCTTGCTGTATTCAGGCAGAGTACGATCGGGGGTAGTGAAAGTGGCTTCACGAACCGCTAAATCGAGCTGTTTTTTCGGAACGACACTCAACGTCACCTTATGCTTACCCTCGATAAAATCTTGATAAGCTTTGCTAACACTTTCAGGCGTAACCGCTCGAATTTGATCTAACTGCGATTCAATACGATCCGGTTGGCCATAGAAAGTTTGATTAGAAGCGAGTTGTGACACCTTGCCTTTGACACTTTGCAGCGCAAAAACCGCATCCGCTTCAGCCATACCAGTAATTTGGTCTAAGCGCTCTTGTTCAACACCCTCTTTAGAAAATTGTTCTAAGGTATCCATCAATTCTTTATTAAGAACCGTCAAATCACCTTTTTTACCCGAGTTGCCCATCGCATAAACATACATAGTACAAGCGAGTTCAGCACAATCATGGAAAGATCCTGCGCTTACTGCTTTTTGTGTTTTTACTAGGTTTTGATACAGGTAACTGTTGGTACCAGAACCCAATACGTTAGACAGAGCATTTATTGACGCTTGTGTTTCTTCACCGCGATAAGTCGTCGGCCAGCCGACAAGCACCATCGGCTGACGAATATTATCTTCTAGGGTGATGTATTTATCTTCTTTTAGTATCGCTGGTTGCTTCTCTGCAGCCTTAACTTCCGGGCCTCTAGGGATAGGACCAAAATACTTGTTAATCCACTCTAGCGTGTCATCAACATCGATATCACCACCAATCGTCAATACTGCATTATTTGGACCATACCAACGTAAGAAGAAAGCCTTAAGATCATTCACATCAACGCGGTCTAGATCTTCAACATAACCAATTGGTTGCCAAGAATATGGGTGGCCTTCAGGGTAAAGAGCTTCACCCATTCGTTCCCACATTAAACCGTAAGGGCGGTTTTCATAACTCTGAGCTCGTTCGTTTTTAACCGTGCCTCTTTGAACCTCAAATTTCTTTTGAGAAACCGCGTCCAATAGGAAACCCATTCGGTCTGATTCTAACCACAACATTTTCTCAAGTTGGTTAGAAGGAACCGTTTCAAAGTAATTGGTACGATCGCGGTTAGTAGTGCCGTTTAGCGAACCACCCGCTTCGGTAATAATCTTAAAGTGTTGCTGGTCACCGACGTTCTCAGAGCCTTGGAACATCATGTGTTCAAAGAAGTGTGCAAAGCCCGACTTCCCAATCTGTTCACGAGCAGAACCGACGTGATAAGTCACATCGACATGCACCAATGGATCAGAATCATCAGGGGAAAGAATAACAGTTAGACCATTCTCAAGTTGATACTTAGTATAAGGGATCACAACTTTATCTTTGGAAGGTTTAACTTCTTCTAATAAAGTGACGCCTTCCGGTAATGAAGAAAAGAAGGGTGTTGAGCTAGGTACATTGTAAGAACAGCCTACGATGGCGATAAGAGAAAATGTACCAAGTAAAACCTTTTTCATAGGTTCTCCTTAGAAAAAACCGAAGTAAATAGCAGCTAGTAAGCTATAGCGAGCGGCCTTGCCAATTGCTATCAAGATAACGCTAGGGATGAATTTCATTCTTAGCCAACCCGCAGCAAGACACAACGGATCACCAATGATCGGTAACCAACTAAACAACAGAGTCCAATAACCATAGCGGCTCAGCCAAGCCATAGCCTTATGACCATGTTTTTCAGATTCAGTTCGGTTAGGCAACCACAAACCAATCCAATAATTGGTCAAGCCGCCTAAGGTATTGCCAAGTGTCGCCAAAAGGATAATCGATGATGTTGAGAACTGATCTAAGCTCAAGGCAGCCACAAGGCTTGCTTCTGAACCGCCGGGTAACAATGTGGCACTCAAAAAGCCACTGATGAAGAGTACCCATAGCGCTGAATCTGAAAACCACAACGCTATATTTTCAAAAAGAGAATTGAAAAACTCTAGCACTGCATATCAACCTTCTTGCATTTTAAGTAGTACCTTGCCTCTGGTGTGTCCGGTTTCAACCTGTAGGTGAGCCGACTGCGCTTCGTCTAACGGGTAAATACCTTGAATTTCTGTTTTGAGCAATCCAACGCTAACCATGTAAAGCATGGTATCCATTTGCTCTGGGTTTGGCTCAACCAGCATACCTGATGCAGTAAAGCCTAATAATGTTGCTTTTTCGCAAATCAATTCAGCAGATAAAGTTGGGACTGTCACAACTCTTGCACCATCTTTTAAGCACTTCAGTGCATCAAGAGCGGTGTCTCCACCGACAAGATCGATCAAAACATCAACATCAGAGACTCGTTCAGATGCCGGAGCAAATTTATAGTTGATCGCATGAGCCCCTAATGTCGCTAGGTAATCAAGGTTGGATTCACTACAAGTTGTGTAGACTTCAGCTTTTGCCGCCACAGCGATTTGAACCGCTAGGTGACCAACGCCGCCTGCCCCCGCCAGAATGAGTACGCGATCGCCCTCTTTCACTTCAGCTTTGTTTAGTGCTTGTGCTGCTGTTTGGCTAGCGAGTGGCAGTGCAGCTGCCGCTTCTAGCGTAACTGAATCAGGTACCATGCTTAAGGCTGCTTCTGGAACACACACATACTGGCTGTAGCCGCCACCTTGCAGTGGGAAACCAATAAAGCCAGCTACATTATCGCCAATAGCAAAGTGCTCAGTCTGATCGCCTACCGTGACGATTTGCCCTGAAATGTCGTAACCAGGAACCCAAGGAAGGTTCTCTTTGTTCTGCGCCGCGGCCCAACCGAGGCCTGCACGAGTTTTAACATCAATCGGATTAATGCCCGAAAAAGAAACTTTAACCACCACTTCTCCAGCTTTAGGCTCAGGAATAGCACGGGTTTGAATACTAAGGTTTTCGACGCCGCCGAATTGAGTAATCGCTATCTGTTTATTTTCCATTTCCACATTTCCTTGATTGATAAAGCCCTAGTGAGCAAACACCCTAATTGATAAAAAGAAAGGGATGCGAAAGCATCCCTTTGACTATAAACCATTTAATAAGGCTAAGTTAACCGCTCATTCGTAAATTGACGACCAATTAACGTAACGATACATGACCTAGTATTTTATTAGCCTACTAGCGCTAATAAAATACCCGCAGCAACCGCACTACCAAGTACACCAGCCACGTTAGGTCCCATTGCATGCATTAACAAGAAGTTCTGAGGGTTTGCCTCAAGTCCAACCTTGTTCACAACACGAGCCGCCATCGGAACGGCTGATACACCAGCTGCACCAATAAGTGGGTTAATGTCTTCTTTCGAGAAGCGGTTAAGCACCTTCGCCATCAAGACACCACCGGCCGTACCAATACTGAACGCCACGGCACCTAAACCGAGAATACCAAGCGTCTCTAGGTTCAAGAACGTATCTGCTTGAAGCTTAGAACCAACGCCTAGACCTAGGAAAATAGTCACGATGTTAATCAGTTCATTTTGGGCTGTTTTTGAAAGACGATCCACTACACCAGCTTCACGCATTAAGTTACCCAAACAGAACATACCTACGAGAGGTGTTGCTGAAGGTAGGAACAAAATCGTCATCAATAGCACAGCCAGCGGGAAAAGAATTTTCTCTGCTTTGCTAACATGACGAAGTTGAGCCATCTTAATCTTACGTTCTTCCGGTGACGTTAACGCTTTCATAATTGGAGGCTGAATAATAGGAACCAAAGCCATGTAGCTATATGCCGCTACGGCGATTGCGCCTAATAGATCAGGAGATAACTTACTCGCCAAGAAGATCGCAGTTGGGCCGTCGGCACCACCAATGATCGCAATTGACGAAGCATCTGCCATCGAGAACTCCATTCCAGGAACATAATTCAGCAAGATTGCACCAAATAATGTTGCAAAGATACCAAACTGAGCAGCAGCGCCTAGCCACAGTGTTTTAGGGTTCGCAATTAACGCACCGAAGTCCGTCATAGCACCAACACCCATAAAGATTAGTAGTGGAAAAATACCCGTCTCAATACCTACGTAGTAGACGTAGTAAAGCAAACCACCAGGCTCAGTAAATCCAGCATTTGGAATGTTTGCTAATACTGCACCAAAACCAATCGGTAACAACAATAAAGGTTCAAACCCTTTTCGAATTGCCAAAAACAACAATAAGCAACCAACCAGCATCATACAGATTTGGCCGAACTCAAAGTTAGCAATTCCTGTTTCAGACCATAAGGTCATCAATCCTTCCATGGTACTCCCTTACGCCAAGCTTAGTAGTGGAGCGCCTACAGTAACTGCATCGCCTTCTTTAACATTCAATTCTTGAACGATACCACCACGAGCAGCACGAACTTCCGTTTCCATCTTCATCGCTTCCAAGATAAGCAGAACATCGCCTTCAGCAACCTCCGCACCCGGTTGAACGATAACTTTAAAGATGTTGCCCGCCAATGGCGCAGGTACGGATTCCGCATCAGACGCTGCCACTGGTGCCGTTTGAGTCGCTTGAGCCGGTTTTGCCGATGGTGTTACTGATGTAAGTTCACCTTGTGGGCCAACTTCAACATCATAAACTTGACCATCAACCTTCACGCTATAGCTTTCAATACCACCAGAAGCTTGTACAGGAGCTGCTGCAACTGGAGACGCTGTTTCTAGTGTTGGCGCAGGCTCAAATGCTTCAGGGTTATGACGATTTTTAAGGAACTTAAGACCTACTTGTGGGAACAATGCGTAAGTAAGAACATCATCAACCGTGTCTTCAGCTAATGAAATACCGTCTGATTTTGCTTTTTCTAAAAGCTCTGTCGTTAGCGTATCCATCTCTGATTTAAGTAAATCAGCAGGGCGACAAGTGATTGGCTCAGCACCATCGAGAACTTTAGCTTGCAGTTCAGTATCAACTTCAGCAGGAGCTTGACCGTATTCACCTTTCAGTAGACCAGCCGTCTCTTTAGTGATGCTCTTATAGCGTTCACCCGTTAGCACATTGATAACCGCTTGAGTACCGACAATCTGAGAAGTTGGTGTTACCAAAGGAATGTACCCAAGCTCTTTGCGTACGCGTGGTATCTCTTCCAGTACCTCATCCATACGATCGGCCGCACCTTGCTCTTTCAGCTGGCCTTCCATATTGGTTAGCATGCCACCAGGAACTTGAGCAATTAAAATACGAGAATCCACACCTTTTAACTGACCTTCCCATTTTGCGTACTTTTTACGTACATCACGGAAATAAGATGCAATAGGCTCAATCTGATCAAGTTTAAGGTTAGTATCGCGCTCAGTACCCTCTAACATCGCCACAACAGTTTCAGTTGGCGTGTGACCGTAGGTACAGCTCATTGAAGAAATAGCGGTGTCTAGAATATCGATTCCCGCTTCAACGGCTTTAACCGCGGTTGCTGTCGATAGACCTGTTGTTGCGTGGCTATGTAGCGCTAGAGGCACGTCACAAGACGCTTTGATACGAGTAATCAGCTCTTCAGCTTCATACGGCTTCAATAAGCCTGACATATCTTTAATACATAGAGAGTGACACCCTAAATCCTCTAAGCGTTTAGCCAAATCAACCCAAGTATCTGAGTTGTGAACCGGACTGGTTGTATAAGACAAAGTACCTTGAGCGTGACCACCAACGTCGATCGTTGCTTTCACTGCTGTTTCAAAGTTACGTACATCATTCATCGCATCAAAGATACGGAAAACATCCATACCATTCTGGTGTGCACGTTCAACAAACTTTTCGACTACATCATCCGCGTAGTGACGGTAACCCAGCAGGTTTTGACCACGCAGTAGCATCTGCATTGGTGTGTTTGGCATCGCTTTTTTCAGTTCGCGCAAGCGCTCCCATGGATCCTCTCCAAGAAAACGGATACACGAATCAAACGTCGCTCCGCCCCAAGTCTCTAATGACCAGTAACCGACTTTATCCAGTTCTGCCGCAATTGGCAGCATATCTTCGATACGCATACGAGTAGCAAATAGTGACTGGTGCGCGTCACGAAGTACCACATCTGTGATAGCTAGTGGTTTAGACATGCTCATAAACTCCTTTTTAATCCTTTAAATGCTACTTAGCAGTAGACGCACGGTATTGATGAACCGCGGCCGAAATTGCTGCCACAACTTGTGGACTAACAGCTGAAGGGTTTGATTGTGATTTTTTAATTTTTTTAGGTGCTGCGATCGGTTCAGGTACTTCTTCTGGTACCAGTTTTGACATCAACCGAACGAGGTAAACTAGAATAGTTAGGAAAATAAAGACAACGGACATACCCGTTATCATTAGAGTTGCCGCATCTCCTAGCAGGCTTCCAATATTAGTCATGTTGCTTCCTTTCTTCGTCATCCTGACATGTGCGCAGGATTTCAGCGAATAGTTATCCCGACCCATGGATTATCTCGATTGCTAAAAGTTTGTCAATTTTGTTTAAGGTTCTGTTACGGATAACGCACACATCAGGTTAATTATTCGCCTATCAGATCACATAAATCTGTTAAATACGTCATTTTTAGATATTTAAACTGTGACTTAAACGGGGCTCTTCTGGGAAATGATATGAGAAAGGTGGAATAAGAAGGAAGTACTCAAGAACTACTTAAAATACAATAAGTTAAATAATCATTAAATTTAACATTGCAGCAACAATTTTACAGCAAGTATAAAAAAAGCCTCGCATAAACGAGGCTTTTTTTAATAATGTGGCGCGCTCTGGAGGATTCGAACCTCCGACCGCCTGGTTCGTAGCCAGGTACTCTATCCAGCTGAGCTAAGAGCGCACGGTTTTAATATCAGTTTATTGTTAGTAACAACATATCAATATAAGGATTTCATTCTCATAAGAAAGAAGCCCTAAAGAGTGGCGCGTCCTGGAGGATTCGAACCTCCGACCGCCTGGTTCGTAGCCAGGTACTCTATCCAGCTGAGCTAAGGACGCACGGTTTTCGATATCAGTATTTCCAATATCAGGAGTTCACAAGGAAACCCTAAAGAGTGGCGCGTCCTGGAGGATTCGAACCTCCGACCGCCTGGTTCGTAGCCAGGTACTCTATCCAGCTGAGCTAAGGACGCGCAGTTTTCGATATCGGTACTCCCAATATCAGGGGTTCATAAAAGAAACCCTAAATAGTGGCGCGCTCTGGAGGATTCGAACCTCCGACCGCCTGGTTCGTAGCCAGGTACTCTATCCAGCTGAGCTAAGAGCGCACGGTTTTAGTATCAATTCGCTGTAAACAGCTATTCAATACAAGGGTTTCTATTCTTATAAGAAAGAAGCCCTAAAGAGTGGCGCGTCCTGGAGGATTCGAACCTCCGACCGCCTGGTTCGTAGCCAGGTACTCTATCCAGCTGAGCTAAGGACGCACGATTTTCGATATCAGTATTTCCAACATCAGGAGTTCACAAGGAAACCCTAAAGAGTGGCGCGCTCTGGAGGATTCGAACCTCCGACCGCCTGGTTCGTAGCCAGGTACTCTATCCAGCTGAGCTAAGAGCGCACGGTTTTAGTATCAACTTGTTGTAATCAACAATTCAATACAAGGATTTTCATTCTCGTAAGAAAGAAGCCCTTAAATAGTGGCGCGTCCTGGAGGATTCGAACCTCCGACCGCCTGGTTCGTAGCCAGGTACTCTATCCAGCTGAGCTAAGGACGCACGGTGTTCATTCACTTAGAATGAAGTTGTGAAATATATCACATTCTTCTTGCTACGAAGAAAAAAAAAGGCCATCGGCCTGTAATGAATGGCGGTGAGGGAGGGATTCGAACCCTCGATGCGGCTACAAACCACATACTCCCTTAGCAGGGGAGCGCCTTCGGCCACTCGGCCACCTCACCTAATTCATTATTCCCAAATCACTTACAAGTAAGAGAAAAGAGAATGGCGCGTCCTGGAGGATTCGAACCTCCGACCGCCTGGTTCGTAGCCAGGTACTCTATCCAGCTGAGCTAAGGACGCACATTTACATTTGTCTAAGTTGCTAATTTTAGACTCGCAAGAAATGGCGGTGAGGGAGGGATTCGAACCCTCGATGCAGCTACAAACCACATACTCCCTTAGCAGGGGAGCGCCTTCGGCCTCTCGGCCACCTCACCGTCTTGCGGAGGCACATATTACGTTTTACCGAAAATATGTCAAACACTTTATTGAAAAAAATTGGACAAAAACACTCAACCGTTTGCTATTTAATCAAAGCGCTTGCAAATTGAACTTCCAAGATCAATTTAACGCATTTTCCCTTAAAAATTAAGGCGAAAGATTGACGATAATAAACAGTCGAAACAATTATCTATTTTATCCAGTAACAAGTGTTACCGCTGTTTGCACCATACTACGGGATGCATTATTGCGCCATAGGGCAAGCTAACAAAACTTGAGTTTTAGCCAACAAATAAACCGTCAAACGAACGACTTCAATCACATCTGTGTCTCACCACTTTATGAAGTATTCGTTTCACTGCCGCAGTGATCATCTAGCTGGTCGTCAATTTATATAGAAATACTCTTTTCTATTCTGCAAGATCAAAAAAGGCTAGCAATAATGCTAGCCTCTTCTCTACGCAAAAGTATTAGTAGTTGCCAGGTGCAACGTTACCATTACCTTTTTCAGCTTGAATGCGCATGTAAATCTCTTCACGGTGAACAGATACTTCTTTAGGTGCGTTAACACCGATACGTACTTGATTACCTTTAACGCCCAGTACAGTAACTGTTACTTCATCACCAATCATCAGTGTTTCGCCAACGCGGCGAGTCAAAATTAGCATTCTTTGCTCCTTGAGTAATCTCTAAATTTATCTAGCTACGAGAGCATTATCCAACAAAAGTTATATTTTCGTAAACTATCGATTGAGTTTATTTAACCAAAATGCACTTCTTTTTTAGGATAATCCTGTGTTTCACGCGCTACGATGTATGCATTGTGTAATATGTTAGCAGCCATATCGACTTGCGTTGGTGATATCACCAAAGTTAAAGACTGCTGCTGCAATAAGTGATGTTGTACATCAATTTCGCCTTCAGACAACAATCCATGTGAACTGACCACAATATCTTGTGTTCGGCTTCCTACCACAGTTAACAAACTAACCTGTTCACTATTACGGATTTTTTCGGCAAAAACTAGTTTTAATTTAGCACTTATGTCTTGTTTAATAATGAGCGCTGCCCGTTCTGTTTCCTCGATCACACTACAGACTTCGATCCCTAACAAATGGCATTGCGATATAAAAGACGGTAAATCATCATTCAAACACTCAATACGCACCATATCTCTTTGAATGGCGATGCCAGCGATCTCATTCAAACACTGATTGCCCGCAATTAACGTGCCCTCGCCTGATTCAAAACTTGATAGCACTCTCAATGGCAGATTATGTTGCCACGCATACTGGACACACGGTAGATGCAGCACTTTAGCGCCTCTACGGGCCATCTCTTCCATCGAGGGAAAATCTAGCGTATCCAGTTTTTTAGAATGCTTAACGACTCTAGGGTCACAAGAATAAACACCATCAACATCAGTATAGATTTGGCACTCTTTAGCCTGCAGTGCGCCCGCTAGTGCAACCGCCGTGGTATCTGAACCGCCACGGCCTAATGTCGTTATATCGCCTTTGGCACTGAAACCTTGAAAGCCAGCCACTACGACAATTTGACCATCATCTAACAGGGCTTGAATTGGAGCGGTATCAATACGCTCAATCGTCGCATTATTATGATTTGAATCGGTGTGTATCTTAGCTTGATAACCCGTCATCGATGTCGCTTCATAACCTAACTTGTGCAACGTCATCGCCAACAAAGCCATGGAAACTTGCTCTCCAGCCGTTAACAGCACATCCAGTTCTCTAGCGTTTGGTACGCTATCAATTTGCGAGGCTAAGTTAACTAACCGATTTGTTTCACCTGACATAGCAGAAACGACAACCACTACCTGGTTACCTTCATTTTTCGCTTCAATGATTTTATCTGCTACATGATGGATTCGCTCTATTGAACCCACCGACGTTCCACCAAATTTCTGCACGATAAGAGGCATTTTCACCCTTCCTCACCTTCCCAAGACCAATGTCTATATATGACAAAAAAACACTCGCTCCGCGTCATAGCGAAGCAATAAAAAATTAACCAAGGAGTCTAACGTTACCATTAGACTTCTTGGTTAATCTCAATCAAACCTTGTTTAAAAGCTCTTGCTATAGGCAAAATAAAAGATGCCCAATCAATTGATTGGGCATCTTTATATCAATTACTTAAGCTTAAAGGCGCTCTTCAAGCCAAGTACGTACCGATTTAAGCGCTTCTGGTAGTGCTTCAACGTCTGTACCACCCGCTTGAGCCATATCAGGACGACCACCGCCTTTACCGCCAACTTGCTCAGCAACCATCTTAACGAGGTCACCCGCTTTTACTTTGCCAACAAGGTCTTTGGTTACGCCAGCAATCAAGCCAACTTTGCCGTCAGCGATATTCGCGATAAGGATGATGCCGCTACCTACTTGGTTTTTAGCGTTATCAACCATAGTACGTAGGTTCTTGTTGTCTGCGCCTTCAATTGCAGCAACCAAAACTTTAGTACCAGAGATATCTTCTACTTTGCCCATGATGTTTGCGCTTTCTGCCGCAGCCATCTTTTCTTTAAGCAGTTGGATTTCTTTCTCTAGCGATTTTGCTTTCTTAGCTGATTCAGCAAGCTTCTCTTCGTAAGCGTTAGCCTGAGCTTCTACTGCATCTAGAGCTGCTTCACCCGTTACCGCTTCAATACGACGAATACCCGCAGCAATACCACCTTCAGAAGTGATCTTGAATAGACCGATATCACCCGTGTTGCTTGCGTGGATACCACCACAAAGTTCAGTAGAGAAATCGCCCATAGATAGAACGCGAACTTCATCATCGTACTTCTCGCCAAACAGTGCCATTGCACCTTTTTGTTTCGCTGACTCGATGTCCATGATGTTGGTTTCAATCACGTGGTTCTTACGAACTTGTGCGTTAACCAAGCGTTCTACTTCTTTAATCTGTGCCGGTGTTACCGCTTCAAGGTTGGAGAAGTCAAAACGTAGATTGTCTGGCTTAACTAAAGAACCTTTCTGAGCAACGTGCTCACCTAGCACTTCGCGCAGTGCAGAGTGAAGTAAGTGAGTTGCAGAGTGATTCAGTGAAATAGCAGCACGACGCTCAGCATCAACGCGCGCTTCGACTTTATCGCCTTGAGCAAATACGCCTTCAATTAGCTCGCCGTGGTGTGCAAATGCGTTACCTAGCTTCTGAGTATCTTGTACTTTGAAGAGACCCGACGCAGTGCTTAGCGTACCAGCGTCACCACATTGACCGCCTGACTCTGCATAGAATGGTGTCTCTTCAAGGATGATGATTGCTTTGTCGCCAGCCGATAGTGAAGATACTTCTTCACCGTCAACGAATAGCGCAGAAATTTCACCAGCACCTTCAGTACTTGTGTAACCACAGAACTCAGTGTTCGTGTCTACTTTGATCGTCGCGTTGTAATCAGTACCGAACTGACCGGCTTCACGTGCACGCTTACGCTGTGCTTCCATCGCCTTCTCAAAGCCTTCTTCATCGATGGTAAAGTCGCGTTCACGAGCTACATCGTTCGTAAGGTCAGCAGGGAAGCCGTATGTATCGTAAAGTTTGAATACTGTTTCACCGTCAAGCTCTTTGCCTTCAAGTGCGTCTAGTGCGTCGTTAAGGATAACCATGCCGCGCTCGAGCGTGCGACCAAAGTTCTCTTCTTCAATGCGAAGTACTTTTTCAACAAGCTCTTGCTGTTTCTTAAGTTCATCTGCCGCAGAGCCCATCACTTCAGCCAGTACACCCACAAGTTTGTGGAAGAACACGCCTTGTGCGCCAAGCTTGTTACCGTGACGAACTGCACGACGAATAATACGACGTAGAACGTAGCCACGACCTTCGTTTGAAGGCATAACGCCGTCAGCGATTAAAAATGAACAAGAACGGATGTGGTCAGCAATAACGCGTAGCGATTGGTTAGATAGATCGTCATGACCCACAACTTCCGCTGTCGCTTTGATTAGCTTTTGGAATACATCAATTTCGTAGTTAGAGTGAACGCCCTGCATGATTGCAGAAATACGCTCAATACCCATACCTGTATCTACAGCAGGCTTAGGTAGCGGTTCCATTGTGCCGTCAGCGTGACGGTTGAACTGCATGAATACGTTGTTCCAGATCTCGATGAAACGGTCACCATCTTCTTCAGGTGTACCAGGACGGCCGCCCCAGATGTGCTCACCGTGATCGTAGAAGATTTCAGTACATGGACCACAAGGACCTGTGTCACCCATCGTCCAGAAGTTATCAGACTCGAACTGTTTACCGCCTTCTTTGTCGCCGATTCGAACGATACGGTCAGCAGGTACACCTACTTTCTTGTTCCAGATATCGAATGCTTCATCATCTGTCTCGTATACCGTTACTAGTAGACGATCTTTTGGCAGTTGAAGAGTTTCCGTCAGGAATTCCCAAGCAAACCCAATCGCTTCTTCTTTGAAGTAGTCACCAAAGCTGAAGTTGCCTAGCATTTCGAAGAACGTGTGGTGACGAGCCGTAAAACCTACGTTTTCAAGGTCATTGTGTTTACCACCCGCACGTACACAACGCTGAGCCGTAGTTGCTCGAGTGTAGGCACGTTTTTCGGCGCCTAAGAAGCAATCTTTGAATTGGTTCATACCTGCGTTAGTGAATAGCAGGGTTGGATCGTTATGTGGAACTAACGATGAACTGTCTACGATTTGGTGTTCTTTGCTCTCAAAGAACTTAAGGAACGCGTTGCGAACCTCATCAGTGCTCATGTACATGCAGCTCTTCCTGAAAATAGTCGAGTTAGAATTTTGCCGTATTGTAGATCATGGTTAAGGCTTCGACTAGTTTTCTTGTAGAAAAGACACCCTTGGGCAGGATTTTAGTTGAAATTCGATAAAACGTAGAATATTCCACTATATCTAGCCGTAGAAAAGCAGAACTAAATTGGCGACATAATCACTAAAAACTCAGGTAACGAGAGAGAGTTGATTAAAGAGATATCCGATAGGCTATTCCAATAAAAAAGCCCCGCAAAATATGCGAGGCTTTAAATTCTTTCCAAGTGAATGCTTATTTCAAGCATTCACTTTATAAAACGTTAGCTTATAGCTCTTCGCTTTCTTCTTCTTTCTCTGCGCCCTTCTCTTCAAGAACAGCAGGAGTTAATAACAACTCACGAAGTTTAGTATCGATCTCAAGAGCAACCTCTGGGTTTTCACGTAGGTATTTACCAGCGTTAGCTTTACCTTGACCGATCTTGTCGCCCTTGTAGCTGTACCAAGCGCCTGCTTTTTCTACTAGCTTATTCTTAACACCTAGGTCGATAAGCTCGCCTTCACGGTTGAAGCCTTTGCCATAAAGAATTTGAGTTTCAGCTTGTTTGAATGGTGCAGCAATCTTGTTCTTAACAACCTTGATACGCGTTTCATTACCAACAACTTCATCACCATCCTTAATCGCACCTGTACGGCGAATATCAAGACGAACAGATGCGTAGAACTTAAGCGCATTACCACCAGTTGTTGTTTCTGGATTACCGAACATCACACCAATCTTCATACGAATTTGGTTAATGAAGATAGCCATACAATTAGACTGCTTAAGGTTACCTGTTAGCTTACGCATTGCTTGAGAAAGCATACGAGCTTGAAGACCCATGTGGCTATCGCCCATTTCGCCTTCAATTTCCGCTTTAGGTGTCAGTGCAGCTACTGAGTCAATAACAAGAACGTCGATAGCACCTGAACGAGCTAGAGCGTCACAGATTTCTAATGCTTGCTCACCCGTATCAGGTTGAGAAACAAGAAGCGCGTCGATATCAACACCAAGCTTCTGAGCGTAAATAGGGTCAAGTGCGTGCTCCGCATCAACGAATGCACACGTTTTACCTACTTTCTGTGCTGCAGCAATAAGCTCAAGCGTTAACGTTGTTTTACCTGATGATTCTGGGCCGTAAACTTCAACGATACGACCCATTGGAAGGCCACCAGCACCTAGTGCGATATCTAGAGATAGAGAACCTGTAGAAATAGTTTCTACGTCCATTGTGCGGTTGTCACCAAGACGCATGATCGAACCTTTACCAAATTGTTTTTCAATCTGACCAAGGGCTGCGGCTAACGCTTTTTGTTTATTCTCGTCCATTTCTATCTCCACATAATCGGTTGTCTCAACAAGCGATTTAGAATCTATTTCTAACCCACATAGGGGTGACTAATTGGCTTTCATTATACTGTTGATTCATACAGTGTCTATACCTGTGTGAAAATAATTTGTACAAATGTTATCTGTCTTCCATTGAGAGGTAATCATAAATAACTTGCAGGGCATGGTGCGTCGCTTGTTGGCGTACTTGTGATCTATCACCTGTAAATACATTCGTTTCTACTTTATTCCACCCATCACAGGCCTTCCAAGCAAAACACACCGTCCCTACAGGTTTATCTTCCGAGCCACCACCAGGACCGGCAATACCACTTATCGATACCGAAATTGTGCCATTTGAATTTTGCAACGCACCATCAGCCATTTCGATTACTACAGGCTCACTGACAGCACCAAACTTAACTAAGGTTTCAGACTGAACACCGATCATCTCTTGCTTTGCTTCATTACTGTAGGTCACAAAGGCGCGATCAAACCATGCTGAACTTCCAGCAATATCTGTAATAGCGGTCGCTACACCTCCACCAGTGCAAGATTCAGCCGTCACTAAGATATGTTGGTGTTTAGCGAGTAAATGTCCAAGCTGTTCACTAAGAACTTGAATCGTATACATCATCGGCTCCCTTTATCTACGGTCATATCATTTGGATTTGCATCTTTTCGCATGTGTCGCTTTTCGCACGAAACGCTTTCACGTATCCTAAGCCGCAATAGAAATAAACGAAAGAAGTTAACTGTGAAAGCCGATCAAAAACATACTCCCATGATGCAGCAGTATCTGAAACTCAAAGCAGAAAACCCAGAAATTCTGCTGTTCTATCGCATGGGCGATTTCTACGAGCTTTTCTACGATGACGCTAAAAAAGCCTCTCAACTACTCGATATTTCACTGACTAAGCGTGGCTCTTCAAATGGTGAGCCAATTCCTATGGCGGGTGTTCCATACCATGCTGTTGAAGGGTATCTTGCGAAGTTAGTGCAGTTGGGCGAGTCCGTAGCAATTTGTGAGCAGATTGGTAATCCAGCAACTTCAAAGGGCCCTGTTGAGCGCGCGGTTGTGCGTATCGTGACACCGGGTACCGTAACCGACGAAGCCCTGCTTTCTGAGCGAGTCGACAACTTAATCGCCGCTATTTACCACCACAATGGTAAATTTGGCTACGCGACGCTTGATATTACTTCTGGTCGATTCCAGCTATGTGAGCCGGAAACCGAAGAAGCAATGGCGGCAGAATTGCAGAGAACGTCACCACGTGAACTGCTATTCCCTGAAGATTTCGAACCTGTAAATTTGATGGCAAGTCGTAATGGCAATCGCCGTCGTCCAGTATGGGAATTTGAATTAGATACAGCTAAGCAACAACTCAATCAACAATTTGGTACTCGCGATCTTGTTGGCTTTGGCGTAGAAAATGCGAAGCTCGGTTTGTGTGCTGCGGGTTGTCTGATCCAATACGTTAAAGATACCCAACGAACAGCCCTTCCGCATATCCGTTCACTCACAATGGATAAGCAAGATCACTCAGTGATCCTTGATGCGGCAACTCGCCGTAACCTAGAGATCACTCAAAACTTATCGGGCGGCACTGATAATACCCTTGCCGAAGTGCTTGATCACACCGCAACCGCTATGGGCAGTCGTATGCTTAAGCGTTGGTTACATCAACCAATGCGCAATATCTCAGCACTCGATCAGCGCCTAGACGCGATAGGTGAAATGAAAGATTTGGCTCTATTCACAGAGCTACAACCAACCTTAAAACAGATCGGTGATATCGAACGCATTCTTGCTCGATTAGCACTTCGTTCAGCGCGTCCTCGCGATATGGCTCGTCTTCGCCAAGCAATGGAATACTTACCAGAGCTTGCTGAAACACTGACGCAACTTAAACACCCATATCTTACTCAACTTGCTCAATATGCTTCTCCTTTGGGTGAAGTTTCTGAACTACTTGAGCGTGCGATCAAAGAAAACCCACCGGTGGTTATCCGAGATGGTGGTGTGATTGCAGAAGGCTATAATACCGAGTTAGACGAATGGCGTGACCTTGCAGCGGGCGCAACAGAGTTTCTTGACAAGCTTGAGCAAGAAGAGCGTGAACGCCATGGCATCGACACGCTTAAAGTTGGCTACAACAACGTACACGGATTCTTCATTCAAGTAAGCCGCGGGCAGAGCCACCTTGTGCCACCACACTATGTTCGCCGTCAAACGCTTAAAAATGCAGAACGCTACATTATTCCCGAGCTAAAAGAGCATGAAGATAAAGTCCTCAACTCAAAATCGAAAGCCCTAGCTATCGAGAAGCAGTTGTGGGAAGAGTTATTTGATTTGTTACTGCCTTATCTAGAGCAACTGCAAAATATCGCTTCTTCTGTATCTCAGCTTGATGTTCTGCAAAACTTAGCGGAACGTGCAGACACTCTTGATTACTGCCGTCCAACGATGACAGAGTCAGCTGGTGTGCAAATTCAAGCAGGTCGTCATCCTGTAGTGGAACAAGTGATGGACGAACCTTTCATTGCGAACCCTATCGACCTCAATGATCAACGTAAAATGCTGATCATCACAGGTCCAAACATGGGTGGTAAGTCGACCTACATGCGTCAGACCGCACTCATTGCGCTGATGGCTCATATCGGTTGTTATGTACCAGCAGAAAGCGCGACGATTGGCTCTATCGACCGTATCTTTACGCGTATTGGCGCATCGGATGATTTAGCTTCGGGTCGTTCAACTTTCATGGTTGAGATGACAGAGACCGCGAATATTCTGCATAACGCTACACCAAATAGCCTTGTGCTAATGGATGAGATCGGCCGCGGCACCAGCACTTATGATGGCCTATCACTGGCTTGGGCAAGTGCTGAATGGCTAGCTAATCAAATCAATGCGATGACACTATTTGCAACGCACTACTTTGAACTAACTGAACTGCCTAACCAACTTCCAACCTTAGCGAACGTACACTTAGACGCAGTTGAACACGGTGACAGCATTGCCTTTATGCACGCAGTGCAAGAAGGTGCTGCAAGTAAATCTTACGGCCTCGCTGTAGCTGGATTGGCTGGTGTACCTAAAGCGGTCATCAAGAATGCACGCACGAAGCTGACTCAGTTAGAGTCATTGAGTATCGACTCTCCAACCTCAAAGCCAAGCGGCGTCGATATAGCGAACCAACTGAGCCTGATACCTGAACCAAGTGAAGTAGAACAAGCACTGGCGAATGTTGATCCTGATGATCTAACCCCTCGCCAAGCATTAGAAGAGCTCTACCGCTTGAAGAAACTACTCTAATTAAAATAACCAAGCGCTGTGTTTTCTAGCTAAGATAGAGCTAGACCAAAAACTAAAAAACGCTGACATTTGGTCAGCGTTTTATTATTTCGAGATCGTGGAATATCGTTTAGTCGTTTTCAACGTTAAACAGGTTTTCCATGTTCAGACCTTGCTTGATCAGAATCTCTCGTAGACGGCGAAGACCTTCAACTTGGATTTGACGAACACGTTCACGAGTCAGGCAGATTTCACGGCCTACTTCTTCTAACGTTGACGGTTCATAGCCAAGTAGTCCAAAGCGACGTGCAAGCACCTCTTTCTGTTTCGGGTTCAGCTCATCTAGCCAGAAAATCAACGAGTTCTTGATATCGCTATCTTGAGTTGAAACCTCAGGATCGGAATTGTTGATGTCCGGAATAATATCCAACAGTGCTTTCTCACCGTCACCACCAATTGGCGTATCAACGGAGCTCACTCGCTCGTTTAAACGAAGCATCTTGCTCACATCACCAACTGGCTTGTCTAGCTTAGTAGCAATTTCTTCAGCCGTTGGTTCATGGTCAAGCTTTTGTGATAACTCTCTTGCTGTACGTAGGTAGATGTTCAGCTCTTTCACAACATGGATTGGCAAACGGATGGTGCGAGTCTGATTCATTAAAGCACGTTCAATGGTTTGACGAATCCACCATGTCGCGTAAGTTGAAAAGCGGAAACCTCGCTCTGGGTCAAACTTCTCTACGGCGCGAATCAAGCCTAGGTTGCCTTCTTCAATTAGATCGAGAAGTGCCAAACCACGGTTGCTATAACGACGAGATATTTTAACCACCAAACGCAGGTTACTTTCAATCATGCGTTTGCGGGCCGCTTCATCACCGCGTAGAGCTCGACGTGCATAAAGCACTTCTTCTTCAGCGGTTAGTAGTGGTGAGAAACCAATTTCGCCTAAGTAGAGTTGAGTAGCATCTAAACTTTTAGACGTAACTTCAGCTTCTTCTTTCGCTTCGGTTTTCTTAGTGACTGTTCGTTTTGCTTTTCCAAGTGTTTCCGATTCCGTGGTTACTTGGTTAAGATCGAACTCTTCTTTGGTTACTGCATTGCTTATACTCATAACGCCTCCCCCTGGCGAAATTAGCATGACATCACAACTTTATATGTCGCTAAATGACTATGTCACTCCATACAATATGTATTATTTGCATATTGTATTTAAGGCAAATATCGTTTTGGATTAACGGACTTACCTTGGTAACGAATCTCAAAGTGCAGCCTAACACTGCTGGCTCCAGAGCTTCCCATTGTTGCAATCTTCTGCCCTGGTTTCACACTTTGCCCTTCAGATACTAATAGTCGGTCGTTATGCGCGTATGCACTTAAGTAATTATCATTATGCTTCACAATCACTAGATTGCCGTAGCCTCGTAATGCATTACCCGAATAAACAACCGTTCCCCCTGCAGTAGATACTATTGGCTGACCTCGCTGTCCTGCTATGTCTATGCCTTTATTTCCTTGTTCGCCTACAGAGAAATTCTTGATTACTCTCCCTTTAGTTGGCCATAACCATTTGGATACTTTATCACTTGTTGGTTTGGTGGACGGTGTAACATTCTGTTTACCTTTAGAACCAACATACTCCTTTGATTTGGATTGTTCAACCTTCTTTGGTGGATCTTTTTTAACCACTTTAGTCGTAGTTTGAGTTGGCGCAGGTTTAGAGTTTTTACTCTTTTTAGGCGTAGTTTTAGGGGTACTTGCTGTCGATGACGTAGTGGATGCCGATGATGTAGTGGATGCCGCGACAGGCGCAGCAACTGCTGCAACCGCCACTGTTGATTTACCATACGCTGGTGCGCTGTAGCTCGGGCGCCACAACTTAAGCTTCTGCCCTGGGTGGATTGTATAAGGAGCAGAGAGCTTGTTATAACTAACTAAATCGTTAACGTCTTTGTTCGTCACATAAGCAATAAAATAAAGCGTATCGCCTTTTTTCACTTCGTAGTAACTACCGCGATAGCTGCCACGATCAATCGAAGAGTATTTTTTATTTAAGCTTGAAACTGGCGCAGGCGAATTCGCTGCACACCCAACAAGGGCACAGCTAAGTAGTAAAGCACTTACTTTTAACAACTTCGAACGCATCGACTCTCTACCCACCTACACCATTAGTCTTGTTATTAAGCTAGTTCACCGGGAACAAGAGGTACAAATCTCACCATCTCGATCACGCTCGATAAAAACTCGTCACCATGGCGAACAATCTTCAACAATTGTTGTTCGTCATCACCAACAGGGATTAATAAACGGCCGCCATCTTTCAACTGCTGTAAAAGAGCCTGAGGAATCGACTCTGCAGCTGCGGTGACAATAATCGCATCAAAAGGCGCCTTGGAAGACCATCCTTGCCAGCCATCACCATGTTTGGTTGAAATATTGTAGAAATCGAGTTGCTTCAACCTGCGTTTAGCATCCCATTGTAGAGACTTTATTCGTTCAACCGAATACACATGGTCAACAAGTTGAGCTAGTACAGCGGTTTGATAACCAGAACCCGTGCCAATTTCCAAAACACGGCTATCTTGTTGTAGTTCAAGTAACTCTGTCATTTTAGCAACGATGTACGGCTGAGAGATCGTCTGCCCTTGTCCAATAGGCAGCGCATTATTATCATAAGCTTGATGATGCATCGCCTGCGACAAAAAACTCTCTCTTGGTAATTGGTAAATCGCATCAAGCACTTTCTGATCTTGAATGCCATTTTCAATCAGAAAAGTAACTAAGCGCTCTGCTTGTGGATTACTCACTTACTTCTCTCCTAACCATGTCGCCATCGCACCCAACGACTCATGCGCCGTTAAATCAACCTGTAGCGGTGTTACCGATACAAAACCATGCTCTATCGCATAAAAGTCCGTACCTTCACCAGCATCTTGTTCTTTTCCCGGAGGACCAAGCCAATAAATATCATGCCCGCGAGGATCTTTCTGCTTAATCATATCTTCAGCATGATGACGAGCTCCTAAGCGCGTCACTTGAGTACCAGACAGTTGATCCAAGGCTAAGTCAGGAACATTAATGTTTAGTAGGCGATTGGTCGGGATTGGATTTGCTAAATGTTGTTCGACGATACGACGAGCAATAACTGCCGCTGTCTTAAAATGTTTTTTTCCAACCAGAGAAAACGCCACTGACTGAACACCTAAAAAGTGCCCTTCCATTGCTGCTGCTACTGTACCTGAATAAAGCACATCATCACCAAGGTTAGCACCGTGATTAATACCCGTTAAAACCAGATCAGGCATCTCATTTTTGAGTAGTTCATTTAACGCAAAATGCACACAATCTGTTGGTGTCCCTTGTACCGAATAGGTATTTTCAGCAATCTCTTGAACACGAAGAGGTTGTTCTAAAGTTAATGAATTTGAAGCTCCCGAACGATTACGATCAGGTGCAACAATGATAATTTCAGCAAGATCACGTAATTCATTTGCCAGCTCATGAATACCTTGAGCGTGCACACCATCATCGTTGCTGAGTAAAATCTTCATCTTGTTTCCTTTCTTTTGTTCCATGCCAAGTGACTCAAATTCCCATATCAAGCCACTTAGCTCCAAACTGAATCATTACTGCTCGTAGCTTCTCTCTACGTGAACTTCTTCGACAAGTTCACGAACGATAGCGGTAGCAAAACAACCCGCATCAAGAGAAAACTTAAGAGTAATATTATCTTCGTCCACTTCCCAAGTTAAACCAGTAGGCTTCAACGAAGCTTCACGGCGATCATGGCGCATGCGGTTACCGCAAATAAGCGCCATTAGATCCGGTTCAGCATCAAGGTGTTTTTGCTCTAAAGCTTGAGACGCATCAATTGTAGGTAACGCATTATCTCCAGCCAAAGCAACCGTAATAAACGAAGAGCCGTTCTCGATGTCTTGATTTACCGCTTCGATATTATCCGCAGTTACCACTAGTTGAGCACCGTCTTTCACGACAATATCGCCAACCAGTGCCGATGCAAACGCATCTTGCTTGATACGGTCTGAAAGGATCAGGTTGTAAATCCAAGAACGAGCTGCAGAAAGGTACAAGCTGCGCTTATTCTGATTACGCGTACGAACATTTTCACGCCCCCAACGTCGAGCTTCAGATAAGTTGTTACCTTCATTACCAAAACGCTGAGCTCCGAAGTAATTTGGCACGCCGACTTGAGCGACTTTTTCTAAACGCTTTACCACATCATCACAATCAGTTACTTCAGACAAAGTCAGCTCAAATTGGTTGCCAACTAAATCACCTGGACGTAACTTTTTGTTGTGTCGTGCCATCGCCAAGATCTCAATGCTTGGATACTGTGCTAAGAAATCTGAAAAGTCAGGCTGACCTTTAGGTAGGTGTACGCTCAACCATTGCTCGGTAACCGCGTGACGGTCTTTCAAACCAGCCCAACTCACGTCCTTCGACTTAACACCACATGCTTTAGCCAGCTCATTTGCTACGAAGCTCGTGTTTTCACCAGTTTTACGAATACGAACCATTAGGTGTTCGCCTTCACCAGTAAACTCAAAACCTAAGTCTTCATTAACGACAAAGTGTTCGGCTTTTGCTTTTAGTTTTGCTTTCGCAGTTGGTTTACCGTTTAGGTAAGCCAATGAAGATAAAATATCTGACATGCTGTTCTTTTCGTGTTGGTGCTTACGCACTTTTAGTAATTAGGACTACCGCTTCACATGCGATGCCCTCTTTGCGACCTGTAAAACCTAAACGCTCAGTAGTCGTCGCTTTTACATTCACATTGCCAATGCTGGTTTCTAAATCTTGTGCAATAGCTTGGCACATAGAGTCTATATGAGGAGCCATTTTAGGCGCTTGCGCCATGATAGTAATATCTGCATTACCAATCACATAACCTTGCTCTTTTACTCGACGGTACACATCTTTAAGCAATTCACGACTATCTGCGCCTTTCCATTCATCATCCGTATCAGGGAAATGACGACCAATATCACCCGCTGCAATTGAACCCAGTAAAGCATCGCATAATGCGTGCAGGGCAACATCACCGTCTGAGTGTGCGATAAGTCCTTGCTCGTAAGGAATGCTAACGCCACCAATAATTACCGGGCCTTCACCACCAAACTTATGTACATCAAAGCCGTGACCAATACGAATCATCATTATTCCTTATTCTGACTTAAATAAAACTCAGCCAAAGCTAAATCTTCAGGCTGAGTAATCTTAAAATTATCTGAACGCCCCGCTATTAAGGCTGGTGATAAACCTTTCCACTCAAAAGCAGAGGCTTCATCTGTAATTGAAACACCTTGCTCTAACGCCTGACTCAATGCGTTACGTAAAGGCTTAGTTCGAAACATTTGTGGTGTAAGGGCGTGCCATAAATCGGCTCGATCAACGGTATGCTCAACCTGCCCTTGGGCACCTCGCTTCATCGTATCGCGAACAGGCGCAGCTAAAATAGCCCCTACCTCATGGTTCATCGCACCTGAAATCAACTTGTCGATATCACTCAATTGAACACAAGGTCTTGCTGCATCGTGGACCATAACCCAATCACCGAGTTGCTGTCGCGCGATATAATCTAAGGCAGAGAGCACGGAATCAGCTCTCTCGCTCCCACCAGACACTCTGAGCACTTGTGGATTATGATTAAGCGTAAGCTCTGGGTAGTAAGGATCATCGTCACTAACCGCAACCACAATTTGCGACACTTGTGGATGAGAAAGTAACTTCTCAACGGTGTGCTCTAAAATGGTTGTGCCGTGAATCTTAAGATATTGCTTAGGTCGGTCAGCCTTCATTCGGCTACCAATACCAGCTGCTGGTACGACCGCTACAACGCTTTGAAGTTGTGTAGACATTAATGAGATTCCTCACCAATTATGCGGTAAAACGTTTCGCCTTCTTTCACCATCCCAAGCTCATGACGAGCACGCTCTTCTATTGCGTCTAAGCCTTGGCGCAGATCATCAATCTCAGCAAACATTTCTGCATTTCGAATATGCAGCTTTTCATTTACTTGTTGTTGAACTTGGATTTCGTTGTTCACACCGTAGTAATCAGAAATACCATTTTTACCGAGCCACAGTGTATGTTGTAGCCAGCCAAACACTATGAGCAGTACTAAAGCAAAAATTCGCATAACACCTTTCGCCGGTTGAAAAAGAAGGAACTAGAATAAGGCACATATATACCATAATGCGCTTATTGGTGCGAGATATGTGGAGCTAGGGAATAAATAAGTCGGGGGACTATTATTGTTCGTAACACGCGATGAGATTATCAACGCCCTCCTCCGTAGGTCTCGAGAATGACGAATTGTAGGTATAAAAAGGACAGTTTAATAAGTTCACTTTTATACAGGCAAAAAAATACCCCGCATAAGCGAGGCATTTAAAAAGCTTAGATGAATAATTCGCTAGGAATTATTGACCTTTAACTTCTTTAAGACCGTTGAAAGGAGCTTTAGAACCTAGAGCTTCTTCGATACGGATAAGTTGGTTGTACTTAGCAACACGGTCAGAACGGCTCATAGAACCAGTTTTGATTTGACCTGCAGCTGTACCTACCGCTAGATCAGCGATAGTTGCATCTTCAGTTTCGCCAGAACGGTGAGAGATTACTGCAGTGTAGCCAGCGTCTTTAGCCATCTTGATAGCAGCTAAAGTCTCTGTTAGAGAACCGATTTGGTTGAACTTGATAAGGATAGAGTTAGCTACGCCTTTCTCGATACCTTCAGCAAGGATCTTAGTGTTTGTAACGAACAGATCGTCACCAACGATTTGAAGCTTGTCGCCTAGAAGTTCAGTTTGGTGCTTGAAGCCATCCCAATCTGACTCATCAAGACCGTCTTCGATAGAAACGATTGGGAAGTTGTTCGCTAGCTCAGCTAGGTAGTGGTTGAACTCTTCAGAAGTGAAAGTTTTACCTTCGCCCTTCATGTTGTAGATACCAGCTTCTTTGTCGAAGAACTCAGATGCTGCACAGTCCATAGCAAGAGTAACGTCTTTACCTAGTTCGTAACCAGCAGCTGCAACAGCTTCTGCGATAACTTCTAGAGCTTCAGCGTTAGACTTAAGGTTAGGAGCGAAACCACCTTCATCACCAACTGCAGTGCTGTAGCCTTTAGACTTAAGAACTTTAGCTAGGTTGTGGAATACTTCAGCGCCGATACGTAGACCTTCTTTAAGAGTTTTAGCGCCAACTGGTTGGATCATGAACTCTTGGATGTCAACGTTGTTATCTGCGTGCTCACCACCGTTGATGATGTTCATCATTGGTAGAGGCATAGAGAACTGACCAGCAGTACCGTTTAGCTCAGCAATGTGCTCGTATAGAGGCATGCCTTTCGCAGCAGCAGCAGCTTTTGCGTTAGCTAGAGATACAGCTAGGATAGCGTTCGCGCCAAACTTAGACTTGTTATCAGTACCGTCTAGGTCAAGCATGATTTGGTCAACGTCAGCTTGTGCTTTAGCGTCAGAACCTACTAGAGCTTCAGCGATTGGGCCGTTTACAGCTTCAATAGCTTTAAGAACACCTTTACCTAGGAAACGTGATTTGTCGCCGTCACGTAGCTCAAGAGCTTCGCGAGAACCAGTAGATGCGCCAGATGGAGCAGCAGCCATACCTACGAAACCGCCTTCTAGGTGTACTTCAGCTTCTACAGTTGGGTTACCACGTGAATCGATGATTTCACGACCTAGAACTTTAACGATCTTAGACATTGAATGTTTCCTTCTCGTTGAATATATATAAATGTCAAATTTAAAAGGTAGCAGCACAACTTACGCAGCTACCTGTATTCCTTTTTACTTTTCTAATTCGCCGCGCTGATATTCACCAGCTGCTTTAACGAAACCTGCAAACAATGGGTGACCATCGCGAGGTGTTGAAGTGAACTCTGGGTGGAATTGAGCAGCAACGAACCATGGGTGGTTCGGGTTCTCAATAACTTCAACCAGTTTCTTGTCCGCAGATAGACCTGATACTTTTAGGCCCGCTTTTTCAATTTGTGGACGAAGATTATTGTTCACTTCGTAACGGTGACGATGACGTTCATGGATCGTCGCGCTACCGTATAATTCGTAAGCCTTAGTACCTTTAGCAAGGTGACAAAGCTGTGAGCCTAGACGCATAGTACCACCTAGGTCGGATTTTTCAGTACGTTCTTCAACTTTACCTTCGCCGTCGATCCATTCAGTGATTAGGCCAACAACAGGGTATTTAGTTTCCTTACAGAATTCAGAAGAGTGTGCTCCTTCCATCTTCGCAACGTTACGAGCGTACTCAATAAGAGCAACTTGCATACCCAGACAGATACCTAAGTAAGGTACTTTGTTTTCACGAGCGTATTGAGCAGCAAGAATCTTACCTTCAACACCACGATCGCCAAAGCCACCAGGAACTAGGATTGCGTCTAGGCCTTCTAAAATTTCTACGCCTTTTGACTCAACATCTTGAGAGTCTACGTATTTAATTGTGACGCTTAGGCGGTTTTTCAAGCCTGCGTGCTTAAGTGCTTCGTTTACTGATTTGTATGCATCAGGTAGTTCAATGTACTTACCAACCATACCAATCGTCACTTCACCCGTTGGGTTAGCTTCTTCGTAAATTACTTGTTCCCACTCAGACAGATCAGCTTCTGGTGCATTGATACCGAAACGCGTACACACAAGATCATCAATGCCTTGTGCACGGATTAACTGTGGGATCTTGTAGATAGAATCTACGTCTTTCATCGAGATAACGGCTTTTTCTTGTACATTACAGAAAAGAGCAATTTTCTTACGTTCGTTTGCTGGGATAACACGATCTGAACGACAAACTAGGATGTCAGGCTGGATACCGATAGAAAGTAGCTCTTTTACAGAGTGTTGCGTTGGCTTAGTTTTCACTTCACCTGCAGCCGCTAGGTAAGGAACTAGAGTTAAGTGCATGAACATTGCGCGTTCACGACCTAATTCGACAGCTAGCTGACGAATCGCTTCCATGAATGGTAGAGATTCGATGTCACCAACAGTACCACCAACTTCAACAAGCGCGATATCGTGGCCTTTAGCACCAGAGATTACGCGTTCTTTAATAGAGTTAGTAATATGAGGGATAACCTGGATTGTTGCACCTAGGTAATCACCGCGACGTTCATTACGTAGAACGTCAGCATAAACACGACCTGCTGTGAAGTTGTTACGCTTAGTCATCTTGGTGCGAATGAATCGCTCGTAGTGACCAAGGTCAAGGTCAGTTTCAGCGCCATCTTCCGTAACGAACACTTCACCGTGTTGAGTCGGGCTCATAGTGCCTGGATCAACGTTGATGTAAGGGTCAAGCTTCATCATAGTCACTTTAAGACCACGAGCTTCTAAAATAGCCGCAAGAGATGCTGCTGCAATACCTTTACCTAGAGAGGATACAACCCCGCCAGTAACAAAAATGTAATTTGTCGTCATGTTTAACCTGAAATTGGTTGAATGAGGGAAATGGATTACTTCTGGACGGGATGAAAATATACCAGAAGCCCCTTATCGCCACAACGTGAAATCTATCACACTGCTATTTTTTATTTTTTGCTTCAAATCAATTCATGATAAATGCTTTGGTTATCTTTTCTCCGCCACTTTGACTTCATCCCACATAGAATCAAGCTGTTGTAGTGAAAAATCGGTTAAATCCTTATCTTGTTGGCGAACTATTTGTTCGACGCCTTTAAAACGTCGTGAAAATTTCAGGTTTGCTTTTGTCAGAGCCGATTCCGGATTTTTCCCCAGATGTCGGACCAAATTAACCGTCGCAAACAGTAAATCACCCAACTCTTCTTCAACCATGTCTTCATTTGGTGTCACTTGAAGCGCTTCTTCTAGCACCTCATCGACTTCCTCTAAAACCTTATCTGCAACTGGACCGATAGAGTCCCAATCAAAGCCGTATTTTGCGACTTGTTTTTGAATCTTTGTAGCACGCGAAAGTGCGGGCAGAGAGTTTGGTATTGAGTCTAGAATACTTTCCTGAGTTTTTCCTGCCTCGGCTTTTTCTTTGGCCTTTTCAGCTTCCCAGTTAGCATTAATTTCTTCATCACTTGCAAATTCGGTATCAGAAAAAACATGCGGATGGCGGCGTGTTAGTTTCTCATTGATACCGTCGACCACATCAGAGAACTCAAACAAGCCCTGCTCTTTTGCTAATTGGCTGTAGAAGATTACCTGAAACAACAAGTCACCCAACTCTTCTTGCAGGTTCGGCCAGTCTTTGTTGTAAATCGCGTCCACCACCTCATATGTTTCTTCGATAGTATGCGGCACAATTGTTTCAAAGTTTTGTTTCAAATCCCAAGGACAGCCACCTTCAGGATCGCGCAGCTTAGTCATAATCTGTTCAAGTTGTTCAATCGGGTGATTCATCGTTTTCTTCCTATTCACTGTCTTTGATTTTTTAAATTTATAGCTTCACTGAAACTAAAAGGTACTCAAACTAAAAGATATTAGAACTAAAAAAGGTGAGCAGCCAAAACCACTCACCTTTGTTGATACTGTCTAATTCTCTAAATAATTGAAACTGTGGCTAGGCGACAAGCAAGCGAAACTCCTGAGCATAGCTTGTCTATGTGATGAGCCTGGGCCGGCACTCCGGAGTGCGCGCAGGCAACAACGCCATCAGCTTCAAGTATGACGAGAATTTTAGCCTAGGCGTTTTACGCTCATGACATCTTTGATTTGTTCTACTCGGCTAGTCACTCGACTCAGAATTTCAATATTGGTCACTTCCAAATCAAAATCCATCACCGATAGCTGACGTTTGTAGTCGATACGGCTCTTCATTGTCGTCACACTAATCTTTTCATTTGAAAACAAAGAGGTGATATCTTTCAATAAGCCATTCCGCTCTAGCGCTTCAACACGCAGCGTTAGGATATATGATCCAACGAAGCCATTACCCCAGACGGTATCAATGATACGCTCTGGTGCGTGCAGGTGAAGCTCACCTAATTGCTCACAATCAGCCCGGTGAACTGAGATACCACGCCCTTGAGTGATATAACCTTTGATTGTATCGCCAGGGATAGGTTGGCAACAACGCGCTAAATGCGTCATCAGGTTATCAACGCCTTCAACGACAACCGCATCTTTCTTAGGGCGGCTTTGTTGCGCGGGTTTGTTTTCTGACTCAAGCAGTTTCTCTAACGCTTTTTTGTCTTCTTCTTCCGCTGTTGGTTTGTTAACCAAGGCATTAATATGATTAACCACTTGGTTAATACGCAAATCGCCACTACCAATACCAGCATAGAGTTCATCTGGCGTATTTACATTGAAACGTTTCAAAGCATATTGATCGGCATCTTTTAGGGTTGCACCCACTTTGGCTAGTTCAACCTCAAGGATGTCTCGACCCGCTTCTAGATTTTTCTCACGACTTTGAGCACGGAACCATGCGTTAATTTTTGCACGAGCACGACCAGAATGAACGAAGCCTGTGGTTGGGTTTAGCCAGTCACGTGAAGGGTTCGGTTCTTTCTGGGTGATGATTTCAACTTGATCACCCATTGATAGCTTATGAGTGAATGGGACGATTCGACCAGCAACTTTGGCACCGATACAACGGTGTCCAACCATCGAGTGGATGTGGTAAGCGAAGTCCAGTGGGGTTGCACCCATAGGTAAATCAACCACGTCACCTCGTGGTGTAAAGGCATAAACGCGGTCATCGAATACTTGGCTACGAACTTCATCCAGCATCTCGCCAGAATCAGACATCTCTTCTTGCCAGTCGATAAGTTTACGCAACCAAGTAATTTTCTCGTCGTAACCACTGCGTCCGCTTGAAGCACCTTCTTTGTACTTCCAGTGCGCAGCGACACCAAGCTCAGAGTCTTCATGCATCTGCTTGGTACGGATTTGAATCTCAATGGTCTTGCCTTCAGGGCCCAGAACTACAGTATGAATTGATTGGTAACCATTTGGCTTAGGGTTCGCCACGTAGTCATCAAATTCACTTGGTAAGTGTTTGTATTTGGTGTGAACCACACCCAAACCGGCATAACAGTCTTGCAGTTGATCTGCGATAATACGCACTGCACGCACATCAAAAAGCTCATCAAACGCTAAGCCTTTCTTCTGCATTTTACGCCAGATACTGTAGATGTGTTTTGGTCGACCGCTGACTTCCGCATTAATGCTTGAACGCTTCATTTCTGCCGTTAAGTCATCAACAAAGTCTGTGATGTATTGTTCTCGGACGATACGACGCTCAGACAGCTGTTTAGCAATCTGCTTATAAGTGTCGGGTTGTTGATAACGGAACGCGTAATCTTCGATTTCCCACTTCAGCTGACCAATACCTAAACGGTTAGCAAGTGGAGCATAAATATTAGAACACTCTTTTGCTGCCGCACGGCGCACAGAATCAGGGGCCTTTTTCACTTCAATAAGGTTACAAATTCGCTCTGCTAGCTTGATGACTACGCAGCGGAAGTCGTCGACCATCGCCAGTAGCATACGACGAACGTTATCGACTTGACCCGAGGCAGCACTGCCTTCAAGGGTCACGTTTAGCTGGCCTAACGCCGCCATTTCTTCAACGCCATCAATCAGCTTTACGGTTTCTTTGCCGTAGTATTCTTCAAACGCTTCACGCTCAAAAACACCACTTGAGACGACTGGGAAAAGTTGTGCAGCGATCAACGTCGCACGGTCCATAGACAGCGTAACCAAGATTTCGATCATCTCACGCCCACGCCAAAGCAGGAGAGACGCTTGATCGTGATCTTTTAACAGCTCTTCACAGTGACGATAAACTTTGATCAGTTTATTCGAGGTCTTTGCGTCTTGATTCAATGACGCAATCCAACTTTCTAGCTCAAACTGTTCGCTTGGGTTTAAATGTGCGCTTCTTACCGCAACCATCATGCCTTCCTAGTTATTATGTTTTATACCCAATTCAATATGACTAACTGATTCCAAGTTAGTTCGACCATATTGATATCAGCGCAGGCTTTCCTGCACCTTTTTGATTCATTTTGAAGCCTTATTTAGAGGCCTCTAAGCCTTGATAAAGAGAGCCATCGATTCTAGATGACTGGTGTGCGGGAACATGTCTAGCATACACAATTTGGCCAATTGATAGCCTTGTTTTTCTAAGCTCTCAGAATCTCTAGCTAGAGTAGCAGGATTACACGAAACATAAACCACACGCTTCGCTCCTAGCGCTGAAATTTGATCAACGATCCCACTCGCTCCAGCACGGGCAGGGTCAAGCAATATTTTATCAAATTTCTCTTTTGCCCAAGGTTGTGAAGACAGCTCTTCTTCTAGGTTTGCTTGGTAGAAATCCGTATTGCTTAACTGGTTTAATGCTGCATTAGATGTGGCCTGTTGGACCATTTCATCTACACCTTCAACACCCACCACAAATGCCGATTGTTGCGCGATCGGTAAACTGAAGTTACCCAGGCCGCAGAACAGATCAAGCACTCGCTCATCGGCTTGAGGTTCTAGCCATTCAATCGCTTGAGCAACCATTTGCTGGTTCACTTTCTGGTTTACTTGAATAAAGTGGTTTGGTTCAAACGGTAACATTACGCCAGTTTCGCTATAAGAAGGCGTATCGCCAACTAAACGAATAAGCTTGTCCGTTTCTGGCATAGTATACAACGTAGCACCTTCAACTTTAGCGAGTGCAATCAATGCTTGCTCATCTTTCTCAACCAAAGGCTTAAGATGACGTAGCACCATAACAGGGCCAGTATCGCCCAAAACCAATTCAACGTGTCCTAAAGACGTAAGGTTGCTGAAAGTATTGAGTAAACTTTTCAGCTTTGGCAGCAATATATTAAGGTGAGGATCCAGTACAGCACAGTCGGTGATGTTTTCAATCTGCTTACTTTGTTTCTTACGGAAACCGAATTGAAGCTGTTGTGTCTTCTTGTCAACAAATAGGCTGATACGCGCGCGACGTCGATAACCGGTTTCATCACCTACAATCGGCTGAGTAACTTCAGTATTCGCCGTTTGATATTGGCTCATCAAATGCGTCAAAGATTGTGATTTATGCTCAACCTGAGAAGAGTAACCAAGATGTTGAAGGTGACAGCCACCACACTGATTAAAGTGATTACAAAATGGCTTTAATCGCAGCTCACTCGGTTTAAGTAATTTGATAAGTTTTGCTCGCGAAAACTTACTTTTGCTCTCAGTAAGTTGAATAACCACCTGCTCACCTGGCAATGCGCCATCAATGAAAACGGGTTTATTCTTCTGATAAGCGATGCCAGCGCCATTGTGATCCATTCGTTCAACCAAAACCGATTGATGCTTGGTCTCGAGTTGAGTTTTCTTTTTTGGTTGGAAAAAACGTGCCATTGCTTGTGCCTAATGTATCTTTTAATAAGTAATTGGTATCCAGGACTCACTATTATGTCTTGGAATCATTGTCGAACGTCACGGCTTTGATTAAGCTTACCGTTCACTTAACCGCCATTGTGTGCGTTATTTTCCCATATCCAGACCTCGATGTAATTAAAGAACATGACCAGATATGGCTTAAGAGCCCGTGTAATTACCTTAACTCTAGCTCCAACCCTGATTATTGGGCTGCTATTGAGTGCATTTTTCTCATTTAACCGCTATCAAGACCTTGAGGGTCAAGTGGTTAATACTGGTACTAGCATCATTGAACCACTGGCGATTGCGAGTGAATCAGGCATGAAACTCGAAAGTCGAGAGTCTGTTCGTCAGTTGATTAGCTATGCGCATCGAAAAAATTCTAAACTGGTGCGCAGTATCGCGGTATTTGATGAACGCCATGAGCTGTTTGTAACCTCAAACTTCCACCCAGACTTCGAAAGCCTTACCTATCCTAAAGATAAACCGATTCCGCATTTAAGCTCATCGAACCTACTCGATAACACGCTGATTCTTCGGACGCCTATCATCGCTGAGGGGCAGTACATCAACTCAGCCAATGGGCAGTCTCAAGCCAACCAAGCGATCGGTTATATTGCGATAGAGTTAGACCTGTCATCACTGCGATTACAGCAGTATCAAGAGGTGTTCTCTGCTTTCTTGGTATTAATTCTTGGGCTTGGGCTCTCTGGTGTATTTGCTTTTCGCTTGATGCATGACGTAACGCAACCGATCACACACATGAAAAATATGGTCGACCGAATTCGTCGTGGTCACCTAGATGTGCGTATCGAAGGAAAAATGCATGGTGAGCTAGACTCATTGAAAAACGGTATCAACGCGATGGCGGTATCGCTATCAGAATACCACGTCGAAATGCAGCACAGTATCGACCAAGCGACCTCAGATCTACGTGAAACGCTGGAGCAGTTAGAAATTCAAAACGTTGAGTTAGACATCGCGAAAAAACGAGCTCAAGAAGCGGCGCGAGTTAAGTCTGAATTTTTAGCGAATATGTCTCACGAACTGAGAACGCCGCTGAACGGGGTGATTGGTTTTACTCGTCAGATGCTTAAGACGCACCTATCGAACAGTCAAACTGATTACCTGCAAACCATTGAACGCTCAGCCAACAACCTGCTTAGCATCATCAACGATATCTTGGACTTCTCGAAACTTGAAGCCGGCAAACTGGCTCTAGAGAACATTCCATTTGAGTTCCAAGCTAGCCTTGAAGAGGTAGTGAACCTTCAAGCAACCAATGCTCATGAGAAAGGGCTAGAGCTGACGCTTAAGATCGATCCGAAAGTTCCACCAGGTGTGGTAGGAGACCCACTCCGAATCCAGCAAATTCTAACCAACCTAGTAGGTAACTCAATCAAATTCACTGAGCGTGGCAACATAGACATCAGTGTTGAACTCCGCTCTCAAACCGAAGATAGCATTGAGCTACAGTTCATGGTTCGAGATACCGGCATTGGTATCTCTGAGCGCCAACAAGCTCAACTATTCCAAGCGTTCAGCCAAGCCGATGCAAGTATTTCTCGTCGTTATGGCGGTACTGGTTTAGGCCTAGTTATTACCCAAAAGCTGGTGAGCCAGATGGGAGGAGAGATAAGCTTAACCAGTCGCCTACACCAAGGTTCTACGTTCTGGTTTACGTTGAGACTTTCTTCTACCGATATGCCAATGACAGAGCTTATCGAAACACAGTGCCTACAAGACAAACAGCTCCTGCTGATCGAACCAAATATGCAAGCGGCATCGATCACTCAGCAGATCTTGACCCAAGAAGGCTTAGTGGTCACTTATCGTTCGGTGATGCCGGACGAGTCTACCTCGTATGACTACGTTCTACTCAACCTTGCTGCAAATCAAGAATACCAATTTGATACCGTAAGTGGTTGGGCTATTGGCGCTAAGAAGATCGCTCAAAATGTAATTATAGGAACACCAAGTACCGAACTCGCGCTGGGTGAGCAATTAATGAAAGAGGTCGATGTTCAGTGCATAACCAAACCTCTCTCTCGTAAAAAACTGTTGCAAACTCTCGTCTCTAATCAGGCGCCAACCTTGATTGCACCAGCGATTGAGACTCACTCGGAAGAGAAGTTGCCGCTCACGGTATTAGCGGTTGATGACAACCCAGCCAACCTTAAATTGATTACCGCGTTGCTAAAAGAACGTGTAGAAACGGTCATAAGTTGCACCAGTGGTCAGCAAGCGATCGACAAGGCAACAGAAACACACTTTGATATCGTCTTCATGGACATTCAAATGCCTCAAATGGACGGTGTAACCGCTTGTCAGAACATTAAGAAACTGGCTAATAATGCGAATACACCCGTGATAGCCGTGACAGCTCATGCCATGATTGGCGAACGTGATCGACTGCTTGCAGCAGGTATGGATGACTACCTCACCAAGCCAATTGAAGAGCACGTTTTACAACAGGTGTTGATACATTGGAGTTCGACATCAGAGGTTGAGCACATTGAAAAAATAGATCCAGCGCATCCGGCGGTATCCACTGAAATAGACAGTAGCCAAATATCAGAAACAGAAGCGAACGAACATAAGAACATCATCATTGATTGGCAAGCAGCAATGAAACAAGCCGCCAACAAAGAAGATCTCGCACGCGATATGCTGAAGATGCTAGTGGACTTTATCCCTGAGGTTTATGAGGCCGCAGATAAGGCCATTGAAGACAGTGATTACCCAGTTGAACAGTTGATACACATAATCCATAAGATGCATGGCAGCAGTTCATACAGTGGTGTCCCAAGGCTAAAATCGGTTTGTGCGACGATAGAGAAAGAGTTACGTTTCGGCACTTCCGTTGAAGATATCGAGCCAGAACTTTTTGAACTTCAAGATGAATTAGATAAGGTTCAAGCAACCGCAATTCATTATTTGAAACCGGCCAAGAGATAACAGCGGTAGAACGGCTGAGCGCTCTAAATGTAGACCAATAAAAAGCAGAGCCTATGAGCTCTGCTTTTTTTCTAATTCTGAATTCGAACTAGATTAAGATTAGCGGTAATTTGTTTATGATTCGAGTAAGACCGTTGCTACTGCATAATGCCGCTCATCGGAAATAGTCAGATGGATCGACTTGGTTCCACTTGCTTCCGCAATTTCACGCGCTTTTTTATGCAGACTCAATACGGGCTTGCCATGCTCATCATTAGAAACCTCAAAGTCGTGAAAGGTCACACCAAGCGCGATGCCGGTGCCTAACGCCTTAGATGCAGCTTCTTTTGCCGCAAAACGCTTCGCAAGATAACGCCCTTTCTGCTTGAGTTGCTGAAATACTTCAAACTCAGAATCCGTCAAAATTCGCTGTGCGAAAGCGTCACCACTTCTCGACAACGCCTTTTCGACACGTTCAATTTCTGCGATATCTGTACCTAATCCAACAACAGCCATGTTTACCCTACTACCAAATTTCTATCGATTAACTTTAACTATTTTACTGATTAACCGCTTAACGCTTACTACTAAACTACTTACTCGTTAAAGAACTAAGCGTTGTTGCGTGCTGTCTCCATTACGGCTTTCATGTCTGCAACGGCTTTGTTTAAACCATCAAAGACTGCGCGTCCCATGATCGAGTGGCCAATGTTCAGCTCATAGATCTCTGGAAGTGCCGCAATCGGTGCTACGTTGTGGTAAGTCAGACCATGACCTGCATTAACTGTAATACCAAGATCATCAGCGTAGCTTGCGCCTGCTGCAATTTTTTTCAGTTCGTCTTGTTGGTCTTCTTCTGTTTTCGCGTCAGCATAGTGGCCAGTGTGCAGTTCAATGAACGGTGCGCCACACGCTTTTGCCGCATCGATTTGCTCACGGTCAGCATCGATAAACAGAGATACTTTGATACCAGCAGCCGACAGTTTCTCTGTCGCCGCTTTGATCTTTTCAAGCTGACCAACCACATCCAAGCCACCTTCAGTCGTCAGTTCTTCACGCTTTTCTGGAACCAGACAAACAAACTCAGGGTTAGTATCGAGTGCAATTTGAACCATCTCGTCCGTCACTGCCATCTCTAAATTCATACGAGTTTGAATAGTTTCAGCCAGAATACGTACATCGCGATCAACAATATGACGGCGATCTTCGCGCAAGTGAATGGTAATGCCATCTGCCCCCGCACGTTCAGCAATTTCAGCTGCGTGTACTGGATCTGGGTATTTAGTACCACGTGCATTACGCAGTGTTGCAATATGGTCGATATTAACGCCTAAAAGGATTGAGCTCATTTTCCAATACTCCGTGCTCTAGAGAGAGCTATTGTTGGCATAAATAGCTCTCTACTTTTTAATGGTTTGCCGCCAAGATACGGCTTTAAGGCTATGCGTGTAAAGCGTTTTGCCGCTTTTAACTGCTCTTTAGTGATAAACCTACGTTCGCTGATTGCGATAAGTTCATCGCCCATGAATGTCAGGTTATCTCTGCGTATCGAAGCGATGAAGCCTTTCTGTTCTCGATAGCGATAAGTCATACTAGGATCAATCGTTTCACCGGTGCCCGCGCAATGTAAAAAGTCGACGCCGTATCCCATAGCGGATAATAGAGCCAACTCAAAACGACGCAGCGCTGGCTCAGGGTTCTCATTATGAGCCAGTTCTGTTAAAGCATGAAGATAGTCGTGAAAAAGAGCAGGCATGGCGACTTCAGCCATCAATACTCGGCCGATTAACTCGTTCACATACATAGCTGAATACAGATTGATACCGGCGAGGGGAAGCCCTAAGCTAATAGGCTCAGCTTGGCGTAACGTTTTCATTGAACCATTGCCTGACCACTTAAGCAGTAGCGGCGTAAAAGGTTGCAATGCACCTTTCAAATTGGAACGCTTACTTCGAGCGCCTTTAGACATCAACGTCACCCGACCGAACTCTTCACTGAAGACATCCAGAATCAGGCTCGACTCACTGTATGGTCGACGGTGCAACACAAAGCATCGCTGTAACCCTTCGCTCAATCACTTACCCTTATTACAGATACAAAAAGAGAGAGTTCGCACTCTCTCTTGGATTTATATTTAGTTCAACTTTCTTATCGAAGAAAGTGATACTCAGCCTATATTATAGATCGTCGATGTAGCCTAACGAGCGAAGTGCACGCTCATCGTCAGCCCAACCAGACTTAACTTTAACCCAAGTCTCTAGGTAAACCTTACGACCGAATAGTTCTTCCATATCGATACGCGCTTCACGACCAATCGTTTTGATCTTCTCGCCCGCTTTACCAATTACCATCTTCTTCTGACCAGTACGTTCAACAAGAATCAAAGCATTGATATGGAAACCATCGTTATCAGGGTTGTAATCAAAACGTTCGATTTCAACCGTCACCGAATAAGGTAGCTCATCACCTGTAAAGCGCATTAGCTTTTCACGGATGATTTCAGATGCCATAAAACGTTGCGAGCGATCAGTCACATACTCTTCAGGGAAGTGATGTGTCGCTTTCGGTAAATGCTCACGTACGTGCTTACGCAGTACATCAATGTTTTTACCTTGCTTCGCCGAAATAGGTACAACATCAACGAATTCCATCTTCTTAGAGACTTCCATCATGTGTTGCATTACATCTGTACGGTCTTGAACGTTATCTACTTTGTTAATACAAAGTACCACTGGGAAATCTGTTTTTCTCAGCTTATTCAATACCATTTCATCATCTTCAGTCCAATGTGTACCGTCAACAAGGAAGAATACTAGGTTCACATCACTCAGTGAGCTATTCGCCGCACGGTTCATCAAGCGGTTGATTGCACGCTTTTCTTCAATATGAAGTCCAGGAGTATCAACAAAAATCGCTTGGTAATCACCTTCAGTTTCTACGCCCATAATACGGTGACGTGTCGTCTGAGGTTTACGTGATGTAATAGAAATTTTCTGTCCCAGAATATGGTTCAGAAGCGTCGACTTACCTACGTTTGGGCGACCGACAATAGCGATGAAGCCACAGTGTTGGTTTTCCGGTAGGCCCGTTTTTTTGCTATCAGATGAAAAGAATGCATCGATATCGAAATCTTGGTTGTTATCAGACATTGCTTAGTTGCTCTAATGCTGTTTCAGCAGCCGCTTGTTCTGCCTTGCGGCGGCTAGTGCCTTTACCGATAACAGGTTTATCCACACCTGCCACTTCACACTCAACCGTAAACTCTTGGTTGTGTGCTTCACCTTTAATATTAGTCACTGTGTAGACAGGTAGAGGATTTCTTCGACCTTGCAAAAACTCTTGTAGACGAGTTTTCGGATCTTTTTGAGATACTCCAGGCTGAATAGCATCTAGGCGAGATTGGTACCAGCTTAAAATAATGCCGCGAACCACTTCGGTGTCACTATCTAAATAGACAGCACCGATGATCGCTTCGACAGCATCCGCTAGAATAGAATCGCGACGGAAACCGCCACTCTTCAACTCACCTGGACCTAATTTTAAGTAATCTCCTAGTTCGAATTCACGACCTAGTTCTGCCAATGTATGACCACGTACTAATGTTGCGCGCATGCGGCTCATATCACCTTCGTTTACCTTAGGAAAACGGTGGTAAAGATCATCAGCGATAACAAAACTTAAAATTGAATCGCCCAGAAACTCAAGACGTTCGTTATGTTTACCTGCGGCGCTGCGGTGAGTCAGCGCCAAGTGGATAAGATCGGCATCATTAAACTGATAGCCAATCTTTCTCTCTAGTTTATCAATTGGAGAATTCATGCTCTCTCGATGTGTTATGTGATCGATTAATGAATCCCACCGATGCGATTAAAACGCACACCAGTAGGAATCCATGTTGGAAGTATACTGTCTGAACCGCGTTCGAATTCGAAGCTGATCCAAATAGCAACAGCCTTACCAACAAGGTTTGCTTCAGGGACAAAGCCCCAGTAACGGCTATCGGCACTGTTGTCACGGTTATCACCCATCACAAAGTATTGGCCTTCTGGAACGACCCATTCATTAACACCATTGCGAGGCTGATATGCTTGCACACGATCACGACGTAATGGGTTAACTAAAATCTGGTGCTCTACGTCTCCAAGCTGTTCGTTCAGCTGAATCAGAGGCACACCATCTTGAATAAATTGACTTTCTTCAACGTTACTTAGTTTCACTGGTTCACAGCTACTTGTACCCTTCGCCTGAATACAGATCTCTTTACGACTGCTGTAGCGAATCGTATCACCTGGCATACCGACAACACGCTTAATGTAGTCAATGTTCGGCTGAGGTGGATACTTAAATACGATTGAGTCACCGCGTTCTGGTTTGCCTGTTTCTACCAATTGAGTTCGCCATACTGGGTCTTTCAGACCGTACGCGTACTTCTCTACCAAGATGAAATCACCAACCAAAAGGGTTGGCATCATCGAGCCAGAAGGGATTTGAAACGGTTCATAGATGAATGAACGCAAGATCAAAACAAATGCAATTACCGGGAAAATGGACACACTGTTCTCAACCCACCAAGGCTGAGCCGTAACTTTTGCGCTGATTTCAGCGTCTAGGCCATTCGATTGTGCTTCAACGTCAGCAAGCTTTTGCTGGCGCTTCTTCGCCCACACAAACTTTTCCAACGTCCATACAATGCCGGTTACTAGAGTTACGATCACTAAGATAAGCGAAAATGTGTTAGCCATTGATATCCCTTAAATTTCATTTCTTTAAAAATAACGAAAGTGAAAGAGTAGCGAGCTACTCTTTCACTTTCAATTATTCGTTTAATGCTGGATAAAGTTAGTCTTTTCCAACATGAAGGATTGCAAGGAAAGCTTCTTGAGGCAGTTCAACGTTACCGATCTGCTTCATACGCTTCTTACCTTCTTTTTGTTTCTTAAGAAGTTTCTTCTTACGACTGATATCACCACCATAACATTTTGCGATTACGTTCTTACGCAGTTGTTTCACTGTAGAACGAGCAATGATGTGGTTACCAATCGCTGCTTGAATCGCGATATCGAACATCTGACGAGGGATGAATTCTTTCATCTTCTCTACCAGTAGACGACCACGAGACTGGGCAATATCTTTATGCGTAATGATCGCTAATGCATCAACGGTTTCGCCATTCAGCAATACGTCGACACGTACCATGTTTGATGGCTCGTAGCGTTGGAAGTTGTAATCCAATGATGCGTAACCGCGAGACGTTGACTTCAGACGGTCGAAGAAGTCTAGAACGACTTCTGCCATAGGAAGATCATACGTCACAGCAACTTGGTTACCGTGGTAAACCATGTCGACTTGTACGCCACGCTTCTCAACACACAGTGTAATTACGTTACCTAGGTAATCAGAAGGTACCAGAATATTACAGCGTGCAATTGGTTCGCGAATTTCTTCTAGGTCATTAACTGCTGGCAGTTTAGCCGGGCTATCAACGTACAGAACCGTTTTATCTGTTTTTACAACTTCATATACTACTGTTGGTGCAGTCGTAATTAGGTCTAGGTCGTATTCACGCTCTAAACGCTCTTGAATGATCTCCATGTGAAGCATTCCTAAGAAGCCACAACGGAAACCAAAACCAAGTGCTGCTGAACTTTCTGGTTCGTAGAACAACGATGCATCGTTCAGGCTTAATTTGCCTAGCGCGTCACGGAAGTTCTCGTAGTCATCAGATGATACAGGGAATAGGCCTGCATATACCTGAGGTTTCACTTTTTGGAAACCAGGTAGACGTTCAGTGCTGCCGCCTTTAGCAAGCGTCAACGTATCACCAACCGGTGCACCTAGGATGTCTTTAATACCACAAACAACCCAACCTACTTCGCCAGTATTTAGCTCAGTGGTGTCGATTTGCTTAGGAGTAAAGATACCTAGACGATCAACACCCCAAACTTGGTCTGTCGACATAACTTTAATCTTGTCGTTCTTCTTCAGTTTACCGTTTTTAATACGAACCAAAGAAACAACACCAAGGTAGTTATCGAACCAAGAGTCAATGATCAGTGCTTGTAACGGCGCTTCAGGATCACCTTCCGGTGGCGGGATTGCCGTCACGATGTTCTCTAAAACGTCGTCGACACCCAAACCTGTTTTCGCAGAACAGCGAGTCGCTTCCATCGCATCGATACCAACGATCTCTTCGATTTCTTCTGCAACACGTTCTGGTTCAGCTGCAGGTAAGTCAATCTTATTCAAGATTGGCACTACTTCCAGTTCCATTTCAATCGCGGTGTAACAGTTAGCTAGAGTCTGAGCTTCAACACCTTGGCCAGCATCCACTACAAGAAGTGCGCCTTCACAAGCTGCTAGAGAACGAGATACTTCGTAAGAAAAGTCTACGTGTCCAGGAGTGTCGATAAAGTTAAGTTGGTAAGTTTCACCATCTTTAGCTTTATAATCTAAAGTCACACTCTGCGCTTTAATTGTAATACCACGCTCGCGTTCTATATCCATAGAATCGAGGACTTGAGCTGCCATCTCACGTTCACTTAATCCTCCACAAACTTGGATTAAGCGGTCAGAAAGGGTCGACTTACCGTGGTCGATGTGGGCGATAATCGAAAAATTACGAATGTGCTTCATAGGCTTGGTGTGACTAAACTCTTTGAATAGGGATAATAAGAAAGCCGCGACACGTCCAATCTAGATTCAGCATTGGTGGCGGCATTTCAATCAAGTTGGCAGATTCTACCCAATTTAAGGGCAAGAAGCATCATAAATTAGACGAGAGACTCACCTAGAATTCGAATCAATACGACTTCTTGCTTGGATTTGTCTTCCATAGGTTTGGCCAACCGCTTCGCTAAGGCAATCCCACCAGCAGTAAACAGCGCTGCACTGAGTATGACTATCCCCTCGCCCCCTTGGAGCAAGGGTTGTAACAAGAGTTGTCCAAAACCAGCACCAATCATCAACATGAAAAGTGGGATGAGATAAACGATCGCAGCCGACTGAAGTAGGCTTTTTTCTGGAAAGCCAATTTCTACAATTTGTCCTGCTTTGACTAAACTTTTGGTTTTAAGCTGCCAAAACAAAGATTTATTGCCAACAGCCTTAGTCACAATACCCGTGCCGCAGCTTTTTTGAGAAGAGCAACTGCTACAACTAGTTTGTTGTTCACAGCTCAGCTGAACAAAATATTGCTTACCTGTTCGTTCGACCGAGCTAACGGTCGCTAACGCGGTCATCATTGCGTTGACACCTGTTTGTTGAACGTCACAGATTGAGCTACACGTTTGGCGGTTTCTGGCGGAATATCACCAACGACAGAGATTTCTTTATCGCCAATCACTAAGCTGTGTAAGGTTCTGCGCCCTTGGCGTACCAATTGCCCTTTCAATGAATGCTCATCTTTATCGGCGATATACACAGAAAAGCTAAACAACCCATCACTAAACAGCTGACTTTCGACCATTTTATCGGTCGCTGCCATTTGATAACGACTAAGCTCTTTTGACTTAAACCCTTCCGGAATCCAGGCAGCTTGCCAGTTAGTTTCGCTCACAAGACCTTCTGGCAGTGATAGAACCTTAGGTAACTGAGCTTGATTCAAGCCTCCCATAGCCTCGGCAATCTTGTCACTCACCACGAAAGAGATGGTGCGGTACTGTTCAAGCACTTCGCCATCACGGTCAAGAAGGTCTGCACGCAATGGAAGGCTCGTTTTTTCATCAACCCAAACCACGTAAGAGTAACGAAGGCCGTCTTTCGGCACGACACGTAGGACTTGAGTGGTGCTGCCCGCCTCACGAGAACGTCCAACTTTTACAAAGTCGTAGAACTGATTAAGAGATTCGATATCTCGATTAATCATTGGAATAACAGGTGCAACCATACTGCCAGACTGAATAGTAAAAGGCTCTGTTCCCGGTTCGATATAGCTAACTTCATTGCCACGTCGAATGACTTCACGAACAGGGCCACTCAGATAAACAAGGTGTGCAAGTTGTTGGTCGTCTTTAACTGCATGTCGATAAACCAGAGGTTCGATACTGCTCTTCTTTATCAATATGTAGGAGAGTTCGTAATTTAGATGCTGACTGGCCTCGTTCATTTGATGTAACAATGCCTTTGCAGTAGTTTCCTCTGCAAAGGCTGTTGGAGACATCAAGCTGAACAGTGTCAGTGCACTGACCAGGATTTTCTTCATTCAATGTCCGATTCTAGATGTGCATCTTGCATTGGCGATGCATCACTGTTTAATCTTAGTTGTAGCTCATAATCTTCTAGCATTGCATGAACGCGTTTACGCTGCTCTTGCAAGTTAGCTTCAGATGCAGGCTTTTCAACAGAGTCACGAGTCAAGCTTACTGGTTCAGCAGAGCCCGCAAATGGAATCGTTTGTAGCACAGGCAACTGTTCTGGTGCTGCTGGATCGCTACCACCATATTGCTGAACACCTAGAACAACGGCCAGAGAAACACACGCTGCCACGGCAACTTGTCCAAACTGTTGTAACCACGCAGGAAGCTGACGCTTCGCTTGCTGAGGTTTGGGCTGCTCTTCAATTGGAGTAACAGCCGGTTCTAAATTCACTTGGTGCAGATTCGACATTGAACCATGAGCAGGCTCATTATCAAGCGCTGCCGCAACACTGTTAGCAATGTTCCACTCTGGAGTTTCTGGCGCATCCCCACGCATAACATCACCAATTAAATGGTAACTCTGCCAGGTATCCATGCTTTCTTGATCAGATTCTAAGTCTACTATGAGAGCTTTATCGATCGTTTCACCATCCATGAGTGCCGAAAGCTTTTCTTTATCAGCCATTATTTTCACCATAATTATTACAAGTTCTAGCGTTGCAAAAGAGGCTTAATTTTCTTTTCCACCGCTTCACGAGCTCGGAAAATACGCGAACGTACGGTTCCTACAGGGCAATCCATTACTTCTGCAATCTCTTCGTAGCTCAAACCTTCAAGCTCACGTAACGTCATTGCAGTTTTTAAGTCTTCTGGTAACGCTTCAATCGCTCCAAAAACGACTTGTTTCAATTCTTTTGACAGCGTTAAGTTCTCAGGGTTCGATATTTCTTTTAAAGCGCTGCCTGTTTCGTAATATTCTGCATCTTCTGCATCTACATCTGTTGCTGGCGGCCTACGGCTTTGGGCAACAATATGATTTTTAGCGGTGTTCACGGCAATTCGGTACAGCCATGTATAGAAGGCACTCTCGCCACGAAAGTTAGGTATCGCGCGGTAAGCTTTAATAAAAGCTTCTTGTGCTACATCAGGTACATCACCGGAATTATTCACGTATCGAGAGATAAGATTACAAACTTTGTTTTGATACTTAACCACTAGTAAGTTAAATGCCTGCTTATCTCCACTCTGAACTCGCTCAATCAACACTTGATCGGTTAGCTGCTCGTTCATTCGAGCGGGTACTCCTATTGTTATAACCCTTACCTTCACAGATATGGGTACTAATTATGCGAAATGTAGTATTGACACCACCGTCTACAAGAGCACTATTGTGACTGAGCCAAATACCGAAAGTTCCAACTTTCTTAAAATTATTTGCCATTATTGTTTCACAATGTGATGTAATAAAAACAGCTATCCCTATAAATTTGGGGAAACTTGAGCAAAAGCAATGGTATTGAGCAATTAAATATTTCTAGATAGCTGTCTATATCTTGATTTTGCATAGCGTTTTAGGATGGCTCAAGGAAGATTATAACAGTCTTAGCGCATCTCCTAGAACAAGACAAAGTCAATTGAGAGTGGACAACTCGACTATAGCCCGGGATTGAATAAGTGTTATGAACGCAAACCGTGAACATCAGTGTGATGTATTAGTGGTAGGAAGTGGTGCGGCAGGCTTGTCATTAGCCTTACGTGTAGCTGAACATGCAAAAGTAATTGTATTGAGCAAAGGACCACGCAGCGAAGGATCGACGTATTACGCACAGGGTGGTATCGCCGCGGTGTTCGATGAGTCGGACAGTATTGAGTCTCACGTAGAAGATACTCAAATTGCTGGGGCTGGGTTATGTGAAGAAGATACCGTTCAATTCATTGCTGAAAATGCAAAAGAGTGTGTTCAGTGGCTGATTGATGGCGGCGTTCCATTTGATAAAGATGAGAACAGTACCGAAGGTCAACCGAAATACCACCTCACTCGTGAAGGTGGTCACAGCCACCGAAGAATTCTGCATGCGGCCGATGCCACTGGCATGGCGATGCAAACCTCACTACAAGATAACGTCAATAATCACCCAAACATCGAGATCTTCGAGCGCCACAATGCACTTGATTTGATCACTGAAGATAAAGTTGGTGGTTCAAAAGACAAGGTTATCGGTGCCTACATCTGGAACCGTAACCAAGAACACGTGGAAACCGTGCGCGCTAAATTTGTTGTACTAGCAACTGGCGGCGCTTCAAAGGTTTATCAATACACGTCTAACCCAGATGTTTCTTCAGGTGATGGTATTGCTATCGCTTGGCGCGCGGGTTGTCGAGTAGCAAACCTTGAATTCAACCAATTCCACCCAACTTGCTTGTTCCACCCAGAAGCACGTAACTTCTTGCTAACGGAAGCACTGCGTGGTGAAGGCGCTTACTTGCGTCGCCCAGATGGTTCTCGTTTCATGAAGGACTTCGATGAGCGCGGTGAACTGGCGCCTCGCGATGTAGTCGCTCGTGCGATTGACTTCGAAATGAAGCGCCTAGGTGCTGACTGCATGTATGTCGATATCAGCCACAAGCCTGAAGATTTCATCACAACGCACTTCCCAATGATCCACACTCGCTTGATGGACCTTGGTATCGACATGACCAAAGAGCCTATCCCGATAGTGCCTGCAGCGCACTACACTTGTGGTGGTGTCATGGTCAATAAGCAAGGTCAAACTGACCTAACCAATCTATATGCTATTGGTGAAGTGAGCTATACCGGCCTACACGGTGCGAACCGTATGGCTTCTAACTCACTGCTTGAATGTGTGGTTTACGCCTGGGCTGCAGCCAAAGACATCGTTGAAAACATCGATCAGTCTCAGCTTTGTGCTGAACTGCCAGCATGGGATGAAAGCCAAGTCACCAACAGTGATGAAGAAGTTATCATTCAACATAACTGGCACGAACTACGCCTGTTCATGTGGGATTACATGGGCATTGTTCGAACCGATAAACGACTAGAGCGAGCTTTACGTCGTATCCAAATGTTGCAACAAGAAACTCATGAGTACTACAGCTACTTTAAGGTTTCAAATAACCTGCTAGAGCTGCGTAACTTATTACAAGTTGCTGAACTGATGGTGCGTTGTGCGATGCAGCGTAAAGAGAGTCGCGGTTTACACTACACATTGGATTACCCTGAGCTTGCAAAAGACAGTGGCCCAACGATTCTGACGCCAGAGAAAAACCAGTCATAATCATTATTTAAAAGCGACTAGTGAATCAATTATTTAACTAAACGCAATCAAACGAAAAGGAGCCTAGTGCTCCTTTTTCTTTTTATCGAGTGTTCTCATTAACCTCATGCGGTCGTTGTAAGTTCGTCAGAAAATGGCGATATTCACGTTCGCAACAGCTATCACGCCAAAGCAGTACCGAGTGCCCACATTCGAATTTTAACTTAACGAAAAACTGTGCCCAGGTCTTATCGACTGACTTTAATTTGTAGGATTGATCATTCAGGCGAATCTCACCATCTTCTTTGTAATCAAAGTATCCATGTGCGGTATTAAGGATCACATGATCGGATCTAAACAAGCTGAAAATTAGAGATAAACAATAGAGAGCGACAACGAGCGGAATAGAAGATAGGACAATGAAAAACAAAAGGCACCCAAAAATAGTGCCTTTTGCAAATAATGCGAAATACGAAGGGTTAAGCTGAAGCTTAACGAACCTTGCTGAGGTTGTGTGCGACAATTTTATCAACCATTGATGCATGGCCTAGGTTTTCACTGCGTCCGTGTCCCATCACCCAAGTAAACAAATCTGGGTCATCACACTCAAGTAGAGAAACAAACTCACGCTGTTCCTGCTCTTGCAATGAATCAAAACACTCTTCAAAAAATGGCATGATGACAACATCAAGTTCTAACATGCCACGACGGCAACCCCATTTAATTCGTGCTTTCTGCTCTGCAGTGTACATTGGCTATCCTCACCTATAATTTTTCTTTCTCGGAGTGTAACAAGTCATACGCTCTGCAACTACTATGTGAGTCACAGTCCCTATCTAAGCTCACAAAAAAACCTAGGCTGACAAAGAAACAGAACCGGATTAACATAGAGCCAAATAAAATTCTTAGGAAAGATAAAATGGATTGGAAAAACACATTTCAGCCGCTCGCTCATACGCAAAATGAATCGCTTCCAGAACTGATGATGACACACGTGTCGGATTGGAGCGCAATTACCATGATAGGCGATGACAAAAAATCATACCTACAAGGTCAAGTTACATGCGATGTCGTCACTCTTCCTAATGATGAATCTACATTAGGTGCACATTGTGATGCGAAAGGGAAGGTATGGAGTATCTTTCGTTTGTTCCACCACAACGGTGGCTACGCACTCATGCAGCCTAAATCTGCGATTGAAGTAGAGCTCGTTGAAATCAAAAAGTACGCGGTGTTCTCTAAGGTCGATATCGAGCAAACGTCTGACGTTGTTATCGGTGTGATGGGTGCGTCTGCTAATCAATACATTGATTCCATTTCAGAAAGCCAAGGTAATGTACGTGCTATCTCTGGTGGTACGGCTGTTCTAGTATCAGATAACCGCTGGGCTCTACTTGTTACAGAAGAAGCCGCTGAAGCCTTGGTATCAAACAGCGCTGCGGAGAAAGTATCAGAAGCGCTATGGCAGTATCATGAAATTCTTGATGCTCAGCCTAACCTATCGAAAGCAGAGCAAAACGAACACATTCCTCAAGCACTTAACCTGCAAGCGATTGGCGGTATCAGCTTTTCAAAAGGCTGCTACACAGGTCAAGAAACGGTTGCTCGTGCTAAGTATCGTGGCATGAACAAGCGTGAAATGCGTATTGTTTCAGGAACGACTTCAGATGTACTGTCTCTTGAGAATACGATTGAACTAGAACGCAGTGTGGGTGAAAACTGGCGTGGTGCAGGTCGACTATTAAACGTGTATCAATTTGCTGATAACTACGCGATTGGTTTGATGGTGCTACCAAACAACCTTGATGACGATGTTCAGCTTCGATTGACAGCACAACCTGACCAAGTGTGGAACATTCTGCCACTGCCTTACAGCCTTGACGAAGAGTGACCACGTGGAAACACTGATAACACAATGGTTAGATCAACAGCAGGTGGACTATCGCCTGCTGATGCAAAGCAAACCAACCACCAGCATTGAAGAGACAGCGCAAGAACGAAGCATCGATGCCTCTCAAATGGTCAAGTGCATCCTGCTCAAGGATATGGGAAACCAGTATGCGTTAGCTTGTATTGCTGGTGATCGCCCTATCGACCCGAAGAAAGTACGCTCGGTACTGAATTGCCGTCGAATGACCTGCGTATCACTGAAAGATGTTGAAGCCATCACCGGCTTTAAAGCTGGATGTGTCGGGCCGATTGCTCTGAAGAGACACATGCCGATCATTTTTGATCCTTCCATTCAAAAAAACTCGACCGTTACTATTAGCTCCGGTGACCGAATGGCTGGAGTTGCGCTGAATCCCAATGATCTAATGGCACTTTGTGCACCAATCGTTGCAGACATCAGTCGATGATCTTTTCGATCGCGCCTTCGCTCTCAAACTTAACTACAACTTTGCATTGAGTACATTTTTAGTGTGAAGTTTGTCATAAGAAGAGCACTGTAGTAGTAAATATTTAATCAAAATAAAAGCATAAGTAGTCACAGAGGTGAATTTGCGTTATTGTGGGTTTACTGACTCGCCTTAAGGCAAATCAGTACAAGTGAATCCACTGAGTAACATCAGTATCCACTTTTGTGTAATGCATCTGTGACTATTCGCCCGTTTTAGACGGGCTTTTTTTATACTTAAAATTTACAATTTGATTACACAAACAAAAAAATCCCGCCTATTCTTATACTTGTAACATTACCACTGCTTAATACCGGACAGGAAAGTTCACAGCAGTTCACTACTCAGTATTATTTTGGGGAGGAGCTCACGTAAAAATAGATATTTACTGAAGAAAGTGCTTAGAGCAGCACAAATATCTAATTCACGTTAACTCTACTGCATATAACTCCATACTTGTCACACTTATTATCTCGGAGTTTTTCTATAATATGCAGGCTAGGTAAATATAAGGATAATTTAGAATGAGACTGTTTAAGCGCTATACACCGGGTATGATTGCTAAACATGTAAGTCGACTTTTCAAAGGACGAATCTACATTTACGGCGTAGGAAAATTTGAGTTTGATAACGGTAAACTAGTGCTGCCAGATCGAGCAGAAAAACGTCACTTTCAAACTGTGAAAGAGATAAATAGTGAAATTATGAAACTGCGCTGCGCATACGCATGATCTGATTACCTAAAGAATTAAAAACAAAAAGGGTTGGCATTATGCCAACCCTTTTTTCGTGTTTGTGATGCAATGACTAAAATCTTCTATTTGCTATCAACAATGACTCGTCGTGCGCGACTATCGTTGCGATACGGGACGTTTGGCTAAATCAGGAAGATTACCTGATAAGCCAAGTGCCCGCTTCATGATTTCATCTTTCGCGCCAGGCAGTTGACCCGCTAGCTTCATACCGATGCCACGAATCAACTTCTTGGCTGGATTATCGCCTTCAAACAGATCTTTAAAGCCCTGCATTGAAGCAATCATTTTCGCCGCCTCTGCTTTTCTCCAGCGCTCATAACCACGAAGATTGCGCTTGGTACCAATATCCTCACCAGCACCCCATAACGTTAATAGCTCTTGCGCTAAGCTTGCTGCGTCTAATAGGCCAAGGTTCACGCCTTGCCCTGCTAACGGGTGAATCGTATGAGCAGCATCACCCACCAAAGCAACACGCTCTACAGCAAAGTCACGTGCATAACGCATGCGCAGAGGGAAGGCAAAACGATCACCAACCACTTCGCATAAGCCAAGTTTTGAGTCAAATTCAGCAGTCAGTTGCTTGTTAAAATCAGCATCTGACATTGATACAAGCTTCTCTGCACGATTAGGATCCGTTGACCAAACAATCGAACTCATATGGCTTGGCTGCATTGGTAGGAATGCCAAAGGCCCTTGTGGTGTGAATATCTGACGAGCAACGCTGTGATGCGGCTCTGTGGTCTTGATATTCGCGACAATCGCACTGTGGCCGTAATCCCAATGTGTCAGAGGGATGTCTTGCTGCTTACGAACCCAAGAATTTGCGCCGTCCGCTCCAACGACCAACTTGGCTGTCAGTGCTTGTCCATTATCTAATGTTAACCATGCTTCGCTTTCACCAATCGCCATCGTTTTGCAGATTGCAGGCATGTATAGGCTAACGTTGTCTTGCTTCTTAACCTGCTCAAGCAAAGCTAATTGGATCACACGGTTTTCAACAATGTGGCCAAGATTAGGCTGAGCCAAGCGCGTTGAATCAAACTCAATGCGAGCAAAGCTGTCTTGTTCCCATACTTCCATCGCTTGGTAAGGTGCAGCGCGCCTTTGTTCAATGCCTTGCCATGCGCCTAAATTACGAAGAATCAATTCGCTCGAACGACTCAGAGCCGAAACTCGAACATCAGGTAATTCACTAAGCCCTTCGCTAGGTGCCTTGCCTTCAATAACAGCAATTCTTAAGTCACTGTCTTTCAGTGCTGCAGCGAGTGCTAAACCAACCATGCCACCGCCAACAATGGCGATATCAACACTTTGCATCATTATTTTTCTACCTTATCTTTCTACTAGGCCAAGCGTATGACGCAAAAGTGGACCTTTAAGAGGTGGGAGGTTATCGATGACAGCTAACCCAAGATTTCGCCCAATACGAGCAGTCAAAAAATCGTTTGAAAACAGGTGGACTAGGCTTGATGTCAGCGTTATCGTGGTATCTCTGTCTTGTTCTCTACGCTTTCTAAAGTTAACAAGACCGGTATAACGACCCACGTCATCCAATTGAGAACACAGCTCTTCAGCTAATGAAGCGACGTCACGAATACCGAGGTTAAAACCTTGCCCGGCAATCGGGTGAAGAGTTTGAGCTGCATTACCTATAATCGCGAATCGATGAGAAATATTTTGTTGGCGGTGGCGAAGAATCAATGGGTAGTTAGCACGCTTGCCTACCTTCTTTAATCGGCCAAGTCGCCAACCAAAGTCATTCTGCAACTGCTCAAGAAATTCGTCATCGTTTAAAGCCATAACTTGATGTGCTTGTTCCGGTGACAAACACCAAACCAGCGACAAACGGTTGTCATTCATCGGTAATAGAGCGACGGGCCCATGATGAGTAAAACGCTCAAATGCTCGACCTTGATGGGGTTCACTCGCCACAATATTAGCAATCACAGCGACTTGCTCAAAGTCATGTTCACTCAATGGTATATTCAGTTGCTGGCAACAGGTTGAGATAGCACCATCAGCAGCAACCAATAATTTGGTTGTGACTGTCTTTCCACTTGTCAGTTCAATGGTAGTTAGTGCTTCATCACGTACCACGTTACTGACAGACTCAGGGCAAAGCATCGTAATTGTGGCTTCTGATTCAAGCTTTTGCTGATAGATTCGCCCCACATCCGCCAATTCAACCACATAGCCAAGTGCATCTACCGCAAGCTCTTCACTGTAGATATCTGTCATTCCGGCATGACTTCGATCCGATACGTGAATATCTTTAATCGGAGTCGCAACCGGAGCAATAGCTTGCCACAAGTGCAAAGAATCGAGGATCTGTACCGTGCCATAAGACAAAGCAATCGAACGAGAATCAAACCCTGGATGAGCTTGATGGTTAACCTGATAAGGCTCCACTACCGCAATCGACAAGGAACCTTGACTTAATTGGTTCAGAGCAAGAGCTAACGTAGCCCCTGCCATTGCACCACCAGCAATTACAACATCATACTGAGCCATCATAACCTCAAACCGACAAACGGATTAATGAATGGTTGGAGCCACATCTTCAGATGGGCGAGCACCGAATTCAGCATGAATTGTCAATGCACACGCTTTTACGTGCTCAATAACATGCTCTAGCAACTGTGCTTGCTCTTCTAGATCATCTTCTTCGTCGATACCGAGCTTTGCCATCTCTTCAAGATCAGCTAATGCTTCTTTAGTACCGTCAGACGCTTTGTTTAATTGAGCGCCAACCAGACCTAAACCAGAAATAAAGTGGTTAATCCAGTCAGAAACGCCATCCGCCAAATCAAACAAGCTTGCACTTGCATCTTCATCAGGCAGCAACATAGATAGTTCCATACCTGAACCTGTGATTTCACTGGTCGTTACTTTTAGTGTCGCTTCCGCTAATGTCAAAGCACGATCTGGCCATCCCATACCTTCGTTGGTGTAATCAAAGATAAGTGGTTGCCAGCTTTTATCTGTTAGGTTTAAGCCTCCGCTCAACATACCCGTTAATAAACCATGCATCTCAGCAGGGGTTACGGCTAGACTTGCCGATTGAAGTTCAGTCGCAACCGTTAGGTAGTCAGGTAAAGTAGTTTCGCTCATCAGATAGCTCGCTCAGTTATTCTTTATATCGATAGTTTAATCGTACCACTTCACCCCAATTCTGGTAAGCATCGATCCTGAGCAATTGAAGGATGACTGACTACCAATTGTTCAATTTGCTGAATTACTGTGTGCTCAAGCTCTCATTTACAAACAGTCACTCTGAAAAGCTTGAATCTTAATAGCGGTTTACCTATAGTTTCTCCCTCAGAGGAGATTGCTTCCTCATCGGTACTTGCACTTTTTCTTTTAAAAAAAATGATAAAGAGCAGCAGCCTTAAAAATAGCGCGTTAAAGAGTTCATCCATCATGAGTAATCAAGCGGTAGACGTTGAAATATTAGGAAAACTGACTCGAGTGAATTGTCCCCCAGGGCAAGAAGAGTCATTGATTGCAGCGGCGGCCGATCTTGATAATCGATTGAAAGAGATGGCTGAACGTACTAAGGTAACCAATGAAGTGAAGCTGCTAACGATTGCAGCTCTGAATATTTGCTACGAATTACAAACCAAGAAGTTTGAAGCAAATGACGAACAAAACGCACTGACCGAGCGAATGGAACAGCTCACGACATCACTTTCAGATGTTCTCAGTAAAGTTAAGCACGGACAGCAATAGCGTACACAAAATTTACCCTGGAGTGTTTGTCAGAGGATTCACGTCCCCGAGCCGATAAGCAATCCCTAAGGGTTAGTACTTGAGTGCTATTGAGCATGCTCGGCCTGACCGAGAAGCCTACGGTAATCATTGCTGATCCGCCTTGAACTCGCTGGTTCAAGGGCCATCTATTCTCAACGGCACTTTGGGGTATCCCTTCTTATGAAGACGCTCACACGCAGCGAATTTCGCAAACAGATCCGTATCAAACGCAATGCCTTATCTGGCGAACAACAAACTCAATCCGGTATCGACTTAGTAAAGCAATGTTCTCAACTCAATGAGATTCAGTCAGCTCAACATATTGCCCTCTATATCTCCATTGATGGCGAACTCGATACTCAGCCTTTAGTCGAATGGTTATGGGCGCAAGGTAAGCAAACTTATTTACCAGTATTACACCCCTTCTCTGCCGGACATCTTCTGTTCCTGCACTACTCGCCAACCACACCCACTGTGTTGAATAAATACGGTATTGTCGAACCTCAGCTCAATAAATTGCTCGTTAAGCCGTGCCAACAACTAGACCTTATTCTTACGCCCCTTGTCGGCTTTGACTCCCATGGCCATCGCCTAGGTATGGGCGGCGGATATTACGATCGCACCTTGGCGAAGTGGTTCGAGACAGGGGAAGGCGCAACTCCCATTGGTTTAGCTCATGATTGCCAGCATGTTGATACCCTACCGATTGAAGAATGGGACATTCCGTTACCTAAAATCGTGACTCCGAGTAAAACTTGGCAATGGGAAAACAACCATTAAAGCGCTATAATCGCGCCGCAAACGTTAACCTCGATATATAAACGTTAACTTCAATACGCGAACGATTAATTCAAAGCGCAAGACCTTATTCAGGAGAATGGCATGACTCAAGATGAAATGAAAAAAGCAGCTGGCTGGGCAGCACTTCAATATGTTGAAGAAGGCAGCATTGTCGGCGTAGGTACTGGCTCTACAGTAAATCACTTCATCGACGCACTTGGCACAATGAAAGACAAAATCAAAGGTGCGGTTTCAAGCTCTGTAGCCTCTACTGAAAAATTAGAAGCACTAGAAATCAAAGTTTTTGAGTGCAACGACGTGTTCAAACTAGACATCTATGTCGACGGCGCAGATGAGATTAACGGTTCACGTGACATGATCAAAGGCGGCGGCGCTGCACTGACCCGTGAAAAAATCGTAGCGGCGATCTCTGATAAGTTTATTTGTATTGTTGACGGTACTAAAGCCGTTGATGTATTGGGTAAATTCCCACTGCCTGTTGAAGTTATCCCGATGGCACGTTCATACGTTGCACGTGAACTAGTAAAACTTGGTGGTGACCCAGTTTACCGCGAAGGCTGCACAACCGATAACGGCAATGTGATCTTAGATGTTTACGGCATGGCCATCGAAAATCCAAAACAACTGGAAGATATCATCAATGGTATCGCAGGTGTGGTGACGGTTGGTCTTTTTGCTCACCGTGGTGCTGATGTGGTAATCACTGGCACACCTGAAGGTGCAAAAATCGAAGAATAAATAATAGAAAATTGAGTTTTTCTGTTACTTCATTACATACGGTGCCCAAGGGCGCCGTTTTTTTTGCTTTCTGTCTGTAAAATTATGTCTTATTCCGTAATTTTCTTACCCAAAACATTTTTTTTTTGTTACTTTATTGTTCAGAAGACGCACAGGGAAAACGTTTGTCTCCTGACAAAGTGGTGAATTTGTTCCCCTTTCAGCCATTTTGTAGCACGTGCGCCGCATTTGCCCAACCTTTCCATTTTAAGGACGAGAACAATGGCCAAAGTTTCACTGGAAAAAGAAAAGATTAAAATTCTACTTCTGGAAGGTCTTCACCCTTCTTCTGTAGAAGTACTGCAAGCCGCTGGTTACACAAATATTGAGTACCATAAAGGCTCGCTACCTGAAGATGAACTTCTTGAAGCAGTTAAAGATGCTCATTTCATTGGTATCCGTTCTCGCACAAACATCTCCCAAGAAGTGATTGATGCAGCTGAAAAGCTAGTTGCAGTCGGTTGTTTCTGTATTGGTACTAACCAAGTCAATCTTCAAGCGGCAGCAAAACGCGGTATTCCTGTTTTCAATGCTCCGTTCTCAAACACTCGAAGCGTGGCTGAGCTGGTTCTTGGCCAGGTTCTACTACTATTACGTGGTATTCCTGAAAAGAACGCACTTGCTCACCGCGGCATTTGGAAAAAGAGTGCCGATAACTCAAACGAAGCTCGTGGTAAGCGTCTCGGTATTATTGGTTACGGCCACATTGGTACTCAGCTGGGGATTATTGCGGAAAACCTTGGCATGCGCGTTTACTTTTACGATATTGAAAACAAACTATCTCTAGGTAACGCAACTCAAGTCCATACCATGACTGAATTGCTGAATAAGTGTGACGTGATCTCTTTACACGTACCTGAAACCAATGAAACGAAGAACATGATGGGTAAAGAAGAGTTCGAGCGCATGAAGCCTGGCTCTATCTTTATCAATGCAGCACGCGGTACTGTAGTCGATATTCCGGCTCTGTGTGGCGCTCTAGATTCTGGTCACCTTTCAGGTGCAGCAATTGATGTATTCCCAACAGAACCAAAAACCAATGCCGACCCATTTGAGTCGCCATTGATGCAATTCGATAACGTGATTCTTACTCCTCATGTAGGTGGTTCAACACAAGAAGCACAAGAGAATATCGGTGTAGAAGTTGCAGGTAAGTTGGCTAAATACTCAGATAACGGTTCAACACTATCAAGCGTTAACTTCCCAGAGGTATCATTGCCACTGCATACAGGTACTTCTCGCCTACTTCACATTCACGAAAACCGCCCAGGAATCCTAACTCAAATTAATACCATCTTCGCTGAAGAAGGGATTAACATCGCAGGTCAGTACTTACAGACTGCAGCAGATATGGGTTATGTGGTTATTGATGTAGAAGCAAACCGTTCAGAAGAAGCACTGCTTAAGTTGAAAGAAATTGAAGGCACAATCCGCGCTCGTTTACTTCACTAATCATCGAATTAGATCTTAAGTAACAACAAAAAGGCTCTCACAATGAGAGCCTTTTTAGTATTTAGTCTACCGTAGGTAAATAGATCATGATGATCTAACGACTCTTTGAAGTACGCTCACTACTCTTCTAGTTGGTAGATCACATTCACTCGGTCACGAATGGTGATCGTCGAATCTTCATAAGAATTCGACTCGGTTCTTGCATCCATCGCCATTGAACGCATCAATACAGGCTGAGAAGATTGTGCGTTGTAATCTACGCGCCAAACGTCACCTAACTCTCGTTCAAAACCGCTCGCTAATGATTTGGCTTTTGATCTTGCATCTTTGATTGCTTCTAAACGCGCTTGCTCTTGATACTTAGCTTGGTCACGAACTTGAAGCTGGATGTTATCGATCTGGTTAATGCCCTGCCCAATAGCAATATCCATATACTCATTGAGATTTGCTAACTCATTCACTTGAACTGTCACATTACGTGAAGCTCTATAGCCCACCAATTCAGGCTTACCATCTTTAGGGTAATGGTACTGAGGCGATAAATAGAGGTTCGAGCTGTGCACACTCGCCTCATCTACACCAGCTTGATGCAGCTTGTTAAGAAAACCAGTCACCACTTTATCAACGGTATTTTTAGCCTGTTCAGCAGTCATCGTCGATTCTACGACTCTCACGGAAAATGTCGCCATATCTGGTGTTGCGATCACTTCACCGTAGCCCGTCGTTGAGATATGCGGAAAAGATGGCGAGTTAGCCAATGATGGAAAACTCACAGAACTCAACGCAACAGTAAGAGTAAGAGTAAGAGTAAGAGTAAGAGACGTTGCTAACATCTTTGGTACAAACTTCATTAGGTAGACCTATGCTGAACAAATGTTCTTTTATCATAGAGCAATTTGTAACATAACCAATCCCACGGAAGGACTTCTAACACAACTTTGACGCTGTAAAAACCAACAGCTTACTGAGGTAAGTGATTGTGGGTATAGCTTAATATCGCTTGAGATATCTCTTTTAATACCCCGCTCTCTAGTTGCCAATGGTGCCAATAGATTCGATAAGACAACAAAAAGCCGGGCGTAATATCGATCAATACACCGGACTCTAGCTCATCAATGATCTGCAATCGAGGGATCAAACAATAAGCAACACCTGACAGCGCCAAACGCACAAATGCTTCCGAGCTGCCGACCGTATGATTAATAACGCTGTCCCTTGGTACATTAAAATGATCATGCAAAAACTTCTTATGTAGATCATCGTATTGATCATAAGAAACAGCCGGAGCTTTACTGAGCGTTACGTAATTTACACCCTCAGAAAAATAGCGTTCATGGAAATCCGGACTAGATACACACACATAATCCATCCTACCCAGATAGTCTGCACTGCAGCCCGGAATCGCTTGGGACTCTAAACTGATCGCCCCTGCAACCTCACCGCTTTTAATCTTCTCAATGGTTCTCGATTCACCATGAATCGCAAGATTCAATTCAACCTGACGCGACGTCATTACATCCGATAATGCTGGTAACAACCAAGTTGCTAAGCTATCAGCGTTGGTTGCGATAGAGATCGATAATGGTTGAGAACCCTCTTCATTCATTAGCTCAGGTACAAGCTCATGCTCTAGTAAGCGAACTCGACGATATAAACCCAAAAGCTTTTTACCTGCCGGTGTCGGCCTTGGTGGATTTTCTCTCACTAAAGCCGGCTGTGCTATCCACTTTTCGAGCTGCTTGATACGCTGTGACACCGCTGATTGAGAAATATATAACTGCTCAGCGGCCCTTTCGAAACTGCGTTGTTTTACCACAGCATCGAGTGCTTCTATCCACTTATAGTCCAACCCACGCATCAACTTGCTTCCTTTTTAACCTAATCATCCTTTACATTAGCAACTCTAATAATAGATTAAAATCATTAATTATACTTATTCAAAGGGTCAGAGTATCTTCGCCATATAGCACATAAATATCGTTAAATAAGTGGAGGTTAAAATGAATTTTTGGGTTTTATTACAAGGTTTTGGTCTAGGGGCGAGCATGATCATCCCTATTGGCGCTCAAAATGCGTATGTCCTAAATCAAGGGATAAAGCGCAATCATCATTTAACGACAGCGACAATTTGTAGCCTGCTCGATACCTTATTTATCTCATTGGGTATTTTTGGCGGAGGAGCGATCCTTTCGCAAAATGAATTGTTGTTAACCTCTGTCACTTTGGGTGGTATTACCTTTCTAACGGTCTATGGGTTGTTATCACTACGTAGTGCATTTAGAACACGTACAAGTAATGAATCAAAGGGTGAGATACTGGCTCGTGGCAAGCGTACCGTTGTTTTAGGTGCGTTAGCGGTGACCGTGTTAAACCCGCACCTCTACTTGGATACCGTAGTGATTCTAGGTTCAATCGGTGGGCAATTTGAAGGTAATGACAGAATTGCGTTTGCTATGGGGACGATCTTGGCTTCATTCGTGTGGTTTTACTCATTGTCACTAGGCGCTGCAAAATTAGGCCCAACGCTATCTAAACCGAATGTTAAGAAAGGCATCGATATCGCAGTAGCGGCTATGATGTTTGCTATTGCGTTTGTACTTGCCAACGGACTAGTTGAACAATACGTGTAACCTGATTTCAAAACAAAACGTAGCCCACAAAAAAGGCGGATAACTTAAGTTATCCGCCTTTCTTTATAAAAGCTTATCGCTATAAAAACGAACTAGAGATTAAGCTTCTACTTTATTCATGTGTACATCCATTTGCGGGAATGGAATTTCGATGCCTTCATTATCCAAGCCTTCTTTGATTGCTTGCATCAGGTCGAAATAAACACTCCAGTAGTCAGCCGTGCTAACCCATGGACGAACTACGAAATTAACTGAAGAATCAGCAAGTGTATGAACACCAACTTGAACGCCAGGTTCTTTTAGTACACGCTCATCAGATTCACAGATCTTAGTCAGTAGCGCTTTTGTCTTCTGAAGATCAGCGTTGTAAGAAACACCAATCATTAGATCAATACGTCGCGTCGCATGACGAGAGTAGTTTGTGATTGGACTACCGATAACACTGCCGTTAGGTACTACAACCATTTTGTTGTCTGGCGTTGTTAGGATTGTTTGGAAGATTTGAATAGAATCAACCGAACCTGCTACACCACCAATCTCTACATAGTCACCTGACTTGAATGGACGGAATGCAACAATAAGTACACCGGCAGCAAAATTAGATAGCGAACCTTGTAGTGCAAGACCTACCGCTAAACCAGCAGCACCAATAACAGCGACCACAGATGCAGTTTGAACACCTAGACGACCAAGTGCAGCAATAAGAACAATAACAAACAACAAGTAACGAACTAAACCGTGGATAAACTCCACAACAGCTCGGTCCATTTTCTTCTTCTCAAGAACCTTGGACACGCTATTCGCTATTGCTTTAACGATGATGTTACCGATAAATAAAATTATCAGTGCAGAAATGATATTTACGCCATATTGGATAAATAGGTCTGAATTATTTGTTAACCACTGCTCAGCGTGAGACAAGCCGTCCACAAGTGGGGTTTCAATTGCTGTCGAACTATCAGCCATAATGTGCATCCTCTATATAATATGCTATGGGCTAAACTGCCTTAAGCCAAACTTACTCTACGATAACGAAAAAGATTAACCTCTGTTAAGTCATTGTGTTAAAAGTAAATTAAAGCCAAGTCCTTTTTATAAACTGAACCAAGTTCAGTTTTTCGGCACGATATCCTATCTTTGACAGATTGCAAAGTCATATTTATGTAAGCTTTTGAATTAATAAAACTTACTAATAAACACAAATACCGATAACTAAAAGACTACGAAATTTATTCACCGTAGGCTAGGTTTTTCACATATTTAATACAAGTTTTTATCAGACATAAAAAAACCCGCTCTATGAGCGGGTTTTAAAAACTTAAAGAGTACTTAATTCAAAGAATTATAGTACGTCTACAGCGTTAAGGTCAGCAAATGCTTTCTCTAGACGAGCAACCATTGAAGCTTGACCAGCACGTAGCCATACGCGTGGATCGTAGTACTTCTTGTTTGGAGCAGCTTCGCCAGTTGGGTTACCAATTTGACCTTGTAGGAAGTCGAAGTTGTCAGCAGAGTACTGACGGATACCATCCCAAGTTGCCCACTGTGTATCAGTATCGATGTTCATTTTGATAACACCGTAGCCGATAGACTCTTGGATTTCTGCTTCAGAAGAACCAGAACCACCGTGGAATACGAAGTTTAGAGCGTTAGGTGCAATACCGAACTTCTCTGCACAGTATGCTTGAGAGTCACGTAGGATAGTTGGAGTAAGTACAACGTTACCAGCTTGGTAAACACCGTGTACGTTACCGAAAGAAGCAGCGATAGTGAAACGTGGGCTAACAGCCATTAGTTTCTCGTATGCGTATGCTACGTCTTCTGGAGAAGTGTAAAGCTCAGATGCGTCCATATCAGAGTTATCAACGCCGTCTTCTTCACCACCAGTACAACCAAGTTCGATCTCGATTGTCATGTTCATTTTAGCCATGCGCTCTAGGTACTTAGCACATGTTTCGATGTTCTCTTCTAGAGACTCTTCAGAAAGGTCTAGCATGTGAGAAGAGAATAGAGGCTTACCAGTTTGTGCGAAGAACTCTTCACCAGCGTCTAGTAGACCGTCGATCCATGGAAGAAGTTTCTTAGCAGCGTGGTCAGTGTGCAGGATAACTGGAACACCGTAAGCTTCAGCTACAGCGTGTACATATTTTGCACCAGCTACAGCGCCAAGAACTTGTGCGCCTTGACCTTCAAGTTTAACGCCTTTACCTGCGAAGAATGCAGCGCCACCGTTAGAGAACTGAACAACTACTGGAGCTTTAACTTTAGCAGCTGCTTCTAGTACTGCGTTTACAGAGTCAGTACCAACAACGTTTACAGCAGGAAGAGCAAATTTGTTTTCTTTTGCTACTTCAAATACTTTCTGTACGTCATCGCCAGAAATCACACCAGGTTTTACAAAATCGAAGATCTTAGACATGGAAATAGTCCTATTTATTCTATCGTTTTAAGATTAAAAAACTTAAGTTCAAAAACTTGCAATCGTTTGCTCACAACTTGTGCCATTCTAGCAAAAAAGTGTGATATGCCGCAAACGTTAAAAGGCGAGATTCACATCTCGCCTTTCTGAATCAATTATGCTTTAGCACGCTCTTCAAGCATTGCTACTGCAGGAAGTACTTTACCTTCAACGAACTCAAGGAAAGCGCCACCACCAGTAGAGATGTAAGAAACGTCAGCTTTGATACCGAACTTGTCGATAGCTGCTAGCGTGTCACCACCACCGGCTACAGAGAAACCTGCAGATTCAGCGATTGCTTTAGAGATACCAGCAGTACCCGCTTCGAAGTTCTTAAATTCGAATACGCCTACAGGGCCGTTCCAAAGGATAGTTTTTGCATTGCCGATGATTTCAGCAAGAGCAGCCGTTGAATCTGGACCAAGGTCGAAAATCATGTCGTCGTCTTGAACTTCAGAAACGTGCTTGATTTCAGCTTCAGCGTTTTCATCGAAAGCTTTAGCACATGCAACGTCAGTTGCTACTGGAATAGCACACTCTTTCATTAGCTTCTTAGCTGTCTCAACTAGGTCTGCTTCGTATAGAGACTTACCTACGTTGTGGCCTTCAGCAGCGATGAACGTGTTCGCGATACCACCACCAACAACAAGTTGGTCAGCAATTTTAGAAAGAGACTCTAGAACCGTTAGTTTAGTAGAAACTTTAGAACCACCAACGATAGCAACTAGTGGACGAGCCGGGTTGTCCATTGCTTTGCCAAGAGCTTCAAGTTCAGCAGCTAGAAGAGGACCAGCACATGCTACAGGTGCATAAGTACCAACACCGTGAGTAGAAGCTTGTGCACGGTGAGCTGTACCGAATGCATCCATTACAAAGATGTCACATAGTGCAGCGTACTGCTTAGAAAGTGCTTCTTCGTTTTTCTTCTCGCCTTTGTTAAAGCGAACGTTTTCAAGAACAACTAGTTCACCAGCGTTTAGCTCTAGGCCGTTAACGTAATCTTTCGCTAGCTTAACTTCGCAGTCTAGTGCGTCGTTTAGGTAGTTAACTACAGGTGCTAGAGAGAACTCTTCGTTGTATTCGCCTTCAGTAGGACGACCAAGGTGAGAAGTAACCATAACTTTTGCGCCAGCTTCTAGGCAAAGTTTGATAGTTGGTAGAGATGCAAGGATACGTGCATCTGAAGTTACTTTACCGTCTTTTACTGGTACGTTTAGGTCAGCACGAATAAATACGCGTTTACCTGCAAGTTCCAGGTCAGTCATCTTGATCACAGACATGTTTTGTCCTCTCAAATTTAAATAAATATAAAGTTTTGGAAACTCAGCAACCCTGCTAAGCCTATAAATTATTCAACTGGTAATTCTTTAACTACTCATAATATGTGGATACTTTGTATTTATTTCAAGCTAAAAAATAAATAATCCGCACATTTGCTTCTAGGTCTTACTTCTTGCCTTCAGAAGCTTGCATTGCAAGAACCGTATCCAGCATTCGGTTCGCAAAGCCCCATTCATTGTCACACCACACCAGCATTTTCACTAGGTGGCCGTTGCTCACTCGCGTTTGTGAACCATCAACAATTGCGCTATGGGGATCGTGATTAAAGTCGATGGAAACGAGCGGCGCTTCAGTATAGTCAACTATATTGTGTAATGTACACTGGGACGCATTAACAATGGTTTGATTTACGTCATTAACTTTCACATTTGTATTAATTGTGACACTTAAATCCATCGCAGTTACGTTTACCGTAGGCACACGCACAGATATCGCTTCGAACTTGTTAGAAAATTTCGGGAAGATCCTTTCAATACCTTTGTGCAATTTGGTATCAACAGGAATGATGGATTGGCTTGCAGCTCGAGTACGGCGAAGGTCGCTATGATATGCATCGATCACTTGTTGATCATTCATTGAAGAGTGAATAGTCGTGATGGTCCCAGACTCAATACCAAAAGCGTCATCAAGTACCTTGATGATAGGGACAATACAGTTAGTCGTGCATGAACCGTTGGAAACAATTCGATGGTCAGCTGTGATAGTGTCGTGATTCACACCGTAGATAATGGTGTTATCAAGGTCATTCGCACCAGGATGTGAAAATAGAACTTTTTTAGCCCCTGCAGCGATGTGCGCTAGGCCATCATCTCTACAACCGTAGACGCCTGTACAATCGAGAACAATATCCACCTCAAGGTCACGCCAAGGCAGCAGTTCAATATCAGCAAGATGTAAGATACGAATAGTATCAAACTCGCCTTTATCTTCTGCACCAATACCATGGTGGATATAGATGTGCTCTTGATCGTTGGAGATCTTCTTACCAAAGCGACCGTGACTGGTGTCGTATTGTAATAAGTGAGCCATAGCGTCAGGCTGAGCAAGCTCATTGACAGCTACCACTTTGATTTGTTGGCTTTTGCCACTTTCATAGACAGCGCGCAATACATTACGCCCTATTCGTCCAAATCCATTTATCGCGACTTTTAGCATAGTTCCGTACATCTAACCAAAATTTCGTGCAACAGATGATAACTGAATCCTACCCAAAAGGCATTACTTGAATACCTCAGTCTACTTAGGACAGGTTGATCTGCTACTTATAAAGATGAGTCTAGGAGAAAACAAATCCCAGATACAAAAAACCGAGCTCAGCGCTCGGTTTTTTCCTTCATTTAACTGTTAGCACAAGGCCATCAGTCAATGATTAAGCAAGAAGCTCTTTCGCTGTGTTTACTACATTTTCAGTAGTGAAACCGAACATCTTGAATAGCTCACCCGCTGGTGCAGATTCGCCGAACGTTGTCATACCGATGATCTTGCCACCGAAACCAACGTACTTGTACCAGAAGTCAGCGATGCCAGCTTCTACAGCGATACGTGCAGTTACGTCAGATGGAAGTACAGATTCGCGGTATTCAGCGTCTTGCTTATCGAATGCGTCAGTTGCAGGCATAGAGACTACGCGTACTGCTTTACCTTCAGCTGTTAGTTGTGCTGCTGCTTCAACAGCAAGCTCAACTTCAGAACCTGTAGCAATGATGATTAGCTCTGGCTTACCAGCACAATCTTTCAGGATGTAACCACCCTTAGCGATATTAGCTACTTGCTCTGCGTTACGATCTTGTTGTGCAAGGTTCTGACGAGAGAAGATTAAAGATGAAGGACCATCTTTACGCTCAATAGCCAGTTTCCAAGCAACTGCTGATTCAACTTGGTCACATGGACGCCATGTGCTCATATTTGGAGTCAGACGTAGAGAAGCGATCTGCTCAACCGGTTGGTGAGTCGGGCCATCTTCGCCAAGACCGATAGAATCGTGCGTGTAAACTTGGATGTTCTGAACTTTCATCAGAGCAGCCATACGCATTGCGTTACGCGCGTATTCCATGAACATTAGGAACGTTGCACCGTATGGTACGAAACCACCGTGCAGAGCGATACCGTTCATGATAGCCGTCATACCGAACTCACGTACACCGTAGTGGATGTAGTTACCAGAGAAGTCAGTTGCTTCAAGAGACTTAGAACCAGACCACATAGTTAGGTTAGAAGGCGCAAGGTCAGCAGAGCCGCCCATGAATTCAGGTAGCATCGCACCGAACGCTTCTAGTGCATTTTGAGACGCTTTACGTGAAGCGATGTTAGCTGGGTTAGCTTGAAGGTCAGCAATGATTGCGTTTGCTTTCTCTTCCCACTCAGCTGGAAGTTCGCCGTTAGTACGACGTTTGAATTCTGCTGCTAGCTCTGGGTAAGCCGCTGCGTATGCGTCAAACTTAGCATTCCACGCTGCTTCTTTCGCTGCGCCTGCTTCTTTCGCATTCCACTCAGCTGCGATATCTGCTGGGATTTCGAAAGGACCGTGTTCCCAACCAAGTGCTGCTTTAGTTGCTGTGATTTCATCTGCACCTAGTGGAGCACCGTGACAGTCGTGCGTACCCGCTTTGTTTGGAGAACCAAAACCGATGATAGTTTTAGTACAGATAAGTGTTGGACGAGGATCTGCTTTAGCCGCTTCAATTGCAGCATTGATAGCGTCAGCATCGTGACCATCAACAGCAGGGATTACATGCCAACCGTAAGCTTCAAAACGCTTAGGTGTATCGTCAGAGAACCAACCTTCAACTTCGCCATCAATAGAGATGCCGTTGTCATCCCAGAAAGCAACCAACTTACCAAGGCCTAGCGTACCCGCTAGAGAACATGCTTCGTGAGAGATACCTTCCATCAGACAACCATCACCCATGAATGCATAAGTGTAGTGGTCTACGATGTCGTGGCCTTCTTTGTTGAACTGTGCAGCCAGTGCTTTCTCAGCCATTGCCATACCAACAGCATTAGTGATGCCTTGACCTAGAGGGCCTGTCGTTGTTTCGATACCAGGAGCGTAACCGTACTCAGGGTGACCAGGCGTCTTAGAGTGCAGCTGACGGAAGTTCTTAAGGTCTTCAATTGAGAGCTCGTAACCTGCCAGATGAAGCAGAGAGTAAATCAACATTGAACCATGCCCGTTAGACAAGATAAAACGGTCGCGGTCAGCCCACTCTGGGTTTCCTGGGTTGTGGTTCAAGTGACCACGCCAAAGAACTTCAGCGATGTCAGCCATACCCATAGGTGCGCCAGGGTGGCCTGAATTTGCTTGTTGAACGCCATCCATGCTAAGTGCGCGAATTGCATTGGCTAGATCTTTACGAGAAGGCATGTCTGCTCCTGAGTACATAAGCGATTTAAAAAAGAGATTAATGCTAAAATTTTCATTCTTATTAGCGCGGGTATTCTCTCAAACGACTTTAGCGACTGCAAACGTTTTACTGGCATTTTAACAGTCATTTTTCGCAATTTTCGAACATTTACATCGCTTGGCAATGGCTTATACCGACCGATACGCAAACGTTTAGTTATGACATATCATAAAAAAGAGCTTGTAATTCGACCGCTGGAATTTAGAATAGCCGTCTAGATGTAGAAACACCTACAAAATATACTGTATTTAATGGCAGCGCTTGCTAGCTTGCGATGCCTAAAATTATTTGCATTTAACTGTTTGCAACTAAAAACTAATTGCAACTAAAAACTAAAAGTGGAGCTCTCATGGCTAAGCACCTATTCACTTCTGAATCTGTTTCAGAAGGCCATCCAGATAAAATTGCAGACCAAATCTCTGATGCTGTTCTTGATGCCATCTTGGAACAAGATCCAAAAGCACGTGTTGCTTGTGAGACTTACGTAAAAACCGGCATGGTTATGGTTGGCGGTGAAGTAACAACGTCTGCATGGGTTGATATCGAAGAAATCACTCGTGAAACAGTACGTGAAATTGGTTACGTTCATTCTGATATGGGCTTTGACGCTGACTCTTGTGCCGTTCTAAACACAATTGGTAAGCAGTCTCCAGACATTAACCAAGGTGTCGATAAAGCAGACCCTAAAGAGCAAGGCGCTGGCGACCAAGGCATCATGTTTGGTTACGCGACTAACGAAACACCAATCCTAATGCCAGCTCCAATTACTTACTCTCATCTTCTTGTTAAGAAGCAAGCTGAAGTACGTAAGAGCGGCAAACTTGACTTCCTTCGCCCAGATGCGAAATCTCAAGTAACATTCCAGTACGACCAAGGTAAGATTGTTGGTATTGATGCTGTTGTTCTTTCTACTCAACACTGTGATTCAGTAACAACTCCGGATCTACGTGAAGCGGTAATGGAAGAGATCATCAAGCCAGTACTTCCTGCTGAATGGATCAACAAAGACACTAACTTCTTCATCAACCCAACAGGCCGTTTCGTAATCGGTGGCCCAATGGGTGACTGTGGTTTAACAGGTCGTAAGATCATTGTTGATACCTACGGCGGCGCAGCTCGCCACGGTGGCGGTGCATTCTCTGGTAAAGATCCATCGAAAGTTGACCGTTCTGCAGCTTACGCAGCGCGTTACGTTGCGAAAAACATCGTTGCTGCTGGTATGGCTGATCGTTGTGAGATTCAACTGTCTTACGCTATCGGTGTTGCAGATCCAACATCTATCATGGTTGAAACGTTTGGTACTGAGAAAGTCGCTCACGAAATCATTATTGAAGCGGTTCGTCAAAACTTCGACCTACGTCCATACGGTCTTCAAGAAATGCTGAACCTTCTTCAACCTATCTACAAGCAGACAGCTGCATACGGCCACTTCGGTCGTGAAGAGTTCCCTTGGGAAGCGACTGACAAAGCAGCAATCCTTGCCGACTTCGCCGGTCTAAAATAATTTAGCCACTGCGATTTGTTTCTTTAAAGCCCTTACTTGTTAGTAAGGGCTTTATTTTTATGTACTTATCTAACCCTTACTCTGCGTAACTCGCTCTACCTGCCTTCTTTACAGTTAACCACTTAGTATAAAAAGCCATTGATAATTTGTGTTTTCTAGTACTAATGACAATAGTTAAGGTAACTCCTAGCAGATCAAGCTCACATTTAACCCCAATGCAGTTAAGCCTAATATCAATAGTTAAGTGAACGCTAGAACAATAACTAGGACGATAACGAGCACTTTAGCTCAATCCCATAATGCTCATTTAAGCCACAATATTGAGCTCTATGGAATTATAACTAGGACGTTATTTAACTAGGGGGATCTATGCCTCGTACCGCGCACCCATCCGAACTGAACGATAAAAAACACAAGGTCAGCGATCAGGATTATGCTCGCACCATTCCTTGCAACCAAATCAGTATTTCTGCACCCTTTCATTGGTTGTCGCTTGCTCTGCATGACTTAGTGAGAATGCCATTAATCAGCGCGTTTTACGGGCTGTGCTTTATGGCTGCGGCAATCGCCATTGTTCAACTTGTCCAGTGGCAAGGAACGCACTTGGTCGTGATGCCAAGTTTGATCGTGTACATGTTGATAGGGCCATTTCTTGCTCTGGGCTTGTATGACGCTGCTTGGGAAAGAGAAAAAGGGCACAACGCTAGTCTATTGCACTCGATGAAAGCCATCACGCGTAATTCTACCCATCAATGGGCCTTTGCGATTGTATTAATGGTCGCGATGATATTCTGGATGCGTATCGCTGCGTTATTGCACGCACTCTACCCTTCAGTACAAGGCGCGCCATTGACCGAATTTGCTCCCTTTTTAATCACGGGTTCTGTGATTGGTTTTGTTATCGCAAGCCTAATATTCAGTATTTCTGCCTTTTCAATTCCATTGATGATGGAGAGACGTGTTGATGTCATGAGCGCTATTTTCACTAGCTTTAATGCCGTGAAATCGAACATCCCTGCAATGGTCGTGTGGGCGAGTATTATTTGTACCGGTATTCTGGTGGGCTTTGCAACCTACGGAATCGGAATGATCGTCACCATGCCGCTACTTGGCTATGGTACATGGCATGCTTATCATGAAATCATCAAAAAGAAACATCACGTATAAATCGTAGAGAGATCGACGAGCAGTGTTATTATGAGGCCTTAGCGTTAATGCTGAGGCCTTTTATTTGGAGTTAACTCGCTTGTCATACACCCCGCAACAACATCGAGCCAATAAGAAATTGGCGGAATGCTTAACCACCGCTAACCAACATTTCTCACGTGTATTTCCATGCCCGCTCATCACTTACAAGTTAAGAGGTAAGGCAGCAGGAAAAGCCTACTTGCAGCTGAATGAAATTAAGCTCAACCAAATACTTTTTACAGAAAATGAAGAAGCCTTTATCAACGAAGTGATCCCTCATGAAGTCGCACACCTGATCACACATCAAGTCTTTGGACGCGTTAGACCGCACGGCAATGAATGGAAGTACGTAATGGAAAAGGTATTTAACGTACCAGCCAAAACCACTCACAGCTTTGAAATCACCTCAGTACAAGGGAAAACCTTTGAGTACCAATGTGAGTGCACCACTTACCCGTTATCCATAAGGCGACACAATAAAGTACTTCGAAACCAATCGACCTACCGTTGCCAACTGTGCCAGCAAACCTTAGCTTTTACGGGGACTCAACTAAGCTAGTTAGGGGTTGATTAACTCAATAGAATAAATCTAATAGAGAGATCTAACATTTGAGTGCTAGACTGATGTTTATCATACTTTTATCAGTCTTTTTCTATGCAAAAAATCACCTTCAAAGCATTTGGCCTACCTATGTCTTTTTACTTAACGATAGTATTGGGCCTACTGGTAACCCAAAGTGTTTTCGCGGCACCACCGAGCTCATTTTCCAAAGCAAAAAAAGAAGCAGTGAAGATTTATCTCGACCACCCGACCTCATTTTATTGTGGCTGTGACATTACTTGGAAAGACAAAAAGAAAGGTATTCCCGACCTTGATGGTTGTGGTTATCAAGTCAGAAAACAACAAAAGCGAGCGAGTAGAATTGAGTGGGAACATGTGGTCCCAGCTTGGCAGTTCGGCCACCAGCGTCAATGCTGGCAAGACGGCGGACGTAAGAACTGCACTCGAAATGACAAGATATTCAAATCGATGGAAGCCGATCTTCATAACCTGACACCTGCCATTGGCGAGGTTAACGGTGATCGATCCAATTACAATTTCAGTCAGTGGAATGGAATGGATGGCGTGAGCTATGGTCAGTGTGAAATGCAGGTCAACTTCAAACAGCGCAAAGTTATGCCACCGGACCGAGCAAAAGGATCTATCGCGCGAACTTATCTTTATATGAGCCAAGAATACGGTTTTAAACTATCTAAGCAGCAAACGAACCTGATGATGGCATGGAACAAGCAATTTCCCGTAAATAAATGGGAATGTACTCGTGATGAGCGAATCTATGCTATCCAAGGTAATCACAACCCATTTGTCTACCCTGCTTGTAACTAACTTCTACCACACAATCACCTCGAACAAACAAGAGTTTCAAAATTGCCTCTGAAACTCTTGCCCTACCCTTGTTTTTTCGACTAAAAGCATCCATGTTAGGCAGAGATAAAATACCCAAATGAACATATTTATAGGTTTACCAGCATGAGAATCCCTCGTATCCATCACCCAGAACGCATTCATCAGTTAGGTTCACTCGCTTTAGGCGAAGATGCCGCGGGTCATGTTGGTCGAGTCCTTCGCATGAAAGAAGGCCAAGAAGTGCTTCTATTTGATGGCAGCGGCGCTGAATTTCCATCAACCATTGCAGAAGTATCAAAGAAGAATGTCACAGTTAATGTTACTGAACGTATCGAGCGTAGCAGCGAATCTCCGTTAGACTTGCATTTAGGCCAAGTGATTTCACGTGGTGATAAAATGGAGTTTACGATTCAGAAATCGGTTGAGCTTGGTGTCAACACCATTACCCCACTGATTTCAGAGCGCTGTGGCGTTAAGCTTGATACTAAACGCTTCGAGAAAAAGCTCGCGCAGTGGCAAAAGATTGCTATCGCAGCATGTGAACAATCAGGCCGTAATACGGTTCCAGTTATTCGTCCAATCATGCAACTTGAAGAGTGGTGCAGCGAACCGAGTGAAGCGTTAAAGCTAAACCTGCATCCTCGTGCAAAATACTCAATTAACACCCTTCCAGAACCCATCAGCAAGGTGCGCCTGTTGATTGGCCCTGAAGGTGGATTGTCAGCTGAAGAAATCGGTATGACAGAACAATACAAATTTGAAGAGACGCTACTCGGCCCACGTGTACTTCGTACCGAGACAGCAGCTCTAACCGCAATTACTGCCTTACAAGTCCGCTTTGGCGATCTAGGCTAGGAGAAAAAAATGATCAAACTTGGCATCGTAATGGATCCAATTTCATCCATTAACATCAAAAAAGACTCTAGCTTTGCCATGATGCTTGAAGCTCAGCGTCGTGGTTACGAAATCCATTACATGGAAATGGATGATCTACATTTAGATCAAGGCGTAGCCATTGCTGACACTAAGGTTGTTGAACTAAAAGAAGACCCAAATGGTTGGTACGAATTCAAATCAGAACAAACTATTGCATTATCTGATTTAGATGCAGTATTGATGCGTAAAGATCCTCCGTTTGATACTGAGTACATCTACGCTACTTACATTCTTGAGCGTGCTGAAGAAAATGGTGCACTGATCGTCAATAAGCCGCAAAGCCTTCGCGACTGTAACGAGAAACTGTTCACAGCCTGGTTCCCTGAACTCACGCCAACAACAATCGTAACTCGTAAAGCTGAAAAAATTAAAGCGTTTCGAGAAGAACACGGTGATGTGATCCTAAAACCACTTGATGGCATGGGCGGCGCGTCTATCTTCCGAGTGAAAGAAGGCGATCCAAACGTATCAGTGATCATTGAAACTTTGACTAACCATGGCCAAAGCTACGCAATGGCACAAACTTTTGTTCCAGACATCAGCAATGGTGATAAGCGTATTCTTGTGGTTGACGGTGAACCAATGCCTTACTGCCTAGCGCGTATTCCTGCTAAAGGAGAAACTCGAGGTAACCTTGCCGCTGGTGGTACAGGTGAAGCTCGTCCGCTAAGTGAAACCGATTGGGCTATCGCAAGAGCAGTTGCTCCTGCACTTAAAGAGAAAGGCTTAATCTTTGTCGGACTTGATGTTATCGGCGACAAGCTGACTGAAATTAACGTGACAAGCCCTACTTGTATCCGTGAAATTGAAGCTGCTTTTGATATTTCGGTAACGGGTAAATTAATGGATGCAATCGAGCGTCGCGTTAACGCTAAATAGCCTAAACTAAAGAAAGCCTTAGCTATTCGAAAACACAAAAATATCTAGGCAAAGAACAATGAGCGGCTTTACGTCGCTCTTTTTCCTTTACTGGGAACACACTGGCAGGAGGCTCTATGAATTTAACGAACCACTTTCTGGTCGCTATGCCCGGAATGAAAGATCCATATTTTCAAAATTCGGTGATCTACCTTTGTGAGCACAATGACGAAGGTGCGATGGGCTTGATGATCAACGCCCCTATCGATGTCACTGTCGGCAGCATGCTTAAGCAAGTTGAGGTTGATTCTGAACAGCCGAAACCCAACCAAGCAAGCCTTGATAAGCCAGTACTTAATGGTGGGCCAGTCGCAGAAGACCGAGGGTTTATTTTGCACAAACCCAAAGGCAGTTATCAATCCAGCATCAACATGACGGATCAAATCTCGGTAACAACCTCGAAAGATATTCTAATGGTGTTAGGTACAGAAGATGAACCAATGCATTATCTGGTCGCGCTTGGTTATGCAGGATGGGAGCCAGGACAACTAGAAGTAGAGCTTACAGAAAACTCATGGTTAACCGTAGAAGCGGATCCAAAGGTTATTTTCGATACGCCAATTTCAGAACGCTGGAAAGTTGCCGTGCAGATGTTAGGCATTAATGCAGCTCAGCTTTCAGCAGACGCTGGTCATGCTTAGCCCAAACCAGTGAATAACACCTCAAACACAGACAAATTTGGAAACTTCATGTCACGAACAATTATGGCATTTGACTACGGTACAAAAAGTATCGGTAGTGCGATAGGACAGGAAATCACGGGCACAGCCAGCCCTTTAAAAGCCTTCAAAGCCAAAGATGGTATCCCGAATTGGGATGATATTGAAAAGCAAATTAAAGAGTGGCAGCCAAACCTTATCGTTGTTGGCTTACCAACCGATCTTCATGGTAAAGATTTAGCAGCCATTACACCGAGAGCAAAGAAGTTCGCAAACCGTCTTAAAGGACGCTTTGGTGTGGATGTTGAACTGCATGATGAAAGACTTTCTACGACAGAAGCAAGGGCCGACCTTTTTGAAATGGGTGGCTATAAAGCGCTAAGTAAAGGCAATGTTGATAACCAATCAGCTGTTGTCATTTTAGAAAGTTGGTTTGAAGCGCAATATTCTTAGCAAAAATTAAGTGAGCAAAATTTGAGCTAATTTATGATCCCACACGAATTTAACTCCGTAGTGCCAGAGCAAGTCATAATAAGGACGTGGGAGTTCATATGAAAATTTTTCTAGCAATATTCACCTCTCTAGCAATCACAGCGTGCAGTTCAATGAGCGGAGGCTCAGCAGGCTATACCGGTGAACAATATCCGACAAAAATTAAATTAGAGAAAGAACGAGGATATTCTGGTAACAACAATAGTTACGGCAATCACTAATTTATCTAGCCCAAAAAACCGCCTTCACAGCGGTTTTTTCAGCATTTAGCATCGATCTAACCCATATCAATTTTAACTCCCGCTAAGGCTCCCACTCCGTAATCGTCATCACCACGTTTAGTCTTGAGCATCAAGCGCAAATCATTAGCGGAATCGGCACTATGGAACGCATCCTCTTCACTGATCTTGCCTGCAACGACTAAGTCATACAAAGCTTGGTCAAAGGTCTGCATCCCAATCTCTTTTGATTTAGCCATTGTCGACTTGAGTTCATGTAACTCACCTCTACGAATCAAATCAGACACCCGTGGGCTGTTGAGTAGGATTTCGAACACACCATGGCGACCACTACCATTCTTATCTCGGATTAATTGCTGAGCAACGACACCACGTAGATTCATCGACAAATCAAATAAGAACTGATCTTTTTGCTCTTTCGGCACCAAGTGAAGAATACGCTCTAGCGCTTGGTTGGCATTGTTGGCATGTAAAGTCGCCATGCAAAGGTGACCGGTTTCAGCAAACGTCATCGCGTACTCCATGGTTTCACGGGTACGGATTTCACCAATCAAGATCATGTCAGGGGCTTGGCGTAACGAGTTCTTAAGCGCGACTTCATAGCTCTCGGTATCGAGCCCAACTTCTCGCTGAGTCACAATGCACTTTTTATGTTCGTGCACGAACTCAATCGGGTCTTCAACCGTCAAGATATGCCCCGAACGGTTGGTATTGCGATACCCCGTCATCGCAGCCATTGAGGTTGATTTACCAGAACCTGTAGCCCCAACCACCAACACAAGTCCGCGTTTTGCGATTGAAAGGTCTTGTAGTACGTCTGGAAGCTTTAATTGTTCGAAGGTTGGGATGTTAGTCTCGATACGTCGAATTACCGCTCCTGGTAGCTCTCGCTGAAAGAATGCGCTAACACGAAAACGACCAAAATCACGCACAATAGCAAAGTTAGCCTCACGCGTTTGTTTGTACTCGTCGCGCCTGTCTTGCTCCATCATCGCATCCAGTAACAGCGCAACCTGAGCCGCATTCAGTTTCTCTCCCTGAGGTCGCAATTCACCATCAACACGAAACAGAACCGGTGCATCTACCGTGATGTAAAGATCCGACGCTTTTTGTGAAAGCATACCTTCAAGAATTTGATTCAATTCCATTTTTATCACCTTGATTAAAACATAGAGGCTTGAATTTCGATCTTTTTCTCGACCTCGTCCGAATCAACCAAACCTTGCGCGATCAATTGCTTCGCATTTTGCTCCATGGTTTGCATGCCATGTGCGGCACCCGTTTGAATGATCGAGTACATCTGCGCGACTTTGTCTTCACGGATCAAGTTTCTAATTGCAGGTGTCGCCATCATTATTTCATGACAAGCCACACGACCACCACCAACACGTTTTAACAGCTTTTGAGCAATCACCGAGCGTAGTGATTCAGATAACATTGAACGAACCATATCTTTGTCGCTACCTGGGAAAACGTCGATAATACGGTCGATAGTTTTTGCCGCAGAGCTTGTATGCAAAGTACCAAAAACTAAGTGACCCGTTTCAGCTGCGGTTAACGCTAAGCTGATCGTCTCTTGGTCACGAAGTTCACCAACAAGAATCACGTCCGGATCCTCACGTAATGCACTGCGCAACGCCGCTTTAAAGCTGTGAGTATCACGATGAACCTCACGCTGGTTTACTAGGCATTTATTATTGGTGTGAACGAATTCAATTGGATCTTCAATCGTCAAAATGTGTTTGTTGTGATTGCGGTTTACGTAATCCACCATCGCCGCCAAAGTTGTCGATTTACCAGAACCTGTAGGGCCAGTGACAAGCACTAAACCTTTCTCGTAGTTCGCAATCTTTTCAAAGATTTCTGGCGCACCAAGCTGATCTAAAGTCGGGATCTCTACAGGGATAGTTCGAAAGACAGCAGCACACCCACGAGCTTGATTAAAAGCATTAACACGGAAGCGACCAACATTGGGTAATTCAAAAGAGAAGTCGACTTCCAATTTTTCCTCAAACTCACCGCGTTGTGAATCGTCCATGATCTCAAAAACTAAACGATGTACATCAGCATGACTCAAAGCTGGTATTCCAAGCTTCCTTACTTCACCATCTATACGTACCATTGGAGATACACCCGCAGAAAGATGTAGATCTGACGCGTTATGCTTTACACTAAAATCTAGTAACTCAGTGATATCCATTTATTTTCCCTTAAGTAAAGTCAGCTATGAGTAGTATTCAACAAAATATCGAACAAATCACCTCACAGATTCGTAGTGCTGAGAAAAAGTGCGGACGAGATCCAGACTCCGTGCAACTTTTAGCCGTCAGCAAAACTAAACCTATTGATGCGATTCTAGAAGCCGCACTCGGAGGCCAAGTTGCCTTTGGTGAAAACTATGTTCAAGAAGGTGTTGATAAAGTAAAACACTTTTCAGAACATCATTCTAATCTAAATTTGGAGTGGCATTTTATTGGTCCAATTCAATCCAATAAAACCCGTCCAATCGCTGAAAGCTTCCAATGGGTTCATTCTGTCGACCGCGATAAAATCGCACAAAGGCTCAATGATCAGCGACCAAGCGAGCTTCCACCTCTGCAAGTTCTCATCCAAGTAAATACCAGCGGTGAAAATTCCAAATCAGGAACGTCAGAAGAAACAGTTTTTGCACTCGCAGAGTTGATTTCGTCGCTCCCTAACCTCACTTTAAGAGGATTGATGTCAATTCCTGCAAACGTCTCTGACTATCAATCACAGCTTAATGCATTTTCTCAATTGGCAAAGCTTCAACAAAAGCTAGTCGCTAAGTATGCAGACATTGATACCCTTTCGATGGGTATGAGTGGTGATATGGATGCAGCAGTTGAGGCTGGTAGCACAATGGTTCGTATTGGAACGGCTATTTTCGGTGCTCGTGATTACGCGAAATAGCACAGCAAGTAACAAGAAATAGCTACAGCAAGCAACAACAAGTAGCAACGAAAAATACAGTATTGATACCGCTTCGCTTTAACCGCGCAGCGACACGCTCAGGATTTTATATATGGAACATAAGAACATCGCCTTTATTGGGGCAGGAAACATGGTTCGCTCAATTGTAGCGGGCTTAGTAGCAAGTGGTTATCCAGCGCAAAAGATTACGGCAACAGCGCCTTCAGAAACCAGAAGGCTGCCGTTAGAGCAAGAATACGGCATCAATACTACCAGCGATAATATTGCCGCAGCTGAGCAAGCAGACGTTGTTGTATTATCAGTGAAGCCACAAATGATGGCTAATGTATGTAACCCCTTACAAAGCATCGACTTTAGCAACAAACTGGTTATCTCAATTGCTGCGGGTATTAATGCGAATCGACTCAATGAGATGTTAAACTGCCAACTGAACCTTGTTCGTGTGATGCCAAACACGCCATCACTGCTTGGTAAAGGGATGAGCGGTCTTTATGCCGACTCAGCGGTCAGCCAAGATGATAAAGACTTCGCTTCTCAGCTGATGCAAGCTGTAGGTGAAGTCAGCTGGGTTGAGCAAGAGTCTGGTATCAACAACATCATTGCGGCAGCGGGGAGTGCTCCAGCTTACTTCTTCCTGTTTATGGAAGCGATGCAAGCTGAGGCAATCAACCAAGGCTTCGACCAAGAAACCGCTCGTAAATTAGTGCAGCAGTCTGCATTAGGCGCGGCAGAGATGGTGGTAGCGAATCCAAATACTGAATTATCTACTCTGCGTGAACAAGTGACTTCAAAAGGCGGAACAACCGCAGAAGCGTTGCGCACGTTCAATGAACATCAACTATCAGACATCGTAGCCAAAGCCATGCAAGCGGCAGTCGCTCGAGCTGAAGAGATGGAAAAACTGTTTTAATACTCGTTACAGTACAAAAGCATTATGTCGTTCGGGTTATACCTAAGCGGCAAGTAAATCCGAAAAAGGAAACAATATGAATTCGATGAGCTTTCTGATCTCGACCGTTTTTGATCTTTACATCATGGTTGTGATCTTGCGTATCTGGCTACAAGCATCACGTGCAGATTTCTACAACCCGTTCTCACAATTTATCGTAAAAGCGACACAACCGGTTGTAGCCCCACTACGCCGAGTGATTCCATCAATCGGCAGCCTTGACCTTGCGACTGTTGTTTTCGCTTATGTGCTGTGTGTACTTAAGTTCGTCGCTCTAAACTTGATTATCTCTGGCGGTGCGGCTGTATTTGATATCAGCTTCCTGATCTTTGGCGCCCTTTCTCTGCTCAAAGCGGCGGGAGGTTTAATTTTCTGGGTTCTACTAATCCGTGCAATCCTGAGCTGGGTTAGCCAAGGCCGAAGCCCAATCGAGTACGTGTTCCATCAACTGACTGAACCAATGTTAATGCCTATTCGCCGTATCCTTCCTGACATGGGTGGTTTCGATCTAAGCGTACTGGTTTTGTTTATTGTACTGCAGTTTGCAAACTTCCTAATGGGCGACATGATCGGCCCTATTTGGTATCAGCTATAATTCAAGTACGAACATCAGGTACTTTGACGATGCCAAAAGCCGTTTGGGCCGAGGAGGACGATATTCTTCTTAGGCTTTATATCCAACCCAAAGCAAGCCGCGATAAAATCGTTGGCCTGCACGGCGAAGAACTAAAAATTGCCATTACCGCACCACCGGTTGATGGCAAAGCCAATGCCCACTTAGCGAAATACCTTGCGAAACAGTTTAAGGTCGCTAAAGGGCAAATTAAGATAGAAAAGGGAGAGCTCGGTCGGCATAAGCAAGTTCGAATATGCTCGCCAAGCCAAGTCCCAACTGAAGTCAAAGCCATCCTATGATGGCTTTTTGCTATTTATTGGAGTCACTCTATGCGTCTATGGATTACAGCACTACTCACCGCTCTTGTTGCCCTACCAAGCTCAGCAGGACAATTTAAAAACATTAAGGATGTCGAGGTTCACTACTCGGCTTTTAACTCGACATTTCTAACAGCTCAAGTCGCTAAGCAATATAAGCTTAAGCGAAATGGCTACTCAGCGGTTCTGAACATCAGCGTTTTAGACAAAGCTTCCCTTGGCAAGCCAGCAACAACGGCTAAAATCACGGGAACAGCGAAGAACCTTGTAGGCAACACTCGCACGCTTAACTTCCGCGAAATAAAGGAAGGTGATGCGATTTATTACCTAGCTGAGTTCCCTGTAACACACGAAGAAAACATCACTTTTAATATCGATGTTAACGCAGGTTTGAAAGGCACTGGCCCACTGCGATTCACACAAAAATTCTATATAGAAGAGTAGCTTCAACCACCACTTTTCTGTTCACTAACTTATTAGAGCCACATCCCCATGAGTAAGATTGTTTTAGCCACAGGCAACCAAGGTAAAGTTCGCGAGATGGCAGATATTCTGTCTGAGTTTGGTTTTGACGTTGTCGCGCAAAGTGAGTTTAACGTTTCAGAAGTCGCTGAAACGGGAACAACTTTCATTGAAAATGCCATCATCAAAGCTCGCCACGCTGCGAAAGAGACGGGGCTACCAGCCATTGCTGACGATTCTGGCTTAGAAGTTGATTACCTTAATGGTGCACCCGGTATCTACTCAGCGCGTTACTCAGGTGAAGGGGCGACTGATAAGCAAAACATCGAAAAGCTTTTAGATGCTATGCAAGGTGTCGACGTTGAAAAACGTACCGCTCGTTTCCACTGTGTGTTGGTTCTAATACGTCACGAAAACGATCCAACACCATTGGTGTGTCACGGTAAATGGGAAGGTCGTATTCTGACTGAAGAACACGGTGAGAATGGCTTTGGCTACGATCCTGTATTCTTTGTGCCAGAAGATAACTGCGCCTCAGCAGAGCTTGAATCGTCGCGTAAAAAGCAACTATCACACCGTGGTAAAGCCCTCGCGTCATTATTTAAGACTCTCAAAGAGCAAGCTCTGTAATGCACAATACAGCGCTAATTCCACCCGCACTTAGCCTTTATGTCCACATCCCATGGTGTGTACAAAAGTGTCCGTATTGTGATTTTAACTCTCACGCTCTCAAAGCCGAGATCCCAGAAAAAGAGTACATCGATGCACTGCTTGAGGATCTCGACACTGACATTGAGAAATATCAGCTCGATGGTATGCCTCGTCCGCTACATTCGATCTTTATTGGTGGCGGAACCCCAAGCCTGTTTTCTCCTGAAGGAATTGGCCGATTGCTACAAGGCATTGAACAGCGTATCCCGTTCAAACCTGAAATAGAAATCACCATGGAAGCCAACCCGGGAACTATCGAAGCTGAGCGTTTTGCTGGTTACCAAAAGGCAGGGGTGAGTCGAATCTCGGTAGGCGTACAAAGTTTTGAGCAAGAGAAACTGGAAAGGCTTGGGCGTATTCATGGTCAAGATGAAGCGGTCAACGCAGCTCACTTAGCGCATAAGATTGGATTAAATAGCTTCAACCTAGATCTAATGCACGGCTTACCGGATCAAAGCATTGATCAGGCCTTGGCTGATCTAGACAAAGCGATCGAGCTCGACCCTCCACATTTGTCTTGGTATCAGCTAACAATAGAACCTAACACCATGTTCTATTACAAAACGCCCAAACTGCCTGACGATGATGACCTTTGGGATATCTTCGACTTGGGTCATAAGAAGCTCGCAGACGCAGGGTATGTGCAGTACGAAATTTCAGGCTACAGCAAGCCGGGATATCAGTGTCAGCATAATCTCAACTACTGGCGCTTTGGTGACTACCTAGGTATTGGCTGTGGCTCTCATGGCAAGCTGAGCTTTGCAGATGGACGTATTGTTCGAACCACTAAGGTTAAACACCCTAGAGGCTACCTAGCAGCGTATCAGAATTTAGTGAAGCCCTATCTGTCAGATGAACTTGAAGTCACTAATGAAGACCGCCCTTTTGAATTTTTCATGAATCGCTTCAGGCTAATGGAAGCGTGTCCAAAGCAAGACTTCATTGATACGACGGGGCTAGACTTTGACTCGATCCAGCCAACAATAGAGTGGGCAAAAGATCTCGGTTACTTGAGCGAAACCGACACTCATTGGCAGATTACCGAAAAAGGAAAGCTGTTCCTAAATGATTTGCTGGAAGCCTTTATGGCTGAAGAAGACGAATAGTTCGAGATTCGAGATTCGAGATTCGAGATTCGAGATTCGAGAAGTATTGCGTAAGGGTTGGCTTAAGGGTCAACCCTTTTCTAATTTGAGCGCCGACAAATAATAGATTCCCGATTACGCTCCTTCGTCGCTATCGGGAATGACGGGTATCAAGCAAGTCTTATCCCGCAAAAGTTAGAGGTCAGTACGTCGAAAGTTACAAACACACCGTCATCCTCAAGAACGAGGGCGAATGAGTTGGGGATCTCTTGTAAATGTAGAACCCCAGCTTAAAAGCGCTTTTAGAAAATAGAACGACCAATTCGCTCAGAAAGCAGCTCTAGCGCCTTAGTGCCCGCTAACGAGTTGCCCGAAGGATCCAGCTCTGGAGACCACACTGCAATCGTCATTTCGCCAGGAACGATGGCAATAATACCGCCACCGACACCCGACTTGCCCGGCATACCAACGCGGTAAGCAAACTCACCTGCCCCATCGTACAAACCACATGTTGCAAGCAAAGCATTCAACTGCTTGGTTTGCACAGGTGTGATGATCTCTTTCTTGGTCTGAACCGACACACCTTTGTTCGCCAAATAGCTAAAGGTTTTCGCCAAGTCCACACATGTCATTTTAAGTGCACAAGCATGAAAGTAATTGTTGAGTACGGGGATAACATCGTTCTCAAAATTACCAAATGAACGCATCAAGTACGCGATAGCCGCATTACGATCGCTGTGCATCATCTCAGAAGCCGCTACTATCTTGTCATACACAATATGAGTGTCACCCGATAACTGGCGCACAAACTCTAATAAGCGATGTCTCGGTGCTGACAGGCGGCTTTGTAATAGATCCGCTACGACAATAGCACCTGCATTGATAAACGGGTTACGAGGAATACCATGCTCCATTTCAAGCTGAATCATCGAGTTAAAAGCTTGACCTGAAGGTTCCTTGCCTACGCGCTGCCAAATTTCGTCTGGCTTATAAAGCACCATAGCTAAGGTCAAACTCAGTGCTTTCGATATTGATTGCACGGAGAAAGCTTCGTTGGCATCACCCGCTTGAATGACTTCACCTTCATTAGTGTATACCGCAATCGCCAGTTTCTGGTTCGATACGCGAGCCAATGCAGGAATATAGTCAGCGACCTTTCCCTGACCAATTAAGGGACGAACTTCGTCTAAAATCTCGGCTAAAATAGCTTGAGTTGGTTTCATGTGAGCTTACTTCTTATTGTTATTTTTGTAGGGGTATAACATTCAATTTTGTCCTTAAACTTCTAATTTGATAAAAGCCTAAGGACAAAAAAGCCAACACTACAATAATGTTGGCTTTTATCAATCCCACAAAATGTAAGGTTAAGATCTTAATCCGATCTCACCTTCATTTTTTGTTCAGAATTACTTGGTACGCTTGTACTTGATATCCCAAACACCATGACCTAAACGGTGGCCCCGAGCTTCAAATTTCGTTAGCGGGCGCTCATCCGGACGGGGGATGTAATCACCATCTTCAGCAATATTCTCGAATCCTGGAGCTACGTTCATCACTTCAATCATATGTTCTGCGTAGTTTTCCCAGTCTGTTGCCATGTGGAAAATACCGGTATCAAGTTGCAGCTTACCGCGAACCATCTCTGCAAACTCTGCCTTAACGATACGACGTTTATGGTGACGAGCTTTGTGCCATGGGTCAGGGAAGAACAGTTGCAGCGTATGCAGGCTGCTATCTGGAATCATGTGCTCAAATACTTCGACTGCATCGTGACACATTACGCGTAGATTCGTCACACCCGCATCGCGAGCTGTACCCAAACATGCACCAACACCTGGGCTATGAACTTCAATACCTAAGAAGTTTTTCTCAGGCGCATTCTTTGCCATTTCAACCAGTGATGCACCCATACCGAAGCCAATTTCTAGTACAACAGGGTTATCGTTGCCAAATACTTCTTTCCAGTTAAGAAGCTCTGGGTTGTAGTCGATACCCATTGTTGGCCAACATTCGTTCATCGCGTTCTCTTGGCCTTTTGTTAAGCGGCCTTCACGGCGAACAAAACTACGGATCTTACGAACCAGTTTGCCGTCTTCAGTATATTCGTTAGTGGTCACTTCACTCATTGATTTTTGCCTGCACATTGATTAATCAAAGCGGGGATTATCCAAAGAATTGCCTCCGGTGCAAGTCTTTCCGTGGATAAATTCCCACACAATTTGTCTGTTTTACATCCAACCGTAAGTGTGGTGCAATTTCACTCCTAATAATAGCAAAGCATAGAGCATGTCGTGACTCCTTTCGCAACCGCCATATTAAAGTGGTATGACGCCTACGGGCGTAAAGAATTACCTTGGCAACAAAACAAAACCGCCTACACCGTTTGGCTATCTGAAATTATGCTTCAACAGACTCAGGTTGCTACGGTCATCCCATACTACCAGCGCTTCTTAGAACGTTTTCCAACGGTGATTGACCTAGCGAATGCCGAACAAGATGAAGTACTCCACTTATGGACGGGGCTTGGTTATTACGCACGAGCTCGCAACCTTCACAAAGCAGCCAAGATCGTTGCTGAGCAGTATGGTGGAGAGTTTCCGCTATCGATTGAAGAGATGAACGCGCTACCAGGTATTGGGCGCTCTACGGCAGCAGCAGTACTGTCATCCGTTCACAAGCTTCCTCATGCGATTCTTGATGGTAACGTTAAGCGTACACTGGCGAGAAGCTTTGCCGTTGAAGGTTGGCCTGGGCAAAAGAAAGTTGAAAACCAGCTTTGGGAACACGCTGAGGCAAACACGCCCAACCAAGATGTCGATAAATACAATCAAGCAATGATGGACATGGGGGCAATGGTTTGTACTCGTAGCAAGCCAAAATGTACCTTATGCCCGATTGAAAGCATGTGTGAAGCTAAGAAGCTCGATAGACAGCTCGAATTCCCGGGCAAAAAGCCTAAGAAAGAAAAGCCAGTAAAAGAAACATGGTTTGTGATTCTGTATCACGACAACCAAGTGTGGCTCGAACAGCGCCCTCAATCTGGTATCTGGGGAGGACTATTCTGTTTCCCTCAAAATGAAAATGCAGAGGTCGAACACCAACTAGATCTTCGTTCGATCAAAGACAATGAAACCGATTCAATCAAGACAATGATCGCGTTTAGGCACACTTTCAGCCACTACCACTTAGATATCACGCCAGTATTAGTAAAATTAGATAAACAACCAGATTTGATAATGGAAGGGACTAAAGGTCTCTGGTATAACTTATCAAAACCGGAAGAAATTGGCCTAGCCGCTCCTGTAAAGCAGCTTATTGAGAGCCTACCCTTTGAACTAAACGACGACGTTTGAATAAGCGAACGCGATAAGAGGAACCACTATGAGCCGCACTGTATTTTGTGCTCGCCTTCAAAAAGATGCTGAAGGCCTAGATTTTCAACTTTACCCAGGTGACTTAGGTAAGCGTATCTTTGACAACGTCTCTAAAGAAGCTTGGGGACAATGGCAGAGCAAGCAAACTATGCTCATCAATGAAAAGAAGCTAAACATGATGGACCCAGAACACCGTAAACTTCTTGAAACTGAGATGGTTAACTTCCTTTTCGAAGGTAAAGATGTCGTTATTGATGGCTATACTCCACCAAGCGAATAAGACATTTATTTAAGCAATTTTTAATGACATCATAGTTCACGCTACGGTGTCATTTTTGTTTGAGGAACTATGAAAAAGCTAAGTTACTTCCTAATAACCTTGTTATTAACAGGGTGCAGTCGTGAATTTGTCGAAAGCATTTATGATGTTAATTATGAACCGACCAACCGATTCGTAAGTAATTTGGCGGAGCTACCCGGTCAATTTGAAAAAGATACGGGCGCATTAGACTCTTTAATCAATAGCTTTTCAGGCAATATCCAAAAGCGCTGGGGAAGCAGTGAAGTAAAAATAGCGGGTAAGAGTAACTATGTGAAATACATAGATAATTACTTGAGTCGTTCAGAGGTGAATTTTAGCGAAGGCCTCATAACGGTAGAAACTGTTTCCTCCACAGATCCTAAAAAACACCTAAAAAACGCAATAATGACAACGCTTTTAACGCCAGATGATCCAGCGCATGTCGACCTGTTTTCTTCCAAAAGCATCAAGTTAGAAGGTCAACCTTTTCTCTACAATCAAGTTGTAGACCAAGAAAAAAAACCAATCCAATGGACATGGCGCGCGAATAAGTTTGCCGATTATCTGATCGCTAATAACCTAAAAACCAAAGAAATCGACTTTAAAAAAGCTTACTACGTTGAAATTCCTATGGTGGCCGACCACGCCAGTAAACGTAGTTATAAGTATGCTGATATAGTGCAACGAGCATCTCAGCGTTATGACATTCCTGAAGACTTGATTTACGCGATCATCAAAACAGAAAGCAGTTTTAACCCATACGCTGTGAGCTGGGCTAATGCCTATGGACTTATGCAGGTTGTCCCAAAAACCGCAGGTCGAGATGTCTTTAAGCTTGTCAAAAAGAAACCTGGAGAACCAAGTCCTGAGTATTTATTCAATCCAGAAAACAACATAGATGCTGGCACTGCGTACTTTTACATCCTTAAAAATCGTTATTTGAAGGACGTGCAACACCCGACAACTCTCGAATACAGCATGATCTCAGCATACAACGGTGGTACTGGTGGCGTACTCAATACCTTCAGTAAGGACAGAAAGCGGGCAATGCGTGACTTAAACTCATTGCAACCTAGTCAAGCTTACTGGGCACTTACAAAGAAACACCCAAACAAAGAGTCGCGTCGATACTTAGAAAAAGTAACAAAATTCAAGAAAGATTTTAACCAAGGTAAAACGTAAGCCTCACTTTTGAATAAAAAAACAACTAACGAACGTTTTTTTTGATTATTTTCAAAAAAGGTGTTGACGGTTATGCAGAAAATCCGTTTAATAGCGCTCCGTTGCCCGGATAGCTCAGTCGGTAGAGCAGAGGATTGAAAATCCTCGTGTCGGTGGTTCGATTCCGCCTCCGGGCACCACAATTTGATTTGTTGGTGTCATTACTCTTTAACAGGGAGTAGCAACACGAACAAAAGCATAAAGAATTTAGTGTGCCGACTTAGCTCAGTAGGTAGAGCAACTGACTTGTAATCAGTAGGTCACCAGTTCGACTCCGGTAGTCGGCACCATTCTTTTGCCTCGATAGCTCAGTCGGTAGAGCAGCGGATTGAAAATCCGCGTGTCGGTGGTTCGATTCCGCCTCGAGGCACCATTATTTGGTACTTAACAAATAATGGTCTTTATAGACCTGATGTTGAGACAAGTAATTCCCCTTTAGTTCAGTTGGTAGAACGGCGGACTGTTAATCCGTATGTCGCAAGTTCAAGTCTTGCAAGGGGAGCCATTTTAAAGAACTTCATTTTATATGAGGTTTTAATTAGAGAGTTTACTCTCTAAAGCAAAGAATTTAGTGTGCCGACTTAGCTCAGTAGGTAGAGCAACTGACTTGTAATCAGTAGGTCACCAGTTCGACTCCGGTAGTCGGCACCATTCTTTTGCCTCGATAGCTCAGTCGGTAGAGCAGCGGATTGAAAATCCGCGTGTCGGTGGTTCGATTCCGCCTCGAGGCACCATTATTTGGTACTTAACAAATAGTGGTCTTTAATAGACCAGATGTTGAGACAAGTAATTCCCCTTTAGTTCAGTTGGTAGAACGGCGGACTGTTAATCCGTATGTCGCAAGTTCAAGTCTTGCAAGGGGAGCCACATCCGAGAAAGCCAAGTCGAAAGACTTGGCTTTTTTTTCGTTTGAACAAAGGTTAACTAGACCCAGTCTTCGTATTCGATCAACACGAAATATTGATGAACCAATCAAGAGAGCCACTTTCCTTCTACTTTAAGTACAACATTTATTTCATTTCTAACGAAGTCTTCCCTACCCAAACTAAGTCGAGTGGTTTGATATTATACATTCTGCAACACGCCCATAATCACACTCGAGTAAACAATACATAGATCTGTTACTTTTTTTTCTTCGAAAATTTAATGTTCATCATGTTTTGATACCTTTCTAATATCAGACCTACACCGCTTAGATTAAGATTCGATACGTTATACCTAATCTTATTATTACATCGCTGCGCGGGGAAATATGAAACTTAAAACGCAAGCTTACTTATTATCGGGCATAATATTGATTGCACTGCTAGCCCTGACTGCTACTGGTTTATGGACATTGAGAGTCGCTAGCAACATGGACAACAAAGCTCGCGTGACAGAGCTATTTAAGAGTGCATATAGCATTCTTACTGAAGTCGAGAAAATGGCGATTGATGGCACACTAGAAGAAAAGCAAGCTAAGCAACTTGCCACTCGTCTATTACGAAACAACATTTATAAAGACAACGAATATGTCTACGTTGCTGATGAAAACATGACGTTTGTCGCGACACCACTAGATCCTCAACTACACGGAACCAGCTTTAATGACTTTAAAGATGGCGACGGCAATAGTGTTGGCCAACTCATTCAACGAGTACTTGGCAATCGTACTGGCCAGATCATTGAGTACACCTGGACACAAAAGCTTCCAGACGGAACGATTGAAGACAAACGGTCTATTGCAGAGAAGACTCCGCATTGGGGTTGGGTTGTCGGTACAGGTATCGGCTTCAATGAAGTCAATGCACGTTTCTGGTCAACGGCTCAATGGCAATTGTTTCTATGTGTCGTGATTGCTGGCCTTATTTTATCAAGCCTAATCGTATCTATTAAGCGAATGCTATCGCTTCTTGGCGGCGAGCCTAAAGATGTAAGAGAAGCGGTACAAGCCGTCGCAGAAGGCCGCATTCAAACCTCTTTTGAAACTCAGGCAATAAACGGCAGTATTTATCACGCCGTACAACAAATGAGTAAGTCGTTAGCCGAGCTAGTCTCAAACCTTGATGCTTCAATGCTGGCACTGAGAGCCGAATTGCAACGCGTAGAAGACCGTGCAGGGTCAATTGCTCAACTAACAGAGACCCAGCAGCAATCAACAGAGATGATCGCAACAGCAATGACCGAGATGGCTTCTTCAGCAAACAACGTTGCTGATTCAGCTAGCGATACCGCGCGCAACACCGATGAGGCCGATAAACAGAGCCAACATACCCAACAACTCATTCACAACACTGTAGACAACATTCAAGGCCTGGCAGGGCAACTAAACACAGCAAGCGAAGCTGTCGCTAACCTAGATAGCGATGTAAACAACATTGTGAAAGTATTGGATGTGATTGGTGATATAGCGGAGCAAACTAACCTGTTGGCACTGAACGCAGCCATTGAAGCAGCTAGAGCTGGCGAACAAGGTCGTGGATTTGCAGTTGTGGCAGATGAAGTTCGTAACCTTGCAGGCCGAACGCAATCAAGCACTAAAGAAATCCAGTTAATGATCAATAACCTTCAAGAAGGCTCTCGTAATGCGATTCAAACGATGGAAGTATGTGCGACTACCAGTGAGAGTACAGTCACAGAGTCTCAGAGTGCCTCTGAAGCACTACAACAGATTGTTATTGCTCTAGAGTCCATCTCATCAATGAGTCATCAAATCGCGACAGCAGCGGCTGAGCAGACTCAAGTGAGCGATGATATCTCAAAGCGTATCAACATGATCGAAGAGAGCGGCAACCAACTAAGTAATGTAGTAACTGAAAGTCATAATAGCACCCAAACACTCGCTTCCCTTTCTAACGAATTAGAAGCTTGGATTAATAGGTTTGAAGTAAAACACTAAACTCACAGGAAAATCTCCAACCATAGAAGCACGTTTTCACACGTGCTTTTTTTATTTCGGCACCCATTCAGTGTAGTTAAAAGAAGTTTTACGATCTTTTAGAGCATGCTAGACCTGGGTTTTTTGAACCAAATGAACAAAAACAACCCACTAAGTATAGAAAAACATCAAACGATACTTTTTTTGCAATTTAATGTTGACCCAGAACGCGAAAACACGTTTAATACACCTCGTCGCCCGGATAGCTCAGTCGGTAGAGCAGAGGATTGAAAATCCTCGTGTCGGTGGTTCGATTCCGCCTCCGGGCACCACAATTTATTTGTTGGTGTCCTAGACAACAACAGTAAAGCACAAAGAAATATTTATGTGCCGACTTAGCTCAGTAGGTAGAGCAACTGACTTGTAATCAGTAGGTCACCAGTTCGACTCCGGTAGTCGGCACCATTTCTTTAAAGCTTTAAGAATAATTCCCCTTTAGTTCAGTTGGTAGAACGGCGGACTGTTAATCCGTATGTCGCAAGTTCAAGTCTTGCAAGGGGAGCCAAGTTAATCATCAAGCATAAGCTTTTTGATTCATGATGCCGACTTAGCTCAGTAGGTAGAGCAACTGACTTGTAATCAGTAGGTCACCAGTTCGATTCCGGTAGTCGGCACCATTCTCTTGATTAGAGACTAAACAATCAATTCCCCTTTAGTTCAGTTGGTAGAACGGCGGACTGTTAATCCGTATGTCGCAAGTTCAAGTCTTGCAAGGGGAGCCAATTAGAAAAGGCCGCATCATTGATGCGGCCTTTTTGCATTTATAGATCCTAACTTATCAATACAACTACCCTCACCTTTCAAATACCATATTCAATTCAGAAACCAACCGTTTTCATATCCTTTCAAAGCTACAAATCTTCGCTACTTAACTCTCTTCAATATTTCCCAACAACAAACGACACATTCACGTAAGAGTTATTCAGAGTAACGTTACTAATCATTTTATTAATGAGGAGAACCGCTGGACAAATCAATACTAAGCCTGGAAATGAGAAAGCTAAGTAACGAATCAAATAAGCGCTAGAAAAGCTCTGAAAAGCGCTTCAATCCAAATGATACACAAGTCACTCTTTATCAAAACTATCCACTACAATAGCGCCCATAGAGGCTGGCATTGAAATAACAATAACTCTTTTGAACGATACAACTGGATCACTCAATAGAGGTAATTTGTCCAGGCAAGTCAGTACCAAAGCAACGACCAATGCCGTCATAACATAAGCAATCACTATTCTGAAAATAAACACTGGCAACCGAGCAACAACGTCTTTTTGAAAGACACTCTCATACGTATAGAAGCCCAGGAACACCGCAGACAGCAAAAACAACAGCAATAGATTTGCGGTAGGTAAGGTCTCCCCTAACTTCCAGGCCTCTTCAGAAAAAGAAATCGGCACGGCCAAAGCAAAAGATCCCACAAAGATCTGGCTCGCATCTTCAAAGTTAAAGCTCAATTTCATAGTTCTACCCATTAGGTTTATTTAAGGCTTTATCTATTTATTAAAATAATAACAAACTATCCGCGATGATTTGGGGAATTTTCTATTCTTACCAAGCAATAAGCCATAACACTTCTTAGTTTTATATTAGTCGAAATATAACCAAAACATAGCTTGAACTAACCAGCAAGAAATTAATATGTTGAGAGCAAAGTGGTCAAAACGACTAATTCATATCGAGTCAACAAACACCTCAGAATAGAAGAGATACTGGTCACCCTAAAATACCAATGCCTAGAACCAGAGAATATAGCAATCAGCTGGGTGATAAACAGCACTACATGTATAGACACGGGTGTGAAGGATGCTCTATTTCTTAGCTTATCATCCCTCCGACATTACTTTAGTAGGCCCGCAATCTAGCGACTTTCACCTTCAAAGTGAATCTAGTCCATTTTCACCCTTTGAAATACGTCGAAAAAGGCACTCAATACCATCGAGAAAGGTTTAAGCATAGAGCATTAAGTCGACTCATTTAGGGCTATAGCGTTCTTAGCAGAACTATCCTATAGATTCACAGGTAGGGTAGAAGCAAGGTTTCATAGAGGAAAAGCTGTAAACCGAGTACCTGAAAGGACACTTGCTAAATAAAGAAGCGACATACAAGTACAGAGCAGAAAGATGGGTTGTAGGGCTTATATAGCTTCAGGTTTTGAGAAGATAATATGTTGAGTCAGTTCAATCTCATAAAGCTAACTTACAACGTCATATGGCTCGAGGTATTTGATCACTCAGCTTAAAGCTATAATGTTTAAAGTCGTGCTCGTGTCAACTCACACCGGAATCAGAAATGATGTCACTCTAATCGTAAAGTTGGGATTTCTGATAAGCGATGGAATAATAGGAACACGTTGCTAGGAGTTATGAGCTACGAGAAAACGGGTGGGGAAGCCATTCGATAGAAGGGCGGAATAGATGCAAAAAAGCCCCGCTATTTCTAGCGAGGCTTATTATAAGTGGCGGAGTGGACGGGACTCGAACCCGCGACCCCCGGCGTGACAGGCCGGTATTCTAACCAACTGAACTACCACTCCGCAGTGTCTATTCAGCATAAAGCAATATGAGCCTGACGATGTCCTACTCTCACATGGGGAAGCCCCACACTACCATCGGCGCTATTGTGTTTCACTTCTGAGTTCGGCATGGAATCAGGTGGGTCCACAATGCTATGGTCGTCAAACAAATTCTGTTGTTAACTTGATAAATCAAATCAACTAAATAGTGGTGCTGATACCCAGACTCGAACTGGGGACCTCACCCTTACCAAGGGTGCGCTCTACCGGGCTGAGCTATATCAGCGATTTAAGAACCGTTAAAAAACGACTCTAAAAATTTAAAGCCTGGCGATGTCCTACTCTCACATGGGGAAGCCCCACACTACCATCGGCGCTATTGTGTTTCACTTCTGAGTTCGGCATGGAATCAGGT
>NZ_JADDYI010000021.1:0-2555 GCF_015163545.1 Vibrio sp. OPT24
ATACTGGCCTAAATTGGTATCCGAGAAACTAATCGTGAACACGTTGGTTTCAACGTTCGAACCATCAGTAACATAACCGATGTAGCCGCCCGGCGTGGTTGGATCGGCTTTCAGTTCGACTGCCAATCCATTTGATGTGAGAGCGCCACCAACATTGAATTCGGTTGGTTCAATACGGAAGCTGGTCACATCATCACTTTGATTCGTGTAAGTAATCGTCTCGGTCTGACTTACTGCGCTGCCGCTTGGTGCAGAGCCATCATTCAGATTAGTTTCAGAAAGAGTAACGCTTGGCACTGCATCAATGGTTGGGATATCACCATCGGTAATGGTCAGCGTTACTGTTGAGGTAAGCACATCGTTATCCGAATCGCTAGACGTCACCACGATCAATTTCACGATGTCTTCGTTCAGCGCGTGGTCTAGATTGCGATTAGGTTCGAAACGAACGTCACCTTGAAGCGTGATAAACAACTCACCTTCCGTGAAGCTAAACTGCTGCTCGCCGTTATCATTTGGGTCAAGTGTTCGTAGTTGACCGTCATAAGTAAACTGAGTGATCGTCGCGCCATCGGCACTCTGGTTTGGCATCACATCAATGGTGCTGGTTGTCACTGTGCCAGCGGCCAAATCTGCGACGGTTGGCTCGACGATATCTAACGTATCATCTTGCATGATTTGAACATCATCGCCGATGGTCACACTTAACGGAGACATCAGTGAATCATCGCCGTCACTGTCTACCGCATAAACGGGTAAATCAAAACTGAGGTCATTGTTGCCACGGGCATTTTGATGATCCAAAGCCTCAAGCAAAGTAAAGGTATATTCACCTAATGTGGTGCTAGAAAAACTCAGTGTAAATACCGTGGTTTCGACATTCGTCGCACTGGTCGTAAAACCAATATAGTCACCCGACCCTGCTGGATCTTCACGTAACTCAACGGCTAGACCGTTCGATTTAAGATCATCGTTAGTATTGAACTCTGTTGGCTCAATACGGAAACGAAACACATCATCACTTTGATTGGTAAAAGTAATGGTTTGAGTGGAGCTTACCGCGCTGCCACTTGGCGCAGAGCCATCAGTCAGATTCGTTTCAGAGAGGGTAACGCTTGGAATAACATCAATCGTAGGTTTATCACCATCCGTAATCGTCAGGGTTATGGTTGATGTCAGAGAATCATTATCAAAATCACTTGAAGTCACCACAATCGACTTCACGATGTCTTCGCTAACTGAATGGTCTAGGTCGCGATTAGGTTCAAAGCGTACTTCACCTTCAAGGGTGATATACAGTTCGCCTTCTGTGAAGCTGAACTGCTGTTCGCCTGAAATACTTTGGTCCAGTGTGTTTACGACACCGTCATAAGTGAACTGAGTGATCGTCGCACCATCGGCACTCTGATTTGGCATCACATCAATGGTATTGGTTGTGATTGTTCCATCAGCCAGATTTGGTTCAACGATATCTAATGTGCCATCTTGCATTATTTGGACATCATCACCGATGGTCACATTAAGCTGAGACACCAGTGAATCGTCGCCATCACTATCAACCGCATAAACAGGCAGATCGAAGCTCAGATCGTTATTATCTAAACCATCCACATGGTCTAACGCTTCAAGTAAGGTAAAGGTATATTCACCTAACGTACCCGTAGAAAAGGCAATCGTGAAAACTGGAACTTCAGTGTTCAAACTATCGGTAATAAAGCCGATGTAAGTACCCGGGTTAGCAGAGTCTTCTTTTATCTCGACCGCAAAGCCATTAGACGTCAGAGCTCCACCTACATTGAACTCGGTTGGCTCAATACGGAAACTCGCCACATCATCACTTTGATTAGTGAAAGTAATCGTCTCAGTTTGGCTTACTGCACTGCCGCTAGGCGCAGAGCCGTCACTTAAGTTAGTTTCCGAAAGTGTAACGCTTGGCACTGCATCAATGGTTGGGATATCACCATCGGTGATGGTCAGCGTCACTGTGGAGGTCAGTACGTCATTGTCTGAATCGCTTGAGGTCACCACTATCGATTTGACGATATCTTCGTTAACCGTGTGGTCTAGATTACGGTTTGGCTCAAAGCGCACGTCACCTTGAAGAGTGATGAACAACTCACCTTCTGAGAAGCTAAATTGCTGCTCACCATTGTCAGTTTGATCCAGCGTTCGAACTTGACCATCATAAGTAAACTGAGTGATCGTCGCGCCGTCAGCGCTTTGCTCAGGCATCACATCGATGGTGTTGGTTGTGATTGTGCCGTCTGCAATATTTGGTTCCGTGATATCTAACGTACCACCTTGCATGATTTGAACATCATCGCCGATGGTTACATTTAACTGAGAAACCAGTGAATCATCGCCATCGCTATCAACTGCATAAACCGGCAGATCAAAGCTCAGATCATTATTTGCAAGGCCATCTACATGATCTACCGCTTCAATCAACGTAAAGGTATACTGGCCTAAATTGGTATCCGAGAAACTAATCGTGAACACGTTGGTTTCAACGTTCGAACCATCAGTAACATAACCGATGTAGCCGCCCGGCGTGG
>NZ_JADDYI010000022.1:0-69682 GCF_015163545.1 Vibrio sp. OPT24
TAGACTGCACTCAAGTCTTGGATATCGAAGCCCGCATGAATATGAAGTCATGACGGGTTAAAGAAGATAGGGTGTCCATTTTATCGGGTGAAGATCATATTGACGTTGTTTCCGTTGGGCAGTCAAGAAAAAGAGAGTGTTTGGAACCAACCGGAGAAATTCAATCGACTACTTGGGCAAATGGATCAGGGTTTTCAGAAACTCTACCGGGGCAGTCAAAGTCGTGATGTATCGTTAGCGGGATCAGGGCTGGAAGCAGCGCAAGCCACTTGCAAAGGCTGTCATCGTTCACACATATCAATAATACAACCTGTCGTCGGTTTCATTATTTATTTTAAAGCGTAAAATATATTCAGCTTGCAACCGTTTTGGCAACCAATTTGTTCGCCACGTTTTTTTACTTCCACATTATAGGTTTCCTATGTTCAAGAAACTCTCGCTTAAGAATAAGTTAGCGATCTCAGCTAGCATGGCCATCATCCTGGGGGGGATTTTGGTCGAAGCTCTATCTTTTCGTGCTTCATTACAACGACTTGATGTTGAAGTTGCACAACGTTTAGAAGGCACGTCGGCATCTTACAATCAATATGTTTCGGATTGGATCTTATCTAAAGAGCGCGCGCTGACTTCTCTTTCGAAAGAATCAAAACAAGAAAGTTTGGTAACTCACCTTAAACAAGTTCGTGATTCCGCATCTTTTGATAATGTGTTCTTGGCCTTTCCGGATGGCTCACAAAAGAACGCGAACGGAGTGGTACTGCCACCGGGTAATGATGACCCTCGTCAATGGGGTTGGTACACAAACGCGGTAGCGAACCCAAGTAAAGTCTTCATGGACAATCCAACGGTGGCCGCTGCGACGGGCGCTAATGTTGTTTCACTAGGAACCGCAATGCAATTGCATGGTCAACAAGTGGTGTTAGGTGCAGATGTTGAGATTACCGACATTCTTAACAGCCTTGAAAAAGTGATTCTTCCTGGTGAAGGGTATATGTTTATCGCGACCAACAAGGGCACGGTCTACACTCACCCAGACACTAAGTTACTGAACAAAGATATTAGCTCGCTAGGATTGGACTTTTCGGATGTACAAAAAGCGCTAGCGAGTAGAAAAGATATAAGTATTGAGTTGAATGGCACTGATTACGTGCTTTATGCAAGCGCGATTGAGGGAACCAACCTGATTACGGTTAGCGTGGTGAACCATAATTCGTTGGTAGCGCCACTGTTTGATGCAGTGATGGGGCAAGTTTTGGTGACGTTACTGGTTGTTATTGTATGTACTGTGTTGTTTAACCTGTTGTGTACGATTCTATTCCGTCCACTTAACCATGTTTCGAAAGCCTTGGCACAAATTGCCAATGGTAGTGGTGATTTAACTCAGCGTATTCATGTTGAAAACCAAGACGAAGTCGGCGAGTTAGCCAATAACTTCAATACGTTTGTTGGTAGTTTACAGCAGTTGATTGGTCATATTCGTGGTCAATCAGAACAACTCAACAGCCAATCAGAGCAAAGTACTCAGCGTGCGAACCGTTCGGTGAACGAGCTCAATCACCAACAGCAAGAAATCACGATGGTCGCGACAGCTGTGACAGAAATGGCTAGTGCAACGCAAGAGATTGCCTCACACGCAGAACAAACCGCAAAAGCAGCGCAAGACTCAGCGACGAGCACCAACAGTGGTCACGCTCTGGTAGTCGACACCAAAGGTTCGATCAATAACTTAGCTAATGAGGTGAACGAAGCGGGTAATGTAATCAGTGAACTGAACAAACATGCTCAAGAGATCTCGACGGTATTGGCAACGATCCAAGGCATTGCCGAACAAACCAACTTACTTGCTTTGAATGCTGCGATTGAAGCGGCTCGCGCTGGTGAACAAGGGCGTGGTTTTGCGGTCGTAGCTGATGAAGTGCGGGTGCTTTCGCAGCGTACTCATTCTTCGACTGAAGAGATTAAATCGACGATTGATATTCTGCAAAAAACTACAGGCCAAGCCGTTGAACTAATGGAGAGTAGTTCTAAGCTCGCATTGCATTCAGTAGAAGATGCCGATAGAGCTTCGCATGCCCTGGAAGAGATCAACACGGCTGTAGCTTTGATAAGCGATATGGCGACGCAAATTGCAACCGCAGCGGAAGAACAAACACACGTGACGGGTGAGATTACTCAAAACATAACGACCATCAAGGATGTGACTGACCACTTGGTTGTGGGTGCACAAGACAGTTTGGCTGAGTCTAACGAACTTAAGAACCAAGCTGCTGGCCTAAGTGACAAAGTAGCAACGTTTAAGCTTGCTTAATCGCTTTGTTCGCTGATGCCTGATCGGTGAACGAGTGGTTAGCAACGCGCCAAAGCGACGTATATTACGTCGCTTTTTTTGTATCTTAATTGTTTGCTCAAGCTTTATTCTGCTTCTGAAAACTCTCTAAGTGCGCTCATTGCCGCATCCGCTTTGTCTTTTTGAACGAAGATATGGTCGTGATAGTAACCCGCAATAACGTTGGCACTAATACCATATGAACCAAGCTTGGTAGCAAAAGCAGCCGTTAAGCCAACTGCTTCAAGGCTAGAGTGTACGGATAAAGTAATAAGGCTAAACACGCCTTCAAAATTGAGTTGAGCTTGAGTCGCAGCGTCTTCAGTTAATACCAACGTTAAGCCTTCTTTTTCGCGAAAAGTTGAGATCGGGTTTAACTCAACATAGTCAGCTAACACTCCGTCAACAGTACAAAAAACATAGCTACCTTCAATTAGCTCTGGTGACATCGATTTCAGCAGAATATCTAAATCGGTAATGGCGGTCATAATCTCTTTCCTTATGGGTATAGATGAACTTTGATGTGCTTTGAATCATGTCACCACGATAGGATTTAGCTGGTTATAAGTAAAATTAATAATTCTAATTAGTCATCAGTTATATTAATAACGTAGGCAGCCTACCAGTTTTTAGATTGTTCCATTTCACTGGATAAGTGATCGATAAAAGCTCTTAACAATGGTGTTACTTGTTTACGTGTTCCATAAATAGCATGCACACCAAGTATTTTTGGTTTCCACTCTGGCAATAGCTGTACTAATTGGCCTTGACGCACTAAGGCCTCGACAGAAGGGAAGGGTAACATGCTGATTCCATTACCCTTTAGTGTGGCCGACAATAATACTTCAGATGTGTTGGCACTGATATTCCCTTTGATTGGTACTGATTCAGAACCGTTAGGACCATGGAACGTCCAAGCTGTTCGACCAAAGTAACTGAACGATAGACAATTGTGATGAGCTAAATCTTGTGCGTTTGCTGGTGTTCCCTTTTTTTGCAAATACTGCGGCGAGGCACATATCACGGAGCGACATTCACCTAGCTGTTTAGCGACAATATTGGGTGTCAGTTCGTTAGTGATTCGAATGGCCAAATCGATACGTGACTCAACGAGATTAACGGTTTGGTCGGTAGAAATAACATCGATAGAAACCTCTGGCCATTTGGTAATAAATCGGTTGATTGCATCCATCAAGAAACTATCGACAATGGAGTAGCTCGCGGTGATTCGAAGTTGCCCTTTCAAGTCTTCTCGATTTTGGTTTCTGATTCCCGCTAATGATGCCTCAAGGGTCAGTAGCTCTCTGGCGACTTCTAGTGTCTCTTTTCCGGCGCTGGTTAAACTCAGTCTACGAGTCGTTCGATGAAGCAAGCGTGTGTCCATCCAGCTTTCCAGTTCTCCCAAATAGCGCGTAACCTTGGTCCGAGAAAGATCAAGGTGCTCTGCCGCTGCACTCAAACTGCCACGTTCGACTATGGTGACAAAGACATTCATTGCTTCAAGTTTATCCATTGTTGTTCCGCCTAAAGAATCTAATTGGTCTGATTACTTGTTTATAAACCAGTATCTCTGAAATCAATGTCTCTGAAAACTACGATATGTTCGAAAAGTGCAACAGTGAAAGTCAATATGATGCCTATTTAATCTAAATTCAATCAAATAAGATGTTCACATACTCAATGAGCTGACCGATATTCAGTTTTAAATTACGGAATAAAACTATGACAAAGTTATCTAAGATCCTTTTATCAAAAACCGCGCTGTTAAGAACGATGAGTCTAGGAACCATACTGGCGGCATCAAGTGCAGTGTCTGCGGGGGATTTAACGATCACTCACTATAATCCCGGTGAAAATGCGATATTTCCAGCAAGTTCAGTCTTAGTCTCAGGTGAAAAGGAAGTGATTCTGTTCGATGCTCAGTTTAGTGTCGCAGATGGAGAAAAGTTGGTTGAACAAATTAAAGCTACTGGTAAAGAGCTATCAATGATTTACATCAGCAGTGGCGATCCGGATTTTTACTTTGGTTTGGAACCGTTAGTTTCGGCATTTCCTCACGTAGATGTTGTCGCTAGCGAAGCGGTAGTTGCACACATTAAGCGCACTAAAGACGCGAAGTTGGCATATTGGGGCCCAATCTTGGATGACAGTGCGCCATCTAAAGTGATTGTTCCGACGGTATTGAACGACACAACACTCAGCCTAGAAGGCGAAACTATCGAAGTAAAAGAAATCAACACACACCAAGCTTACTTGTGGGTGCCATCAGAACAAACGGTGTTTGGTGGCGTGTCGGTATACAGTGGAGTGCATGTATGGATGGCTGATACTGCATCGAAAGAGATTCGTAGCCAGTGGTCACAATCTTTAGAACGCATGAAGGCACTTGAGCCTGAAGTTGTTATTCCAGGCCACTACTTAGGTGAAATGCCAACGGGCACTAACGGTGTTCAATTTACGGTGGATTATGTGGCAGACATTGAAAAGGCACTGGTAAGCACAAGTAATCCAACGTCTATTGATATCAGTGATCACATGAAGAAAGCATACCCACAATTTAAGGCAACAGAAGGCGACCTAGAACTGGGTGCCAAGGTGCTAAGTGGTGAGATGGAGTGGCACTAAGTTCTTTATCTCGGTTGTATCTCAGAAAAGCTTGAAGATTGTGTGCTAGATTTAAGTTGATACAAAACTGGAGATATCGATGATCTGGCTTTCAGTGAAGGTACTACAGATTGGACTTGTCTACGGATACAGGAAGTATCAAAAAACAAAAAGTGCTCCTATTTAGGAGCGCTTTTTTTTGCACTGCGTTGGTTCAATAAAGGTATGCCGATAGTCAATCTCTTATTGAGGTGAGGCATGTGTATAACTCAGCGATAGCAATTGGCTAGCCATTTGATAGTCGCGTACCGTCAAAACGCATCAGTAACTTCTCTCATATGAGCTTGTTGTACCGTGAAGACAACTTCTATTATGGCGCTAATGGTCAATTCCAGATGCGTCGTAACAGCACTGCTCCTCTTGACTATAAAGCTTGTTTGAATAGTGATGAACCGTTGGGGATAAAAGGAGCTAGGGAGGGTCCAGCAAGGCTTGCCTATAACCTATATTTTGACGAAATGTTGGATTACGCCAAACCTATTACTGCTCTATAAAGTCGATATTCGAAGGACACTAAAATGTGTCAAAGATCGTACCTTGCCTTGTTGCAGTTGCTACTATTTGTTGTGGGCCCAGCAATAGTAGATTGGCAGGATACGGATTCACTCATAAAGTTGGTTGATATATTAGATAGGGAATATGGTATTGTATCGGCTAGAGGGTCTTATTGCTTTTATGAGAACTTACACTGACCACAAATCTACCCTTAAAAAGCAAAACACTGATATATATTTGATTGAAACCACACTGAGTGGAAGAGATATATAATATAATCCGCGCACAAATATAAAAACAAAATTGAATCATAAAATAATCAAACGTTAGGGCTTAGGAAGAAAAGTATTTTATATGAATGCGATTCGTAAAGTTTACCAGTACGCAGAACCAAACCTCACCTTGGTGGGTTGGATGGGCCTTATCGGCTTTCCGGCTTATTATGTTGTTTGGGAGTTTTTGTTCCCTCAGCCATATGAAAACCTGACCGTACGTTTGTTATGCTCGGTACTGTTCTTTGGGATCATTTATCGTAATCGAGTCCCGTTTGAATGGCGAAAATATCTTCCGGCTTATTATCAAGTTGCCATTACACTCTGCTTGCCGTGTTTCTTTTTCTTCATGTTGTTAATGAACAATTGGTCCAATGTTTGGGTAATGTCGTTCATGTCTGCCATCTTCCTGCATATCTTGCTGGTTCATGTAACAAAAGTGATGTTCGCACAGACTTTTGCTGGAATAGCCATCGCCACATTGGGCGCATGGGTCGCTCAAGGTTTCTATCTCGAACTCTCAATGGATTGGACGCATGTGCCTATCTTTTTGTTCATCTATTTGTTCGGTAACTTATTCTACTTCCGAAACCAGGTAGAGCACGAAGCCAAGGTGTCGTTGGCTAAGTCTTTTGGTGCGGGTATTGCGCATGAAATGCGAAACCCTTTAAGTGGTTTATTGACGTCTATAGATGTAATGCAATCGATATTACCGAATCCAAAAGCTGGTCATCACAAAGGACAATATGAGCTGAGCGATCAAGAAGTAAGGCAGCTTCGCGAGGTGGGTGACGAGGCAATGGAGATCATTCATTCTGGCAACGAAACCATTGATCTGTTACTGACTTCCATCGATGAAAACCGTGTCTCTCGTTCTACCTTCAAGAAGCATTCAGCTAAAACGGTCGTCGAGGATGCGATAGAGAGTTTCAACTACAAGCGTGCATTAGACAGACAAGCAATATCTTTGGATGTGAAGGGTGAGTTTAGTTTCTTAGGCAGCGACACGTTACTGAAGTATGTGATGTATAACTTGTTCAAGAACGCGTTCCATCATCGTAGTCCTGAAGATTTTCATATTCATGTCACTATGCAAAGCGATGAGATGGTCAACCAAATCGTGGTGACAGATAACGGTTCAGGTATTCCAAGTGATGAGATTCGCCGTATCTTTCAAGATTTTTATACAACGGGTAAATCGGGTAACTATGGATTGGGCTTACCCTTCTGCCAAAAGGTAATGAGCTCGTTTGGTGGCGAAATTAAGTGTCAGTCTGAAGTCGATGAATGGACCCAGTTTACGATGATTTTCCCGGCGTTGACTTCAAATACAGTGAAAGATATTAAGAGTGAACTGGCTAAGTTAAAAAATGTGTTGTTTGTGAGTGAGCAAAATATATTGGTCACGAAAGCTAAGGAATTAGCTGGCACGATGGGGTTTGAGCTGACGATTCTAGACATAGCATCAACGCTCAATAAAAAAGAGTATCAATTTGAGTTCGATTTGATTTTTGTCGATATGGAGAGTTTAGATTTAAGAGCCAGTTGTCTTGATAAAATTGAGTCGTTGCTTTCATTCACAGAGTCTCGAATCGTCTACTTGTTTGAGAGTCACCCAATTAAACGGGTTCGTAATGTCTCTTTTGAACCTATATGGGTCGAAACGCAAGTTTGGCTTTTGAATACGCAGCCGACAATGGACCGATTGTTGTTTGATTCGAACTATGTGATACCAGCTGCGTCTGCGGCGCCGTTAGATACCGCGAACAAACGCACCATTATGGTGGTCGATGACAATGAATCTTTACGCCGCTTTACTGCGATGCTTTTGGAAAAACAGGGCTTTGATGTGATCCAGAAAGAGGATGGCCAGCAGGCACTAGATGCGTTGGATACCGACGATATCGATTTGATCCTGATGGATATTGAAATGCCAATTATGGATGGTGTTGAAGCTTCTCGCCGTATTAGAAATGCTAACAAAGCGTACTCATCGGTGCCTATTATTGCACATACTGGAGACAGTTCTCCCGTCACCTTAGAGAAGATGGATTCTTCCGGTATGTCTGATTTCATTGTTAAGCCAGCAGACAAGAACCGACTGTTTGACAAAATCGCGCTGTGGATTTAGCTTTTAATCGTTCAAAACAGATAAGACGACAAGAAAGAGCTCAGCGATATGCTGGGCTCTTTTTGTATTGGACATGATAGCTTCCATTCCGTCCTGCCGTTTTATTGATTAGCGTGGCTGTTTATACGAACTCTAAGTCAGGGTGATTAAAAGCCTCTTGGCATGCTGTGAGAACATGGTCGATGTCCCGCGGCGTCATGTCTGCGTTAATCGAAAAGCGGATGATGTTTTTGTTTCTTCCTGTTGCTGGCCGACAAAATACCGCACCAAACACGTCACGCTCTTCTAAGAAGTCACGTACACGCTCAGTGTTGCTTTCACTGCCACATTCTAATGCCACAATCTGAGATTCACTGCGAATGTTAAAACCGATTCGCTTTAGCCCTGTAGTCAGTGCTTTAGCGCGTTTGAACAAGGTGTCTCGCTTATCATCAGAGGCTTTAATAACCTCTAAAGTCTTTTCTAAGCGGATAACTTCTTGTGGTAGTACGGTCGAGCTAAAAATAGCAGGGTAAGCGACAAAGGGTAATGTCTCCGATAATCGCTTAGGGCCGAGTATAGCGCCAGCGCGATAGGCAAAGGTTTTGGCCAAGCTGACGGTAATGAAATCCACTTTGTTAGTCAGCCCTAATGCCTGAACCAAACCAGCACCATTTGAACCATGAGTGCCTAGTGAATGGGATTCATCGACGACCAAGGCACAGTCAAACTCTTGCGCCATTTCGTAGATGTCGCGGAGTGGGGCTACCGTACCTATGGTGCTGTAAACCGAGTCGACTACAATCACACCCGAACCATAACGTTGAATCTGTTTACGAAGGTGATTCATGTTGTTGTGCATAAATGGGTGGCCAGTTGCACCAGCGGCACGAATACCCTCCCATAGGGACATGTGTGCAAAAAAATCGATATACACAGGCATATTAGGAGGGCAGATCGTTTGCAATAAGCCAATGTTAGCCGCCCAACCTGATTGAGAGAGCAAGCAGCTTTCCATTCCCATAAAGTTAGCCAGATCGGTTTCAAATGCAGGTTTCGACTGTTCATCTTGTAAGAAGATGGCAGACATCACCACATTGTCATCGTGTTGTGAAATTGCGTCCCGATGTGCTTTCTGGATTTGTTCATTGTGCGACAAAGATAGGTAATCGTTGCTTTGCATTACCACTGCGTCATGGCTGGGGTGACTCCCCAATACCAAATGTTTTTGGCTTTCGTTTTGTGTAATGAGATCTTGAATATAGAAGTTCAAGCGTTCTTCAATAAAGGAAGGTAGTGGTTTGTTTTTAGATTTATCACTCATAATAAGTTCTCTTCGAATACAAAAAAACGCCAGCGCTGACGGGAGGTATATTGAAGAAAATAAATGAGCTGTCATTAGTCAAGTTGCATAATTTGGCGCACCCTTGCAAACTCGACATTTAAGGGTTTTAAGGCGTGTGTTTCTCCTTACTGTTCGGAATTCTAACTTGGTTTTTTATGCAGAATAATCACTATTTTTCCGTTAAAAGTCATACGGACTTGGCATTTGAACATTGGTGGATAAGTTGAATCAAATCATCCAATTGCTGCTTTGTTTGCCCTTCAATGGAGTAACCCATATTGATCCGTAGGCAGTTGCTATACAGATCTAGAGTGCTGAATAGTTGCCCAAGTCGGATATCTATCTGTTGCTGAACGATACCTTCTGAAAAAGTGTGTTGATCAAGGCTTGGGATTTGTAACCACAACACCATTCCACCTTGAGGATTACTTATTTTCACGCCTTTAGGAAGGTGTTGGGTTAAATAGCTCAGGTATTGCTGCCTTAATAAAAGGAGCTGAGTACGTCTTCTTCTAACATGTTTCGCGTATTGGCCTGATTCAATAAAGTCAGCAACAGCAAGTTGCGTGGGCAGAGCAACACCATAACTCGCTGCAGAGAACTGAGCCTTGTATTCCTCGATGTATCTGCCGGGTAGACACCACCCTAACCGATAGCTTGGCGAAAGGCTCTTAGACACTGAACCACACCATAATACATAACCACCTTTGTCATAATATTTTGCAGGTAGCGGGGTATGCGAGGAATAGGAAAGCTCTAGATAGACATCATCTTCAATGATCGGGGTTTGATATTGGTTAGCTAACTCAGCGAGTTTTTGTTTTTGGTTTGCTGACATATTGATCCCTTGAGGATTCATATGTGACGTACAGAATATCGCAGCATCAACCTGTTTGTTTTTAAGATGGGTTTCCAGTTGTTGTAGGTCGACGCCGTCATCTAAAGACGGGATCTCTATGATCTTGCGCGACATTCTTCCCAATAATTCTAGTATCCCATTGAAGCAAGGCGAGCTTATCGCAATCGTGTCGCCTTGTTTGGTACACGATTCCAGAGCCGCTTTAATGGCCGACATACAACCAGCGGTTACCACCATATCCTCGGACGCAAAGTGTAGGTCGAGTTTGGCGAAGTGGGTAGAAAGCGCCTGTCGTAACATCGGCTCACCCTGTGTATCAGGATAATGATTGAGCCTACCACCCATCCGTTTGATTGAGCGACGAAAGCTGCGCTCCAACTCAATGGTTGTTTGCTCATCGTTGGTGGTACTGGATACACCCAAAGGGCCATTAGTGGTGTTATGTGTCGAAGAGGTTTGCTTAACGATGGACACCTTGCTTTCAAACTGTGCCCATTCAGGGGTTGAATGAGAAGGTTTATGTGGTGAAACAAAATACCCAGCTTGAGGTCGTGAGTGGATCCAACCTTGAGATTCAAGCTCTTGGTAACAGCTCACCACCGTCGACATACTGATCGCTTGTTGTTTCGCCAACTGACGAAGCGAAGGCATACGCCCACCTTCGGGTCTTTTCCCTGCTTCAATCTCATCAATAAACTGATTAGCAAGCTTTCTGTAGATACTCATCGGCACGACCTATCACTAACTGTACTGGTTTTTATTGTAAAAATTGTATCTGTACTGGTTTTATTGTTCAAGGGATACTCTTCCAACATAAAAGAGGGGTGAGTATGAAAAGAAATGATTTGTTGTTAGCTGTGTTTGTCATGGCAATTTGGGGGTTCAATTTCTCAATGATCAAAATGGGTGTTACGAATGTCCACCCCCTGTTAGCAACGGCGGCCCGCTTCGCTTTGGCAGTGATTCCGGTGATCTTTTTCGTGGCGAGACCTAATGTCGCTTGGCGCTATCTAGTGAGTTACGGCTTTGTGTTCGGTGTTGGCATCTGGGGCATGGCTTCGTGGTCTATTACAGCGGGCTTGTCTTCGGGGCTGTCATCAGTGTTGCTTTCAACTAATGTATTAATTGGTATGGCGGTGGGTGTATGGGTTTTCAAAGAGAGTGCGTCAGTACGTAAGCTAATGGGAGCTGTGTTAGCGATGTGCGCACTAGCGGTATTGGTATCTGCTGCTACGGGTAATGTGACCCTGAATGGTGTTATCTTGATTATGATTGCGGCGTGCAGTTGGACTTTAATGGGTGTAATTGTAAAGGCATCGAAAACGACTCAAGCTTTTGCGTTTAACGTGTGGGGCATGTTGTTTGCGCCCATTCCATTGGTGTTGTTTGCTGTGATGTTGCATGGTGAGCAGATTATTTGGCAGGGAATAGAGTTGTGGGATTGGAGCACCACCGTCGCGGTTGTTTTCCAAGCGTACCCAACCACCTTGTTTGGTTATTGGGTCTGGAACAAGATGTTGATTCAGTATCCACTTAGTACGACAGCGCCGTTAACCTTACTTGTGCCAATCTTTGCGCTAATCAGTGGCTACTTTATGTATGACGAAGTGTTATCTGTGGCTCAAGTTGTTGCGTCTGCGCTGTTTCTTGTGGGGATTGGCTTGATAGTAAGACCAGAAAAAACCAATAGCTCTACCGTGACAGATAAACTCGCGAAACAGTCGTAAACGATAAAGCCTTGATGTAACACGTATTAAGCTCGGTGCAGCGTTGTAAATCAAATAGAACGCTGCAAACCAAGTTACAACGTTGAGTTTAAAATTTAAGGCCTCGTAAATACGAGGCCTTATTCATCTCCATTTATCAATTCTGCTTTGGGGTGTCAGCCGAGAACCATCTGTTTTGGAATGTTTGTTCTGGAATAACTACAGAAAATATTTCGGAGTTGTCTGGAGAATTGTATCAGTAATTGTTATGTTATATCGTATCATTTTAACGTGTGGTTTTATCACTCAATATTTGGACATCAATTACATGGATAGCATTAACCAACTCTTACTGGTTGCCGGAACTCACGGTAACGAACTTTCAGGTATCTACCTGAATAAGCTGATTAAAGATCGTTTGTATTCGGCGGATCGTTCGACGTTTTCTACTACTTCTGTCATCGCTAATCCAAAGGCAGTAGAGCAGAATGTGCGATATATTGAAACGGATCTAAATCGTCTATTTTCAAGTGTAAATGAAGACCTTTCTTCAGATTCCGCTGAGCATGCGGTCGCGCAATGGTTTGTTGATCAACATGTGGGAAGTGAGCAACAGTTAATTGTTGATCTACACAATACAACCAGCAATATGGGCGCGACATTGATTTTGCTATCGAATGATTCTTTCTATCAAAAAATGGGTTCATACGTGAAGCAGCGTATGCCTGATGCCAACATTTTGTTTGAAGATAGGAAACCGTGGGATGAACAGCCATACCTTTGCACAGCAGGGAAGTATGGCGTGATGATCGAAGTCGGGGCTCAAGCACATGGTTCGCTCAGGTTCGAAACGCTTACACTGATGAAGCAGATGTTGACTGCTGTATTGGATTACGTAGAGAAGCAAAACCTTAAACAGATTAAAGAATTGAAAGATTACAGTGCGTTTTTCTATGTTGAAGAGGTGAATGTACCACTTGATAAAGATGGTATGAGAATCGCTACGGTGCACCCCAAAATATGTGGCCGAGACTTCGAGGTAGTCAAGCAAGGTGAACCGTTGTTAGCGACATTCTTTGGCTATGATGTTTCTTGGGAGCGTGAGCAAGACATATACCCACACTTCATTAACGAGAGCGCTTATGCTAAAGCGAACGTTGCAATGGCATTGGCAGAGAAACGGTTAGTTTCGGTCAGTTAGTGCGTTGATAAGTTAATCGATTAAATCGTTAATCTAATAACCAGTTAACTGTTAGCAAAACTCATGAGTGCCGCGATTCGCTACACTCATGAGTACTTTGGATTATCAGTGTTTTGCTGCGCGCTTAATCAGTTAACCAAGCACGTGAGTAATTGGCTTTCTAAGTCATTGTCTATGTTATGTCCGATCACTTCAATTCTGGTTTCAAGACAATCATCCAGCTCCGACTCCGTCAAACCATCTTCTGTTAAGTTGTAACCGAAGATACCACTTTGTGTAATGAACACCGCTTTCATTCGTTCCGCTTTCAAGCCCACTAAAAAATTTCGTAAGCGCTGGTGGTCGAACTGTTTTTCGGGTGAAAATCGCCAACCCACACTTTCAAATCCTTCACCTTGGTTAGTTGCTCTTATCATGCCACTTTTTGGCATCGGCAACTCAGAGGCGAGCGGCTTATCGTTTTGGTGATGGTGATGATGATGGTGTTCATCTGCTTGATGACGATAAAAGCTGGTGTTTCCATCAAATTCAGCTTGAGGAATATTGCCGTGGTGAGCGAAAACTAGTTTTGTCTCGGGGTGACAAAATTGAGCGACGTACTCCGCCAGTTTTTCAGCGTCACCATTTTGGTAGAGATCGACTTTGTTCCCTACGATGGTATCAGCAATGGCGATTTGTTGATTGAAGGTATCGTGATCAGAGTAGCGGGTATCTGAAAGTTTACGTGCATCGACCAAAGTAATGTTCTTCTGTAGCGATAACACTTGTCGGTAATGCTCTGAAGATAAGACCTGCAACACTTCTTTAGGGTGACCAAGCCCCGTTGGCTCAATCAATAAGCGATCCGGTTTCGCTTCTGACAATAACTGATTAAGTGCTATCTGCATAGGCAAGCCAGCCGCGCAACACATACAACCACCGGGCACTTCTCGAATGAAAATTTGTTGTTGTTTGCTTTGGTTGCCTTGAAACAAGCTACCATCGACGCCAATTTCCCCAAACTCATTCACCAAGACCGCCCAGCGCTCATTTGTTGGTTTGTGTTTCATTAAGTTGAGGATTGCCGAGGTTTTACCTACGCCAAGGAACCCGGTAATGATGTTGGTTGGAACCCCTAATACAGGTGAATGATCAGAGCTCATTAGCCATTCTCCTATAACCTTGAACCAAAGTATGGTTGGCAGAAACCACTGATTCTGAAAATGCTGAATATTCAGGTGGCACCTTTGAGATGTTATTCAAATCAAACCCTGAGCCAATATTGGTCATCGGTGGTACATGGAAGTTTTCAGGCAAATCATGCCCGTCTACCACGCAGTTATGGCGAATCACACAGCCTTTGCCTATAAAGGCATTAAACACTACCGAGTTAAAGCCAATAAATACGTCATCACTGACTTCACAAGGACCGTGAATGATAGAACGATGAGCGATCGATGATCGTTCTCCAATCGTTACCGCCGCACCAGCTTTAGAGTGAATAACCACACCATCTTGAATGTTGGTATCGCGCTTAATTACTATGGGCTCCATGTCATCTTGTTCATTAACTTCATCAGCTCGGATCACGGCGTAAGGGCCAATGAACACATTATCTTCGATGATCACCTTGCCACAGATGATGGCGGTTGGGTCAATGAAGGCCGTCTCCGACACCTCTGGCATATGACCGCTAGGGTTTCTTCTTAACATATTGAATTCTTTTGTTGAGTGCTTAATTTATTGATTGTTTGCGTACTAATTGCTTGCGTACTAACTGTTTTAGATGCTAATTGCTTTATATATGAATTATTTCCGTATAACGACTTTGAATAGATAGATAAGTCCGGTTGAACTAGCGTTCGAATGACAGTCTCATTGCTGGCATTTCGTTATCGCTTTGCCCTTGAGGAACATGTGTATTTTTGTTCTTACACGCATCTGGATTGGTATAAACCATGCTCCCATTCACCCAGGTATGTTTTATTTGAGCGGAGAATTCGTGTCCTGCGAATGGTGACCATCCGCATTGATACAAACTGTTTTCGTTGCTGACCATAGTTGGAGCTTGAGGATCAACCAAGACTAGGTCGGCATAATAGCCTTCGCGAATAAAGCCGCGTTTTTGTATCGCATAACGAATAGACGGGTTATGTGCGGTTTTCTCGACAACTTGAGTGACGGTCATTGTTCCCAATCGCACATGCTCAAACAGGCTCAGCAGGGCGTGTTGTACCAAAGGTAAGCCAGCAGGTGCGTGCTCATAAGGAGCTTGTTTTTCACCCCATGTATGTGGAGCGTGATCAGTGGCGATGATGTCGATTTGGCCGGTGCTTAATGCCGCTAACAGCGCGTCGCGATCACTTGGGTATTTAATGGCGGGATTACATTTGATTTGGTTTCCTAGGACGGCATAGTCATTGTTCGTAAACCAAAGGTGGTGCACACAGGCCTCTGCGGTAATACGTTTACCTTGAATTGCACCTTCACTAAACAGAGCCAGTTCTTTGGCTGTGGTGATGTGTAATACATGCAGTTGGCTATTGTGTTTCTTTGCCAGTTCTATGGCATAAGACGAGGAGGCGTAACACGCTTTGTCGTCTCGAAGAATAGGGTGGTCTTGGATGGTGAAATCGGCTTTTTTTTGTCGTAATTGTTCTTGGTTTTGAGCGATGATTGGCCCGCTCTCACAATGGGTGACGATGAGCACCGGAGAATCTCGGAATATATCATCCAGAGCTTGAGGATCTTCAACGAGCAGGTCGCCTGTTGAAGCGCCCATAAACACCTTCACGCCACAATGTCGTGCAGGGTCAAGTTGCTTGATTTGTTCTAGGTTGTCTTCAGTCGCACCAAGATAAAACGAGTAATTCGCAAGTGAGTTTTGTGATGCGATTTCAAACTTTCTTTCTAAGGCTTCGATGGTTGTGGTGGCCGGATTTACGTTCGGCATCTCCATATAGCTCGTAATACCGCCAGCAACCGCAGCGCGTGATTCTGTGGCGATGGAGCCTTTATGAGTAAGCCCTGGCTCGCGAAAGTGAACTTGGTCATCAATCATGCCTGGTATCAGGTAACAACCTTGAGCATCAATGACTTCATCGTTTGGTTTTGGGGGAATGTTCTTGGCGATCCGTTCAATTCGTTTGCCGACGATTAATAAGTCCGTCTTGGTGGTGATGCCTTCATTAACCACTCGGGCATTTTTGATGAGCATTGCAGACATAACGTTTCAATTTCTCCTTATAGTTCGGTCTATGCAGTAGATACGTATGAGAGATAAGGGTTACCTTTTATTGGTATTGGTATTGGTATTGGTATTGGTATTGGTATTGGGTTCCTCTGTATCTGCACATTCGTCGCACACGCAATTGATCTCTAATTGAGGCGTGACCACGGTAAAACCTTCCTGTTTTGCGTGGGATTGAAGATCTTGAATAATCGTAGGGTTGATTGTCTGCTCACTGATCTTGTCGCACTTAGAGCAAATCAAAAATTGAGGGATACCATGTTCATGTTCACAAAGAATATGGTCACAAAGTATGTACTTATTCGATACTTGCAGTTTGTGCGCTAAATGTTGCTGTTCAAGAAAATCCAATACTCTATAAACCGACATTGCTTGAACATGCTGGTCAAAGTGTACTTTACAATAATCGACGAGCTCATACGCAGACAGCGCTTTGTCTGCATGAACCAGCGCCCGCAATATCAATAGTCTCTTTGCCGTAAATTGTTGGCCATTGGTTTTACAGCTTTGTTTTACGTGCTCAATGATCGCTTCAATGTCTCTCATTCAATCTACATAATTAGTGATGGTATTGATATGTTATAACATATCAAGTTGAGGTGTGAAACGTACTTTTTACTTTGTTGTTACCTAGAATCAAGATTTAGAGGTGTTTGAGAGAAGTTCTGAATGGGGTAGGTAATATGTGCGGTAGCATGGCTCAATGCCTGGCATGAGCTGAAAGCATAGCTTAAAAAGTCGCAGTTCTGCGATGCATACCAATAGCGACTATTGACCCAATCGAATTAAATTCTGAAATGATACAAATCTCATATTTAATATCGGTTGTTAAGTAACCTCTGTTGAGTTCGATATCAAATCAAGTGGCTGATTTTATTGGGTATAGGAGAAAAGTCTCAGAAATTAACATTTAGAAAACTAAAGTTTTAAATTCTTATTATTGTCTTATTGTTAGTTTATAACTCTATTTCATGGCGGGTAAGTAGATGTTTTTTAGCTATATATGTGAGTTTTTAAGAGAGTTATCTTTCTGATTTGAAAGAATAATTCAATAGTTGAGATAAAAAAGTTGGCGAAAATCAGAAGCTTGGCATACACTTTCCTTGTAAATGACCTTATCTCATTGATTGAATAGGGTAAATGCTTTGGCGCTACTGGCGATAGTAGCAATGTTTAACATAGCTTTGAGGAAAGTTTTATGGCACTCACGAAGGCCGATTTGGCTGAGAACCTGTTTGAAACACTCGGATACAGCAAGCGGGATGCCAAGGAAACGGTTGAAGTGTTTTTCGAAGAAGTTCGTAAAGCACTCGAAAATGGCGAACAGGTAAAACTGTCTGGTTTTGGTAACTTTGATCTTCGCGAGAAAAACGAACGACCAGGTCGTAACCCAAAAACTGGTGAAGACATTCCAATTTCTGCTCGACGTGTTGTTACTTTTAGACCGGGACAAAAACTAAAGGCCCGAGTCGAGAATATTAAAATCGAGAAGTAGCCAAGCAATAGACCACGCACAGCGTGGTCTTTTTGTATGTGACGTCTAATTTTAAACTGCGTTAAAACTATTCCCTTTATTCTTATCTCTATCTCTATCTCTATCTCTATCTCTATCTCGTCTAGCTTTCTAGACTTTCTAGAGCTATAAGCCGATAGATTCACTTTGAGCTTTTCGGCTAGCTACGCTGCCTAACTGATCTCCAAAATGTAATATAGCCAAAAAGAAAGGGCTGCAAATTAATGCAGCCCTTTAAGTTGATATTCGGTGGCGTTCTAAACGGTTTACGCGGCTTTAATATGAGTCGTAATATACGGCTGCCATGCTTGCTGGTAAAGCTCTAGAGATTGGCGTCTAAGGCTATTAATTTGCGCCGCCTCGATATCGTTGATTGGACGTTTTTCTGCAATGGCATGACGTTCAATACCTTGAATGATTTCATACAGTTCGTGTTCAGGACCGCTTTTCACATCTGCAATTGCTTTAAGGTGAAGTTGAACTTCAGCAATGATGTTGGTCTTTGGCAGACGAACCAATAGGTTAAGGTCACGGTAGCCAGAATCAGCAGGAGATTTGAATTTGTTTTTCAATTTGACAACATCTGCTTCACGGCTCAGCGCTTCGTAGACTTCAACCAAGCTCTCTACATCGTTTGCGATGATAGTGGCACGAGCTAAGTCGGTAATTCTTGTGACGTCGCCATCCAGTTCCAATTCGATTTTCTCTTCCGCACGAGCTTGAGATTTAACGCCAGAAAATAGCGCCTCAGAATTCGTTAGTAGGGCAGTACTTTTACAAATAGTTTCTAGCTCGGCTTGGCCTTGGTGTGCTTTGCTGTACAGAATGTCGAAGTCGGTGTAGGGCTGAGTCGGACGCGAGTCGAATGCTTTGATACCGTATAGGCCGCTTAGGCTGTGACGGAATACGTTTGACGATACTTGATTTTGCGCAGGTGTGCGCGTTTGATCGGTTGAACTTGTTGAAACAGGTGCTGCTGCGAATGCAGGCGCTCGGCTCAATACTAAAAGCATTAGGGCCGTCGTACGGAGAAATACACTCATTCAAACTCCAAAATACAAGGTTACAAAAACGGGTAGTCAAAGGGGGTAACCAGTAACGCATAAGAGTAAAAATAGCTTAACTAAACTCACTATATATTAAATGGGGCTAGCTAAGGCAGAAACCAACTCTAACGTTTAATATTGCTTTAAAATGTGAACATATAGACAAATAATTCAAGCATTTGTTCCTCGGTTTTAAGAATTTTGAACTCAGCCAGTGTTTAACTTTTAGTGAGACCAACGATGAACTTTAAACCAAGGTAAGGTTGCTCTTACCTCTCTATACTGTACCCTTGCATTATGACTGTTTAACATGAACGAAAGATGAATAATCCTGAATTTTGGCACAATAAATGGGCAGCCAACCAAATAGGCTTCCACCTTGAAGATGTAAACCCACTTCTGATTGAATTTTGGGAAAAGACGGAACCTAGCTACGAGAAGAGTGTGTTCGTGCCTCTATGTGGTAAGAGTGAAGATCTGATTTGGTTAGCGACGAAGCATGAAGATGTTCAAGGTGTCGAATTAAGCCAGATTGCGGTTCGCGCATTTTTTGCAGAGCATCTTTACACGCCGACTGTGACTCAAATTAGTGGTCAGCATGAGCTTTATCAATTCGATGAACTTAATATTTATACGGGTGATTATTTCTCAGCACCGATTCAGCCTGTAGATATTATCTATGATCGTGCCTCTTTGGTAGCTTTACCTGCTGACATGCGTGTGCAGTATGTAGAGTGCTTGAAGCAACGGTTAAAGCCGGGCGGCAAGATCTTACTTGTGACATTAGATTACGCTCAGAACGAGATGGCAGGACCTCCGTTTAGCGTACCTAAGTTAGAGATCGAACAGTTGTTCTCAGGTTATAAGATCACACTGTTGAATCAAGATATCGCAGACGATGAACATCCTAAGATTGCCAAGAAAGGCTTATCTCGATTTAGTGAAGAAGTGTATTTGATTGAGTCTGAATCTTAAACTCAACTAGCTCTCAAGTGAAAAAACTATTTCAATATAAAAAATGATACCAACAAAAAGACGGGCTTAGTAGCCCGTCTTTTTTATTGTTCAGATTTGAAGTTGTGATTGTTGAGAATTAAATAGCTGTCTAGTAAATCACTTTTACTTTTGAAGCACTCTCAATAGCATCTTCAATCGCTGTTTCAGTGCTCTTACGACGAGTCAACGCCACACCTAGACGACGGCGACCATCGATGTCAGGCTTACCAAACAAACGAACTTGCGTTTGTGGTGCGTCTAGCGCCTCTGTAAGACCTTCGAAACGAATGTTGTTTGAAGTGCCTTGGCCTAAGATAACGGCAGATGCACACGGACCATATTGAGTAATTGACTTAATCGGCATGCCAGTAAATGCGCGAACGTGTAGCGCGAATTCAGAGGAATCTTGAGACATTAAAGTCACTAAGCCAGTATCGTGTGGGCGAGGGGATACTTCGTTGAAGATAACATGGTCGCCTTTAACGAACAGTTCCACACCAAAGATACCGTGACCGCCCAGTGCGTTAACGACTTGCTCTGCAGTGTATTGCGCCGCTTTTAGTGCGTTGTCTGACATTAATTGCGGTTGCCATGATTCACGGTAATCACCGTCTTCTTGGCGGTGACCGATAGGCGCGCAGAAATGAACACCATCAACAGCACGAACAGTCAGCAGCGTGATTTCGTAATCAAAATCGATAAAGCCTTCAACGATCACACGACCAGCGCCAGTGCGACCACCTTCTTGTGCGTAATCCCAAGACTTTTGAATATCGTCTTGTGTTTTAATAACGCTTTGGCCTTTGCCTGATGAACTCATAACAGGCTTAACCACACAAGGCATACCTACGAATTCTACCGCTGCTGAGAAATCTTCAAATGTGTCCGCGAAGCGATATGGAGATGTGCTCAGTTTTAACTCTTCAGCCGCTAGACGACGGATACCTTCTCGGTTCATCGTCAACTTAGTCGCGTTCGCTGTGGGAACGACATTTAGGCCTTGCGCTTCCATCTCTACCAGCTTGCTGGTGGCAATAGCTTCGATTTCTGGAACCACATAATCTGGTTTTTCTAGTTCAATGACAGCTTGCAGTGCATCGCTGTCCAACATGTCTAATACATGGCTACGATGTGCAACTTGCATAGCCGGTGCATCAGCGTAACGGTCACATGCAATAACTTCCAAACCTAAACGTTGGCACTCGATAGCAACTTCTTTACCCAGTTCACCTGAACCTAATAGAAGTACACGAGTAGCATTTTCACGAGTAGCGGTACCAAACATAGAAATTCCTTCCGATCTTTTGAACGATTGATTTAAACGGGGTGATCATACTTATTTAAAGGATAAAAGCAAACGTTTGCGCGGGTTGTCGCATGAATTTGAAGTATAAAAAAAGCAGCTCTATAAAATAGGGCTGCTTATTTAAAATATTGTTAACCAGATGTACTTAGATTGCTAAGTAAGTAACTGGAATGTCAGGGTTAATCGCCTCTAACGTAGACTGAGTATCGGCTAGGTGACTGATGCTACCATCGGCAATTTCAACTAAGGCAGCGTTTTCGATCTGCTCGAAATCGAAGCCAGCCAGTTTAAGTTGAACAAGCGCGACTTGTAATGGCGGTAGGCTAGGGTTGAATGCCGCGTTTTCTGCGTATGCACCTGTAAAGATTTCACCTGTTGTCAGTTGTAGCGAGACGCCACTTAGGTTCTTTGTGTAGGGAGCATGGCTACGGTTTAATGCTGTTAGTGCGCTTACCACAACAGGGCTCGTTTCTTCTGATGTGTACTGGTGATCCAGCTTAGTCATTAGGCCAGTTGTGATGCCCAAATCAGCAGGGCCGAAAGAGTCAGGTAGGTATTCTTGCAGTGACATTTCATCACGCTGTGGTAATTGAACTTTAAGTTCTTTTGCCGTTGTCAGTTCGTTCATGAATTGGCGACAGTGACCACAAGGGCTGAAGTTGATCGTGATATCAGAAAGGCCTTCTTCACCCTTCATCCAAGCGTGGCTGATGGCTGATTGTTCAGCATGAACTGTTTGACCAAGTTGTGCACCTGCAATTTCCAAGTTTGCACCGAAGTACAGGCGACCAGATAGGCCACGCACGATGGCACCAACATAGAAGTCAGAAAGTGGCGCATAAGAGTATGCTGCTGCGATTGGCAGTAAAGCTAGGCGAGCTTCTTTATCAGAAAGGCCGCTTGCATCCAGTAAGCTTTGAAACTGCTCTTTAGAGATAGTGGCGTCAAAGTTGTCTGCTAATACGATGTCACTCAAAAGCGCTTTTATTGATGTTGGAGCACTTTCCAGCGCCAGGGTAATACGACTGTTCATGTTGAATCCTTAATTGACCTTAGGCTTTAATTTTATGCAATACTCAGGATTTTTCTGTGATAGTGATCACCATTGTGCTGTTGTTGTTACATTGGCTTGCATAATTAGAGTGAGGTCACAGATGAAATCGATTGCAAGGACAAAAACTACCCTTGATCTCTCATTTGTTGTCTGAAATCGGGGTATGTTTAGCTAAAAATTGCTGAACAAATGAGAACAAAAAGCCCAAACAGACACTGAAATGCTCAGAGTTTCGCTTGGGCTTGTTGGATGTTTTTAAAGCTTAAGTCCCAATCTATGAATCTATTAGCTTGAGCTGTAGCCATTAACTGAAGTTGTAGATCATTAACGTTAGCTTTTAGTTACTAGCTTAAGCATAGATCCAAACCACGATAGAAAATATGGTCGGTGCAATAATCGAGGTAATGACGCCACAAAGTACTAAAGCTAGTGAACTGAATGCAGCATCTTGTGGATTCTTTTCAGCGCAAGTTGCCGTTCCCAACGCATGCGATACTGTGCCCATGGTTAAACCTCGTGCGATAGGGCTCTTGATACCGATCAAATTGTAGATAGGGTAAGCAAAGATTGCCCCGAATAAACCGACAATCAATACCAGAATTGCTGCAATTGCAGCTTCGCCCCCTAAATGGCTTGAGACCTCCATTGCGATCGGTGTGGTGACCGACTTACCCAACAAACTCGCGATCAAACTTAAATCCGCTTTAAAAGCCACGGCGATCAATGCGGTAGTGGTCATCGACATTACACTGCCTAGCGTGCAAGCAAATGTGATGATACGCCAGTTGGATCTGATTTGAGGTAACTGTTCATATAGAGGAAAAGCCAGCGCCACTACCGCAGGTTGGAGCATATAGGTAATCCAAGTATTGTCTGCGTAATAGGTTTCAAAAGGTACTTTGAAAAACAACAGAATTGGAATGATGATACCAATACTGATGAGTAGAGGATTACAAAATGGCGAATTAACTTTTTGGCTTACCCAACGAGCAAACAAGAAAACCACAATGGTCAGTAGAATCCACATGATTATTTACCTCTCGAAAGCAAGCGGTCTAAGAACCATGATAAGGAAACTAACACGATTAAGGTTCCGCCAACGGCGCTTGCCATAATTGGTAAAGCATTGGCGATAAGCATGTCAAAATGATCCATGAGCCCGACACTAATAGGGACAAACAATAAGATCATCAAACGGATAATCAAGCTTGCACCAGGCTGAACCCAATGCTCAGGGACAATACCAATCACCATAGCGGTAAACAGAATCAACATGCCAAAAATACTGCCAGGAATTGAGGTGTCTAATAAATGCTGTAACGCGTTACCTGCTGTGAGTGCACCTATGATTAAGGTGAAGGAGATTAAGCAGTACACGAGTTTGATCAATCTTTCTTTCAAAGTGTCACATCTCTTGATAATGGAATTAGCTCGCTAGCTTTTCTACGTATTGATAAACCGCTTTCAAGATAGCCATTTTCTTCTCGTCACTTTCATGCTCGTGTGCGAGGTTTTCTAGGTTCAGCATGTACTCTTCTAAGCGACTTTCGTAAAACTCTCGACAGTGGTTAGCCCATTTCAGTTGTTCCGCTTCGTCTAACGTCCACGGGAAATGACGAGCACGGTAACGGAACAACAAAGGTTTAATACGTTCGTCACCAAAAGTGATGTCTAAAGCAGCCAAGTTATTTGGGTCAGTTTGACGAATGATGTCCATTGCGGTTTTGTCGCCTGGCGAGAAGAAGCCGTCATACAGATGAGTGTCTACGTCATCACTTTTCTCGTATTCGCGTTCTTGTGAATACAAACCGATCAGTTTTTCGCGGATCTCTGGGTGTTCGCGTAATAGCGCTAAGTTCTTTAAGCACTGTTGGCGATCGATACCTATCGTTTCCGCATTTTCAGCCGTCAGAGTTTTGGCGGGTGCGAGAATAGGGCACTTGTTCAGTTGAACCAATTTGATGGGTACGGGTAACTCGTCTTCACCAAGTTCACTGCGTTTAGTGTAGAGCCTTTCACGGAGGGCGTCAGAATCAAGCTCCAGCAGCGGGCTAGGATCTTTGGCTAAGTCGACTACGATAACCGCATTTTGGTTGGTTGGGTGCCAAGCCATCGGCACAATCCAACTCGTGTAATTACAATCACGACCAAACATGCCTGAAACGTGCATTAAAGGCGTCATGTTTACAATGTCAACTAACTCATTCAATTTGCGTTTGTGACGCATGCTGTAAAGGTAATCAAACATTTTAGGCTGTGCAGCCTTCAACTTCTTTGCTAATTCAATGGTAGCAATAACATCGGCCATCGCATCGTGCGCGTTTTCGTGTTCAATGCCATTTGCCACTGACAAATGTTCCAGTTTGAAGCTTGGGTAACCTTCTTCATTCTCTGGCCAAACAATACCTTCAGGGCGAAGTGCATGTACCGCGCGCATCACGTCGAGTAGATCCCAACGAGAGTTGCCGTTCTGCCAGCTCCATGCATATGGATCGATGAAATTACGGTAACAGGTATAGCGTGTTACTTCGTCGTCGAATCGAATGCTGTTGTAGCCAAGGCTAGTTGTGTTCGGCTTAGCAAGCTCTGCGTGGATCTTCGCGATAAATTCAGGTTCAGGTAAGCCTTGAGACATCGCTTTTTGAGGTGTAATGCGAGTAATGAGTGCAGCTTCCGGCGCTGGTAAGTAATCAGCAGGAGGTTGGCAATAGATGACCAATGGCTCTCCGATAACGTTGAAATCTTGGTCGGTACGAACACCGGCGAACTGACTCGGGCGATCTTTCGCTGGGCTGACGCCCCACGTTTCGTAATCGAAAAAGAAATAGGTTGGCTGATTATCTGAACTCATTGAATTTCCTGAACAGTAAGCGAAGACCGTCTACTGTGGCTGAAGGTTAGTTTTGTTCAGTATCTGACAGGATGCGGTACGCGTGCAACCCAGATCACAAATAAATTACAGTAAAACGGTGCATTCGTATTCGATCACGTCGCTGTACTGAGTTTTGAGTTCAATTTTGGTCATTTATTAACACGTAAATCCGCAGCTCAAGCTTGTGATATTGGCAGGAAATGGCACCAACAAACAATGATCTTAGTTCAACTAGAAAGTAGGCATTGACGTCTATTAGTTTGTCTCTTTGAATGACTCCATCTGGATACTCAAATTTATAACCAATATTTTCACTGCCAGTCTTTTACATAACGATATATTTCAATTTTATTACAAGTATAGGTTTAATGTGCGCCTGTTTCATTGTTGAGACTTTATTGCAGAACGGTGATCTATAAAATCAATTAGGACAGTCAATTAGTTTTATTAGTATTAATTAATTTTTTGTTACTGAAAATTCCTAGTGATTTATAAGGTATCAAATCAACTTTTATAAAATTAATATTCTGTAGAGGTTAGGGAGTTAAATGTAAAACGAGTTTTATATATGATTAACACAAATACTCTAATATCAGTAATTTCACTAATGTTATTTATATCAATTTGCGTGATCTTATTCTCACTGTTCCTCATTTGTTTATAAATAAGTGTCAATGTTTACGCTTTCTAAATAGGATTGTATGTTACTTAATTGTTAACGTTATTAATGGTTAAGTGACTCTGAAAATAAGTCAATTTTATATAAAGGATTAAAAAAATGAACAAAGTTTTTAAGGTTGTTGCTGTATCTGCACTTTCTATCTCTTCTGCGAACGTTTTCGCGGTAAGTGACACTTTTGATGCAACACTCGAAGTAAAACAAGCAATTACAATGATAAAAACAAGTGATCTTGATTTTGGTGTCATCACTTCAGATAACACAACGGATGTTGTTATTGCTCAAGCAGATGCAGGGGCGGCAGCGTTTACTCTTTCTGGAGAGTCTGGTGATGCAGTGACCGTTAGTATTTCTGATACAAACTTGGCTAACGGTGCAAATACAATCGCAGCTGAATTTGACTTTAATAATGCAATCACTCTAACCGGTGGTTCTGCGGATCTTAAAATTGGCGGTACAGCTCGTACTTCAAGTGCGACATTAGTTGCTGGTACTTATACTGCAAACGTTGCAGTTGATGTAACTTACCAGTAATTATATAAAACAAGTCTAATACTTACGGCTGTTACTTATCAGCCGTTTTTACTATGAACTTTTTTTTAAAATACGTTGCCTGTATTGGCCTAATTATTTATTCAAGTCCATTTCATGCTTTAGAAATTATTCCTGAAAATATGGAAGTGAAATTTCCGGGTATGTATATTTCTGGATCAGGACAAAATGCAGATGCAAATCCAGCCAATGGTCAGGTCTATGTGGTGCGTTTTTACGCTGAAGGAGAACCAGGCAAGAAAATTGTGGTATCTCTCCCGTCTAAACAATACCTCAATCACTCACGTAAATCTAAACGTCTCCGTATTCGAAAGTTTTATTTTGGTTGTGGTTTATCAAAACGAGGTAGAGCAAAAATCCAAAGTAACGGAAGAAGCAAATTACTGTGTATTGGTGCAAAAGTGAAAATTGGCGCTAATCATCCTGCTGGCATTTACACCAGTACTATCCCTTTTGAGGTTAATTATAAATGAAGTTGTTCATCTCATGTGTCCTCGGCTTACTCTTCTCTGCTCAAGCTCATGCCCAACTCCTTATCGCGCCAACTCGTTTTGTTTTAGATGCTGATACATCTGTGACGGAAAAAATCGTGGTTGAAAACAATTCTGATCAACCCATTCGTCTTGAGATTAAACCGATCTATCGTCCAATTAAGGCCACTGGCTTGGTACGAACCGATGCAAACGTGACGGAGTCTGAAAATATCGCCAATTGGATCAAGGTGTCACCACCTATTATTCGAGAGCTAAAACCTAATCAAAGACGTACAGTTCGTCTGCGTATGAACGCGCTTCCTGATGATATGCCTGACGGCGAGTACCGTGCTTACTTGTGGTTTTCTCCTATCGCAAAGGCGAAAGAGTTATCTGAATTGGATTTGTCGGCTAAGGGCCAATCCAATAATGGGTCAGCATTCCAGCTTAACTTTCACATAAACAGCTACGTGCCTGTTTATGTGCAGAAAGGTAAGCAGATACAAGACGTAAAGTTTACTTGTGAAAACCAGAGCCTTACCATTCGCAACGATGGTAACTTTCAGTTCAATGCTAAGTTGAATGTCGATGATCACAGCGAAAAATTGGTGTTGCTGCGTAATGCTGAGCTAACGAAATCTTTCCCTATAGGATCCAAGGTGTCTTTGCTTCAAGACGATCAGTCGCTGCACGAATGCATTTTGTAATGTTTGCATTCTTGGTGCCGCGTATGCTGTTAACGTCTGTGTTTGTGACATTTGTGTTTTTGGCATTTGTGCGGTTGATATCGTTCCAACCAGATCCTGTGTCGTAATAGCGAATCGTGTAAAACAGAATGTTCAAACACATGGTCTGGCAAGTTCTCTTGTCGCTCTCTTTATTCTTGTCTTTGTTACCTTTAGGTGCACAGTCATCACCTAGTGATGATGCAAGCGAACTTTACCCCGCGCACATTGAAGTTCGAGTCGGGAGAGTGGGTGACAGTTTTTATCGCGTAATGATGGATGAATACGAAGAGCCGTTTATCTCGATCTCCAATGCGGCCTTTTATTTGTTAGAAATGAATGGCCAGTGTGATGAAAGCGGGTACTGTGAAATCTACTTACCGCAAGATGTAGGAAGAGAATCACCGCCGTATATCGTGGATACCCAACAAGCCATCTGTTATCGAGATGACAATAATATCCAGACGATCAAATACGAAGTGATTGACTCGAAAACCTATATACATTGGTACAGTTTACAAGCCTGTATCCCTGCTAAAGTCCGTTGGGACATTGATGATTATCGCCTTACTGTTACTCCTGAATTCAGTTCACTGACTGAGCTCGAAGCTGTCATCTCTAAGATAAAGAGCGAGTCTCGACAAAAAGCAGAAGCCTTAAAACAAGTTGGTAATATCCCTGCTATTGAACCACTGGCTAGTGTGGGGTTAGCGGCTCGATTTGCTACCTCTGTTTATCAGGACAGTGAGACAGGCACCGACGTTTACGCTATCTCTGACACTCTATTAACGACTGAACATTCCTTGTCGCGGTTATCAATCGATACTCGCGAAGATAACCCTGTCGTTTATTACAATATCGCGGTAGAAGCGCATGACGGCGAAGGGTCATTAGAAGTAGGGCATGTGCTGTTAGATGGCAGTGTTTTTACCGTTAATCAAACCCTAGAAGATGGTCTTTACTACACCAATAGAAAGCGTCAGTTGGAGTTTGGTAACCTGCAATTAGAGCGTACGACTGAACCGAATATCAGTATCGATGTGCTGGTAAACGGAATTTATCAAAACACCTATCGCTCTGATGAATTTGGACGTTTTGTTGTCGAAGAAGACAATATTTCCCCTGGCGACACTATTAAGTTCCGCTATTACTTGTCCAAAGGTGTGTGGAGAGAAGAAGAGATTACGGTCGCGGGTTTAGAAGATGCATTCTTGCCTAGTAATGAGTGGGGCGTTGAAGTGGTTGGTAACGAAGGGGCCGACCGAGCGGGTGCAGTGTCACTGGAATATGGTTTGGCTGATTACTTCACGGTGGGCAGTGCTTTTATTAGGCAAGATGGAAAAGATCTTATCGGCTTGCAGGGGCGATACTTACCAACACATTGGTTTGCGGCCCATATTGGTTGGCTGCCGGACTTTAATCGTTTTCCAATGGAGTTTGATGTTTTGCTGGGCAGCGACCAGTCTGCCTCTATTGAACTCAATAAAACTGACGAGTTGGACTTGGAGTCGATGGAATACGATGTGTTCAAATATAATCTGTCTCTTGCCAACATTACGGCATTTCTAACAGTGAGAAACGACGAAGATGAATTGAGTGTTGAGCCGAAACTGAATTCCAAGGTCTCGCGCAATCTGTTTCTGTCATATTCAGGTGATTATCGCTACACCAAGGCTTCTCATCAAGATGACTATTTACACACCATTGGTTTGGCCAAAAGTGGTTTTTCAGACACGTCGTGGAATGTGTCAGGAACGGTCAATGGGTCTGGTCACCATGAACGCACGGAACTCTCTCTAAGGAATGCCTGCAAAGAATGTGTATTGGATCCGCTTAATGTTTTCCAAGAACTCACCACTAACGTATCAGCCCGGTATCAAAAGCAGGATATCTCGTTTACGGCTTCGGTAGAAGCACGTGTGAATCCTTATTTCGTGTTCAAGTTAGAAGGAAATGAAGACAGATACGGCGTAGAAATGACCACTGAATTTGGCGCGAAAACCTATTTTGATGAGAACATCGGAGAGTTTGTTGAGTGGAATAAGTACAATCATTCAAAGCTAACTGGGATTGTTTACGATCACCACAAACAGCCCATACAAGGGGTAAGCCTACAAATCTTGGATCAACGAGCAGTCAGTGACGCAAAAGGCCGATTTGAATTCACCAGCGTCCCAGCCAGAGATAGTCTACCTATCTACATAGATGAGGGAGCGCTTGACTTGAACCTAACGCCAATACAAAACCCTGTATTTGTGAATACCAAACAGGTAGGCCTGACTCATGCACACATTGAAATGGTGGTGTCATTTGGTGTCGATGGCACAGTAGAAGGCGACATAGAAAACAATGCTTATCTGCACTTTAAACACATTCAGAAAGGCACTGAGTATTCGAGCGAAATTGAGAGTGATGGCTTTTACATGGTAGAGGGGCTCATCGCGGGCAAATACATTGTGACTTTAGAAATGGGAGACAAGCGATACGTGCAAGGCGCCGACTTGAACGGAGATTTCTGGGTAAGTGACCTCACATTCAACCTAATTGATTTTCATAAGGTGTACTAAATCCGAATCCGATCGCTTTGATTAGTCTGAAGGAGGTGAGAGTATCAATTGGATTTTTTGTTTCATGGTCAACTTTCGGCTCCTCAAATCTTTGAATATAACCTTCCATTCTTGAAAGGTAACCACTATCGGGTTAAAACTGTTTACTGGTTTAGTGACGCCGTAACGTACAGTTTCAACTTCAGGTTCGAACGTACTAAACAACTTATCCCAAATGATCAAAACGCCAGCGTAGTTCTTATCGATGTATTGCGGGTTTTTGCCGTGATGTACTCGATGATGCGAAGGGGTGTTAAAGATGTATTCAAGTGGCCCCAAGCTTCGTATCCATTGTGTATGGACGAAGAACTGCAAACCTAAATTCAGAAGCACCACAAAGATCACCCATCTAGGGTCGAAACCTATGATGACGAGCGGTACCCAAAATAGCCACATGCCTGCGAATGGGTACATCAAACTCTGACGAAAAGCTGTGCTAAAGTTCATTTTTTCTGAACTGTGGTGTGCGACGTGCGCGGCCCACATCCAGCGAATACGATGACTTGATCTATGGAACCAGTAATAGAAATAATCTTGTAACACCATCAATACAACAAAACTCAGCACGCCCATCTCAATGTCCATTAAGCGCCAGCCGAATAGCCAAAGATACAGCTGAACCACGAATAAACCAGTTAATAAGTCGGAGAGTTGATGCATGCCTGCTAACACGAAATTACACATCACTTCTGGCAGTTTGTATTGAGAATTGCTCGGTAATCGGCCTTGTTTCTGACCAATGAAATATTCGGCCAACATACAGATTACGAACAAGGGCGCCAATACTAACAGCAGCCATTCTGGGTGATTGATCAATGAGTCGATGTCCATTCGCTAATCCTTGTGGCGCGATAGTTGTGTAATGTCTGACTGAGTTGATGAATTGGTTTAGCGTATTATTTTTTAGGTAGAGGCTTACCAGCGAGCAAAGTGATCTTCCGTTAGGCCAAGAACGCCATCGAGTTGATGAGTTATGCCGTCGTTGTCTTGAATTGAGCCAGAAAAGTGACCAATGAACTGACGAAAGTTACTCTTTAACAGCCATAAATTGAGCTTTTCGCTGCGGTTATTTAAGGGCGTAAAGATCAGGTTTATACGTCCATCTTGTGATGTTATCTGCCAAGGCAAGTTTGTATCTTGGCGACTAAACGTAAACTGTACCGGGTTAAGTAAGTGTCTGGTTCCATTTACCCACAATACGTTTTCGCAGCCTCCAGTTTCATTGACGCCCGCTGCGAGGTTCAGGCCAATATCAGTGCCATTGGATTGAGTGTTGATGCTTGCCCAGCGCCAACTGGTTTCACGCCTCATGTAGCCTGCTGAAAAGTCATACCCAGCAAGAGCTTGCGTGAGGTTTAATGATGTGCCCTTGATTTGGATGTCTCCGATTATTCGCACAGCATTGTGCTTTTGGGTGTAAGTCCAACCTGAATAACCCGTTGGGCTGCACATCGCCATGGGCAAGCTTTCGGCTTCAGGCTTTAAAGCGATATCGGCCTTGATGAGTTTGGTATTCAAGTGAACTTGCCATTGTCCGTCTTCGATGTCGAAAGTCATACTTTGGCTTGCAATGCTTGTCTTTCCTTTAAATGGTGAAGGTGTTACTTGTTTATCAACACCCAGTGGTCGTAACCATGAACACTCTTCTAGTTTGTTACTCTCGATATCGTACACATAACAAAACGCAGAACCTAAGTAGCGAATATCCGCGATAGCGACACCAATAATGTGTGTGTCGGTGACGATACTGACAAACTGGAATTGCTTGTAGTGGAAGTGCTTCTGCCAAGGACCTGCTTTTGAATCCATCGAGTTTCGGTAGTCAAAGTTCTCGATGTTCAGTTGTTTTGGGATGCCATCGAAATGTCCAATGATCGGCTGACCATTAGAATCAATCAAACTGTGTGGGGCAGGGTTCGTTTTTATCATTGCGATGGTTCACATAAATTTAACAATTAAAGCCATTGTGCGATGAGTAGCGTAGAATTGGGAGGTCATATTCGGACAAGAGCGCGTTACCAATCACGATTTTGTCAGCAGTGTTGTTAAAGCTGAGTAGTCATGTTTATGGGAATGGGTTAGATATAAGGAGAGACGCTTGGAGATTATCGCGGAGTATAAGCCAACCGGACATCGGCATCAGTTGGGGACATTAGATATCGCGCTGCTGTTGAATACCTTAGAGCAACGAGGTCTCGATATTGAAAGGCTACTCAATGATGTGGGTTTGCCGAACATGGATTGGCGAGACCCGAATGGAAAGCTGACTTACGCTGATAAACTTGCGTTGTTTAGCGCGGCTAATCAGAGTTTTCCTCACGATGGCTTAGGGCTTTGGTTGGGAGAACACGCTAGCTTGAGCCATTTTGGCGTGTTGGGTTATGCGCTATCAACCAGTCAAAATGTCGGGGAGGCCATCAAGTCGGGCTTTAAGTATTTGCGCCTGAATGGTCCTATCTTCTCGGTTAAATTGTTTCTAGATTCCGAGCAAGCGGTGATTCAGATTGAGAACACCTTGGAAGTGGGTGATCTCCTTCCTTTCTGCAGTGAGTACTTCTTAAGTTCAATTGTCTCTTTGTTCAAAGAACTGACTGGTCATGAGTTGGATATTCATACTTTGGCTTTGCCTTACGCTCGTCCCAATTACACCAAGCTTTATGACAACCGCTTCCAGTGCCCGGTGATTTTTGAACAAAACCATTGTGAACTGCGTTTTGATGTTTCTGTTTTGTCACAAACCTTATTGACTCATGATGCCGCGACACTGAAGCGCTATCTCGCGTCTTGCCAGTCGATAGTGGAAACGCTGGACTCTGAGCATCTGCTGACTAACCAGATCAAAACGATTTTTTATCAAACTGCAGGCAGTTTCCCGAATATTGAACAACTCGCTGACGAATTTGGGTGTAGCTCTCGCACGCTCAGGCGAGAGCTAGTGACCCATGATTCCAGTTATCAAATATTGCTTACCGAAGTTCGAGTGGAACTCGCTAAAGAACTATTGCTCGGTACAACCATGAGCATTGATGACATCGGTGAAAGGCTCGGTTATAGCGACCCTGCAAACTTCAGAAGGGCGTTTAAAGGTTGGCTCAATAAAACACCTGCGCAGTTTCGTGACGGTTTAAGTTAAAGCGTTACTTGCTAAAAAATTGCTCCCTGAAATCGGATACTTGCTGCTGATAGTAACTGTCCCAATCTTGTTGAGTCCAAGTGGCATAACTTGAGGAACGCTGAGAGTCTAAGGTCGCTTTGAGCTGATCCAGTTGCTCGTGGTAAGTCATCACTGTTTGTTGCTGTTTCGCGATTTGGTGTTCTCTTGCGGTAATGTTGCTGGCTTGCATTTCATCTAAGTAGGTCTCTTGAAGGTCGGCTTTGAGTGAAACTATTTCAGCAGGGCTATAGCTGCTGGGTATCAAAGAGACTGCCAGTTCATATTTTTGAAGCGCTGTCTCGGCGTTTAATGTGCCCGTATTGTTTTGCCATTCACTAAGTAAATATTGATAGTTGGCCAAAAACTGGCTCGCTTCGTTTTCTTTAAGGGTGTTTGCGTCGAGCGTAAAATCTAGATGTGCAAACTGGTCTGCGAATAGCTGGTGGGCCAACTCTCCCCATACTTGCTGTGCAGATTGTTTGAATAGGGCAACACGCTCTTCAAGAGTTTCTATGGATTCGAGCGGAATCGTACTTTCCCTTACTTGCCAATCAGCAGAGAGCTTCGGGTAATCACTCAATAGTTCAAACCATTCTATCGGTAATTCAGATTTCAACTGCGCGAGTTGTTCAGTGCAATTGCCCACTTGTTGGCAAAGCGTCCAAAACTCATCGAGCTCATCAAGCAGCACCTTACCTTCAAGTTCAATTAGGTCTTCTGCATACGCTTTTCCGTGAAGGTTTTCAGCTTGGACTTGTTTTCCTTGCGAAACGGTATTGTCTGAAAAGCTTGCTGTCTTTGATGGGGGACTATTGTCATCAGTCGTTTTAGAAACGTGCTTTTTTGCTTCTGTGTGTTGGACAGAAGATTGCGATGCTTCAATCGATTTTGATGACCATGAATAGCCAACAATGCTCGTCACAGCGACGAGCATTAGGGTTAATATAACTCGATGCATTATCCGTTTACCGCGCTACTTGATGACAGCACTGACAGGGAAGTGGTCTGAAAGGTTGTAGTGCTTCCATAATTCACTGCTTGTAGAGCGAGGAACATCAACGCGGTTATTGTTGTGAGCTTTTTGCGCGTACTCCGAACTCACCACCACGTAATCCAAGTATTCAACATTTTCCCCGCCAGACATAGGTTCGCCAGCAAAGTTATTGATGCGAGGATCAAAGGTTGAAGCGGTATAACCTGAATACTCCGGCTCAGCGGCTTGTAGGTTAGCGAACATCTGCTGGTAGTCGCCTGGGAACTTCAGCTTGTTCACGTTGAAGTCACCACTGTAAATAACCGTTTCTGAAGTTGGTATTTCCAGTGATTGAGCAAGCTGACGCATTTGTTTAAATTGGCGCTGTCGGTAGTCACGAGCGGTGTCCGTATCAAACGATGCAGTGTGAGTGCCAAAGACATGGTAAGCCTGACCATTCTTGATCACTTCGGCGTAGTTAACGCCTTTATCAGCAAAGCAATCGGTGCCCGTGCAATCAGGGAAAACGTACTGCGCTTCGTTAACGATAGGGTAACGGCTGACGATGACCACGCCACCGTCATAGATGTTAATCCCATCTTTATCGAGCATTTTGGTTTGGTACGGGTACTCTTTTGCTAGTTCACGTAAGAACTCACCTCTGCCATTAGCAAACACCTCTTGAAGCGCCAGTACGTCATAGCCCTTTACGTATTGAGGGATCAGGTCATAGCGGTCACCAATATGCGAAGCGATGGCAGGTAGCGCCCAGATGTTGTAGGTCATGACTTTGAGTGTATTGGCACCTGGCTCTGGTTGCTCATCCACTTTTGGTGGGGTGATGGTGTAATAGATATCATCGTAGCGCGCCGTAGAATCGGCTTTAAGTGCTAGCTCTGCATTGACCCCGAATGCATCGGTCGTGCTGCGATGAATATTACGGTCGTCATGCAGCGTTAGGTTGACATCTGCAGCACTTAGGCCATGTTGTAGTGTCGAGTTATACCAATGTCCCTTCATGGTTTGGTTGAGCGTGACGCTCTCACCGACAGCGTTCGATACTACAGTGTCAAACTCGTAGGTCTTCCCAGATTTCACACCAGTCCAGCGATTGAAACTGATCAGCTTCTTCGTCTCCCAAGGGCCAATCTGTTCAACATGCTGTTGCCACTCATCACCGAATTGAAGCTGGTCGGTACCTGTGTGATTGGTTTGAATCGTCATTGCTTGGCTAGTGTTATTGGTCAGGTACACATCGGTATCTGCAATAGCCGAGGTTGAAATGAATGAAGCAGATGCAAGTATTGCACTAAGGCAAGCCCATTGAGTTTTCATTTTTACGTTATCCTTACTGATTGGTTTAAAGAATAACGTAGTAAAGAGTTGTGACATTGGAGTTATAACTCTATGGGAATTACACAAATATTAGATATATGCCATGGTTTTATAAATCATATTACTCATTGAAAATTAACATATTGCTTTGCCTGAATGATAAGTGATACGCGCGCACGCTAAAAAATAGAGGAAGGATTGGGTATGAGGGTAAGTCACTAGTGGGTGTTTTTGTGGAAATCATAGGTCGGTAAATAACCAGAAATGGATGCTGTGAATCACGATAAGGAATAACGCTAACCGCCTTGCTCTACCAGCAAAAATTTTGCCATTGTTCAGTAAACAGATTCCTCAAAAACAGGTATGATAGTGTCGTTTTTAATCCTGAACTGGGAAAGTCATGGCAAAGTTAACACTCCAAGAGCAAATGCTTAAAGCTGGCTTGGTAAATGAGAAAAAATTAAAGAAGGCGAAAAAAGGCTCTAAAAAGTCTCGCGTTCAGTCTCGTGAAGCAAAAGCGGCAGCAGAAGAAACTAAACTGGCGCAGCAAGCGAAAGACAAAGAGCTAAACCAACAGTTGAAAGAACAGCAGTTGAGCAAAGAAATTAAAGCTCAAGTGAAGCAACTGATTGAGATGAACAAGATCGAACAGAAGAACGGTGAGATCAAATACAACTTCACCGACGGTACGCTAGTTAAATACCTTTACGTAGAAGAGCTGACTCAAAAGCAACTAAGTAAAGGCATTCTAAGTATTGCTCGTCAAGGCGAGAGCTATGTTGTTATTCCAACAGCAGTAGCGAACAAGATTGCTATGCGCGACGAAGAATCTATCGTTGATACGCAGGCAGGCAGCACAGATGAAGTAGACGAAGACGACCCGTACAAAGACTTTGTGATCCCAGATGATCTAATGTGGTAATCCGTTTTACCTAGCTCCATTCTAATGGCTAGCTAAGTTTACAGGATCTAAGAATGCAGCGAACAATCACTCGATTGTCGCTGCATTTTTTTTGGCGCGAAATGACTTAAGCAAATGTGGACTAACACTTAATGCTCTGACATGCCGTAAACAAGGCTATCATTGGTACTTGCATGATCGATGAAATCGGTATTAGCACGTTGCTCGTGTTGGTCATAGCCATCGAAGTAACAGTCGCCAATTTCATTGCGCGGGCAAACATGAATGTGGTCTTTAATGACCAGTTCGGTAGAACAGCATGGGCAGTGCTTTACATGTCCAGTGAGTACCGTAGATCGATTTGGTTTCATACATCCTCCTGATAGGCACTGTAATATGATTGCCTATTTGCACCCTAAGTTACGCAAATTAGTGTGTCGTTATGATTTCATTTTTAAGTCAATAAAAAACGATTCGTAGAGTGAATGTTTAGATATTAATGTAAATGTAAGAGCAAGAAAAAATAAAAGAACTAGGACGAGTAGGCTTGAAAGTAGATCGGCCATATAGTCGACTTTCACTGGTATAACATTCAGCCGAAGAGGTTGAAGTAGAGCTCGCTACGACGAATATGTTGGCCAGATGAAACCAACAAGCCCTAGTGAGCTGTGCATCATTTTATCGACTTAAGCTTTCAAAGTAATTCTGAACAAATTTAACGAACACTTGGTGTTTCTTTGCCGGATAAATAACTTGCGGATAGAACAGGTAAATACTATTGCCTTGTGGCAGACATTCATTAGGCAGCACGCGCTCTAACTCTCCAAGCTCAACCTCTTTCGCAACGTAGTAACTCGCGATACGAATAATACCGCTTCCTACCATGGCTTGTTGCTTAAGCAAGTGATTGTCATTACTTGAAAGCCAGCCGGACACATCAATGTTTGCTGATTTTAAAGGCCACTCGGTTTGATGGAGCGTTGCTAAGCATTGATGATCACTTAAGTCACTCACATTGGTTGGACGACCAAATTGATCAAGATAACCGGGCGTTGCGACTAAATCATGCTGATAGCTAATCAAATGTTTCGCCACCATGTTGTCTGGTGGGGTATTGGTGGCGCGAAACGCGATATCGATATCATCTTGGTTGAGATTAAAGTTGGTGTAGCTGCTATTTATCTCAAAACGGATCTCTGGATATTGCTGCCTAAACTGTTGGCAGATATCGAATAGATATACCTCAGTAAACATCTTTGGCGCGGTGAGACGCAATAGACCTTTTACGATGTCATGCTGCTCTGAAACACTACGCTCGAGCTGCAACACTTGAGAACGAATCGTTAAACCTTGTTGTAACGCGCGTTCGCCTTCTTGAGTTAAACGAACACTGCGCGTGGTTCTGACCAAAAGAGGGCACTGTAAATCATTCTCTAAACGTTTGATCTGCTCAGAAAGGTAGCTCTTAGAGATACCGAGCTTTTCTGCTGCTTTGGTAAAGTTAAGTTGCTGAGCAAGTTCCACAAATAGGATCAGTCGTTCTATTCTCTTGTGCTCGTTCATGTGCGTATGCCTTCAAAATTGGTCAGCTCTATTGTTCGTTATATCAAACAATCATTTCGTAACTAGCATATTCTGTTTTCTAAAAAGAACAATATGATAAAGGCATATTTATTGGCATCAAATCTTCAAAGCGAGATCAGGTATGACGAACAGCATTGAATCTACAAACAAAACGAATGATAAAAAGAGCATTCCGTTATCAAACTATCTACCGAATGTCGGGCAGGTTGCCTACGGCTGCATGGGATTAGGTGGTGGCTGGAATAATAATCCAGTAACGGCGGCTGATGCAGCGCAAACACGCAGCGTAATCGACACAGCATTAGAGTCAGGAATCAATCTGTTCGACCATGCAGACATTTATACCTTCAGTAAAGCAGAGCAAGCTTTTGGTCAAGCACTGCAACAAGCCCCTGAATTACGTGATCAGATGTTCATTCAATCTAAATGTGGTATTCGTTTTGAAGGCGAGGGCAATGTTGGCCGTTATGATTTCTCGGCAGATTGGGTAAGCCAATCGGTAGACGGTATTCTCAACCGATTGAATACAGAAAAGCTCGAAGTGTTGCTTTTGCATCGCCCTGATCCGCTCATGGAACTCGATGAGTTGGCAAGAATGCTTGAGAACCTGAAAGCTCAGGGAAAGGTCGATTTCTTCGGTGTCTCTAACATGAACAGCCACCAAATTCAGTACCTGCAATCTGCGCTTGGGCAACCCATTGTCGCAAACCAAATTGAGATGAGTTTAGCTAAATTGGATTGGTTGAATGATGGTGTGATGATCAACTCGCAAGGTCACCATCAATCTGATTTTGCTGCAGGTACACTTGAGCATTGCCAAATGAAGGGGATTCAATTACAAGCGTGGGGCTGCTTGGCGCAAGGTCGATTTTCTGAGCAAGGTTTGTATTCAGAACATGACAACGTGAAAAAGACCGCGCATTACGTAGCTCAGTTAGCGAACCAATATGGCGTAGAAAGTGAAGCGATTGTGTTGGCATTTTTGCTTCGTCATCCCTCAAGTATTCAGCCTGTTATTGGCACGACTAATTTAGAGCGAATCAAAGCTTCGGCAGTAGCGACTCAGATAAATCTGTCTCGTGAAGAGTGGTACAACGTATACGTGTATTCGCGTGGTCAAGCACTGCCTTAAGGAATGAGTATGTTGAATCAAAAGCTCGTAAAGCAACTTGTGTCTAGCGCTCTCAACATTGCAGAGCATAATCAACAAGCAATCGCGGTGAGCGTGTGTGATACGCATGGTGAGTTACTGGCGTTTATTCGCACGGATAATGTGAGTGTACAAGCCGGATTGTTAGCACAGAACAAAGCTTACACGTCTGCAAGAGACAGGCAGCCAAGCGGTAACTTAGGCGCTTGGGCGAGAGAAACTGGTAAAGACTTAAGTTACTGGACCGACCCAAAGATCACTGGCTTTAAAGGTGGTGTTCCCATTGAGATAAAGGGGCAGGTGATTGGCGCTATTGGTATCAGTGGATTGAGTGAAGATGACGATGAAGCACTGGCTGAGAAAGTGATTCAGTTGTTGCTTTAAGTTCTGCCGTTTACAAAGTGACTCTGATAAAAGACAGATAATAAAAAACCGATGCGTGGGCATCGGTTTTTTGTTTAACGAGACTCAAGTTAATGAATCAATCGAACCTATTAAGCGTTCGCTTGTTCCAGATCTTGTTGCTTGTCCTTCTTACCTAATAGGCGGCTGGTGATTGTACCGGCTGTCATTGCACCAGATACGTTAAGCGCTGTACGTGCCATATCGATAAGTGGCTCGATAGAGATAAGCAGTGCCGCGATAGTTACAGGAAGGCCCATCGCTGGTAGTACGATAAGCGCCGCGAACGTTGCACCGCCACCCACACCCGCGATACCGAATGAGCTCACCGTAATAATCGCAATCAGAGACAGAATGAAGTTGATGTCCATTGGGTCGATTCCGACTGTTGGCGCAACCATTACTGCTAGCATTGCAGGGTAAATACCCGCACAACCATTCTGTCCAATCGTCGCGCCGAACGTTGCAGACAGGTTAGCAATCGCTGGTGGCACATTTAGCTTAGTGATTTGAGCATCAACGTTCAGTGGAATCGTTGCAGCAGAACTACGTGATGTGAAAGCGAACGTTAGTACTGGCCAGATTTTTTGGAAGTACTCCTTCGGGTTTACGCCAACAAAAGAAACCAACACACCGTGGACAACAAACATCAGGATGATTGCGACGTAAGAAGCAACGATGAAGCCCAGTAAGCTTAGGATGTCAGAAGCGCTTGATGTTGCTACAACTTTCGCCATTAACGCAGCGATGCCGTATGGCGTGAGTGCCATAATCATCTTAACTAAGCGCATAACGATAGATTGCGCAGCGTCAACGAAAGTACGGATCGGTGATTCTAGCTCTTCTTTCTCAGCCATTACTTTACGAGCAGCAATACCTGTTAGAACGCCGAAGATAACAACCGCAATGATAGACGTAGAGCGAGCGCCCGTTAGATCTGCAAACGGGTTAGTCGGAATGAAACTAACCAGCATTTGTGGAATAGTTAGGTCTGAAACACTTCCCATGCGGCTTTCTAGTGTTGCAATACGAGCTGTCTCACGAGCACCTTCTGTTAAGCCTTCAGCCGAAAGGCCGAATGCTTGAGCGACCGCAATACCCACAATCGCAGAAATCGCTGTTGTTGCTAACAATACAGAGATCGTGATACCAGATATCTTGCCTAGCGAACCGCCTTTTTCAAGTTTCACGACTGCCGCAATCATTGAAACCAATACCAATGGCATGATCACCATTTTCAGTAGGCCAACGTAACCGCGACCAACAATGTTTACCCAGTCTAAAGTTTCTTTGATTACCGGATTACCTTCGCCAAATAGAAGCTGAAGGCCAAGACCAAAAGCACTACCGAAGACTAAACCGAATAGAACTAAACGCGATAACGTGTTTTCTTTTCTTTGTTGTCCGTAGAGAAAAAAGAGGATACCCGTGAATACCGCTAATGCAGCGATAGCTGAAAATGACATTTGCTTTCCTTATGAATAGCTCTAAATCAATTAGGCACCTGGATGTATAGGTGCAAGTACTGCCGCTAAAATAACGTTCTGTTATAAAACGTAAAATAAGGAAAAGTAATTTAATAGAACAATTAGTAATATCCACCTAATAAGATGAGTGGATATTCAACATTGTGGTGAATAGGTGAGCTTTTTAGCGATATTTTGCCAATAAATTGAGCATGTTACTTGACGAGTAAATTTCTACATTTTGGAAGTTATTTTCGAATAATCTGAACAACATGGCTTGAGCAACATCTTTCGATTGAATAGGGCGCAGGTTTTTGAACTTACCAAACATAAAGGGAGAGAGGAGAGGGAAAATACGTTGCAGAAGCTTTTCGTCAGCTCTGGGTTCATCTCTTTCACCAACAAGTGGCCCTGGACGAGCAATAAATAGTTGTTTAAAACCAATTCGTTTTAAGTTCTGTTCCATTTGCCCTTTGCAACGAAGGTAGTGTGAATAGGAATCAATTGAAGCGCCGTAGCTGGAGACTACTGCGACTCTTTGAACGCCGAGAAATTTCATCGATTGAGCAACCTGGCTGACTAATTCAACATCTACTTTACGTAGCGCTTCTTTTGACCCGGCCTTTTTCTTGGTGGTGCCTAAACAGATAACGCCAAGTGTTGGAGTTGTTTTTGCGTCATCCCAGCTCGTTATCTGCAAGTCACTGTGAATAAGAGTACGGAGTTTTTGGGAACTGAACTGCGAATCTAATGCTCTTCGGGATAAGGCATAGATTTTTTCGACCGCGGGCTCGTCGATAAGTAACGTCATGACATGATGTCCAATTAGCCCAGTTGCTCCAGCCACTACGACCGATGTTTTGTCTCCAGAAATACTCATAGCTATCCTTAACGCTTTGCAAGTGCTTGTTTAATATAAACAGTGTTTGAATTTTAAGCGAACAAAACTTACACAAAACAATGATGGCGGCAAAGTAATCCAGTGATGGTGAAGAGTGACAGGTGTTGGTCACTGGATGTTTGGAAATAAAGCACCAAACAGCGAAAAGCCCGCTGGGCAACGGGCTGTTCACTTTCTAGGTGAAGGCTAGTGGGAGTTCCTTCACCTTTTTACTATTTTTCTTCTTTGATTTAATTGGTTTTTTTTTGCTTTGGTTTACGAACATTACACCTCCTAAATCTTTATCTCTTTCTTTGTGTCTGTTGTTTAGCAGTCGATTTTTGTTTCTTAGTGAGGGCAATCACTTTTGATACTTGTTACCTTATTGCTTAACTTACTTTGTTGTTAACTTACCAACGGAGAGAGGTTAATAAGTTACTTTATTTAAAGCATAATCGGTGCCAAAACGTAAGTTATTGATTTTTCTTTTAAGTGGTTGCTTAGTGTTACTTTTATGTCTTTTTGATTCTCAATTTGAGAAATAATGAGGTGTATTTGTTCAAATAAAGAACACTCTCTGCATTTTCTGCCAGATAGCCATAGATACGACTCTTTTTAACACGTAAACTGATTTGAATTTCACATAGACAAGGACGTGCTATGAACCTCAAGCTTGATACTCTTGCTCCCACTCAGATTTATCACCTGATGACACAAACCGTTGTTCCTCGCCCTATTGCGTGGGCATTGACGGAATCTTCAGAACAAGAGTTCAACTTAGCGCCTTTCTCTTATTTCACTCCAGTATTGAGCAACCCGCCTTTATTAATGCTGTCCGTTGGTAAGAAGCCAAGTGGTGAGATTAAGGATACGACTCGCAATTCGCTCGAAACAGGTAAGCTTGTCATTCATATAGCATCAGCAAGCTCTGCAGAAGCAATAACAGCAACAGCGGCCACACTTGATCATGGTGAATCAGAAGTGACTGCGAATAATATCGAGTTGGTTGAATTTGATGGCTTTTCTTTACCGAGAGTAAAAGAGTGCGCGGTCGCTTTTGGCTGCACCTTGTACGAAGTAAAAGAAGTTGGAGAGGTGCCACAAAGCCTTATCTTTGCTCAAGTTGAGGCCGTGTATATATCGGAGGATGTCATCGACAAAGACAGTGAGCGTCTTAAGATCGATGCGTTAGCACTGGATCCTTTATCTCGATTGGGCGGGGGTGAATACGCCACGCTTTCCAATGTGTTCTCTGTCGCTCGCCCTAAATAGTTTACCCATTTAGCTCAAGCAGAATAAGCGCTCTCAAACTCGTTTTCTTAAATTTAAGTACTCCTCAATTTATGTTAGATACCAAACACTCGCACTACATCCAACATCGCATTGACCAAAAAACCAAGCCACTCGGTGCGCTTGGCCTACTAGAAAAGGTTGCACATCAACTGGCATTGATTCAGAGCCAAGACAAAGAAGCTGCGGTTGAACACATCGAATTGAACAAGCCAAGTATCATCATATTTGCTGGCGACCATGGCATTGCTGACGAAGGCGTGAGTATTGCCCCAAGTGCTGTCACACAACAGATGGTGTTGAATTTCTTAAACGGCGGCGCAGCGATTAATTGCTTTTGCGCGGTGAACAACATCGATATTACGGTGGTGGATACTGGGATTTTGTTACCAGTCGAATCCGATAGCGACATGTTAATTTCACAGCGCTTGGGTACGGGAACCAATAACTTTGCCAACGAAGCGGCAATGAGTTTAGAAACGATGGAACGTGGGATTGAACTGGGCGCAGACCTTGCTTCTAGAACCATTTCGAATGGCACTAATATCATCATGTTTGGTGAAATGGGCATTGGCAATACCAGCAGTGCGTCAGCGATTTTGAGTGCATTAGCTAATCGCCCCACGCAGGAGTGCGTTGGTTTAGGTACAGGGATTAGCTGTGAACAACTGGAACACAAGAAAGTGGTTGTGAAACAAGGTGTTGCTCGTTGCAAAGGTTTAGATCCTAAAGAAGTACTTGCTCAAGTAGGCGGCTTTGAGATAGTTCAAATGGTCGGTGCTTTCCTTGGCGCGTACCAAAACAAAACCCCTGTGTTGGTCGATGGCTTTATCGTATCAGTCGCTGCGTATGTCGCGACCCTAATTGACCCGAATTGTCGTGATTACATGATCTTTGCGCATCGCTCTGAAGAATCGGGGCACAAAATTTTGTTAGAGCTGCTAGACGCTGAGCCACTGCTCGATCTTGGATTGAGATTGGGCGAGGGCACAGGCGCTGCACTGGCTATGCCAATTATTCGTGCGGCAGCTGAGTTCTATAACAACATGGCGAGCTTCGAAAGTGCTGGAGTCACGGTTTAATGAGTGATGCACCAGAAAGATCATTAAAAGATCGAGCTACTTATCAGTGGGAGCTTTTTACATTGGCGATGGGCTTCTTTTCTCGTTTGCCAATGCCGAAGAATACTCCCTATTCATCAGAGCGAATGAACCGTTCTGGACGCTACTTTTCAACGGTTGGTTTGTTACTTGGTGTTCTGTGTGGCGGTGTGTTCTTGCTACTCGATGACATACTGCCGAGTGTAGTGGCCATCTTTTTGATGATGAGTTTTAGCTTGATGCTCACTGGCGCTTTCCATGAGGACGGTCTAACCGATATGGCGGATGGCATTGGTGGTGGCATGACTTTAGAACGCCGCTTGACCATCATGAAAGATAGCCGCATCGGTACATACGGCGCGTCTGCGCTGATCATGGCTCTGCTTGGCAAGTGGGTTCTGCTCAATGAACTCGTCAGCATGACTGGATTGTTTTTGGTCATTGTGACGAGCTACACCTTTAGCCGTGCGATTGCTGCATCGCTGATTTACGACATGCCTTATGTTAGCGATTTGGATACCAGTAAAAGCAAGCCATTGGCCAACAAGCAAACTAAGGGCGAGCTCGTTTTTCTCTTGCTTGTAGGCGTATTACCTAGCCTGTGGTTTGGTCTTGAATTCGCTTTGATTTTATCTGTCGTTGCCTATCTGTTCAGAACAGGTTTCAAAAAGTGGTTGATGGCTCGAATTGGTGGCTTCACTGGAGATTGCTTGGGTGCAGCTCAACAGTTGATGGAGTTACTGATTTACCTTGTGTTCACTGCTGCTTTTTACAAAGGTTTTCTTTAATGGCTTCTTATGACAAACACGAATCAAGCTAGTCAAATTAATCAAGCAAGTCAGAGAAGCAGCCTCCTGGTATTGGGGGGAGCTCGTTCTGGCAAGTCGAGTTTTGCAGAGCAACAAGCATTATGTGCGTTGGAAGCATGTTCAAATGGACGCCTACATTATATTGCGACAGCCACTTATTTAGACGATGAAATGCGAGAACGAATCGCGCACCATCAACAACGTCGTGATGAGCTGTGGGCTGAGCATGAAGTACCCGTTGAGCTAGCCGAAAAACTGCAGTCTTTTGACCAAGATGATGTGGTGTTGATTGATTGCCTAACATTGTGGTTGAACAACGTCATATTTGAATTGGGTGATGACGCAACTAATGAACAGGTTGAAGCTGTGGTTGAAGTATTGGTCAAAAGCGTAGAGCAAAGCCCGGCGCAAATTATCATGGTTTCAAACGAAGTGGGGCTTGGTGTCGTGCCGTTGGGCAAAGTGTCGCGTTTATTTGTGGACAACGCAGGGCGCATGAATCAATCACTGGCTCGTGTTGTTGAGCGAGTTACATTGATTGCAGCAGGGTTGCCGTTGAACTTAAAACCGTCAATCCACTCTATACATTCCGAAGGTTAGGTCGAGTTCATGGAAAACGGAGCCATCAAAAATATCTATTTGCTCAGACACGGCAAGGTCGAAGGCAAAGCCGCGCTCAATGGTTTCTCTGACGTGTTGGTTCAGACTGAAATACAACAACGTATTTGTGAGTCGCTGATTGAGCAAAACCTCTTTCTGGATTGCGTTGTCACTTCGCCATTGAGACGATGCAGCGACTTAGCCAACTTATATGCGAAACGTATGGCTTTGCCTCTGTCGATTGAGCCTGAATTTCAGGAAATGAACTTTGGTGAAGTCGATGGTGTTGCGTTCGATGAGCTTGATGATAAATGGGCAAAGTTAGAAACTTTCTGGGAAGATCCCGCAAACCATCAGCTGTCTGGCGCTGAAAGTTTACAGAACTTCCATGACAGGGTTACCCAAGGTTGGTCGCAACTTCTGACCAATGAAAGTGACAATCTATTACTCGTTACCCATGGTGGTGTGATCCGAATGATCTTGGCACATTGTCTCGATATTGATTGGAAAAACCCGAGTTTGTATTCGAAGCTATCGATTGAGAATGCCTCGATAACCCATATTCAAATCACTCAGTTTGCACAGAGCTTTGTCAGCGTAAAGTCGATAGGGCTACCAGTTCTCTGAGTGTTCAGAAACATAGTTTAATAATTAACAATTTATTAAAAATATTAGAAGTATAAAGCGATGCTTACAATCGCTATTTACGTGAAAGGAATTTTGTCATGACAACACCTAGTTGGGATCTAAGCATCGCTTATCGCGATCTGGATGATGCGAAGATAGAACAAGATATTGAACTCATTCAGCAGTGTATTGAACTTTTGTATGTGCATGTTGAAAAGCGCCACATCATTCTAGCGATGCAAAACGCGATTCAAACTTCAGAAGCGGCAGGTACGTTACTTAGCACCATCAACACGTTTGCTAACTGTCACGCATCGGTAGACGCAACACATACTGAAGCGAAAGCATTGCTTGGTCGTGTCGCGAAACTGAACTCTGAGATGTCTCAAGCGTTCAGCCCTTATGAAGATACGTTAATTCATGCTGAGTCGGAATTTATCAATGCCGTTTTAGAGCATGATAGTGCTGATGTAGCAGGGCAAGGGTTTGCGATTGAAAGCTCTCGTAAACTTGCAAGTAGTAGACTGAGTGTAGCTGAAGAGCAGTTGCTAGCCGCAATGAAAGTCGATGGCCGCGATGCATGGGGGCGTTTATACGATAACCTGACGGGTTCTTTAAAACTGTCACTAAAGCTGGACGGTGAAGACGAAGCTCTAGGTTTTTCACAAGCCGCGAGTTTGTTGTATGGCAGCGAATTCGACAAACAAGAACCGGCATGGCGCGCGGTTCAAGGTGCAATGAAAACGCATCAAGAGTCGTTTGCTTCGATTCTAAATGCATTGGCAGGTTGGCGACTGACGGAAAACAAAAAGCGTTCGAAAATTAGCGATGTGCATTTCCTTGATCCAAGCCTGCATGGAAGCCGCATTGTACCAGAAACGCTAGATACCATGATGTCGGTGGCAAAAGCCAATCGAGCTGTTGGTCAGAAAGCAGGTTTGTTGATGGCAAGAGTTCACGGCTTGGATGAAATGAAACCTTGGAACCATTTAGCCGCGATGCCACCACTGGGTGACAATGAATCTAAAGTTTACCCATTTGATGAAGCGATCGAAGTGATCAAAACGGCTTTCTCTGAAGTCAATCCAGAGATGTCTGATTTTGTCGCATTAATGGTTGAGAACGGTTGGATTGATGCCGCGCCTGCTGCGAACAAACGCCTAGGTGCGTACTGTACTAAGTTTGCAGCCACTCGCACGCCATTAGTTTTCATGACTTGGAGTGGTAGTCGCTCAGATTTAATGACACTAGCTCATGAATTGGGCCACGCTTTCCATAACTGGGTAATGAAAGACATGCCATTGTGTCAAACTCGTTACCCAATGACACTTGCTGAAACCGCTTCGATCTTTGCTGAGAATATTGTTCGTGACCACTTGTTGAAGCAAGCACAAACACGAAATGAAAAATTGGAAATGCTGTGGGAAGAGCTCTCTTCTTCTTTGGCATTAATGGTGAACATTCCCGTTCGCTTCGAATTTGAAAAAGCCTTCTACGAGCAGCGTGAAAAAGGCGAACTGACGGCTCAGCAGCTTTGCGACCTAATGGAAAACACTTGGAAAGATTGGTACGGAGATGCAATGACAGAAGCCGACCCTTACTTCTGGGCGAGCAAGCTGCACTTCAGCATCTCTCAAGTGAGCTTCTACAACTACCCATACCTGTTCGGTTACTTATTCAGTAAAGGCGTTTATGCACAACGTGATTCTAAGGGCGAACAATTCTACGGTGATTATGTCTCATTGCTTCGTGATACTGGCAGCATGATGGCAGAAGAAGTGGTAAAAAAACACCTTGGCATGGATCTGACTGAAGCCGATTTTTGGCAACAAAGCATCGATATGGTCAAAGTTCAAATTGATGAATTTGAAAGATTACTGAATCAGAAAGATTAATTGATCTCAATCTGTTCATCGCGGGTAAGAGCTGTGTTAGCTTACGTGGCTCTTATCTTGCTGAAATGACTAAACTTAAAATGATCATCTAGAACAGAATTAAAAAATCATTATTTGGAACAGACGTCGGTTTGTTGATAAGCAAGAAATCTAAAATATATGGGCAGTATTTGTGAGTGATAACGGAGTTTCTGTTGATAAGTGCGATCCTAGCAACACAATTTCTATGTACAATTTATTAACATACGGCCGTGCAATTAAGGAGTAGCGCATGACGAAGACCCTCTTTCGCCAATCATTTCTTTTTGACAGCCTAGATCTTGAGCAAGAAGTGGTTGCAGGACAGACCGTACTGAGTAACGGTGTTCAAATTAAGCTTCATCAACGCGGTGTATTGGAAGTGATTCCCGCAGAGTACAATTCTGAAACCAAAAACATCATCTTTTCAACAGGTGTTCATGGTGACGAAACCTCTCCAATGGAGCTTATCGATAAGCTCATTGAGGATATAGAAACAGGCTTTCAGGAAGTGAACGCGAGATGCTTGTTTATCATCGCTCACCCTGAAGCAACCAACGCGCATACCCGTTTTCTTGATGTGAATATGAATCGTCTGTTTGATGAAAAACAGCACGAGAGCAATCGAGAAGTGGATATTGCGAAGAACTTAAAGTTCTTAGTGACTGAGTTTTATAAACAAACGGAACCTGCCACTCGCTGGCACCTCGATCTGCATTGTGCGATCCGCTTGTCTAAGCATTATTCGTTCGCCGTGAGCCCCAAGGTTCGACACGAAGTTCGCAATAAAGAGCTGTTTGATTTCATTAATAGCGCGCATGTTGAAGCGGTGTTGTTGTCGAACGCACCAACCAGCACCTTCAGTTGGTACAGTGCTGAAAATTTTGCAGCTCAAGCACTGACAATGGAGCTAGGGCAGGTCGCGCGAATTGGTGAGAACCAGCTTGATAAGCTCACTGCTTTTGACCTGGCGATGCGCAACCTGATTGCTGAAATAGAACCAGAGCATTTGCCAAAGAAAACCATTACCTATCGCGTAAGCCGAACGATTGTTCGTTTGCACGATGACTTTGATTTCATGTTCTCTGATGACGTTGAGAATTTTACCGCGTTTAAGCACGGTGAAGTGTTCGGTCATGATGGTGATAAACCATTGATGGCGAAGAATGAAAACGAAGCCGTGGTATTCCCAAATCGCAACGTGGCTATTGGTCAACGAGCGGCCTTAATGGTGTGCGAAGTTGAAACACGATTCGACCACGGTCAGCTTGTGTACGATTAATATCCAGTCGGATTTAATCGACTAAAACAACTACTCAACTGGTTGAAATATCAAGGTTCACATTACGGTGTGAGCCTTGAGTTTATTTGGGTATACAGGTAAGGTTACGCGAACATTTTCAAAGTAGCTTGATATGGATTTCCAACAACTTCTTCACCAAAAACAGCACAAATGGACGCGAGCCATTTATTTGATGGCAGCATTGCTTGTCGCGCTGAGTGCAATTTACCTAATGGTTGGCGATCTCTTCATTTCCCCTCTGGGCACCTTGTCCACGTTAGAACAAAAACTACTGATTGATTTACGCTTACCTCGACTATTGGCTGCTATTGCTATCGGGGCTGGATTAGCCGTTTCAGGCGCAAGTTTGCAAGTCTTACTCGGTAACGTATTAGCCGAACCCGGCGTGCTTGGTATTTCCGGTGGCGCGAGCTTGGCCATGGTGATAGTGCTGTTCTTCTTACCGTTTGCTCCAACTCCAGAACTGTTCATGATTGCTGCCGTTTTAGGCTCGCTCTGTTTCACCGTGATTCTGGTGAGCATGGTCAAAACGATGCGACTGACCACGGCCAAATTATTGCTGGTGGGTGTGGCGTTAGGCATTCTTTCAGGCGCGATGGTGACATGGGCATTCTATTTTAGTGATGACCTAAGCCTTCGCTTGCTGATGTATTGGTTAATGGGCAGTTTGGGTGGTGTGACTTGGTATCAACACTCGCTTACCTTAGTGATGATTCCCGTGATTATTTGGTTGTGTCTGCAAGGTAGCAAGCTCGATAAGCTGATGATTGGCGAGACTCATGCTGCGCAATTGGGTGTTAACGTTCCGAGATTACGCTGGCGCTTGATCTTCGCTGTCTCTATTTTAGTCGGCTGCGCAGTAGCTTTAGGTGGCGTGATCAGTTTTGTTGGTTTGGTTGTGCCACACTTGTTGCGCTTAGCGATTGGTACTGACAACAAATACCTGCTTCCTTTGTCCGCGGTTGCTGGTGCGGCACTGCTGGTGTTTGCTGATATTTGTGCGCGTACATTACTTGATTCTGCAGAATTACCTTTGGGTGTGATGACCACCAGTATCGGTGCGCCTATCTTCATTTGGATGTTAATCAAAAATCATGATTCAAATTAAGAGCCTGAGCGTAGGCGCTCGTTTATTACCGCTATCATTTGAGCTCAAGCAAGGGCAGGTGACTCATGTCATCGGTCCTAATGGCAGCGGTAAAAGTACCTTACTAGAAGCGATATCTGGTATTGGTGATGGTTACAAAGGCGATATAAAGATCGATGAGCAAGACTTATCTGTGTTGTCGTTACAAGACTTATCATTACACCGTGCTTATCTGTGTCAAAGCGCAAGGCCTGCCTTCAACTTAGAAGTGTTCCAATATCTCGCGCTCTCATTACCAAGTTCATCACATGGACTTAATACTGAAATCAACGCAGCTTTGGACGAAATAAGCCAGATGTTGGACATCACAGACAAACTTCATCGTTCAATTCAGACACTGTCTGGAGGTGAATGGCAACGCGTACGTTTGGCCGGAATGTGCCTGCAAATTTGGCCGACGCTTAATCCTTACGCAAAGCTGCTGATCCTCGATGAACCCGCAGCTCCGTTGGATATTGCTCAAGAAGGCTTGTTATACAAGCTGATTGATCGAGTGGCAAAGAAGGGCATTGCGGTGATCATGGCCAATCACGACCTGAACAGAACCCTAAGACACGCAGACCAAGTGTTGTTGCTCGACAAAGGTGTACTTCAAGCATCAGGTAGTGCAGAACAAGTTCTTACTCCCGAGCAGCTGGAGTCGGTGTTCAATACGCAAGTCAAAAGCATCTCTGTAGATTATCAAACCTATCTGCTATTTGGTTAGAGAGGGCGTTTGCTAAAGGTCATTGGGTTAAAGACGAGTGAGTAAAGGATCAAATATGTTTAGATACATCCAAAGACGACGAATCAAAAAGGTCATTAAGCTACTGTCTGTAAGGTTGGTAAAGAGCTATGGAAGCCGTGACTTCTTCTCAATTGGACAAGTTGAAACGAGTTCTCGCGAGTTGAGTAAGCGTCAACAACAAATCGCATTGGCTTTGTTTGCTGATTCACAAGATTTAGATGTTGAATTAGTTCCCACTATCCAGCTGTTACGTAATGATGTGTCTAATGACTTCTTCGGTGGCGAGAATTACACCGCACGTGATGTGCTCAATCTCTTGGGTGGAGGCGGCTGGAAGGGCGGTCGTATGGACGATGACATGTCACATCGCTTTGGTATGAACAGCCGCTACTAACTCTCTTCTTATTACTGAACTAGTGTACAACTCGTGCAGTGTACTTAGTGTCTAGCTCCAAAGCTCCAAAGCTCCAAAGCTCCTTAATCATTAAGTCGCTTTTTTATGCATCTCGGATGGTTTTTCCTCTATCAACACGGAATACTGAAATTTCATAATTCGAAGCAACATCATCTATCTACAACGCTTTTGTTTGAGTTGTGTGACTCTGATTCCTATCAGTATAAAACCCGCTGTCATTGATATAATTGACGTATATATTTTTCGTTGTTCTTTAAGTCAGAAACTATAAACCCTCGAATTACAGTGCTGGTTGGTTAGTAACCAATTAGTTTTGTGTTTAGGGTAAAATAATAGAGAGTGGGAAAGTGACAACAATAAATAATAATATTCTAAAAGTAGCAGTAGGTATGGCTATGCTATCGAGTGTGCCGTCAGTGGCAAACGCTCATGGCTGGTCTGAATTTCCAAGCGCACGTCAGAACACGTGTTACGAGCAAGGCGGGGTTTGGTCAGGTACACCACCCAATGCTGCATGTGCTCAAGCAAAAGATATTTCGGGTTCATATCCGTTCGTTCAACGTAACGAGTACGCGAAAAATATCCAAGATTTCAACAACATTAATGCTGTAAAAGCGGCGATTCCTGACGGCACTTTATGTTACGCCAATGATTCGCAAAAACGCGGCATGGGTGCACCTCATACAGGCTGGACTCGCACTGAGCTTAATACTGGTACATTTGAATATGTATTCAATGCGACTGCGCCACACAATCCGTCATTTTGGGAGTTCTACCTAACGAAACCAAACGCAGATCTAAGCAAAGGCCTAGCGTGGGGTGACTTAGATCTTATCCAAGAAGTGGGGAATGTTCCTGTAAGCGGTGGCAAATATCGTATCAACGTAACGATTCCTTCGGACCGCTCTGGCGACGCAATCTTGTATGTGCGCTGGCAACGTGATGATTCGGCGGGCGAAGGTTTCTACAACTGTTCAGACATCACTATCGCGGGTGGCACAACCCCTCCGCCAGAGCCGGGTCCTGAACCTGATCTGGTACGTGGCGACCTATTCATTTCAGAAATTTTTGGTACCCCACAAGTTGGCGACACCGTTAAGTACGACATCATCAACAAGTATGGTGAAGTAGCGCGTAGCTTCGACATCGCTATCGACGCTTCAAACGTTAACGATTGGGCTCGCTTGTTGGCTTCAGAAATTAACGGCTGGCATGAAGAGTTTAAAGATGGTGCGATTTTCATTGGTGATTGGCATGCTGAAATGCAGCACTACATGTACTTTCAAAACGATCCTTCACGTAACTTCTTCAACTCAAAAGATAGCCGTGCGTCAGGGAAACTAACATTGATTGATGGTGGTGACGGTGGTGTTGAGCCATTGAAAGGTGACATCTACGAGCTAGTGAAGAGTGATAATGTAGTGAATGCTGGCGACAAAGTTGTGATTGCAACAAGCGAAGCGGCAAATCTAATTCAGACACAAGGCTCTTCAGTAAGTATTCAAAATAACGGCACGGCTTCTATCGTAGTTGATACCACTGGCATCACTGCTAACGAAACTCTATCGTTTATGGCTAGCTCGATTGAAAGCGAGAGTGTTGAAACCTTCACTTTTGAAGTAATTTCTGATGACGGTGGCGTAACACCAGACCCAGATCCAACGCCGGATCCAGATCCGACTCCTGACCCAGGCACATGGGATTCATCAGCGACTTACCTAGGCGGTGAAGTAGTGACTTACTCGAACCAGTCATGGAAAGCGCAGTGGTGGGTTCAGGGTGGTACAAACCCTCAAGCAACATACGAAAGCGACAAATGGGGCGTTTGGCGTCCAGCTAACTAGTCTTTGTTTTAAAGATACTAATTAGCTTAGTCAAAACTACACAGTAACATCAGCACCATGCTTTATAAGTGTGGTGCTTTTTTGTGGGGTATAAGTAAAGCATGATGCGATATCGTCATGAAAATAATAGTACTGAGTCGACTGTGAAGTGAATTGTGTTTATCTTTATTAGTTCAAGTCTGACTAAAGAGTACATTGGGTTAACGGCTGGTTTTTTCGATGTTCCCATTTACTACTCCATCGAGTGTATCCAAGCCTCAGCTTTTGCGTTTTGTAATGTGTTAGCGAATTATTCCAGAATAAGGTTTTCTTTAATCTTATCGTTAAGATACTCCTGAACAAAATCTGGTGTAATGAATTCGACGAATGAGTCATCTAGATAGCTTGTCTCTAGATGACTCAGCTCTAGATAATGGCAATCTAAGTGATCAGCACTTGCGTAGGTGGGAATCGCAGAAAATAAAACGATACTGATCGCTGCAGCGATATTAATGACTTTGTTACGTTGAGGAGTCATTTTCATAGTAGTGCCCTCGAAAGGTGGGCAAATCCATCTGCCTATGAGAATTGAATCTGGGATGTTTAGAAGTCGTAAGACAAACCAAGCGTAATGATATTGTCGTTGTCGATCGGGCCCATCGATTGGCCGTTCAAGTAAAGGTCACCTTCGTTGGTATTAAAATAGGTGTATTTCACGTAGGGTGTCCAGTCGTCGATGCTCTTAGAAAGAACGACTTCGTGTTCATTGGTTCGGTAATCGCCTTGATGAAAGATAACGTTGTCATCGTTGTGAGTAAATCCGCCATTGGAGCCATCACTGTTTTCGTGAGTGTATTGGTAAGCTAAATCCCAACCGGCGAGTGAGTATCCCGCACCAGCGATGAATTTATTAGTGTTAATCGTGCCATCGCTTACATTTTCGAGTACTTGACCTGATTGGTTGTACCCCAATCCACTGAATACATTGAAGTTGTCGTTCACTTGATAATCGATAATACCTTCGATTAATAACTCTTCACCGTTGTCCCATTTGCCGATCTCTCCGTATAGGTTGAATGTGAAGGACTCGCTGATGTGGAAATCGTGCCCGTAACCCGCAGCCAACCAACCCTGGTCATCAAAACCTATATAGACTTGTCCATTTTCTGACGTATCGATCAATGCGCCAGCTTCTGTGGTGTAGATACCGTTATCAGCCGCATTAGAGGCAACGTTTTGTTCTATGTAAACTTGAGTCGACGTCGCAAATGCTGCGCTGCTTAGTAATGTAAGCGGTAGTGCAATAAGGTTAAGTTTGTTCATGGATTCTCCAGTGTCGTTCTATTGAATTAACTTGCTGGAGAGTATGAGATTAAACTGAATTTATATTAATAGGGTTAACTTTAGTTAAAACCTCAGTTTCATTTATGTTTTCTTAATGCCGATTTGATTGCTTCGCGGGTTTTGATGTGTTGCTCGTCATTAGCATAACGGCGGTGATAGAGCATCCGAAACGTTATCGGTCTTAATTTGATGGGGATAGCGTGAACGCGTAGGCCAAGCGCAGGTGCTAGCATTTCTGCGAAAGAACGAGTAGAAGCGGCGATATAATCCGTCGTGCTTGTCAAAATCAGCATGCTCGAAATTGAGCTGGTTTCAATCCTGACTTTTCGCGGCTCGATATCACTCTCTGATAAGAACTCCACCGTGTTCATGTTGGCGCGTTTAATCTTGAGCGCAATATGTTCCTCTTGGAAATATTCTTCTTTACTTAGTGTCTCACCAATTCGAGGGTGGTTAATTCGAGTCAGACACACGGGTTCCTCATCGACGATGGTTTCTTCAATCAATGAGTGTTTCTTACTCGAAAGCACATCAATGACGATATCCACTTTTTGTGCAGTAAGTGCATCAAACAGTTCTTCCTCTTCGAGCGGCGCTTCCGTGAAGCTTACTCCTTCAACCTGACTAACGAAATGAAGCAAGCTCTCCGTGCAATAGACTTTAAGGTCATCCTTTTGCTGCTCAACCGTTCCAATGATGTTTAATGGGTCTTCTATCTTATTAGCCAGTGATACTGCAGCTCCAGTAGGTGCGATACCTCGTCCTTCTCTCACAAATAAAGCTTTGCCCACGACACTTTCGAGTCTCTTAATAGCCGCGCTTACCGCGGGTTGAGAAATATCGAGCTGCTCTGATGCCACGGTGATAGAGCTGTGTTTGTAAACGGCCAAAAATGTCGTCAGTAAATTTAGGTCCATATTCAGTTCCCTCTATTCTTGCTGCTACTCATCCGGATCATTATGGAGCACTTGTTAACACATAAATGAAATGGAGGTTTTAAGTGAAGTTTACACTATATATCAAGGTTCTGTTTATTAATAAACTTGTTTGCATCGGAGTGGGGAAGGAACTTCATTCATTTACTTAATACTCAGATCGATAGGTGAAACTATGAGAACTTTCGCAAAATTATCAATCATCTCTACAGCAATAATCATCACGACAACGGCTTTTGCTGCTGACCCAATGATGCAATACAACACCAAGAAAACGAACTCTGATATTCAAAAACTCGAAAAATTCGAATATCACGAGGGTGAAACCCTTGAAGAGTACTTGAATTCTCAACCTAAAGGGAATTTGTACTCTTCAGAAGAAGAAGTGCTTTCTGTGTTAATGGGTGGTGTAAATAATGGTGATTATCGCAAAGAAACCAGTTCAGGTTGGAAAGAAGGTTTGATGTTTGAAGGCATTGCACCTTATGGCGATCATATGGTGTCGGGCGCGAACTGGTTCCCACGCACTGAAGAAGTTCAGCCGGATGAAATGCGAGTCACGTTCATGGGGACATCACCAATGATTCGCCCGGGGCAAGCAAATACGTCGATATATTTAGAACTGGGTAATGGCTCTAACTTTGTCTTTGATTTAGGTGAAGGTTCTATTGCGAACTACGTAGCGGCGGGTGTCGCGATGAATGAACTCGACCATATCTTCATTACTCACTTACACGTAGACCACTACGGTTCGTTACCTTACCTGTATCAATTTGGCGGTTGGAATGGTCGCTGGGAAAAGCCGCTTAACATTTATGGCCCAAGTGGTGCGACTCCAGAATATGGCACTCGTCATATGATTGAAGGTATGCAGCAAATGTTGAACTGGCACACCGACGCATTTGATGTGTTCCCATCAGGTAACGACATTGTGGTACACGAGTTTGATTTCCGCGACGACGGAGGCGTTATCTATGACCAAGACAATGTGGAAGTGATTCACTGGCGCCGTAGTCACGCGAAAGACGGTGCATCAGGTTACCGCTTAAATTGGACTCAAGATGACGGTCGAGTGCTGTCGTTTGTTTGGACTGGAGACGGTCGCCCAACGGAGCTGGATTTAAAATACGCAAAAGGCGCTGATTTGTTTATTACTGAACTGCAAACAGAAACCTTCGGTGTGTCTTCAATTATTCAAGGTGTGCCGCCATTCTTGGCGAGATACACGGTCGATACTCACCATACACCAGCGTACGCAGCGGGTTATGTGGCAAATGAAGTTCAGCCTCGTTTGTTCATGACAACCCACATGACATTCGACCCATACCTCAATGAGGAGACTGTTGCTGAGGTTCGTCATCATTGGCAAGGGCCTTACCACTTCGGCGCACCAGATGGGATTGTCGTAAACATGACCAAAGATAATGCGTGGGTTCGTGAAGGTATCTTACCTAATTTCCCGAATGCGCGAGCGCCACAATTTGATATGGCAGATGGGTCTGACTTTAGAATCCCGTTGCCGAAAAACAGCCGTGAAGACATACAAGAACAAGAGATTCGTGACTTAGAATTGGACCCGAAACTGTACTACCCAGAAGGCTACCATCCAGAACTGTTAACTGAATGGCCAGTCGACCGTGACATTGTGATCCCCGCTGAACAAGTACCAGAAGCAATGAAGCAAGGTATGAACACCAAGCAAGAATACATGGATCGAGTGCGTGCTCACCACAACCTTGAGCGCAAATCGGTCAGTCGTCCAACTGAGCCTGGTGAACGGGCAGGAACTGATAACAAATAGGATACTTGTAGTGAGGGCTGATGTGCCCTCACATCCTAAAAACTTAGGAAGCAGCTCATTCTCTTACTCAATCATAAAAATTATTGCTAGCAACATATTTGATTAGAATATCTGGAGTTCATTATGAAAAAATCAATTTTAGCGGTCGTTATCCTTTCTTTAGTGGCAGGGTCTGTTTTCGCTAACGGACAATCAAATGCTCACAACTACCAACCTGGTGCGACGAATAACTCAGAACGTTTAGCGGATATTGATCCTAACTACGAACTGAACTTACCTTCAGAAAAAGGAGGCTACACCATGTACGACAACCAATCCATGTCAGATGGCGGGACCTACACAACGTATGTCAAACCGAATCCTTCCGATGTAATGCATGTCGCCGATGAAGGCTCACTAAAAATAACGCATGGAGAAGGTGGCGTCATTATGACGGAATACACCACAAAGAATGGGCAACACACGTTTTCAGTAATGTGCGGCTACACCTCGGGTCCATCATACTGGGCTGACGGAAAACCAGCGAAGGTATGTGAAGACGCGCAAGCATTAGCCGTAGCATTGGAAGCCAAAGGCGAATGGGAAATGAACCGCATGGCTTACACTATCGCACCAGCAAGAATCGTGGTTGATAAGTAATTCTTGTTTGCTGAACGCTCTTTATATCGAGTCTCGTTATTCAATCATATTGATTATTTGTAGTGAGGCAGAGGGGTACTCAGGCTTAAATGCTTTTGAAGTTCCCATCCGCTCATCTCACTATACAAGAAGACAAGTCAACCAACTAAACGAATTTGTATTCGAAGATACAGAAGGTCTATCCCATGAAAAATACCATTAAGCTACTGGCTATCGCATGTGTTTTGCTTACTCCAATGCTTGTCGCCGCTGCCGAACATAATCACAGTCACAATCATTTTAACCCAGCACTAGAGCAACTTGGCGACGACATTATTAGTCTAACCGTGTGTTACAAAAATGGTCATCTATCAGAGGAGAATCAAGAACCTGCTTTCATGAATCTTATCAACCACGCTAATGTAGAAGGTGAGGAGTTGGGGATGTACTACATGGATAAGTTGGGCCCTAAAGCTGAGCAAATCATGAGTGATGATGAGGCTCGTCGCTTATGGACTGAAGATTATTGTGCTGATTTGACTGACACTTATTTGGACTCAGACAGGTTAGCTCAAAGAGCTAATGAATATCAAGGTCATTCCCACGACCATGGGCATCACCATAATCATGATCACCATGGACATGGCGATTTGACGCCAGAGGTACTTGAGCAAGATATCGAGCGAGGGCGTTTACTTAGTATCAACTAAGCCCAATAAAATAAGTCCATCTAGCCTATTGTTAAATATTTACTATTTGTTAGTGTGTCTAGATGCACATTAAGGATGTGTTTCATATTTAGCGAGACAATAGTAGGAGTTGCGATGAGTATTATCGTGAGACGGTCTGAGCCGTCAGATGCAAAGGGAATCAAAGAAGTTTACGAATGCACTAATGCTTATACCGGTACGTTGCAACTCCCAAACCCATCTCTGGAAAGCTGGCAGAAGCGAATCTCCAATATGCCTGATAATGTCTACTCTTACGTCGCATTACTGGAAGGCGAGATTGTTGGAAATTTGGGCATGGAAGTATGTGTAAATCCGAGAAGGCGACATGTCGCTTCATTTGGCATGGGTGTTAAAGACGATGTGTTAGGCAGAGGTGTTGGTAGTCAACTGCTCGCAACAGCAATCGATCTGTGTGATAACTGGATTAACATCAAGCGAATGGAATTAACGGTCTATACCGACAATGAGAGAGCGATTAATCTCTACAAGAAATTCGGCTTTGTTATTGAAGGGGAATCGGCAGGGTTTGCCTTTAGAAACGGCGAATATGTAGCGGTTTATCATATGGCGCGACTGGTATAACATTCGGCTACAACTCAAACAGCTAAAATTAACTGACAGATAATAAAACGCCACGTTATTTAAACGTGGCGTTTGTTGTTTAGCTAACCAAAAAGTGAATAATTTATAAATCTAAAAGATTCGCTTAAGCCGTTAGTGGTTCAAGATTTGCAGGTCGGTAGTGTACTGATTTAAGTACTTTACCTTGGCGAATCGTCTTACCTTCAGATATAAAATCTTCTGCACATTTAGCGATGATGTATTCGCCTTTTTGAACCGCCATCAGTTTGATGTTTTGTTCAGCATAGAAAGCTTCTGTTTCTGCGTATTCTGTTTCGTTACGACATACTTTGCTCATGTTGCTTGAATGTACTTCGTCCCAGCAAGGTAAAAAGTCGATCGAACGGTTATTACAAACATTCAATAGCAAGTCGATCAAATAGCTGATCGCTAGGTTATCTTCAACCTTAGCTTGGCCAAGGTGAACTAAACGCCCCATCAAAACATAAACGCTGTCTACGATAGCGTCAGCTTGCTCAATCTTAGAGTCAGCTTCAGCTAGTTCTGTTAGTTCTTCTATCGCTAGAGATGTATGTAGCGTATCGCCTTTTTCGTCCATTGTTTCAGGATCAGCAACCGGCAGATCAAAAGTGCTGCGGAACTCTTCAATATCGCGGTAAAGGTGATCGTAGATTTCTTGGTTTAGTTGAGAAAGGTTCATTTTCCTATCCATTTTGTTTCGTTAATGAATTATTTTACCAAAGCTAGGAATAGGGTGCTAACGCAAAGTAGAAGAAGTCGACCTATATTCGTTTGACCAATGAGGTATTTTGCATAAAAACCAATTGATTATTATGTTTTTTTACCTTTTACTCTCCTTTATATACCAAATGTTAATGTTGTCATTAAATTCGACAGCAATGAGATCCAGTTATGTATAAAGCTAGTGAAAGCGAAATTGTTATACGACGCTTATATCAAATTACTAATGAGTACCGAAAAGGTTTTGATACCCAGATCGCTCAGCTGCTTATGATGGGACTCGAACGCTTTGATCTAGATATTGGTATTCTGTCAAAAGTAGAAGGCAATCACTACCGAGTTGAACACTGCATTGCCCCTGACGGCGTGGAACTGCAAAGTGGTGATACTTTTGATTATCGGTCGACCTACTGCGAAATTACGTGTAAATCTATCGGCCCTATCGGTATAGAACATTGTGGTAAACATGATAAGTATGCGACTCATCCTGCTTATCAGTCTTTTGGATTAGAATCCTATATAGGCATTCCTATTTTCGTTAACGAAGAGCTTTACGGCACCCTAAACTTTTCAAGTCCTAGACCTTACTACAGAGAATTCAAAGAGTTCGATATAGACGTAATGAGATTAATGGCTTCATGGATAGAAGTGGAGCTAGTGAGAAGGAAACAGGAACGCAAACTGCAAGAGTTGAACGAAAAGCTAGAATACCAAGCTTTTTATGATCCCCTGACTCGTTTACCCAATAGACGTTGCTTATTCCGGACTCTTAATATTGAAGTAGAAAAACTGAAAGGCTCTACTGGAAGTGGAACGCTTGCGGTGGTGGACATCGATTTATTTAAGCAAGTCAATGATACTTATGGCCACCAAATGGGTGATAACGTGTTGAAAAAAGTCGCTGATATACTGCGCAATAACGTTAAAGCTGGGGAGTTCGCCGCTCGCTTTGGAGGCGAAGAGTTTGTTATTTGGTATCCTCATGCTACCCCTGCTCATGTGGAAGATAAGATCAGGATTTTGCTTGAGAAGGTGAAGGCGATTACGCTCGATAGAAAGCCGGTCACCATCTCCGTAGGTGCGTGTCATTTTGAAATGAGTGCGGGCGAGAGCAAATCTGAAAGAATGTCGGCATTGGATTCTTTGATCAAAGTGGCTGACGATTGTTTGTACATGGCAAAAGAAAATGGACGAGATCAGTTTGTTGCTCGTCCATTTTATCAAGAGCGCTTAGGTTCGTAAGTTAAAGTTTGGCGATTTATTACGGTATACTGCCTTTAAGCCTTAGAGATTAACTGAACAGATATGGGAACAGCTTACGACGTTCTTCCTGCGTTAAAGATTCAACTCTCGCGATGTTGGTATCAGGGATCGCTTCAGGGTTAGGGTAGTGCTTCAGCACTTTTTCCATGCTTGCTTCGCGAATTAAGTGGTAAACCGGATAAGGAGAACGATTCGTTAGGTTCTCATCGTCTTCTGGGTCTGCGCCACCAAAACAGTAGTCTGGATGGAAGGTGGCCACTTGATAAGTACCTTCCCAATCTTCTTGTTTGATCAGGGCTTCAATCCAATCAATGAACATGTTGTAGTCGAAAAAATCTTGTAGCATGTTAGGAACAACCACCAAAGTCGTCTCTAACTCGGCAACCGGTGTGTTATCTAACTCAACAAAATGCGTCATGATGTCTTCTAGTAACACTTCTTCGGTTTCTGCTTCGCTCACAAAGATCTTTATTTGCTTATTCCGTTGTGGCTTAGCTGCGAATGGACACAGGTTTAGGCCAATAACGACATCGTCTAACCACTGTTTTACTTGGTCGTGGATGGTTTGAAGATCAGTGCTTTGAGTGTTCGACATAACAGGTTCCGAAATGAAATTTTGCGTAGGATATCAGAACGGACGTTAATCAAAAGCAATAATTGAGTTACAAACTCAGTCATACCTATGCTTGTGCGAGTTTGGAAGCCGATACTTGTAACTGTTTCAACTGATAGACCCATGCAAAAATCGCAACATAGAAGATAGAGCCGCCCGCAATTACGCCATTCCAACCGAATAGTTGCCAACAATACAAGAGTAAGAAACCACCCAGGCTCCCGCCTATGTAATAGTGGACTAAGTAAAGTGCGGTTGCTGTGGCCTTAGCGCTCGGCGCTTTTTGACTTACCCAAGAGTAGGCAAGGGTATGGGCGAAGAACGCGCCGCCGCTAATCAATAACAAACCAGCTAACATGAATGGGACTTTATCGACCGCAGAAATGAGCATTCCGATTAAGCTAATGCACACGCCCATCAAGATACCGTTTAGCGGATCAAAGCGAAGCGTCCATCTGTTGGAGAGCTTAGAACTGACCGTTCCGGCCAAGTAACATAGGAATATCAGCGATGCTAAACCCACAGGTACTGAGTGAGGATCAGAGACCAACCTAAAGCCCATAACCGAATACAGGTTAACGAACAGGGCGAAGTTAGCGCCACCAATCAACATCGCGAGCCTTAAAGTACGGTTTTTTGAATGCATAACTACCGAGCGGTTATGGTGAAAGAACAGCCCTTTCTGCGGTTTGAAGTTTTGTTGGTCAGGCAGGCTATACGCAATATAGAGTGCACCAAGCAAAGAGCCGACAACGAAAAACAAAACCGTTGAGTGCCAGTCAAAATAATCCGTAATCAAGCCTCCCAATACACGTCCGAAAATCCCCCCCAGTGAGTTCGCTGCAATATAACCACCAATTGCCACCGCAAATGCCTTAGGAGATAGCTCTTCAACCATATAAGCAACAGCTACTCCAGCAAACGCAGCGACAGCAATGCCCATAAACGCCCTTGCAATTACAAGTTGCAACAGAGTTGTTGTGAATACCATGGTTAGCCCAATTAGAGGAATCGCAAATAGACTGAACAAGATGATAGGTTTTCGGCCAAAGGTTTCAGAAGCGATTGCCCAAGGCACCAAGCTGATGGAAAGTCCAAGTGTTGTCGCGGCAAACAGCCAGTTGATCTGAGTTTCCGATACTTGGAAGTGCTCCGCCATGTGCGGCAAGATTGGCTGGAAGAGGTAAAGGTTACAGAAAATGATAAACGAGCCAATTGCCAATGATTGGGTGATGCGTTTGTATTGAGGACTGCCTTTATCAAACATTTACGTTGAGCCTGCGCGAGTTAGTAAGCTATTTGTGAACAAGTTATCAGCACAAGCGTGATTAAAGAAATATATTAAAAATATCACCTCTATATATTTAATATATCGCCATGCTTGAATCAAAACCACTTCGTCATTTCTTAGCTGTTGCGCAGTTTGGTAACTTCACTCAAGCCGCCAAAGCGCTGCATATCGCACAGCCTGCATTGAGTATCTCCATTAAAAAACTAGAACAGACACTCGAGTTAATTCTGTTTCGTCGCGGAGATAAATCCGTCACCTTAACGGAAGAGGGAAAGGTGTTGTTTGAACATGCGAAGCGGATATCCCAGCAGTTCGATGATGCTCAACTTGCGATGAATGAGCTAAAGGGACTAGAAAAAGGCGAGGTTCGATTAGGCGCTCCGAGTATGATGGGGAGCTACTTTTTCCCGCAAGTCGTGATGGCATTTAAGAGCCAATACCCAAATCTAAAGTTGACGTTGATTGATGCTGGCACCGCATCGATTCGTGAAATGCTGTTAAACGGCGAACTCGATATTGGTGTAATTAATCATGAGAACGTCCCTGATGATTTGGAAACGGATCATCTGTTAAGTTCTGAGATGGTCGCCGTTGTCGGTAAGGAGCATCCGCTAGCACAACAGCTTTCGATGACCTTTGAAGAGTTCTTTGCTCAAGAGCTAATCATGTTCAAATCAGGCTATTTCCATCGTGACTTTATTGATGCGACCTGCAAGAAATACAACCTCGATATGACTATCGCGTTCGAGACCAACTTGCTTCCTATGATTCTTTCTATAGTTAAACAAGAGTTTGCGATCACCGCACTTTTGAGCTTAGTGACGGAATACGAGAAAGATGTGGTAGGTGTGCCATTTAAAGACCCTGTAAAACTGAATCTGTCTTTGGCCTGGAGAAAGGAAGGGTATTTGTCGAAAGCCGACAGAACCTTTATTGATTTCGTTAAGCGGTATGTGTGATTTAGTAAGATTTAAATAAACAAAGCCCGAACATCCTCGATTGGATATTCGGGCTTTGTTGTATAGAAGTATGACTGGCTCAAAACACGTTAGGTGTTCTTTGAGTTATACATCTTATCGAAGTTTTTCTGATTCCAGCCGACCATCACTTGGTCACCGATTTTCAGCACAGGGATAGAGCGAGCACCCATTGCCTGTAACTCTTTACGACCACGCTGCATTTTTGCATTCGTTAGACGATATTCAATTTTCTTGGAGTCCAAATAGCGTTGCGCATCTTTACAGTGCGGGCATTTGTCTGCGACGTACAATACAACACGTTTCATTTTTACAATCTCTTTTTGAGTCTAGCTCTTGGTGAATCTCACTAAAGTGTAACGAATCCTAGGTGATTAGAAAAGTGTGATCAGTTACACTATGCGGCTCAATTTTCAAGACCACAACGTATTGTCGTGGTGTAACTTGTACGGTCTTTCAGCATGCATCCTTCTTTACGCTATATTCAAGGCTATCCTAAGCACATTATTGATCCTGTGACTCAACTTGTTGAGTCGGGTAAATTGGTGACGTGGTTTGAAGCTCGCTACCCAAAGAATCATGGAATAAAAAGCGAGAAAGCCCTGTTTGACTATGCGATTGAGATAAAAAATCGCTATATGAAAAAAACACCGCCGATTAGCAAAGTGGTTTACGACGGTAAGATCCACCTAATCAATAATGCACTAGGTCTTCACACTTACGTTGCTAAGAATCACGGTGGAAAGATCAAATCGAAGAACGAGATTCGTATCGCCAGTGTTTTTAAAAATGCACCAGAACCTTTGCTGAGAATGCTTGTGGTACACGAACTGGCGCATATCAAAGAGAAAGAGCACGACAAAGCCTTTTACCAACTATGCTGTCACATGGAACCGGAATATCATCAACTTGAGTTGGATGCCCGTTTATTCATGATGTATTTAGATTTAAAGAAGTAGCCCAATGAGCCAATCACAAAATAGAACTACGCTAAGCCTGTCGAAAAACAGCACTTCATCAGTAAAAACAAAAGACAATCAAAATAAAGAAGATAGCGACAAGCGTATTTCTACAAAGAACACATCTGATAAAAGTCGCAAGAACAGCGTATCTAAAGGCGCTGGTAATAACAAAGCAAAGCGACCTTTTGCTAAAGATAACAAAGGGAAGCAGGGTGCGAATAAAGGTTCATTGAATAAGGGTTCTTTCAATAAAACGGCTTTTAACAAAAACGCAGCGCAGAAAAGACGTTCCGCTGAAAAACCTCAAGGCGGATTGCACCCAAGAAATCAACATACAGGCCGATACGATTTTGACCTGTTGGTCGCAGCACTGCCTGAATTGAAAGAACACCTGATTAAGAATCCAGTAGGGGAAGATACGGTTAACTTTTCTGATCCTCTGGCGGTCAAGCTTTTGAACAAAGCCTTACTTGCCCATCACTACGGTGTGAAGCATTGGGATATTCCTGCGGGTTACTTGTGCCCGCCAATTCCTGGCCGTGCTGATTACATCCACAGAGTGGCAGATCTCCTGAATAGCGATGGCCAAGGTGAACCTTATAACCATGCTTCTGTTAAAGCGTTGGATATTGGTGTTGGCGCGAACTGTATTTACCCAATCATTGGCGCGACAGAGTATAAGTGGCGCTGTACGGGGACGGATGTAGATCCTGTCTCAGTAAAAACAGCAAACTTCATTGCGGAGAGTAATGCGAACCTAAAAGGTAAGATCCGTACTCGCTTACAAGCTGACTCTGAATCTATCTTTAAAGGTGTAATTAAGGATAATGAGCGTTACGATGTAACTATCTGTAATCCTCCTTTCCATGGTTCACAAGAAGAAGCCGATCAAGGGTCGCAGCGTAAGTTAGATAATTTAGCGGCGAACCGTGCAAAGAAAGCAGGGCAATCATTCAAGCCTGAAGCGAGAAAAGCGCCTACTAAGCAAGATAAGCCAACATTGAACTTCGGTGGACAAAAAACGGAATTATGGTGTCCAGGTGGTGAAGCCGCATTTATCTTGAAAATGGCCAAAGAGAGTCAACTTTTTTCGACTCAGGTATTGTGGTTTACAACGCTAATTTCTAAGAAAGACAATGTAGATATGATCCGTTCAGAACTTGGCAAGCTCAGAGCAAAACAAGTGAAGGTGGTTGAAATGTCACAAGGCCAAAAAGTCAGTCGCTTCGTTGCTTGGACATTTATGGACGACGAACAGCGTCAACAATGGATCGAATTGAAATAACCAATCCAGAATTGAGGTAACCAGTTCAAAACCGACCTCTAAAACTTACAACGGGCTTGCTGATATTTTCAGCAAGCCCGTTTTCGATCTAATTATTCAATCATCTAAAACCTAAGCCGTTTTAAACAGAAAGCAGCTCGTCTAATTCATTTTGATACTTCTGCTGTAATGCGCTGTTACCGGCTTTCATTTCTAGTTCGATTAAGATTTGAAGTGAGGGTACTTGATAACCATAACGCTGGTGGAATTTAAACAGACGCAGCCGAGCATCGTTATAATCCTTAGTACTGACTTCTATCTTAGAGAGCTGAAGAATTGATTTTACGCGGTTTGGATCGTGGTCTATGGCTCGGGTGAAATAGTGCTTTGCTTGCTCTGTATTGCCGGCTTTAAAAGCACAAAACGCGGCATTTTCATAACTTGCAGATACCAAGTAATAGTAGGGTTGATCAATGGCACGATTGAAGAACTTGTCTGCTTGTTCAAATTTACCTTGCTTGCACAAAAACGTACCATAGTTGTTCAACACATTACCGTTTTTGGAGCCTAGTCTCAGAGCTTTTCGGTAAGTCATTCTCGCTGCGTCCACTTCACCAACTTTTTCATAATAATGTGCCATCGAAAGTCGTGCGCGGTAATAGCTTGGAGCATGCTTGACTGCGAGTTCTAGGTTTTCACGCGCTCTCACCATATTGCCTTGTCCCATGTAGCCCAAGCCCAATTCGATTCGAGATTCCGACATAGCGATAGGATCACTTTCAATCTTTGGTGGACCTTCAGTGACAGAGACGCAACCGACTAATGAAAGCGAGGCGAGGAGTACCATACTTGATAATGAAAGGGGGCGGGATAACGAAAAGGGTTTAGGTAATAATGGCTTGGCAGGCATGTGAAGCTCCTTATGAACACCAACCCATCATATGAAATCAAACCCATTGAAGTGGTAAATCTATTATGGAATGCGACCCACACACCATAAAAAAGCCGCGCCCAATTCGGTGTTTTATCAACAACCTAATGAACGCGGCTTTATATGTTTGTGAATCGGAAGAAAAAACTTAATCGTCTTTGGTAAAGTTGTCTTCGCTGAAGTGATCCAAATCGTAAGGCGTTTGTTGGTAAACGCAGTAGTTCAACCAGTTTGAGAATAATAAGTGACCATGACTACGCCAACTTGCAACGGGCTTATTGTCTGGATTGTTGTTCGGATAGTAGTTGATTGGAATAACCGGCTCCATCCCTTCGCCTAAGTCGCGGATGTACTCATTGTGAAGCGTATGAGCATCATACTCAGGGTGACCCGTTACGAAGACATTTCGTTTGTCTTTGGTTGCGGCTAAATATACGCCTGCAACATCTGAAGTCGCGAGAACATCGAGATCAGTATGCTCTGCTAAGTATTCCTGAGAGAAATCAGCATAGCGAGAGTGCGGAGCTAAGAATGTATCGTCGAAGCCACGTAATATAGGGTGGAATGGATTGTGTATCTCGTGGTTATAAACACCAGACAGCTTCTCTTTACGAGTGCGCTTTGGCAGATCATATAAGAGCTTTAAGCCTGCTTGAGCGGCCCAACATACATACAAAGTAGAAGTGACATGTTTGTTTGCCCATTCCATGATTGTTTTTAGATGGTCCCAATAGATAACATCTTCAAATTGAACCAAACCAAGTGGTGCTCCAGTGATGATCAGTCCATCAAAGTTGCGGTTTTTTACCATCTCAAATTGACGATAAAAGTTATCAAGGTGCTCAGTTGGCGTGTTTTTACTTGGTCGGTCATCAATGCGCAACAGTTCTACATCGACTTGCAATGGGCTGTTTGACAGTAGGCGTAAGAATTGAGTTTCAGTTTCAATCTTCTTCGGCATTAGGTTGAGGATCAAGACTCGAAGTGGACGAATTTCCTGTGTCGATGCTCTTGATAACGGCATAATAAAGATGTTTTCTTCACGAAGAACATCGGATGCTGGCAATTGGTCTGGAATGCGAATAGGCACAGCTTTCTCCCTAAGCTAGATATGTAGACGTCTATACTTCTAAATCTATAGTAGTTTGATACGCTTGTCGACATGCAAAGTGGATAGATGTAAATATTTTGTGTTTTATACCAGTTGAGATACCGAGTTTCTTGGAGAACTGAAGTCTGGTCTTTCAAACGTAAACTTGGCGTTATAGCTCAGTGCGTCGGTTTGAAAACTGGCAGATTGCCAAATGTCAGTTATCAAAGCAACTCGTTGGCATTTAAGATAAACTCACGCTTTTAAACAGACCATAAAGTATCTGATGAAGTTAATACTCATTCGAGGGTTGCCCGGTTCTGGCAAGTCAACAAAAGCAAAAACCTACGATGCACTCCACGTCGAAGCCGATATGTATTACGTGAATGAGAAAGGTGAGTACCGTTTTGACCCTAAGCAGTTACAGCAGGCACATAAGTGGTGTCAGAACACTGTAGAAAACGGCTTGAAACAAGGGCTAGATGTGGTTGTTTCGAATACCTTTGTTAAGCATTGGGAAATGAAGGCCTACCGCCAACTTGCACTCAAATATAAAGCAGAATTGGTTATCGAAGTGTGCCGAGAGCAATATGGCAGTATTCACGATATTGAACCGTCAGTGATTAAACGTATGGCGAAAGACTGGCAAGAATAGCCGTGTTCGGGGTTTAATGTCTGTACTCATAGTGAATGACAAACAACATCAATTATATAGAACAACATCAAGGTAATGATTGAAATGGCAAAGCGCTCTGTCATGGTCGACATGACTTCTTATGGTATCTATTCCACTTGGGATTCCAAATCAAAAGATCTTCCAAAAATCCAAGAGTTCACCACCATTGTCGACGCTGAAATCGATGTCGAATTTGGTTATATTCTGAATATCAAAAAAGCCAAAGGTGAGAAGA
>NZ_JADDYI010000022.1:69734-137904 GCF_015163545.1 Vibrio sp. OPT24
TCCGTTACTGCATTTATCACCCCAATATCACTACAGACAAAGGTGAAGTGCTCGAACCGTTCGATGGCGAAGAGTATGTCGGTAACAATGATTGGGATTTCTACTTAGGTGACACTATCTGGGCGCCTGTCTCGAACAAGCTGGGCAAATGGCGCATGACGGTTGAGCTAAAAGGCAACATCATCGCCGACAAGACATTCGACCTAGTAGCAAAAGACGAAAGCCAGTTTTGGAAGCGTAGAGGTTTTTAGGCTAGAACTTCTGGCTAAATTCAGATACAAAAAAGCCGAGTCACATGTGAACTCGGCTTTTTGATATTGGCTAAATGGCTTTCACCACCTCGCTAACAAGTAAGATTATTGTGTTACGTAAGCCACTACAAACTCAGTGATTGCGACCATGTCTTTCACTGCAATGTATTCTTCAGTGGTGTGAACTTTCGCCATACCAGTAGAAAGGTTAACCGTTGTTAGGCCTTTCGCGTTGAAGTTGTTTGCATCGCTACCACCACCAGTGCGTTTGGTGTTTGCGCTTACGCCAAGCTTCTCAAACGCTGATTTGATAGAAAGAATATGCGGGTGATCGTCTGCAATAACGAATGCATCGTAAGCTCGAGTAGAGTCGATTTCTACTTCAGCGCCGAACTGCTTCGCACTCTCTTGGAATGTAGAGATCATGTGCTCAACTTGAGCTGTTAGCTTTTCGCCGCTTAGAGAACGAGCTTCAGCCACGACTTTAAGCTCTGGCATTACGATGTTAGTCGCTTGACCGCCTTCAACAATACCAACATTTGCTGTTGTTTCTTCATCGATACGAAGCAGGTTCATCTTAGTGATTGCGTCTGCAGCCACTTGAATTGCGCTGATGCCTTCTTCTGGCGCTAAACCAGCGTGAGCAGGGCGACCTTTGATCTTCGCAACAATTTTTTGCTGTCCAGGCGCTGCGTTTACGATGGTACCAATCGGGCCGCCTGTATCAAGCACGATAGCGTGCTCAGATTTGATGTAAGACATATCGAAGTTCAAAGAGCCGAATAGACCGCCCTCTTCGAATACAGTAAATGCAATCTCAATAGTTTTGTGTTCTTTGCCTTCCGCTTTAATTACGCGAACCGCTTCCATGATAGCTGCGATACCAGACTTATCGTCGCCACCCAGAATAGTGTTGCCTTTTGAACGGATGATGCCGTCTTCTATGATTGGCTCAATGCCGATACCTGGCGTTACTGTATCCATGTGGCAGCTGAATACAGTGCTGCCTGAAAGAGTGCCATCTAAACGTGCATAAATATTGAAACCGTTCGACACTTCTTCTGGAACAGCCAGTTTATGTACGTCAAAGCCTAATTCGCCTAGCTGCTCAGCCAGCGCTTCAGCAATGGCTTTTTCGTTACGTGATTCACTATCGATTTTCACAAGATCGCAGAAATGGTCGACAAGGCGTTGTTCATTAATTTGGGTCATTGTTAATTCTCATTATGCTTCCGCTTGTTCTAAAAAATCCGCGGAGGTAGGAACAGGAAAATCACTATAACGCCAATGAGGTAGATGATTGCCTGAGTTAAATCAAGAAAGTCGCCTGATTATTCTAATTAGTGAGAAATACACGTCGTCATTCTGCTAAATAGCGATATTTTAATCTGCATAGCGATCGGTATAATAAGTTTCTAATATAAGTAAACAGCAGTGATATGATCACTCAATTTGTAACGGTCTTAATACATGATATTGAGTGATCTTGAACGAGTATTTGCATTTTTTGAAGTGGTTGGGAGCAGAAGTTGGAAAGTGCTAAGCTTAAAAACACTGGCTGAATATTACGAATCCCAGGGTGACCTTGATACTGCCCCGAAATACTACAAACAATATTATCATGGCAACAAAGCGCTGCTGTTTGATAAAAGGCAGAGCGACATTTTCTTATTAGAACAAGATTATGCAACCGCGACACTCGCCAAAGAAAATGAGCTACTCAATACTGAAAAAGACCTCAACGAATTATTACTTCAAAAGGAACAACTTAGAAACAGAATCGTGATCGCATTAATTATAATGGTCAGCATTAGTGCTATATTGCTGGCGATTAGGCTTCGCAGTATTCTAAGCAAAAATAAGGCTCTTATCACTCAATCGACAACGTGTGAGTTAATGGGGTTATACAACCGACGTTATCTAGATCTCGACCACTTTAAGCGTGTTAATGACACCTTTGGACATGATGTTGGTGATGAGGTATTAGTGGAAGTTGCAAGGAGTGTAAAGTAACACTTATACCCAAATGACGTAGTGGCTCGCTGGGGGTGGAAGAATTTGTTCTGTTGTTGTCTGGTTCCATTGATAGGGGCATCGATTGGTATTTCTCAAAACCAACTCAACCAAGATACTTACAAAAAGTACCTTAAAGCCGCGGATGATGCATTATATTAAGCGAAAGAGTCGGGTAGGAATCAAGTCATCATCGCTGAAAGTTAATTGCTGATTAGAAAACATAAAGCCATTCTGATCTTCGTGAGACAAGAATGGCTTTTGGAATACTTTCAGAACGCTAATATCAAAGTTTGAGTTAAATATGGGTTTTACTTAGCGATATCTTGAATTTGTCTATATCAGTCTTGTTCAATTCGGCTTATTTGGCGATACCTTGCAGCATTTCGACCAGCTCACCTTCTGTAGTCGGTTCTTTAGACAGTTCAATGACTGCTGAAGAACCGCCTTTTAACATATAAGCTTGCGTTCCGCAGTGATCATAGTGGAACCATTTACCACTTACACACACGTCGGTATAACATCTTGGGTCTTGTTTAAGTTCCATATCAATTTCCTTATTAACATTTGCCTAACGTTTTTCAGGCTAATTGATCACAAACTGGCACTAATTGATCTATATCAATTTTGAGGCTAAATAATAACCGAATACTCAAATAAGAGAGCTGTGTCGGTTATCTAAAATCTCAAATCAAGCAGTTAGCGAACAACTCTAAGAGAAAGGTCGTGATTCGAGTTAACAACTGATTCTCTTTTTCTTGCCACATGATGCTTTTCTACTTACGCTACAATCACTTTAATCTCCCTACTTGCGTGGAACATGACTAATATTTTTATCGTTGTAGTGGTGCTTGTCGTCTTCTTTTACTTCATTCAGAAGTACGTATTTAAACATGACGACACAAAAGACCACGCTTATCAAAAAAAAGGGGCATTGCTCAACGTACAGCAAGCCACTTTTTATACGGCCTTGATCTCAGCAGTGGGTAATCATGGCGTGGTGTTTGCAAAAGTGAACATGGCGAACGTGCTTGCTCCTGCAAAAAGTAATACTAAGAAAAACTGGTTTATTGCCAATAACAAGATATCTCGTAGCTATTTTGATTTTGTAGTGTGTGACCCAAGAACATTAGAGCCACGTGTCATCATTGAACTCGATAATGGGAAAGAGTTGAACAAAGGCAAAGTTGACCGAGAAAAGCTGCTCATTCACGTTTGCAAGTCAGCAGGCCTGCCGTTGATCGGTGCATCGGTGAAACACAGTTATCAAGTGAGTCGCTTAAAGAGATTGTTGGCGGCACATATCGATCTTATCGAACCATCAAAGGAAGTTCGCTTCTGTAAAAAGTGTGGTAGCCCGATGATCATAAAATTGGCTAGCCAAGGCGACTATAAAGGACGACGCTTTTTTACTTGCAGTCGCCAGCCTAACTGTACTTATACTGAGAACTACAACGTGGTATTCGATAGCGAAGAAGAGTCAAACTAATATCTCAAGCTAAAAGTTCCGTTGGAGGTTTAAAAGACACAAAGCATGTCTATGTAGCTAGCCAGTAAAGTTGACTTGAAATGTGATCTATCTCAACCCGTTGATCTGCTTTGTGTTTAAAATTTACTCTGATTGTTGTTTTTAAAAGCAAACGAACAGTTTTGTGCAAATTTATCCTTGCACGCTACCCATTCACTCGTTATTATCCATCTCGTTCTGAAGCGTTAGCCACTTAGTAAAGCGGTTAGTTAAGTTTCACAGCATTGCCCGCTTAGCTCAGTTGGTTAGAGTACTTGCATGACATGCAAGGTGTCACTGGTTCGAGTCCAGTAGCGGGCACCACATTATACGAAAGAGCCCACCTAGTGTGGGCTTTTTTGTGCCTGTCGTATTTAGCTAGAACTAGCCGTCATAGCTAAATACCTAGAGGGATTTAGCCTCGAATGATCATTTGCTCGCGCTCAGGACCTACCGATACCATCACGATTGGTACGCCCATCAACTCTTCGATGCGAGTTACGTAATCTTGTGCCGCTTGAGGAAGGCTTTCAAACGTGCGGCAGCCAGTGATGTCTTCATCCCAGCCTGCCATGTCTTCATACACGGGCTTTAGCTCAGCTGTCTGTGGCCAAATTGGATTCTCAGTGTGCTCACCTGAGTAAGCAGTACAGATCTTAAGTTCGGATAAACCAGATAGGCAATCAATCTTAGTTAGTGCGATTTCAGTCGCGGCTTGTAGGTCAACACCGTTGCGAGTAGCTACTGCATCAAAGTACCCCATATCACGTGGGCGACCCGTAGTTGCACCATATTCGTTGGAGCTTTCGCGGAAGCTGTCTTGCTCTTCCATTGCAGTTACTAGCGTACCAGTACCAACAGACGAGCTGAACGATTTAGCAACAGCAATAACACGCTCAGGGCGAAGGGCAGGTAAGCCACTACCGATACCCGCGTAAGCTGCGGTTACATTAGAAGACGTCGTCCAAGGGTATTCACCGTAGACAAGGTCACGGCCTGCACCAAGTTGAGCTTCAAAAAGTAGGTTTGCGTCTTGTGATTGCAGTGCTTTAAGAGGCTCAGTCACGTTGCAGATGAATGGGCGCCAAGCCTTAGTCACTTCAAGTAGCCATTCTGTCATTTCAGAAGCTGTCTGAGTGAAATCACATTGAGGGTATAGCGCTTTAAGTTGAGGCATCTTCCAATCAAGCAGGAATTGAATGCGTTGCTCTAAAATCTCAGGTTGATTCAACCAGCCCACAAGAATGCCTTTTTTCATTACACGATCGCCGTACGCTGGTGCAATACCTTGACGTGTTGAACCGTAAGCGCCGTCGCCCAAACGCTCTTCTTCAAGCGTATCTTCAAGGGCGTGTAAAGGGAGACACAGTGTCGCACGATCTGAGATCGCCATTTTAACTTTGATGCCAGCCTCTTGAACTTCTGCAATCTCTTGAGTTAGCGCAGCAGGGCTGATCACCATGCCTGGGCCAAGAACCGCTGTACAATCAGGATTAAAAATACCACTTGGTAGTTGGTGCAGTTTAAATGTACCGAAGTCATTTACTACGGTATGGCCTGCATTGTTTCCGCCTTGAAAACGAATGCTAGCAGAAGCTTGGTCTGCTAAAAAATCGACGATGCGGCCTTTGCCTTCATCACCCCAGTTTGCGCCCACAACAACGATAGATGGCATAATTTTTCTCCTAACTGATTGAGAAATCATGTTAGGCCTACAAGGTGGATAAGAGAAATTAATTATCTTTATTATCTTGATAAGAATTTCATATATCTCTAAAGTCTTAAACCATAAGCGAGATTCCCTATTGGGTTCGTCTCTCATTTTAGAGAATGATGCAAGGAACACAGGAGAGATATGATGCTCGATATTAATTTGTTGAAGACGTTTGTAACGCTTGCGGAGTACAAGCATTTTGGGAAAGCAGCCAATGCACTACACATGACACAACCCAATGTGAGTTTGCACCTAAAACAACTAGAACAACAAACACGCATAAAGTTGATAGACAGAAGCCCATTTCAATTGACTCAAGCGGGTGAACGGCTATTGGAAACGAGCCAAAGAACGTTACTCGAACTACAGATTTGCCAGGCAGATCTCAATGCTATTAACGATCTCAAAATTGGCACTTTGACTATTGCTGTCAGCGACATCATTTCTCGATTCTTGTTGATTCGTCCTTTCCAGAAGTTCAAAGCACAGTATCCGGGTATAGACCTAACATTGTTGAATACCACATCATCTCAAGCATCGAGCCTAATCAAAAACGCTCAAGCGGATCTTGGTTTTGTTATCGCTAAAGAACAACACAATGAGTCGTTATATTTCACTAAGCTGCAGGATCTTTCTTGGTGTGCGCTAGGCGATGGGTTTGATATTCAAGGGGCTGAAAGAAATATAGAGAATGAGGTTAAAGGCGCAGAAGAAGATTCTGAGCTCACCTTAATTCTACTTGGCCACGATACGAGAACGCGTGATTTCATTGATGAAGGTTTACCAAACCTGAATCTACCAAATTACAGGGTGATGGAAGTAGGGAGTGTCGATGCTCAAATCGATTGGGCGGAAGCGGGGTTTGGTGTGGCGATTGTTCCAGAATTCGCGGTATCCACCAAGCAGCATCTGCATTCGAAAGTGACACCATTAACGAACTTTTCTAGTACGAGCCTTGGCTATATTGTTCGCCAGAACCAAGTATTGTCGAAAGCGACCAAGCAATTGTTAGGTTGGGTGAATGATGAGATTAGTCTGCTGCAAAACAAATAAGCGCCATCATTGACTTTGACTTACCTAAGCCTGCCTAGTATGGGCTTTTTTGTGCTTAACAAGCGCAGTTCTTTTGCAACCAATGGGCTATAGGGCTAATTGGAGCGCACATCAATTATTACTTTCGCAAACCAGAGCTTTGAAATTCGTCGTTGACAAAGTTTGACAATCAAACTAAATTTCAATCAATTGATTTGATAATCAAATTACTTGTGAGTCAAAGGGAATTTGTCAGCACCATGCCCTAATGACAGATAGCCCTAACCACAATACCAACTAAGGACGCTATTTTGAGTTTTCCAACACGTCACCAACACAACTTTTCTTCACATAACAGCCAAGGTGAGAAACGCACATTCTATGTCTTGTTATTGACCGTCGTTACTATGATTGTCGAAATTATTGCGGGTACCATTTACGGCTCTATGGCATTACTCGCCGATGGTTGGCACATGGGGACGCATGCTGCAGCGTTTGGCATCACCTTATTTGCATACCGTTATGCGAAGAAACATGCCGAGAGCGAACGTTTCTCTTTTGGTACAGGTAAAGTTAGCGTGTTAGGGGGCTACACCAGTGCGATTGCATTGGGGATAGTGGCACTATTGATGCTGGTGGAATCGGTGCATCGTTTGTTTAACCCACAAGCAATTCAGTTCAATGAAGCGATCATCGTTGCCTGTATTGGCTTAACCGTGAATGTGGTGAGTATGTTTTTACTCGGCGATCACCATCATGACCACGGACACGAGCATGGCCACAATCATAGTAAGAATCATGATCATTCACATAGCCATGATCACGACAGCGACCATAGTCATAAGCATGGTGAGCACCATCATGACCATAACCTACGCGCAGCCTACATGCATGTGTTGGCGGATACTCTGACGTCTCTGCTTGCGATTGTTGCACTGTTATTTGGTAAGTTCTACGGTTGGAACTGGTTGGATGCCGCAATGGGTATGATTGGCGCACTAGTAATTGCAAAGTGGACGATGAACCTGATGAAGCAGACCAGTCCAATCCTACTGGATGAGAATATTGGTGACGACTACCGTCAAAGCATCACCGAAGCTTTGGCTTCTTACGCCATTGTAACAGATTTTCACATGTGGAAGGTGAGCGGGCATCACTACTCAGCGGCGATTACTCTTGAATCAAACAGTGATAAAACCATCTCTGAATATAAACAAATGCTCGCCAAGTTTGATAAGATTAACCATCTTACTCTTGAAGTGCACTCAAACGGCCATGCGAAATATAGAACAGCTTAATCAAATACTAACCGAGTTCTACGATAAAATGTCTTCGTGGGAGCAATCTGTTGTCAAAGAAACGGGTTACTCCTTAGCGCAAGTTCATACCATCGAAGTGCTTGGTATGCATGGCGCGTTGAGAATGAAAGAACTCGCAGAAAAGCTCGGCATCACTACAGGCACACTCACTGTTCAAATCGAAAAGCTAGTGAAAGCCGAATTGATAGAGCGCCATGAACACCCAACCGACCGACGTGCGATAGTCGTAGCGTTGACCGATGAAGGGCAGAAGATCCACCTTCATCACAATCAGCTTCACTTGAATTTGGTCAATGAACTCACACAAGAATTCGAAGAAGACGAAAAAGTCGTATTGCTGAAATGTCTGACAAAAATGGTAAAAGCATTTTAGTTCGAGTGAGTATAAAGCTGAGAACGAATAGCGACAACTAACCGCTAGCAAGAACATAGATAAGTGGATCGTACCCGAGTAGGGGCGGTCCATTTTTTATGAATCGAAGAAATTGAGCATAATTTTGGTTCCTCTGATGAGCCCAAATAATGTCATTATAGCAACCGAGGTCAATGCAGTATGAAAGTTATTTGATTCAAAGCCTTACGTAGCCTGCTGTTTAAGCCTTGTTCGACCCGTCAAATAGCTGCCTCCCAAATCTATAATTCAACTAATGTACATGTTAGAAATTTGTGTTATTGATAATTCTAACTTTAGGTGCGCTCTCATTGGTAGCTCAAATCCAATTGAGAACAGTACGAGTTAATCACTATATAAATAACCTAGGTTATGCAAACGACTAGAGCTAGATAGATAACTGAAGCTAGATAAACATAAAAATAAGATAACAAAAGTTACACAAAAACTTAGATACCTATTATTAGATTAGTAAAGACGAGTCACATACATGAACATAAAGAACAAGCTCTATTCATTGGGAATATTTTCCATTTTCGGCATGATTGCATTGCTGTTTACCACTTCACAATTTGCAGATACCACGGCTCAAATGAGCCAAGCTAAACAAATCACCAAGGAACTTGAAGTACGATTGCTTAACCTTCGCCGCAACGAAAAAGATTTTTTGTTACGTAGCGATTTAAAATATCTCGATAACTTCGATGTTAACTACAACCAATTTTTAGAATCTGAATCTCAGCTCAATACCGTACTTAGCGATTTGGGTTTGGCCAACAGAGCACGGTTACGTGATGACATTGAAGCCTACCAGGTAAGCTTCGTTGAATTGGCGAAAGCTTATGAAGTCTACGGATTAGCACGAGATAAAGGCTTACTCGGTCGATTTCATGAAGAACTAGACAGCATCGGTGCAACAGTCAAAGCAGAGCAACAAGTCGAACTGTACTTGTTTAATGATCTGATTGAAAAGGGCATATTCGATCCAAGTGGTCTTTCAGTTAGTTCAAGCAAGTTGTTAGATACCGCTAAACAAGTGGTCGCACAGAAGCAAGTCATTGGCTTGAAGCACAACGAAGGTCTGTTAGGACAAGCACGCTCCGGTTCTCATGCTATAGAAACTCAGTTTAAAGAGTTCTCAGCGGTGTTAGAGCAACAAACGCAACAAGAGATGGACAAGCTATCGCTGATTAACAATATCCTTTGCGTCACATTGCTTGTGTCGATCATTCTGTTCAGCTGGTTAATTGTCCGCTCTATCATCGGTAAAATTGAATCTCTACTTTCGGTGATTCGTAACATTGTCGATTCTAACGATGTGTCCATTCGTTCACACATTGATGGCAAAGATGAACTCAGCACGCTAGGCCAATATTTCAACCAATTGCTTGATCAGTTGGAAGGCTTAATCGCGGCGTCTCAATCTAAGTCACTGCAACTGACGCAAAGCACGTCGAACATGCATGATGAGCTTGAATCGGTCATCAAACAGTTTGAAGTGCAAGCTGACCATACTTCAACCATGACCACTTCAGTGCAAGAAATGGTGCTCACCATCGGTGAAATCTCAGAAAGTACATCTGTGGCTGCGGAGGGTGTCCAGCAAGCCAAAGTGAATGCTGATAAAGGTCGTGAAGTGGTTGTAGACACTATAAACAATATTACCCAGCTGTCTGAACGTCTTTCAAGCAGCCAAGACTCGATCAGTTCATTGAACCATCATGTTGATCAAATTGGCGACGCGGTCAATATCATTCAAGGGATTGCAGAGCAAACCAATCTGCTAGCATTGAATGCAGCCATTGAAGCCGCGCGAGCAGGTGAACAAGGCCGTGGCTTCGCTGTGGTTGCGGATGAAGTACGAGCGCTGGCGAGTAGAACGCACCAGTCAACCACTGAAATCACCAGTGTAGTCACCGCAATCCAAAGTCAAATGAACGCTTCGATGACCGAGATTGGCGAATGTAATCAACAAGGGCAACTAACACTCAAAGATTCAGAAGAACTGGATGCAAGTTTGCAGCTTATCTTGAGCGACATGGAAAGTATTCAAGGCAACTCTGAACGTATTGCATCTGCGATTGAAGAGCAGGGCGCAGTGATGGCGCAAGTGAGTGATTCAATCACGGAGCTTAACACCATTTCGAACGACAACAACGCATCGGCTCAACACTGCTTAATGGAGGTAGATAAAGTGGCAGAACAAGCTCATGATATGGATAGAGCGGTAGCGCAGTTTAAAACGTCATAGTGGGTTTGATTTCATTCGGTAGGTAAGAAAAAATCGCCGCGAGGTATTAATCAGACTTAGTAATCTGAGGGCGCAGTTAATCTGCGCTTTTTTGTGTCTGAAATAATTAGATAATTACAAACAAATTAAAGCGAAAAATGAATGGAAAGGGAAGAACGTTGTTAGATAAGAAAAAAACGACCCTATAGGGGGGGAGGAGCAGGGTCGTTTAATCGTAGTAATTGATTGAAGCGGGAAGTCGTGGGGTTACTTATTTCGACCTTCTAGCACGTCTAGTGCTAGTTCAACCGCCTTATCAATGTTGTCGCATCCCGCTAATTTACCTGAGCTAATTGGCCCCAGTACGTTAGCGTATAGCGAGAGCTGCTTGTTAAATGGCAGGCTCAACTGCTCATATAAACGCTGGCGAATCTCGGCGTGCTGCTCAGGAGCGTGAGCAGCAAGGCTTTTCAAAGTGTCATAAACAAGAGTGGTTGTAGTGTTCATTCGTCTCTATATCGTCAAGTGGGAGGCGCTTATTTTATAATCTTTTGACCCTAGCTTGCTGTGATATATGTCATACAATAGTGCAAATGATATTTGCTTTTGGAAAATCTAATGTTTATAGATGTATCTCTTGAACCTGATGAGAATAAGGCATTCCAAAATAGACTTAACTATCTGTGAAATAAACCTAAAATGATGACAGACTGTAAAAGGCAGCTACATTATCGATTTTATTAGCTTATTTGACTGACGTTTAGAGCTTAAAGGAAGAGGAACAAAATGCACTACGACGTATTTAATGGAGACGCAGACGGCATCATCGCGTTGTTACAACTTCGCCTAAGTCAGCCTAAAGAGAGTGTACTCGTTACTGGTGTGAAGCGCGATATCAAGTTGGTATCTCAAGTCGTTAATCAGATGATGGGGCAAGGTAAACAAGGTGATAGTTCATCTGTTACGGTCTTAGATGTATCTATGGAGAAAAATCTATCCGCACTCCATTCACTACTAGACGCAAGTATCGACGTTTTCTATTGCGATCACCATCGTACGGGAGAAGTGCCGAAATCTAGATATCTTGAAACTTTGATTGATACTGCACCTGAATGCTGCACTAGTTTGTTGATAAATCGAAAGTTAAAGGGTGAGCATGTGGCATGGGCAATTGCTGCCGCCTTTGGTGATAACCTAAAAGCTGTCGCTGTTCAGTTAGCTGTTGAGAATGGATTGGATCAAGCTGAAATTGATTTCTTAGAGGAGTTAGGGACTTTAGTTAACTACAACGGATATGGCAGTTCGTTGAGTGATTTACATTTCACGCCAATTGAACTTTACCAAGCTCTTTACCAGTACCCCAACCCATTTGATCTTCTAGCAGATCAAGATTCTGTGTTTTACCAATTACGCAATGCTTATAAAAATGACCACCAAAAACTCATGAGCATTACACCTGTCCATGAGAGTGAATTTGCTCGAGTGTTTGAGCTACCCGGTGAGACTTGGGCGCGTCGCATTAGTGGTGTCTTTGGCAATGAAATCGTGAATCAAGATCCAAGTCGAGCACAAGCCGTTTTAACGAAGAATCAAGACGATAAATCTTACACCGTAAGCTTACGTGCTCCATTATCAAATCGAACAGGTGCAGATGAAATTTGCGCGAGCTTTGATACGGGGGGTGGTAGAAAAGCAGCTGCGGGAATAAATCAACTGCCAGAAACGGATAAGCAACGTTTTATCAACACTCTAACCAGTTACTATTCAAATAAACCCTAGTGGTGAAATAAATTAGGGCTTTATAACGCCCAGTTTATTTCCATTTCATACCGAAGGGGTAAAACTTTTAACGCGTGCTGTGTGACGAATGGAACTTTAATTGAGCTTCTATGTTGGCATATGAGAACGATCTATATTTAACAGCTCGGTTACGGTAAGGCCGAACAGTAATTGGATAATTTCGAGTGGGTCTTCGGTCGGGAGCCTGTCTGAGATATATTTTGCTAGGCCAAGTACCCCTAATCGACCTGAACCTTCAGAACCTTTTTTGTGAGCCTGCATTACAAACATGCGCATGATCATTTTAAATTGAGTAACTTTCATGGCTTTCTTCCAAGACTCAAGAAGGAGGGGCTTTGACGTGAAATCAAGGTGCTGCAAAATGATAGGGAATACCTTTCCTTTGATTGCAACTTCGAAATCGGCATTACTTGGGTAGTAGCCTTGCAAGGTACTTTTTCTAAGGCCGGTTTCTTTGCTTAGTCGATCATAAGTGACGTGATCCCAACCCTCGTTGAGGAAAATATCGAGAATAAGAGCGTTGTAAGAAGCGAAATTGTCCTCGCGTTGGTTTTTGGTGATTCGTCCCATACATATCTCCAGAAATTTGAGACGAAAGGTTAACACAACAGTTATTAAAACTGATGGATAGGTATGATGGTTAACTAATGTTTGACAGAGACTTGTCATTGGCCATTTGGAAGCCTTAACAACGGCATGTTTAAAAGTCTATATGCAACTTTGAATTGACCCATGATTCTAACTTTGTAATAATTATCGATGTGAATTAAGTCCATTTAACCATTTCTTCTATCAATATTAAATGCATGAAATTCAGCATTTTAGCGTTATATTTTCAATGAAAAGTCAAAATCAAATTGATTTTGTTATTCAATCTGTGACTTAAAATCACAAGTTAAATCAAAGCCTCAATTTTTATAAAAATTCCATTACTGATCCATAAATATTCATGACTAAAATGAATTGGTTTGGTTGTGATTGGCACAACTGTTGGTTAGGAAGTGGGATAAATGTTGAAACGTAAAGCTCTGCAATTAGCAGTATCGGTCGGCATGGCCGCAATGTCTGGCGCTGTTTATGCGAATGGATCGGACATGACAAATCCAGATTCGGGCGTTGTGGTTGGTTACTGGCACAATTGGTGTGATGGTGCGGGTTACCAAGGTGGTAATGCGCCTTGCGTAACATTGGATGAAGTGAACCCAATGTACAACATTGTGAATGTGTCATTCATGAAAGTGTACGATGTGGCTGATGGTCGAATTCCTACTTTCAAACTGGACCCAATTATTGGGGTTTCAGAACAACAATTTATCGATCAAATTTCTGAACTTAACAAACAAGGCCGCTCTGTACTGTTAGCTCTGGGTGGTGCGGATGCACACATAGAATTAAAAACAGGTGATGAAAGAGCGTTTGCTGACGAGATTATTCGTCTAACTGAACACTACGGTTTTGATGGCCTAGACATCGACTTAGAACAAGCGGCAGTGACGGCAGCCAACAACCAAACCGTGATTCCAGACGCGCTTAAGCTTGTGAAAGACCACTACCGCACTGAAGATAAAAACTTCCTAATTACGATGGCTCCAGAGTTTCCCTATTTAACGTCAGGTGGCAAATATGTCCCTTACATCGATAATCTAGAAGGTTACTACGATTGGATTAACCCGCAGTTTTACAATCAAGGTGGCGATGGTATCTGGGTTGAAGGTGTAGGTTGGATTGCTCAGAACAACGATGCGTTAAAAGAAGAGTTTATCTACTACATATCTGACTCTCTTATCAACGGAACACGCGGTTTCGACAAGATTCCACACGACAAACTTGTGTTTGGTATTCCTTCAAGCATTGACGCAGCAGCGACGGGTTTTGTAAAAGACCCTCAAGATTTATACGCCGCGTTCGAAACCTTAACAGCTCAAGGTCAACCTTTGCGAGGCGTGATGACCTGGTCTATCAACTGGGACATGGGCACCAACAAGAACGGTCACGAGTACAGCGAACAGTTTATTAAAGATTATGGCCCGTTTGTTCATGGTCAAGTGACGCCACCACCCGTTGAAGGCGAACCAGTACTGAAAGGTATCGAGAATGCACGAGTTCTGCACGGTGTTGTCTTTGAACCAATGGAAGGTGTGACTGCAACAGATAAAGAAGACGGTGATCTAACGCCATCAATCGACGTAGAGGGCTATGTTGAAACAGCAGTTATTGGCACTTATGTTCTGACTTACCGTGTAAAAGACAGCGACAATAACGAAACGGCTAATGCAAGAATGGTTGAAGTGTACAGCCAAAAGCCTACGTTTGGCGGCGTATCTGATACCACGGTCATGCTAGGCGCATCGTTTGATGCTATGGCAGGAGTGACGGCGAATGATGCTGAAGATGGCGATCTAACAAGTACCATCTCACATTCTGGCAGTGTCGATGTGAATGAAATAGGCAGCTACTCGCTTGTATATAGTGTGACAGACAGTGCTCACCAAACCGTCACTGCTGAACGTAAAGTGTCTGTGACTGATGGGTCTAACTGTGCTACGGCATGGGATACTGACACCGTTTATGTTGAAGGTGACCAAGTTTCGCATGACGGCTCAACGTGGGCTGCGGGTTGGTATACTCGTGGCGAAGAGCCAGGGACGACAGGTGAGTGGGGCGTTTGGAAAAAGGTTTCAGAAAGTTCATGTGGTGGTGAAAATCCAGATCCAGGCGGTGACTTAGAACTTCAAGTAGCGGGCCTACAGTCTGAATACGCACCGGAGAACGGCCATGTACATTTAGAGGTGACACTGACTTCAAGCGAAGCACTTGATGTTACAACAATGGTGATAAATAGCGCAGGTACTGTTGTTGAACAGGAGAAAGTGAACTTGGTTGATAGCCGTACTATTACAATGGATCTCTATGATGTAGCCGAGGGCCAATACTCATTTGAAGCGGTTGGTAAGGCAGCCGACGGTGAAATAGTGATGGTAAACAATTTATTCTCTGTAAAGGCAAACGGCGGCACAACACCACCTCCAGGCAATTATCCTCCATATGTTGCGGGTACAAGTTACGCAGCGGGTGACATTGTAATGGGTAGCGACAATGCCTTATACGAATGTAAGCCTTGGCCATACACTGCATGGTGTGCAAGCCCAGCTTACGCCCCTGCAGTCAGCCAATACTGGCAAGATGCTTGGACAAAGCTGTAAGCTCGTTAGAAGTTAGTGATAAGATAACAAACAACGATAGAAGAGAGGCATTTTGCCTCTCTTTTTTTATCTGTAGTTCTTAATACAGTTGGTAGATGTGGAAGGCCGAAAGTTAATGAGACTAGACATTGCTAAAGTCGTTTTTAAGCTCAAATCAAGTAAATCATGTTTGCTTTAGATCAAAATAAGAGTGATTATCAATTGTATTATTTATTGAGAAAATGCACTATGCGTACACTGAATTTTATGTGATCTAATTATTTAAAAAATGAATCTTGCACAAGTCGACCTCAATTTATTAGTCATCCTCAAACACCTGTTAGAAGAGAAGCATGTTTCTAACACGGCATTAGCTCTTGATATGAGCCAACCAACAGTGAGTCGTTCACTGCAAAAACTGCGAACGGTATTTAACGATGACTTGTTGGTGAGAGCGGCATATGGCTATGAATTGACGCCAAAAGCAGAAGCGATTAAGCAAGATTTGAATTCGGTACTGACTCGGTTAGAAAAGTTGGTGCATGGCGATGTGTTCGAACCTCACAACAGTGACACAACGGTTCGATTTTTCGGCCTTGTTCCTCAAGTGTCACACTTGCTTCCTAAAGTGGTCGCGGAGATACGTAAGCAAGCACCGAACATGATTGTCGATATTGATTCTATTCCTAAAAGACACTTCGACCCTTTGTTGTCTGGGGATGCACACTTTGTATTGTCGACTCATGAACCATTGAGTTCAGAACAGAACCTGTATCGAATGTTCGTGATCAGTCGCGATTACCGCTTATTGATGAATAAAGACCATCCCTTGGCTGATAAAGAAATTACGGTCGATGATTTGCTCAACAGTCATCTTGGTCAAATTTCTTTGCAAGGAGACAAGAAGCTCTCAATTGAGAGTCGATTTAAAGATCTCGGTTTGATTGATAAACAACGTCAGCTCTCGATTCCCATCCAGTTGTCGAATTTTAACGTAGCGCCTGACATGGCGGAAGCGACAGACATCATCTTCCACTTGCCTACGCCTTTTGCACTGCAAGCTACAAAGCAGAGGAACCTCATTTGTAAACGCGTTCCTAAAGCACTTCGCCACCCATCTGAAGATGTGTATTTATACTGGCATAAACGTTTTCACAACGACCCAATGTGTCGCTGGGTAAGGGACCTCTTTAAAGAGGTTTATGCTTAGCGAGCGGCTTTCAGCGCAAGTTATGAACCTTACTATGGCTTTAAATCTGATATTAATAGGTATGTAAAATGTGAGCTTGGTTATTGAAAGATATTGAATATGCTTATTTTTATGTATGTGAATATTGAATAGCGAAAATCAATTTTTGGTATGAAACTTTCATTGATAACAATGGTAAGTGAATGTCTAATGCAAACCATTATCATTACCAATCACATATAAGAATGCATATCATGTCTGAGAGATCTCTTTTAACTCGCACACCTTTATCGATCGCAATTGCTGTTCTTTGTTCGTCACTTTCGGCTAACGTGCTAGCGGAAACAAAAGTGACTGACACGGATGAACAGATGGTTGTTACGGCGACTCGTACTGAAATGGCTTTGAAAAAAGCACCAGCCTCAATGTCGGTTATCACTGCCCAAGACATAGAAGACAGCCCTGGTATTACTTTGGCTGATATCGTTGCTGAGTCAACCAGTGTGGAGTCTGATTTTGACAGCACTCGTGCTGGTCGTCAGATGATCTCGATTCGTGGTATGGATTCTGATTATACGCTTATCATGGTTAATGGCCGTCGTCTAAGTTCAGCAAGCGCGATTATCCGCGGTAACGATTTTGACTTATCTACTATTCCAGCTGACTCAATTGAACGTGTTGAGATTATTCGTGGCCCAATGTCGGCGCTTTACGGCTCTGATGGTATGGGCGGTACAATCAACATCATTACTAAAGCACCAGAAAATGACTGGAGCTCTACAGTAAGCATGGATAACTCATCCCCTATGGATGGCAACGGGGGACAAGAATACTCAGTTGGCTTAACTACTTCAGGTGCGCTGATTGAAGATGAGTTATTTGCTCGAGTGTCTGTTAACCAAACGAGCCGTAATGCATGGCAACCATACTCAGGTACGCATAATTCAGGTTACGATCGTGAAGATGTAACAGCATTAGAAGGCCGAGATACGCTGAGCATGTTAGCAAGCCTGACATGGCATGCAACAGACAACCAAACTCTCGATTTCGACTTTGGTTACAGTGATGACGAGCGTGAATCTGCCGCTGAAAGTTCTAGCTCAGTGATTGAGTCCAATACTCACGTGGTTCGTCATAGCCAAGCTATTACACACAGCGGTTACTGGAGTTGGGGCGATACTCAAGTACGTTATTCTCGCGAGAACGTAACGGATAACGATGCAGCCGATTTAGGAAACAACTTCAGCAGCGATATCGAAGAACTGACTCAAATTGTTGAAGCGTCTGCAACGACTTATCTTGGCGATAGTCACACATTAACGTTTGGTATGGATTACCAACTGAGTGAGTTGACCAATAAAGAAAACCTAGTGAGCGGCACGTCCGAAGCGTATCAAGGTGCATTATTTATTCAAGACCAATGGCTAATGACCGAGCAACTGACAGCAACGATCGGTGGTCGCTTAGATAAACATGAACTTTACGGCGAAGAGTTTAGCCCGCGTGTGTACCTTGTTCACCAAACTACCAATGACTTAATCATTAAGGGTGGTGTCGGTAAAGCGTTTAAAGCACCATCATTGACTCAAAACCAACCTGATTATCAAGTATCAAGTTGCAAGGGAGGCTGTGCTCTGGTTGGTAATGAAGATCTAAAACCTGAGACAAGTTTGAACTACGAGTTGGCAGCCGTGTACACGCAACCACGTTGGAATGTAGAAGCTGCGTTATTCCGTAACGAAATCAATGATCTGATCGACAGAACAGAAGGTTATTGCCCACAAGGTGGTGATTGGAACGAAAGCGCTCGTCAGTGTGAAAATCCTGATGGTTCATCAACGGGTGAACTCGGCGCAAAAACATACGAGAACGTAGCCGAAGCGATCATTCAAGGTGTTGAAATTGCGGGTCAGTACCAAATTTCAGACGAGTGGGGCGTATCGGGTAACTACACATATCTAGATACGGAAGATAAATCTACGGGTGATGAACTTCTTGAGCGTTACAAGCATTCAGGTTTAGTTAAATTGAGCTGGAATCCTACGTATGACCTCAACACATTCGTGAGTGCGCGTTACCGTGGCGAGCGCCAAATCGAAGCCGATCTAATTCAAGATGCTTACACGACGTTAAATATTGGTACCGTTTATAATGTGAACGATTCAGTACGTCTGCGTGCGGGTATCTCGAATTTAACTGACGAATCAGTATCAAACGAACTAGAATACTTAGGTTATGTTGAACAGCCACGTACTTACTATGTTGGTATGACCGCTGATTTCTAATCCGTCTGTTTGTAACTCGATAAATAGAGCCTGATAAAATAACGAACCCACACGACTTAACATCGTGTGGGTTCTTTAGATCTAATGCTCATACATTACTTAGTTAAATAATGCCGGTAATGTAAGCTAATAAGCTAATAAGCTATATAGCTAGGAATCCATTAGGCTTTGACACAAGTTATCAGCGCGTTGCCTGAAATTAGATCCCAAGGCAAAAGTTTGTCGTAATCGTGTTCGAAAGTATGAACCTCAAAATAGGGCTTCAATATTTCGAACAGCGCTTTGAAGTTGAACGCCACCATTGGGTGTTCATCATTCCATATTTGCGTTTCACCTGCGGTCGTTTTTTCAATGCTGAGTTTCAGCGCTTGCTTATCACCTTCGCCAGAGTAATACCAACCTGAACGGAACGTAAAATCGTCTTGCGCTTGGTTTGTGGTATGTCGAACAAACAGATCGTTGCTGATCTTATCTTTATCTACCACGTTAAAGCAGAATACACCGCCAGGTTTAAGCGCTTTATGAACGCTTGTAATGCACGCTTTCAAATTCTCGATGCCATCGTTGTAATGGATGGAGTATAAGAAACAAGTGATCAGATCTAGTGGCTCAGATACTTCAAAATTACTCATGTTCTGCACTGAAAAGCTGGCTTCTGGGCAGCGAGCTTGAGCGATGTCTAACATTGGTTTGTTCAGATCAAGCCCACTACTTTGGTAGCCATAGTTAATGAAGTGACGAACGTGTGGGCCGGTGCCACAACCAAGGTCTAGGTGAGTTTTTCCATCATTTCCGAAAATTTGATGTAGCCTACGAACGCAGTTACTTTGCGCTTGGTAGTCAATATCGACACACATTAAATCATAATAACCCGATAGGTCGGTGTAGAGTGCGTTGGCGGACATAGTGGCCTACAGCATTTGCTGAAATAATTGGGGTGGCGCATAGTAAACTAGAACCTAAAAATAACAAGCAAATCTTCGATAAATTCATGTGCATTCAGTACTGTTCTTGATTACTAGCCAAGCACTTAATGACCATGCCACCAACAGTGTGAGCATCGGTATCGTTAGTCAACTTAAAAATCGTCAATATCTAACATTTACTAGTTGGGATGTCAGTGTACAACTTTCCTTTTGTAAGCCTACCCTGATAGCGTCTAGATAACGCTTTTTACTCGGTCTTGGTAACCGAAGGTATGAGCGTTCTGATTGTCGACATCGATTCTTCGGTGATTTTGAAGTGTCATACGCTCTTGTGAAGAATCGAAATTCCGACAAGGTATTACGGCGGTTAAATCTAGTTAGATACCCATATCGACCTGACTGCTTATTTTTCATTGAAAACAGGTGCTTTAAGCAAAAGCTAATGTCGTGCTCGTGCTAAGACTTGTCTTGTTGTCATGTATGTGTCAAAAAGGGTACACGAGAAATACAGCGACACTCCATCGTTACAGTGTGTTATTCGCTAGGTATTAGGATAGAGTAATTTTACGGTATCGAAAGTTGATTAATAATTTATTAAGGAAAATGAATCAGTTATGGAAATAAAAATTGACGACTTGTCGGGTGGAGAAGTGATTGCATTGCTTGAAGAGCATTTGGCGGATATGTATGCGACATCTCCACCAGAAAGTGTACACGCACTGGATATTAAGGGTTTAAAGTCGCCAGATGTTACCTTTTTCAGTGCTTGGAAAGAGAACCAGTTACTTGGTTGTGTGGCAATCAAAGAACTTGATACCCAACACGCCGAACTTAAATCGATGAGAACGAGTCAGTTTGCAAGGAAATCCGGTGTCGCAAGCAAACTATTGCAACACGTTTTGGAAACCGCAACGGCCCGCCAGTATCAACGTATTAGCCTAGAAACCGGTTCAGAAGTGTACTTTCAACCTGCTCGTAGTTTGTATGAGAAGTTTAGCTTTGATTACTGCCAACCCTTTTCGGATTATTCGCTTGATCCTCACAGCCAATTTATGACTATTGAGCTCAATTAATGCCAACTGATCTTTCAAGACAACAATTAGTGCTAAAACCGTTGTTACTTTCAACTCATTCAAACTTAAAGATTTAGTTTAATGTCGACTTACTTTGCTGGTTTCACTCTCGGGCTTTCGTTGATCCTCGCGATCGGCTCTCAAAATGCTTTTGTTCTTAAACAAGGTCTGAAGAATCAACATGTGTTTGCCATTTGTTTGGTCTGCGCTATTTCAGATGCCCTTTTGATTAGCTTCGGTGTGACAGGCTTCGGCGCGATTGTGAAGCAGTTTCCACAAATCGAGCAATTTGCTCGTTACGGTGGGGCAGTATTTTTAGGCGTGTATGCGTTCTTGAGTTTACGTTCGTCTTTCACCGAGACTCATGCGCTTGAGGGAGTTGGAGATACCAAGGAATCACTAATAAAGGCGATGGCGATGTGTTTAGCGTTTACATGGCTGAACCCGCACGTTTATTTGGATACTGTAGTCTTGCTAGGGTCGATCTCTACGCAATATCAACCTAACCACATGCTATTTGGTGCGGGCGCGATCACCGGATCATTTGTGTTCTTTTTCTCTCTTGGCTATGGCGCTCGCTTTTTAGCTCCGCTGTTTAAGAATCCAAGAGCGTGGAAAGTGTTGGAGTTTGTGATTGGTATGATCATGGCGTCGATTGCGGTTTCTTTAGTTATTTAGTTCTTGCGTATCGAACTGTGAGGCCGTTTAGTTTACGGCCTTATAATTTTTGTTGTCTAACTTTCTGTCCTTAAACATTCCGTCTTATAACTTTCTGTTCCACATGACATTTCATGCCTGTTTAACTTATTTCTAATTTGTTTATTTTTGCCTTTTTCGAGTGTTATTTGAACAGTGACGCTCTGAATATTAACCATGGTGAGCGCAAAGTCTCACTTTTGAGACTGATAAAATATGGCTACAGGTTCGCTTGATAGCGCTAAAATGTTGTGCTAGTTTCCCATTCGCTTTCTAAATGAACACTGTTTTATTATTCATGGGAGGCTTTATTTTTCATTTTTTTAAACAGTAGCGCAACAGTTGGATTGGTGTCGGAATACATCCAAAGACAGTGACAGCGCTATTGTAGGACAGACTAAAAAGGGTATTTACATGCTTAAATCAACATTTCTATTAGGCCTAGTTGGCTTGGTTTCACTTCCTACTTATGCTGCTGGTATCGAAGGCGGTCCATACATTGGTGCTGGCCTTGGTGTCTACCAAGATTCAGACACTGACGGGGCTGGTAGTTTAGATGCTGAAAGCATGGGTTATAACCTTTACGGCGGTTACCAATTTAACCGTATTGTAGGTATCGAACTTGGTTACACGGATTACGCTGACTACGAAAAATTTGGTACTAAAGTGTTGTCGCCGACCTCTTTTTCTGTTGCTGCAAATGTAGGTTACACATTTGATAACTCAATCCGACCTTTCGTGTTGGCTGGCCTGAGCTATGTTGACCTAAACGCTCATGGTTCGAGCTACATTGATGACGATTCTGGTGCTGGTTTTCACTTCGGTGTTGGTGTTGAATATACCCCGGTTGAGAGCCTTACACTGCGTCTAATTTCACAGGCAGATGCCGTAAACATCGAACTCTTTAATAACAATGGCAATAGAATCGCGAGCAGAGATGTGGCGTTCAGCAGCGTTACTTTAGGTGCTTCGTACAACTTCTAACAGCTTCATATTTTGGGTCATAAAATAGCTTAAATTTTAGTCGTCAGTTGATTCAATCATCAGATAATTTAATGATTAGTTAAGTGAATTGAATGAGTGACTAACTAATTGGTTTACAAAATGACCCGTTAGTTTTGAGCCCACGTTATCAAGCGATACCGTGGGCTTTTTTGTAGCTCAGTAGGTTCGTAAAGAAGGTATAATGTGTAGAATCTTATCTTTGACAAAACCGAGAATGCTAGATGTCTGAACTAATCCAACAACAAATTGGAAATATCGCACTAGTCGTCGAAAACTATGACGATGCAATCGAATTTTATACTAAGAAACTTCAGTTTACTTTGGTTGAAGACACTGATTTAGGTGGTGGTAAGCGTTGGGTTCAGGTGTCGCCACCCAACTCGAACGGTACTAACTTGCTAATAGCTCAGGCGAGCAATGAGGAACAGAAAAAAGCGATCGGCAACCAAACTGGCGGCCGTGTATTCTTGTTTTTGCAGACCAATGATTTTTGGCGTGATTATGAGCTAATGAAAGCGAAAGGTGTTGTGTTTAATGAAGAGCCACGAGAAGAAGCGTACGGAACGGTCGTGGTTTTCCAAGATCTGTATGGTACTAAGTGGGACTTGCTACAGTTGAATCGTCCCAACCATTAAGTTCTAAGTTAACTCGATTTACACATCAAAACCGCTCTAACTTTGAGCGGTTTTTTCATATGAAAAGTATCGATTGATGGTACGTTGAAAACAAAGCCTATAAAGCCTGAATTTTATTGTTTTTCACAAGCTTATAAAAGGAAAATAATGCTAACCCATTTGGTAGTTGATCGGTATTTTGATAAATTAAAGCTATTATAGACATCCAGTGAGCCGCAATGAAAATTCTTCACACGTCAGATTGGCATCTTGGCCAAAACTTCTACAATAAAAGCCGCAAAAACGAACATGAACGGTTTTTACAATGGTTGCTAGAGCAAGTTACTGATCACGATATCGACGCAATTATCGTGGCTGGTGACATCTTCGATACCAGCACACCGCCAAGTTATGCCCGTGAGATGTACAACAAGTTTGTTGTCGACTCGAATAAAATTGGTTGCCAGTTAGTGCTATTGGGCGGTAACCATGATTCTGTGTCGGTACTTAAAGAAACACAGCAATTGTTGAAGTATATGGGCGCGGACGTGATTCCAAATACCAATGAAGATCATGCGACTCAGGTTGTCGAGCTGAAAGGTAAGGGCGGCGAGGTTGAAGCGCTAGTTTGTGCGATCCCTTTCATCCGCCCTCGTGATGTTTTAACCAGCCAAGCAGGCGTGTCGGGTGTTGAGCGTCAGAAACAGTTGGGCGACGCGATTAAGCAGCATTATAAAGATGTCTACGATGCAGCAGTCGAAAAACGCGATACTTTTGCTAACCGCGACACAATGCCGATCATTGCGACAGGGCACTTAACCGCAATGGGTGTGAAGCAATCTGACTCGGTGCGTGATATATACGTTGGTAATTTGGATGGTTTTGCTGCCGACGGTTTTCCAAATGCCGATTACATCGCGCTTGGACATATTCACCGACCTCAAGTTGTTGCTAAGCGAGAACACATTCGTTACTGCGGCTCGCCAATCCCGCTCAGTTTTGATGAATTGAAATCTCAAAAGCAAGTGTGTGTGGTTGAGTTTGTTGAAGGCGAACGCACCATTTCTCAATTGTCTGTCCCGACATTCCAACTGTTGGCCGAAATCAAAGGTGATTTGAGCGAGATTGAATCTCAACTGAATCAATATATTGGTTTGGAAGAAGGCCAAAGCGTGTGGTTGTCTATTGAAGTTCGAGCACAAGACTATCTATCGGATTTACAAGAACGCATGCGTGCCTTAACCGAAGACTTAAACGTTGAAGTACTTCAGTTAAGAAGAGCAAGAGAGCGCCGAAACCAATCGTTAGAGCAAGAATCAGCAGAGACATTAGCGGAACTCACGCCAATAGATGTGTTTGAGAAACGTATCGCACTCGAGGAGTTTGAAAGCGATACAGAGAAAGCGCGCTTAGAAAGAATGACGGTGAAGTTCAAGCAAGTAATTGTCGAAGTGTCTCATGGAACTGATGATTTAAACGGTACAGAAGAGTAATCAAGAATGAAAATCTTAAGCTTAGAATTTGAAAACTTAAACTCTTTGAAAGGGCGTTGGAAGCTCGATTTCACACAGTCGCCTTTTGCCGAAAACGGCTTGTTTGCGATCACCGGCCCTACCGGGGCCGGTAAGACGACGATTCTTGATGCGATTTGTTTGGCATTGTTTCATCGTACACCACGGTTAAGAAGTATCGCCAAAGGCACTAATGAGCTGATGACGCGCGGCACTGGCGAATGTTTTGCTGAGATTGAATTTGAAGTAAAAGGAAAAACTTACCGTTCGAACTTTCATCATAAAAGAGCTCGTGGTAAGCACGATGGCGCGCTGCAAACGCCAACTTGTGAGTTTGCAGATGCAGACAGCGATGTGGTTTTAGAAACGCAGCTGACTAAGAAAATTAAGATGGTTGAAACCGTAACGGGTTTGGACTTTTCTCGCTTCACTAAATCGATCATGCTTTCACAAGGTGAGTTTGCAGCGTTCCTAAATGCCAATGCAAATGATCGAGCAGAACTCCTTGAAGAGCTGACTGGTACAGAAGTCTACAGCCTGATTTCAGAGCGTATTTATGATCACTTCAAATCGAGCGAAGAGTCACTTAATCACCTTAAAGCGAAAGCAGAAGGCGTGAGTTTACTGTCTGAAGAGCAAATCCAAGAACTGACTGGCGAGCGAGAGGCTCTCGAAGCTGAACAGAAGCGTTTAGCCGATCAGCTGAAAGAGTGGCAAGCACATCTCAGTTGGTGGAAAGAAGTGACCAAAGCTGAGCAAACTATCACGACCAGTGAGCACGATCTTAAAACGGCTCAAGATGAACTAGATCGCAACCAAACATCATTAGTTCGTTTAGCAAACAGTGAACCTGCTGAAAAACTGCGTCCAATGCACAAAGATCTAAAGCGTTGCGAGCAAGAGGTCAACACTACTCAAGCTAACTTAGGCAACAGTACCAAGTTACTTGCTGTCCGTGATGCAGAAAAACAAGACGCACAGACTAAACTGACTCAAAGCAGTGTGATTGTCGAACAAGTCAAAGCCGAGCAGCAAGATCAGGAGAAGATCATTGAGCAAGTTCGCCCACTCGATAACCAAATTGCAGTGCTCAAAGATAAACAGACAGCGGCCGTTAACGCAGCGAACACGCTAAACGACCAACAAATGCAACAGCGTAATCAACAGCTCGTTTTAGTGCAAAAAACTGATGAGCTGAAACAACAAGAGCAACTCAGCACTGATTACCTAAATACTCATCAAGCTGACCAACATCTAGAAAAATACTTAGGTCAGTGGCAAGCCAAAGTAGAGCAAGTTCGCACCCTTGAGCGTCAGCATTCAGAGCAGTTGAACTTAGCGAAGCAAGCCTTGTCTGCGGTTGATGCTCAGCAATCAGTGATCAAGTCAGCTCAAGAAGAAAAAGCATCGCAAGACAAAGCATTAGCTGAACTGGTTGTAAAGGAAAGCAATGCAGAGCAACAATGGGAAGCATTGCAAGGCAACACCAGTGAACAAGTGTTGAATGCACAAAAAAATCTGTTGGAGTTTTGGAATCGCAATACGCACTCATTGCTTGAGGTTAATCGTGGCTTCTTAAATGCCCAGCAACAGCTGCACGCTAAAACTCAGGGACATCAAACTAACACTCAGTTGGTCGACAAGCTTTCGAAAGAGCGTGCAGTGCTGGTGGAGCGATACAAAGAAAAAGAGACTTCACTTGAGCGATTAACGCGCTTGATTGATCAAGAAGGCGAACTGGCAAAATATCGTGCAGCATTAGAATCTGGATCTGTATGCCCGCTGTGTGGTTCAACAGACCATTATATTGAGCAGTCACAAGATATTGCCAACTTAGTTGCTCAACAAGAACGTGAAAAGCATGAGCTAGCGGTTATTAAAAAGGACGGCCAAGAGCACCGTCAACAGTTAGATTCTCTAGCACCAATGATTACGGGGCTTAACGATGACATTCAACGTGCGCAAGAGGATATTCAGCAAGCTCAACTTAACTGGCAAGGCATTGTTGGTAAGCTTCAGCAGAGCTTATCGGATTTCGTTGGCACGGCTCCAGAATTAGCATTGTTAACGGTAAGCGATTTAGGCAATGAAGCTTCAGTTGCGACTTTCGCTCAGCAGTGTGAACTTCTACTAAGTCAGATCTCGCGGCAACTCAAAGCGCTAGGTGATGCTAAAGCTCACTATGCCGAAGCTGAGAAACAACGCTTATCTGTAAGTGTTATGGCTGACAAGGCGCAATCTAACCTTGAGTTGGCCGAGCAACGCTTAGCTGACTTGAATAAGCAAAACCACAGCACAATTAAACAAGTGGCTCAGATCGCTCAAACGAAAGAGCAGCAATGGAACTCTTTGAAAGAGAGTATTGTTCAAACTTCTATTGAAGCACCTGAACTTGAGCATATTGATGATTGGTTTACTGCAAAATCGCAAGCATCAAACACATGGCAGCAAACTAAACAGCAACAGGCCGATATTGAGAAGCAGCTACTCACTCAAAATGCTGAATTGAAAACGCTAGATGACAAGTTGAGCAGCCTTGAGAAAGAGCTTGCGACATTGACGCAAGAGAGTGAGTCTTTAGTGTCAGAGCTCACTCGTGTAACTGCTGAAAGGACAGAGTTATTTGGTGATAAAGACATTCAAACCACCAGCAATGCGATGAAGCAAAAAGTCACTGAAGCGGTGAGTACATTTGATGCCGCTCAGTTGGTGCTTAACCGTTGCGAACTTGAACATCGAACCGAACAAACCAAACACACAAGCTTCTCTGAAGAGTTGATGAGCAAGCAATCAGCTCATACGCAAGCGCAGCGTGATTGGTTAGAAGCAATGAAAGCTAGCCCATTTGAAAGTGAGGCTGATTTTGAAGCTGCGTTGCTAGACGAAGAGGTTAGAACTCAACTTCAAAGCTTGAAGAAGACACTTGAAGAAGCAATCGTAAGCGCACAGGCGAGATTGAACAGTGCTAAAGCGAATAGAGTTGAACTGCAAGCTCACGAGAAAGCCGAAACATGGAGCGCCTTACCGCAAAATGAAGTAGAGCTAGCGATGGCTCAATGTCAAAATGAACAGCAACAACATGCTACTCAAATAGGTGCAATTTCTGCGAATCTAGAGACCGACCGTCAGAATCGCAGCAACCAACAAGACTTGTTCAAACAGATAGAAGAACAGCAATTGGAGTTTGATGACATATCACGTTTGAATTCTTTGATTGGCTCAAGAAATGGTGACAAGTTCCGTAAGTTCGCTCAGGGCTTAACACTTGAGAACTTGGTGTACTTAGCCAATAAACAGCTACAACGTTTGCATGGGCGCTATGAATTGAAACGTAAGACTGATGATGCTTTAGAGTTGCAAGTGCTAGATACTTGGCAGGGCGATGTGATGCGAGATACCAAAACGCTCTCGGGTGGTGAAAGCTTCTTGGTGAGTTTGGCACTAGCGTTAGCGCTATCTGATCTTGTAAGCCACAAAACCAGTATTGATTCGTTGTTCCTCGATGAGGGTTTCGGAACGCTAGACAGTGATACCTTGGATATAGCGCTTAACGCATTAGATAACTTGAACGCTTCAGGCAAGATGATTGGTGTGATAAGCCACGTAGAAGCATTGAAAGAGCGCGTGCCTGTGCAGCTCAAGGTGACCAAACACTCAGGCCTTGGCTTCAGTGAAATGGAAGGACAATACAAGGTTGTTGTTTAGTTAAACTTTTCTCTGTGTGTACAAATACATGCAGGCATAGATAAAGATAAAACAGCTCATCGGCTCTGTCGCTCTCCCTTCTGGAGGTTGACGGCGTTGGGCTGTTATCTTTCACCGCCGTCATTCATCGAAGCGAGGGGCGAGCGTAATGGGGAATCTCTAGTAAACGAAGAAAGTTCATTCAGCGATAAGGAAGCATCAATGCACAAGAAACCATATCTACCCACGAAGATATGTCCGGTTTGCCAAAAACCATTTGCATGGCGCAAGAAGTGGGAGCGTTGCTGGGAAAATGTCATCTATTGTTCAGAACGCTGTCGTCGCAACAAATCCTAATTTAGATCGATATGATCCAACCAGTGACACTTAAAGTGTTAGACTTAAAAGCCTACCGATCTACAAACACAGCCATTACTCCAATCAAGTGACATCAACACCAAATCGCTGTTTAAAAAAACAATCACCCCAATTCTTAATGGTTTTAAGAACCAATTGATAATCACTTCTTCATTTCTTAAGTTAATATTTCTATCTGTAAGATAACTGCTGTATAAAGGCGGCATGAAGATACCAAAAAGAATACAGCCTTTAGTTGACGATGGTTTAGTCGACGAGGTAACAAGCCAACTGATGAGTGGCAAAGAAGCGTCAGTGTATATAGTACGCTGCGGCGATACGATCCGTTGTGCCAAGGTTTATAAAGAAATAAGCCAACGTAGCTTCAAGAAAGCGACAGCATATCGAGAAGGGCGCAAAGTCCGTAATAGCCGTCGAGCTAGAGCCATGGAAAAGGGCTCGGGTTTCGGTCGTGAGCAACAAGAAAAAGTATGGCAAAGCGCTGAAGTTGATGCTTTATATAAATTGGCAGAGGCAGGCGTTCGTGTACCCATTCCTTATGGCTGTTTCGACGGCGTGCTTCTTATGGAGCTAGTCACTGATGATGACGGTTATGTCGCGCCAAGACTAAACGATGTCGTGATGTCAGCTGAACAAGCGATTGAAGATCACCAAGTCATGATGACCTACGTGGTCAAAATGCTGTGTGTTGGTTTGATTCATGGCGACTTGTCTGAGTTCAACGTGCTTGTGGATGAATATGGTCCAGTGATCATTGATTTACCACAAGCGGTTGATGCATCTGCCAATAATAATGCAGAGTGGATGTTGACTCGCGACGTAAATAATATTCGTGATTATTACGCTCAGTTTGCACCAGAGTTATCAACGACAGAGTATGCTAAGGAAATATGGGCTCTGTACGAGAAGGGCGACCTTAAGCCAGATACTAAGCTAACCGGTGAGTTTACAGAAACCGATGAATTAGCGGATATCGAAGCTATCATGCAAGAGATAGATGCGGCAAGAGTTGAAGAACAACACCGTCGTGAACGTGTTAAAGAAGAAAAAGAAGGTGTCGACGACAGCAAATTTAATTGGTCTGAGTCTTAGTAAAGACCAATTAAATCAAAGCTGAACCTAAGCTATGCCTCTTTTGATAAGACAACGTTAACTGTAACGAACTGCTTCTTCCAGACGACTAAACCCAATAGAGCCAAAACTCTGTTGGGTTTTCTGTTTTTATACCAATCACAGTAAGTGATTTAACAACGATAGCTTAGAAACGGTAGAGAACGAAGCCGTGTTTTTCGATAAGTAATGATTCTAGAATCAAAAGTTCAGACGAGGTTATCGGATTTTTTAACGATCTATGGTCAGAATTATTTACCACGATCGGTAGTCCTTATCACCAAGTCAATTGCTCACCATCATACGCGTAAAAGTTGCCACTGTTTTCCGGTATTGCACTGCTGATTATGTCGACCAGTTGGTGGGCGACGTAGCTCGATTCAAACAGCTTTCCTTCAGGCACATTCGCTTGAAATGGCTTTGACAACGCGGTATCGGTTGTACCTGGATGCAGTACTAACACGGTTCCTTTCTTAACCGTTCGTTGCCATTCAATCGACATGGTTTTGATAAACATGTTTAACGCTGCTTTTGATGAGCGATAGCTGTACCAACCGCCTAATCTGTTATCTGAAATACTGCCTACCTTAGCTGAGACGACCGCGAATTTTGGATTGTCACTGAATCTTAGAACAGGTGTGAAATGTTTAGCCAACAGTAAGCTTGGTAGTGTATTAACAGAGATGTTTTTCAGAAAAAATTCAGGGTCGATAGACGATAAGTTCTTTTCCGGCCCAAGGTTTGGCGTGTGAAGCATCCCTACGCAGTTGATTAACCAATCAAGTTTATTGAACCTCGCGCTTAGTTGTGCGACTTCTGTTTCGTTGGTTGCATCGAGTTGATGCCAGTGAAGTCGCGTGTCTTCAAGAGCGGGGCATTGCGAGTGGTAAGTAGCATCAACCTGAACATCGAGAAAATCAAAATGAGACAGCTCAGACAGTAGGTGTTGAACCACTGCGAAACCAATTCCGCCGCTGCCACCAATGACTAATATTTGTAATCTGAGTTGTTCCACCATTATAAGTTCTCCAAGTTAGTCAGTCGTTGTTCTGCAGTATCGAGAATTGCTTGTTGGTCTTGCTGATCCATATTGTCCCAAGATCGATATAACATGCCCATGCGCGGGTTACGGTTTAACGCATCGCGATGTTGATTCATGAAGCGCCAGTACAAGCTATTGAATGGGCAAGAGGATTCACCGCTGCGCTCTTTTATCTGATAGTGGCATCCTTTACAGTAATCACTCATACGGTTGATGTACGAACCGCTGGCAGAGTATGGTTTGGTTCCTACGATGCCGCCATCCGCAAACAGTGCCATACCTCGCGTATTTGGCATTTCGACCCATTCAATCGCATCTACGTAAATGCCAAGGTACCAACTGTCGACTTGGTCAGGTGCTATGCCAGTTATCAAGCAGAAGTTGCCAGTGATCATCAGCCTCTGAATGTGATGTGCATAAGCAAACTCAAGGGATTGACCAATCGCGTGCTTCATGCAATTCATTTTGGTTTGACCATCCCAAAAGTAATGAGGTAATTGTCGGTCGGCTGAATAATAGTTTTTATTGGCATAAGCGGGCATGTTGGCCCAATACACGCCTCGAATGTACTCACGCCAACCAAGTATTTGGCGTACGAAACCTTCGACCTGAGCGATATCGATGCTTGGTTTATCTTGAGCCTTTGACGCTTCAAAAGCCGAGAGTGCCGCATCAATGACTTCGCGAGGGCTAAGCAACTTGCTGTTCAAAGAAAAAGAGAGACGACAATGATACAAGCTCCACTTTGAATCGTGTTCTGTAGTCATTGCATCTTGAAATTGACCAAACAGTGGCAAGCAAACTTGGCAAAAATGAGCGAGTAGAGACAAGCTTTGAGCTCGGTTTACTGGCCATAAGAGTTGCTCACCAACTTCGCCAATGGTTTGTACATGATGACGCTCGATGCGCTTCAAAAGGTCCGAGATATCGTTAGCGAACATCAAAGGCTGCGGTAAGTTGGCGATGTCTCGCTTCTTAAGCTTTTTACGATTGTTGGCATCGTAGTTCCACTTACCACCAACCGGTTTGTCATCCTCCAACAAAATGTCGAAACGTTTTCTCATCCGACGATAGAAGTGTTCCATCATAATGTGTTTGTCTTTCGGAAACTGCGTTTCAATTTCCTCAAACGGAAATAAGAAGTGCTCAGTATCACAACATCCTTTGGTAACATTGGTTAGTTTGAGTTTTGCCATTTGCTGAAGTAAGCGATATTCATCCGGTCTTTGGTATTCAAATTTTTCGGCGTCGAACTCGCTTACATAATGTTGAAGCAGGGCATCCAGGTTTTCGAATTGCGCTGTGTCATCCAATGTTAAATGCAGTACCTGATGACCTTGTTGAGTGAGTTCGTTGGCGAAATAGGACATGGCAGAGAAAAATGCAGCGACTTTCTGAATGTGAGACGCGACATAATCCGTTTCTTGTTTGAGCTCAGCGATCATATAAATCACACTGTCGTCGACTTGCTGAAACCAAGAGTGTTCAATGTTGAGTTGATCACCAAAAATAAGGCGTACAGTTTTGAATTTCATAGCTTGTCCTGCTTAGAGGCGGAGGTTGTATGCTGGCCCGTCTCTTTCCATTGATTAATAAAGACGTGGTCTGGATCGTACATCTCTGTCTGTTTTGCTAGATCAAAGTGGCGTGATTTAGGCTGTGGTTGGTTTATACTTTGATCCTTGTGGATTGATTGGTTGTTATGGCTTGATTGGTTGTTATGGCTTGATTGAGTGTTGTGGACTGGTTGATTAAGATCCCCAGCGATATACGCCCAATTTCCCCAGTTCGATGCCACGTCATAGTCAACGAGTTGGCTTTCGAAATAAGCGGCGCCGTTTCGCCAATCCACTCCTAATTCATAGATCAAACAACTTGCGGCCAATTGTCGGCCACGATTAGACACGTACCCCGTAGTATTAAGTTGGCGCATGCAGGCGTCGACAATCGGATAGCCCGTATTGCCGCATTTCCAATTAGCGAAGTTTTGTTGAGTCGTGTTGGTTGCCAGGACCGAATCGATGCTTGGGTTGTCTGTGCCGTTTTGAAACAGGGATGACCCTAAAGATAAGCACTTCCAATAAAAATACTCACGCCAAAGTAGCTCAAAGAAAATCCAATAGGTTGAATCGTTTGAGCCATGTTTCGCTTCAAATTGAACAAGGTTGCGGTAGATCGTCTTTGGTGAGACACAGCCGAGCGCTAACCATGGTGAGAACTTGGTTGAATTTTCTTTGCCATCGAACGCGTTTCTGGTCTGTTTATATTGGTGAGCATAGGGATGTGAAAAATAGTCGTGCAAATGCGCTAGGCCGGCTTGCTCTCCGCCAATGAAGCTGCTGTTGTGTAAACCGTTTACGTTTGTGTTGCTGATGTTTAGGCAGTGTTCATCGAACTTTGAATTAGAGGCCTGTTTCGAGTGACAGTGTGACAAAGCTTTAGGCATTGGTGGTAGTGTGGTGATGCTTAGGCTTTGTGTATCAATAGGTAAGTGCTCGACTAATTTTCTAAACTTGGTGAACGAGCGAGGTAACTTAGATAACTCAAAGGGAAGCTGCTCCAGCTCTAACAGAGTTGAATGATGCTGCTGCATTAAAATTAATTTTGGAAAGTTAAACTGTATCGATTGCACAAGATGTCGCTCGTCAAAGCCACAATGATGACTCACAAACAAGTGTGTGGCTTGCTGTGATTTGATAATTTCACTCAGTGCGAAGTCTCTACTCATTTCCTCATCAGTTAATGTTGAAGATCGCAGAACGATGAGCTCTTGCCCTAGGTTAGCTAGGCGGCTTTCTAAATCAGTAATAGACTGAGAAATGAATTTTGCTCGCTCTGCCCCATATTGTTGCTCTTTCGCAAACTTGCGAGAGAATACGGACAAATTCGGCTCGATCACTACACATATCAGTTCATCAACGAGCCGAGACGCTTTACCAAGCAACTCGTTATCGTCGGCTCTTAAATCGTTGGTGAAAAGATAGAGGCCAATCTTCTTCATTGTTTACACTCTGTTTTGTTAATTATTAGACGCTTACGAGTTGATCGGGCGCTAAGATCACAAATGAATGCTGGACGTCGATGATAGTAGTGGGCGATTTAAAGTGGACACGAGAACGAGGTTAAAGAGTACATAACCGAAAGAAGATAGAAGCGAAAGAGCGCACAAGCCAACCAATAACACGGAGAGAGGTTGGCTAATCGTGTTTGGCTTCAACGTCCTTTCTCTTAGACATCGTATATTTTAAAATCAGCCTACTCCATTGGGACGACTAAGATATCGACTGGAGAGGTGTCGATAATTTGTTTCGAATGGGAGATGATCTTATGCCAAAAATCATGGTGGTGACCACATAGCAACAGGTCGACTTTGTTTGCCTCGATGGTATTTTTGAGCTTGTTGTTCAAATCACCAGTACCCACAAAGATATGGTTGATTGGATGTTTGGCGTAAGTCTCGAACTCTTTCAATTTTGCTAAGGTATCTTCATTGAAAGGTAGATCACTGCTATTTCCCTGAATATCAACGAGTTCTGGATAAATTTCTCCGTGTGTACCATCGATATAAACAAACGAAATACTAGCCTCTAGTTTGTTCGCAAAGAAGGTCGCTCTATCAATGAGAATTTTAGTGTCTTCAGACAGTTCAAGTGCGACCAGAATATGTCGGTATTCCATAATTAAAGCCTCTTATTGTGATTTCTTTTACAAGCATAGTTTTTGTTGGCGTAAATTATATCGAAGAGGTCCCATATTGCGCAAAAACGTCATTCAAAGATCTTCTAAGCATTGTGATATTTATATCGCTTTGATTGATAAGAAATTTACAAAAGGTTGTTATAGTGAAGCGCGCTCGATGTTCTACGCGATTCAACAAACTAATGCGCTAATAACTAAGAGGCACTAATGACAGCATTACTTACCATTCCTACTCGAACATTAGGCTTTGATTATGACATTGAAATCAGTGACTGGTCTCAAAAGCTGGCCGGCTTTCATGTGTTTGAAGGTGGTAGGCGGCCACTTGATGGTGGCATTGGTTTAAGCTTAAATCTTGTCGAGCAATTTGATGTTGACGGTCGTTGGTTAAACTCATTGCCGGTTCGCTATCGTGAGATCACAGACGATTTCCCAGAGTACCAATATCAAATGCTGTGGTTGGCTGCGAATACCTATGAGGCTGGGCAATTATTGGAGTTGCGTCCGGTCATCTTGGCGTTGATTTGCATGAAATACAGCGTTGATAACCAAAAGGCGTTGGCGCTTAGCCGTTTAGGGCAAAAGAAGATCCTTGAGAAATTGGGCTTAGATAGCAGTAAGGCCACCCTCAAATTCATCGATAAATTAGAGCTTCACTACAATGTGGGTGATGAGCTTGACCATATAATGCGTATTCTTGAACCTCTGCAAAGACGCGTATTGAAGTTTAAGCATTATTCCAAAGTAGGCTACACAGCGTTGCGTTTGGATCAGGTTCATCCGTTTTTAACTGGCAGCCGATTAGGTATTGCTATGGTTAAAGAAGGCAGACTTAATGCACCATCGAAAATGGCGATGTTCCAAGATGCGATATTGCTAGGGCAAGATTTGGAGATAGGAGATCCGCTTCGTGCCATTACCAGTCAGAACTCTTTTGCGATGTTTGAACAACTTCACGACCGTTGGACGGAACAGCGTCAATTACGTCGCTTAGAAGGTAACCGACCAATGGATAAAGACATTCCTTATCCCGTTCCTTTGCTAGGGAACGACAATATTCATCCCCTCACTGATTATTACGATTTGGAACGCGAAGGCATTGAGCAGAAGCACTGTATTGGTGTCTATCACAACCGAATCATGAGCGATCGTTATGTGGTATTCCGCATGCTTAAACCCCAAAGACTAACTATAGGTTTGCGCCGTGTTCCGAGCAAAGCATTTCCGTTTGAAATTGACCAAATCTGCGGAAAAAGAAATGTACAACCATCGAAATCCGCACGGCAAGTGATTCACGACTGGTTAGAAGAAAGTAAACACAAGTACATGAAGTAAAGGGACCGCTTATATGTATCAACAAGGCGATCTATGCCCACATTGTGGTTTGATTATTGTGATGCCTACGGATCTACAAGGCGAATGCCTAGGGTGTGGGGAAGAGATAAATCAAGACCCAGCAGACGAATACGACGAAGAAGAGTAGCTTTACCTACACTTAGATTAAACAAGGCTAGGATGGCCAAATTACTCCCTTTCAAAGGACGGAAAAAATGCAGAAAGTAATATTTAGAAATTGTGATGAAAGCTCACCTTATTGGAGTGTGTTAGAAGGCTTATTTCAAAGTGAATGGTCTGATTTTAATTTTAAAGACACCTATAAAGAAAACATACAACTCCCTCCTGTTATAACAGCACTTAGCGATAATGTGGTCATTGGTGGCTTGGCGTACTCCCACTTTCAGGAACCTCATCAAGTGAATGATGTGGTTTGGATTAATGCGGTTTATGTTGATGAGAAATGGCGTGGTCAAGGTATTGCCAGTGAATTGATTAAGCGAGCACTCGCACAAATGCCAGACTATTATCAATCTCAACCCGAGACTGACTCAACTTCTAAGTTGTACGCCTACACTAATACTGCACCGTTATATCTTTCACTCGACTGGTCAATTGTTGATATAGAATCGGACCCCGCGCACCATGTAGTAAGCGTCTTATTTTAGAATCTTTATAGCACAGCAGCTACTTGTCATGTGAGTAGTAACAAAAGGTTAAAAAGGCTTTGTGCGATTCTAAGTACCAGTATTCGCAGCTTATTTCCTTCAATGCGCTATTTCTCAGATTAACGCTTTCACTTATCCCAAACTCCATTGCATTTTGGGTTATTTGCTTCAATTTCGCATCTTTAAAATTCAAATCTCGCGTAGAGAACTTAACGAGTGCTTTGTATATCGACTCTTTAGCTGAAAAGAGCAGTGTGATGGCTTGCGCTTTGGTTAACCTTGCACTCATTGCTAAATCGACTTCTTGTCCCTCTACAATCATGCTTCCAATTTCGTTGCAAACACCACTCGAAATGATCTTTTGCACATCGATACCAAGATTCTCTCGATCTGAATGATAGGAGGGGGTAACTGCAACGCATGCCAAGCTTTCGCAGTGCGAAATGGATCCAATAGTGCCAACAGGGAATTGAGGGCTACGGTCGATGTTCGGCTCAAGAGTGCAATGTTCGAAGCCTAATTCCTCTAGCTTGCTCGCCACTAAATAGCGACCAACAAAATACTCAGCTTTTCTCTTGTTAATGGAGCGGATGATAGCTTCAGGGCAATAAATATTGGTTTGTTCAAACATACTGTCGCAAAAGCGCGTGTAGTCGAACTGTGTTAGCTGGATGTCGACACCGTCGCTTCGCGCCGTTGTATTGTTCACCCCGGTGTTGGCGTATCCAAAAGGCCATAGCGCTGTTTCAGTATCAAGGGCTAGTTCATTGCTCATAAAGCCAAAATTTCCAGGAAGCGGACGAAAGGGGTTGTTCATCATTGAGTTTACCATTTTGCAACAAGGTGAATAATTGACTCTAAGCTTTATATTCTAAAGTTAAGCTTCTAACCCTTTAAATTATAGGGGAAAAGCTAGTATGGCATATAGTTTAATCTAAATGAAAATCGTTTGCATTTGAATTTTTGCAAGTGTATAAAAGCGTGTCTGTTAATGATTTTATGAATATGTTCATATTTCATTAATTTTTTAGTGAATGGTGTGTTTTAAGGTTGAAGATATGATCGAAGCAAGAGGGCTCGGTTTTAGCGTCGGGGATAAACAGCTACTCAAGGCGTTCAATGTATCGTTTGAGCAAGGAAAAATTTACGCTTTGGTTGGGCACAATGGTTCGGGGAAATCGACGTTATTGAAGTTGTTGGCAAAGCAACAGAACGCCACATCTGGCGACATCATTCTAAAAGACAAATCGATCGCTAAGTGGTCGGATAAAGATTTCGCCAAGCAGATCGCATACTTACCACAACATTTACCAGCCACTGACAGCTTGTCTGGACAAGACTTAGTCAGCTTTGGTCGTTATCCATGGCATGGCTTATTAGGGCGCCTTTCGAGTAAAGACAAACAGTACGTTCAAGAGGCGATGCAACTAACTGATACGGCTAAGTACGCCGATCGTTTGGTTGACACTTTATCTGGTGGTGAACGCCAGCGTGTTTGGCTAGCTATGTTGTTAGCACAGCGAACCAAGTATCTATTACTTGATGAGCCATTGTCTGCACTCGATATCGGCCACCAGATTGAGATGCTGACCTTGATTAAACGCCTGAGTAGCACTTTGAATATTGGCGTGATCATCGTAATACACGACATCAACATGGCAGCACGTTTCTGCGACCATATCATTGCCTTACATAGTGGGGAGTTACTGATTGAAGGTGAGGTTGACGAGGTATTTAGAGAGCCGGTATTACAAGATATCTACGGCGTTCCGATGCACATTACCCAGCATGCAGCAGGCTACCCTGTCGCGATGCCAGGTGATTTGGAGCCAGCATGATGTGTCCGTTTAGCTCTCGTACATTCAACAATCACTGCTTATTAAGTTACGTCGGTCTGCGGAGATCAAGCCGCATTAAGACGGTGACACTTTTATCTATCTTGATGACGTTATCTCCCTTTTCAATGGCCGAGCAAGAATCGCTTAATGCCAATAATCACCATGCACCGCGGATGGTTTCGATTGATTGGACCCATACTGAAACGCTATTAGCGCTTGGTGTTACGCCTGTTGCTGTCGCGCAAATTCCAGACTATAACTCTTGGGTTAAATCGCCAGAAATCCCTCATGCTGTTGCTGATGTTGGGCTAAGAACCCAACCAAATCTTGAGCGTATTCATGAGCTCAAGCCAGACAAAATATTACTCTCTCCGATGTTTTCAACATTGGAGCCCCAACTAAGCAAAATCGCACCTGTTACCACTATTGGTTTGTACCGAAGTGGAGATGTGGATTGGTCAGCGCTAGAGCGAGTGACTCGTCTATTGGCCCAGGTCACTGAGGTCAGTCAACAAGCTGAGATCCTAATCGAAAAAGCCAATCGCGAAATGGACCGCTTGGCTTCCTCATTGCCACAAGACGTACCTGCGTTATTAATGGTTCAGTTCATGGATACCAACCACGTTCGCGTTTTTGGTGACAACAGTTTGTATAAAGCGTCGATAAATAAGATTGGCCTTCAAGCGGCTTGGAAAGGGCAGACTAATGGGTGGGGCTATAGCTTAGTCGGTGTCGATCAACTGATTGGTGTTGAAGGGCAGATTGTAATTATTTCTCCTATGCCAGCGGGCACAAAAGCGCACCTTAAAAAGAATCAGTTTTGGCAATATATAGTGAAAGAGTCGGGTTATCCGGCACTGCAGATTCCTGCGGTATGGAGCTTTGGGTCTATCCCTTCAGCCACTCGCTTTGCAAGGTTCATTGTTTCTGAGCTGAATGACGGGAAGGTGTTATGAGAGTTCTCTCGTTCGGAGTCTTGACTCTGTTGATGGTTTCTACATTGATGCTCATTGGGTTGCATTTATCCGTACCTCAGTTCGGGTTAGATCGAATATCGAGTCTGTGGGTGGCCGATTTTGCTTCACCTGAGTCGGTTAAGCTGCATTTGGCTTGGTGGCCTAGGTTATTTACCACTTTATTGTCAGGAGCAGCTCTGGCAGTTGCTGGTGTGTTGATGCAACAAGTGCTCAGAAACCCATTAGCTTCGCCATCGACCTTAGGTGTTGCAAGCGGTTCAAGCTTTGCGTTGATGCTCGCAACACTTTATGCCCCTTGGCTTTTAGAGTGGTCATACTCCTTCGTGGCACTTATCGGTGGCGTTGCGACCATTGGCTTGGTGTTTGCGCTATCGTGGCGACGTGCCTTGTCTCCAACTGTGGTGATTGTTTCTGGTTTAGTTGTCAATCTCTATTTTGGCGCAGTAAGCACAGTCCTTCTGATGATCAACCAGGACAAACTCAATGGTTTGATGATCTGGGGCGCAGGTTCCTTGGTCCAAACTGGGTGGGAGGATGTTCAATATCTTGCACCGCGTTTGGTTATCGCAACACTTATAGCGTTTCTGTTCGTAAAGCCTTTAAGTTTGCTCCAGTTATCAGAGCAGGGTGCTAAAAGCTTAGGTGTGTCACTGGCGAAGTTGAGAGTCGTCTGCTTAGGGCTGGCAGTATTGCTGACTGCTTGGGTTGTGAGCGCAGTTGGTGTGATTGGTTTTGTTGGCTTGGCGGCTCCGGCTTTGACACGTTTAATGGGCATTCACCGCTTAGTACCTAAGTTGCTGGTGTCGATGATGTTAGGCGGTTTACTATTGAGCCTAACCGATCTCCTGATTCAACAACTGCCAGGCATTATGTCGATGTTTATTCCGACAGGGGCAGCGACAGCGGCTTTGGGCGCGCCGCTTCTGTTGTGGTTACTGCCGAAACTGTCGATGAAAAGCCAGTCACAAACACAAACAGTATTGACGCGTCATAATGAAATTGCTTCTCGCCTGAATAAAAGCTCTGTGTTGTTGGCGACAGTGTTGATTGTTCTTTCGCTCATCGTGTTCAGTCTGTTTTCAGTCCAGAGTGAAGGTTGGCGTTGGTTGTTTCAAACGCGCGATTGGGCATTGCTTGAGTGGCGTTTACCTCGATTAATGGCGGCTGCACTAGCTGGAGGAATGTTAGCGGTCGCAGGAACTATTGTTCAGCGTTTGAGTGGCAACCCAATGGCGAGCCCAGAAGTGATTGGTATAAGCTCTGGTACAGCTCTTGGTTTGATCATTGCCATTTTTTCCGGTCTAGGAAGTAGCGTTGTTGGTCTTTACACCGGTGGTTTTATTGGTGCGGCCTGTACGTTAGGCATCATAGTTGTACTCAATCAAAAGTCGGGCTTTCAACCTGAAAGAGTGTTGCTTACCGGCGTCGCGATAACGGCTCTGATGAATGCAGTACAAAGCTTCGTGTTGGCAGGGGGCGATCCGAGAAGCTATCAAGTGTTGGCGTGGTTAGCTGGCTCTACTTATTACGTGACTGAAGTAACGTTAATGCCATTGCTTTTGTCTTCGGTTGTATTTATTTCGCTCGGTTTTGTGTGCGCTCGTTGGTTAGATGTTTTACCACTAGGGCAGGCTAGTGCGCAGTCACTTGGCGTGAACGTGTCTCGATCTCGAATCCTATTGTTGGTGCTGGTGGCATGTTTAACCGTGAGTGCGACATTGGTGGTTGGCCCGTTGAGCTTCGTTGGTTTAATGGCACCGCACATGGCGAGATTGTTTGGTTATAGCCGTGCTAAAGAGCACCTCATTTGTTCATCGTTGATCGGTATGGCACTGATGTTGTTTTCTGATTGGCTCGGTAGACAATGGCTTTATCCGCAAGAAATCCCAGCAGGGCTGGTGGCTTCTATCATCGGTGGCATGTACCTGATGTGGGGCTTAAGAAGGCTTTAGCAGCGCCATTAGAGCCGTGTCGCAATAGGCTCTATGGTTCAGTGTTTGCATGATTCAACGTAAACGAGGTTATCTTTCAATGTTGTTGATAATGATAATCACAATAATAATTAATTAACTGGTGTGTATGAAATGGGATTGATCCTACTGCTAGCGGAAAAACAGAAAAAATCACTGTGTCTGGTGATCTTGTTGAGTATCGCGAGTGCATTTCTGAGTGTGGGCGTTATCGCGTTTATCCAACACAAACTACTGGAAAACAGTGGTGTGCTTTCTGATACTTTGATTCAGTTTTCGTTGTTGCTGATTGGCCTTTTAGTTACGGCGACCGTCGCACAAGTGGCACTCCATAAGCTTGGACACCAATTCGTGTACAACAAGCGGTGTGAGTTGGTTTCTCAACTGTTAAATACCGATATTGAGCAAGTGGAGAAGGTAGGGAGTGCCGGCGTCCTAGCTTCGCTTAACACCGATATTCGAAATATCACGATCGCATTTGTCCATTTGCCTGAATTGATTTATGGCTTGGTGCTTACCTTTGTTGCTCTAGCTTATTTAGCTTTCTTATCTATGCCCTTGTTTGGTATCAGCGTTTTAATGCTCTCTTTAACCGGTGTCATAGGTTACATGCTCGTTACGCGTATCACCAAACACGTTAAACAGGTCCGTGAGTACGACGATAACTTGTATCACGACTATCAGTCTTTGATTGATGGTCGAAAAGAGCTGTCGTTGAACCCGTTCAGAGCCAAACGTTATTTCGACGAAACCTTTTCGATTAATGCTGAAGGCTATCGAAAGGAAGTGACGCAGGCCGATATCTTAAATGGTTTTGCGGCAAACATGGCGAACACGGTAGTGCTAGCTTTGATTGGCTTAAATTTTTACCTCGCAATTGGGCTAGGTTGGGCGACAGTCGAAGTCGCGTCGACCTTCGCTTTAGTCGTGCTGTTTATGAGAACTCCATTAATGTCGGCGGTCGGTTCAATTCCAACGCTAATCACCGCAAATATTTCAATGCGAAAGCTGTCGTCTTTGGATTTGAGTCCTAATCGAACGCTCAATCCTAAATCTGCACAAACGAAAGTCTTTAAGTCGTTGTCGTTGGTCGAAGCGAGCTATCGATACCGTTCAGATTCAGATGGTGACTCATTCGGAGTCGGTCCAATTAACTTCAAAATCGAACGTGGCGAACACATCTTCGTTATTGGTGGCAATGGTAGTGGTAAATCAACTTTTGCTCGCTTGCTGACCGGTCTTTACCGACCCCATGCCGGGCAAGTGTATGTTGATGGCAATGAGGTAACACAGCAGCATTGGCAGGATTACAGACAGCAATTCTCTGCTGTGTTCAGTGATTTTCATCTGTTTCATCAAATTGTCGATGGAGAAGGTCAAGACATTGATAGCAAGGACATAGACGAGTGGATGGTTAGGTTAGAAATGGCTCATAAAGTCGACCACAAGCAGGGCACCTTGAGTGATGTTCGTTACTCACAAGGGCAACGAAAGCGCCTAGCACTCATGATGTCTGTTCTAGAGAAACGCGGCTGTATTTTGCTTGATGAGTGGGCCGCTGATCAGGACCCACGTTTTAGAAAGCTCTTTTACCGCAAGTTGCTGCCTCTATTAAAAGAACGTGGCGTAACGGTTATCGCCATTACTCATGATGATGCTTATTTTGATGTCGCAGACCGTATTTTCAAAATGGATAGCGGCAATCTTATTGAGTTGAGTAAAGGGAATTTGGCTCAAGCACACCAAGCACTAGAAAGTGTTGTGGCTTGAGTATTTAAGAACCGGTTTAGGTTCAGAAAACACAATAAATAAAGTTAGTTGAGGAAAACATGAGTATTGATAGCCCAAATACAGAATTCACCGTTGTTATTAACGCGCAAGAACAATACAGCATTTGGCCAACGTACCACTTAGTACCAAATGGTTGGACTGAAGTAGGCGTAAAGGGCAATAAAGAACACTGCCTTGAACATATCCGCGAAGTCTGGACCGATATGCGTCCGAAAAGTCTGCGTGACGCGATAGATGCTCTAGAAAACTAAACCCGTTTAACCTTTAGTCAGTACCTGTACTTTTCGCCTGTAGCGGGCGAATTGTGGATTTCTGCAACCAAATTTCATGTTTAGGTAATAAAATGTCAGTGGATGATGAACAAATTTTGGACTCCGTAAGCCCTTGGAGCCCGCTCTCATACTCTCAACAACGTTTGTGGTTATTTCAACAATTGCAACCAATGAGTTTGGCTTACAACCTGGGGGGCTTACTTTGGTTTGAAGGTGAAGAGGTTACCCTCGATAAGCTTCAGCACTCACTTAACGAAATGGTATCGGCGTTTCCTTCGTTACGCAGCCAGTTTGCAGAAGTTGAAGGTAAGGCCGTTCAGCGTGTCCTGCCGCTTCGTCGTATTGAATTTGATACAGTCGATCTGCGCAATGACACCAACTCGATTAAGATCATCAATCAAGATGCTCGTAGACGTTGGCAGCAGCCTTTCAATTTAATGGAAGGTCAGTTAGCACGATGCTGTATTTATCAAGTCACTGAGCATCGTTTTGGAGTGCTACTTTCGACTCACCATATTGTGACTGATGCTTGGTCATTCCAGCTCACGATTAAGATGCTAGTTAACTCAGTGGCAGGCAAAGCGTATCAAACTAGAGAGGTTCAAAGTTACCTCGATTATGCCACAGAGCAAGCCAGTGAAGAAAAGTCAGAACGCTATTCAAAACAGAAGTCATTCTGGCAACAGCTTCAGTTCCTTAATGAAGAATCTGTTTCGATATCAAACCTAAACGCGCAATCGCAAGATACCTATGGGGCTAGACATGAGCTTGTTGAATTACCAAGTGACATAGACGAATCAATAAAGCAGTTAGGTAAAGAATTAGGTGTAACCAAGTTTGATATCATTGCGTCTGCGATGATGCTCACGTTGCGCCAGTACTCGTCTAATGTGCATCCATCGATTTGTGTCCCTGCGTTAAACCGTAATGCAAAAAACCGTAGAACTGTCGGGTTTTATGTGAATAGTACGGTGATGGGTTATCGAATTGATGCAGAAATGACGCTGTCTCAGTTAGTCAGCCAAACACGTGACTCAATGAAAGCATCTCTCGCGTTTGAAAGTACACCGTTAGAAGCGCTCGTCGGCGATTTACCGTTACCCACAACGGCTCTGAATTTTAGAAACCACGGTGACAAACTATCAATTAACACCAATGGAGTGTCTGCACAATTTGAAGAGTTTCCAGTATTGGAAACCCCGTTTGAGTTAGTGTTGGATGTGATCAACAAGAGCAGTGCGCCACTTAGGTTTGTTTACGGGAAAGAGAAGTTCACTCGCCCTTTTATTACTAAATTTATCGAGAGCTTTAAGGTGAATCTTGAGGCTATCGTGCAGTCACCATATACAGCTGTGGCGTCAGTGAATGCGATTTCTAGCAAGGATATGCGTTTAATCGACCAGTATGGTTCGGGCGAGCATGAATGGCATTACCGACCGTTTACAGATTTGGTTACTGAACAGGCGAAGAGTAGTCCAGACAGCATCGCGTTGAAACACCAAGACGAATCGATGAGCTATTTAGAGTTGGAAACTCGCTCTAATCAGTTGGCTCACTCCATTTTGTCTAAGCGCGTAACGTCACAATCACCTATTGGTGTGATGATGGAACGTGGTGTCGACATGATCGTGTCGATGATTGCCGTGCTCAAATCAGGTTCGCCATTCTTACCACTAGACCCTGATTATCCAACAGAAAGATTGAGCTTCATGCTTGAAGATAGTGGGGCTGAACTGTTATTAACGCATCCTAAATCTCAAGACCGATGTTCTGACATTCTTGAATCTAGTGACGGTGTCACTCCGTTCTGTGTTGAGAGGGCAGCGCTTGCAGACTTTCCATCTGATAACTCTTTTACACAACCGTTGGCTGAAGAACTGGCCTACATAATCTATACCTCTGGTTCAACGGGAAAACCCAAAGGGGTCACCATTTCGCATGAAGGTTTGAGTATGCATGTTCAAACCATTGGCCAGCGATATGGAATGACGGCACAAGATATTGAATTACATTTCGCTTCAATCAGCTTTGATGGTGCCGTTGAGCGCTGGACTGTTCCATTGGCATTCGGTTCACGCTTAGTTATTCGCGACCAAGAGTTGTGGACCGCAGAACAGACATGCGAAGCGTTACAGAAAGAAAAAATCACCATTGCTTGTTTTCCACCTAGCTACATTGGCCCATTGCTTGATTGGGTCGAACAAACCAAACCATCACTCTCTCTACGTTCTATCACCTTAGGCGGTGAAGCCTTTACTCGCGAGACTTTTGACCGTATTCAGGCAGTGTTGGCCCCCCCTAGAATCATTAATGGTTACGGGCCAACAGAAACGGTGATTACACCGATGATCTGGGAAGCGTATACCAATGACACTATGAATAGTGCTTATGCACCAATTGGAACTCGAGTTGGTGATAGGAAATTGTACGTATTGGATTCTGAGTTAAGTCCAGTACCTCTGGGTAGCAGCGGTGAGTTATATATAGGTTCTGAAGTCGGTTTAGCGCAAGGCTATTTGAGACAACCTAATCTAACCGCAGAGCGTTTTCTGCCTGATCCATTCATAGCTAACGGCGAAAGAATGTACCGAACGGGTGACTTAGTTCGGTGGCGTGATGATGGCGTTATGGAGTATCTAGGTCGTGTCGATCAACAGGTTAAGATCCGTGGTTTCCGCGTTGAGCTAGGAGAAATTGAATCTCAGTTACAAACCCTGTCCGGCGCTGAATTCTGTTCTGTGGTCGCTCACGAATCGCAAACAGGTAAAAAACTTGTTGGTTATGTGCAGTTAAGGGACACATCATCACTCGATAATAAAAATATTCAAGAAACGCGTTGGCTAGATGAGTTAGCAAAGGCGCTTCCAGATTACATGGTACCTGTTTGCATTATTGTGCAAGATGAAATGCCACTGACGCCAGCCGGGAAAGTAGATAGAAAGCAGTTGCTTGCCCCTGACTGGTCAGAAAATCTGAGTAACCAAGGAACGCTTGAAACCAAACGTCAGCAAATACTTGCCACGGTATGGTGTGAATTGTTGAAGTTAGAGGGCGTTGGGGCTGATAGTCACTTTTTCGCTCTAGGTGGCGATTCGATTATGGCTCTTCAACTTGTAGGGAAGCTTCGCCAACAAGGTTTCATGCTATCGCCTAAACAAGTTTTCGATTTTCCAAAGCTTCAAGACATGGCGGAGATCTTAGAAGAGAGTCAACGGGTTCTAGCCGATCAAAGTAAGCTACAAGGTCGTGTTGCATTGTTACCTATCCAGCAACGGTTTATTGAACAATTTGAGTTGAGTCGATGTAATCAATATATTCAGTTTACATGGCGTCACGCTCTTAATATTGAGCGTTTAAGTCATGCGTTAAACCAACTTGCTGATCATCATGATGCGCTTAGACTTAATTTCTCAAACTCGTTGAGCCATAACGCTTCGTTTGGAGTCACTGCTGAGTATCAAGAAGAGGCTCGGTTTGCGATTCACCCATTCGATGACGAAATAAACATCGAGCAGGTGCAATCAAGCATCGACCTTGAAAAGGCTATTACCGGCGCGGTTGGTATACGCAATTTGAAAGGCTCAACAGAAGGCAGTGAAGTTCTTATAGCGATTCATCACTTGGTGGTTGATGCGTTGTCATGGCCAATGATTATTGAAGACCTTAGTAAGCTTTATGAAGCGTTACCAGAAAACGATGAAGCTACCAATACGCTTTCACCAAAGACCCACAATCAAGGGAATTGGGTAAATAACTTAAATACTCTGCTAATAACCGAGCAACGACAAGCTTATTGGCTCGATCAAATGCAAGCACCTATCTATTCTACAGAGCGTGCTCTGCCAATCTCGACACAGTGGTTGACGCCACTGTCTAAAATAGAGTCGTTGACCAAAGCTGGGCAGAGCTTTGCCCGACTCACACAAGAACAAGTGGTCTTTATTGTCTGTGCGTTAACAGTCAGCACGCAGAACCAAGGTCAGGCGCTAACCATTCATCGTGAGTCTCATGGTCGTTTTACTGACAATATAGGCTTAGATCTAAGTCGTACCATCGGTTGGTACACCTCTCTTTATCCACAAGCTATACCAGAACTCGGAACGTTAATGGAGTGGGTCAAGTCTCTAAAAGATAGCTTCGATAGCGACCACGTAGGCGGTATCACTTTCCACGCGGGAGTGGCGCAAAACTTATGGCCACATGTTGGCAACATGGATGTATTGTTCAACTACCTTGGCAATGCTACACAGCAAATAAATGGAAAAGTCGATATAACGGGCTCGGGGCTATGGCGAGATAAATCCAACGTTGCAGACGCTGCTGTTGTTATCAATGCTTCCGTTGTTAATGATCATTTGCAGTGGGATGTCGAGTTCGACAGTGGTTGCTTCAATGAAACTGAAATTGAGGTGTTACACGCGGCACTTAACAACTCTATTGAACGCTTACACGATCTGTTTATTGAAGTGGATCCTATCTTAACGAAAACCGATGCGCCTTTGGTGGAGTTGACCCAATCTCAGTTGAATCAATTGTGTCAAGGGACAAAGCAACCAGAGTCGCTACCAAATACGATCCTACCATTATCTACCTTGCAGCAGGGGCTGTATTTCCACGCAAAACTCTCAGATAGTGACAGTACCTATGTAAACCAAATTACGTTGCCGTTAAATCACGTTGAACTGCCGAGAATGATTGAAGCTTGGCAAGGCGTAATGCAACGACATCAAATGTTGCGTTCGACATTGTTCTCGTTGGATGGCAACGCGTATTTAGCTGAATGGCAACAACTGGAGCTGAATTACGTTGTGTTAGATGTGCGTCTACGCAGCCAATTCGATATAGCTGAATATAAAAAAGAAATCATTGAACAAGGCTTCCAGCTTGAGCAGCGTTTAGAACGCTCGCAGGTCACCCCCTTATGGCGTGTTGACTTCGTGCAAACGGAAGATCATCAAATTCAATGCGTATTTACGATTCATCATATCTTAATGGATGGATGGAGCACTGGGGTGCTGCTCAGTGACCTGTTTGCTATTTATCAAAGACGCACGATTACACCGGTTAAAGGTCAGTTTTCAGATTACCTCGCTTGGGCGTGTCAACAAGATCACCAGCAGTCGAACGCATACTGGCAACGTTACTTGCAAAATATGGAATCTCCAACGCGTTTGGTGGAGTCTTTCGGCAGTTCGGATTCTCTGGAGTCTAAATATAATCGATTCAATGATGATTACTCACAAGAGACTGTCGGTGAATGGTTGCCAAAACTCAGCGCAGCGGGTGTGACGTTGAATACCTTGACGCAAGCGGCGTGGTTGCTGACATTACACCGATTCACGGGGCAACAGACACCTGTGTTTGGTAATACCGTAGCGGGGCGACCAACGGATCTAGCACACAGTGATTCTATGGTTGGTCTATTTATTAATACGCTGCCAATCGCACACCAAGTCGACCTTTCCAAATCAGTTTCGCAATGGCTGTTGGATATTCAAAACTCATCAAGTGAACAGCGTGAGTTCAGCTATTCATCTCTGTCTGATATCCAAGCGCAAACAGGTTGGACTGGCGATAACTTATTTGACACCTTGGTCGTATTTGAAAATTACCCACTGGACGAGGCGCTTCTTAAAAGTAATCGCGAAGGGGAACTGAGCATCGGGGAACCTGAAAGCTACGAGTTTACCCACTACCCACTGACGTTGGCGATTCTGCCGAGCGAATCACTTCGTATCGTTTTTGCCTACGATGAAAGCAAATTCTCTCAACAGCAAATTGAAACGCTGTGTGCTACAAATCGACATTACTTAAATAAGTTGGTTGAGCGCCTATCGAAAGAGTTAGGTTCTATCCCTGTGTTAGCGAAAGGTCAGCTTAATGAATTGGCGAAGTTCGACCGTGTATCAGAACCTTGGACGTTTGAACCTTTTACCGATTTAGTTTCTAAGCAGATGTTATTGCGTCCTGATAATGTGGCATTGGTTTCTAATGTTGAGCATGAACTTGGTGTTCATAAAGCGTCGCTAACGTTTAAGCAGTTGGTTGAACAAAGTGATGCCGTCGCTGCTCGATTGATTAGCGAAGGTATAACACGTGACGATATCGTCGGCGTGTTATTTGAACGTGATTGCAACATGTTGGTTACGATGATGGGGGTAATGAAAGCAGGAGGGGCATTCTTACCTTTGGATCCGGCTTATCCGCAAGAGCGTCTTGAGTTCATGGTTAAAGATAGTCGAGCACGGATACTGGTGCACGATGCACTTAGCGGGGTCCTAGCAAATGAGATTTGTAATCAAGCCAAGGCTGTAAGCTTCAACGCGTTGGATCTCAACGCCAAGTTAATCGATAAGCCTGCGATTTTATCTGATCAGCTGGCGTATATGATTTACACATCTGGTTCTACAGGTAAGCCCAAAGGCGTGTGTGTATCACAGCAAGGTTTGAGCATGCATGTTCAGACTATTGGTCAACGTTACGGAATGACGCCTGACGACGTCGAGCTTCATTTTGCTTCGATCAGCTTTGATGGTGCGATAGAGCGCTGGACTGTGCCGTTGGCATTTGGTTCTCGCCTCGTGATTCGAGACCAATCGCTATGGAGTGCTCAACAAACGTGTGATGTATTGGCACGGGAGCGAGTGACCATCGCATGTTTCCCTCCGAGTTATGTGCTCCCATTGCTAGAGTGGATTGAAGGAACTCAACCAGAGTTATCGGTTCGTTCATGGACATTAGGAGGTGAAGCCTTTACTCGAGATACTTATTTCAAACTGCAACAAGTATTGAAACCGCAAAGAATAATCAATGGTTACGGCCCGACCGAAACCGTTGTAACGCCAATGATTTGGGAAGCGTATCTCGATACTGGCTTAGACAGTGCGTATGCCCCGATAGGTAAAGCTGTCGGCTGTAGAACCTTGTATGTATTGGATAGCGCGCTGAATAGGTTACCAGCAGGCGTTGCGGGTGAACTCTATGTTGGCGAAGAGGTAGGGTTAGCGAGAGGTTACTTTGAGCGACCTGACCTAACTTCAGAGCGTTTCTTACCAGATCCATTCGCGAGTAACGGGGAGCGAATGTATCGAACTGGCGATGTTGTGAAATGGCGCTCAGATGGTGTGATGGAGTACCTCGGGCGTAGTGATGAACAAGTTAAGATTCGTGGCTTCCGTGTAGAGCTTGGTGAAATTGAATCTAGACTTCAGAAGTTAACTGACTCAGAACTGTGTGCGGTTGTCGCTTGTGATAGCCCGAGTGGCAAACAGCTTGTCGCGTATCTACAGAGTGATAGTTCACTATCAATGTCAGATATGCGAAGTGATCTAGCAAAAGATCTTCCAGAATACATGGTCCCAAGCCAATTCATAAAGTTAGATAAAATACCACTTACGCCTGCGAGTAAAGTTGATAAGAAACGTTTACCCGCTCCGGATTGGTTAGCAACTAATAAAAGTGACTACATCGAACCAGTTGGCAAGATAGAGCAAGCGTTAGCTAAGCAATGGTGCGCGCTGTTTGAAAAAGACCAAATAGGCAGAGAGGACGATTTCTTTGCTTTAGGTGGTCAATCACTATTAGCGACTCAGTTAGTTGGCAGATTAAAGCAGCAAGACAGCATCAGGTTATCGCTACAAGCGGTGTTCGATACGCCTGTACTCAAAGATCTTGCGTCTCAATGTATCTCTGAACTTTCTTCGTCGTCGGCTCATGGAACGCAAGACCTCGCTGTTTTCGCTCGAGCTCCTCGATTACCGAATATGCCTACGTCAGCGGTACAGCAGCGGCTATGGTTTGTTCAACAACTACTACCAACCAGTGCTGCTTATCACATGCCACTGGGCTTGAAGTTTACTGGGCGTGTTAACGTTGCGGTACTTAAACAAGCTATTAATACCTTGGTTTCTCGCCACGAAATATTGAGAACCAATTTTGCGCAGGTCGACGGAGAATTGATGCAACAGGTGCGTCCTGAGCGTTACATTGAACTTGGCATCCATGAAGCTGCTGTTAATGATCAAGATCGCTTGTCTCATTACAAAGATTTAATAGCCAAACCGTTCAACTTCGCTGATGGGGCGCTTATTCGATTTGATTGGATGCCGCAAACTTCTGACCTCGATGAGTTTTGTAAGCTAGGCGAGCAAGACGAGAAGGCTGAATTGCTTATTGTAGTGCACCATATTATCTCTGATGGTATCTCTATGCAGTTGCTCCTAAAGGAGTTGTCGGGCTGTTATCAATCGCTAGTTGATCCAACTTATAAAGGAAGCGAAACGCCAAGCGAGCTCCAATATATCGATTACGCACAGTGGCAAAAACAGTGGCTTGAATCAGAAGGTGCAAGTAGGCAAAAAGGCTGGTGGTTAGATGCGTTGAAATACGATATTGAACCATTAGTGCTACACAGCGATGTACCAAGAGAGCAAACCGAAACGAGCGGCAACCGTCTTCATTTTGAACTGTCTCGCGAGCAGATTGCGAGTATCAGCCAACTGGCAAAATCGCACAGCACTACGCCATTCAATGTGATGCTGACATTGTGGCATTTGTTGATGCACAAGTATTCTGGCCAAGAGCAAATACGCGTCGGTGTGCCAGTCGCAGGGCGGACTCAAGCAGAAACACAAGTGATGCAGGGTTGTTTTATCAATAGCTTGGTGATCCCCGCACAATTTAGTGAATCACAAACGTTTTCTGATTTGCTAATGCAAGTGAAGTCCTTCAGCGAAAAAGCATTGGAAAGACAAGACTTCCCATTTGAAATGTTGGTCGAGTCATTGGGTATCAAAGGTAATTTACAGTATCACCCCGTGTTCCAAACCAGTTTCAACTTACAACGTTTTGATGAGAACGCGATTTTCGATTGGAATGATATTGATGTCGAGCCCTTTGACCCCGGCGTAGTGAATGCTCAGCTCGAAATTGGGTTAGATATTCAGCAAATGTCGGAACATAAATGGCTTGGATTCATAAGCTATGCCTCACCTATATTTACCACAGACTTTGCTCAGGCACTTCTTGATCATTGGCGACTTCTTCTCGAGAAGGTTTCGCGAGATAATCGTTGCTCAATCAACCAGCTTCACTTAATAGACAACACCGCGAAGCAACAATGCATTGCGTTTAACAACACTGAACTTGATTGGGGCAGTTTAGTGACGCCGTCACAAAGAATTCAACAACAAGCTCAGACTGCACCTGACTCGATAGCGCTATCAATGCAAGATCAAGCCCTGACTTATCAAGAGTTTGACCTGCGTGTAAATCAAATGGCGAATTGGCTACGTGGAAAAGGAGTGAACTCTGAAACACGTGTCGGTTTAGGTCTTGAACGTTCATTCGATTTAGTGATTGGATTGCATGCTATCACTCGTGCTGGTGGCGCATACGTGCCATTAGATCCGAGTTATCCAGAGGATCGACTGCAGTATATTTTGCGATCAGCTAATATCGACTTGTTATTGACTGACTCCAATTCAATGCACTTGTGGCCAGAGACTGAGGGTTGTGAGTATATTGATTTGACTAAGCTTGATGTGTCCAACCAACCATTCCAAGCACCTCACGTCGATTGGCAGCCTGATCAGGCGTTGTATGTGATATTTACTTCTGGATCTACAGGTTTGCCGAAAGGCGTGGTGAATACTCAAGTTGCGTTGCAAAACCGTTTGAATTGGATGCAACAAGAATATGCGCTGAACGAGTCCGATTGTGTACTCCAGAAAACGCCTTTTAGTTTTGATGTCTCGGTATGGGAGTTCTTCTGGCCATTAATGACAGGAGCTCGCCTTGCTATTGCTCCTCCTGAAGCACACCGCCAGCCTCGTCTACTTTCTGAGGTTGTCCAAAAAGAGAAAGTGACAACCATTCACTTTGTTCCTTCGATGCTGAATGCCTTTTCAATAGAAACGACGATATCTGAATGTACTTCGCTAAGACGCATTATCTGTAGTGGTGAGGCGCTTCCTGCGGATCTTGTAGAACAAGTACTGAGTCATGCGCCTGTTGAGCTACATAACCTTTACGGGCCAACAGAGGCTGCGATCGACGTAACGTACTGGCCTTGTGAATTACCTGTATCGAAGCGAATCCCTATCGGCTATGCAATCAGCAATACGCAACTACATGTTCTGGATGATAACTGGAACCCAGTGCCTGTTGGTGTGCCTGGCGAGTTGTATTTAGCTGGTGTCGGTTTAGCGCGTGAGTATTTGTCACGACCTGACCTGACTGCAGACCGTTTCGTGCCTAACCCGTTCGGAGGTCCGGGCTCTCGCATGTATCGGACGGGCGACCAAGTCGTTCAATATGCAGACGGACGTTTAGAGTATCTCGGTCGCTTGGATAACCAAGTGAAAATCCGTGGCTTGAGGATTGAACTAGAAGAAATTGAGAATGTGATTAACCAACTCGATTGGGTTGAAGAGTCGGCGGTTGTTGCGTTTAAACATCAAACGGGTGACCAACTCATTGGTTATGTCGTCGACCCTATGTGGAATGAGCTCAAGCAAGACAACGAACTCAAGTTAGAAATAGTAAAACAACATCTGTCGGAACAACTGCCCGATTATATGGTGCCAACTATATTGCTAGGTTTGAGTGAAATGCCGCTTTCTCCAAACGGTAAACGAGACAGAAAGGCACTGCCTGCGCCTGAGTGGCAATCAATTGAGTATCGCGCTCCGGAAACGGAGTTGGAACGTTGGTTCGCTGCAAATTGGGCCGAAGTTTTAGAAATATCCCAAGTAGGCTTGGACGACAACTTCTTTGCCTTAGGTGGCCACTCTTTATTGGCGACTCGCGTAGTCGCAAAAGCGCACCAAGAGTTGGGGCTAGAAGTGGCTCTAAAAGATTTTTTCGAAGCCAAGAGCCTACAAGCTTTATCAGACAGCTTACAAGCTCAATATCAAACACAAAACCAACATGAACAAGACGAATTCGATGCCATGGCAGCATTGATGGACGAATTGGAGCTGCTATGAGTGATTTAAACGAGTTAAACCAACCAACATCTGCAGTCCAAGCAGAGGCGACTGCGAAATCGAATGTTGTTAGCAAGAAGAACGATACCGAGAAACAAAGTGCGAACAGTGCAGGAAAAATTGATAAGCATGCGTTAGCAAAACGGTTTCTTCAATTAGGTAAGCCGGAGCAGGTCAAGTTCATCGAGCTACTGAGTAATAAAGGGTTAGACTTTGAAAAGCTACCGATTGTGTCCGTCGGCGCTGAACAGAAAGTGGGGCTCTCTCCAGCGCAGCAGCGACTGTGGGATATTTATTGTTTAGATAAAGGAAACAGTGCCTACCATATGTCAGGTACGTTCGATGTTAAAGGCAAGTTAGACACAACACAGCTAGGTAACCTAGTAAATAAAGTCTTGGATCGGCATGAGGTATTAAGAACGCGTTTTGTTCATGAGTCCGACAGTGCCGTAGTTCAGTTTGTCGACCGATCGGCAGTCATGTTTCCGGTGATTGTAGATGCTCAAGGTTGGAGTCAACAGCAAATTCAAGATACACAGCGAGATTTTATAGGAAACGCATTTGATCTCGAAACTGAACTGCCGATTCGGATGCTATGCTTGAAGCTCAACAATGGTTCATGGAAGTTGCAGCTCGTAATGCATCATATCGTATCAGATGGATGGTCGATTGGCGTGTTCGTGAGTGAGCTTGTTTCACTCTATCAGCAAGGTGATTTGCCGAAATTACCGATTCAGTATCGTGATTACTCCCAGTGGCAAACGGCTTTGCTTGACGCTGGTAAAGGTGCTCACCACATTGATTATTGGAAGCGAGAACTAAAAGATTCTAACTCGGAGCTATTATTCCCTTGGTGTTGCGAAATCGCACCAAATCAAAGGCGTGCTGCCGATTCGATCAGCTATGAGCTGAGTAAAACTCAATCTAACAAGATCAACCAAGTGGCTCGCCAATTATCGGTAACGAATTCGAGTTTGTGGTTAGGCGTTTGGCAAGCGGCTTTAGCCACGGTGACACATCGCTCTGACATATCAGTCGGCGTCCCTATGGCAAATAGAACCCGACACGAAGTGTCGAACCTGATTGGCTTCTTTGTTAATACCATGGTGATTCAACAAACTATTTCACCTAAATGTTCGATCGCGAAAGCAATTGCAGGTGCTCATGACAAAGTACTCGAAGCACAAGAACATCAACTGCTGCCATTTGATCAGCTTGTCACGGCATTGTCCGATGAGCATAAGTTGATAGAAAGAAAGGCTGGGCAGACGCCGTTGTTTCAAGTGTTGTTTAATCATCAAAGCACTTTGTCTGGGGATATCCACTTAGATAACGAACTGATTTTGTCTGCTCAAGACCAAAAGGGAGAGTTCGCACTATTCGACGTTGCATTAGATGTACGTGAAAGCCAGAGCAAAACACGTGTCGTATTAACTTATTCGAAAGACCGAATAGACGAAGACAAGATGGCCGAATTGAATGCAGTTCTTGAAAACCTAATACGAGACTTAGACGTTAATTTAGGTTGTAGCCTGGCTCAGATGAAGCATTTATCACCGCATGATGAAGCTGTCCTTAGAAATCTATCGCAACCAGAAGGCAATTGGCATTTTCAGTCAATTATCGAGTTACTGGAAAATCAAGCACGAGTAAGGCCCGATGCGATTGCCTTAAAGCATCAAGATCAACAGCTTACTTTTGCAGGGTTAGCGCATTCATCATCCGATCTTGCATCCAAACTCAAAGCTCAAGGTGTAAGACGTGACCAAGCGGTTGGTGTGCTCTTTGAGAGAGGGGTACAGATGATCGTTGCAATGGTAGCGGTCATGAAAGCGGGTGGGGCGTTCTTGCCGTTAGATCCTGATTATCCAACCGAGCGCTTGGCTTACATGATACAGGACTCTCAAGCTCGCTTTGTGGTTACACAGCATAGGTTGGGATCTCGTTGGCATAGCATTCAATCAACATTTAAGGCTTCATTATCACAACCGAATCCTCTGTTTTATGGGGTAGGGGAGAGTGTTGATGAGTGTGAGCTACGATCTTCAAACGGAGAGTTGTTGCTTGTGAGATCAAAAAAGCAACAACGTGAAGAGGAACAAACAACAGCAGCAAAACTTCATCCTGAACAATTGGCCTATATTATCTATACATCGGGTTCGACAGGGAAACCAAAAGGAGTCGCGGTTAATCATGTTGGATTATCGATGCATGTTCAAACCATTGGTCATCAGTATGGCATGACGCCAGAGGACATAGAGCTGCATTTCGCATCGATTAGCTTTGATGGCGCCGTTGAACGTTGGGCGGTACCTTTGGCATTTGGCAGTAAGTTGGTTATTCGAGATCAGGAATTATGGAGCGCTGAACAAACTTGCGATGTGCTCAGCAAAGAAAAAGTCACGATTGCGTGCTTCCCGCCGAGCTATGTTGGCCCATTATTGGATTGGATTGATTATCAAAAGCCTCCCCTCAGTGTCAGATCTTGGACACTAGGAGGTGAAGCATTTACCGCAGAAACCTATCAGCGTTTGCAAAAGGTTGTTAACCCGCCACGCATAATTAATGGTTATGGACCGACAGAAACCGTTGTTACCCCAATGATTTGGCGAGCATATCCACAAGATAAATTAACCAGTGCGTACGCTCCGATTGGGCAACCTGTCGGTGAGCGTCGCTTGTACGTCTTAGATGCTCAATTGAATAAAGTCGCGTTTGGCAAAGTCGGCGAATTGTACATTGGCGCCGAGGTCGGGTTGGCTAGAGGCTATCTCGATCAACCAGACCTAACGTCCGAACGTTTTCTACCAGACCCGTTTCGCGAACATGTAGGTGAGCGAATGTATCGTACAGGGGACTTGGTGCGGTGGAACGATGATGGAGTGATGGAATACATAGGTCGGGTAGATCAGCAGATCAAGATTCGAGGCTTTCGTGTCGAGTTGGGAGAAATAGAAAGTCGACTTCAATCTATATCAAAAGTTGAACACTGTGTCGTCGCACTTCAAGAGGTTGGGGCACAGAAGCAATTGTTTGGTTACCTCCAAAGCAGTGAGCCTGAACGATTCGATCTTGATGACATTCTCGACCAATTATCCACAGTGCTGCCAGATTACATGGTACCAAGCCAATTATTAGTATTGGAAAAGCTTCCGCTCACGCCTGCAGGAAAAGTTGATAGAGCGTCTCTCCCTTTTCTTGGAAGTAAATTCGAATCTGAAGCAACGTTTGTTACACCTGAAACGGAACAAGAAGCCTTGTTGGTGGACACATGGCAGCAACTTCTTGGTGCTGAGCAGGTGAGTTGCTCCGATAACTTTTTCGCATTGGGCGGTGATTCCATCCTTTGTTTGCAAATGGTCAGCAAAGTCCGTGTTACGGGTTACAACTTAACACCACAACAAGTGTTTGAAGCCAAGACATTACGTGATTTGGCGAGTGTGCTTAGCATTCATAAAACAGCCAAAGAGCGTGAGCTTAGTGATTTACCTTTTGAATTAATGCCGATACAGGCGCATTTCTTTGCCCAAGAGTTTCCAGAGCCAAATCATTGGAACCAACATATTTGCGTTGAGCTTAAACAAGATATGGAAATTGGTTACTTAGAGTCGGCTATTCAAGCCTTGGTGAAACAGCATCCAAGCCTCAGGCTGTCATTCAGCCAGGAATCAGGTAAATGGAAGCAGCAATTTCAACTTTACCAAAAACGTCAATATCTTTGGGTCAGTAACGTCGATTCTGAACAGGCTTTTTCAGCGTTCACGCAAGAAATCCAACAAAGCATGGATATTAGTTCTGGACGCTTGATTCAAGCGGGCATTGCCAAATTTTCCGACGCGCCTAACCGCTTGATGATCGCAATCCACCACCTGGCTGTAGATGGTGTGTCTTGGAGAATTCTATTAGATGATCTATGGAAAGCTTATCAGCAGTTAGTCGCGGGCCAAGATATAGATTTGATGCCGAACTCAAGTTCGTTAGATGAAGCGGTCAATGCTGTTGAGAGGTGGTCATCGAGCGAAAAAGGTAAATTGATGCGGGAGGCTTGGCATTTTTTGTCGGAAATAACCGACGACTTGGGGAGTACTGAACTAGGCCTCAAGTTGCCTCTTTACCGAGATAAGCAAAGTCAAAAAACCGAGTTATCTAATGATCTCACTCAAGCATTATTGCGAATCTCAGGCTCGGAGTTGGGTGCTAATATCCAAAGCGCTTTGATAACTGCGCTTGTATCAGCCTTAGCAAGTGAAGAGCATCCGAATGTACCTATCTATCTTGAGGGGCATGGACGCGAACCATCTGTTTTTGCAAATACCGACCTATCGCGAATGGTTGGGTGGACGACTAGCTTGTATCCAATTATTGGGCAATATCATCCAGACATTATTAGTATGGTTGATAAAACACATGATGCTCTCGAACGTATTAAGGAAGATGGTGGTATTGGTTACGGACTGAGGTACCTAGAACAACGAGAACAAGGAACACTGGAGGAGCAAAGCATGGTCGCTACCTTTAACTATCTTGGTCAGTATTCTAGTCACGGATTCGCGCAGTGGTGTTCACCGATAGAAGAAGGTAGCTCACCTCAATCCGAATTAAACCAGATGTTGACCCCACTTGTTGTCAACGCCCAAATTGTATCAGGCAAGTTGAGCCTTGCGTGGGAGTATGCGACTACGCATTACTCGCACCAAAAGATAGAAGAAATCGCTACACGATATGTAGAGTGTTTAACTGAGTTTGTGTCTGTGATGCGAATCGTTAAAGAGAAACCAACGGTCAAGCCGGACAAACGACTTATCGAAAAACTTAACACTACATCTAATGAGCATGAGCCCGTTTTTTGTATTCATCCGGTTACTGGGCGTGTTACTGGTTATCAACGCTTGGCGCAATCATTGGAAGGGAAGCGATCAGTTTATGGGATAAAGTCAAAGAGCTTTGTTTTAGATAATGCTTTTGATACCTCACTAACCGATATGGCAGACACCTATTTTCAAACAATCAAGCAGTTACAACCACGTGGTCCATATCGCTTAGTTGGTTGGTCACTCGGTGGTGCACTTACTCAAGAAATCGCGAGTCGCCTCGAGAAAAATGGAGACGAAATTAGGTTTGCCGGCTTGCTAGATTGTTATGTCCCAGGTACAGAAATAGCGAGTGATCAGTGGGATTCCCCATCATCAAAAGCGAAATTATTAGAGCATATTTCCTTGTTGCTAGGGACGGTTACCGTACAGCAAGGGGCACGATGTATAGACTTACTCGATTCAGTATCTCCACCAATGTGGCCAGAGGTATTTAATACATGGCTAGCGGAAAATCACTTTGATCCACATATGGCAGATAACGCGAAACAAATGCTCTACAGCTGGTCTGTAGAACAACATATGCGTTCTTTATGCCGTGGATATCAATTACCAAGCATAAAAACCAAGTTGCATTGTTGGTGGGCAGGGCAACCAAATGGTCGCTCCGACCTGTTATCCAAAGGGTTGAATAAGCTCAACGCGCAGAGATATTCCGTCACTGTGGACACGGATCATTTAGGTATTGTTCAGAACAACACAGTAATCAAAGACTTATACAGACATTTGTATTGTGAATAATTTTATAAATATCCATTACTAAGATGTTTTATTTTGAAAATTACGTGGTACACTTCTCGTTATTATTAATCGCAATGATAACTATTATCGTTATTGTTTGTGTTTTTATTACAATTGGTTCATAGCCGTATTGAAGGAGAAATATATGAATCGGCACTTTATGCGCACCCCAACAGCACTTGCGGTCGCTTTAGTTATATCGTCAGGAATGGTTCAGGCCAACGAAGATGAAACCGTTGTTGTTCTTGGGCAGCAGCTTGAAGACAGCTCAGTAGGTCCAGATTTTAGCTACGTAGGATTAAGTAGTCGCACGGCAACAAAAACCGACGTTGCGATAGGTGAAACACCTCGTGCTATTTCCATTGTGACGCGTGAGCAAATGGACGACAGAGCGTCGATCAGTATTGCCGATGCATTGCAATACACACCGAGTATCCAAGCAAATTACTTCGGTGAAGATAACAAGCAAGATTGGTTTGTGATTCGTGGCTTTAAGCAAGCAAACAGCGGCTTGTATCAAGACGGAACGCGTTTGTACTCATCTGGCTTTTACAGCTGGCAAATCGACCCATTTGGGTTGGAGCGAGTAGAAATTTTACGTGGTCCTGGTTCTGCATTGTACGGCCAAACTCCTCCAGGTGGCGTCATAAATGTCGTGAGCAAGCGCCCTCAATTTGACGGTGGTTCTGGTCAGTTTGCTATTGAATACGGCACTGACGATCGTAAGCAAATTAGCTTAGATGTGAACTCTGAAGTTAACGAAAAAATGGCATTCCGCCTACAAGCGCTTGGTCGCAAAAATGGCAGCCGTGTTGATGGAGTAGAAGCTGAACGTATTTTCATCGCCCCTTCTCTGGCTTATAAATTCACAGACGACACCAAATTAACATTGTTAACCAGTTACCAAAAAGATGATTCCGACCCGTATCTGCAATTTTTGCCAATGGAAGGAACGTTAACATCGAATCCAAACGGGAAAATCAGTGATAGCACTGCGGTAGGCAATACCGATTGGGAAACGTTCGAGCGTGAACAACTGTCAGTAGGCTATGAATTTGAACATCATTTCAATGACAGTACTTACTTCATGCAGAATACGCGTTACAGTAAGATGGACATTAACCTCCGTCAAATGTATTCGCTTGGCTATGCGACAGATTATGGTTTAGGTGTTTATGACCCAACAAACAGCAAGGTTCTACGCGGGGCTTCCACAGAGGAAGGCACGTCTGACGCGTTTAATATAGACAACCGCGTTGTACACACCTTTAAAACTGGCGTTGTAGAACATACTTTGCTAGCTGGTATCGATTATCAAAGTATCGATATTGACAGTAAAGATTATGCTTCAGACCCATTTGTTGCCGATGGTAATAGCTCGATTATTGTTCCAGCTGGAGGGACTTTCGTTTCGATCGCAAACCCATTGTTTGATGTTTTCAACCCGTCCTATAGTAACAATGTCACTTTGCTGGATTCTAACTTTAGTGTTGTTGATGAATCTGACCGCCAAACCACTAAAACTAAAAACAATCAACTAGGCCTGTATTTACAAGACCAAATGATGATTGCGGACAAGTGGGCAGTGCAAATAGGTGTTCGTTACGACGATTCCCAAAATAAGACACATAACACGACAACGGGCGCAAAAACTAAGGTCGACAACGAAGAGTGGACAACTAACTTCGGTGTTGCTTATTTGATGGATAGCGGCTTTACACCTTATGCGAGCTACGCTCAGTCGTTTGACCCAATAATTCAACTTGACGCCAATGGTGACCCTGCGAAGCCAGAACGTGGCGAACAGTACGAACTTGGCTTGAAATACCAACCGCGTAGCTTTGACGGTTACTTCAACATTGCTGCGTTTGAAGTATCGAAAGAAAACTTAGCGCGTCAGGTCGCTGGCCAACTAACGCAAATTGGTGAGGTTCGTAACCGTGGTTTAGAGCTAGAAGCTGTTGCAAACGTGACTGAAGCATTAACCTTGATTGGTAACGTTTCATTCATTGATTCTGAAATAACAGCAGATTCGACAAGCAGTAATGTAGGCAACACGCCATCACAAATTGCTGACCAACTCGCTTCAGCTTGGGCAAATTACCGCTTCCTAAATGGTCCATTAGATGGCTTAACGATTGGTGCGGGTGCTCGTTACGTTGGTGATTCATATGCCGATAATACCGAAACAAACGTTGTTCCTTCATATACATTGTTTGACGCTACGTTAAGCTACCGTATTGAAGATTATAAGTTCCAAGTTGCAGCGAAAAACCTAGCAGATAAAGAGTACGTTGCTACATGTGATTACTACTGTTTCTACGGTGACCGTCGTAACGTGATTGCGAGCGTAACCTATGACTGGTAGCCACCAGCCTGCGAACACTCTGCCCGATGGGCAGAGTGTTTCTTTAACTGAAGGGCTAGATAGATATAGTGTTGAAGTGAGTAGCGGTTCTCTCGAAGTAGTACGAGAAACGGATCATTTTTGGCGACTTACAGAGATGACGGCTACCGAACAAGAAGCTCTCTCAGCGTTTGCGCTTTTGTTTTCCGCTAACTCAGATATTCGAACTATTGAACTCGGACAATTTAAAAGCGAAGTGTTGGATTCTTTGTCCTTTGAAACTGCCGAAGGCTTAAAAGTGCTATGGCGTGAAGCCGTTATGCAAACTCCGGAGTTATGGCTTAAGAATCGAAATCACGCCCTTTACCCACATAAGCAAGTTCTTGACGCTGCAGGGTATCATCCGGCAAGGCCAAAGCCTTTGTATGGGGAGCTATATCGTCGCTACATTCCAGAGCTAAACGCTGTACTTACATTAGAAGGGTTAGACGTTGATAAACATCTAACGTTGTTCAATAAATGGCAGAACACAAAGCGTGTTGCCAATTTCTGGGAACAGACTGGTTCGTTAGAAGAGCACAAGTTTTATTTAGAAGAATCCTGCAAAAACCATAAAAATCAACTGCTAATTGTATGTTTAGACAACCAGCCTTTTGCTTATATCGAAGTGTATTGGACAAAAGAAGATCGTATCGCGCCTTACTATGCAGCTGGCGACTACGATCGTGGGATACATATGTTGGTAGGCGAAGAGTCTCACCGCGGAGCACATAAAGTTGCTGCTTGGTTGCCTTCTGTTTGTCACTTCATCTATCTATCGGATCCTCGCACAGAAAAGATTGTTAGCGAGCCAAGAGCCGATAACAACAAAATGATTGGGTATCTACAAAAATACGGCTTTGCCAAAGTTAAAGAATTTGAATTTCCGCATAAGCGTGCGGCTTTAATGTGTCAGTTAAAAGACAGCTTTTTCAGTAACGAGTTCTAATCGAGAGCAGTTTGTACTGAAACAAGGAGTCGGAATAGGGCGCTTGTTTGCGCCTGCAAAATTTTCATGAGGTTATACATGACGAAACAAATTAAGGAATATGATGTTCTCGGAGTGGGCTTTGGTCCTGCTAATTTATCGATAGCTATTGCTTTGGAAGAGCAAGCTAAAGATAAAGGCTTAAGTTATTGCTTCTTGGAGCAAAAGCCTCATTTTGAATGGCACGGTGGTATGTTGTTAGATGGAACAAGAATGCAAATATCTTGTTTGAAAGATCTGGTGACATTACGAAATCCAACCAGTCCTTATTCATTCGTTAATTATTTGCACACCAAAGATAGGCTTAATGCGTTTATCAACTTAGGTAGTATGAACCCTTCTCGTGTTGAGTTTAACGACTATCTGACTTGGGTTGCTAATCAATTTTCAGAACGTGTAAATTACGGCCAGCGAGTCATTGATATTGAAGCGATTGATGAAAATGGTCAAAGCTCAAAAGTAAAAGTTACCTCTACCGATATACACGGCAACCAGACGGTTCGAATCGCTAAGAACCTTATTGTCGGTATGGGCGGGATGCCGAAACTTCCAAAACTGTTTGAAGGCCATGATAACGAACAAATCATCCACTCCTCGAAGTACAAAGCGTGGCGTGAAACCTTTAAGCCAAACTCAGAGCCAAAAATCGCGATCGTGGGTGCTGGGCAAAGTGCTGCTGAAATATTCGTTGATCTCACCAATCGTTATGCTGATGGTGAAGTTCACATGGTTAACCGCCGCTTTGCATTGCACCCGGCTGATGACAGTCCGTTTGTAAACGAGGTGTTTGATCCTGAGTTTACCGATCACATGTATGAAAGCACGCAAGAGCAGCGTGACCACATCCTTTCTCGATTTAGCGCGACTAACTATTCAGTTGTGGATACAGAAGAACTTAACGCCATTTACGAGCTGCTTTATTTGCAAAAAGTAACGGGTGAGGGTAACCATCAACATCTACGTTGTCATGACATCCAAGAAGTTGCTATGAAAGATGACAAAGTAGCGTTGCGTCTGAATGACACGATAAACAAAACACAGTTATGGAAGGAATACGATGCGATCATTCTTGCTACGGGCTATCGTTACGATGAGTTCAACCAAATGCTCAGCTCGATTGAACCCTTGATTGATAGTAAATCGGTAGCGCGTTCATACCAATTAGACATGAAGCCAAGTTGTGAAGTTAAGATCTTCCTGCAGGGGTGTTGTGAATCTTCTCATGGCCTGAGTGATACGCTTCTTTCTGTGTTGGCTGTTCGTTCTCAAGAGATCGTAGATGCGCTTCTCGAAAACTCACAGAACGAGCTAGAAAAAGCTTAGATTCTGTATGTGAACAATGTTGTGGTATTTGTTCGCAGCATATTTGTTTATCACGTGTTTCGAAGCACATATAGCCAAAACGCAAACGCCAATATTATATTGGCGTTTTTGTTCTTAAATATTAATTCAATCCATAGAGTCGCCAGTTGTGTGCTATCCCATTTATCGGCCTAGCTGCCTAGGTTAGAGAATTATGGCTTGCCGCAAATTTGTTAATGTATCGATGAAATTTGTGTTGATATCGCCTTTAAATCAAACAACTAGCTGTTGATTAAAACGATCACTACGATTTATTGCAGCAGTTGTTGAGCACAAAGCCTATATTGACTAGAATGACGCACTTTTTTTATTTACGTACATACAGGTAATGAACATGAGCGATACTAATTCAAGACCAGCTTTACCAGATCATCTTGCAGGTAACCCACGCAGCCCACACCACGTTGCTGAGTGTTTCGAATACCCAATCGGCATTCGTCTAAATGGTAAAGAGCGTACTGATGTTGAAGAATACTGCATCAGCGAAGGTTGGGTTAAGATCCCTTCACCTAAAGCGCTAGATCGCTTTGGTCAACCAATGCTTATTACTCTAAAAGGCACTGTAGAAGCTTTTTACATCGAAGAATAATTGTTGGAGTAACTCGCTAATCCTTGGTGTCACTTGCCAATACTGAGTTACCAAGCGTTATTACTAGAAAAGGCCTAGAAAAATCTAGGCCTTTTTTGTTTTTCTGTGTTTACCATTATTCCAAAACCTTCGCTTACCATGCGATACCTGCACCAATTGAAAACTCCAAGTCTTCACCTTCTGCTTTGTCGAAACCGGCCGTTACCACAAAACCACTGTCCATAATGTAGGTTGCATCTAAGCCGCCAACTTGTTTGGTTGAACTGTCTGAGAACTTGTTCCTATCAAATGTGACATCAGTATGGGTGCGTTTAATGCCGTAGCCCGGTGTTATGTAAAGGTTTTCGGTTATACCAATAGGGACGTGAAACTGGTATTCATTGTCGCGTTGTTTGTATTCATAAGAAGAGGTGTCATCATTGTATGCAGAGCGTGTAAATTCAAAGCCATACCCCAGAGAACCAACACCACGGTATTTGATGTAAGAAGCAGACCAATCACGCCAACCACGTTCAGCAGATAGACCAAATGTAATCGCGGTTTCATCTTGATTTTGCTCATAAGCGTGAACATTGGTAATAGATAACAACAATAAAGCGGTTAGAGCCAATAGAGGAAGGTTTTTGATGGTCATTTGATCACTCGCTTATGTTTACAGAATATTGGCGATCTCGGTATAAACCTAGACAACCATTAAATTGGTCACGTAATTCGAATCATCCTTGAAAGATTGAAGCATTTTACTGAAAGAGCTACGTAGAAATATTGGTAGGAAAAGAAGGGCACTCAAACGTACTGTTTGAATGCCCGGCAGTTCTGTTTTATTAAGAATGATTACTTCAGCGTACGAAGCTTATTTGCCTGTATCTTTGCTCGAACTTTGGTAACGGCTGCTTGCGAAGGTAAGTTATCTTTTACCTTGCTCTTTATCTCTGCTACTGGGATGAAGTTCCATTGGCCGTTGTGATACTTCACCACAAATGTTTCTCTGCTCATCTCCTCACGGAATACCCAAACACCGTCATCGAGACGTTTAAAGTCACCAACTACATTTCCGCTCGTATCTCGCACTGTCCAGAAGGTGTAATCATTGTCGGCATAAGTGATTGAATCTTTTCTGCCTGAGATCATCTTGTCTCCAGAGCTAATCGTGACATAGTTATCACGAATGATGATTTCACCAACACGCTTGTCATCCACATAGATGCTATAGAGGGTTTCTTCTTCACTAGAGCGCTCTTTTACAGCCCCGATGTGCGCTTCATCAGTATCCGTATTAAAAAATGGAATATCACCCAACTCAGGGATATGTACGAAACCCAAATCAGCTTGTGCAATTTTGTCTTTTAGACCGGGTGCATCTACACCATATTCAGGGTCTACGTTCTCATAACCGCCATCGTTATCGGTATCATCTTGCCCGAAACCGGGATCGATATTTTCAAAACCGTAGTCACCATCAAATTCAGGTTGTGTCGGTTCAGATGTACCACCTGATGAACAGCCAGCTAAAACAGTAGCAAGTACAAGAGCGATAAGTGATTTGTTCATGATATTTCCTATCGTTTAATTAATTAGTAAGAAGCTGATGACTGCACACCATACCCAAAATATTGGGCGAACAAATAAAGTTGTTTTGGGCATTGCTGCATCACTTGAGGTTGTACGATACGTAATCACCAGCGTTCAATAAATAAACGGAAGCATAGGTTTGACATCACGATTGGTTATGTATTTAAGATTCAAAAGAAAGCCATAGAATATAAGTGCGATTGTAGGTTGGTGGGATGGTGGAGTTTCTACACCTTGATTTGTTTTTAATGAATAACTTGTTCGATATTTGCTCATTCGAACAAAATGTACCCACTTAATGTTTCCTGAAGTTAGATATACAAAAACGAAAATATGAAGCGCAGTCTAATTAAATGAAACTAATATGCTGTATTTAAAGTTATTTATTGTTAATAGATAGCTATATCACAGAAAATAATCCTGAAGCACATACAATTCCCCTGATTTCGAATGAGCGTTTAATTTTTTCGTTCGAGCATTTTAAATTTCTATCGCCCAATAATTATGAGGTTCCTATGTTTGGAATATTCAAACCTATGGCGCATATCGATCGTTTATCGTCAGATAAGATTGATAGCACCTACACACGTTTACGATGGCAGCTTTTTCTCGGCATCTTTGTTGGTTATGCAGGGTACTACTTAGTACGCAAAAACTTCAGTTTGGCGATGCCATACCTTATTGAACAAGGGTATAGCCGAGGCGAACTAGGGGTTGCTTTAGCCGCAGTATCCATCGCTTACGGTTTATCTAAGTTTTTAATGGGGAGCGTGTCGGACCGTTCTAACCCTCGTTATTTCCTCAGTGGCGGCTTGTTGATGTCGGCATTGGTGATGTTCTGCTTTGGTTTTATGCCATGGGCGACAGGTAGTATTACTGCGATGTTTATCCTGTTGTTTCTAAATGGTTGGTTTCAAGGTATGGGTTGGCCGGCCTGTGGGCGAACCATGGTTCACTGGTGGTCACGAAAAGAACGCGGCGAGATAGTCTCCGTATGGAACGTGGCACACAATGTCGGTGGCGGCTTGATCGGCCCAATGTTCCTATTGGGGCTTTGGGCTTTTAATGACGACTGGCGAACCGCTTTTTATGTTCCTGCATTTTTTGCCACTCTCGTTGCTATTTTTGTTTGGTTCACTGTAAGAGATACACCTCAGTCTTGTGGCTTACC
>NZ_JADDYI010000022.1:137959-157664 GCF_015163545.1 Vibrio sp. OPT24
ACCAATTGAAGAACACAAAGACGATTACCCAGACGACTACGATAAATCCCATGAGAAAGAAATGACGGCGAAAGAGATTTTCTTTAAGTACGTTTTCTCTAACAAGTTGTTGTGGTCAATCGCGATTGCTAATGCGTTTGTTTACCTTATTCGTTATGGTGTACTTGATTGGGCTCCGGTCTACTTGAAAGAAGCAAAAGACTTCTCAGTAGATAAATCTTCTTGGGCTTACTTCTTGTATGAGTGGGCGGGTATACCTGGCACGCTATTGTGTGGTTGGATTTCAGATAAATTGTTTAAAGGCCGACGCGCACCTGCAGGTATCTTATTCATGGTTTTGGTTACTATCGCTGTATTAGTTTATTGGCTAAACCCAGCAGGTAACCCAACGATTGACATGTTGGCGCTGATTGCAATTGGTTTCCTTATCTATGGTCCGGTAATGCTCATCGGCTTATACGCGCTAGAGCTTGCTCCTAAAAAAGCTGCAGGTACAGCGGCAGGCTTAACAGGTCTGTTTGGTTACTTAGGTGGTGCGGTTGCTGCAAACGCAGTGCTTGGGTTTATGGTTGACCATTACGGTTGGGATGGTGGTTTCATTATTTTGGTGGGCGCTTGTATTGCATCATTAATTTGTTTGCTTTATGCCTTCATGGGTGAGCGAGCACATCATAAACAAAAAAATCTTGAAAAAGAGAAAGAAGCGTTAGCTTAACGGCTCTTTAACCTAATAAAACAACGTCAATAAATCAAAGAGGCAGGATATTCCTGCCTCTTTTCTATCAAAGGAATGGAAATAATGAAAACAACGTCAATGTGTATGACTCTTTTGGCATTGAGCTTATCAGCAAACGCATTTGCTGAACCTTTAGTGATTGCGCATCGCGGTGCATCAGGTTATTTACCTGAACATACGTTGCCTGCCAAAGCACTTGCCTATGCAATGAAACCTGACTATATCGAACAAGACGTGGTGATGACCAAAGACGATCAATTGGTGGTGTTACATGATCACTATTTAGATAGAGTCACCGATGTTGCTGACCGCTTTCCAACACGAGCACGCGCTGATGGCCGCTACTATGCCATTGATTTTACGCTTGCCGAGATCAAATCATTAAAAGTGACTGAAGGCTTTAACCTCGATGAACAAGGCAACAGAGTGGCAGGGTACCCAACACGTTTCCCTATGTGGCAGTCTGATTTCCGGGTCGCTACTTTTGCAGAAGAAATCGAGCTGATCCAAGGCTTAAACAAGACGCTCGGTTATGACGTAGGCATTTATCCTGAAATCAAAGCACCTTGGTTCCATCGTCACGAAGGCAAAGATATTTCTAAAGCAGTGCTTGCGACTTTACATCAATATGGTTACCTATCGAAAGGCGACAAAGTGTATTTACAGTGTTTTGATGCCAATGAACTTCAGCGTATCAATGATGAACTTATGCCGGCCATGGAAATGGATCTCAAGCTCGTTCAGTTGATGGCTTATACCGATTGGAACGAAACCATGACTTATAAAGGTGAGAAAGCGACGCCGTACAGCTACGACTGGATGTTTGAGAAAGGCGGCATGGCAAAAGTCGCTAGCTATGCTGACGGCATTGGTCCTTGGAAACCTATGTTGGTAGACGATGCATCGACCGAAGATAACATCATTATTAAACCATTGATGAAGTCAGCAAAAGACGCGGGCTTAGACGTTCACCCGTATACGTTCCGTGCCGATCCAGGAAGAATCCCAGCCTATGCTGATAACTTTGATGGTATGTTGGATGTCTTTTACAACCAAGTTAAAGTCGATGGCGTGTTTACCGACTTCCCAGACAAAGCGGTAGAGTTCCTTAACCGTTAATTCCCTTCCAGTTACGAAGCACTAATAACGAGATACGAAGAGCTAAAAGTAAAACTTAAAAATGCTTTTAGTTCTTCCTTGTGAGCCTCGTTCTCACTGTAATTACCATTTTGAAATTCCTAGGTTTACACCAATCTCTCCCCTTGATAGCTTACCAACATTACAGTCTGTTATTTCTCACTACAGTCTGTTATTTCTCACTGACTGAACCTTATATTCAAACTGGAAAAATCATGGAAGAAAGAAGCAAAGATTATCTCGATAGTTACCTCAATACATTGCCAACCGAAGTGGCTTCTCAATATACGTCTTTTAGTTCCGACTATTACTGCGCTGATGAATACAACGCCAATCTCTGCGCTCAGTTGATTCTCAAAGGCGAAAAACAGGCGTCTTGCAGCCTTGAATATTGGTACAGCCATGAAGGGGAAGCGATGCCTGTCGTAGGGCATTTGCAAGTCGTCACTGATTGGGATGGCAAGCCAGTTTGTATTGTAGAGATTACTTCAGTCTCACAGTGCAAATACAACGAAGTCACTGCTGAATTTGCTGCCGCGGAAGGTGAGGGTGATAAAACACTCGAATGGTGGAAAGAAGCGCACTGGAACTTCTTCTCGCGTGAATGTGAAGAGCTCAAAATATCGCCAGCTGAAGACATGTTACTCGTATTAGAGCGCTTCAAAGTGGTTTATCAATAAAGGGTATTTTGTTGATTCACAATACGTGAAATTTTGTGTTTAGGAGATCGTGCTCAATAAACAGCAACAAGGTTGACCACAATGAGCCTAACTGTTCGAGAAGTTCTTATAAGCTCGCTTGAGGGCTAGATAATTCATCGCATGCAGGAGGCAAGATGAACAATATTACAAAGCAAATCGATCTAACAAAAATCGTGTTATTCGACTGGGGCAATACGCTGATGGTCGATTTCCCAGATGCACAAGGGAAGATGTGTGACTGGGAGAGAGTTAAAGTGGTCGAGTGTGCTCGGGAAATACTTTGTGAACTATCTAAAACCCACCAGCTTTATGTTGCGACTAACGCATTAGACTCAAGCGAGCAAGACATCATCAAAGCTTTTGAACGAGTAGGGCTCACTCGGTATTTATCGGGTTATTTTTGCAAAGCTACCCTTGGCTTATCTAAATACGACTCGGATTTTTATCCCGCCATCATTTCTAAGCTTGGTGTTGAACCTCAAGATATCACCATGGTAGGTGATACATTAGAGAAAGACATTTACCCAGCACTTGAAGCGGGTTTGCAAGCGGTGTGGTTGAACACTAGTCGAGTTGATTTTAAGTCAGAGCCCCCCCGTATCGTGCAAATTAAAAACCTAAGCGAACTGTTGGAGAAGCGCGATTAACTCTCTGAAATTCAGCCTAGATAAAGCACTTGTCTGTTTTGACGTCAATCTCCCATCTCTTTGTTGTTTAATCCTTTAAGCTAACTCTAGTTTCCACTATGAGGGCTAGATTATGAGTATCGAACGTCACGGAATATCGGTTGGAATTGAACGTGTTAACGGTGAAACCATTGTTGTGTTTAAAGCGAAAGGAAAACTCACACACAATGATTACCAAGCAATGATACCAATTCTAAATACAACATTAGAAGAACTCGATTCATCTGAACTTAAGATGCTGGTCGATATATCATCTTTAACAGGTTGGGAGTTGCGGGCTGCTTGGGACGATTTCAAATTGGGATTAGAGCTCAATTCGAAGATAGACAAAATTGCTATTTACGGCGATAAAAGTTGGCAAGAAATGGCATCAAAAGTCGGCAGTTGGTTTGTGTCGGGTGAGATTAAGTCATTTGAAGATCACGACTCTGCACTTAAGTGGCTAGTCGATTGATCCTATTCGCAGACAGTTATAGATCAATCTGTAAACAACACTAATGACAGTTGACGCTCATTGTCTCGAAAGCTGTCATTTTTCATTTTGGCTATGATAATTCCTATTCGACTCCATAGAGTATATTCATTCCAGCGTGTAACATACCCAGGCTTTGTTTGGTCGAGAGTAATAGTGTGACCAGATTCAGTAAAACGAGAACTAAAACAAAAATAAGGTCTAACGACATGCATAAGGTAATTGATAAGCTGGCTTGGATATTCATCAAAGACGGCAAGTTGTTGATGGTGAGATCAAAAGGCAAAGAACTATTCTATCTACCGGGTGGTAAGCGTGAAGCTGGCGAAAGTGATGAGCAAGCACTAGTTCGCGAAATCAAAGAAGAGATCTCTGTCGATTTAGTGTCAGACTCCATTAAATACGTTGAGACCTTTACAGGCCAAGCTGATGGCAAAGCGGAAGGCGTATCGGTGCAATTGACTTGTTATCTTGCTGATTATACTGGCGAACTGTCTCCAGATGCTGAAATCGAAGAGCTTAAGTTTGTTGATGGTAACGACAGAGCGGTATGCTCATTGGCAGCACTGGTTGCGCTTGATTGGTTAGAAGCGAACCAGTATTTGGCTTAAGGTTTTAGCATCTATCAGCTGTATTAGTGCTAATTAGCTAATGTTGCAGACTGATCTTTAAAAGATCATCACTTAAGAATAGCTTGAAGGGCGGCTGTCTTTCATCAATAGATCGAGTTTCCTTTGAGCTTTCTTCGTGTCTTGTAAATCCACTACCTCAATCATTTCACACTCATCTCGTACCATCTCATTAATCAGGCTTGGATAATGTCTGCAATCTTCTGGTCGGTCTAAATAGATGCTACAGGTGTACCTGGCTTGAGCCTTGGTATCTTTCGTCGGAACCAGTTCCAGAAAAGGGCAACGGCTTAAACGTTCACCAGATTCAGGGTCGAACCAGATCTCGCTTCCACGAACATATTCAAAGATGTCTGGATTGAACAACTCCCACAAATCAATCTCTTCTTGCGTTGCGGCAAGGTCGCCATCTCCGTATTTGATACAGCATTTCCCGCATTGATTACAATTTTTCATTAGTGACTTCATTGGTTGGTGAGCTTTTGTCATTTTACCACTGATAGGCGTGGCACGTTGCCTTAGTTGTTCATGCTTATACCGTTAAGGGGCGCGAACTTGGAATAGCGATACTTAAAATTAATTTATCTATGCACGACCACTCCAATCAAAGCTGTAAACAGTGATACAATTTGTGCCTCTCACGTTATTCAAGCAAAGGCATCAAAATGAGAACGGTATACACCACCGAAGGCAACATCAACGCAAAGAAACAAAAAGACGCTTACCCAAAGCTCGCTTTATGTGACAAGTGCATAGGTGATTATGTGGTTATCGAGCAAGGTGAACGAACTTATAAGCCTTGTGCTAAATGTGGTGCCGACGATTAATGCGCCTTGATAAATACCTATGTAAAAGCACTGAACTAACCAAGCCTGAAGCGATTGAACGCATCCGTAATAGCGAGGTGAATGTAAACAGTGAGACTGTCACCGACGAATCGACTCAGGTTCACGAAAGCAACACCATCTTGTTAAACAGCACGCCGCTTCATTTACGTGAATTTCGTTACCTCTTAATGCACAAGCCTGCGGGTACTATTTGCTCCAATATCGACGAAGTCTATCCCTCGCTGTTCAACTACATCGAGATAGGCAAAGTATCAGAATTGCACATAGTAGGGCGCTTAGATGCTGACACCACAGGCTTAGTTTTGATTACCGATGATGGGCGATGGTCATTCAATATTACGCTGCCAACCAAGTCATGTAAGAAGGTATACCGCGTGACATTGTCACGAGATATCAAAGATGATGTCGCTGATAAGTTCAAAGCGGGCATTCAATTGCAAGGCGAACAAAAACCGACGCGTCCGGCAGAGCTTGAAGTGATTACCAGTAAAGAAGTGCTGTTGACTATTACAGAAGGTAAGTTTCATCAAGTAAAACGAATGTTTGCTGCGGTAGGGAATCGAGTTGTTGGTCTTCACCGTGAACAGATTGGTGATGTTCGTTTAGATGTTGAAGTAGGTCAGTGGCGTTATCTAACCAAAGCCGAAGTCGACTCATTTCAGCAGGGCTCGGAATAAATGTTTTAATCTCTTAAAGCGAGTTAGCATCAGAATATCAATACTATAAGGATGTAGGATGTAGGATGTAGGATGTAGGATGTAAAACCTCAAAGTCTCAGAAATTAAGTCTTTCGTACCCGCGAAAGACCTCAGTTTATCTAAGCGTTTTTACCAGTCAATCGGCTTTGAAGTTATGTCTGAATTTCACGATATTTACGACATGGCAGTTGTGCCTTCCTTCTGCAAAACTTTTATGAACCTGCGCATTGTCACAATTACATGATGCACTTGCTGGTTGAAGACGTAAAAAGTTGGTCTCAAGACATCCAAAACTCTAATGTAGTGTCGGAATTTTAAGTTACCGTTTCCGAGGTTGTTGAGCAGCCTTGGGGAATGCTTGAGTTTTGTATCATTGACCCAAGTAGTGTCCCATTTATTTGTTTATAACGACAGTATCAACGCTCAACAGTTTTACGAAAAGCTGGGCTGGTTTCCACGTGACGAAGTTCGAATGTATTCATTTAATAGTTCTAGTAACAGCAACGTTTAACATTATGAATATATTTAACTGATTCAATATGCGTGGCATTTTTGGCCCAATTCAGTGTTCGTTCATGGCCTAATGAGTTAGGCTAGGTCACAACGTTACCCATATATTACACGGGTGAATTAGGGACTTTCAGTTAAGGAGATCAAATGTACCAGGGAAGTTGTTTGTGCGGTTCAATACCGTTGTCATTAAAAGGCGTCCTGGTTTATTGGTTTCAAGGTAAGGATTATTTATGCAGAAAATGGAGTTTGTAAGAGTCCTACTGGTAGAAAAGGGCGTGAAACCTCAATTAACGAATCCATACTTTTACCTATGGTGGAAGTTACTTCGTATTGAAGCGAAGTCTCGGGTATTTGAAAGCCCGTTTAAGTTGTTTTTTCTTCAAGCTATATTTGGCTCTGTTTTTTGGGGTGGATTTATGTGGTTGTTATTTTGGCAGTTTGAAGGTTTCACAACATTCCAAGTGTATTGCTCTTTGTTCTTCGGTTTATGTACCGGGTTATGCTCTACTCTTGAGGTGGCTAGAGCACGACGGAAGTATGGGCTCAGCACACTAGAACGGTGGCTTGAACAGAATAAACTCACAGAGAACTAACAATACACTGAGGTATAAAATTTTGAAGAAGTTAATAGCGTTTATTGCCTGTTCCAATCTTGTCACGTTTGGATCGATTTATGTGCTTGAGTGGCAGTTTGGTTATCTCTCTATTCACTTTTTAAGTGACTACGCATTTTATACGATGCTGGTTCTCCTTGGGTTAGGAACGTTGTTTTCATTTACTGGACATACCGTTGGATATAGTGATCCAAGCAATGTGGCAGGAGTGACTGCGAGTAGTCTGATCGATAATGATTCAGCCAAAACGACGGTAGTGAATAAGTTGGAAAACACGAACTTAGGAAGCCGTTTCTTGATCGCCAGCTTAGTACCTCTGGTTTTTTGTGTGTTTGCATAACTTTATTGTTCCGCTGCCTATTAACGGGAGTTGAGCTAATAATATCGCTAGGCTCATTCTGTATTTTTTAAATGAATCCAATTGACATGTTACTTCCAATATATGAAAGTGGCTGTATGAAAACTAGTCTAAAGCACGTTAATTACCGAATTATCATCATTCCATAGAATGGTGGGATTCGATACGCTCTAGACTAATCAACCCACCCGTAAAGGTGGGTTTTGTGTATCTATCTTTCGGGGAAATAGACTCTTGGAGAAGTTTACATGAAAAAAGTAGCCGTTTTTGGTAAGCCAGGCAGTGGAAAATCGACAGTAAGCAAAGTACTTGCTTCTGTTACCAATTTGCCACTTCATCAATTGGATTCCTTGGTATACAAACCAAGTGGTGAATTAGTCGATAAAGAAGTATTTAAAGACATTCACGATAAGATAATCAATTCAGAAACTTGGATCATGGATGGGTTAGGGCCGATCAGTTTGTTCTATCAACGTTTAGAAGAAGCCGACACGCTTGTGTATATCGACCTTCCGTATTCAGTCAGTTATTGGTTCGTCGCCAAGCGTTTGCTAAAAGGGTTATTCGTCAAACCAGAAGGTTGGCCTGATGGAAGCTCTATTTTTAAAGGCACATTACAAAGCTACAAAATACTAAAATTGTGTCCAAAATTTTGGAACGATGACTTTATGTTAAAGGTACTTGGAAAGTCGCCTGAGAAAGAAGTTCATGTAATCAAAACTGTTGCGGAGTTAAATGATTTTGTATTGAAGTGCATGATTAAGGAACATCGATGAGAGTGCCGTTTCAAGTATCTAATGAACCTCGGCCATCGAATGAGCATACAGAACTTCGTTGGTTCTGCTACCAAGAGGCTTGCCGGCTCTTAGAGTATGATTCTAATCGCATCGCCTTATGGGAAGCTTATGAAAGGATTAAAAACGAGGTCAACTAAGTAATTATCGGTTTTGAGTCCGAATCAGCACATTTTTGCTATGCATCACTATTCGTTCTTAATTATTTATAAGATGTTAGTGGGAGGATTTATAAGTTGATAATATATAATCTACACTATATTGTTGATTGGCTTATATAAATGCTTGATAACAAATACATTAAACACCCGTACAACTGCGAGAAGTGCAACGCTTTGACGCCTCACCTCCCAATAACCAAACCTGACGATTCTGCATCAGAAATGAAGCAATTTAAGTTTGGTATGTTGATCGAGTTCTTGATGACGACACTGTTTAAATCAGACTCTCATTCTAGCAGTTTCTTTGTTGAAGAAGAGCAACAATACGAATGTGAAAAATGCAACACAACATCGTGGCATTAATGTGTCGATGAGGCTTGTGGCTTTTATGATTGAAGGGTTTAGACGGGGCTGAGTGATGAACAAGAAAGGTGAGCCTCTGGGCAAATTGAGTATTGAAACGTGTCTATACTGGTATTGGTTGTGCTACTTACCTTAAAGTGGCGTTAGAAATGATGTGTTTAACTAGGCTAACTCTCAGAGGTAACAATGAAAAAATTACTATCACTAGGCGCCGTTTTACTTGCGGCATCATTTTCAGTCGCCGCTTCTGACGGTTTGATTAAGTACCAAAGTAATTACTCGGTAAAAGAAACCGCTGACCGTTTTGAAAGTATCGCTAAAAGCAAAGGCTTAACGTTGTTCGCAAGAATCGACCATCAGAAAAACGCGAGCAGTGTTGATCTTGAATTGAGACCAACCGAAGTTATTATTTTTGGAAACCCTAAGGTTGGTACGCCATTGATGCAGTGCCAGCAAGATGTGGCGATTGATTTACCACAGAAAGTGCTTGTAACCGAAGATTCGAATAAGAAAGTCTGGTTGTCTTACAACGATCCTAATTACTTGATGGAACGTCATGCTATTAACGGCTGTGATGAGGTGATTAAGAAAATATCAGGTGTGCTGAGTAAATTATCGGAAGCGACAATCGCTAAGTAATGATGATTTCGAGCCTGAAACCTTGTTTAACGCCATTCAGTTAAACTGCTTAGACAAGAAGTGAACGATGAAGCCCACCCAATATGGTGGGTTTCTTATAGAGTGTAGGTTTTACTTTGCACGTCATCAGGAATAACGAAATAGGGACATCATGACATTACGAGTAGTACCTGAACTTTATTGTTTAGATATAGAGGTGAGTAAGTCATTCTTTGTGGAAGTGTTGGGTTTTTCGGTTAAATACGAACGTCCAGAAGAAGCCTTTGCTTATCTGACTCTGGATGGTGTCGATGTCATGCTCGAAGGGCTTAATGGCGATAGTCGTAAGTGGATTACAGATAAGCTAGAAGTACCGTTTGGGCGAGGGGTAAACTTTCAATGGGATGTGTCGGACATCGATACCTTGTATCAACAAGTTAGTGACCAGTCTAAAGCGTCTATTTACTTAACATTAGAGTCTAAATCGTACTCATGCGATGACCGTGTCGTGATTCAAAAGCAATTCATTGTTCAAACGCCAGATGGCTACTTATTTCGATTTTGTCAGGACCGCCATTGAATTGATGCCTTTGGCATAGATCTTCGGCCAACATTCACAATGCGATTAAAACAACATAAGTAAACGATTAAAGGAATACTCCGACATGTACGGGAGTGAAGAAACCAGAGCATTTTGCTGTAATTGCAAAGTACTGACTCGTCATAAATACACCATGTTTAGTAACCAAGTTCAAAAAGCACCTCAAGAAGCAAAGAAACCTGGATTGCTTGGACTGATTTTATCGTCGTTAGCCTCAAGTGGTGGAACTGGTGACTACAAATGCACAAAGTGTGGTACTAATTTACGTACTCCCGATAACCTTGATTAACGTCTTTTGATGGCTAGTTTCTTGGTTACTCAGTTTAGAGTTCTAGACAAATGTTGTGCCAAAGTCGAACAATAAACAAAGTGTTTATTATAAAAAGGACATAAAAAAACAGGCAGATCTTGTGATCTACCCGTCTTTTAATCGCTAATCTCAATCACAGTCTTGGTTATTGAAATTCAGAACGCTTAAGCACAGCACTTCTTGTATTTCTTGCCGCTACCACATGAACATGGATCGTTACGATTAGGTGTTTTTTCAAACGTCATCGTTTTTGGCTTGTTTAATAGCGTATCTAGTTCAAGCGTGTTTTCTTCTTTGTTTGCATCTACTGTAATGTTTACAAAGATAGCGCTGTTTGCTGCTAGAGCTTCAACTTCTGCTTTACGAGCTTCAGTTTGAACCATTACTGCGATTGGTGACTCTTCAGTACCCGCTTTAACATCGCGGTTTACGTTGTAGCCAGCAAGAACGTGATTTTGTCTTGTCTCGATACGGCCTTTGAAAAATAGTTTCGACATTGGGTACTCATTACAAATTGGGATGACGCTATTCCAACGGGAGAGCGTTATAGAGCGGGGGATTATACTGATATATTGAAATTGATAAAGCAGTGATGTGAATGTTCTTTTAGCGGTCAGAGCGGAAGTGCGTGTAATCATCATATTGAGATACTTCGCTACATTGAGCTAATTAAGGAAGAGCAATGAAACCAAAGCAAGTGGTACTTGGTTTTTGGGACGCAATGAGGACCAATGATTTTGCAAAGGCGAGTGAATGGTTGGCAGACGATTTTCAAGGACATTGGCCTCAGTCGTCTGAGTTGACGACTGGTCGAAGCAACTTTACAGCAATCAATTCTGAATACCCAGCTAACGGAGTTTGGGAGTTCGAGCTCAACTCGATTGTCTGTGAAGGTGATACGGTGGTGACGGATGTCTCGGTCACTGACAGCGTATTGAAAGATCGCGTGATTACTTTTCACACGGTTGTCGATGGCTTGATTCAAAAGCAAACGGAGTTTTGGCCAGATCCATTTGAAGCGCCAGCGTGGCGATCACAGTGGGTTCAGATTGTGACGAACAATCAGGCTATATCGAACAATCAGCTTGCATCGAATAATAAAGTTGCGTTGAATAATAAAGGCGCGTCGAATAAGTAAGCATTAGGAGATTTCATTGAACAAGGTAGTAATAGTAACGGGCGGGAGCCGAGGCATTGGCGCAGCGACGTCGAAACTGTTGGCCAATAAAGGCTATGCGGTATGTGTTAACTTTATTCACAACGAAACAAGAGCCGAAGATCTGGTTAATGAAATTCGTGAACAGGGTGGAACTGCTATCAGCGTACGTGCGGATGTGTCTGTTGAATCAGACGTCAAATCCTTGTTTGAGATCGCTCGTAATAAACTAGGCCCTGTAACTCATTTGGTTAATAACGCCGGGATTTTATTTACCCAATCAGCATTGGTTGATATCGAATTAGACCGCTTTGAAAAGGTCATGAAGTCGAATGTATCGAGCTGCTTTTTATGTAGTAAAGCCTTTATCAAACAAGCTGGAGACGCAGGTTCGATTGTGAATGTATCCTCTGCAGCATCTCGAACCGGTGCACCATTTGAATATGTCGATTATGCTGCTTCGAAAGGTGCGATGGATTCATTGACCAAAGGTCTGTCGCTTGAGCTAGCGTCCCGTAATATCCGAGTTAATGGTGTAAGGCCAGGGTGTATTTATACCGAAATGCATGCAGACGGTGGAGAACCTGATCGCGTTGACCGATTAGCGGCACAATTGCCATTACAACGTGGTGGTACGCCAGAAGAAGTTGCGAACTCAATAGCGTGGTTATTATCAGACGAAGCTTCCTATGTGACAGGTTCGTTTATAGATATTGCAGGTGGGCGATAGAGGCCAGCGTCCATAACATTCAGAGAACTCAGTTAACCATCAATAGGCCATTAAAAGTACCAAACTAAAAGAATGAAACTAAGAGTACAAACATGAAAAACTATTTTGAAAGTCCGTTTGTTGGTAGATCACTGAAAGAGCAAGTGACCAACCCGAATATCATCGTCGGTGAGCACAGTTATTATTCAGGCTATTACCATAATCACAGTTTTGATGACTGTGCACGTTACTTGTTGCCTGATAGAACTGATATCGACAAGCTAATTATTGGTCGTTACTGTTCAATTGGCTCTGGTGCTGTATTTATGATGGCGGGCAACCAAGGCCACCAAAATCAATGGGTGAGTACCTTCCCATTCTTCTATCAAGACGATGAAAAGTTCGAACGTGCGGTTGATGGTTTTGAACGTTCTGGCGACACCGTGATAGGTAATGACGTTTGGATTGGCACAGAAGCTATGATCATGAGTGGCATTAAAGTCGGTGACGGTGCCATTATCGCAAGTAGAGCTGTTGTTACGAAAGACGTCGCACCTTATTCCATTGTCGGTTCAAACCCAGCACGTCATATTCGCTATCGTTTCAATGAGACTGAAATGGCTCAGTTGTTAGAAATGAAATGGTGGGAATGGAGCGAAGAACAAATCAAAGGCGCAATGTCGCTAATGTGTTCTTCAGAAATTGGTGGTTTGTACCATTATTGGAAAGGATTCTTGAAGCCTTAAATTGTCGTTCACAGATGAAATGTGAATGGTGAGAACGAGATTAAATTTAACAAATTACTCAATAATCTGATTATGGCAATGCGATTGTGATACGAGTAACTTATTGATTGTAAAGATATTGAATAGTATGGCATGTCGCATTAGCGTGGTGGATGAATTGGAAGGGTATTATGATTAGTTGCAACGATTACGATTATATTGAGATTGTGTGTATGCACCGATACCCAATCAAATTAACGCTGAAATCTGGCGAGCAGATTGAATGTGTCGGATTAGATACTCAACGCAATGATAGCCGTGAAGAGTGCATTAAGGTCAGTATTCAAGGTGTAGAACAACTTGTCATACTCACAGACCTTTCCACACTAGAAGTTTGTGTCGACAACCCTCATTTTCAGCAGATTTCATTCAAAACGTCATAGGCTTTCAAATGAATAACACCATAGAACAATGCTATTGCACCGCATGCCGAGAAGATACACAGCACGTTGTGGTGTTGGTCAGAAAGACGAGTGCGTTTGCAGAGAAACCTAACCAAAAGCGAAGCGAGTTTTGGGCAGGCATGATAAAAGGTTGGTTTCTTGGCCCATTTATCGCATCTATGGACGAATTTTCTCGTCATATAGTGTGTGAGAAGTGTGGTCATAAAGAGATTGAAGATTAGGTATCGATTCAATATGCTCAAACCATCGTTGGCTTAGGAATAAAACGAATGAAAGTAGAAACGATTGAAGCCGTAAAGGCGTATGGGTTTTCAGTAAGAACCACTAATCAGGATGAGGTTGACCCAACTAAAGCGAAGATAGGTCAATTGTGGCAGGGCTTTTTTGATCAGGCTTTTCCCAAACTGACGCCGGATTCAAAAGTGTACGGTGTCTACACTAATTACGAGTCTGATTTTACGGGTGAGTTTGATGTTATCGCGTGTGCTAATGCGTTAACGGATCAAGACTTAAATAATCTTATTGAAACCAAGATTGAAGCAGGCAAATATCTGACGTTTTCTGCTGAAGGTGAACTTCCTCAAGCGGTCATCGATCTATGGGGAGAAGTGTGGACGTATTTCAACTCACCTGATTGTTCACACGTTCGAACTTACACGACAGATTTTGAATTCTACAAAGGCGAAACTGAAGTCGAGATTTCGATAGCGATTCAGTGATCAGTTTAAAATAAACAACAGGCTTAACTTAGGTTGTGTTACTAGTTAGGAGATGGTGGTAGCCGGTCAAGAGACTACGGCCATCCGTTAAGCCTTTGAATATATTTTAATTACAAAGAAGATACAGTGTCACGTAATTATCTTAATACTTACGCTTATCTAACCCTGAATTCCCCTAGAGTACCTCAAATACCCTTAAGTCACCCAAAAACACAATCTTGCTTGGTTTCATTCCACAAAGGGTATTGCTTCATGACTTGGGTGTAGAGCTTACTTTCCAAGTGCGCTCTTAACCAACGTCCTACGTTTTTGTATTCAGATTGTACAAACCACTTCTTTTCGACCCGCACAAACTGGCTGACAAAAGGCATTACCGCAAAATCGGCCAAGCTTGGGGTTACTCCAAAAAAGTAGGTCTGATCGGTGAGTAGCACTTCTAATTGATTAATGAACGCTTCGCAGGCTTGTCGACGTTGTTCAACATCGATGTTTCGATAACGAACCGACGCGCGATACTTTTCTAAGTGGCCAATAAAATCTTCATCGTTGGTTTTGATGAGCTGGTGGACTTGTTCGCTCAGTGTTGGATTACTTGAACGAAGAAGATCTTGAGGATCGTTTTGTTGAAGAGCCCAGTTCATGACATCTATGCTTTGTTCAATGATGTGTCCATTTGGCAACACCAAGACCGGAACGGTACCTTTTGGCGAACTGGTTAATAGTTCGCTAGGCTTGTCTTTGGTAATGATTTCCCTGAGTAACACTTTTTGCTGTGATAGTGCGATGCCCATTCGTCCGCGCATTGCGTAAGGGCAGCGACGTAAAGAATAAAGGATAGGTAAATCGGATTCGTTTGGCATTATTGAGGTCATTTAGTTTGAAAAGTGTTGTTAGGTGGTAAAGAGATCGTGATGTAGGTAGAATACGCGGCTTAAAAATTATAAGTAAGTGAGCGACTTCAAAAATGAGCAGAAAGATTGAGTTATTAGCCCCAGGTGGCGATGTAGAGGCGATTAAAGCAGCTATCGTGGCCGGTGCCAATGCAGTTTATTGCGGTTTAGACACCTTCAACGCTCGTAACCGAGCCTCTAACCTGTCGTTAGATGAGTTGAATGGTGTGATTCGCCTTGCTCATGAATATGGCTGTGAAGTGTTTCTGACTCTTAACGTTGTGCTGCTGGAACATGAAATTAAGAGCATCACTAAACTGCTAAATCAATTAGTGAACACCAAACTAGACGGCATCATCGTTCAAGATCTTGGTTTGTTCGATTTGGTGAAAAAGCATTTCCCATCATTAGATGTTCACGCGTCGACTCAGTTAACAACGCACAACGAAGGCCAGATTAAGTTCTTGTCTAAAATTGGCGCAACACGCGTTAACTTGTCTCGAGAGTTGAACCTACCTGAAATCAAGATGCTGACAGAAGTAGCACATGATCACGATGTACTAACCGAAGTGTTCGTACACGGTGCTTTGTGTATCGCATTCTCTGGTCAATGTTACTCAAGCTCTGTAAGTGTGGGTAACTCAGGTAACCGTGGCCGTTGTAGCCAAGCGTGTCGTGATGAATACGAAATCACCAATGCGGGCAACAAGTTCCCACTTAACTTGAAAGATAACTCCGCTTACTACGACCTACCTGAACTGGTTGACGCAAAAGTTGACTCGTTGAAAGTAGAAGGCCGTATTAAAGGCGCACACTACGTATACACAGTAGTAGATACGTGGCGCAAACAGATTGATAGCTTTGTAGAAAGTGGTTTGTTGATCGAAGATGATTCGAACCTGCACAAAGTATTCAACCGTGATTTCACCAACTCTTTCCTTAAGGGGAACCTAACGAAAGACATGTTCATCGATAACCCGCGTGACAACAGCATGAACTACGCCGTTGATAAAGCGACGAAAGAGAACAATGAAATCTCTGTTGTGCAAATTCAAGAAGTGACCAGCGATCTTTACGAAGCTAAGAATGCGCTAGGCAGCGAAATGCGCGACAAGATCGAGTTCCTTGATATTCGTAAAACACCCGTGTCATTGTCGTTTAGCGCGAAGCTTGGTCAACCATTCACGGTGACAGTGAACACATCAAAAGAGAACTTTACGGTTCAATCTAAATCGTTATTGATAGCGGCAAGTGAGAAGGCGATCGATCAAGAGCTACTTGAGAAGCGTTTTAAAACTGTGAAGAGTGCGGTTCATACACTAGAAAGCTACAACTTCGATAACCTTGATGCTGGCCTGATTGTTCCTTTGAAAGAAGTGTCCAATCTTAAAGATGAAATCGACTTTATTCTGAACGGTTCTGTAGAAGTAATTAAGCACGTTGAAGTGCCAGCACTGCCTCAGCACCCTAAAGTGAATGAGAAGCCGACTATGTCGATGCTTATCGCGGATGTGGAAGACTTGCACCTATGTGATGTGACTGACGCAGATGTTTACTTCAAACTGCCGGAAAGCTTCAAGAAGCGTTGCAACAAGTACATCGATATCTTGGCCGAAAACCCACGTTTGATCCCTTGGTTCCCTGCAGTATTGATCGGTAAAGACTACGACGAAGCTGTTCGTATTCTTGAAGAGATCAAGCCAGCTCGCATCGTGACCAACAACACGGGTATTGCTTACAAAGCTTACGAGATGGGTATTGAGTGGGTTGCCGGCCCGTTCATGAACACAACCAACTCTCACGCACTGGTTACTCTGAAAGAAGAGCTTAACTGTGCAGGCGCATTCATTTCGAACGAGATCAACAAAGGTCAGATTCGTCATATTCGCCGCCCAGAGAACTTCAAACTGTTCTACAGCATCTACCACCCAATCTTGATGATGACTAGCCGTCAGTGTTTCTTCCAAAGAACCGTCGGTTGTAACAAGCCAAGCATCGAAGCGGGTTGTATGTTGAAATGTGAGAAAGCGACCACGATTACTAACGTTAAAGGCATCTCTTTCGCGGTTGATAAGCAGAAGGGTGGCTACCCAAGCATTTACAACCACGAGCAGTTCTTAAACCATGACGCTGTAACGGATTTCTCGGGCCTGTTCGACGAGTTCTTCATCGACCTAACCAACATCGGTGCAGGTTCTAAAGAAGTACAAGACAAAGTAGAGCTGATTAAACACTTCCAAGGTTTGATTGATGGCGTTGATGGTTCACAACAGAACCTAGAGCAGCTAGTCGAAATTCGTACTAACGCTCAATACATTCAAGGTCTATAGCGTTCAAGGTTTATAGGATTAAAGGTCTATAAGCTCCAACGTTTATAGCTAAAAGCTTATAAGTCCAGAAGACCAAACAAAAAGCCACTCAATCGAGTGGCTTTTTTGTATCTGAGTATTCTTAATCGGCGAATGCGTTATTCCGTCACCGCTTCCTGTTTAAAGCATGGACTCTTTAATGTGTTCATCTTCTCGATTTCATTGGTTAAGCGCAACGAGAGCAGGGCTTTTTGGTTTGAAGCAAAATCAAACATCACGATGGTCGCAGTACCAACTGTCGTCAGTTTCTGTTGAGCCTTACTGACAATCGCGTATTCCATGGTGAATCGGTCGTCTTGAATGTCTGTAACACGAGAACCAATCATCAGCGTGTCTGGATAAGTGACCGGGCGGAAATATTTACAATAAGTGTCGCCAAGAACAGGGCCAACTTTGGTAATCGCCATCTCTTCCATCAGCTCGACGTGCTTGAAAAAGTCTAAGCGAGCGGTTTCGAAATAGCGAAAATATACGGCGTTATTAACGTGATTGAGTGCGTCCATTTCTCCCCAAGCGACAGGGATTTCTGTTACTACCGGGTAGTCAGATAATAGTGCTTCCATGCGAACTCTCTTATTGTTATTTACTTACCCTTCATCGGGATAAGTTGTTATTGGAATAAAAACCCTACCGTTAAATTAACAAAACTGCAACACGTGTGATTTAAGTTTTTGAAGCTTGAAACCACATAATGTCAGGGACTTAGTCTTCCATGACTTAATGACTAGCCCCTAGTTTACTTAATGATTTAAGCGTCTTTGATCTATAACTTATCGACTAAGGTGTTTGAATTGCAGCTCAACCAAGCGTTGGTACAATTCGCAGCTATTGATGAGCGACTGGTGGTCGCCGATGTCTACTAGCTGTCCTTTATCGAGTACTGCAATTTGGTCGGCGTGTTTAATTGTTGATAAACGGTGCGCGATAATGATGGTCGTTCTGCCACGCATTAATTCTTCCAAAGCTTGTTGAACATGATGTTCACTTTCGCTGTCTAGCGCACTGGTTGCTTCATCCAATAATAGAATATTCGGGTCTTTTAAGATGGCTCGTGCGATGGCAATACGCTGACGCTGACCGCCAGACAATCTCACGCCACGTTCACCAAGAAAGCTGTGATAGCCTTCAGGTAAGTTCTGAATGAACTCGTGCGCATGCGCTTTTTTCGCCGCCTCGATAACTTGCTCGTCCGTTGCTTCTGGGTTTCCGTATCGGATGTTATGGAACACATCGTTACTGAACAGGGCGGGTTGCTGAGGAACTAACGCCATCTGCTTTCTTAATTCGTTCGGATCAAACTGATTCAGTTCAACACCGCCTAACGTCACTTTACCTACTTGTGGGTCGTAGAAACGTTGCAACAGTTCGAATAGGGTGGTTTTACCTGCGCCAGACGGGCCAACCAATGCCAATACTCTGCCTTCATGGGCAGTGAGCGTGAGGTTGCTTGTTGCGGGCTGGTCCGGCCTTGATGGGTAACAGAAGGTCACATCATCAAAAGCGACTTCTGGTGTCACGTTATCCAGTGACGTTGGGTTTTCTACAGGCGCAACAATGTGGCTTTCAACTTGTAGAATCTCGATCAAACGTTCTGTTGCGCCTGCAGCACGTTGCAATTCACCCATCACTTCAGAAATCGTACCTAGCGATGAAGCAACCATGATCGCATAGAAGACAAATGCAGCCAGATCACCCGCCGACATAGTGCCGCTAATAACATCACTGCCGCCAACCCAAAGCATGCCTGCAATCGCACTGAACACGATAACAATCACACCAGAGATAAGAATCGCACGCTGCTTTACGCGTTGGCGACCAATTTCGTAAGCCTTTTCTACTTCAATTGCGAATGATGCTTTCTCCTGTGCTTCTCGGCTGTAGCTTTGCACTGTTTTGATGTGTTCAATCGCTTCGCCAGCATAAGAGCCTACATCAGACATCGAATCCTGGCTTTGGCGAGAGAGAGCTCTCACACGTCGTCCGTATACCAAAATCGGGATCAAGATAAACGGAACAGAGGCCAACACGATCAGCGTTAGCTTAATGTTGGTCGCAAACAACATGATGATTGCGCCAATACACATTAGCGCGCTTCGCATCGCCATAGAAAATGACGAACCAATGATGCTTTGAAGCAGAGTTGTGTCGGTTGTGATACGCGACATGATGTCGCCACTGCCATTGGTTTCGAAGTAACTCGGGTGCAGCGTCACAACGTGGTTGAAAACCGATAGGCGAATATCCGCACTCACACGCTCCCCAACAGAAGAGACCAAATAAAAGCGGAAAAAGGTACCAATCGAGATTAATACCACGACCACCATGATGAATTGAATCGCACTGCCTAAATCTTCTAATGAACGTTGGCTAAACCCCTGATCGATAAGCAGACGAATACCGTGGCCAACAGACAGCGTTAAGCTTGCCGTAAAGA
>NZ_JADDYI010000022.1:157717-161778 GCF_015163545.1 Vibrio sp. OPT24
TCAACGCGAGCAGAGCGGTGATCACTCTCCCTTTATAGGGTTGAATGAACTTACTTAGCTCAAACAAAATGCTGAGGCTTTTCTTCTCAGGTTTGGGTTCTGGTGCTTGTTGAGTCGATCGCTGAGTCTGTTGTTGGTTTGAGTCGAACGTAGAAGAGACATCGTTTTGCATATGACGGCCTTAGTGTGTTGTCGCTTTAAGAATGATGACTTGTCGCTGGTGCTTATCTGTTGCTAACAAATACTCGTTATTCGTTAGTACTTGTTCTGGGCAAATATCTTTTGTAGATAACGATTCGTTGTTGGTAAGTACGAGCCATTAAAGCATTTATTGCCGCGTGACGCTCCCTAGGAAACTCAATTTCCAATATTTCATATACGTGAAGTGAATAGGAGCGAGGAAACTAAAAGAAAAATTAAGCATTACCTAGTACTTAGGTTAGGCATCCCAACTGGTTATTTATCCCTGATTTTTATGCAGGCAAATTGACGCGAATACAAGAGTGTATTCATAGAGTTGATACTGAACTGTGATTTATAGAACATGAGTAAAACGTTTGCTATTTGTCCCGTTCTTCACCTTAATCAACGAGTTGCGATTTATAGATGTATGACCAGTCATTGAGACTGTTTTTTGCGCAATATTTGTTACATAAATTCAACAAAGTAGTTTTTTATACATTTATCTTGCATAAAACTTCAGTTTGAATAGAATAACCAACAAATGACAATTAATGCAGTATTGTGGCATGAGTATTCAAGTAAAGAGCATCAACAAATCATACGGTGATACCCAAGTTCTTCACGACATCAGTTTTAACTGTGAAAGCGGCGAAACCTTGGTACTGCTTGGCCCAAGTGGTGCAGGCAAGAGTTCACTACTGCGTGTTTTGAACCTACTGGAAATCGCGGACAACGGCGAATTAGACATTGCGAACGAGCAATTCGATTTTGCAGGTCAGATCCAAGAAAAACAGGGTCTAAAATTACGTCGTAAAGTCGGCATGGTGTTCCAGCAATACAACTTATGGCCACACATGACGGTAATGGAGAACTTAATTGAAGCCCCGACCAAGGTTGCAGGCTTAGACAAACAAGAAGCCATTAAACAAGCGAAAACGGTATTAACCACGTTACAGCTTGCAGACAAAGCAGACGCTTGGCCACTTCAACTCTCTGGCGGCCAACAACAGCGTGTCGCGATTGCACGTGCATTGATGATGAAGCCAGACGTGCTGCTGTTTGATGAACCAACGGCAGCGCTTGATCCTGAGATTACTAACCAAGTCGTGAGCATTATTAAAGAATTGAGTGGAACTGGCATTACCCAAGTGGTCGTGACGCATGAAGTCGATTTCGCGAAGAAGATTGCTAGCCACGTTCTGTACCTAGAGAAAGGGTACATCGTCGAACACGGCACCAGCGATTCATTCGTTAATCCGCAGACACCTGAGTTTGCCGAGTATTTAACTCATTAGATTCAGCTAAAACAAGATGATTTCGTTCAAAAATAACATTTAGAAAAAACAATCAAATTATAAGAATGGCCACAGGCCACTATCTAACAGTATTCGGAGTAACAAAATGAAAAAGATTCTACTAGCTTCACTTATCGGCCTTGCTTCTTTCAACGCAGCGGCGCAAGAAGAAATCAAATTCGCAATGGAAGCAACTTACGCACCATTCGAGTACATGGATGAGAACAACCAAATTCAAGGTTTTGACGTAGACCTAGCAAACGCACTTTGTGAAGAATTGAAAGCAACCTGTACTTTCCACAACCAAGCATTCGATAGCTTGATCCCGGCTCTTAAGTTCAAACGTTACGATGCAGCTATCTCAGCAATGGACATCACTGAAGCGCGTCTTCAACAAGTGAACTTCTCTGATGCGTACTACGACAACTCTGCAGCGTTCATCTCTATCGAAGGCAAAGTAGCAGACCAAGCGGCATTAGAAGGTAAGCGTGTTGGTGTTCAAAACGGTTCTACTCACCAGAGCTTCCTACTTGAGCAAATGACGGGTGTAACAGCGGTACCTTACTCAAGCTACCAAGATGCATTCATCGACATGAAAAACGGTCGTATCGATTCTGTATTCGGTGACACAGCCGTTGTAGCAGAATGGTTCAAGAAGCAAGACAACCTAACGTACGTTGGCGACCAAGTAACAAACCAAGAGTACTTCGGTAACGGCTTTGGTATCGCAGTAAACAAGAGCAATCAAGAACTTGTAGACCAGCTGAACACAGCACTTGCAGCCGTGAAAGCGAACGGCGAATACGACAAGATCTTCAACAAGTACTTCGGTAAGTAATATGCAGTTAACGGGTTACTCTTTAGGGCTCGTCGAAGCAAGCTGGATGACAGTTCAGCTTGCGTTCGTAAGTCTATTGGTCGGATTAGTTTTAGCGGTACTGTTTGCTGGCGGTGAAATGTCTCGTCGTATTGCAATCAAATGGCCGACAACCGCGTTCGTGACTATCGTACGTGGTCTACCAGAAATTTTGGTGGTTCTGTTTATCTACTTTGGCTCAACACAAGTGCTTTTTATGATCACTGGTGACTTTGTTGAAGTTAGCCCGTTCTTATCTGGAGTTGTTGCACTGTCACTTATCTTCGCTTCTTACGCTTCACAAACCATTCGTGGTGCATTGAAAGCAGTAAGTAAAGGGCAGAGAGAAGCGGCGAGTGCATTGGGTATTCCTCAATCTCGCGCCTTCTTCAGGGTTGTATTGCCACAAGCAGTAAGACACGCACTACCAGGTTTAACGAACCAATGGTTGGTTCTATTAAAAGACACCGCATTGGTTTCACTGATTGGCGTAACCGATCTATTGAAACAAGCACAATTAACATCTGCAGCAACGCACGAAGCATTCACTTGGTACGCGACAGCAGCAGCAATCTACTTGGTCATCACTTTAATCACACAAAGATTAGTAAAAGTGATTGATTGTAAGTTCTCTATTCAAGGTTTGGGTAGCAAAGGGGCAATGGCATGAATCAACAATACCTCTCTCAAATGCTTGAAGGCTTGGCGACCAGTCTTCAACTGACAGGTGCTTCATTGCTTGTTGGTTGTATTTTGTCAATGCTGATGACAGTAACGTTAATCTTAAGAATACCTGCGATTCACTGGTTAACTCGTGGCATCATTACGCTGTTCACCGGCACACCATTATTGGTTCAAATCTTCTTGGTGTATTACGGCCCGGGTCAATTCGATTGGATTCGTGAAAGCTTCCTGTGGACATGGTTAAGCCAACCTTGGTTCTGCGCGATGTTAGCATTAGCTTTGAACACCGCAGCGTACAGCACGCTACTATTCAGAGGCGCATTCAACGCGATTCCTGCTGGGCAATGGGAAGCATGTCGTGCGCTAGGTATGGACAAAATCGCAACGCTTAAAGTGTTACTGCCATACGCACTGCGCCGCGCGGTTCCTGCTTATTCAAACGAAGTGATTTTAGTCTTCAAAGGCACCTCACTGGCAAGCACCATCACCATCATGGATTTGATGGGCTACGCTCAGCGTATCAACGGCCAAACCTACGACACGCTCACCGTGTTCGGTATTGCTGGCGCATTCTACTTAGCCGTGAACGGTGTATTAACGCTGATCTTCCGCCAAGTAGAGAAGAAAGCCCTCGCATTCGAAGCCGCATAAGAAGCTAGCCACTCACAACCTTAACTCACGTATAAAGCCTGCCATTTATGTTCGCATAAATGGCAGGCTTTTTTGTGTTTGGGGCATGTAAGCCAACTGTGATTATATACAGTTGGCTGTAAGTTTTACGAAATCCATACTATATAGAAATATTCTGCATTTTATCATTCAATGAGTTTATCTATGTTTTAAGTCACTGAAATGCGGTGATTAATCATGGTAGAGTTCTGACCATATGAAACTAGATAGAATGATTCTGTATTTAAGTGCAGAATTTTTCTGTCTAATATAGCTGTTAATCGGCAAGGATAGTGAAGTGGGATCTGCACATAAATTTATTATTTTCTTTTTTCTGATGTTGGTATCTGTCTTTAGCCACTCTGCGACTAAAG
>NZ_JADDYI010000002.1:0-66679 GCF_015163545.1 Vibrio sp. OPT24
AGGCCGCGGCTCTGAACGTTCAAACGGTTAGAGATTTGTAGGCCCGCAGCGTCATCTTTTGCGCTGTTGATTTTAGAGCCTGAAGCTAGGCGCTCCATTGATGTTTGTTGTGCGCTGTTAGCATTGTTTAGGTAACGTTGCGCTGTCATCGCTGAAACGTTGGTATTTACATTCACTGCCATGGTGATTTCTCCAATTGATTTTCCGGTATAGCGGTTTCCGACGTCTCGGAAAACCAAGTAGTTCTCTCAAAGTTACTTTTAATAACGGCTCGAAATACAGAAGCTTTAGAAAAACTTTTAGAAAACCACAAAAAAAATATTAAACCATTATTTATCAGTAACTTAATATTTATTATTTTCTAAAGCAGCGGAAGACTTCAACAGAGAAAAGATCTAAAAACGTTCAAAAAACACACTAATTACTATTTGAACTACTCAACGTAGAGAAATGAACAATCACCAAAGATCTCAGACCAACGTCGATCTTGTGTCGCAAAGAGGGTTATTTGAGGTAAAACGAGTTGGTTAAATCGAAGAAGTACTGATCAGAAAACTAAGTCTAGAAAATAGTGGGAAGACAGAAAGGAAAAAGCCCCTTTTCCTTTGAGAGAACCGGGGCTAGTTGGCGCGTCAGAGCCTGTGTGGAGATCATCGAGAAATGAACACATTTCCGACTTGCCGTTGCATTCTTACTGTAAAAATGGATAGCAGGTGAGAGATGAGAGAGCTAAACATTCAATAGTAAGTATGCTTGCCAGTTTCCCTTGCTGCATGGCTCACGTCTGAACACGAGCAGCAAGTTCAACCAATAACTATTGCAATAGTGTCATTGCAGAGTTAGGCAACTGTTTTGCTTGAGCAAGTATAGAAGTACCTGCTTGTTGCAGAATTTGTGATTTCGTCATTTGCGTCGTCTCTTTCGCAAAGTCCGTATCTTTGATTCGACTGTTAGAAGCGTCTACATTCTCTTGAACATTCGCCAAGTTGTTAATACTGTGGCTTAGACGGTTCTGTTTCGCACCCAAATCAGCACGTTGTGAATCTACATACTTCATTGCTGAATCAATCACGCTGATTGCGTTCTGTGAACCAGCAACAGTCATTAAGCTAATGTCTTGAACTGATGTAGGGCGGCCTTCACTCTTAATGCCTAGTTCAGATGCTAGACCACCAGAGATCGACATTGCACCTTCAAGATCAGGTTCAGCAACGAATAGCTGTAGACGACCTTCGTCAGTAACCGATGCGTTCAGCAAATCAGATTGACCATTAATGTAAGTGGCGAGTTCTTCGATATCGTCACCCGCTTTGGTGTTAATATCTAGAACGATGTCTTCACCATCTTTGGTTCTGAATTCGAACTTAAGATCGCTTGCTGTCGGTGGCACCTGCCAATCTTTGTCTTTCGCGTTTTCTGAATCGAACGTAGTACCACCCATACGGAAATCATCAGCACGAACACTGGTTAATCCCATAATCATCGCTTCACCGGAGCTAGAACCTATCTGGAATGATGCTTCACCAAATGATCCATTCAACAAACGACGTCCGCCAAACGACGTTGTCTCCGCAATACGGTTAAGCTCATCTTGAAGTGCCATTGACTCTTCGTTTAGCGCGGTACGTTCTGCCGGCGAGTTAGTGCCGTTTGATGATTGAATCGCCAAATCACGCATACGTTGTAATATGTTCGTTGATTCGTTCATCGCACCTTCAGCGGTCTGAGCAATCGAAATACCATCATTGGCATTACGCATTGCCACATCAAGGCCACGAGACTGCGCTGTTAAGCGGTTAGAGATTTGCAAACCCGCTGCATCGTCTTTTGCGCTATTAATTTTATGACCTGATGACAAGCGCTCCATAGAAGTCGCTAAGTCATTAGACGCTTTATTCAGGTAACGCTGTGCTGTCATAGCAGATACGTTAGTGCTTACATTGATAGCCATTTTGCTCTCCTTATGAGTTCGCAAACTTTCTGCGAAGCGGCCAGCTTTACTCTCATATGGATAAGCACTGACCGTGTATTACTCGTTAAACCTTATTCAAGGATTAAGAACTGTATAAATCATTTATGACAAATACAGATACAAATTGTATGCCAAGTTTAATCTTCTATTGATTATTTTTATAAAACATTAAAATCAATAAGTTAAAGATAAATCTGGCTCGATATTATACTACTAGAGCGAAATAGTGAGTTGAACTCCTTCGCTCATTGCCGCTTTTTGCCGCTTATATCGAACACATTGTATTCTGTATAAAAAAACGGCAAACGTTGAAGTGATTCGCACTTATGGCATAGCACATAAGGCAAAGAATCGACTTCAATGATGAACCTTGATTCATCACTAAATACCGATTGGTCGTTAAATATAGTTAAACAAGGTTAGGTCTTTTGTTTTACCAAACGCTTGTTGTGAAGCTTGGAGTGCTCGAGAGTTCTCATTAAATTCAATAATGGCTTTCGAATAATCCAAGTCTTCAAAGTTGCTTTTCGCTTTCGCTAAAGACAACTTAAAATCTTCATGTTGCTGCTCTTGAATATCCAATGTGCTCAAGCGTGCACCGACATCGGTTCTAGCCTTCGTTAGATGAATAAACGCAGCATGAAATTCTTCAGTCACTTGATGTAATTTCGCAGTGGCTGAAGCATCTGATACCGGGTTTTCAGCCTGTTCAGACGCCTCTTTGAACGTATCAAAGATAGAGAATGTCTCTCTTGGCTCTAACGTGATCGAATCGCCTTTGGTGATCTGACCTTTTATTTGAATATTCAACCCTTCGTAGACAATGCCAGTAGAGGGATCAAAGTCTTCAGCGGCAACCACTGCACCATCCTTTTCAAGTTGGTAAGCATAATTTCCTGTCTGCATATCAACAAAAGTGACTTTATACGTTGACCCATCGTCAGCTGAGTTCGTCGCACGTTCCAAAAGCAATTCAGACGCGGGTTCAAGCTCGTACTGAGGTTCGTAATCACCAAACGGGTTATCTATTTCCATAAATAACTTGCTGCCTGGATCATTCATCGCCATCTCGAAACTACTCGCTACACGCATTTTTCGCTGATAGTCATCGCCCTGATAACTGACGTTGCCTTGGTTATCTCTAAAGAAGGGTTGATTCTTCGGTTTAGTACCCGCAAACGTGTAGTTACCCGACTCATCTTGAGAGTTAGCTAAATGCAGAAAGTTATTCGATAACTCTTGGAGCTCGCGCTTTTTCGCTAAACGGTCCTCTGGAGAAAGCGCACCGTTAATCATTTCCATCACGGTTCGTTTTGCTTCATCAGCAAAGCCTTCGGTGTTGGAGATCAATACCTCATGATGCTCCAATCGATTACGAACTAAGACGATTGCATCACTATATTGCTTAAGCTGCTCTGATTGCTGACCAATATTTTGTAAATAGTGGGTCGCCAAAGGATCATCACTTGGCGACTGTAACTTCTTACCAGAAGCAAGTTGTGCTTGGTTGTGATGTATTTTGTTTTCTTGACGGCGCAAGTCGTTCTGAACAGATTGGTAGTTGTGGAAGCTAGAAATACGATTCAACATTTATACTTCCTACCTCAGAGCCAAAATAGTATTGAACGTATCATTAGCTGCTTGCATGATGCGTGAAGAAGCCATGTACGCTTGCTGAAATTTCATCATATTTGCCGCTTCTTCATCGAGGTTAACCCCCGACACTGAAGCAATACGTTCCTGAGCGGATTCCTTTTCTAAGGTGGCAATATCGCTTAAGCGATTTGCCGTCGACGCTTTCAGGCCCGTGTTGGTATTCAAGTTGTGATAAAGGTCTAAAATCGTAGACTCACCATCATTCAAGATCTTACCGGTTTGGAGATCTTGCAGCTTACGCAAGTTACCGTTGTCACCCTCTGATGGGACAAGGTTTGCCGTAAATTTATCGTTTGCCACCGCGCCAGAGGTCAACTCGAAAGTCGTGCCATTAATCGTAACCGGCCCTTCAGGTGGGTACGGCTGCGGTTGCATTAAAATATTGCCTTTCGGATCAGTCACGGCAAACTGCTCACCTTTTGGTGAAACAATCACTTCAAACTCACGCAATTGACCGGCCGCTAGGATCTTGAACCCCGCCGAGCCTTTCGCGAACGTGGTCGATGCCTCATAACTTTGTGCGGCAATATCTCTAGGGTCTTTGGTTTCCATCTGAATCTGAGCAGCAAAGTTACGAGTTGGGCGCAGTAACAGTTTCTCACCCAATTCCGGCGGGTTTCGAACTTCGACTCGCATACCATCTAGATAAAAAGCATTACCTGTTGAATTGGTGCTGACTTTGACCGTTTCGCCGTCAGGCTTGGTCACGACATAGTCACTGCCGTCATACTTAAGGCCATACTCGCCGCCTTTTAAGGCAGAGGTGTCATCAATATATACCGCTACGTCTGCCTTTGATTGGCTACCAGCCGTCACGCGTGATTTAGCCACCCGCTCAGAGTTCACATCGGTGAAGATATCTTGGCCAACGTTGCCATTGAGATCCAAACCTTGTGATTGAAGTGAGTTTACTTTCTCAGAGAAAGCCGTCGCCAAACGTCCTAATTCATCCATGATGTCAGGGATATGTTCGTCTCGCATATCGAGCATGGCACCGATTTTTCCATCGATATCATTGCTGGTAATCGGCTTCAAAGACTTACCTTCAACTATCGCTAGTCGGCGCTGATGCGTATCAGGTAGGCCATCAACCAACTTCAGTTGACTTGCTTCACTACCAGAAACCAAGGTATGACCATTACCAATATGGACGTTAAATCCTTCCGCATTCGAGCGCGGCGTTACCGTCACTTTGGTGTAACCAGATAGCTCATTGATCAGCTTTTCGTGTTGGTCTCGTAAATCATTATGAGGCCCTGGCGTTCGCATCATCAGACGCTGAACATCACGAATCTCAACCGCAATTTGGTTTACTCGTTCAATGCCGACTTCTAATTTTTTGTTCGTTGAATCAGACTGTTGACGTACCGTTTCATGAAATTCATTCAAGGTTTTAGTGACAAGCCCTGCTTTCTCTAAAACGACTTTACGCGCACCCACATCATTCGGGGTATCGGCGAGAGTTTTAACAGAATCAAACCATTCATTGAGGTTTTCTGGGATCTTCTTTGAAGCAACCGATGACAACATGCTCGACAACATATCGAGGTTGGCTTCGGTATCGCCTTTGTTAGCGGCATTGGTTGTCGATAAGTTAAGTTCTTTAACGGCAAACTGATCCCAAGAGCGGCGAACATTTTCCACATGAACACCCATACCGTAGGATTGCCCACCATACTGGCGCGGGTCATTCACACCTTGAATCACAGACTGACGGCTATAGCCCTCTGTGTTGGCGTTAGAAATGTTATGACCTGTGGTGTTTAGCTGTCTCTGAGCCGTAAGAACACTTTGTGCCCCTACATTCAGAAGATCCGACGCCATAATGCCCCCAAAAAACTTAATAAAATCAGGATGAACTGATTAACTACAACAGCATATTACCAAGATAATAAGCAACATATGTGCCAATAGAGACAATAAAAGATTAAAAGACCATAATTTATTGAAGTGTAAGGAAATAACTAAAAACAATAGGGCCAGATATGAAGGAGCGGATAAGAGAAGAGCCTGCCATGGCAAGCTCTCATTGTTAATTGATGGGGCTAATTCATCTCATCGATTTTAGCTTTAACGCGCAACACCTTGTCTGCATAGTTAGGGTCAGTTGCGTAACCAGCTTGATGGATGCCTTTGATAAAGCTCTCTGAATTGCCTTGATGCTGTAATGCCGTTTCGTATCTTGGATTTTCGTTCAAGAACTTCACGTAATCATTAAAGCTGTCTTCAAAGTTTGAGTAAGAACGGAAAGATGCCAATTCTTTAACGGCAGTTTTGCCATGGAACTCTAAAGTTTGCGTAGCAACCTTATCGCCCTTCCAACTTCTATCTGCTTTGATGTTGAATAAGTTATTGCTGTTCCCCAAAGAATTCTTAACCATTTTAGAACCCCAACCTGTTTCAAGTGCCGCTTGTGCCAATAGCAGAGATGAATCCACACCAAGTGCACTCGCCGCTTTTTCAGCGTAAGGCTTCATTGAGGTAACAAACGACTCTGGAGAATCGAAGGATACTGATTGTTTAACAGCGGAAGCAGGTTGAACTTCAGATACTCTGTCTTCTGAACGGCCTGAATACTGAGGTCTTTGCAGTGAAGTATCAAAACCTTCACTACGAACCTTATCTTCTGTCGCATCGCTTGCTTGACCGGCGCTTAACTGAGCAACGATCATGTCCGCAAGGCCTAATGAACCTGAAGCACTCAACTCACTCGCCATTTGGTCATCTTGCATCTGACGATAAAACTGCTCGTTCTGGCTGTTCAGCATATCCGACTTAAAGCTAGAGTTCGCATCACGCATCGACTTAAACAGCATCGAAGTGAAAATCGATTCAAACTGTTTTGCCGCAGCAGTTAGTGCCTCTTTTTCGCTGCCTTCTTCACCATTTACTGCTTGTTGACGAAGACGATCTAAGCTACCGATATCGTGAATAAAGCCGATGTCATTGTTATTCTTAATCATGCTTTATTCCTTAGATAATGATCAATTGACCTTCAATTGCACCGGCTTGTTTCAGTGCTTGAAGGATTGCCATTAAATCAGAAGGCGCTGCGCCCACTTCATTGACTGCACGAACCAAATCATCCAGCGTTAGACCCGGTTCAAACTTGAACATCTTGCCATCGGCTTCTGTGACTTCGATATCAGAATCAGGAACCACTACGGTTTGACCACCAGAAAATGCATTCGGTTGGCTCACGTTGAGGTTTTCTTTGATTGCTACCGTCATACCACCGTGTGTTACCGCTGCCGCTTTTAAGCGAACATGTTTACCAACCACAATCGTACCAGTACGAGAGTTAACAATGATTTTTGCTGAACCCTCTGCAGGATCGAACTCGATGTTTTCGATTGCCGATAAGAAAGCCACACGCTGGCTGATTTCACGTGGTGCGCGAACCTTTACTGAAGTCGCATCAACCGCTGAAGCCATTTGTGGGCCTAGAAAATTATTAACTGCATCAGCTAAGCGCTGCGCCGTTGTGAAATCTGATTGGATTAGGTTGAACGTGATGTAGTCACCACGACCGAATGGCGTTGGGATTTCTTGTTCGACCGTCGCGCCGCTAGATATGATGCCGACATTAGGATTGTTACCGACAATCTTAGAACCATCATTACCTTGAGCACTAAAGCCACTCACCACCAAGTTACCTTGTGCTACCGCGTACACTTGACCGTCTAGACCTTTCAGGAAAGTCTGCAGTAAGGTACCACCACGAAGGCTTTTTGCTGAACCGATAGAAGACACCGTTACGTCAACTTCCTGACCTTGCTTAGAGAAGGCTGGCAATTCAGCGGTAACAATTACTGCCGCTACGTTTTTGGTTTTTGGCTTAGTGCCGGGCGGCAATTGGATGCCAAAATTTTGCAGCATTGCGTTAAACGTTTGATCAGTAAAGGGAGTTGTCTCACCTGTACCCGGCAAGCCCGTGACCAAACCATAACCGACAAGTTGGTTACTACGAACACCCGCCACTTTTGCCACATCTTTAATACGTGCAGCATGGGCACTGGTGGCAAGAAATAGCATGCCAAGTAGTACGAGTGTTAGTTTTTTCATTGAGTAACCTGTCTGTATTGCTTTCAATTTATAGTAGCTATGTAATTATAATAATTTAATTTACAAAAACTTAGCTAAATATGGCCGAGTGGTAAAGGCTGTCAGTAAGCCGACATCCTCTCAAGCTCTACAGTGATACATTAAAGAATCGTGCCAAGAATCCAGGCTCTTGCATATCTTTTTGCACTCCAGTCCCTGAGTATTGAATTCGTGCGTTAGAAACACGGTTTGAAGCGATGGTATTTTCGAAATCTATATCGTCAGGGCGGATAGTACCACTTAGGCGGATATACTCATCACCTGTATTCAGTGTCATCCACTTTTCACCACGAACCACTAGATTTCCATTGGCTAATACTTCGATGACTTCAACGGTAATGTAGCCGCTAATGCTGTTACTTTGGTTGGCTGATGCATCACCAGCAAAGGTGTTGGTATTGCTCAGATCATAAGAGAAGTTGTACTTGTCAATAGTCAACTCTTGGCCGCCAACAGCCAAAGGCTCCATCGATGCATCGTTAGACTTAGACATGTCAGCATTAGCTTTTTTGGTCGCTCGAGTATTTTCATCTAACGCAACGGTAATAATATCACCAATGCCGCGAGGCTTTGAATCATCGTACATACTGCCAATATGGTTGATATTGAACAGTGAACCTGTTGCCGCTGCGTAATGCTCTGGTTTTTCTTTTGGATTGATCGGCGCCCATGCAGGATCGCCTGCAATTGGGTCTGTTCTACCACGAAGTGTATCGATAATGCCTGAGCTTTCATCAGCCGACTTATCGCCTTCTACCGCATCAACCACTGTGGTTGCGTTTTCTTGTGCCGGAGTCTCGATCGGATCCAACACAGTACACCCGGTCATAGAAGCTAACAAAACTAAACAAAAAATACGTTTCATGGCGATATACTCTCAGCAGGCAATGGTAAATAGATCAATGACTAGAAGCAGATCTATTAATTATGAATAAGTACGTAAACGGCAAATAAACCAATTACAGCTGTTGGTTAACAAAGCTCATCATCTTGTCTACCGACGAGATAACTTTCGAGTTCATTTCGTAAACACGTTGAGCTTCAATCATATTAACCAGCTCTTCGGTTACGTTTACGTTCGATGTTTCTAACATCGACTGACGGATGTTACCCAAACCATCAAAGCCCGGAACGCCCTCTTGCGGATCGCCACTTGCTCCCGTTGGTAAATAAAGGTTTTGACCTACAGGCTCTAAACCACCTGGGTTTACGAAGTCAGTAATGGTGATTTGGCCAACCACGACGTTGTTTTGCTCACCACGTAGGCGAACTGATACTTCACCATCGTTACCAACCGTCACCGAGATCGCATCTTCTGGAATCACGATTTCTGGCTGTAGAGCATAACCTTGACCTGAGGTTACGATTGCGCCTTCACCGTTCAGCGTGAACTGACCATTTCGGCTATAGCCTGTCTCACCGTCTGGCATTTCAACTTGGAAGAAGCCGTCACCTTCGATCATCATATCTAGGCTGTTCGATGTCGTTTGTGCGTTACCGTGGGTGTGAACTTTTTGAGTTGCCACGACTTTAGAACCGGCACCCAACATCAAACCACTTGGCAGCTCGGTATTCTGCGACGATTGGCCACCCGGCTGATTGATGTTCTGATAGAACAAATCTTCAAATACCGCACGACTCTTTTTAAAGCCAATGGTTGAGGCGTTGGCAAGGTTGTTTGAAATGGTTGAGATATTGGTTTGTTGGGCGTCTAAGCCTGTTTTACTTACCCATAATGCTGGATGCATAGCAAATTCCTTTAAATTCTATTAGCTCATACGAAGCAGTGAATCAGACGACTTGTCCATTTCCTCTGCTGTGCTCATCATCTTGACCTGCATTTCGAATTGACGTTGTAAGTCAATTAGGCTGGTCATCTCACCGACAGCATTTACGTTACTGCCTTCAATGGCACCTTTTAGCAACGTTACCGCTGCATCTGCTTCGTATGCCTGATCTGGGTTTTTCGAACGGAATAGACCATTCGTATCTTTAAATAAGCTTTGATTATCTGGACGCACAAGTTTGATTCGGTCGACAATCGCTAATTCTTCAGCTGGAGCGCCTTGAGGAATCACCGAAATAGTACCGTCTGTGCCGATTTCTACTTTACTAATAGGAATAGGTAACGTGATGGGTGCGTCATTCTCGCCTAACACCAAATGGCCGCTTGCGTTAGTTAGCAAACCGTTTTGGTCAACCTTTAGGTTACCGTTACGTGTTAAACCTTCACGGCCAGTGTTGTCCATTACCGAAATCCAGCCATCACCTTGTATCGTGACATCGAGATCGCGACCAGTAGTGACCACACTACCTTGTGCGAAATTATGACCCGGACGTTCTGTCATGCTGAAAACACGAGTAGGCATGCCTTCACCATACGCTTGCATTGAACGTGCTTGTGCTAAATCGGCACGAAAACCCGTTGTACTAACGTTGGCAAGGTTGTTTGCACGTAGCTGCAAAGCCTGCATATTTTGCTTTGCGCCACTCATGGCAAGAAACAGTGCGCGATCCATAATTTTGCTCCAAAAAATCATCTTCTAAAGCTTATAAAGCAAACACTGTGCCAATATTTTTAACTGTTATTTATCAATAATTTAAATAGGAAACAAACAAAGAGGGGTGATCATTAAAGGATCATTGAGGAGGAGTTATTGCCAGTGGCATTACCGTGCGGCAATAGGGGCGGCAAATAAGAAGACAAACAGCCATATTTAAATTCACCAACAATACCCAATTCAATAACATTGAATTGGGTATTCGCAGATGATTCAAACGCTCGAAACGATTAACGAATCTGAAGAATATTCTGTTGCAGTTGGTTGTGTACTTCTAGAGAACGTGAGTTCGCTTGGAAGTTACGTTGAGCAGAAATCAAATCAACCAATTCTTGAGTCATATCGATGTTCGACTGCTCTAGCGAACCGTTGTTGATGCTACCAAATGAACCTTTGTTCGATTCACCCCAGATTTTAGAACCTGAGTCATTAGTAGAATCCCACTGAGTGCCGCCTTTCTTATCTAGACCTTGCTCATTGGGTACGCGAACCAAGCCTACACGGCCAAGCATCACGTTTTCACCATTTGAGTAAGTACCCAGAACACTGCCGTACTCATCGAAATCGATTTTTGTTAAGAAACCTGTTGTTGCACCATCTTCATCAAACTTAGTCAATTCAAACGGAGCAGCAAACTGAGTTGAAGAATCCAGACCAAACTTAAGCACTTGAGTTGGATCAGCACCGTTCAAGTCAATTGGGTTCGCGCCAGCACCAAGTGGTTCCGAGTTAATCGGCTGACCATTGTTCAGGCTTGCTAACGTACCGTCGTTGTTGAACTTCATTGTGTGACCAACATGACCTTGTGCATTCGTCGCATCACCACCAGTAATGTTGACCGGCTTTTCACCGTTCTCATCTGACATGGTGTAGTACGTCTGCCAAGTGTTTGGTTGAGTCTGATCTTTGAGGTAGTAAGTCGTTAACTTGTAAGACTGACCCATAGAATCGTATACCGTCGAAGACGTTGCTCGATTATAAGTGTCAGAATCTTGGTAGTTAAATGCAGCCGGGTCTTTAAGATCACCATTTGCAGGAAGGTTAACTCCTACTTCAATGTTTTCTGTCTGTTTTGGCTTACCAAACTCAGCAGGAATGTCGAGAGGCTTTGGCGCGTAAGAAAGAACTTCACCCGAGTTTGGGTCAACATCGTAACCTAAAAGAAATTCATCATTCGAGGTTACCATGAAGTTGTCTTTATTTAAGTGAAAAGCTCCGTTACGCGTTAGTTCGTTGATCTCTGGCACCATGCGGTCTTTCGATACTGCAAAAAAACCTGTACCACTGACACGTAAGTCCATTGGGTTATTTGTATAAATACTTGAACCTTCGTGAAACTGTTGCGCAACTTTATTTGCTTGAGCACCACCACCAGGGGTAGTCTTTCCGTTAGTAAACAACGAGCTTGAATACACATCGCCGAACTCTGCTCGAGACTCTTTAAAGCCAAACGTGTTTGCATTCGCAATATTGTTACTGGTTGTATTCAGATCTAATTGTGCAGCGGATAGGCCGCTCAAAGCTACATATGACATTCCAATATTCTCCTAATCTATCTAGCTAGCATAATCACTCTTTTAAAGAGTTACGCTTTACCAACTTCTAGTACTTCAGCAAGTCGTACTGGCGATGTAAAACCAGCCAGATTGAGTAGTACGTTGCCATCACCCTTACCAAGAAGCACACTGTTCACGTTCGCATAACTGGAAACTTGGAACTCTGTGTTCTCGCCATCCAGTAAACCCGACGCTTTAACGTTGTATTTACCAGCCGGCAATGGGTTACCGTCTTCGTCTTTTCCGTCCCATTCAACACGCGTGTCACCTGATGGTTTAGAACCGATATCAAATGTACGAACCAACTGACCAACTTCGTTCTCAACACGGACCATTACATTGTCCATGGCTTGAGGGAGCTTAACCATTGCCGCCATACCGCCATCACCGGGTTTCACACCTGCCGCACCAGGAACCAATACATCACGACCTACTAAAGAAGAGGCCTGAAGCGCTTGGTTAGAAGTCATTGATGAATTCAAGCTTTCAAACTGTGTATTCATTTTACCAATGCCATCTACGGTCGCAAATGAAGCCATTTGCGCAATCATCTGGTCATTGCTAACCGGCTTAAAAGGGTCTTGTTGTGCAAGTTGCTTAGTCAACAGAGATAAGAAATCTTCTTGTTTAAGATCCTGCTTACCTGTTGTTTCGTCGGGCTTCTTAGCGCCATCTTGAAGACTCTTCAGCTGGTCAACATAGGACAAGCCGCTTTGACCAACATTGTTGTTGATTCCAGCCATATGCTACCTCCTTATCCTTATTGACCCATCTGCAGCGTACGCAGCAGCATTTGTTTACTCGAGTCAGCAACCTGTACGTTCGTTTGGTACGCACGTGATGCCGAAATCATGTTTGCCATTTCTTCCATAACGTTCACGTTAGGCTTGTAGATATAGCCTTCGTTGTTCGCTAGTGGGTGATCTGGGTTGTACTCCGCACTAAGCGGCTTATCGCTTTCCACAATACCTAATACTTTCACCGGCACAGTGTGACCACTATTGCGTGCTTTATTTAACTCAGCGCCAAACACTGCGTGACGAGCTTTGTAAGTTTCTTCAGCAGAACTACTTACACTGTCTGCGTTCGCAAGGTTGCTCGAGGTCGTATTTAGACGAACAGATTCAGCACTCATCGCAGAACCGGTCACATTGAATACATTAAATAAGCTCATCTAATTATTCCCCTTTAATCGCTTTAGTTAAATTCTTGAACTTACTTCCTAAGAAGTCGAGAGAGGCTTGATGCCTAATTTGGTTTTGCATGAAAAGGTTTCTTTCCAAATCCAAATCAACCGTATTGCCATCTCCTGTATCAGGTTGGGTAGGAATTCGATACTTCGTTTCCCCGTTCACCGTTGTTGAGGCAGAAATGTGCCGACCATCTGTACGGCTAAGACCAATGCTTGCCCCAGAACTTGCCGCTTGCAGTGATTTCTTAAAATCTAGTCCCTTTGCTTTATACCCAGGCGTGTTTGCTTGCGCGATATTGGTGGAAAGCACCTCAGCGTTACGCTCACGTACACCAACTGTGTGCTGGTGAATGCCTAAAGCATTATCAAAAGAAATAGCCATGTAAACCTCAACTCAAGAACTGACTGTTATGAGATAACCAAAGCAATATATATACCAACTTTTAAAACAAAGTGGCCGACCATTACTTTTACAGGTTACTCGTAGGTAAACTTGCAATATACAAGCCAAAAATAGAGTGGGTTGGAATGTCACTCTGACTTAAAGATATAGGTTAAGCCGGAAAAAGAAAACCCAGCACTTGGCTGGGTTTTGAAGTTAGACAGTAACGTTACACCTAATACTGGTGCCACTCATTACTTTAATTTGTAGATGATGCCTGGATTACAGCGAACCATTTCAAAACGATCCGTTAAGCCTGTTAACGATTCAGATGCACCCAACAACAAGTAACCACCAGGATTGAGGCTGTTTGCCATCTGGTTAAGTACCTTTGACTTCATGTCTGGCGAAAAATAAATCAATACATTACGACAGAAAATGATGTCGAACTTACCTAATAACGCATAACTGTCCATCAAGTTTTGTGGACGGAAGTTCACCATGCGCTTAACGTTGTCTTTGACTTTCATACGACCATCGCCCGCATCTTCAAAGAAAGTACGACGGCGCTCAGGAGAAAGTCCACGTCCCAATGCAAGGTTGTCGTATGCGCCTGTGCGGCACATATCCAACATACTTGCAGAGATGTCGGTTGCGGTAATCGATACATTTGGCAACATACCCGGCTTGCGAGCTTGAGTCTCAAGAATCGTCATTGCCATTGAGTATGCTTCTTGGCCTGAAGAGCTTGCTGCAGACCAAATCTTAATAGGTCGTTTATTTGCCGCTATTTCCGGTAGTAGCTTATCCGCAAGTACAGCAAACGGGTAAGTATCTCGGAACCAAAGTGTCTCGTTCGTCGTCATGGCATCGACAGCTGCCACTCTCAACTCACGGTTTCGACCAGTTACTACATCTCTCAACAAATCAGATAACGAAGCTAACTTAAACTTCGTTACTAATGGGCTTAAACGACTGCGCACTAAATATTGCTTGCTGTCACCTAATACAATGCCACATTGAGATTCTAAAAAACGGCTGAAATCGCGATACTCTTGATCACTTATTGTTATAGCAGTCATTAATGTCTCTTTTAGTTAGTTAACGCAGCTTTAACCGCTGCCCCAAGCTCATCAGGGTTGAATTTTGCAATGAAGGAGTTCGCCCCAACACGCTCAACCATGGCCTGGTTAAATACACCACTCAAGGATGAGTGTAAAATTACGTATAAATCTTTAAGTTCGGCGTGACGACGAATCTCAGCAGTCAGCGTGTATCCATCCATCTCTGGCATTTCGATATCCGAGATCACTAATGAAATTTGATCGTAAATACTACCCTCTGATGACATTTGCACCAGCTTTTCATAGGCTTCTTTACCATCTTTCACCGCGATAACCTCAAATCCGATCGATTCAATGGCGCGTTGAACTTGCTTACGAGCAACAGTTGAATCATCAGCAATCAAGATACGGCGAACCAATTCTTTCTCTTGTTCTACTTCTGCGATTTCTTCAGCAATTCTGCTGTCCATTGTTTCATCAACAGGCGAAATTTCAGCAAGAATTTTTTCAACATCAAGAATTTCAACTAATTCATTATCGATATTAGTTACCGCTGTCAGGTAGTTCGCTCGACCAGCGCCATCCGGCGGCGGAAGAATTGACTCCCAGTGCATGTTAATAATGCGCTCTACTGAACTGACCAAGAAACCTTGAATAGTTCGGTTAAACTCAGAAATAACCACAAAACACTTTTCAACATCCGTTGTAGGACGGCCACCAATCGCTAAGCTCAAATCGATAACAGAGATCGTTTGGCCACGAATGTGTGCTACACCTTTAACCAGTGGGTTCAAGTTTGGCATCTTTGTCAGCTTAGGGCATTGAAGCACTTCTTTTACTTTAAAGACATTAATGCCGTAGCGCTGACGCCCCATTAGGCGAAAGGTTAGTAATTCTAATCGGTTTTGACCGACGAGTTGCGTACGCTGATTCACCGAATCAAGAATACCCGTCATGAGCTCATCTCCATATCAAACTTTTTTGTATAAAAAGTGTTAGTCTACTGCAGGCTACGAACCACCAGAGAAACGGAATGACATATTATAAAATAAATTTGCCACCTCTTTCCATAGCAATGTGTAGAGCTACTTTTAAAACTGTCGCTAAGTTTATCGGCATTTTATCAATATTGTTTAGTTTTTTTGTGCAAGCTGCGACTCCAGAGCAAATTGAAATGATTCAGTCTGCGGCCGAGCAACACATCCATGATACGGTTGAGCAGCCACAAGGCGGCGAACTCTTTGTTAATTCAGCAAATGTTGACTCAAGAATTAAAGCAACAGACTGTCCAGTGCCGCTTGAAACTAGCGCATCAACCACCACCAATACCCGCAGTAGCATTACGGTTTTAGTGCAATGCATTCCTGACGAGTGGCGAGTTTATGTGCCCGTACGCTTATCAATGTCAGTCCCACTCGTCACCACCACGCGCTCAATTGCAAGAGGCGAGATTGTCGGTCAATACGATGTGACTACCGACATGATTTCTCTTAACAAATTTCGCCGCCAAGGTTTCACCAACCCACAACAGGTTATCGGTGCCAAAGTAAAAAAGAACCTAAGACCGGGTGATGTCGTTGAAAGAGGCGATATTTGTGTCGTTTGCCGAAATGAGAAGGTTATCATACAGGCAGTTAAAGGTGGCATGACCATTACCACTAAAGGTACTGCACTTACGGATGGCTCAATGGGCGATCAAGTAAGAGTGAAAAATGATAAATCACAACGTATAATTGAAGGTATTGTTACCAGCATGTCTGAAGTCACGGTTTACTTTTAACTCTCTACTTCTAAATTGACGGTATCGTTAGCCATTTTGCTCTCCACTCTTAACGCCAAATATAACGGCTACAGTGTTTTGTCCCTTTTCGACTATTGAGCTAAAAATTGCTAAAGTATTCGAACTCATGGTCGATAATGACTGTACAGGTTCCCATTTTTGAAGAAAAAGGCTTAACTATGGCAGGCATTGATAATATTCGTTCAGGGCAAACCCTAACGACCCCCAACCGATCAGCAGTACGCTCTGATTCTAGCTCTGAGGCATCACGCTCTGATGTATCAACTAAATCACCAGCAAGCAAAGATGCGGTTTCGCTTAGCCAACAAGGCAAAGCCATTGGTCAACTCCACCAAGATATGGCGGCACAACCGAGTTTTGACTCTGTAAAAGTTGCGGCGATCAAAGAAGCGATTGCGAACGGTTCATACACTGTCGATCCAGAAAAACTGGCAGACAATATGATCAAGTTCGAAGATGAATTAAAAGGTCTTTAAGCCAACTATCACTTTTGATTAAAGTGATTGCCTTAAAGCACACGAGGTTATGAATAGGTTTACGTTATGGCGGCACTAGCAGATTTAGTTAATTTTCAACTTCAAAATGCCAAAGCCTTATCTGAATTATTAAGTTCAGAGAAAACCGCGATCACGAGCCGACAATCAAACGATATTGAGAGAATCGCCAAAGAAAAAGTGGTCCTAGTTGAGCAACTAAGGTCAACCGATCAACGAATCGCAGCCCATACCAATATCTCAGAACTGACCGAGAACCCTGAACTAGCTCAGTTAGTCGCAACCATCAAGTCCATAGTGCACGATTGCCATCAAGCGAACCTGGTTAATGGCGAAGCCTTGAATCGAGCACACCTTAGCTTCAAAAAACTCAGTAATATGATGCAACAAAGCCACGGTAAAATTGGCATGACCTACAATGCCGGTGGTCAAACGCATACGATTTCTACGCTGGGAACCAACGTAAAAGCCTAGTTAAGCCTCCCTCTTCAGTAATACCCCTTATTAACCTTCTGCCTGTATCTGTATCCCAGACTATTCCTGTCGTTATTCTTTATCAAAACGTCTAATCAGCCTTTGAGCGCCCTGACAAAATCGATAAATAAAAAAGCGGCAAGTATCTTCATACTTGCCGCTTTTTTATTTACGTCAGTTATCAATTGCCGCTACGTCATCTGGAAAACGAGTGGCAACTCATATAACTGGGTAATCTTTTAACTAGATAAACAGAACTCGATGATCATTAACCTACAGCCTAAGAGATCATACAACTAGAATAGCGTTTGTTGTCTCTTTTCTGGCACAGCCTGCACTTCACCGTAATTACGTAGTTGGTCCATCTTACGAATATCTAATTGAAGTTCCGTTACATAACTATCACCCACAGGGTAACTACGTACTACTTCTGCGCCACGAATAACACCATCAACCGCACCTGAAGTTCGTTCAGTACCAAGGCGCTGATCTTCAAGTTCAGCTCGGCCGCTTACTCGCATACCGTAAACCTGTTCAGCAAGCTCACGATAAGCGTCAATCTTAGAGGCTCTCATCGCACGGATGCGCCTTTCTTCGTCGTTACGACCTTTTTGCTCACTGATACTCGCGTAACCAACCGCAACCAAGAAATCATCAGGCCTCATACTTTGCAGTGGCTGACAACCAACAAGCAATAAAGCGGCAACAACAAATATTAACTTCTTCATCTCGAACTCCTAAGGGCGAAGAATAACAGTGTAAGGCTGGCTGATCGTTGGGTCAGAACGAATAATAACGCCATCTTGAGTTCGAATACTGTTCAGAGTATCAAGGTCACGACCAATACGGTCTGCCGGCAAGAAGCCTTGTGCAGAAGCAACCACAATACGAGTTTGCATTCCAACTACACGAGCGTTAACTAGAACACCACCCTCTTGGCGAAGCATAGTCCCCGTCAGCACGTATTGGACGTCTTGCTCTTGAGCTAAATCTTTCCAATCACGGCTTAACGCAAAGTCACCTTGGTGAGTCACTTGGATAGAACCCGTCGTTTTAAAATCGACAACCTTGAAGCCACGACGCTGAAACTGATGAATGAAACCTTCCGATACCGAATTTCCTAGCCAGTTGGTTGTATCCATGTGTTGTAGATCAACAAACGAGGTAATCGCAATCGGTGTTCTTGCTGAGATACTCGTATTCGACACGATTAAATCTTCGGTCATACTTTCCACGAAAAAATCCATGGTGTGACGAGGGCTGTCCATCAACATAAACTGACTGCCTGAATATTCAGACTTGCCGTTATAGATCGGCGAATAAGCGCATGATGTCAGTAACACGACACTCATAACTACGAGCCATTTTTTCATTATCTAATCTCCAGATAGTTTTAGTGCTGCCTGTTCCAATATGTTCTCACCATTATTCTTTTCAATGGATTACAATGTTGGAACAGTCTTTGCTTTTCGTTAATAGTTCAGATTAAGAAAAACGCACTTAAGTCAGCTTCAAGCTTATAGTTATTTGTTAAGCAATATTTATACCCAACTGGTAACGAATAGATGAAAAAAATAATTTCTTACTTATTTTCAATAAGTTCACTGATAACCATAAGCTTCAGTGCTCATGCCTCTTGGTATGAGGTTACCGGTACAGCAGCCATCGTATCGTCGGAAGAATCCGCAAGAGTCCACGCTCTGGAAGACGCGGTATATAAAGCGGTTCAGTTCTCTGGTGCTGATATCGGTAGTATCTCCAACCTCACGCCTTATCTGGATGCGAGTAAAAAAGAGTTCCAGTTTACTAATCACGAAGTACGCTACATATTGGTTGATAAAGTAAAGACTCGCGGTGGCAACCTAATGATCACCGCAAGGATCGACATCTATCCTTCGGCAAATGCTTGCCATGAAAGTCAGTACAAGAAGACATTTTTGGTCGGCAACATTGATGTGACCTCCCCTCAACAAGCCGTAATGGGAAGAATTTATAACATCGGTGATGATTTCGGCCATGTCGTTGATCGACAGTTGGCAAAAGAGTCTCGTAGCTTTGTCTCGGTTGGTACAACAAATTATGACATCGATAAGCGTCGACCTGACATAATCAAGATGATCGCTCAAGACACAGGCGCGCAGTACATCATTGGTGGCGACATTACCGACTTAACGGCAACCGTCGAATCTAAGTTGTTGAAAGATGACGTTATCAACCGACAGTTTGCACTAGAGATGCAAGTGTTCGACGGTAAAACAGGTCACCAAGTTTACAATCGTAGCTATCGTGAAGTAGCAAAATGGCCATTTGCTAAAACCAGTGAAGTCGATACACGCAGCGCGCGCTTCTGGGCATCCACTTATGGCAGCATGATGCTTCGCGTCAGCCGTAATATCATGCTGGACTTGGAATCAGAAGTATCGTGTAAGATTACCCTTCCGGAAGTTGCGGCGGTCTACGGCAATACAGTAACCATTGATCTTGGTCGAATGCATGGCGTGCAACAAGGTGACAAACTGCAATTGTGGCACACGGGTTCGTTTATCGACCAAAGAGGCTTACCACGTAACAAAGTATCTCAAAGTGATATCACTCTGACGGTTTCTCGTGTTTATGAAAATGAAGCCGAACTCACGATTGATCAGCCTAGCCTTGCAGGAAGCATTCAAATTGGTGATGTGATGCAGAAAATCATGTAGTTAGTGTCACTCCCAGCTCATAGTTTCTAATAAGGCCTTAGCAAAAGTACTAAGGCTTTATTTTTTTCATGATGATTAGTTTCGGTTTTTACGTATTTGTCGTAATCTTATTAATAACATAATCATCATTTAGCAAACTATGAGCCTGAATAATCTAATTGGTGCTACCGGTTACCGCTTCATATCGAAAGGTAAAACCGCTTTTAAAATTCACATCCATACACCCGATGATACGGTACTGCATCGTTCTGTCGGCTTTGTTCGCATGGGTGAAGACAAAGCACTAAAGAAAACCATCAAGTTACGAGACGAACTGGGCAGACAGCTTTGGGGCAAGTTTTGGCCCAAAGTCCTCAAAGAGCCCTATCTGATGACGCGCCTACCTCATAGTTTAGAGCCAAAAATTGTATTCAAGCCTAATCCTACCCAGACTGATCCTGAACACCGCGACGAATGCTACATCGCTAAGTGGCGTGTATTCTCAGATAACGGCGACTACAAATACAAAACCAAAGTGTGCTCAATCAGAAAGCATGGACGACTTGCCGCTTATAGCCAAACCAAACGCGCCCTGCTTGATGCCCATAAAGATGTGATTGATCTGTTGATATTTATGGGACGACTGAACAGCATCGACTTGAAGTAGTCTTCACTCAATTGAATTAAAATCCCATATTTTCAGAAACAAAAACAGCCGCATTTGCGGCTGTTTTTGTTTGTAGGTTAGTCACCTTAGCGCTTGAAGATACTCTCACACACTGAATAGACTACCTAGCTTCGGCATATCTCTGCCAGTGTCGCCAATCGACGCTGCGATTCTTTCACGTACGGATTAGTTTGATCCCATGCGTAACCAGCTAAAATCGAGCATACCATTTGCTTAATCTTCAGGTTTGGATCTTGATAGAAAATCACATCCTGCAAAGTACCTGAGTACCACCCCTCAACATACGTTCTAAAAGTGTTTACGCCCACCATCAACGGAGCCGCATAATCGCGCTCCCAATCGACGTTCTCACCATTAAGCTGCTTTTCCACACACTCAACGGCAAACTGGGCCGACTTCATCGCAATCGTAACGCCTGATGAAAATACAGGGTCAAGAAACTCACCGGCATTACCCAACAGCGCATACTTATCCGTTGCAAGGTGCTTTACGTTGGCAGAATAGCCACCTATTTCACCTGCAGGGTTTGGGTATTCGGCATTTGCTAAAATTTCAGCTAATCCAGGCTCTTCGGTTGCTAATTGCTTAAGAGCGGCAATCTTATCTTCTGGGTATGACTCGAAGAACTTAGGCTCACCGACGACACCAAATGATGAGACGCCGTTGCTAAACGGAATTAACCAGTACCAAACATCAGGATTAGATGGATGCACTGATATGAGAATTTTATTGCGGTCATATTCTAGTTCAGTATCAACGTCTAAAACATGATCGTTAATGTGCGTGAAAATAGCTTTGCGTGGAGGAAGCGATGACGGCTCTTCCAAGTTAAGCATTTTAGGCAGTACTCGGCCAAAGCCACTGCCATCCAAAACGTACTGAGCTTCGAGCTGATAACGCTCTCCATCAAGAACTTGGACATCTAAAGTCGTGCTGCCTTCGGTGAAATCAATGCCCATCAACTCATGTTGATAATCAATAGTAATACCTTGTGCTTCAGCAGCATCGGCTAACACCTTATCAAAGGCGCCTCGTTGAACTTGAAACGTGGTTCCCGGTCCAGAAGAGAACTTATCTTCAAAATTGAACGCCGTATAAACGTCATTTTTACGGAAAGCCGCGCCATCTTTAAATTGGAAGTTAGCTTCAGCTACTGCTTTGCTCATACCGGCTTGTTCAATCACTTCCATACAAGCAGGTAACAGGCTTTCGCCAATAGAAAAGCGAGGAAAAAGACTCTTTTCAATCACTCGAACATCGATGCCTTTCTTGTGAAGCAAAGACGCGGCAACAGACCCTGATGGTCCAGCTCCGATGATCACCACTTGAGTTGATATTTTCTTCATTTATTTAAGCCATATTTGTTATTTTTATTGCGCGCTAGCTTTCAATTCAAGCAGTGTGTGACCGAGGCCGATATCGTCGGTACGAGTCACCACTTCAAAGCCAGCTTCCTCAACGATTTCTAAGAAATCTTCACTGCGGTAAAAACGGCTGTTACCGTTGGCCAAACAAGTAAAGTAAAGAGAAGTCGCATTTAAACTATAAGACGCCGCATCGTATTTCTGTGCATCCCAAAACAGTTCCAGGATATAGACAGTCGCCTCTTCTGACATATGAGAGCGAACTCGTTTTAATATGCTTAGAATTTCCATTGGCGAGAAGCAGTCAAGGAACTGGCTCATCCACCACACATCCGCACCCGTCGGCAACACTTGTTGTTTGTCGAGCATGTTGGCTGGGAATGGCGTTACTCGGTCTTGATGGCCATGTAGTGTCGCGTTTGCCATTGCCATTTCTAGTTGCTGTGGCAAATCTACAATCGTTATATCAACATCTGAGTCGTGGTTGCAGCACTGCATCGCCCATTTACCCGTATTACCGCCGATATCCACCAGCGACTTAGGTTTCTTGCTGAAGACCTTCTCAAGCAAAACAGGGAACGAACGGTCTGAATAGAAATGATCAAACTTAAACCAGCTCTCTTTTGCTTTTTCTGGCAATTGAGACAAACCTTGGTAAATGGTTTCCCAGTCACCTAGCTCTTTTAAGCCCGCAGGTGTGCCTTCTTCAATCGCTTCCGTTAAATGCATCATCGCGGCGTAACAAACATCAGCCGTGAAGTCCATGTTCGCGTTGGTCATCCCATCGTGCAGAAGGTAGAAACCAAGGTTAGCCATTTTATAGTTAGGTTTGTCCCAAATAACAATATGAGCACTTAACGCCATATCGAGCAGAACTTTTACGCCGTACTCAGATACGCCCGTTATTTCCGAAAGAGTCTCCGCAGGTAAACCACTAATACCCGCGTCATCTAACGATTGCAAGATACCTAAATCACGAAGTGTACGGGCAGTATGAAAAACAATGGGAGCGAAAGACAATTTCTGCGCTTCTGTTTTTGCTTCTAAAGCGTTGAATGGATCTAATTTATATTCCGACACGAAAAACCTAACTTTAAATAATAGAGGATTACTCAGCTGCCATTTGTGCAAGCTTACGTTTAATATCAACGTTTAAGTTATTAACCCAACGGTTGTAATTACGGTGTATTTCACCATCGTCATACTTCAAATTCTCTGATTCAACGTAAAGAATAGAGTAAAATTTGTCACTATAAGGAATTTCAACCACAGCATGGTGTGAGCGAACATACAGCTCTGCACGGATCAAGCCAGGCTTTATCTCAGAAACCAACCAACCTCGGTTCTCAGCTGATTCATAAATAGCTGATTTCACCTGTTTACTTTGAAGATTCAGTGCAACTGGAGTATCCTCAACATTCATTACTGGCTGTACACGTCCGCAGCCTGCAAGAACGAATATGAACAATATTGAAACGGCTATTTTTAGTAATTTCATTTAAATCCCTTACCTGTGTTTATTTATAAGCGCGCATAGTATTTAGTTAGACCCAAAGCAAATCAATACTCTATGTCAAATCAATCCAAATTAATGTCGTTTAATATTGAGAAATGGTCTGCAAATGCGGCCGGTCTTAATTCTGATGCCGAATGGCAAACATGGAGCGCTAATTTAGCTTGGCCAGACAATGGTACAGCTGAATTTAAAGCCATCCCGCCAATGATGCGCCGCCGAATGAGCGTACAAAGCAAGCTTGCTGTCCAAACCGCATTGGTTCTGTTAAAAGACACCTCGATTGATTACCTAGTGTTTGCCAGTCGGCATGGTGAACTGCACCGAACCGCCATCTTAATTCAATCTATATTAGAAGGTGATGATGCCTCGCCAATGGCATTCTCGCAATCAGTACACAACACGGCTGCTGGCCTCACAACGATTGCCGCGAAAGCACCAATTCCACTGACCTCAATAGCGGCCGGACAAGACACCTTCCATAATGCATTGATTGAGGCGTACCTTTACCTCTACCAACATCCATCGCACCGTGTTTTAGTCATTGATTTCGACCAACCTCTGCCAGAGCTCTACCAGGAATATGAGACGCAAAACTACGCAGATTACGCGTTAGGCTTAATTCTCACTGCGGGCGATGACTACTCTATTTATAGAGCAGTAGAAACAAGTCAATCAGTATCCGAGTTGCCACAAGGCCTTCAAGCGCTACAACATATCCTTTTGGATACCCAACGTTGGACGATTGCAGGCAAGCACCAAGCTTGGTCGTGGGTCAACAACGTAAAAACTGGAACTCAAGAATGAGTAAGGTCGATCAATATTGGCGAGTATTCGCGACAGGGCTTTGCTTCTCCATCTTTGGTCTAGGAGGCTTAGTTCTCAGCTTCTTGATCTTGCCGTCGATCGCACTCACCACATCTAACACCATTAAAAAAGAGCTTAAAGCTCAACGACTGATTCGCTTTTCATTCAATGCTTTTTGCCAAATAATGAAGTTCACTGGCGCTATTGACTATCGAATTGATGGCGCCGAACTGCTCCGTGAAGATCGCAACTGCATCATCATCGCCAATCACCCAAGTTTGATTGACTACGTGCTGATCGCCTCTCAACTGCCGCAATGCGATTGCCTCGTTAAGGCTGCAATATGGGAAAACCCTTTTATGAAAAGGATCGTCAAAGCGGCGGGATACATACCTAACCAAGCACCTGACGACCTTTTAGAGCGCTGTGAAGAACGTTTTTCACGTGGCAACGTGTTGCTTGTTTTTCCTGAAGGAACTCGCACAACGCCAGGAATTGAACCATCATTACAACGTGGTGCAGCACAAATAGCCACTCGAACGCAAACCGATTTACGCGTGATTCACATTACGGTTTCTCCGACATTCTTAACGAAAGAGAAAAAATGGTATCAAGTTCCTGCTACGAAACCCTTTTTTCATGTCGCGGTGAAAGGTAAAATAGAAGTCGCACCATTTATTGAGAATTCGAACAACTTAACTTCGGCAGCAAGACGCCTTAACCATCATCTTGCACAAAGTATTTTCCCTTCCGAAGAAAGTATTTAGCTCTTCAATAAAACGACGGCGATATCAGCATTTCGAAAATACAACGCATAATGTAGAATCGCCCCCTTGAAGCAGTATTTCAGATAAAGCACTAAGTAGGCCAAAGTGGAAACATTACACAACGAATTAAAACAACTGATCATCGACGCACTGAACCTTGAAGATATGAGCATTGATGAAATTGAAACAGAGGCTCCACTATTTGGCGATGGACTTGGACTGGATTCTATCGACGCCCTTGAGCTTGGTCTTGCTATCAAGAAAAAATATAACATTGTTATCGATGCCGACGATTCAAACACTCGCCAGCACTTTGCTTCGGTTGAAAACCTAGCTAATTACATCTCATCTCAAACGAACAACTAGACAGATCTTTATGACACAAGCTAACCAACAAGAAGTATACAACCAGGTTAAAGATGCGCTGATTGAGCTGTTTGAGCTTGATGCTGAAGATATCACTCCTGAAGCTCACCTTTATCTCGATCTTGACCTAGACAGCATTGATGCCGTTGATCTAGTCGTACATCTACAAAACGTAACGGGTAAAAAGATCAAACCTGAAGAGTTCAAAGCAGTACGCACCGTTAATGACGTTGTAGAGTCTGTGGTTGAACTATTGAAGGACGCATAATGCGTCCTCTGCTGACTTTATTGTCGGCAATCATACTTTTCACTTATCCAATAGCGGTTTACTTTGGGCTCAACAAGTTTGGTCTACAAACCGTTGGCATTGTTCTGGCCGTTATCTTTACTGTACGCATTTTCACTGGTGGTCAGGCTAAAATCAAAGAGCTAAAACACTTAGCTTGGATCAGTGGAAGTGCCGGAATTGTTCTGTTGGTATTAGGGTTAACGTTCAAGCAACATGGTTGGTTAACCTACTATCCCGTTATCGTTAACGTTTGTATGTTGGCTGTATTTGCTACAAGCCTATGGCAACCTCAAACAATTATCGAACGCCTTGCTCGCATCCAAGAGCCTGAACTTCCGCAAAGTGGCGTTGATTACACACGAAAAGTCACCAAAGTTTGGTGTCTGTTCTTCGTTATTAATGGCTCAATCGCACTTTACACTTGCTTCCAACCGCTTGAAATATGGACCCTATACAATGGCTTACTCAGCTATGTATTCGCCGGGTTACTTTTTGCAGGAGAGTGGGTAGTAAGACAGCGCATTCGTCAGAGTTAAATTGTTATGACCCAAACCGTCTCTTACACTTCCTTGTCTGAACTTCTCAGTCAGAACAGATCGCCTGATTCTATTGTCTGCTTTGACGACAAGAGCGAGATTACGTGGCAAACATTTAACGACGACTTATCTCGACTCGTACACCTTTTATCTTCATCCCCTTTTCAACGAGTCGCGATTTGTACCCAAGACAGCTACCTATTTTCGATAGCATTTTTGGCGTGTGCAGCAGCTAACAAACACATCATCTTACCGGGTAACTACCAACCTTGTGCACTTGCTGAGTTAAGCGAACAGTTTGATTGCCTGCTAGTTGATGACTCGATTGGCGAAGTTGAGGTGAGTGACGTTCGCAATATCCAAACCTTATTAGACACCGAAACACGCGAGCCTCGAACCGATAATCTTCCGCCCGTTGATTTGGCAGAAATCCATTTGACCCTGTTTACTTCAGGTTCAAGCGGTACACCCAAGGCAATCAATAAAACATTAGAACACCTAGATATTGAAACGGCTCAGCTAGATAAAAACTGGGGCGACTTACTTAAGGGAAACCGAGTCCACAGTACGGTCTCGCACCAGCATATCTATGGTTTGCTGTTTAGAATCTTATGGCCACTATGCTCTGGTGTTCCATTTGCTCGAAGCAACCTTGAGTACCCTGAGCAGATTCTGTCTCACGCCAATAAAAACTGTGTGCTGATCAGCAGCCCTGCTCTACTCAAACGATTAAAGAACGAAATCAATACCGCGCAGCTTGCTGGTGTGTTCTCTTCAGGTGGACCTTTGCCCACCGAATCGGCTCACCAATCTCGGAATCTGCTTGGTCATTTACCTATCGAGGTTTTTGGCAGCACAGAAACTGGTGGCATCGCATTTCGCCAGCAAGAGAGCGCTCAAACGCCTTGGCAACTTTTTGACTGTATTGAGGCAAGTCTCAACAGTGAGAATTGCATTAAGTTATTGTCGCCGTACATCGATAACAATAACTGGTATCAAACCGCCGATGAGTGCGAAATGGTCTCGGAGAATCAATTTATATTGAAAGGCCGAACCGACCGAGTGATCAAGATAGAAGAAAAACGAGTATCACTGGTTGAAGTCGAAAAGCGACTAGAGCAGCTGCCTTGGATAAGCGAATGTGTCGTCATTCCATTCGAAGAACCTGAACGCTTAATCTTGGCGTCGGTTTTGGTATTATCAGAGGATGGCCAAGCGACTCTCACCACCATGAGTAAAGGTAAGTTCTGGTTGATGCTGCGTTCAGAACTTAGAAAATGGTTAGAACCGATCGCTATCCCAAGAAAATATCGCATTGTTGATGAAATTCCCCTCAACAGCCAAGGTAAGCGACTAACCTCTCATATCGAACAGCTAATAAAATCATAGAAACCGCTGTTCGTATTTTACACTGAGATTATCTTTTTATATTTTGGTCAGAACACCCATTTTCAGCCCAAGGATTCTAAGCACACGCTATGGATAAGAGAAAACCAAACGTCATTGCTGTTGACACTGCAGAGAAAGAATCGACCCTGACACTCCATATTGCTGGTGACATCACCGATTTTAAGGGGCACTTCAAGAGCTTTCCTATTCTTCCTGGTGTTACACAGATTGATTGGGCACTTCACTACGCAGTCCAAGAACTGAGTGTCCCTAGTTTCTTTAAAGGCATGGAAGTCATCAAATTCCAAGAACCGATCCTGCCAGACTCGACTATTCAGTTGTCATTAAAGTGGGACGCTGACAAAGACAAACTGAGCTTTAGTTACACCTCAAACAACGGCGAACAGATTCACTCTTCAGGCAAAATGAAGCTGGGAGAGAAAAGTGAATAGCGCTGAGGCTGTTTCTCAACACGCACTTGAAGAAAGCAACTACAAGGCTTGCTTCCTAATTCCGTGCTTTAACCACGGCGCAACCATGCCCTCGGTGGTCTCATCACTTCTTAATTTCAAACTTCCGATCATTATTGTTGATGATGGCAGTGAACTCGCGACCAAACAGTTTTTGACTCCCCTTGCTGATAATCCAAACGTAACTCTGGTGACACTTGAGCAGAACCAAGGCAAAGGTGGCGCAGTAAAAGCGGGTATCAAGCGAGCGCAAGATCTCGGTTTTAGCCACGCTATTCAAATTGATGCTGATGGGCAACACGACCTTGAAGCGCTACCCGCATTAATCCAGGCTTCGCAAGACAAACCTCAGCGCTTGATATCAGGTCAGCCTGTTTATGACGAGAGCGTTCCTAAGGCAAGGCTATACGGACGCTACGCGACACATATCTGGGTATGGATAGAAACCCTTTCGTTATCAATTAAAGACAGCATGTGCGGCTTTCGAGCGTACCCTATCAACCAAACACGGGCAGTGCTCAGCAAATACGATGTTGGGTCTCGAATGGACTTCGATATTGAGATTCTGGTTCGCCTTTACTGGGAAGGTTGCGACATCGACTTTATTGAGACACGAGTTATTTATCCTGAAAATGGTGTTTCTCATTTCGACGCTCTGTGGGATAACGTAAAAATCAGCTGGATGCACACAAGACTGTTCTTCGGCATGCTGCCAAGAGCGCCAAAACTGATTACTCGTCATTTCAAGTCGGACTCAGCGAACAATTTATCGGCTGAAAATAGCCAAGGTTCCTCGGCAGATTCAAGACAGGTAAATTCCGAACAAATGGGTTCAGAACAACCCCATTGGTCGCGAACTCAAGAGCGCGGCACTGTGCTGGGAATCAAACTGTTATTGGCCGTTTATACCTTGTTAGGCAGAGGCGTATTCAATCTGATTTTACGCGGTGTGATGGGTTACTACCATCTAACGGGAAAACGTGCACGAAACGCCTCAGAACAGTATCTATTTCAACTGAAAACCTACGCTGAACAACAGAATATTGAGTTACCCACTGAATTAACCAGCTATAACCATCTGCTTTCTTTTGGTCATACGATGCTAGACAAGTTAGCGGCATGGAAAGGCGATTTCTCGGTAGATAACCTCACCATACATGGTCAAGAGCAATTCGAGAGCATGGTAGCCAACCAACAAGGTGTCGTGATTCTGGGTTCTCACCTTGGTAATATCGAACTGTGCCGAGCTTTGGGTCGCAGACACTCGAACATCAAAATCAATGCGCTGGTTTTCACCGAACACGCTGAGCGTTTTAATTCGGTAATGAAAGCAGTCAATCCGCAGTCTGATTTAAACCTAATCCAAGTGACCTCAATGGGGCCAGATACCGCTATCTTGTTGCAGCAGAAACTAGAACAAGGCGAATGGATTGTGATTGTTGGCGATAGAACCTCCACCAGCAAAGAGAGCCGTTCAGTATGGGCGGAGTTCTTGGGTAAGGAAGCTCCCTTCCCTCAAGGACCATTTATGTTAGCCTCTGTTCTCAAAGCGCCGGTATTTTTATTATTTGGGCTGCGTGACGACTCACAACCTAAGCCGCACTTTAATGTTTATTTCGAGCATTTCAGCGACAAGATCGAGCTGCCAAGAAAGACACGCGAACAATCTTTACAGCAAGTCGTGCAAAAATACGCAGATCGACTTCAGCACTACACACTGAAAGCACCGCTTCAGTGGTATAACTTTTTTAATTTTTGGACATTGAGCAAGCACCATGACGAAAAAGAATCCAAATAGCATCACCTTTGGTGCCGAACGCCTCACAATTGAGGATGTTGTAGCTATCTCACAAGGCGCAAAAGCTTCGATGAACTCAAGTGAAGCCTTCACATCTAAGATCGACCGTGGTGTCGCTTTCTTAGAACGTCTGTTGAAAGAAGAAGGCGTGATTTATGGCGTGACAACCGGTTACGGAGATTCATGTACCGTTGCGATTCCGCCAAACCTAGTCGACGAACTCCCACTGCATCTAACGCGCTTTCATGGCTGTGGTTTAGGCGAAATATTGTCTCACGAACAATCTCGTGCAGTATTAGCAACGCGCCTGTGTTCATTGTCACAAGGTGTATCTGGTGTGACTCACGATCTACTCAACCAGATCGTTACTCTGATTAACCAAGATATCTCACCACGTATTCCTCAAGAAGGATCGGTTGGGGCCAGTGGTGATTTAACGCCGTTGTCTTACTTAGCGGCAGCACTGATTGGTGAGCGCGATGTTATCTATAAAGGCGAAGTTCGCCCGACCAGTGACGTCTACAAAGAATTAGGCATTAACCCTATCAAGCTTAAGCCAAAAGAAGGCTTAGCTTTGATGAATGGCACGTCAGTAATGACAGCTTTGGCTTGTATCGCCTACAAACGCGCGGAATACCTAGCACAACTATCGACTAAGATAACGGCGATGGTATCTGTGGGTATGCAAGGAAATGACTTCCACTTCGATGAAGCCTTGTTCGCAGTGAAACCTCACCCTGGTCAACAACAAATTGCAGCGTGGTTACGCGACGACCTTCAAGCAGAACGCCCACCTCGCAACAGTGACCGTCTGCAAGATCGTTACTCATTGCGTTGTGCTCCACACGTTATCGGTGTCGTTCAAGACTCCCTACCTTGGCTTCGCCAAATGATCGAGAACGAGCTAAACAGCGCCAACGACAACCCAATTATCGATGGTGATAATGAGCGCGTACTGCATGGTGGACACTTTTACGGTGGTCATATCGCAATGGCAATGGATACGCTAAAAACAGCAGTAGCCAACCTTGCTGACCTACTTGATCGCCAAATGGCGCAGTTGATGGATTACAAGTTCAACAACGGCTTACCATTTAACCTAACCGGTGCAGAAGGCGAACGTAAGCCGATTAACCACGGCTTCAAAGCAGTACAGATTGGCGTTTCAGCTTGGACAGCAGAGGCATTGAAACACACCATGCCAGCAAGCGTGTTCTCTCGTTCAACCGAGTGCCATAACCAAGACAAAGTCAGCATGGGCACCATAGCGGCTCGTGATTGCCTACGTGTTCTAGAACTGACTGAACAAGTAGCGGCAGCATCACTTCTCGCGGGTACACAAGCGCTTGAACTTCGTAAGCGCCACAATGAGCTTGATGAGCACCACATGAGTGAAAATCTGAAGCACATTCGCGACGAAGTACTCAAAGAGTTTGAGTTTATTGTCGAGGATCGTCCGCTTGAAGGCGATCTACGCCACTTTATTTCTCGTATTCAAAGTCAGTATTGGTCACTTTACTCATAGAGTGGTTAACTTCATAAAGTAGCTACCCCTTTACGCAATATTGTTGAGAGCGATTTATGTCTGAAATCCTTCATCCATTACAATCTGAGGTTACTTTAGTAACCTCATTCCAAGATGCCGATCCAATGGGCGTGATCTATCACGGTAATTACTTCCGATTTTTTGAAGAAGTAAGGCGCATCATGATGGATAAGATTGAGTACAACTATCATGAGATGAAGGATTCAGGCTACATGTGGCCGATCATCGACACGCGTGTAAAGTACATCAAAGCGATACCGTTTAATCATCAGATCAAGGTATCCGCTAAGTTAACTGAATGGGAAAACCGCTTGCGTGTTGACTACGAAATTCACGATGCCAACACAGGTGCTCGTATGACACGCGCTCATACCATGCAAGTTGCGGTAACCATTGAAGAGCAAGAGATGTGTTTTGCTTCGCCGAAAATATTTACCGATAAAGTTAAGCATTGGCACCAATTCGGTTGCTTACCTCTAGCTGCTGAACATAAATCTCAAGCCTCTAACAACCAACAGGTGAAACATGAGTCTGTTTAAACGCAGTCGCAAACACATTAGCATCGCGCTGCTAGGGCTTGCTTCTGTGATGGTAAGTGGCCTTACTACCGCTAATGAGAACACAACTAGCGTAACTTCTATTTCAGAACTGAAAACGGTGTTGAGCGCAAATAGTATTGTCCGTGGCGAGTTTACTCAAACACGCAATATGGAAATGTTTGCCCAACCTCTGACGTCACAAGGAACGTTTTTATTAGATAAGTCGAGTGGTTTACTTTGGACGCAAGCAACCCCGTTTCCTGTGAGCCTAGTGCTCACAGATAACAAACTGAGTCAAAGGTTTGCTGATCAACCTGCTAAGATAATTACTGACAAAGAAAACCCAATGGCATTTTATTTCAGCCATATCTTCTTGTCAGTATTCCACGGCGATACGCAAAAACTTCAAGAACAATTCTCTCTGTCATTTGAACCAGCGAACGAGCCAAGCTCAGATGAAAGTGCAAATAAAAGCACAGAGAGTGCGTCATGGACACTCACTCTAATACCAAAAAGTTCTCCAATGAATGCGGTGTTTGAAGCCATCACGCTGCAAGGACACAATGATATTGAGCGCATTGAGCTAAAGGAAATTCGTGGAGATAGCACAGTGATCGAATTTAGCCAGTTAAGCCATCTACCGGAAGTATTATCAGATGCTGAAGCGCAACAATTCCAATTCTAGCCTAGCCCTTGCTTGGCTTGTTGTCGTAATGCTATTTAGCGGATTGTTGATCAAACAATTCGCTTTTTCTTCGTCAGTACCCATTGAAAGCAACATCATGAAATTGCTGCCAGAAAACCAGCAAGACCCCATGGTAGAGCAAGCCTTTCAGCAAATATCTAGCTCGATGAGTGAGCAAGTGGTGTTTATCATAAGTGCCTCCGACGTCGAACAGGCTATGACAGCGACTGACGCTTTTGAAAAAAAACTTAACCAAAGAGCTTTCTCAAATCAGCCAACTCTGTTTAAGCAAGTTCAAGGCAAAATCAACGCCAGCACTCAAAGCCAGTGGAGCGATTTCTATTTTCGTCACCGAGCTCAACTTCTAACCCAACAACAAAAAGAGACGCTGACCTACTCGCCGGATTCGCGAGCTCAATATGTCATTCAATCTCTGTACAATCCGTTCTCAGGCGTCACTGCAGCAGAGCTATCTCTCGACCCATTTCTGCTATTTCGCGACTACATCAGTGCAGTTGGCGTTCAATCAAGCAACTTTGTTCTGAAAGAAGGCTACCTCACAGTCCAGTCTAATGAGCAAACTCATATTTTGGTGACTGCGACTCTGGCAGGTTCGCCTTATAGTTTAGCGATTCAAGAGCAGCTTCCAGATCTTGATTCAATTGAGCGCCAGATCGAAAAGCAGTTTGGTGTCAAAGTGCAGCATACCGGTGTGGTGTTCTACGCCAATTACGGTACCGAAAGTGCGAAATCAGAAATCAGCACCATTGGTTTGGGCTCATTGGTAGGTGTAATTTTATTGGTGTGGCTAACATTTCGTAGCGCCCTCCCACTTGCCTTATCCTTACTTTCAATCAGTAGCGGCTTATTGGTCGCGCTGGCAAGTACCGTCGCTATCTTCGGCAAGGTTCACCTGTTTAGTTTGGTGTTCGGTGCCAGCTTGATTGGCGTATCCATCGACTACTCCTTTCACTACCTGACTGATCGCTTGGCAGCAGGAAGCAAGTGGCAAAGCGACAAAGGCTTGAAACATATTATTGTTGCGATCACCTTGGGTCTGATCACCAGCTTGATTGGTTACCTAGGTCTGTTGGTGGCACCTTTCCCGGGTTTACAGCAACTTGCTCTTTTTTCGTCGATTGGACTGTTCGCCGCTTACGCCAGTGTGGTGTGTTGGTATCCGGTTTTAGCGGCAAAACCAAGCCAAGAACGCCCTCTTCCCTTGTCGAAGCTTTGGCATACTTGGTTAAGCCTGTGGAGCAACCAAAAATTTAGAATTGGCTTACCATTAATAGTGACTGTCGTTAGCTTGATGTCACTCAGCCAAATTCGCTACGACGACGATATTCGTCAACTTCAAGCGATGCCTAATCAACTCAAACAGCAAGAACAAGCCATTACTGAGATATCAGGATTAGGCAGTGGTCAAAGTATGCTTTTGGTGACTGCCAAGAGCGACCAAAAGCTACTCAAAAAACTGTCGGAAATCACCGCGAGCTTAGACTCTTTAATCGATAGCCAAGGTATCTCAGGATATCGCAGCATCAATCAGCAGTTGTTAAGTAAACAAGACCAGCATGATAACTATCAATTGGTTGAACAACTCTATCGCCAGCAAAGCCATATCTTACAGAACACGCTTGGTTGGCCTAGCTTTCCAGAATTACCTAAGTTCGAAGCAATCACAGTATCTGGATTTTTAGAATCACCGGTGTCAGAACCTGTTCGACCACTTTGGTTAAAACCTATCGATGGACAAGCGGCGTCAGTCATTTTGATCAAAGACGTTACAAACTCAGCACTGTTCTCTCAATGGCTCGATTCAAGCTTTGCTCAGCAACAAGGTGTTAAATACCTTAATAAAGCCGATGAAATCTCGTCGCTTTTTGCTGAATATAGAGTCAAGATCACCGAACTACTATTGATAGCATTGGTAGCAATTGGAATGGTTTTAGGTTGGCGCTACGGTGTGAAGCAAAGCCTATTAATGCTGTTGCCTTCATTGATTGCCGGAGTCGCAGGGCTAGCGGTCACGGGCATTTTAGGCTCGACACTGAATCTGTTTAACCTGCTTGGACTCATTCTAATTTTAGGGATTGGTATCGACTATACCCTGTTCTTTGCTGAGCAGAAAAAATCACTAAGCACCTTATTAGCGATTACCCTATCGGGTCTCACAACGTTGCTTTCATTTGGCTTATTGTCGCTAAGTCAGACTCATGCCATTCATAGCTTCGGTGTTACTGTTCTGACAGGGATCTTTGTCGCGTGGCTACTTTCGCCGCTCGCGATCAACAGTAGTAAAAACGTAGAACGACCAACCTCTCGAGAGGCTTTTCGATGAGCAAGATATATAAGATAACCTTCGCCACACTAGTGGGTATTCTACTCACTGCCTGTTCAATGGTTTCTCAGCAGCCGGCTGGCGCAAGTGTGTCTGTCGACAATGATACCGAATTAACCTTACCCTTGCCTTCTGAGCTTGAATTTTCATTTACGGCAAGTCAGTTGATTAGCGCAACCTGGCAAGACGAAACTCAACAACTTCCTGTCCAAGTTGAAGTGACACCAGATAAAGTGGTGCTAGCTGGTTTTTCATCTTGGGGCACTCGAATTTTGTCACTGCAGTACCAAGACCAAGTGATTGATACGCAAATTTTGTCTGGGCTTGGTGCAACTTTGCCACAACCGGAGCAGGTGCTATTCAATTTAATGCTGACTCTATGGCCAGTTGAAGCGTGGACTCAGCCTATGCAAAATATAGGTTGGCACATAGTAGATTCTAACAGTACAAGAACCGTGTTTGATAGCAGCCAACGAGCCATTATTCGTATCGAGTATCAAGCAAAAACTAATGAACCGAAGCTCTCTGGAAACATTGTTTTCAAGCATTTGGTCCAAGGCTACACCATCACCATACAAACGTTGAACTCAACGATTACTGATAACCCAAGTAAGAGCTGAACACTATGCCTATTTACATCCAAGATTGTGGTTTCCACTCGGCGCTAGGCTCGAGCGTTGCTGACATTCACGGCTGCCTCAAAGACATACGTAAATCCAATATGGTTGAAGTCAGTGATATGCTGAATGATGGCAAGTCGACTGTCATCGGTAAGGTGACTGGTGAACTGCCTGAAATCCCTCAGCACCTTGCCGAATACGCTACTCGCAACAATCAGTTAGCTTTATCGGCTCTTGAGCAAATCAAAGATTCTATCGAGCAAGCAAAGTCACAATTTGACGCAGATAGAATTGCTGTGATTATCGGCACAAGCACCTCGGGGATTTCTGATGGTGAAGCCGCTTTCAAACATAAATTGGTAAACGGTGAGTTTCCTGAGCACTATCACTACTCAAAACAAGAGCTAGGGAATACCTCTGAGTTTGTTAGTCAATATTGCTCATTAACAGGGCCAAGCTACGCAATCTCGACCGCTTGCTCGTCCAGTGGCCGTGTATTTCTGGCCGCTCAACGCTTGTTGGATTCAGGCATGGCTGATGCTGTGTTGGTTGGAGGTGTAGACACCTTGTGTAAGCTGACGCTCAATGGCTTTCATGGTCTGGAAGCACTTTCGACCACACATTGTCAGCCATTTAGTGCCTCTCGAAATGGCATCAACATCGGTGAAGCAGCGGCATTTATGTTGCTCAGTAAAACAAAAGTGAATGTCGCTGATACAAACCAGAATATACCTAGCATTGCTTTATTAGGCTGTGGTGATAGCTCTGATGCACACCACATTTCAGCGCCCCACCCTGAAGGAAATGGCGCAGAACAAGCTATGAGAAAAGCTTTATATTCTGCACAGTTACAAGCGGATGACATTGGTTACATCAATGCTCATGGCACCGCAACACCGCTCAATGACTCGATGGAAAGCAAAGCCATTCATCGTATTTTTGCAAACAAGGTTCCCGTTAGCTCAACCAAGCCGCTCACCGGGCATACTCTTGGCGCTGCAAGTGCGATAGAGGCTGCAATAGCATGGCATATTTTAAAATATGACTTACCGCTTCCCTTACAAAAATGTCAGGATAAAGCTGAGGATATTGAGATTGATTTGGTAAACTGTGCCCAGAAACTTAAAGTAAAGAACATCTTAAGTAACTCATTTGCTTTTGGTGGCAACAACATTAGCCTGATTTTTGGTGTAGTAAATGACTGATATCCCCTCTGTAGACCAACTTCTCCCACATGATGACCCGATGATATTAATCGATCGTGCCATCAGCGTAGAGGCGTTATCGATTCACTGCCAAGTGGATATTGGAGCACATAACCTGTTCTTTAACGCAGACACTCAAACCGTACCCGCTTATGTTGGTATCGAGTTTATGGCGCAGTCGGTTGCCGCGTGGTCTGGATACCACGCATTAAAAAACAGCACTACTCCCCCGATCGGCTTCTTGCTGGGTTCTCGCCGTTACAAGTCACTGTGTGATGAGTTCACTCAAGGTCAGACCCTTGATATCTACGCCGAGCAACTGATGGAAGACAGTGGCATGGCTGTGTTTACCGCCCGAGTTGAAGACCAAGGCGAATTGGTGGCTCAATGCCAACTTAATGTCTATGTGCCAACTGAACAAAAATTACAAGAAATGAAAACTAGGAGCCCATCATGACCCGTCAGGTTTTAGTCACTGGTGCCAGCAAAGGCATTGGTAAAGCGATCGCTATTCAACTCGCAAAAGACGGATTTGAAATCGCCGTTCATTACATGGGTGACAAACAGGGTGCCGAAGACACATTAAAGTCGATCACTGAGCTCGGTGGTGCTGGACGTCTAATCCAATTTGATATCAGTAATCGCAGCGAATGTCGCGAAACACTTGAGTCAGATATTGCCGAGCATGGCGCTTACTATGGTGTTGTGAATAATGCCGGTATTACTCGTGACACCGCATTTCCAGCCATGACGGAAGAAGAGTGGGACGGCGTTATCCATACCAACCTCGACAGCTTCTACAACGTTCTTCACCCGTGCGTGATGCCTATGGTTCAAAAACGCAAAGGCGGTAGAATTGTTACTCTGGCTTCTGTATCCGGCATCATGGGTAACCGCGGTCAAACCAACTATGCAGCAGCAAAAGCGGGCGTGATTGGCGCAACTAAGTCTCTGGCTTTAGAGCTAGCGAAACGTAAAATCACAGTAAACTGTGTCGCTCCGGGTTTGATCGATACAGGTATGGTGGATGAGCATGTGAAAGATCATGCGCTTCCTCAAGTACCACTGCGCCGAATGGGTGAGCCGGAAGAAGTGGCAGGCCTAGTCAGCTACCTAATGTCTGATATTGCAGGCTACGTCACTCGCCAAGTGATTTCAGTCAATGGAGGCTTAGTATGACCCGCCGCGTTGTTGTAACTGGCATGTCTGGTGTTACCGCGTTTGGTAATGATTGGCAGCACATCGAACCAAAACTAAAAGCCTGTGAAAATGCCACTCAGTATATGCCAAGCTTTGAGCAGTATGATGGCCTCAACACTAAGCTAGCTGCGCCCATTGATGACTTCCAACTGCCTAAACACTATAAACGTAAGCAAGTACGTGGCATGGGCCGTGTATCGCGTCTAGCCACCGTTGCGACAGAAAATGCACTAGAGCAAGCAGGGCTGATTGGCCACGACATTTTGACCAATGGCGAAACAGGCATTGCTTACGGCTCTTCAACCGGCAGTACTGATGCTGTAGGCGCGTTTGGCGTAATGCTCAACGAGAAGTCGACACGAGCGATCACCGCAACAACTTACGTGCAAATGATGCCACACACCGCAGCGGTCAACGTAGGATTGTTCTTTGGCCTGCGCGGCCGCGTGATTCCCACCAGCAGTGCCTGTACTTCAGGAAGCCAAGCGATTGGTTACGCCTATGAAGCGATCAAACACGGCTACCAAACCGTAATGGTTGCCGGTGGTGGTGAAGAGCTATGCCCAACTGAGTCTGCTGTTTTCGATACCCTTTTTGCTACCAGTTTAAAAAACGACACGCCAGAAAAGTCCCCTAGTCCTTACGACAGCGAGCGCGATGGCTTAGTTATTGGTGAAGGTGCCGGCACGCTTGTTCTTGAAGAGTATGAACATGCCGTGGCTCGTGGTGCAAAGATCTACGCGGAGATCATCGGCTTTGCCAGCAACTGCGATGCTGCTCATGTGACCCAACCTCAGATGGAAACCATGCAAATCTGTATGGAAAAAGCTCTGAAAGATGCGCAACTTCCGGCAGAAAAAATTGGTTATGTTTCTGCGCACGGTACCGCCACTGAAAAAGGCGATATTGCAGAAAGTAATGCTACGGCGAACATTTTTGGCGAAGTGCCAATCAGTTCATTGAAAAGCTACTTTGGTCATACACTTGGTGCATGTGGTGCGATTGAAGCTTGGTTAAGCCTCGAAATGATGCATTCAGGTTGGTTCAGCCCAACATTGAACCTTGAGAACATCGACGAACGCTGCGGCAAGCTTGATTACATCACAGGATCTGGCCGTGAATTAAATGTTGAATACCTAATGAGCAATAACTTTGCCTTTGGCGGTATCAACACTTCAATCATCTTCAAAAAAATCTAGGATAGATAATGAAAAACTGGTTAGTTGTTGCTGTTGTCGTTTTGCTCGCAGGTTGTAGTGCCCCGAAGTATTCAGGAAATGCACTTCCTGAAGCAAATAACGTCGAAAATATCACTATCGTAGAAGATGTAAAAACACGCAGCATTTTCCTCGATTCCATGCTCGACTGGTGCCTGAACAATCAGGTGAAATGTAAAGTCGTTGCAGACGGTTCAGAACATAACCCAGAGGATATTACGCTTGATTACGTATCTCGCTGGAGTTGGGATTTCAGAACCTTTGTGGCAGACGCCAAGATCTCAGCTTATCAAGATCAACAGCGCGTAGGCAACGTAGAATTTAAGGCGCCCAATAGCGGCAATTTATCAAAGTTTGGCGACGATATCGAACGCATCAAAGCGATGATGGATATCTTGTTCGATAAAAAAACAGCGGCTCAAGCGACCCAACTGATTACTGACGACAAGCTATAACGATTCAACTCTAATCGACACTGTTCTAATCGACAAAGCTCTAAGCGACGAAGCTCAAGACAAATAAAAAGGGTCAGTAACCAAGTTACTGACCCTTTTTTAAATCTAGCAATCGCTCAATTAAGCGTTAGCTTCACGCTCAGCGATGAACTCAAGAGCCATCTTGATACGAGCGATTACGCGCTCTTTACCAACAAGCTCCATCACAGCATCAACAGAAGGAGACTGGCCACCGCCTGTTACTGCTACACGAAGTGGCATACCGATTTTACCCATGCCGATCTCTAGCTCTTCACATACCGCTGCAATTACACCATCTTTGATGTTTACAGTAGTGAAATCTTCAAGTGCTTCAACCTTAGCAAGAGCAAGTTCTAGTGGGCCTTTAGCAACACCACGTAGGTGCTTCTTAGCTGCGCCAGCTTCAAACTCAGAGAAATCTTCGTAGAAGTAACGAGACTGCTCAGCAAGTTCGATAAGCGTGTTACAACGCTCGCCAACTAGCTTGATCACTTCAGTGATCGCTGGGCCGTTTGTTGTATCGATCTTCTGTGCGTCTAGGTGCCATTGCAGGTATTTTGCAACGTACTCAGGCTCAGAAGTCTTGATGTAGTGGTTGTTCAACCAAAGTAGCTTTTCAGTGTTGAATGCAGATGCAGACTTGCTGATTGCTTTAAGGCTGAAGAACTCAATCATCTCTTCTTGAGAGAAGATCTCTTGGTCACCGTGAGACCAACCTAAACGAACTAGGTAGTTGTTCAGTGCATTTGGTAGGTAACCTTCATCGCGGTATTGCATTACAGAAACAGCACCGTGACGCTTAGAAAGTTTCGCACCGTCATCACCAAGAATCATTGCACAGTGAGCGAAAGTTGGAACTGGCGCGCCTAGTGCTTCGTAGATGTTGATTTGACGAGGTGTGTTGTTGATGTGATCTTCACCACGAACAACGTGTGTAATACCCATATCCCAGTCATCCACTACAACTACGAAGTTGTAAGTTGGAGCGCCGTCTGTACGACGAATGATTAGGTCATCAAGTTGGCTGTTAGAAATTTCAATGCGACCACGAATTTGGTCATCAAATACTACGCTGCCTTCTTTAGGGTTACGGAAACGGATAACGCACGCATCACCTTCTTTTGCTGCTTTGTTTGCTGCAACAATTTTAGGGTGGTTCGCATCGTAACGAGCCATTTCCTTGTTTTCTTCTTGCTCTGTACGAATTTCGTCAAGCAGCTCTTTAGACGCGTAACATTTGAATGCTTTGTCTTCAGCAAGTAGCTTATCAACCATTTCGTTGTAACGGTCAAAACGCTTAGATTGGTAGTAAGGACCTTCATCCCATTCCATACCCATCCATTGCATGCCTTCTAGAATTGCATCAACCGCTTCTTGAGAGTTACGCTCAAGGTCCGTGTCTTCGATACGTAGAACGAATTCACCACCTTGGTTCTTAGCGAATAGCCAAGAGTAAAGTGCAGTACGTGCACCACCAACGTGAAGATAGCCAGTTGGGCTAGGAGCAAAACGAGTTTTAACCGTCATTTAAATACCTTGATTATGTAGGTGATTCTTTTAGTGGGGTCTAATACAAAGTCTGTAATAGCCAAATATCACTAAATTTTGGGCGCTATTTTATCACCACCGCTTAAATCTACAATCAGTAGTGAATGATTAATGCGCGGATCTTGTGCGAAAGCCACTGTAGAAAGGCCAAATTCAGCTTCGATGTAGCAAATCTATAGTCTGAGCCAATAAATTATAGCCACGCTTTTCTTTAACTCCCGCTTATTTCACCAGCGTACCCCACCCATTAATATGCCACTAATATCAAATTCTTGAATTTATGTTTGACCTTACCCTTACGGGAAGGTTTATGTTAGGCGTAGATGAGAATTGGAGTATCGATATGAACCATTACACAACTGCGCTCAACGGCCTAAATTGCATGGGTTGTGCGAAGAAAGTTCGCACACTGTTTGGCGAAGTCGACAATACGACGATCAATGATATATCGCCGACATACATCGATATTTCGACTCCTTTTAGTTACGTTCAACTCAACGAAAAGTTAGCGACGCTTGGTTATAGCATGGGCAATAAACTACACCTTTCGTTATCCGGTCTTAGCTGCGGTAAGTGCGTGAGCAAGCTGACTCAAGCACTTGAACACACCGAGCAAATCTCAGACCTAGAAATCAGCAAACATGAATTGTCCTTGGTTACTCTGCTTTCAGAACCCGATCTTATTGAGCTGATCGAAAGCGTGGGTTATCACGCGGCTCCCTACACTGAAGTTAATGAGCCTTTATCTAATTCAGATTCAGAAGACGATAAAAAAACAGCGCTAGTGGAGCCGACACAAGATAAACCTGCTGCTAGCCAATATACCTATCACCTGGTTCTTGAGGGAATGACGTGTGCGAGTTGTGTTTCTTCGGTAGAGAAAGCGCTGAAAAAGAATGAGTTCGTCGACCAAGCTCAGATCAACCTCGCAGAGCAGACAGCCTTGGTCTTCACGTCTAAAAAACGTAACGTCATCGAGAACGCTCTCATAGAATCGGTGAAAAACGCAGGTTATGGTGCCGAGTTCGTTGATGACGCGGCAACTCAACAAAAAAAACAGCAAGAACAACAACTTTGTACTCAACAAGCCTTTCTTAGAAACTCAGTAAGTGCGCTGCTTATCGGTGCTCCGCTAATGGCTTGGGGCGTGTTCGGTGGCAGCATGACCATTGCCACGTTTAACGACCAACTGACTTGGGGCTTGGTTGGTGTCGTTTGTTTGATACTGCTTGCAACCTCAGGTCGCAGCTTCTTCACCAATGCTTGGCAATCTCTGATGCATAAACGTGCGACCATGGATACCTTGGTCGCTCTGGGTACAGGCGCAGCATGGTTCTATTCAATGTTGGTTGTTCTGATCCCATCGTGGTTCCCTGAAGCTTCTCGTCATGTCTATTTTGAAGCCAGCGCCATGATTGTTGGCCTTATTTCTTTGGGTCACTACATTGAAGCCAAAGCCAAAGCACGTACCACTAAGTCTTTACAGGCGCTGATAAACTTACAGCCTCAAAAAGCCGTGGTTATCGTCGATGGTAAAGAGCAAACTATCGCCGTAGAGGTCATCCAAGTCGGTATGCAAGTACGAGTGAAACCGGGAGAAAAAGTCCCTGTCGATGGTGTCGTGGTATCTGGCGAATCTTATATCGATGAGTCGATGCTGACTGGCGAGCCGCTTCCCAACGTTAAATCGATTAATGATGGCGTTTCGGCGGGCACCATTAATGGTGATGGCAGCCTGATCATTGAAGCGACCGGGATTGGCTCAAGCACCATGTTGGCTCGAATCATTCAGATGGTTCGCCAAGCACAAAGCAGCAAGCCTGCGATTGCGAAGCTTGCTGACTCTATTTCTGCTGTTTTCGTACCTGTTGTGGTCGCGATCGCAGCAACTGCTGCCTTAGTTTGGTTTTTGGTCGGCCCGCAACCCAGTGCAAGCTACATGCTTGTGGTATCGACTACCGTGCTGATCATCGCTTGTCCATGTGCCTTAGGCCTAGCAACGCCGCTCTCAATTACTGTAGGCGTTGGCAAAGCCGCTGAGTTTGGCGTTCTGATCAAAGATGCCGATGTGTTGCAATCTGCAAGCAAAATTGATGCTGTCGTGTTTGATAAAACAGGCACCCTAACCCAAGGTAAGCCAACCGTTCAGCAAGCCTTTTATGGCGATTTATCAAAGCAAGAACTGCTAGCGTACGCCTATTCGGTAGAGGTAGGGTCAGAGCATCCATTAGCCAAAGCCGTTTGCCAATATGCAGAGAGCTTACAAGTTTCAGCACTACCCCATAGTGATTTCGAAAATCAACGAGGGCTTGGCGTACAAGCAATAATTAACGGCAAAAACGTTCAAGTCGGCTCTCTAAAGTACCTCACCCAACTCGGCATTGACACTAAAATTGGCGCGGACTTTATCGAGCTTTGTCGTACACAAGCATGGACACCCATCTTCGTTGTAATCGATCAAAAACTGGAAGGTATATTTGGCATTTCAGACGCATTAAAAATAGATAGCAAACAAGCCATTGCTCAACTAAAATCCGCCGGAATTCACACCGTGCTATTAACAGGCGACAACGATTCTGTTGCTCAAGCGATAGGTAAAAGTGTCGGTATCGACGAGGTTATCTCGGAGGTGCTTCCAGAGCAGAAAGCTCAGCATATTGTTCAGCTTCAACAACAGTATAAGAGCGTAGCCATGGTCGGAGACGGGATTAACGACGCGCCCGCACTTGCTCAGGCGGATATAGGTATAGCAATGGGCAGCGGCAGCGATGTCGCGATTGAAAGTGCTCAAATGACGCTACTCAACTCGTCGCCCTTATCTGTCAGTAACGCGATAGAGCTGTCCCAAGCGACCGTGAGAAACATGAAGCAAAACCTCTTTGGTGCCTTCATCTATAACTCACTTGGTATTCCTATCGCGGCCGGTGTGCTCTACCCATTTTTCGGATTTCTACTAAGCCCAGTCGTTGCAGGCGCAGCGATGGCGATGTCGTCAATTACAGTAGTGAGCAATGCCAACAGGCTGAGATTGTTCAAGCCCACTCATTCTAATATCAATAAAAACCATATTCATGAGGTCAACCATGATTCGTAAAGTTATGACTCTTACAGCACTCGCTGCAATTTCAGGACAAGCTTTAGCTACTGATGTTCTAAACCACAAATCACCATACTGCGGTTGCTGCACAGAATGGACAGAACATATGCAAGATGCCGGGTTCGATGTTACAGAGAAGCTCCACGATGACATGAATCCAATCAAACAAAAGCTAGGTGTAACGCCAGAGCTTTCCTCTTGCCACACGGCAGAGATCGACGGTTACGTATTTGAAGGGCACATTCCAGCAGAAGACGTGAAGGCCTTTTTAGAAAACCCACCACGTAATGCGATTGGCTTGGCTGTTCCTGGTATGCCTATGGGCTCTCCGGGAATGGAGCATGACGATAAGAAAGACGAGTATTCTGTGTATGCGTTTAACGAGAAAGGTCAGGTGTTTGAATACCGTCATTACAATGGTAATTAGAGCGTAAATAAACCGACACACAGCAATATTTAAGAAGTTATAAAAATAGAGCCTAGCATTAAGCAAACCCAAGACTGTGGTTTACTTGCTAGGCTCTTTGCTTTTGGACAGTAAAGCAAATCTTATCGCAGCACTAACCGGGCTGTTAGTGCCGCTGTATTTTCGTCGCTAGTTTGCGAATACGCTATTTAACAAAAAGCTAATTAACGAAGAAGCTCACTTGGCCAATAATCTAATCGACTAAACAGCCAAGTGAATCAGCTAGAAGCCGTAAGAAGCACCGAATACGAAGGCGTTGTTCTGCTTAGAGTCGCCGTTTGCGAAATCTACACCGTTAGCTTGGCTACGGAACTCAAAGTAAGGTTGAACGCCTTGACGAGTCCATGTTGCACGTAACTCGTGGTCCATCGCTTCAGCATCAATCATGTATACGTTGTTGTAGCTAAGCGCTAGGTCAGCATTCACTGTGTAAGCAATGCGGTTATCCATGCGGTAGTCTGTGTCAGCATCAGCAGAAGTATCGTCAATGTGTGCACGAGTACGGTTACTAATAGAGATACCGTTATCGAAGTTGTAACCAATCTTAACTAGTGGACGGAACTGAATGCTCTCACCCGCAGAGAATAGGTGTTGGTAACCAGCAGCAACCCATAGGTTGTCAGTAATGTTGAAAGATTGCTCACCACCGACAGTGATGCCAGGAGTAGTATTACCTGCACCGCCATTTTCAGATTCAAGTTTACCCAGTTGGATGCCATCAAACTCAGAGTAAACCGTGAAGCCGCCTAGAGAGTTGTCAAACGTGTGACCAGCTTCTAGCGTAGAGGTCATGTCAGAACCGTGAATACGGCCATCGTCATGAATTTGGATGTTACCTGTTACGTAAGAAGAACCAGCAAAAGCACTAGAAGCGAAAGCAAGAGAAAGAGCACTTAGAGCGATAATTTTTTTCATAGTAAACTGCCTTAGTTTGATTTTTCAGCGGCATATCTTCGGTACATCATTCACCTTCACCGCTTGAGTAGTTGGTCGCCTCCCTGGCATGAAATCTATGTTGCTCGAATTAATTTGCGTTTCAAAATAAAAGAGTAGGCAGAGTGATCTCTCTCACTATCAAAAAACAACAACTTATTTAACAGATTAAAATCAGTTACTTAAAAACATAAAAATTGATAAAAAACTCAAGATGGAAAAATGTACAGATCGGGATCACATTATTTTACGGTGCGAAATTAGATTCAGTAAGTTGAATCACATTTGATTTAGAGTTTTTTATGAAGGACTTATTTTTTGAAGAGAATAATGAGAAGTGCGTCACTTTTGTGATAAACCTCATCTTATGTGCACTGTTGACGTTATAAACCAAGACGGTTTCTATATGTTTCCGTTTTGGATGAGAGCCTAATTCGCAACAAACAAAAAGAGCTCCCACTTTTTACCTTGAGTAAGATAATAACGAGGGAGCTCTTCTATTAATGTTGCTTATCGATTATTTAACTGAGGTTACTCGACTTACTTTCTCGCCACTTTCAGAGATAGAGCGGATGTAAGTTTCGCCAGAAACCGATGGACGTTGTTGCTCATCGTACGTTAACCAGTTTTCGCCATCAGCAGAGTACTGAAGCTCTACGCCTGGGAATTGAACGTTCATCGCTAGCTTGCCATCCACAACCTGAGCGCCCGGTACTGGTAGTCGATAATCAATGCCTGCTTTCTCAAGCTTAGCTAGTTCACGTTGACCAACAATATTCGCAAAGCGATTAAAGTCGCTGTTTAGAGCCTGCTTATTCACTAAGTTGGTTTCTTGAGAGTACTCAACGCCCACTTTGTAGTCATTTTCCCAATCAGCTCGGTGCCATGCGCGCTCTGCTGCTGCAAGTACGCGAGGGAATACCATGTATTCATACTGCTCGTCGGTACGTACTGTTTCAGACCAAAGCTGTGCAGACAAACCATAGAAAGGTTTCGCTTCAATTTCGCCTTTACCAGAGAAGCCATTGCCGTCACGGTCTAATGATGTTTCTGCGTTTTGTGGCATGTTTTCTGGTGCGAAGCCAAACATCTTACGTGTATCTGTTGCACGCGTTGCCCAGTAGTAACCGCGCTCTGCAGCATCAACTTCGTATGGCATATCCATGTATACGTAGTCCGGGTTAGAGACAATCACGTCATACCCTTTCGCTGACCAGTCGTATACTGATGAAGTTCCGCCCCAGTAAAGAACGTCCCAGAAGTTTACGCGAGTACTTTCGGTTGCAAATGCTTTCTCGCCTTCGCTGTATTTAAGGCCATCTTGCCATGCTTGGAAGTGAGGGATGCCTTTGTCAGCAACAATCTTAGATACCTGCTCTGCAAAGTGACTTGGCAAATGACCGAAGTCGCTTACCGTTCCATCAGTGATCAAAGACTGACACTGTGGAGACTGTTGGAATGGCTTATCTTGCTTAGACAAATCGATGTTGCCTTTCCAAGCCACTTTATCTTCTGCATTAATATCTTGTAAGCCAGCGCCTAACTTGATGTTTTTCGCTTCATCGCCGCCGAAGTGCCAAGTCGTTAGTGGAACGCCCGCTTCTTGGTGCATTGCTGCCACTTCAGAGATCACTTTATCAACAAAGTGAGTTGAAGATTCCATACATGGATTAATGAAGCTTTGCTTATCGTAGAACTGAACAGTCGTCACGTTCGATGTATCTTGTGGATCCATCAAGCGGTATTCATTTGCTTCCGCTTCTTTACCATCCGCCATTAGGCGAGTGTAACGCGCTTCCATCGATACCACAGCAGAACGAGCGTGTGCTGGCATATCAATTTCCGGAATGACTTCGATGCTGCGCGCTTTTGCGTAGCTTAAAATCTCGACGTAATCCGCTTTACTAAAGAAACCAGAGCCAAAGTTGTCTGTTGTTGGACCTGAACCTAGCTGAGGCAGTAAACAGCTTTGCTCTTCCAAATCAAAACAACGATTAGACCCTACATCCGTTAGCTCTGGTAAACCTGGGATTTCTAAACGCCAGCCTTCATCATCTGTTAGGTGAAGGTGCAGTTTGTTCATCTTGTATGCTGCCATTTGATCTAGCGTTGCTAAGATGGCATCTTTTGAGTGGAAGTTTCGAGCAACATCCACCATCACACCACGGTAATCGAAACGTGGCGCATCTTTGATCGACAGTTGTGGTAATGATTCAGCGTTCTGACTGTCTATTAGGCCAAAAATAGACTGAACTGCGTAGAAAGCACCTGTTTTATCAAACGCTTTAATCGCAATCCCCTCTTCCGAGATGCTTAGTTCATAAGCGCCAGATTTTGCTAAATCACCCGTAAACTGAGTAGGAACAACGGTAACACTTACTGGAAGGTCACCACTCACATCTACGTTTACCACATCTGCACGTTCTTCAATTGCAGCGAACTGATCAGCATCGAATACGTCTTTTGGTAGGGCAATACCACCAGCAATGCTGACTGAACCTTCACCCGCTTCCACCGACATTGGCGTTGGTAATAGCGTTGTTGATACGTCTTGCGTTGCTAGATCCGCATTCTTTTCGAAACGCGTCACCGCTGTAGCCATTACGTTATTGTCATCAGGTGTACGTTTAAGGTTGTTACCCTCTAGGCCCGTTACGAATGACGCGACATCTTCCGTATTCAATGAAGCAATCATCTTAGGTTCTGCGTTTGGCGCGGTTACGAATGCACCTGGCATAAAGTCGGTTTCAAACAGTTGCCAGTATTCACTCGTCAGTGGAAGAATCACTTCATCACCAGCCGCAAAACCATCGAACTTATCTGTAGGCTCTAGTTTGTGTAGGTCACCCGTTACACGAGTGATTTTAAACTGTTCGTTATCAACATCTAAAATAAGGCGAATACTGTGGAAGTAGATAGTCCAATCTTTCGAATCAATCGCTTCACCGTCATTGGTCAAGGTCATGTTCACTTTATTACATGACGCCCACTCAGCACCTAAGTCCTGACAAGCCATACCCTCATTCGCACCGTGATTGGTTAGGATTTCATATCGCACATCAAGGTTATCAGCCAGTGCATTAACAACCCGTTGCTCAGGTGCTTGCGTTACTGCACAACCCGTCAAGCCAGCCAATACTGCTACAGATAGTAAGTTTCTCTTCAACATCGTATTCACCCATTAATTTAAAAATTGAGTCAGAAGCAAAGTGGAGCGCTTCGAAAGTTAGATAAACTATATGGGCTTATTTTTTGCCGTGAATTAAATCAGGCCAATTCAGTGATCAGCTTCAAATCTAAAAAATATTGATAAATTTAATTTTAATAAAATCATCAAGTTACGATTAACGACACTTCCGTCACTTTTATTTTGACGTAATAACTGAGAATTAAATCACAATCTTTTCAAAGGATTTCATAAAATCATGTCGTTGGTAGAGAGAAAGGTTTAACAGTTTGTTGGTGTTGTTATACTTTTCGTACAAACAACGTGACATCGTTCTCAAAAAAAACCGTTAAAAAACTCCGTCAAAACCCTTTTTAACGAGTTTATTTCTTTCTAAAGGAGCTCTCTTTGCGCACATTCTTGTACTTTACGTTACTCACTCTCGCCTTTTCCGCAAAGCAAGCGGTCGCCGAACCTCTTTATTGGCAAGCAAAAAAGGATGATTTGACGCTCACTATCCTAGGATCGATACATGTAGGTAACGAGAGCATGTACCCGCTTCCCACACAGATCACTGACACGTTGAAAAAGAGTGACGGGCTAATTGTCGAAACGGATGTCAGAAAGTCAGAGGGCGTTGTATATCCCACGCCTAAAGTGACTACGAGTGATGTATTAAACGAAGAGCAAGAACAAATGCTGGTCGACATAACAAAGTCATTAGACATGCCAACTCAGCAACTACTTAATGCCCCACCTTGGGCGACAGCGATATCGATACAAATGCAACAGTTGAAGAATCTTGGCTACGCATCGGCCGGCGGTGTTGATGCTACTTTGGCTTACAAGGCGACGATTCAAGATGTGCCTGTTATCAGCTTAGAGCCTCTACAATTTCAAATAGATCTAATTTCAGGACAAAAAGATTCTGGTAAAGAATGGTTAACGACTAGCCTCGAACAATTCGATCATATTGATGACGACACTCACTGCTTAATCGAGAGTTGGAAAGCGGGAGATATAGCGAAACTAGAGCAGTTTGCGAAACTGTCGGAAATGCCACATGACCTAGAAAAAGCATTCCTAACCGATCGAAATATCGACTGGGCAAACAAGCTCTTCGCTAATGATTGGAAACTGGATTCAAAGGGACACTACTTGCTCGTCGTTGGTACTTTACACCTCATCGGAGAAGGCAACCTTTTACAGTTATTAGAAGAGAAAGGTTTCATTGTCACTCAACAATCACAAAGCCAACAAGCCGAGTGTCAATTTGAGGTAGATGCAAAAAACTAGCGAGGTTCAAACCCCATTTTCAATGCTCTGAAACGACGAAAGCCTGCTCAATGAGCAGGCTTTCTAAATGTGGTCGGTGAAGAGGGATTCGAACCCCCGACCCTCTGGTCCCAAACCAGATGCGCTACCAAGCTGCGCTATTCACCGAGATATCTAACGGGCTGTTTGCCTGTCGATGAAGCGTATAATACGGATTCTGAATTTATGCGCAAGAGCTTTTTTCACTCTTTTTTACAATATCGAATCGTTCGAACAAAAGACGTACAACTCCAATGCCAATGTGACGAAAAACACACAGTTGCCAACAAGTATTTAACTTATGAAACAGGATTGATCCAGATCAGTAAATTGATAACACCAGTTAATACACTAAGCCGTGTCATATAACTTTGAGGTATACACATGGACTTTTGGCTAGAACTCCTATTTGGTAATGCAGTGGGACTATCTTCAATGATAGTAATATTCGGGGCTCTAGGTCTCATGATGTTCTATGGAGGCTTCTTCATCTACAAAGTTATGACCGAAAAATCTCCTCACTAGAATCGCTCAGCCTGGATCATTTACTTTTAAGTATCATTTTCTTGATAAATAAATGTTAAAACGCTTTGCACCGGAGTAGATATCTCTTGCCTGCTCCGGTTTTTTCATTTTCAAACCCTGTCTCAACTTAGGTATACTTACCCTATCCTTCTCCAACTTGAGATGAACACTATGTCTCATGATGACGACTTAGAGTTATTCCAACAAATGATGGGCGATGTTAAGCGTATCGACCATGACACCGCTGAACATCAAAAGGTACATAGAGTTACCGAATCTCACCTTGCCAAGCGTGAAGCCGCGATGTGGCTGTCTGAGGATGAAAAAGATTACCTTTCACTCGACTATTCTCCAATGGTCAAACCAGACGACGTCATTGCTTATAAGAAAGATGGCGTACAAGAAGGCGTATACAAAAAGCTGCGCTTAGGAAAATATCCTATTCAAGCCAAACTCGACCTTCATAGAAAAACACTGAAAGACGCTCGTAACGAAGTGCTCTCATTTTTACGCCAGTGTTTAAGAATGGATGTTCGCACCGTCATCATTGTTCACGGTAAAGGTGAGCGCTCAAATCCACCAGCTATGATGAAAAGCTACGTGGCGAATTGGCTCATGCAAATTAACGATGTTCAATGTGTTCATTCTGCTCAGCAATTTCATGGTGGTACTGGCGCAGTGTACGTAATGCTCAGAAAGAGCAATGACAAAAAGCTAGAGAACAGAGAGCGCCATCAAAAACGCACCAGTTAACTCGTTGAAACAGATAAGTACCTGATAGCGATTTTGCATCAAGATCGATATTTAGTGCCTAGACTCACACCAAGTGCTAAAATTGTCTTTAGTTAACGAACCCCAACTCAAAGCAACTATCCAAAGGTTGCTTTTTGTTTATCTATATTTCCGTTGTGAAACGCTAAGAGAATATCATGTCACAAGAATCCCAAGCTAAACGCCTTAATAAATACATCAGTGAAACTGGCTTTTGCTCACGCCGCGAAGCCGACAAACTCATTGATGCAGGCCGAGTTACTATTAACGGTAAGATCCCTGAAATGGGTACTAAAGTCTTGCCCGGTGATGATGTTGAGATCGACAATAAACCTGTTCGCTCAAAAGAGAAGCCGATCTACATTGCTCTTAATAAACCAACAGGCATCACCTGCACCACTGAACGTGATATTCCTGGCAACATCGTCGACTTTATCGGCCACCACAAACGTATTTTCCCTATTGGTCGTCTAGATAAACCTTCTGATGGTCTTATCTTCTTAACTAACGATGGCGATATCGTAAACAAAATCCTACGTGCAGGTAACAACCACGAGAAAGAATACGTGGTCCGTGTAGACAAACCAATTACGACTGAGTTTTTGAAGCAAATGGGCGCTGGCGTTCATATTCTCGATACTGTTACCTTGCCATGTAAGGTAGAGAAAGAGACTAAGTTCTCGTTCCGAATCACACTAACGCAAGGCCTTAACCGCCAAATTCGCCGTATGTGTGAAGCTCTGGGTTATGAAGTATTTAAGCTGCGCCGTGTTCGTATTATGAACATCTCACTAGACGGTATTCCTAACGGAAAATGGCGCTACCTGAGCGACGAAGAGATCACTGAAATTTTAGCGATGTGTGAAGGCTCTGTAAGTACTGAAGACGCGTCAAAAATGAACGCTAAGGGCCAACGCATTCGTAAAGCGACAGACGCAAAACTTTTCGACAGCCGTGAAGAAAACCAAACTTCCACAGCGCGCCGCAATCAAAACGAAAATCGTACTCGCACCTATCGTGGTAACAATGCGGACGAATTCCGTCATGCACCTAACTCGAAACGAGGCCGTAATTCATCGAATGGTGAAAGCAGTGGCGGTGGCAATACCGAGAACTGGAAATCAAACTCTCGTTCAGAGCGTTCTAATTCAGATAAAAGCCGTTCGGATCGCAATCGCACAGATCGCGACAATAACGAACGTAGAAGCGGTAAGCCGACAAACCGCAGCCAAGATTCAAACAGACCGAACAAACCAGCTGCTAAACGTGTTGGTGGTACTTTAGGCCTGAAAAAGTAGTCACAACCCTTTCCGGTGGACTGTCGATAAAGAAACGCCCGCTAGATTAGTCTAGCGGGCTTTTTTATTTGTGAGTATGTACGTTTATCGTTATGGAAAGTACAAGCTACAGGCATAGTTCCGCAAACTGGCCACGCGTAAGTAGTACTAAGTCTTTCGGATCTAACTCTATCTCTAATCCTCTCTTCCCTGCACTCACACATATCGTTTCAAAATCGGTAGCGCTGGAATGCACAAAGGTAGGCAATGCTTTTTTCTGACCAAGAGGACTGATTCCTCCCACCACATAACCTGTCGTTTTCTGAGCAATATCAGGATCAGCCATCTCTGCTTTTTTACCTTTCGCCACTTTTGCTGCCAACTTTAGATTTAGCTTCTGGTCGACGGGAATAACGGCAACCGCCAAATTTTTCGCCACTCCATTCAAACAGAACAAGAGCGTTTTGAATACACGTTTGGGATCTTGACCAAGCGCTTCAACGGCTTCTAATCCATAGTTCGTGTTATTCGCATCATGATGATACTGATGCACGGTATGAACAATTTTCTTTTTCTTGGCAAAGTTGATTGCAGGGGTCATAACAAAATCCAAACGATAGATAAACACAAAGCGACGCCGAGGCGTCGCTTTAGTTAAATTTATCATGGTGCTAGAGTCAATCTAATTTAGCACCTATTGACTCATCAACTGGGGTCAATTACTTATAAACCATTTGACCAGAAGGTGCGTACTTGTTCACGTCAACCGGGCTGTTCGCTTCTAGGTACTCTTTTAGTACTTCAGCATCAACAAAACCTGTGTTCACAAAGCCAGGGTGATCAGATAATTTAGGGTAACCATCACCGCCAGCAGCGTTAAAGCTTGGCACTGTGAAGCGGTAAGTTTCGTCTAAACGAAGCTGCTTACCACCGATAAACACATTCGATACTTCACCGTTTTCTACTGTCATTGAGATACCAGCAAACTGAGCGTAAGCACCAGAATCGATTGGTTTAGTTGCCACGACATTTAGGTAATCTAGAACTTCTTTACCCGTCATGTCCGTGTAAGTCAGGATATTTGCAAAAGGTTGTACCTTCAGCACATCTTTGTAAGTGACATTACCTGCTTCAATTGAGTCACGTACGCCACCAGAGTTCATCACAGCAAAGTCTGCTTTTGCACGCTCCATGTGAGAAGTCGCAATCAAACGACCTAGGTTAGTTTGTTGGAAACGCACCACGTTACGATCACCTTCAAGCTTGCCATTTGTCTCTGCAATTTGAACTTCTAGCTGTGCTTGACCTTGCTCTTGGAAAGGACGTAGGAATTCAAGCAACTCTGGATCTTGTGCGATTTCATCTTGAATAAGAACACGTTGCTTCTTACCGTCAATCTTAACTTTCTTCTTAAGGTTAACTGGAACCAGATCGTAGCTCACCATCTCTAGTTCGCCGTTACGGAACTCGTAATCAGCACGGCCTACGTACTTGCCCCACTCATGAGCTTGAACGATGTAAGTACCGTTTTGAACGTCTGGCTTACACTCATCACCCGGCTTGAAGTTTTTCTTCGCAACGTTAGGGCCTTCCATACATACAGGCTCTTGAGAGTGACCACCAACGATCATGTCTAGGTCACCTTCGTTTAGGTAACGAGCAAGTGCTACATCACCCGGAGCGTTAACCCCTCGCTGGCCGTTTTCGTAGTGACCCATGTGAGTCACAGCGAAGATTAAATCTGGCTTTTCTGTTTCTTTAAGTTCCGCGATCAGCTTCTTCGCTTCTTCTTTAGGGTCACGGAAGTCAATGCTCGCGATAAACTCAGGGTTACCGATTTTTGCCGTGTCTTCAGTGGTCAAGCCGATAACCGCAATCTTAATACCTTGCTTTTCAAACATCTCGTAAGCTTGGAACTTGCGTTCGCCTGTTGCTTTATCGTAGATATTTGCAGATAGCATTGGGAAATTAGCCCAGTCGATCTGCTTTTGTAGTACGTCTAATGAGTTATCAAACTCGTGATTACCCAATGCCATTGCATCGTAACCAATTTTATTCATACCTTTGAAATCAGGTTCCGCATCCTGCAAATCTGACTCTGGTACACCAGTGTTGATGTCACCGCCAGATAGAAGCAACACGCTACCGCCTTCAGCTTCAACTTCTGCGCGAAGTTGATCAACTAGCGTTTTACGTGCAGACATGCCGTATTCGCCGTATTTGTTCTGCCAGAAACGACCATGGTTGTCGTTTGTGTGAAGAATCGTTAGCTTGTAAGTTTCGTCTTGGTTCCAATCATGGGTTGATTGAGACGCACACCCAGCTAATGTCGCTAGGATTGCAGCACTGAGTGCTGTCTTTAGAATAAGGCGTTGCTTCATTGTCATACCTTTGAACTTTTTAGGGGAATCCACTGCTTTTTTATGACCTATTGCGACCCTTTCCTAGAGTTCGAACAATAAGACTTCAACATGACTTATATTAAATTAACATTCTGGATGTAACACGACGATTTCATATTTATGTCGAATTGGTCACGCATAGATCAATAGTTAAGTGTAACAAATTTATGAGATTACACTCAAACTTCCCCTGCATCACAGGCAATCGTTTACTTACAAAGTGTGATGCATGTCAGCAATTTACAACTTACAGGACAGACCTCACACTCATGCACTCATTTTTGGAGATATTACACGCTTCATTAACAACTCTTTAAACTAGAACATGACCTCAACGCAGATTCTAGATAAAAAAACGCCCACTTCGAAAAGTGGGCGTTTTTTGTTTCGACTGGTGTTAAATAACTGCCTCAGCTATTTAGCATATCAACGAACGACTTAATTTTAATCAACTACTTGATATCAATATGATCGAAGCCTTTGATAAGGTCATCAAGTGCTTTCATCTGCTTCAAGAACGGCTCTAGTTTATCTAGAGGTAGCGCTGAAGGACCATCACAACGAGCTTGATCTGGGTTAGGATGCGCCTCAAGAAACAGACCAGCAACTCCTGTAGCCAGACCTGCTTTAGCAAGCTCTACAGTTTGCTCACGACGACCACCAGATGCAGCACCTGATGGGTCACGCATTTGAAGCGCGTGAGTCACATCGAATATGATTGGGCTGCCGTTCGACGATTTTTTCATCACGCCAAAACCTAGCATATCAACGACTAGGTTGTCATAGCCCATGCAAGAACCACGTTCACAAAGAATGATATTATCGTTACCGCATTCGGCAAACTTGTCGACAATGTTGCCCACTTGATCTGGGCTCATGAACTGAGGCTTCTTCACATTGATAACCGCGCCAGTCTTAGCCATTGCTTCAACAAGGTCAGTTTGACGAGCAAGGAACGCAGGAAGCTGGATTACATCAACCACATCTGCAACTGGCTGAGCTTGTGCTTCAGTGTGAATATCAGTGATGATCTTCACGCCAAAGGTATCTTTCAGCTCTTGGAAGATTTTGAGACCTTCTTCCATACCAGGACCACGGTATGAGTGAACAGAGCTGCGGTTCGCTTTATCAAAAGACGCCTTAAATACATAAGGGATGCCCAGCTTCTCTGTTACTTTCACGTAGTGCTCACAGATCTGCATAGCAAGATCGCGAGATTCAAGAACGTTCATGCCCGCAAATAGCGTAAATGGCTTATCGTTAGCAATTGGCATATCGCCAATGTGAACTATTTTCTGTTCCATCATATTCTCTCTAAATAATAATTAATTAGTGAACGACGACGGTTTTTTCCGTCATGACATTCACTTGAGATTTAAGTAACTCAGATGCAGGGTCATCTGGGCATTGATCAATAAAGTACTGATAATCGGTGGCGGCAATCTGGTGACAATCCAGTTGCTGATAGATGAAACCACGGTCACGGATTTCATATGGATCATCTGGCACAAACGTCAAAGCAAGATCGGTACACTTCAATGCAAGCGTATAACGTTCTTCTCTCAGCAATGCACTTTTCAATAAAGCCAACCACTTACCAATAATGGTTGGGTGGTCTGCGACTTTCAAATGCTCACTTTTAAGCTTAGCCAATGGGCCATCATGGCCAATTAACCATGCTCGTAACGTTTGCTGACCAACATACTCGCCATTGTAAGGATTAATATAGACCGGAGTTTGGCCATACCAACTGACTTTAAGCAGAAACTGAGTCGGAAAAGAGACACCCTCTACAGGGAAGCCTAGCTTGCGACCAAGAAAAAGGAAGATTGCCCCAAGACTGACTGGAATCCCTTTCTTTCTCTCAAGTACTTTATCGATAAACGCGTTTTCCGATGAGAAGTAAGCGTCTTTATCGCCAACGAAGCCCCACTCGTAAAAGAATAATCGAATAAAAGATTCAAACTTCTGTTGCTCGTCGGTTTCATTAACTAATGCAAACTCAGCGTCTTTTAATAATCTTGCGAGCTCTTGCTCTGCCCAACTATCTTGAGTTTCAGGGTCAATGGCCTTATTTAAGATCAATGCACCTTCAGCAAGTTCTAGCTGGTCAAAGTCTTCATCAAAAAATTCGTACATACGTCATTAACCGAAAAATGTTGGAGTCTTTGTCATTGCGATTTTGCCTGCCATTGCTAGCCAGCCTAGAGCTCCAAAGAATGAGAAAACTCTCAATAGCTTGTTCTTACCTAACTTAAGCGCAAAGAAACCTAATGCGATGTAAGCCATTACACAGGTTAGTTTTTCAGTTAACCATGGTGCCGCTGGTGTAAATGGAATAAAGCCAGTAATAAAAATCAAACCAATACCCGATAGCAACAGTAGCGAGTCATTGATATGAGGGAAACGCTGCAAGAAAGGATGCTTAAGCTTCGGTGAGTTAGCCATCATCAGAGCGAAACGGATCGAAAGAAGTAGCGCGCTTATAGCAATCGTTAGTAGGTGAAAATGTTTTAAACCTTCGTACATGGTATTCCTTTATATTTTTATATGTGCTTCATTAACAAGAGCTACACAATACCCGTTAATGCTCTGTATTTCTGCGTTAAATGCATTATCGAGTTAAGCGTATTTTCGAGTTAAAGGTATCAATTTAGCGAGTTAATCATCTATTGCTCACAAATGATTAACAGCAGCCTATGAGCAACCACTATCTATGAACAGTAACGACCCAAGGTCACTCGGTCATTACCACCGTAATCTTTTTCTGTAACAACATCCAAGTAGCCCAGTTGTTGCATTATCTCACGTACCGCCAAGCCTTGGTCGTAACCGTGTTCAAACGCCAACCAGCCTTCATTTTCCAAAAAGCCACGTGCATTTTCAGAAATGTATCGAATATCCGCGAGCCCTTTCTCTTCAGCAACTAACGCAGAGATCGGTTCAAAACGTACATCACCTTGAGATAAATGAGGATCGTTCTTCTCAATGTATGGCGGGTTCGAGACAATCAAAGAAAACTTAACCACTTCTTCTTCAGAGCTAACTGAATTCAAAGGCTCAAACCAACTGCCATGCAAAAAAGTAGCGTTGGTAATGTTGAGACGTTGTGCATTCTCTGTCGCAAGCAGCTGCGCTTCAGGGCGAAGATCAATGCCAGTCACTGGTCGATTTGGCATTTCAGACGCCAATGCTAATGCAATAGCACCTGTACCCGTTCCTAAATCTAGAATCGCACCTTGCTTGCCATACGTTTTATCTAAAGCCACCTCAACCAAACGCTCAGTATCTGGGCGCGGGATTAATGTAGAAGGAGAAACTTTTAATGGCAATGACCAAAACTCACGTTCACCGACAATATAAGCCACAGGCTCACCGATTAAGCGTCGTTTAATAAGAGCATTGAATTCAGATTCTTGCTCTGAGGTGAGGTGCTTCTCAGGCCAAGTAAGGAGGTAAGATCTTGGTTTATCTAAGGCGTGACAAAGCAGTACCGCGGCATCAATAGAGGGTGATGTGCTATCACCCTCTTGAAGCCTTACGATTGCCGCTTTTAAAGCATTTTCAACCGTATATACTGACTGCATACAGGTTAATTGTGCTCTGCAAGTGCAGCAAGCTGATCGGCTTGATGCTCTTGAAGTACAGGATCAAGCAAGCTTTGCATATCACCTTCAAGTACTTCGTTAAGACGGTAGATAGTCAGGTTGATACGGTGATCCGAAACACGACCTTGTGGGTAGTTGTACGTACGAATACGGTCACTACGGTCACCAGAACCTAGTAGGTTACGACGTGTGTCAGAAACAGCTGCCGCACGGCGCTCTTCTTCTGCTTGAACAATACGAGCAGCAAGAACAGCCATCGCTTTCGCTTTGTTTTTATGCTGAGAACGCTCGTCTTGACACTCTACTACTGTACCTGTTGGTAAGTGAGTAATACGGATTGCTGAATCCGTGGTGTTAACGTGCTGACCACCCGCGCCCGATGCACGGAAAGTATCTATCTTAAGATCGCCAGCTTTGATTTCTGGAAGATCGGCCTCTGGGATCTCCGGCATAACAGCAACTGTACACGCCGATGTATGAACGCGACCTTGAGATTCAGTTTCAGGAACACGTTGTACACGGTGACCACCTGACTCAAACTTCATTGTACCGTAAACAGCGTCGCCACTAACCTTAGCGATCATCTCTTTGTAACCGCCTTGTTCAGAAGCGTTGCTGCTCATGATTTCAACGCGCCAACCTTTTTTCTCTGCAAACTTAGAGTACATACGGAACAAGTTGCCCGCGAAGATACCCGCTTCATCACCACCCGCGCCGGCACGGATTTCAAGGAAACAGTTGCGCTCATCGTTTGGATCTTTTGGAATCAGAAGAATTTGTAACTCATCGGTCAAACGTTCAATCGCCGCTTTTGCGTCTTTGATTTCGTCTTGAGCCATCTCGCGCATTTCAGCGTCATCTTCGTTTGCCATCTCTTCAGCAGCTTCTAGATCTTCTTGAGCTTGCTGGTATGACTGGAAGCAAGCCGTCACTTCTTCTAGTTGAGAGTACTCTTTAGAAAGTGCACGGAATTTGTCTTGATTCCCGATTACATCTGGATCACCAAGTAGATGTTGAACTTCTTCATAGCGTTCAACAAGTGTTTCAAGCTTTACTAGAATCGAGGCTTTCATAATGTCTTATTCTGTTGGAGGTCTAATATTATTGAGGGTTTTCTAAGCCCAAACTCTGTCTAATGACCATTAATTTTGCAGGTTCTCCTTGCTCAGCAGCACTTTGAAGTGCACGCGTTGGAGCATGGATCAATTTGTTTGTGAGCTTATTACTTAGCTCAAGTAAAACTTTCTCAGGGTCACCGCCAGCGGCAAGTGATTGTAAACTCTTACTTAATAATTCTTCTCGGATTTCGTTGGCCGATTTACGGTAGTCACGAATACTGTCTACCGCTTGCAATGAACGCATCCAACTCATGAACGCGGCGCTTTCTTCACTGACTATTGCTTCAGCTTGAATTGCTTCAACTTTACGTTGCTCAATATTGCCATCAACAATCGACTGCAGATCATCAACTGAATATAGGTAGGCGTCATTCAATTCACCGACCTGAGATTCAACATCACGAGGAACTGCGATATCAACCAACAACATAGGCTGATGCTTTCTTCTTTTGAGTGCAGTTTCAACCATACCCTTACCAATAATAGGCAGTGGACTTGCAGTTGAGCTAATCACGATATCCGCTCTGTATAGATGATCTGGAATCTCATTCAAGCTGATTACTTCAGCCCCAAACTCTTCTGCTAACCCTAAGGCACGCTCACGAGTTCGGTTAGCCACAATCATCTTAGTACAACCATTAGCAGAAAGGTGCTTAGCCACCAACTCAATGGTTTCACCAGCCCCCACCAATAACACAGTTGAATCAGCAATCGATTCAAAAATGTGCTTGGCTAACGTACAAGCTGCGTAAGCAACAGAAACCGCACTGCCGCCAATTTCAGTTTCAGTTCGGACACGTTTCGCGACAGAGAATGATTTCTGGAACAGTTTCTCCATTGAAGCATCAACAGATCTGTTCTCTCGCGAATCCATATAAGCCTGTTTAACCTGGCCTAAAATTTGTGGCTCGCCTAATACCAGAGAATCCAAACCACAGGCGACGCGCATTAAATGCTTAATCGCTGCTTGCTCTTCATGAATGTAGATACTTGGTTTTAATTCTTCAGGGCTAACTTGATGAAATACAGACAACCAATCGATCAACTTGTTTTTTGCCACGCCTTTGACGTCACAATACACTTCGGTTCGATTACAGGTTGAAAGTATGACACTTCCATTCACGTGTGCATTTGCGTTAAGTTGCTTGAGTGCCTCAGATAATTTATCTGGACCAAAAGCGACTTTTTCTCGCAATTCAACCGACGCTGTATTGTGATTGATACCTACGGCAAGCAAAGACATGTATCAGAAGTTCTCGATCAGGGAATGGAAACAAGGGGCGAATTTTACTTGATGCATGGCGCTATTTAAAGAGCAAGCGGGATTTGTTTTCCTGACTTCGTGAATTCAATGCTATAGTTGAGACGTTTTTTAGATAAATTTGAACAAGTTGTGAGCAAATATGAGCAAGCTTCGTAAAATCACGTCTCTTATTTTTATGACCATAATTATGGTGGGTTGCTCGTCTATCCCAGAACAACCAACCAGTGTCGAGTGGCAAAGCCACCAAAATCGCCTTTTACAGATAGAAAACTATCAAGCCTCAGGCAAGCTCGCTTACATTTCTCCAGAGCAGCGCCAAAGCCTGAATTTCATCTGGAAGCATTCACCAACTCAAAGTCAATTAAGACTCACGACATTTCTCGGTCAAACCGCATTGAATCTCACCATTGACTCAGCTGGCGCAAAAGTGGTCACCTATGATGACCAAGTCTTTACTCATGCGAGCGCTTCAGTTTTAGTTGAGCAGCTGACTGGCTTACAAATCCCTATAGATCATCTACCACAGTGGTTCCTTGGTATTCCTGACCAAGCCGACTCGTATCAACTAAACAGCACTAACACACTTGAATCTCTATCCAAACGAGTAAGCAATCAATTATGGACTCTCAGTTTTGACAACTATCGCAATACAGAGCTTCCAAATGAGCAAGTGCCCGAAGACACAGATGCCATTGCAGAGTTAATTCCTCTGCCAACTCGATTGTCATTCAAGCAAGACGATAGCAAAATCAACATTGTAGTTTCGAAGTGGACTCTGAAAAAATGATTACTACGCCAACGATCTGGCCTTCCCCAGCTAAACTAAATTTATTTCTCTATATCACTGGTCAACGTGACAATGGCTACCACGAACTTCAAACCCTATTCCAATTTGTCGATTTTGGCGATGAACTGACGGTTACTGCAAATGAAGAAACGAGTGCAATCACAATAACACCTGATATTCCGGGTGTTGCGCTTGAGGACAACCTAATTTGGAAAGCCGCAACGGCACTTCAACAATATACCTCAACGTTTTTTGGTGCTGATATCGAACTAAAGAAAGTGCTTCCGATGGGAGGAGGCATTGGTGGTGGCTCTTCTAATGCTGCAACCGTGTTAGTCGCGCTTAACCATTTATGGCAACTCAACCTGTCTGATGATCAACTCGCAGAGATCGGTTTGAAGCTTGGTGCTGACGTCCCTGTATTCGTTAGAGGCCACGCCGCCTTTGCTGAAGGGGTTGGAGAACAATTGTCACCAGCTAATCCGGATGAAAAATGGTATCTAGTCGTCAAACCTCAAGTGAGCATAGCAACTGCAGACATATTCAAACATTCAGAATTAACTCGAAATACGCCAAAGCGAGCGCTAGCAACGCTTCTAGAGCAAGAATACGTAAACGATTGCGAAAAAATTGTGCGAATGCTGTACCCAGAGGTTGATAAGCAACTTTCATGGCTGCTACAATACGCGCCGTCGAGATTGACTGGTACAGGTTCGTGCGTTTTTGCTGAATTTAGCAGCAAAAAAGAGGCCGAATCGGTACGAGAACAACTGCCTGACACAGTTTCCGCGTTTATCGCGAAAGGTCGAAACATTTCACCTTTAAAAGAAACTTTGGCTGAATACCAATCAGCCCACCCACAATCTATTTAAAACTGGACGCAACCCGAGGTTTCCACCGTGCCTGATATGAAGCTATTTGCTGGTAACGCAACACCTGAACTAGCCCAACGTATTGCTGATCGTCTATACATCTCTCTTGGCGATGCTACCGTAGACCGTTTTTCTGATGGCGAAGTCGCTGTTCAAATCAATGAAAACGTTCGTGGTAGCGATGTATTCCTGATTCAATCAACTTGTGCACCAACCAATGACAACCTTATGGAGTTGGTGGTAATGATTGACGCAATGCGCCGTGCTTCTGCTGGCCGTATTACTGCTGTAATCCCTTACTTCGGTTATGCCCGTCAAGATCGTCGTGTACGTTCTGCTCGTGTGCCTATTACTGCAAAAGTTGTTGCAGACTTCCTTTCTAACGTTGGTGTTGACCGCGTTCTTACTATCGACCTACACGCAGAGCAAATCCAAGGCTTCTTCGATGTACCTGTTGATAACATCTTCGGCACTCCAGTTCTTCTAGAAGACATGGCGAACCGTGGCCTAGAAAACCCAGTTGTGGTTTCTCCAGACCTTGGTGGTGTTGTACGTGCTCGTGCTACAGCTAAAGCGCTAGGTGATGTTGATATCGCTATCGTTGATAAGCGTCGTCCACGTGCTAACGTTTCAGAAGTAATGAACCTTATCGGTGACGTTGAAGGCCGTGACTGTGTGATCGTTGATGACATGATCGATACTGGTGGCACACTGTGTAAAGCAGCTGAAGCGCTAAAAGAGCGCGGTGCAAAGCGTGTATTCGCTTACGCAACTCACGCTGTTTTCTCTGGTACTGCTGCGAACAACATCAAGAACTCTGTTCTAGACCAAGTTATCGTAACCGATTCGATCTCTCTATCTCCAGAGATGGCTGCGACTGGTAAAGTGACAACACTTAGCCTTTCTCGCATGCTAGCTGAAGCGATTCGTCGTATCAGCAACGAAGAATCAATCTCAGCGATGTTCAACTAATCAAAGCTCTATAGTTTTTACAAAAGCTTTGTTTTAGTCACTCGTTAGAGAAAGACATTAAGCACTTCATTAAATGAAGTGCTTTTTTTATATCTGGTGTCTGTTATTTATCACAACTGGGAATAATCATGTTGCTATCAGCTAGCTCGCACCTTTTTCATAAATTGTGATATCATACGGCGCTTTTTGAAATCCCAAGAGAGATCCATACCTTGAGCCAACAAATAAAACTTCTCGTTGGACTGGCTAATCCAGGTCCAGAATACGCCAAAACTCGCCACAACGCGGGTGCTTGGGTAGTTGAAGAATTAGCACGTGTACATAACGTGACACTAAAGAACGAACCAAAGTTCTTTGGCCTAACGGGTCGTATAATGGTTCACGGTGAAGATCTTCGTTTGCTGATCCCAACGACTTTCATGAATTTGTCAGGCAAAGCTGTTGCAGCCCTAGCAAAATTCTACCAAATTAAACCAGAAGAGATCATGGTCGCTCACGACGAGTTAGACCTACCTCCTGGTATTGGAAAGTTTAAAAAAGGCGGTGGTCATGGCGGACATAATGGTCTGAAAGACATCATCAGCAAACAGGGGAACAATAAAGAATTCTATCGTCTTAGATTAGGCATTGGCCATCCAGGACACAAAGATAAAGTTGCAGGTTATGTATTAGGTAAAGCTCCAGCGAAAGAGCAAGAGTGTATCGAGGCTGTCGTTGACGAATCGGTTCGCAGCCTAGACATCTTATTAAAAGATGGCCTACCAAAAGCACAAAATCGCTTACATACGTTCAAAGCAGAATAAGGTTTATATCATGGGTTTTAAATGTGGCATCGTTGGTCTACCAAACGTTGGTAAGTCAACTCTGTTTAACGCACTGACTAAAGCAGGCATCGAAGCAGCAAACTTTCCATTTTGTACAATCGAACCAAACACAGGTATCGTTCCGGTTCCAGATCTACGCTTAGATGCATTAGCAAAAATTGTTAATCCACAGAAGATCCTTCCAACGACAATGGAGTTCGTAGATATCGCAGGCCTAGTTGCTGGCGCTTCTAAAGGTGAAGGTCTTGGTAACAAATTCCTAGCTAACATCCGTGAAACTGACGCTATCGGTCACGTTGTACGCTGCTTTGAGAATGAAAACATTGTTCACGTTGCTGGCAAAGTATCTCCAATTGAAGATATAGAAGTGATCAACCTTGAACTTGCACTGGCTGACTTAGACAGCTGTGAACGTGCAATTCAACGTAACGCGAAGAAAGCAAAAGGCGGCGACAAAGACGCTAAATTCGAAATCACTGTACTAGAAAAGCTACTTCCTGTCCTAACTGAAGGTGGCATGGCGCGTACTGTTGAACTAGGCAAAGAAGAAGCGGCAGCAATCGGCTACCTTAACTTCCTGACACTTAAGCCAACAATGTACATCGCAAACGTTGCGGAAGATGGTTTTGAAAATAACCCATACCTAGACGCTGTTCGTGAATACGCTGAAAACGAAAATAATGTAGTTGTTGCTGTTTGTGCGGCAATCGAATCAGAGCTTTCTGAGCTTGACGATGAAGATCGCGAAGAGTTTCTAGCGGATATGGGTATCGAAGAACCAGGTCTTAACCGAGTGATCCGCTCTGGTTACGAACTACTGACTCTTCAAACTTACTTTACAGCTGGCGTTAAAGAAGTTCGCGCTTGGACTATCCCTGTTGGTGCAACTGCGCCACAAGCCGCAGGTAAGATCCACACAGACTTCGAGAAAGGTTTCATCCGTGCTGAAGTAGTTGGGTTTGATCACTTCATCGAATTTAACGGTGAGAGCGGCGCTAAAGATGCAGGTAAATGGCGTCTTGAAGGTAAAGAATACATCGTTAAAGATGGTGACGTGGTTCACTTCCGCTTCAACGTATAATTCAGATTAAACATCTAGAAAAAGGCCAGTGAATTCACTGGCCTTTTTGTTTTTCCCCTTTAGAAATAGTCCTGCACCAGAAACTTAACTTCCTATATATATCGCCTTTTAGACCTGTTTTTTGTCGACAAATACGCCTCTTTGTCTAAAAAGAAACCGAACAGATGTTTATTCGCGATTTATTCAAAAAAAAAGTTGACGGGTTTCGCTCAACTACGCATAATGCGCCCCGTTCACAACGAAGCGGCAACGTATCGAAATGAACGACAATATGGAAATGGCTACTTAGCTCAGTTGGTTAGAGCACATCACTCATAATGATGGGGTCGCAGGTTCAAATCCCGCAGTAGCCACCATTTCCTAAGCACTCTATTTTTATTAAATGTCTGTTTATTAACGACAAGAGTTTTTAGGAAAGTAAAGCGGTCGTGGCGGAATTGGTAGACGCACCAGATTTAGGTTCTGGCGCCGAGAGGTGTGAGAGTTCAAGTCTCTCCGACCGCACCATATTGAGATGTCTTAATTGATATCATTGTTGGGCTATCGCCAAGCGGTAAGGCACTGGCTTTTGATGCCAGCATTCCCTGGTTCGAATCCAGGTAGCCCAGCCACAATTTAAAGTGTAATTATCTTTAAAAAGATAATGGCATTGAAAGCGAGATTATATTATATTACTTCGCTCTCAGATGGCTACTTAGCTCAGTTGGTTAGAGCACATCACTCATAATGATGGGGTCGCAGGTTCAAATCCCGCAGTAGCCACCATTCTTTCTTTATGAAAGAAGACTAAACAACGTTATATTGAATCACCAATGTCGATATAACTATACTCTTCGCTAGAGTAAAAGCTTTGCTGCGGTCGTGGCGGAATTGGTAGACGCACCAGATTTAGGTTCTGGCG
>NZ_JADDYI010000023.1:0-287 GCF_015163545.1 Vibrio sp. OPT24
CTCAAGGCCACAACCTCCAAGTAGACATCGTTTACGGCGTGGACTACCAGGGTATCTAATCCTGTTTGCTCCCCACGCTTTCGCATCTGAGTGTCAGTATCTGTCCAGGGGGCCGCCTTCGCCACTGGTATTCCTTCAGATCTCTACGCATTTCACCGCTACACCTGAAATTCTACCCCCCTCTACAGTACTCTAGTTCACCAGTTTCAAATGCAGTTCCGAGGTTGAGCCCCGGGCTTTCACATCTGACTTAATGAACCACCTGCATGCGCTTTACGCCCAGTAAT
>NZ_JADDYI010000024.1:0-716 GCF_015163545.1 Vibrio sp. OPT24
CCAAGCTCACCCGCTAGGCTACCTGAGAACGCCACTTCGCCTTCAACTTTGTTGTTACCAGTAAACATTTGTAGCTTACCGTCTTCAGTTACAGACGCTTTCACAGAATCTTGTTGACCGTTGATGTACGTTGCTAGCTCTTCGATATCGTCACCCGCTTTTGCGTTGATGTCGATTTCTTGCGCTTGGCCGAAGTTGTCGGTGAACGATAGTTTCAGGTCGTTAGAACCCGCTTGAACGTTCCAGTCTTTGTCTTTCGCGTTCTCAGTTTGGTAGCTCTTACCACCCATCTGAGCGTTATCAGAACGCATGTCTTTCAGTTGAAGCATTACCGCTTCACCGTTATCCGCACCGATTTGGAATGATTTAGTACCGTGAGTACCGTTAAGCAGTTTGTTACCACCAAAAGACGTGGTTTCTGCGATACGGTTTAATTCGTCGTTTAGTGCTGTTACTTCTTCTTGAATCGCTACACGCTCAGATTTTGAGTTTGAGCCATTTGAAGATTGTAGAGACAAATCACGCATACGTTGCAGGATGTTCGTCGTCTCATTCATTGCACCTTCAGCAGTTTGTGCAATAGAGATACCGTCGTTCGCGTTACGAACAGCAACATCAAGGCCGCGGCTCTGAACGTTCAAACGGTTAGAGATTTGTAGGCCCGCAGCGTCATCTTTTGCGCTGTTGATTTTAGAGCCTGAAGCTAGGCGCTCCAT
>NZ_JADDYI010000025.1:0-287 GCF_015163545.1 Vibrio sp. OPT24
AATCAGTCAGCTTTCCAAATTGTTAAAGAGCTTGATTCAATAAAATGAACCATTTTTAAAAACACTTAAATAAATGTGCTTAAAGATGGTATCCCGTAGGGGAGTCGAACCCCTGTTACCGCCGTGAAAGGGCGGTGTCCTAGGCCTCTAGACGAACGGGACATAGGTTACTCTTAACTGTTTAAACATATCAATCTGTGTGGACACTCATCGTGGTATCTTCGTATAAGGAGGTGATCCAGCCCCAGGTTCCCCTAGGGCTACCTTGTTACGACTTCACCCCAGTC
>NZ_JADDYI010000026.1:0-272 GCF_015163545.1 Vibrio sp. OPT24
ATCTGAGCCATGATCAAACTCTTCAATTTAAGATTTTGTGACTCAACGAATACTGACTTCAAAACTAATATTCATTCGCTCTTTCGAAAAAGATTGATAAACATGTAATTCTAAAGCTATTACCATTCCAACAGAATGGTAATGAATTGACTGTGCCAAATAACCGAAGTTATTCGTATTGGTCACTCAGTTCATTGAAATCATTGTGTTACCGAAGTAACTGTTTTATCCAAAGGATAAAACGTTTTGATATTCATCAACGAGTGCCCACA
>NZ_JADDYI010000027.1:0-578 GCF_015163545.1 Vibrio sp. OPT24
TAACGCTTGCTTAAGTGGTGAGCAACACAACACTGAAGCTACCGTATACCACCTTAAACACTAAAACTAACGCACAATGAAAATGCCATGTGTTGCGAATCCACTTAAAGCACTTGTTAACCGGCACTTTCTAATCATCTAAAAACACCCACTCACCATCCGTAATCTGCTTTAATACAAAGTTGTGTCCAACAAAATCAGTTTTATTGGTTGGATTTGAAATGGGAAATTTCTTAGCGTGAATACCCGCATATTTCACCCCCATTTTTTCAACAATAGGCTTAAACTGCTCCCAAATAAGGTCTGCTTTTCTTCGCAACTCAGCTGACTCTAAAGTATCAGTACGATAATTAAGGATTAATATCCATGCCTTAGTCTCTGTCGCCCAAATTTTAGCTAACCCTTCAACTTGTACCACCTCTGAGCTTGATAATATCATTGGCTTTGTTTGCTCTCTAAAGCCTAACTTCATAACCTCTTCTTTAGTCGCAGAGTGGCTAAAGACAGATACCAACATCAGAAAAAAGAAAATAATAAATTTATGTGCAGATCCCACTTCACTATCCTTGCCGATTAAC
>NZ_JADDYI010000028.1:0-255 GCF_015163545.1 Vibrio sp. OPT24
GGGAACTGAAACATCTAAGTACCCCGAGGAAGAGAAATCAACCGAGATTCCGAAAGTAGCGGCGAGCGAAATTGGATTAGCCCTTAAGCTTTTAATGAGACAGACGAAGGCTCTGGAAAGTGCCGCAGTAAAGGGTGATAGCCCCGTAGTCGACATCTCATAATCAGTGAAAACGAGTAGGGCGGGACACGTGATATCCTGTCTGAATATGGGGGGACCATCCTCCAAGGCTAAATACTACTGACTGACCGATAG
>NZ_JADDYI010000003.1:0-34544 GCF_015163545.1 Vibrio sp. OPT24
GCGTTCAATCTGAGCCATGATCAAACTCTTCAATTTAAGATTTTGTGACTCAACGAATACTGACTTCAAAACTACTATGTAATTTTAAAGCTATTACCCCTCTCTTCTTAAATAAATAGGAACAGAATGGTAATGAATTGACTGTGCCAAATAACCGAAGTTATTCGTATTGGTCACTCAGTTCATTGAAATCAAGTTTGTTACCGAAGTAACTGTTTTATCCAAAAGGATAAAACGTTTTGATATTCATCAACGAGTGCCCACACAGATTGATAGGTTTAAATTGTTAAAGAGCTTTTCCTTTTTGAGCTTCGCTCAAATCGGACGGCCATTTTAGCGATTTAAGTTTTAGTGTCAACCACTATTTTCAAAACTTTTTTCAAGCGCTTAGCTTGGCTAATTTGGCTTGTTGATTCGCTTTGGTTTCCTAAGAAGCCTTCCCGTTTCAACGAGGTCGCATTATAGAGATTTCGATCACACTGGCAAGCCCTTTTTGAAGTTTTTCTCGTTTTTTTATTCGTTCGATTAAAAAGAACTCAAAACGCCTCAAAAGTAAGCTTTTCTCTTACATCTCTTGCAGTTTCTTAGAGAATAAAGAGACTTTTTCCCAATTTGTGTACTCGACTTCTTTGGTTGTATCCGTTTCTCCACCTGTCATATTCATAATGAAGCGAATCATGGTTTTATCGAACCAGTTATAACGAGGGTAATAGAGGGCACCCGCAAACACACCGATCAAAGTTGGTTGCCACGGGGACTTAAGAAGAAACTTCTTAATATAGGCGCTACCTTCGGGAGTATCTTTGCCTTGCTCTTCTTTACGAGCTGTTAAGTTAACGCAAAAGAAAGCAACCTTGTTTGATTGCAGCTGAGCAAGATTGGCATCAATAAACTGATATAGCTTCTTATTGAGGTGCCCATAGCGAATAGATGCACCAATCAAAACTCGGTCGTATTGAGCAAAGTCGACATTATCAATGGTGTGCAGATCTTGCAGCTCACATTCGAATTCATTCATTTCTTCTTTTATATAGTTCAATATTTTCTTGGTCTGCCCTTCACGGCTTGAATACAAAAATAGAGCTTTTGCCACAATGTTGTCCTTAGCTACGCCAAAACGTAGGGGTCAATAAAATTAATAAGGTGAATATCTCTAAACGGCCAAACAGCATGGATACGATCAACACCCATTTAGCCTTGTCATTCACATCGCCGAAGTGCATTGCCACTTCACCTAAGCCTGGGCCAAGGTTATTCAATGTTGCCGCTACAGCAGAGAAAGCGCTTAGCTCATCCATCCCTGTAGCAATAAGAGCCAACATACAAACCACAAAAACCAATGCGTATGCAGAGAAGAAGCCCCAAACCGCATCAACGACACGTTGTGGTAACGCAGAACCTCCGACCTTGATGGTATAGACAGCTCGCGGGTGCACAAGACGCTTCATTTCACGAGCACCTTGCAGAGTAAGTAATAAGATTCTAATGACTTTCATACCACCGCCTGTTGAGCCTGCACATCCACCTATAAAAGAAGAGAATAGAAGCAAAACGGGCAAGAACAATGGCCACTCGGAGAAACCAGTAGTGGTGAAGCCTGCTGTCGTAGATATAGATACCGTTTGGAACAAGGCTTGATCAAAGGCATCGTAATAAGAGTCATAAGAATGGTGATTAAGCAGTAACAAAAAACAAACTAAGAACAAGACCACCTGAATAAAGATAAACGCGCGGAATTCAGGATCTTTCCAGTAATATTTAGGATGGACCCCCCCAGAAGCAAATGCAGCAAAGTGAAGCGAATAGTTACACGCAGATATAAGAAGGAACACGACCGTAATCATGTTAACCGCCGGACTGTTGAAATAGCCCATACTCGCATCGTGAGTCGAGAAGCCACCAATCGCAATAGTAGAGAAACTGTGGCTGATTGCATCAAAGAAACTCATACCTGCAAGCCAAAACGCTACCGCACAAGCAATAGTTAGACTCAAATAGATGTACCAAAGCGCTTTTGCCGTTTCAGCAATACGCGGAGTCATCTTACTGTCTTTAACTGGACCTGGGATTTCAGCACGATATAGTTGCATACCACCGATACCGAGAACGGGAAGGATGGCGACCGCCAATACGATGATACCCATGCCACCAAACCACTGTAGAAACTGGCGATAAAATAGAATTGCCTTAGGTAGGTCATCGAGGCCAACAATTACCGTTGCACCGGTCGTCGTTAATGCAGAAAACGATTCGAAGAAAGCATCGGTTACCGAAACGTTCGGGTTATCGGCGATCAAAAACGGCAATGCGCCCGCACTGCCGATTACCGTCCAGAACAACACCACAATAAGAAAGCCATCTCGCGCTTTCAACTCATGTTTATAACGTCGGTTGGGGAACCAACAAGTTGCCCCACAGAATAATAGAACGAAAAAAGTCGTCACAAATGGTACACCCGCACCATCTCTATAGATAAGTGCGACGAGCGCAGGTGCGAGCATTGATACACTAAAAAGTGCTAATAATAATCCGACGATTCGAATAATTGAGCGAAATTGCATGAGCTATTGAACGAAGCTAAATGCTTCAAACTTCCTAGTTGTCTTTAACTTTCGTTACCAGTGCCTTGGCACCGCTTTTATTGATCATGGTCTGAGTAAACGAATCTACCTGCAGGAGCTCTATCTCAATGATAAACTCAACTTGAACACCATAATCCGCTTGGACCTCAACAGCCTGATGCTGAGCCATAATAGATTGTGCAATTGGCACGAAACCATAGTCTAACTCTAGCCGTAATTTTGTGGTTATTTTTTTCTCGATAGTTTGAAGCAGCTTGAGAGCTTGCTGTACCCCTCCACCGTATGCCTTAACCAAACCACCCGTTCCGAGTTTTATTCCGCCAGAATAACGAGTCACAACAGCTGTTAACTCGCCAACGCCCGAACCAGACAGTTGCGCCAAGATAGGCTTTCCAGCAGTACCAGAAGGTTCACCATCATCACTAAAGCCCCACTTCATCGAGTCTTCAGGTCGCCCTGCAACAAATCCCCAACAATTATGTCGAGCTGAAGAATGCTCTTTTTTTACCTGTTCTACGAACTGTTTAGCAGCTTCTACACTTGGTGTATGAGCAAGCTGAGTAATGAAAACGCTCTTCTTTATCTCTTCTTCAAACAGAGCCGATGCTGACGGTATTAAATAAGGCTGTTCATTCATATCGCTAACTTAATTAATAAGAGCAGCGAAGTGTATCACGCGTGAATAATAACGGTTAGAGGATCTGTGCTATCGCACAATGTTAAACAATTGTTTAAAAAATGTATTGAAATTAATCAAGCAGAGGTACAGACTAACATAACTGGTCTTACCAGGTATTCTACAATAATAGAAAGATAACAAGATTCTCTCAAACAATCGTGGATTGTATGTCATGGAGATAGACAATGATTTACCAAGCTAACACCTTACAGGTAAAGGAATTACAAGACGGTATTGCAGAACTTAGCTTCTGTGCGCCAGCCTCTGTAAACAAACTCGACCTTGCTACTTTAGAATCACTAGATAAAGCGTTAGATGCTCTTAATGCTCACGCTGGATTACGTGGTTTAATCTTAACTTCAAACAAAGACGCGTTCATCGTAGGCGCAGACATCACTGAATTTCTTGGCCTATTTGCTAAGCCAGAAGCAGAACTTGATGAATGGTTAAGATTCGCGAATTCAATCTTCAGCAAGCTCGAAGACCTTCCTGTTCCAACTCTTTCAATGATGCGTGGCCATGCCCTAGGTGGCGGCTGTGAATGTGTCTTAGCGACCGATTTCCGTATCGGTGACAAGACCACCAGCATAGGTCTCCCAGAAACCAAACTGGGCATCATGCCTGGCTTTGGTGGTTGTGTACGCCTGCCACGTGTTATCGGTGCTGACAGCGCAATGGAAATTATCACGCAAGGCAAAGCATGTCGTGCAGATGAAGCACTTAAAGTTGGCTTGTTAGATGCGATTGTTGAAACCGACCAACTACTAGAATCAGCGATTAACACGGTTTCTTTGGCAGCCAATGAGAAACTTGATTGGCAGCTACGCCGTAAACAAAAAACATCAGCGCTTTCGCTAAGCAAACTAGAAGCGATGATGAGCTTTACTATGGCTAAGGGCTTAGTAGCTCAAAAAGCAGGACCTCATTACCCAGCCCCAATCACTTCTGTTATCGCTATCGAAGAAGCAGCACGTAGTGATCGTGATGCTGCATTGGATATCGAGCGTAAACACTTCGTTAAGCTAGCAAAATCTGAGGAAGCGAAAGCATTGGTCGGCTTATTCCTTAATGACCAATACATCAAAGGCCTAGCGAAACAAGCGGGTAAGTCTGCCAACAAAGCTACTGAACGTGCAGCAGTACTTGGTGCTGGCATCATGGGTGGCGGTATTGCTTACCAGTCAGCATTGAAAGGCGTGCCAGTGATGATGAAAGACATCGCACAGGCGTCTCTAGATCTTGGTATGAACGAAGCTTCTAAGTTGTTGAATAAGCGCTTATCACGCGGTCGCCTAGATGGATTCAAAATGGCAGGCATTCTGTCTTCTATTACCCCAAGCCTACATTACGCTGGGATTGAGCAGTCAGATGTGATTGTGGAAGCGGTTGTAGAAAACCCTAAAGTAAAAGCGGCAGTTTTGAGCGAAGTGGAAGGTTTGGTTGGTGAAGACACAGTTCTTACATCAAACACCTCAACGATTCCAATCAACCTGTTAGCGAAATCTTTGAAACGCCCAGAAAATTTCTGTGGCATGCATTTCTTTAATCCAGTACATCGCATGCCTTTGGTTGAGATCATCCGAGGTGAGCACACTTCAGAAGAAACCATTAATCGCGTAGTCGCTTACGCAGCGAAGATGGGTAAATCCCCTATCGTTGTTAACGACTGTCCAGGCTTCTTCGTTAACCGTGTACTTTTCCCTTACTTCGGCGGTTTCAGCATGTTGCTACGCGACGGTGCTGATTTCACAAAGATCGATAAAGTCATGGAGCGCAAATTCGGTTGGCCAATGGGCCCAGCTTACTTGCTAGACGTTGTAGGTTTAGACACAGCACACCATGCACAAGCAGTAATGGCACAAGGCTTCCCTGAACGTATGGGCAAAGAAGGTCGTGATGCGATTGACGCACTTTACGTCGCTGAAAAATATGGTCAGAAGAACGGCAGCGGTTTCTATACATACAGCGTGGACAAACGCGGTCGCCCTAAAAAGACCTTCTCTGAAGACATTCTTCCTATCTTGGCTGACGTATGCCAACAGCCACAAGACTTTGATGACCAGACAATTATCCAGCGCGTGATGATTCCAATGATCAACGAAGTGGTGCTTTGTTTAGAAGAAGGCATCATCGCGACACCGCAAGAAGCGGATATGGCACTGGTTTACGGTTTAGGTTTCCCTCCATTCAGAGGCGGCGTATTCCGCTACTTAGACAGTGTGGGTATTGGTAACTTCGTTGAAATGGCGAAGAGCTACCAAGACTTAGGTGCAATGTACCAAGTTCCTCAACTATTGCTTGATATGGCAGCGAAGGGCGAAAGCTTTTACGACGGCCAACAAGCCAGTTCTCTGTAACCCACATTTGGAAAAGGAATAGCAAAATGAATAATGTAGTTGTTGTTGATTGCCTTCGCACCCCAATGGGACGTTCCAAAGGTGGAGCTTTCCGTCACACTCGTGCTGAAGATCTGTCGGCACATTTAATGAAAGGCATTTTAGAGCGTAACCCAGAAGTAAACCCTGTCGAAATTGAAGACATTTACTGGGGTTGTGTACAACAAACGCTAGAGCAAGGCTTCAATGTCGCACGTAACGCTGCTTTGCTTGCTGGTCTACCGATTGAGATTGGTGCGGTAACGGTCAACCGTTTATGTGGCTCATCTATGCAAGCTCTGCATGATGCAACCCGCTCTATCATGGTTGGTGATGCTGAAATCTGCCTGATAGGTGGTGTCGAACACATGGGTCATGTACCAATGAACCATGGTGTTGATTTTCACCCAGGCATGTCTAAACACGTAGCGAAAGCTGCCGGTATGATGGGCCTAACGGCTGAGATGCTAGGTAAAATGCACGGTATTAGCCGTGAAGACCAAGACGCATTCGCAGCACGCTCACATGCTCGAGCTCAAGCAGCTACGGTTGAAGGTCGTTTCAAGAACGAAATCCTACCAACAGAAGCTCACGCAGCAGACGGTTCATTGTTCACTCTGGATTACGATGAAGTCATTCGTCCAGAAACTACGGTTGAGGGCTTGTCTCAGCTTCGCCCAGTATTTGACCCAGCAAACGGTACGGTAACAGCAGGTACTTCATCAGCACTATCTGATGGTGCCTCTGCAATGCTTATCATGAGCGAAGAGAAAGCCAACGCACTTGGCCTTAAGATTCGCGCTCGCGTGAAGTCTATGGCTATCGCAGGTTGCGATCCTTCAATCATGGGTTACGGCCCAGTACCTGCTACGCAAAAAGCGCTGAAACGTGCAGGCCTAACCATTGAAGATATGGGTGTGATTGAGCTAAACGAAGCGTTTGCCGCTCAATCTCTACCTTGTGCGAAAGATCTAGGTCTATTGGATGTGGTTGATGAGAAAGTAAACCTTAACGGCGGTGCGATTGCTCTTGGTCACCCGCTAGGCTGTTCTGGTTCTCGTATCTCGACGACGCTAATCAACCTGATGGAAGCACAAGATGTGAAATACGGCTTAGCGACCATGTGTATTGGTTTAGGCCAAGGTATTGCAACGGTATTTGAACGTCCATAGCGTTTACTGACTGTAATACTTGAAGGGTAATTTTTTGTGCAGCTATATTTATATAGCTGCACTTTTTATTACTTGGCATCCAACAATGCATCGATTTCGTTCAGCAAACTCTAAGAGAGAAAAACCAACACTGACGTCTATGCACAAAACGCATATATTCAATGTTGATGTTTCATTATTTTTTCTTGAATGATTCAACTAAAGTTACTTCAGTTTCCTAATATTCCTCCACGGAGCAGATCATGTTTAAAGCACTTGTACTAAACCAAGAAGACAAAAAAACTATCGCGTCAGTTTCTCAAATTGAAGAGTCTCAATTACCAGAAGGTAACGTGAAGATTGATGTTAGCTACTCTTCTTTGAACTACAAAGATGGTTTGGCGATTACAGGTAAAGGACGCATCGTTCGTAACTTTCCTATGGTTCCTGGTATCGACCTTTCTGGTGTGGTTTCACAATCTGATGACCCACGCTACAAAGCGGGCGACGAAGTTGTTCTAACGGGTTGGGGTGTTGGTGAAGGCCACTGGGGCGGCATGGCGGAGAAAGCAAGCCTAAACGGTGATTGGTTAGTGCCAATGCCATCAGGTCTAGACGCTAAAAAAGTAATGGCTATTGGTACAGCAGGCTTTACAGCAATGCTTTGTGTGCAAGCTATCGTAGATGCAGGCATCAAACCAGAAGACGGTGAAATCCTAGTAACAGGTGCAAGTGGCGGCGTAGGCAGTGTGTCTATCACTCTACTAAACCAACTGGGCTACAAAGTCGCAGCTGTAACTGGTCGTGCTTCTGCAAATGGCGAACTATTAAAATCACTAGGCGCAACACGCATTGTAGAGCGAGCTGAACTAGAAGAACCGGCGAAGCCACTTGAGAAACAACTGTGGGCTGGTGCTATCGATACGGTAGGTAGCAAAGTACTTGCAAAAGTATTGGCGCAAATTGATTACAACGGTGCGGTTGCAATGTGTGGTCTAGCAGGCGGTTTTGACTTACCAACCACGGTAATGCCATTCATTCTGCGTAACGTTCGCCTACAGGGTGTGGACTCGGTAATGTGCCCTCGTGAAAAACGTATTAAAGCGTGGGAACAACTAGCGGAATTGCTACCTGAGTCTTTCTACGCGCAAGCAACTAAAGAAGTGTCTTTAGATGGCGCAATTAAAGCTGCAGAAGACATCACTAACGGTCAAATCACTGGTCGCGTAGTCATTAAGCTATAGATTCTCAAACCTTAAGTTATCAAACCTTAAGCAACAGCTTTAGGCTTGGATAACCCAAAATAACAAAGGGCTGATAGTAATCAGCCCTTTTGTGTTTTTGTCATTAGGATCGAGTAAACCAAAGCTAAGTCCCAGTTAACCTAAGCCAACATCCGCAATACGCTTTTGAATCAATTCGCCACACTCCTCTTTAACCACTCTTCTTAACCATTGTTGCGAGGCGGAAGAATCGCAGCGCGAGTGCCAGATCAATGAGTAATCAAACGGCATAAACTCGAATGGCAGCGGTTTAACGACTAAGTCATAACGCTCAGCCACCAAGTAAGCTAAATCAGCAGGCACAGTGATCACCAACGGCATTCTATCGACAATCGCCAATGCAGCCTCAAGGTGATAAGCACGCAACACCATTTTACGTGGGTTTTGATTAGCTAAAGCGTTATCGAGTAAAGCTTTAACGCCATCACTGATCGCGATCATCGCGTGCGGAAGTGAGACATAATCTTCAAGGCTTAATGGTTGATCGGCCAATGGGTGATTTTGGGATAACAAGCAAGACACACCAACCGGCCCTAATACGTCTTTATGAAGTGGTGCGATGCTGCCACTCGGACGACAAATCGCCATATCAACGCGCTCAGTACTGAGTTGCTTAAACAAATGCTCATGCTGCAACGGCGCAAATTCCAACGAGATATTCGGCGCTTGCTCATAAATCTTAGGCAATGCATAAGGCAAGATGGTTTGCATCGCGTAGTCAGTGGTCGCAATTAAAAAACGCTCACTACAATAGTAAGGGTCAAAATCACTCGGGCTAAGCAGTTGACGGAAAGATTCTAACGGTTGATCAATACGCTGGCTGATCTCAAGTGCTTTCTTGGTAGGAATAAGATGCTGACCTTGGCGCGTAAATAGAGGATCATTAAGTAGCTCTCTAAGACGCCCTAATACACGACTGGTTGCAGATTGACTTAAATTGAGACGAAGCGCAGCCTGGCTAACACTGCCTTCTTCAATCAATACCTTTAAGGCGACCAATAAGTTCAGGTCTCTACGATAGATGTCTTCTAATTCCACGCCACTTACCTAGCTGTATACTATCACCATTGATCACTACGTTGTTTATAGCATGCTTTAGATAAAAAAAATCCCGCAATTACGCGGGGAAGCCCAAGAAAATTGGGGATAGTGTCGGAATGTTGTCGTATCGGAATTTACTTGTTGTATTAAGGTTAGTGCTCTTGCTCTTCGGCTATGCTTTGCCAACGGCGCATCTCGACCCAAATACCAATAATCGTTGCTACTATGCCAAAGATAGGCATCAGTGAAGTCTCTGTCGGTGAGCGTAGTACTAACGCACAAAAAGAAATAAAACAGAGAACCGAATAAATTGTTAATCTATCTAATCCTGTCAACATCGCCACTCCTTAGCTAGTTGCCTTTGTTTCAAATTGTTATCAACTTGTTAATTAAGTTATAGGAAATAATTCCGTTTGCCAAGCACTTATTGCATATTTTTTCTGCAGACGTATTATTCACTCGTTAGATAGATATAGAGATACAAACCATGACATTCAAACCTGAACTGGCAACCCATACTTTAGAAGCTGAAGGCCTGCGTTGCCCGGAGCCAGTAATGATGGTCAGGAAGACAATTAGAAACATGCAGGATGGCGATGTATTACTGGTAAAAGCTGACGATCCTTCGACAACTCGAGATATTCCGAGCTTTTGTCGATTCATGGATCATCAGTTGGTAGGCCAAGCGACAGAAACTTTGCCTTACCAGTATTTGATCAGAAAGGGATTGGAGGCGTAACGCCCCACCGAGTATCAAGTATCAAAAAAGCCGCTCGTACCTTATGTTCTTAAACAGAACTCAGAGTACGAGCGGCTTTTTGTTTATTCGTTTCTAGACTTGTTTTGCAGATGCTCGAGCTGATGCTGAATTTCTCGGATATCTTTGCGCATCGGAATAATATGCGCGACCCGAATCCAAGCCTCTACCGCAAGCGCAGTCATGATGATGGCACCCGCGACCATTGGTAGCCACATGTCCGTCAACACCATGCCTAATAATGTAAGTGCAAGACCAAAAGTAAATAGATAACTTTGGCTTTGTGGAGTAATACCCATATAACGCGTCAACATAATCATGCCCTCGTGTCCTTAACTCACAATATTAAAATATCATGACAAGTATGACAGTTATATGTCCATTCGCTCGATAAACCCCACAATACTGTAAGAGTATGACCTACAACACATTACTCTACTGATTGAGTATAATAAGACTCAATACTACCCGTTAATAGAAAGCCGCAGCGATAGCTAAACCCACGAATAATAAGGCCGTGATCTTACGAATCAGGTCAAGCGGCATCTTATCTGCCGACAACTTACCGATGATAACCACTGGCACATTCGCCAATAACATACCGATCGTAGTACCTAGAATCACCCACATTAATGCATCAGAGTATTGAGCCCCTAGAATGGAGGTCGCTATCTGGGTTTTATCACCAATCTCAGCAATGAAGAACGCGATGAAACTGGCGACAAACGGGCCTCGGTTTGAGATCTGCTCATCGTCATCCAACTTATCGGGAATCAGAATCCAGCCCGCCATAGCGATGAAACTGACCACCAGCACCCACTTTAAAACTTCAGGTGAAAGATAATCGGCGACTACAACCCCGAGCCATGCAGCAAGGGCATGATTGGCAATGGTGGCAAAGAAGATAGCCGCAATGATAGGTATCGGTTTTCGATATCGACTGGCTAATAAAAGGGATAGCAACTGGGTCTTATCACCGATCTCGGCTAAGGCGACAGTTGTAATTGAAATTGCTAAAACGCTCACGACATGCTCATTTGGGATGGAGATTATTATATTTAACCAAAGACAAACCTCGCGCCCCATCCCGGTTCACGATGCTTGTCTAAGGTCTTGCTAAGCGCCACCAAGGTGGTGGTTGCCTCGAACGCCATGATGATTTTGCATCAATTATGTTGACGGACGAACTCATTCAATAGGATATGAATAAGTAAGCTACTCCCCAAAGACCGCGAGATTTTAATCACCCACGCTTTCAAACACAAGTGTCAAACTTATCAAAATATCCACTTGTGCCGAAAAACAAACATTAAAGGCAAAAAAATCCACTAAACGACATTTTAGACCACTAATTAAACAAGATTACCCCTACTCGCTTTACCAATATCTCGGTATACTCAGAGGTTATTTTTATCATTCATTTAAAAGAATCGCGCGAACCTGACTATGCAAAAATACGATATCAAAACCTTCCAGGGAATGATCCTCGCGCTGCAGGATTACTGGGCACAAAACGGTTGTACCATTGTTCAACCACTAGATATGGAAGTAGGTGCTGGCACCTCTCACCCAATGACATGTCTACGTGCACTTGGCCCAGAGCCAATGTCTACGGCGTACGTTCAACCTTCTCGTCGTCCGACCGATGGTCGTTACGGTGAAAACCCGAACCGCCTGCAGCACTACTATCAATTCCAAGTAGCTCTAAAACCTTCTCCAGATAACATCCAGGAGTTGTACTTAGGCTCGCTTGAAGTTCTTGGTGTCGACCCACTTGTTCACGACATTCGCTTCGTTGAAGATAACTGGGAAAACCCAACACTAGGCGCATGGGGCCTTGGTTGGGAAGTATGGCTAAACGGCATGGAAGTAACTCAGTTTACTTACTTCCAACAGGTTGGCGGCCTTGAGTGTAAGCCTGTAACTGGCGAGATCACTTACGGTATCGAGCGTCTAGCAATGTACATCCAGGAAGTAGATTCTGTTTACGACCTTGTATGGAACGTAGCACCAGACGGTTCTAATGTGACTTACGGTGACATCTTCCACCAAAACGAAGTTGAGCAATCAACATACAACTTCGAGCACGCAGATGTAGATTTCCTGTTCACTTTCTTCGACCAGTGCGAAAAAGAGTGTAAAGAGCTACTTGAGCTTGAGAAGCCACTGCCGCTTCCAGCTTACGAGCGCATTCTAAAAGCAGGTCACGCATTCAACATCCTTGATGCGCGCAAAGCTATCTCTGTAACAGAGCGTCAACGTTACATCCTTCGTATCCGCAACCTGACTAAAGCTGTTGCAGAAGCGTACTACGCGTCACGTGAAGCACTTGGCTTCCCAATGTGCCGAACTGTAGAAGAAAAGGAAGGTAAATAATCATGGCGAAGAATTTTCTAATTGAACTGGGTACGGAAGAGCTTCCACCAACGGCACTTCGTTCTCTAGCAGAAGCCTTTGCTTCTAACTTTGAAGCGGGTCTTAAAACGGCTGAGCTTTCTCACGAAGGCATCAAGTGGTACGCAGCACCTCGTCGTCTAGCTCTTAAAGTAACCGCACTGGCTGAAGGCCAAGCTGACAAAGTCGTTGAAAAGCGTGGTCCTGCTGTTTCTGTAGCATTCGATGCTGAAGGCAACGCGACTAAAGCAGCACAAGGTTGGGCTCGTGGTAACGGTATCACTGTTGAGCAAGCTGACCGTCTGAAAACAGACAAAGGCGAGTGGCTTCTTTTCAAACAAGAAGTAGCAGGCAAACCTGTTCAAGAATTGGTGATGGATATCGCTGCGAAAGCACTGGCTGGCCTACCAATCCCTAAAGCGATGCGCTGGGGTAACTCAGACATTCAATTTATCCGTCCAGTAAAAACACTGACAGTACTACTAGGTGATGAGCTTGTTGAAGGCGAAATCCTAGGTGTAGCATCTGCTCGTACTATCCGTGGCCACCGTTTCATGGGCGAACAAGAGTTTACAATCGATTCTGCTGACCAATACCCTGCGATCCTAGAAGAGCGCGGTAAAGTAATGGCAGATTACGAAGCACGTAAAGCGATCATCCTTGCTGATTCGCAAAAAGCGGCAGCAGCGGTTGGCGGTAAAGCTGACCTAGAAGATGACCTTGTTGAAGAAGTAACGTCTCTGGTTGAATGGCCAGTAGTACTTACAGCGAAGTTTGAAGAAGAGTTCCTAAAAGTCCCTTCTGAAGCTTTGGTTTACACCATGAAAGGCGACCAGAAGTACTTCCCAGTGTATGACGCTGATAAGAACCTTCTGCCAAACTTCATCTTCGTTTCGAACATCGAGTCTAAAGAGCCTCGTCACGTAATCGAAGGTAACGAGAAGGTTGTACGTCCACGTCTAGCTGATGCTGAGTTCTTCTTCAACACAGACCGTAAGCGTCCGCTTATCGACCGTCTTGCTGAACTAGACCAAGCTATCTTCCAGAAGCAACTGGGCACTATCAAAGACAAAACCGACCGCATCACAGAACTTGCTGGCTACATTGCTGAGAAAATCGATGCTGACGTTGAAAAGTCTAAGCGTGCTGGCCTACTGGCTAAGTGTGACCTAATGACATCAATGGTATTCGAATTTACGGATACTCAAGGTGTGATGGGGATGCACTACGCGACTCACGATGGTGAAGACGAGCAAGTAGCACTGGCACTTTACGAGCAGTACATGCCTCGTTTCGCGGGTGACACACTACCAAGCACTGGTATTTCTTCTGCAGTCGCAATGGCAGACAAGCTAGACACTATCGTAGGTATCTTCGGTATTGGCCAAGCACCAAAAGGTTCTGACCCATTCGCTCTACGTCGTGCATCACTAGGTGTGCTACGTATCATCGTTGAAAACGGCTACAACCTAGACCTAACCGATCTAATCGGTAAAGCGAAAGAGCTACTAGGCGACAAGCTAACTAACGACAACGTTGAAGCTGACGTTATCGACTTCATGCTAGGTCGTTTCCGCGCATGGTACCAAGATGCTGGTTTCAGCGTTGATATCATCCAAGCGGTACTAGCACGTCGTCCAACTAAACCTGCTGATTTTGACCAACGTGTTAAAGCGGTTTCTCACTTCCGTGAACTGGAAGCAGCAGAAGCACTAGCAGCAGCGAACAAGCGTGTAGGTAATATCCTTGCGAAATTCGATGGCGAGCTACCAGCAGAAATCGATCTAGCACTTCTTCAAGAAGACGCAGAGAAAGCACTGGCTGAAAACGTTGAAGTAATGACAGAAGCACTAGAACCAGCATTCGCGACAGGCAACTACCAAGAAGCCCTAAGCAAACTTGCTGACTTACGTGAACCCGTTGATGCATTCTTCGATAACGTAATGGTTATGGCTGATGATGAAGCGCTTAAGAAGAACCGTCTAACGCTACTGAACAACCTACGTAACCTGTTCCTACAGATTGCTGACATCTCTCTACTGCAAAAATAAGCACGAGTGAGACAGTTGCTCTTAGTCATACTCTGAGTAACTAACAGTAAATACCCAAAGGGAAGCGAAAGCTTCCCTTTTTGTTTTTGTGAACCAAGCATTTGTTTGTAGAGGTGTTATTGATTAACTGAATGAAACAGCACTCAGACTGTAGAGGGTATTGTTTGCTATAAATAACCTGTTTATTCAGGGGAAGGGAACAATGAAAAAGACAGTACTCGCGCTTTCAATACTCGCACTCAGCGCATGCAGCCAAACCAATGACAACAATCTACTGCTGACAATTGATAACGACACTGTCGTATTCGAATCATCCGGTAAAGGCACCGTGATTGCAGAACAGGAACTCGCTAAAGGTAGTTATACCTTCTCTATCAGCGACGCTCAAAGTACCTGTGGTACTAACTTTGCTCTGGCTGAAGAGAGTCGCATCAAATTCAATAAACCCCTTCGCCTAGACGATTGTGCCGAAAAATCTGAAATCGCTATCAAAGTATTTCGCGCTAATACTTACCAATTTACGTTGAACCCTCAGACCAATGAACTCACGGTTCAGATAAAGCCGAAGCAGCAGCAAGTTCAAAGCTTTGCCTGCCCAATACCTAGTGACCAGCCAACCACCATCAACGTTGCTCAAACCTTTGATGATGGTACCTTGGTAAGAGACGCCCTTTCAGGCAAACAAATCACAGTAACTAATGGCAGCGTCACCATGCAGCCTGCAGAAAACAGCCAAGGTATTCTGCTACTAGAGAAAGTAGAACCAGAAACCAAAGCCGATTTTAGTTGGGATAACGCCACGGTTTACTTCGTAATGACTGACCGTTTCCACAATGGCAACCCTGACAACGACAACAGCTATGGTCGCAGCCAAGATGGACAAGACGAAATCGGCACCTTCCACGGTGGTGACCTAGCAGGCTTAACCGAAAAGCTCGACTACATTGAATCGCTCGGGGCCAATGCTATCTGGATTACCTCTCCACTAGAGCAAATCCACGGCTGGGTTGGCGGTGGTGATCGCGGTGACTTCAAACACTATGGCTATCACGGCTATTACCATCAAGACTGGACCAAGCTTGATGACAACATGGGTACCGAAGACGAGCTGAAAACCTTCATCGATACCGCGCACAGCAAAGGCATTCGTGTTGTTTGGGACGTGGTGATGAACCACACTGGCTACGCCACGCTTGCCGACATGCAAGAGTTTGATTTTGGTAAACTCAACCTGACCGATGAACAAGCTAAACAAACGCTTGGTGAAAACTGGACAGATTGGCAACCCGCTAAAGGTCAGAACTGGCACTACTTCAACAACTACATCTCATACAGCGATAAAGAAGCATGGGAAAAGTGGTGGGGCAAAGCTTGGCTGCGCAGTGATATCGGAGCCTATGACTCTCCAGGTTACAATAACCTCACCATGTCTTTGGCGCATTTACCCGATTTCAAAACAGAATCGACAGAGACCACTGGGCTACCTAACTTCTATCGCAACAAGTCCACCAGCGCCACGGATGAACTCCAAACCCCTCGTGAACATCTAATCACTTGGTTGTCTGACTGGGTACGTGAATATGGCGTTGATGGTTTTAGAGTCGATACCGCCAAGCACGTTGAGTTAGACGCGTGGGCAGAGCTTAAAGAGAGCACTAACCAAGCGCTTGCAGAATGGAAGCAAAACAACCCAGACAAAGCCCTGGATGACCTACCTTTTTGGATGACAGGCGAAGTATGGGCACACAGCGTAGTCAAATCAGACTATTTTGCTAACGGCTTTGATTCGATCATCAACTTTGAATTCCAGAGTGATATCGCACCAAAGGCGCTCAAGTGCCTATCCGATCTTGATGCTGATTACCTTCGTTACGCAGAGAAGATCAACAACGACAGCGAATTCAACGTACTGAGTTACCTATCGTCTCACGACACCTCTCTATTCTGGACACAACATGGCAGCGACTTTGCGAAACAGACCAAAGCTGCAAACGCGTTGATGCTGGCTCCCGGTGCGGTGCAGATCTATTACGGAGATGAAATCGCTCGTGATTTCGGCCCAACAGGCTCAGACCCAATGCAAGGTACTCGATCTGACATGCCTTGGGATCAAATCACAGGCGAACGAGCAGAATTGCTGGAACACTGGCAAGCACTTGGCCAATTCCGCCAACGACACCCAGCAGTAGCTCAAGGTAAGCACATCATCCGCAACAACAAGGGCTACTATGCGTTCGAACGCCAATACCAAGATGACAAAGTATTGGTTGTTTACACCGGAACGAAGTAAACATTCATTGAAATAATCCGCAAAATTAAAAGGAGAAGCTTAGGCTTCTCCTTTTTTGATCACGAAACACTCGTTCAATAAGAAAGCAGACACTCATTAGTTAAACTTTATAGAAGTTTTTTTCGTGTTAGAGCATTTGGCGCTAGGCGTCGCAAAAACATTGCGGTATGTTCAAGGAATACACTGTTGGTAGACATAAGGTCTGCCTTAATGACACATAACAAGCAATCACAATGAATTAGGTAAAATAACTAATGCAGTTCTCTAAGTTTGGTGAAAAATTTAATCGATACTCTGGAATCACTCGTTTAATGGATGATTTGAATGATGGCCTGCGCACTCCTGGCGCAATCATGCTCGGTGGTGGCAACCCAGCCGCTATCCCAGCCATGCTCGATTACTTTAACCAAGCCAGTGCCGATATGCTCGCCAGTGGAGAACTCATCGCCGCCCTCGCTAACTACGATGGTCCGCAGGGCAAAAACAGCTTTATTAAGTCGTTAGCGGCAATGCTGAAAGAAACTTATGACTGGGACATCAGCGAAAAGAACATCAGCCTAACCAACGGCAGTCAAAGTGGCTTCTTTTACCTCTTCAACCTGTTAGCAGGTCAACAACCAGACGGTTCTCACAAGAAAATCTTGTTGCCGATCGCACCGGAATATATCGGCTACGGCGATGCTGGCATTGATGACGATATTTTTATCTCTTACCACCCAGAAATCGAGCTTCTTGAAAATAGACAGTTCAAATACCACGTTGATTTTGAAAAGCTTAAGGTTGACGACTCGGTTTCCGCCATCTGTGCTTCTCGCCCAACCAACCCAACCGGTAACGTGCTGACCGACGAAGAAGTACGTAAACTGGATAAACTTGCGCGCGAAAACAACATACCGCTATTGATCGATAATGCCTATGGCTTGCCGTTTCCAAACATCATCTTTGAAGATGTCGAACCGTTCTGGAATGAAAACACCATTCTGTGCATGAGCTTATCTAAGCTTGGTTTGCCTGGTGTGCGTTGCGGTATCGTGATTGCGAGCGAAGAAGTAACACAAGCTCTGACCAACATGAATGGCATTATCAGCCTAGCACCTAATAGTGTTGGCCCTGCGATTGCTAACCACATGATTGAAAAAGGCGATTTACTGCGCTTAAGTAGCGAGGTAATCAAACCTTTCTATAAAGATAAGTCTCTACGTGCAGTTGAGCTCTTACAAGAAGCGATCGATGACCCTCGCTTCCGTATCCACAAGCCTGAAGGCGCGATTTTCTTATGGCTATGGTTTGATGAGTTGCCAATTACCACCATGGAGCTGTACGACCGCCTCAAAGCTCGTGGCGTATTGATTGTTCCTGGTGAATACTTCTTTATCGGCCAAGAAGATGAGTGGGATCATGCCCACCAGTGCTTACGTATGAACTACGTGCAAGATGATGAAGCAATGCAGAAAGGCATTTCAATCATTGCAGAGGAAGTGAAAAAGGCTTACTCAGAACAGTAATCAAAGCTTTTAGGTTACTGTAGGCCAAATACAAAAAAGAGCACCTCATAAGGTGCTCTTTCACTTTTACTTTCCGATATTTATTAGCTCAAATGAGCTAATAACGCTTAACCTTCTAGAAGACTATTACCATTAATAGCAATCTTACGCGGTTGCATCGCTTCTGGGATCTCGCGTTCTAGGTCGATGTGAAGAAGACCATTTTCCATGCTTGCGCCTACCACTTTCACATAGTCAGCCAGTTGGAATTTACGTTCGAAATCGCGCTCTGCAATACCTTGATATACGAAGGTTTTCTCTACTTCTTCTTTACGCTCACCTTTCACAATTAGCGTATTCTCTTTTTGAGTCAGATCTAATTGGTCATCTGCAAAGCCAGCGACTGCCATAGTAATACGGTAGTTATTCTCGTCTTTTTGCTCGATGTTATAAGGAGGGTAACCGCCAGAAGTATTTTTCGATGTGTTCGCTTCCATCATGTTGAATAGACGATCGAAGCCGATTGCGTTGCGGTAAAGTGGAGTGAAATCTACAGTTCTCATAATGCTATCCTTTTAGTAAGCAATAGTCTTAGCTGTGATTTTTACTAAGATCGAACCTGTGAGTGACCCAGTAAACAGCTAAGGGATTCAGTTTGCATTCCTCGGGTTTCGCCTCTTTTGGCGACAACGCTGGGACATGACAATGAATCAATTTTTAAATTGTGTGCTGCCAAAGTTATCCTCTATTGAGCGATACTCTAGCAACGGTTATGAAGGTTCTGTTTCTTCTCTTGTAGAGCAAGACAGTCATCCTCTTCACAACTAGATATGTGGATTGAGCAAAATAGTTTCAAGGGATTATTTTCAATTATTTTTTCAACTCAATATTTTTCAAGACCTTACAGAGACAAAAAAGCACCGCCAATAGGCAGTGCTTTCATAATTTTATGAACTTAATCAATACAACGAAGACATCAATTTAATTGCTTCGAGGCTAAGTTAGTTCGCATTAGTTCAAGCGAAATAACGACGCATCGCAGTAATTAAACGTCTAAGTTTGCTACTTTCAATGCATTCTCTTCGATGAAGTTACGACGAGGCTCTACTTGGTCGCCCATCAACGTTGTAAACAACAGATCTGCACCAACGGCATCGTCAATGGTTACTTGCATCATACGGCGAGTTTCAGGATCCATTGTCGTTTCCCAAAGCTGGTCAGGGTTCATCTCACCTAGACCTTTGTATCGTTGCAAGCTTAAGCCACGACGAGACTCTTTCACCAACCAGTTCAGAGCTTCAACAAAGCTAGAAACCGCTTGAGTACGCTCACCACGCTTGATGTAAGCGCCTTCTTCAATCAAGCCATCAAGGGCTTCAGATAGATCAGCCAGCTTCGCGAACTCTTTCGAGTTAATCAGATCAATGCTTAGTAGGTGTTCATGAGTTACACCATGAGTACGAACCACGATCTTAGGTACGCTCAAACCTAGCTCTTCATGTTTTTCAACTTCAAGGCTGTATTGGCTAGCACCGACTTCTTTCGCGTTTAGCTGTTCTACAAGCTGCTTACCCCAAGCTTCAACTGCCACGTCATCATGACACTGCTCAGCCGTTAGACGAGGAACGTAAATCAGTTCGTGAACCAATGCGCGTGGGTAACGGCGGCTCATGCGGTCAACAAGCTTAATACCTGCATTGTATTGCTGAACAAGCTTCTCTAGGCCTTCACCTGCGAACGCTGGCGCTTCAGGGTTTACGTGCAGTTCTGCATTGTCTAAAGCCAAAGATACTTGATACTGGTTCATCGCATCTTCATCTTTAATGTATTGCTCTTGCTTACCTTTCTTCACTTTGTAAAGTGGCGGTTGAGCAATGTAAATGTAACCACGTTCAATCAGCTCAGGCATTTGACGGTAGAAGAACGTCAGTAGCAGTGTACGGATGTGAGAACCATCGACATCGGCATCGGTCATGATAATGATGTTATGGTAACGCAGTTTGTCTGGGTTGTATTCGTCACGGCCAATACCACAACCAAGTGCAGTGATTAGCGTTGCGACTTCTTGAGAAGACAGCATTTTATCGAAACGTGCTTTCTCTACGTTAAGGATTTTACCTTTAAGCGGTAGGATTGCTTGGTTCTTACGGTTACGCCCCTGCTTAGCTGATCCGCCAGCAGAGTCTCCTTCCACAATATACAGTTCAGACAGTGCAGGATCTTTTTCCTGACAGTCAGCGAGTTTACCTGGAAGGCCTGCTAAATCTAATGCGCCTTTACGACGTGTCATCTCACGCGCTTTACGCGCTGCATCACGAGCTCGTGCTGCATCGATAATTTTCGAACAAACGATTTTCGCTTCACCTGGATTCTCAATGAGGAACTCAGACAATTTCTCACCCATAGTAGACTCTACGGCAGACTTCACTTCTGAAGAAACCAGCTTGTCTTTAGTTTGGCTTGAGAACTTAGGATCTGGCACTTTCACCGAAACAATCGCCGTCAAACCTTCACGAGCATCATCACCTGATGTTGAAGTCTTCGCTTTCTTCGAGAAGCCTTCTTTGTCCATGAAGCTATTCAATGTACGAGTTAGTGCAGCACGGAAACCTGCTAAGTGAGCACCACCATCGCGTTGAGGGATGTTGTTGGTGAAACAGTAGATGTTTTCTTGGTAGCCATCATTCCACTGCATCGCAACTTCAACGGTAATACCGTCTTCACGCTCAGAGTTAAAGTGGAAGATTTTTTGGATGATTGGCGTTTTGTTAGTATTAAGGTGCTCAACAAACGCTTGGATACCGCCTTCGTATTCGAAGTGATCCATTTTGTCTTCTTCGCGCTCGTCAATCAGCTTAATTGACACACCTGAGTTCAAGAATGATAGCTCACGTAGACGCTTAGCTAAAATATCATAATGGAACTCGATGTTAGTGAAGGTTTCTTCACTCGGCCAGAAACGAATCTCTGTACCGGTTTTATCCGTGTCACCGATAACAGCTAGTGGCGCTTGAGGCTCACCGTGGCTGTAGGTTTGAGTGTGGATTTTGCCACCACGGTGGATAGTAAGAGTAACTTGCTTAGAAAGTGCGTTAACTACTGAAACACCAACACCATGCAGACCACCAGATACCTTGTACGAGTTATCATCGAACTTACCACCAGCGTGAAGAACCGTCATGATTACTTCTGCTGCTGATACGTTTTCTTCTGGGTGCAATTCTGTTGGGATACCACGGCCGTCATCGCTTACAGACACAGAACTATCTTCATGGATAGTTACAATAATGTCATTACAGTGACCAGCTAGCGCTTCATCAATAGAGTTATCTACCACCTCAAAAACCATGTGGTGCAGACCGGTACCATCATCCGTGTCGCCAATGTACATTCCAGGACGCTTACGTACCGCATCCAGACCCTTCAGTACTTTAATACTCGATGAATCGTAATTATCTGACATAGTTACTCTCTGACTAATTATCCTTGCTCTATTTTGCCATGTTCCACATGAAACATCCTGCTATTTTCGTCATGCATATCAGCAATCTGATCAGCGGTAATAGAGCTTACAAAAACTTGAGCCTTAGTCGCCTTTAAACACTCAGCAAGACGTGCTCGGCGTTGGCTATCTAATTCGGAAGCGAAGTCATCTATTAAATAGATGCACTGCTTACCTGTCATTTGGGTGAGGTGCTGCCCTTGTGCAACGCGCAACGCGCACACCATCAACTTCAATTGACCTCGTGACAAGACATCTTCCACTGGAGTGCCGTTCACTTTTATCTTTAGATCCGCTTTGTTTGGCCCACTAAATGTGTAACCAAGCTGCTGATCCCTTTCAAAATTCTTTTCTAATATCTCAGCGTATGGGGTGTCTTTATCCCAACCACGATAGTAGTTAATCTTTATCTCAAACTCAGGAAGGAAGGTCGCACAGATTTCCTCTGCCACTTCTTTTAACTGCTCAACGTAGGTAGCGCGCCATTGGCTGATGCTTTCTGCTAAACGGGCTAATTCTTGATCCCAATAGCTTAGCTCTCGATAATTCGTTGCCGTTTTCAATAATGCATTACGCTGTTTATTGAGTCGCTTGACCCTGCCCCATGCATCATAAAAACCAGACTCACTATGGAAGACTCCCCAATCAATGAATGCCCGGCGATGTTTAGGTCCATCCGTCAGTAAATCAAACCCTTCAGGATGAATCAACTGCAATGGTAATACTTGAGCTAGCTGAGCTAATTTTTGCCCAGTTTGACCGCTTATTTTAACCTCTGTCGTGCCATCGCGCTGCTTATTAATGCCAATTGGCAGCTCAAATTGATCCGAGGTCATAAAACGGCCATGAACAAACAGTTCGCTACACTCATTTTGAATGATACGACCGGTTAATGAGCTTTTGAATGAGCGACCATGTCCGAGCAGATACACCGCTTCCAGGACACTGGTTTTGCCGCTACCGTTAGCCCCTATAAGAAAGTTAAAGCCTGATGACGGTTGAATGTCACAGGCTTCTATATTTCTAAATTGCTTAACGATTAAGCGCGATAAAGGCATAACGTCTTCATATTAATCTTCAATCACGACTCGGTAGGTCAACATATTGCAGCTTATAAACGAATTGGCATAACAACGTACATCGCGCTGTCATCTTGTGCATTTTCAATCAAGGCACTCGCATTAGCGTCTGACATTGAGATACGAACTTGTTCACAACGCAGTGTGTTCAGAACATCCAATACGTAGCTTACGTTAAAGCCAATCTCTAGCGCGTCACCGTCGAAGTTAACATCTAGCACTTCTTCTGCTTCTTCTTGTTCTGGGTTGTTCGCTGTAATACGCATCTCGCTATCCACAAGATTAACTCGAACACCACGGAATTTTTCATTCGACAGAATCGCTGCACGAGAAAATGCGGAGCGTAATTCATCACAACCGGCTTCAAGTGTCTTGGTAGTATTTTGCGGCATTACGCGGCGATAATCAGGGAAACGACCATCAACGAGCTTAGAAGTAAAGACATAGTTGTTCACTTCAGCACGCACATTAGAGTTGCCAATTTGCAGCGTTACAGGCTGTTCAGGCGCATCCAATAACTTCACTAGCTCTTGAACACCTTTACGGGGAACAATGATCTGCTTCTGGGCAAAGTCAGCACCCAATTGCGCTTGAGATACTGCCATACGGTGACCATCAGTCGCTACGCTGCGTAAGATAGAACCTTCAATCTCAAACAACATGCCGTTGAGGTAGTAACGAACATCCTGGTTCGCCATTGAGAATTGGGTTTTCTCGATAAGACCGCGTAGCTCAGCCTGTGTCACAGACACTTCAACTTCACTGCTCCAGTCTTCAATGTTTGGAAAATCTGCCGCTGGTAATGTTGCCAATGAGAAACGGCTACGACCAGAGCGAACCTGAATACGGTCACCATCCAATACCACAGTGATCACTGAGCTGTCTGGCAAACCACGGCAAATATCTAGGAACTTACGTGAAGGCACAGTAATGCTGCCCGCTTCGAAATCACCTTCAAGCGTTACACGGCTGATCAATTCAACTTCTAGATCCGTCGCTGTCATCGACAACACGTTATCTTCTACTTTAATTAGTAGGTTTCCTAGAATTGGAAGCGTTGGCCTGCCACCGAGTGCGCCAGATACTTGTTGTAATGGCTTAATCAGGTGACTACGTTCAATGGTAAATTTCATATCTTGCTCTTACGGTCTAAATGGCACTGCGTAATAGTACGTGGCCAAGATTCTGCTTATTAAGGTTAAGAATACTGTGTATTAAGAAGAAAGGGTACGAATCAAGTTCGAATAATCTTCTTTAATGTCGTGGCTCTCTTCACGCAGCTGAGCAATTTTACGACAAGCATGCAGTACAGTCGTGTGGTCACGGCCACCGAATGCATCGCCAATCTCAGGCAAGCTGTGGTTTGTTAGCTCTTTAGCCAGAGCCATCGCCAATTGACGTGGACGAGCAACAGAACGAGAGCGACGTTTCGACAAGAGATCGGCTACTTTGATTTTGTAGTACTCGGCTACTGTCTTCTGAATATTATCAATGGTGACCAATTTCTCTTGCAGTGCAAGTAGGTCACGCAGTGCTTCACGTACGAAATCGATCGTAATCGGGCGACCAGTGAAGTTCGCATTCGCGATAACACGGTTCAATGCGCCTTCCAGTTCACGAACGTTAGAACGTAGACGCTTAGCAATAAAGAAAGCCACTTCATCCGCAAGGTGGATTTGGTGGTCTTCTGCTTTCTTCATCAAGATAGCAACCCGCGTTTCAAGCTCTGGTGGCTCAATCGCAACCGTCAAACCCCAACCGAAGCGAGATTTAAGGCGATCCTCTACCCCGTTGATCTCTTTAGGATAACGGTCAGAAGTTAGGATGATCTGTTGGTTGCCTTCAAGCAGTGCGTTAAAGGTATGGAAGAACTCTTCTTGAGAGCGCTCTTTATTAGCGAAGAATTGGATATCATCGATAAGCAAAGCATCAACACTACGGTAGTAACGTTTAAATTCTTCGATCGCATTGTTTTGGAGCGCTTTCACCATGTCTTGAACAAAGCGCTCGGAGTGCATGTAAACCACTTTAGCATTCGGTTTATTATCGACAATGGCATTACCCACCGCATGCAACAAGTGCGTTTTACCTAAACCAGTACCACCATACAAAAACAACGGGTTATAAGCTGTTCCTGGGTTATCAGAAACCTGACGTGCCGCAGCCAAACCCAGTTGGTTCGACTTACCTTCAACAAAGTTATTAAACTTATGCTTTGGGTTCACGTTTGAACGGTGGTTAAGGTCAACCGCCACAGGCTCTTCATCGCGCCAGATATTGTGAACAGGCTTACGAGCTTGTAACTGCGCAGGTGCGGATGACTCAGCGGCCACATCGGCTGCCGTACGTGTACGCGCCGGTGCTGGTGTCGCAGGTTTAGGAGCAATCACGCGCTTGCTTCCCACTTCAAAATGCAGATGTGGGATATCGTTACCACAATATTCTTGCAGTAAACGGTTAATGCTATTTAGATACTTATCGCGAACCCAATCGAGTACGAAACGGTTCGGTGCAAATAGAGTTAGAGTATTGTCATTGAGTTCCGCTTGTAACGGACGAACCCACATACTGAATTCTGTAGCTGGTAACTCTTCTTGAAGCTGTTGCAAACACTGCAACCAAAGCGAAGATGACACGGTGCCCTCACTCTATTTAAGTAATATGAAATGACTGCTAATTTTACCTGTTGATAAGTCAGATCACCAGCAATTGATCACAGATCCAGTGAATAAGATCCAAGTTATTCACAATAAATTTGTAATTTATCGGTGGATCCACACATCTTGCCCCTAATTTACTCACATAATGATCCACTTATGCCCGGATCCTTGCTAGTTATCCCCAAAATGGGAATTCAATCTGGTTATGGTTAATAACATCTGGTTATTTATTCTAGAGAGCATTTTCCCAGTAACATCCAATCCCATAAATATAAGGAGTTACCAAATGAATAACTGGATTAAGGCTGCAATTGCGGCTATCGCACTCTCTGCTGCTACTGTTCAAGCTGCGACTGAAGTTAAAGTCGGTATGTCTGGTCGCTATTTCCCGTTTACGTTCGTTAAACAAGACCAACTACAAGGTTTTGAAGTGGATTTATGGGATGAGATCGGTAGGCGTAACGATTACAACGTTGAATACGTAACGGCAAACTTCTCTGGTCTGTTTGGTCTTCTTGAAACGGGTCGAATTGATACCATTTCAAACCAAATTACAATGACGGATGCGCGTAAAGCGAAATATCTTTTCGCAGACCCTTACGTAGTAGACGGCGCACAAATTACCGTTCGTAAAGGTAATGACAGCATCAAAGGAATCGAAGACCTAGATGGTAAGACGGTTGCGGTAAACCTTGGCTCAAACTTTGAGCAACTGCTGCGCAGCTACGACAAAGATGGCAAAATCAATGTGAAAACCTACGATACAGGTATTGAGCATGATGTCGCTCTTGGCCGTGCAGATGCGTTCGTTATGGATCGCCTATCAGCACTAGAACTTATCAAGAAGACAGGTCTACCATTACAGCTAGCGGGACAACCATTCGAAACAATTGAAAACGCTTGGCCTTTCGTTGACAACGACAACGGTAAAAAATTGCAAGCAGAAGTAAATAAAGCATTAGCAGCAATGCGCGAAGATGGTACGTTAGAAAGTATCTCTCAGAAATGGTTTGGTGCGGATATTACTCATAAGTAATTACTCACTTTCTCCATTCAAAGCCCACTGCTTTACACAGCGGTGGGCTTTTTGCTTTTGAGTTCAGATTAAAAAGCCTGATATAACAGTATTTCCAAACAACACTTCCAATAAAAATACGAGATAGATTATGGGATTTGACTTTAATTACATGCTAGAGCTACTGCCAATACTGCTGAAGTATCTTGGCACAACCATGGAGATGGCGACCTGGGGTTTGTTCTTTGCTCTTATCCTGTCTTTGATATTGGCAAATATTCGTGTATTCAAAATCCCAGTGCTCGATCAACTGAGTCAGCTGTATATTAGCTTCTTTCGCGGAACTCCGCTGCTAGTACAGTTGTTCCTTCTATACTACGGCCTACCGCAGGTATTTCCGTGGATGGTTGGACTCGATGCGTTTGGCGCGGCCGTGATTGGTTTAACCCTTCACTTTGCCGCTTATATGGCAGAGAGTATTCGTGCCGCGATTATTGGTATTGATCGCAGCCAAATGGAAGCCAGTTTGTCTGTAGGCATGACAACTAGCCAAGCAATGCGACGAGTCGTCTTACCGCAAGCAACTCGCGTGGCATTGCCTTCATTGATGAACTACTTCATCGACATGATCAAATCGACTTCACTTGCATTCACCCTAGGTGTAGCCGAAATCATGGCCAAAGCTCAGATGGAAGCGTCTTCAAGTTTCCGCTTCTTCGAGGCTTTCTTAGCTGTAGCGCTGATTTATTGGGGCGTGGTCGTTATCCTCACTCGTATTCAAATTTGGGCCGAAGTGAAACTGAATAAGGCGTATGTACGATGATCAAATTACAAAATATCCACAAGCAGTTTGGTGACACCGAAGTATTGAAAGGGATCGACCTTGAAATCAAACAAGGTGAGATAATTGTCATCATAGGTTCGAGTGGAACAGGTAAGTCCACACTGCTACGTTGCGTAAATTTTCTCGAGCAAGCCGATCAAGGTACGATTTCGATTGACGATATCAAGGTTGATGCTAAGAAACATACCAAAGCAGAGGTGCTGGCACTGCGCCGTAAGACCGGTTTTGTATTCCAAAACTATGCGTTATTTGCTCACCAAACTGCAAAGCAGAATATTGCTGAAGGTTTGATTACCGTTCGTGGTTGGAAAAAGAAGCAAGCCCATGAAAAAGCGCAACAAATACTCGATGATATTGGTCTAGGAGAAAAAGCAGATAGCTACCCTGCTGCGCTTTCTGGAGGTCAACAACAACGCGTTGGGATCGGCCGAGCAATGGCCCTTCAACCAGAGCTTTTGTTGTTCGATGAGCCTACTTCAGCGCTCGATCCTGAATGGGTTGGTGAAGTACTTAACCTCATGAAAAAATTAGCAAATCAGCATCAAACTATGCTGGTGGTTACCCATGAAATGCAGTTCGCTAGAGAGGTCGCAGACCGAGTGATCTTCATGGCCGATGGCCACATTGTCGAGCAAGGATCTCCACAGGATATTTTTGGTAATCCACAGGATCCAAAATTAAAAAAATTCTTAAATAAGGTTGGGATCGACTAAGGATCCTTGTGATTTTAGTTATTCTACGTATAATCCCCCGACCGGAATTTTAGTTAACCCAATCATTGACACTTTTTGTGACAGTGATTACAATTCCGCCTCTTTGTTGAGAGGCGTCGGTTTTCCTTTCTTATATAAAGAAGAGAAAAAATGCCCACGCCGGGTTTAACAAAAACCTAAAACTACTGATCAGTAAGGTAATTACAATGAAACGCACTTTTCAACCTACAGTTCTAAAGCGTAAGCGTACTCACGGTTTCCGTGCTCGCATGGCTACTAAGAACGGTCGCGCAACAATCAATGCACGTCGTGCAAAAGGCCGTAAGCGTCTTTCTAAGTAATCTTTGATTATTTTGAATAAGCTAGCCTTCGGTCGGGAGTTACGCTTGTTAACTCCCGAACATTATCAGAATGTCTTCAAGCAAGCTCATCGAGCTGGCTCCCCTCATTTCACCATCATTGCCCGAAATAACTCTCTTTCAAATCCTCGCCTTGGATTAGCCGTTCCGAAAAAACAGATTAAAACCGCCGTGGGTCGTAACCGATTCAAGCGTCTTACTCGTGAAAGCTTTCGTAACATTCAACACAAACTTCCTAACAAAGATTATGTTGTAATAGCTAAAAAGAGCGCGCAAGATTTAAGCAATGAAGAAATGTTCAAGCTACTCGACAAATTATGGCTTCGCCTGTCTCGCCCTTCGCGTGGATAGCGCTAATACCCATCTATTTTTATAGATGGTTTATTAGTCCACTCATCGGCCCACGCTGCCGATTTACTCCAACCTGCTCTTTATATGCGATAGAAGCGTTGAAAGCTCACGGTTTTGTAAAAGGGTGTTGGTTATCAGGCAAACGTCTATTAAAATGCCATCCTTTGAACGAAGGGGGCTTTGACCCCGTTCCACCAGTCCAAAAACAAGACAGAGATAAATAACGATGGATTCTCAACGTAATATCCTGTTAATCGCATTGGCTTTGGTTTCTTTCCTACTTTTCCAACAATGGAATGTAGCTAAGAACCCGGCTCCACAAGCGATTGAGCAGGCACAATCTGGCAGCACCCTACCAGCGCCATCTTATGCAGATGATCTAGACCCAGCTCCGGGCCAAGTTGCTTCTGCAAAAACTATCACAGTAACAACTGATGTACTGACTCTGTCAATTGATACGGTTGGTGGTGATGTCGTTAAAGCAAATCTAAATGATTACTCTGCAGAGTTCGATTCTGAAGATACTTTTGTTCTTCTTAAGAACGAACCAGGTCACCAATTTATCGCTCAAAGCGGTCTAGTGGGTCCTCAAGGTATCGACCTAAGCAGCACAAACCGCCCCAGCTACACAGTTTCAGCAGATAGCTTCACACTTGCTGATGGTCAGGATGAACTACGCATCCCGATGACTTACCAAGCGAACGGCCTTGAGTACACGAAAACATTCGTCCTTAAGCGTGGCAGCTACGCAATGGATGTTGAATACGATGTAGTCAACAACTCTGGTAACAACGCGACATTCGGCATGTACGCTCACCTACGTCAGAACGTTATGGACGACGGTGGTAGCCTAACAATGCCAACTTACCGTGGTGGTGCTTACTCTACGGAAGATACACGCTATAAAAAATACAGCTTCGACGACATGCAAGATCGCAACCTGTCTCTTAACCTAGCAAATGGTCAAGGTTGGGCAGCGATGATTCAGCACTACTTTGCAAGTGCATGGATTCCACGCGACGAAGCAGGCAGCAACCTTTACACTCGTGTCATTGGTAACCTTGGCGACATCGGTGTTCGCATGCCGAACAAAACCATTGCTACTGGCGACGAAGCAAGCTTTAAAGCAACGCTTTGGGTTGGTCCTAAACTTCAAGACCAAATGGCTGCTGTTGCACCAAACCTAGACCTAGTAGTTGACTACGGTTGGTTATGGTTCATTGCTAAACCACTTCATACTCTGCTTTCGTTCATTCAAGGCATCGTTGTGAACTGGGGTCTGGCAATCATCTGTCTAACGTTCATCGTTCGTGGTGCTATGTACCCACTAACGAAAGCTCAGTACACGTCTATGGCGAAAATGCGTATGCTTCAGCCTAAGCTGACTGCAATGCGTGAGCGTATTGGCGACGACCGTCAACGCATGAGCCAAGAAATGATGGAGCTTTACAAGAAAGAAAAAGTAAACCCACTGGGTGGCTGTTTACCTATCCTTCTACAAATGCCTATCTTCATTTCACTATACTGGGCACTAATGGAGTCAGTTGAACTGCGTCATTCACCGTTCTTCGGTTGGATTACTGACCTTTCAGCACAAGACCCATACTACATTTTGCCACTTCTGATGGGTGCTTCAATGTTCCTAATCCAGAAGATGAGCCCGACAACTGTAACGGATCCGATGCAGCAGAAGATCATGACCTTTATGCCGGTTATGTTCACATTCTTCTTCCTGTTCTTCCCTTCAGGTCTGGTTCTTTACTGGCTAGTATCGAACATCGTAACTCTGATTCAGCAAACGCTTATCTATCGCGCGCTGGAAAAGAAAGGCTTACATTCTAAGTAAGTTCGATAACAGAAAGAGATAAAGAAAGGCGACCAAAAGGTCGCCTTTTTGTTTTTAGCTGATTACAATTCAGCTAATTGATTAATCGTGAACGCCCCATTGTGGCTTTCACATGCTAGCAGGCACAACTATGACTACAGATACGATTGTTGCTCAAGCGACCGCGCCTGGCCGTGGTGGCGTAGGTATTATCCGCGTTTCCGGCCCACTGGCCACTCAGGTTGCATTAGAAGTAACAGGCAAAACACTCAAGCCTCGCTATGCGGAGTACCTGCCGTTTAAATCTCAGGATGGCATCGAACTCGACCAAGGTATCGCGCTTTACTTCCCTAACCCACATTCGTTTACTGGCGAAGACGTGTTAGAGCTGCAAGGTCACGGCGGACCAGTGGTTATGGACATGCTAATCAAACGCATCCTAACTATCACAGGCGTGCGTGCTGCACGTCCTGGTGAGTTCTCAGAGCGTGCCTTCTTGAACGACAAGATGGACTTAACGCAAGCCGAAGCCATTGCTGATTTAATTGATGCAAGTTCGGAAGAGGCGGCAAAATCGGCACTACAGTCTCTACAAGGTGAGTTCTCTAAACGCATTAACACGCTGGTTGATTCACTGATACACCTACGAATCTATGTTGAAGCGGCTATCGATTTCCCTGAAGAAGAAATTGATTTTCTTGCCGACGGTAAAGTAAGTGCTGACTTACAGGCTATCATCGACAATCTGGAAGCCGTGCGCCAAGAAGCCAATCAAGGTGCCATCATGCGTGAAGGCATGAAGGTCGTGATAGCCGGGCGCCCAAATGCGGGGAAATCGAGCTTATTGAATGCATTATCAGGCAAAGAATCTGCAATTGTGACCGATATTGCAGGCACCACACGTGATGTATTGCGTGAACATATCCATATTGATGGTATGCCACTGCATATTATTGATACCGCAGGCCTGCGTGATGCTTCAGATGAAGTAGAAAAAATTGGTATTGAACGAGCTTGGGAAGAAATTGCTCAGGCAGACCGAGTTTTATTTATGGTCGATGGCACCACAACAGACGCAACTGACCCGCAAGATATCTGGCCAGATTTCGTTGATCGTCTACCAGACAACATCGGAATGACGGTAATTCGTAATAAAGCGGATCAAACCAGTGAAGAATTAGGCATTTGTCATGTTAACGATCCAACCCTGATTCGCTTATCAGCAAAAACAGGCCAAGGTGTCGACGCTCTGCGTAGCCACCTCAAGGATTGCATGGGTTTTGCTGGTGGTCATGAAGGTGGCTTTATGGCGCGCCGCCGCCACTTAGACGCCTTAGAACGTGCATCAGAGCACTTGGACATCGGCCAACAACAGCTTGAAGGTTATATGGCCGGAGAGATCTTGGCAGAAGAGCTTCGAATCACTCAGCAACATCTTAATGAGATCACGGGTGAATTTAGTTCAGATGACTTATTAGGTCGCATCTTCTCTTCATTCTGTATTGGCAAATAATCTTTAAAGGCCGGCTTATGCTGGCCTTTTCTTTAGTAAGGACAGTTTAATGATCCACATTATTACAGGCAGTACCTTAGGTGGTGCTGAGTACGTTGGCGATCACCTTAATGATCTTCTTGAAGAGCAAGGTCAAGAGATAACCCTTCATAACCAGCCGGAATACGATGACATTCCCCAACAAGGCTTTTGGTTGTTAGTGACTTCAACTCATGGTGCTGGCGAGTTTCCAGATAATATTAAGCCGTTTATCGACGCATTGACCCAGCAATCACCAGATTTAAGTCAGATTCGCTTTGCTGTCGTAGCGCTTGGGGATTCAAGTTACGATACCTTCTGTTTGGCGGGAAAATCAGTCCACAGCTTGCTGAAAGAGCTCGGTGCCCACCCTATTTCTGACTGTTTTACCATCGATGTACTGGAAACTCCGGTACCTGAAGACGCTGCAGAAGCATGGTTTAACGATCATAGTGACCAGTTTTAAACTCTCCTATATCCCAAAAAGCGGCTTATGCCGCTTTTTTTGCCTCTGAATATCGTGATTGTGAATAACTTTTTTCCAAAAAAATTAAAAACTATCCATTTATTTTCAATTTCTTCTGTGGATAAGATCATACATATACGGTGATTAACCTATAGTTATCCAAATAACAAGTTTTAGACTAATTTCTCCCTGTGAATAAGTAGCCATTTTGATCCCAGCTAATCCTCATCATGATCAAAGTTAGATCACATGGTTTGATCCAAAAAAGATCCATGATCTTGTTGATCATTTTTGACTTATCCACAGACACCCTCGATCCTAATAATAGATCTAATAAAAGATCTCTTTAAAGATCTTATCTATATTAATTAAAAACTGCTTTTTCGAAAAATTCCAAAAACGTTTTCTCAAGCTATGAAAACAGGTAGAATATCGCTCCTTTTTATCTGTCTAGAAAACATTTGAATACCTGAGGTTGGTTCATGCTTTATCACGAAAAATTTGACGTCATCGTTGTTGGTGGTGGCCATGCAGGAACGGAAGCCGCACTCGCATCTGCACGTACTGGTCAAAGTACGTTATTACTTACTCATAATATCGATACGTTAGGACAAATGTCTTGCAACCCAGCTATTGGCGGGATCGGTAAGGGCCATTTGGTTAAAGAGGTCGATGCAATGGGTGGATTAATGGCGCAAGCTATTGATCATGCAGGTATTCAGTTCAGAACATTGAACGCATCAAAAGGCCCTGCAGTTCGTGCGACTCGTGCACAAGCTGACCGCGCACTTTACAAAGCTTTTGTTCGAAATACTCTTGAAAACACACCAAACCTAACTTTGTTCCAACAATCGGTTGATGATTTGATCGTTGAACAAGATCAAGTGGTCGGTGTGGTGACGCAGATGGGCCTTAAGTTCCGCGCTGATGCTGTGGTACTGACTGTTGGCACCTTCCTAGGCGGAAAGATCCATATTGGTATGGAAAGTTCTTCTGGTGGTCGAGCCGGTGATCCACCATCGATCGCACTTGCTGACCGTCTTCGTGATCTTCCATTCCGAGTTGATCGCCTGAAAACAGGTACACCCCCTCGTATCGATGCGCGTAGCGTTGATTTTTCTGAGCTTGAGGTTCAGCACGGTGATAACCCGACGCCTGTTTTCTCGTTCATGGGTAGCCGAACTCAACAGCCTCGTCAAATTCCATGTTATATCACGCATACCAATGAAAATACGCATGACGTTATTCGCGCTAACCTAGATCGCAGCCCAATGTACGCGGGTGTGATTGAAGGTATTGGCCCTCGCTACTGTCCTTCGATTGAAGACAAAGTGATGCGTTTTGCTGATAAGAACAGTCACCAAATTTTTATCGAACCTGAGGGTCTAACGACTCATGAGCTATACCCGAATGGTATCTCTACCAGCCTACCGTTTGATGTACAGGTTCAAATTGTTCGTTCGATGAAGGGCTTTGAAAATGCTCATATCGTTCGCCCTGGCTATGCGATTGAGTACGATTTCTTTGATCCTCGCGACCTTAAGCTGACTTACGAAACTAAGTTTATTAAAGGTCTATTCTTTGCGGGTCAAATCAACGGTACCACTGGCTACGAAGAAGCAGCTGCACAAGGCTTGATGGCAGGTCTCAATGCAAGTTTGTTTACTCAAGGCAAAGAAGGCTGGAGCCCGCGTCGCGATCAAGCTTACATGGGCGTTCTTATCGATGACTTATCGACGATGGGCACCAAAGAACCTTACCGTATGTTTACGTCTCGCGCGGAATACCGTTTGCTCCTTCGTGAAGACAACGCTGATATCCGTTTGACGGAAAAATCACGTGAACTTGGCTTGGTGGATGACGCTCGTTGGGCTCGATTCAATGAGAAAGTAGAAAACATGGAGAAAGAGCGTCAACGTCTGAAAGAAACGTGGATTAATCCTAAATCTGAAGATATTGATCAACTGAACCAAATTCTTAAAACACCAATGTCTCGTGAAGCGAGCGGTGAAGATCTTCTTCGTCGCCCTGAAATGACTTATTCACAGCTAACTGCATTGGATCGTTTTGGTCCGGCACTGGAAGATCAACAAGCGTCTGAGCAAGTTGAGA
>NZ_JADDYI010000003.1:34597-79412 GCF_015163545.1 Vibrio sp. OPT24
TCCAAGTAAAGTACGATGGTTATATCCAGCGTCAACAAGATGAAATTGAAAAATCACTGCGTCATGAAAACACCAAACTGCCGGCTGACATCGACTACAGCAAGGTAAAAGGGCTTTCTAATGAAGTGGTTCTAAAACTAACTACCGCTAAACCTGACTCGATCGGTATTGCATCGCGTATCTCTGGTATTACACCTGCTGCAATCTCGATTTTGTTGGTTTATCTGAAAAAGCATGGCCTGTTGAAAAAAGGTGAGGAAGCATAATGAGCGTATTGCGCGAAAAACTGGATCACCTGATTGGCCAGACTGAACTTGAAGTATCGGAAAAACAACGTAGCCAATTAGTGGGCTACGTTGAGTTACTCAATAAATGGAACAAGGCCTATAATTTAACGTCTGTTCGTGACCCGCAAGAAATGATGGTGAAACATATCTTAGATAGCATCATTGTTAGCACTCACTTACAAGGCAAGCGCTTTATTGATGTCGGTACCGGCCCTGGTCTTCCTGGGATTCCGCTCTCAATCATGAACCCTGACCGTGAGTTTTACTTGTTAGATAGCTTAGGTAAGCGTATTCGTTTCATCAAGCAGGTGATTCATGAGCTGGGTATCGACAACGTAGTACCGGTTCAAAGTCGCGTTGAAGAATTTCAACCTGAAGAAAAGTTTGATGCAGTGCTCAGTCGTGCGTTTGCGTCAATGACAGACATGGTAGAGTGGTGTCACCATTTACCTAAAGAGCAATCCGGTGTATTTTTGGCTCTTAAAGGACAACATCCTAGAGACGAAATTGATCTGTTACCTGAATGGTGTTCAGTGACAGACATTAAAGCTTTGCAAGTACCAGAGCTTGATGGAGAGCGTCATCTAGTTACTTTATCGCGTCAGGGATAATCAGCGAGGCCATAGTGGGTAAAATAGTAGCAATTGCCAACCAGAAAGGTGGCGTAGGAAAAACAACAACTTGCATTAATTTGGCAGCATCAATGGCGGCAACAAAACGCAAGATATTGGTTGTTGACCTCGATCCTCAAGGTAATGCCACTATGGCGAGCGGTGTCGACAAGTATCAGGTTGAAGCAACTGCTTACGATTTGTTGGTTGAAGACACCCCATTTGATGAGGTAGTTTGTCGGAGTACATCTGGCAATTATGACCTCATCGCCGCAAACGGTGATGTGACTGCGGCAGAAATCAAATTAATGGAAGTGTTTGCTCGTGAAGTTCGTCTTAAGAACGCGCTCGCATCAGTTCGCGATAACTATGATTTCATCTTTATCGATTGCCCACCTTCTTTAAACCTGCTTACAATCAATGCGATGGCTGCGGCTGATTCCGTATTGGTTCCGATGCAATGTGAATATTTTGCATTGGAAGGTTTGACTGCGTTGATGGATACCATCAGTAAACTCGCTGCGGTAGTAAACGAGAATCTTAAGATCGAAGGTCTTCTACGTACTATGTACGATCCTCGTAACCGCTTATCGAACGAAGTATCTGATCAACTCAAAAAACATTTTGGTAGCAAAGTCTACCGAACTGTTATCCCTAGAAATGTGCGTCTGGCAGAAGCGCCTAGTCATGGCAAGCCAGCAATGTACTACGACAAATATTCCGCAGGAGCGAAGGCATATCTTGCTCTTGCAGGCGAAATGTTGCGTCGTGAAGAAGTCCCAGTATAGGTCTAACCAAAGGAATTCGATCAATGTCTAAGCGCGGTTTAGGAAAGGGGCTAGATGCATTGCTTGCAACTAGCTCTCTGGCTCGTGAAAAACAACAAGTAGCTTCTCATAGTCAAGCGTTATCGGCTGATGGTGAGCTCATCGAACTTGCTGTCGGTTGCTTAAAGCCAGGTGTATATCAACCGCGTAAGGATATTGCGCCGGAAGCGCTAGAAGAGTTAGCGGTATCTATCCAATCTCAAGGCATTATCCAACCGATCGTTGTACGCCCTTTAGCGCACGACCAATTTGAGATTATTGCTGGTGAACGTCGTTGGAGAGCGGCTCGTCAAGCTGGTCTTAAACAAGTTCCATGCTTGATCAAGAGAGTAGAAGACAAGGCCGCGATTGCGATGGCATTGATCGAGAACATTCAACGTGAAGATCTGAATGTTATCGAAGAATCACAAGCGCTAGAGCGCTTGCAGAACGAGTTTTCACTTACACATCAGCAGGTCGCCGATGTGATTGGTAAATCCAGAGCTACCGTTAGTAACTTATTACGTCTAAATCAGCTCGAAAATGAAGTAAAAGGTTTAGTTTCCAGTAAACAACTAGAAATGGGGCATGCTAGAGCACTGCTTGCGCTTGAAGGTGTTACCCAGGTTGAGGCAGCGAATACTGCAGCAACCAAAAAAATGACCGTGCGTCAAACTGAGCAACTTGTCAAAAAGTGCTTAAAACCAGACGTTGAAGCTGAATCGAAGCCCGAAGACACTGAGGCCATCGAACTTTCACGAAGACTCACGGAAAAATTGCAAGCAAACGTTTCAGTTACTCGTTCTGTTAGCGGTAAGTCAAAAGTGACAATTACTCTTGATGAGCCTCACAAATTAGAGCAACTTATTGCTAAACTAGAGTACTAAATGAGATAATTGATTTAGGTCAATTATGAAATAAACAAGTAATTTCTTACAAAAGTTGTCGGTTTGTATACAGAAATGTAAATGATTGCTGCATTCTTATTGCAATCAATTTGGCTGAACGTATAATTTTCGCCAATTTCTCAGCACGCTTTTAAGCGAGTGGTAAAGTGGGCTTAAAGAGGAACGAATACATGGTAGCGGCGTTAGCAAGACCAGGACGAGTGCTTGCAAAGCAAATGTTATTGATCGAGCTTAGCGCGGTTATATTAGTGGCGATAGGGTTAGGTTTAGCTGTTAATCCTGATTGGGGTTTTGCTGCATTGGTTGGTGGCGGTATTTTTGTCATCGCGAATGTGGTTTTTTGTGTGTGTGCTTTCCTATTTTGTGGAGCTCGCGCAACTAAGTTAGTTGCGGCGTCGTTTTACGCAGGCGAAGCACTAAAGATCCTTATCACAGTTCTACTATTCTCTATTGTCTACATGTATATGCAGGTGGAATTAATTCCCCTCAAACTGACCTATTTACTGGTTCTAGGTATTAATATCTTTGCGCCAGTGCTTTTCATTAACAATAAAAAATAGGATGAGTTATGGCTGCGCCAACAGCATCCGGATACATTGAACACCATTTACAAAACCTTTCTTTAGCTAAGTTTGGTCTTGTAGAGGAGACAAGTTTCTGGAACGTACATATAGACAGTCTGTTTTTTTCGGTGTTGACAGGGATGTTATTCCTTTGGGTTTTTCGCTCAGTCGCTAAGAAAGCAACAGTAGGTGTACCTGGTAAGCTTCAGTGTTTTGTTGAAATGGTAGTGGAATTCGTTGGCGACAACGTTAAAGAAACTTTCCATGGTCGCAACCCTCTGATTGCCCCACTAGCACTGACTATATTCTGCTGGATTATCATTATGAACTTGATGGACTTAGTGCCTATCGATTTCTTACCATATCCTGCAGAGCATTGGCTAGGTATCCCTTACTTGAAAGTGGTTCCTACAGCTGATGTAAATATAACCATGGCAATGGCTTTGGGTGTTTTTGCTCTGATGATCTACTACAGCATCAAAGTGAAAGGCCTAGGCGGGTTTGCTAAAGAATTGGCACTGCATCCATTTAATCACCCAATCATGATCCCATTTAACTTGGTACTTGAGGTAATTTCGTTATTAGCGAAGCCACTATCTCTAGGTATGCGTTTATTTGGTAATATGTTTGCGGGTGAGGTGGTGTTTATTCTTATCGCGGCAATGCTACCGTGGTACTTACAATGGGTAGGTGCACTACCTTGGGCTATCTTCCATATCTTAGTTATATTGATTCAAGCGTTTGTTTTCATGATGTTGACAATCGTTTACTTATCAATGGCTCATGAAGATAGTGATCACTAAAAAATTTTTAAGCTTTATTCTAACTATTAATGTTAATCGGAGAACGTAAATGGAAACTGTACTAAGTTTTTCAGCAATCGCTGTTGCTATTATTGTTGGTCTTTGTGCCGTAGGTACTGCAATTGGTTTTGCTATTCTTGGTGGTAAATTCCTAGAAGGCGCTGCGCGTCAACCTGAAATGGCTCCAATGCTACAAGTTAAGATGTTCATCATCGCTGGTCTACTGGATGCTGTTCCAATGATCGGTATCGTAATCGCACTACTATTCACGTTTGCTAACCCATTTGTTGGTCAACTAGCAGGCTAATTAACTCTTTAATAGTTAATTAAATTTTTGTAGTTGATTCTTAACGAGGGGTAGCTGTTGTGAATATGAACGCAACTCTGCTAGGTCAAGCAATTGCTTTTTCACTGTTTGTTTGGTTCTGCATGAAATATGTATGGCCACCAATCATGCAAGCAATTGAAGAACGTCAGAAAAAAATTGCTGACGGTCTTGTAGCCGCTGAACGCGCTGCTAAAGACTTGAACCTGGCACAAGCCAACGCTTCTGAGCAAATGAAAGAAGCAAAGCGCACTGCAACTGAGGTTATTGATCAGGCAAACAAACGTAAAGCTCAAATTATTGATGAAGCACGCGAAGAAGCTCAGGCAGAACGCCAGAAAATCTTAGCGCAAGCTGAAGCAGAAATTGAAGCAGAGCGTACACGTGCCCGTGATGACCTGCGCAAACAAGTCGCAACTCTGGCTATAGCTGGTGCTGAGAAAATCCTTGAGCGTACAATCGATAAAGATGTACACGATGATCTTCTTAACAACATTACTGCAAAACTTTAAAGCAAGGGGCTGTATATGTCTGATTTGACTACAATCGCACGCCCCTATGCTAAAGCAGCGTTTGACTTTGCGGTAGATAAAGGTGAGCTAGACCAATGGGGTCAAATGCTTACTTTTGCTGCCGAAGTGGCACAAAATGATGATGTTCACAATTTATTAAGCGGTTCTATGACTGCTGAAAAATTAGCTGAAGTATTCATTGTAATTTGTGGCGAACAATTTGATGAATTCGGCCAGAACTTAATTAAAGTGATGGCAGAGAATGGCCGCTTAATGGCTTTTCCTGATGTTTGTAAAGAGTTCTTTATACTCAAAAAAGAGTATGAGAAAGAGATCGACGTTGAAGTTACTTCAGCTGTTGAACTTTCTGAAGAACAACGCACAAGCATTATCAGCAAATTGGAACTGCGCCTTGCGCGCAAAGTTCAGCTGAATTGCAGTATAGATGAGACTCTACTTAGTGGAGTTATTATTCGAGCCGGAGACCTAGTCATCGATAACTCAGCGCGCAGTCGTTTAGACCGCCTGAGCGATGCATTGCAGTCTTAATGGGGATTGGAGCATGCAACTTAATTCCACTGAAATTAGCGATCTAATTAAACAACGTATTGAATCTTTCGACGTTGTTAGTGAAGCTCGCAATGAAGGTACTATCGTTTCTGTAAGCGATGGCATCCTTAGCATCCACGGCCTAGCGGACGTGATGCAAGGTGAAATGATCGAACTACCGGGTGGCCGTTACGCTCTAGCACTGAACTTGAACCGTGATTCGGTTGGTGCTGTTGTAATGGGCCCGTATGCTGACCTACAGGAAGGCATGAAAGTTACAGGTACTGGTCGTATTCTAGAAGTACCAGTAGGTCCTGAAATGCTTGGTCGTGTTGTAAACACGCTAGGTGAGCCAATTGATGGTAAAGGTCCAATCGAAGCTAAATTGACTTCGCCTGTAGAAATTATCGCACCAGGTGTAATCGACCGTAAATCGGTAGATCAACCTGTTCAAACTGGTTACAAGTCTGTTGACTCAATGATCCCTATCGGTCGTGGTCAACGTGAACTAGTAATCGGTGACCGTCAGACTGGTAAAACAGCAATGGCGATCGATGCGATTATTAACCAAAAAGATTCTGGTATTTTCTCTATCTACGTAGCTATCGGCCAAAAAGCGTCGACTATTGCTAACGTAGTTCGCAAACTAGAAGAGCACGGCGCACTAGCAAATACTGTTGTTGTTGTTGCATCGGCTTCTGAATCTGCAGCGCTGCAATACCTTGCACCTTATGCTGGTTGTGCGATGGGCGAATACTTCCGTGATCGCGGTGAAGATGCACTGATTGTTTATGATGACCTATCTAAGCAAGCTGTAGCTTACCGTCAAATCTCGCTACTACTTAAGCGTCCACCAGGTCGTGAAGCGTTCCCAGGTGATGTTTTCTACCTTCACTCTCGTCTACTAGAGCGTGCTGCTCGTGTAAGCGAAGCATACGTAGAAAAATTCACTAACGGCGAAGTGACAGGCAAGACTGGTTCTTTAACTGCTCTTCCTATCATCGAAACGCAAGCTGGTGACGTATCTGCATTCGTACCAACGAACGTAATCTCGATTACTGATGGTCAGATCTTCCTACAAACTGAGCTATTCAACGCCGGCGTACGTCCAGCTGTTGACCCTGGTATCTCAGTTTCTCGTGTAGGTGGTTCGGCGCAGACTAAAATCATCAAGAAGCTATCTGGCGGTATCCGTACTGCTCTAGCTCAATACCGTGAACTTGCTGCATTTGCACAATTCTCATCGGATCTTGATGAAGCGACTAAGAAGCAACTAGACCACGGTCAAAAAGTTACAGAACTGATGAAGCAGAAGCAATACGCTCCTATGTCTGTATTTGACCAAGCTCTAGTAATCTTCGCTGCAGAGCGTGGATACCTTCAAGATGTTGAACTGTCAAAAGTTCTAGATTTTGAAGCTGCTTTACTGTCGTTTGCTCGTGGTCAATATGCCGATCTAGCAACACAGATCGACACAACGGGTGCTTTCAATAAAGAAATCGAAGCTGAGCTGAAGAAGCTTGTTGACGATTTCAAGGCAACCCAGACCTGGTAATTGGTAGGTGGTCTTAGGGCCACCTCATACCATTAACGGAGAGTAACGATGGCCGGCGCAAAAGAGATACGTAATAAAATCGGTAGTGTTAAAAGCACACAGAAGATTACGAAAGCAATGGAAATGGTAGCAGCTTCAAAAATGCGTCGTTCTCAAGACGCAATGGAAGCTACTCGTCCATATGCAGAAACAATGCGTAAAGTGATCGGTCATTTGGCTAATGGTAGCCTCGAGTATAAGCATCCTTATCTTGAGGAACGTGAAGCCAAACGTGTTGGTTACATCATCGTTTCTACAGACCGTGGTCTTTGTGGTGGTTTGAACATTAACTTGTTCAAGAAAGCCATGAACGACATGAAAGATTGGTCTGAGAAAGGTGCTGATGTAGAGCTTGCAATTGTAGGTTCTAAAGCAACAGCATTTTTCAACAACAGCGGCGCGAAAGTAGCAGCTCAAGTTTCAGGTCTGGGCGATCGTCCAAGCCTTGAAGACTTGATTGGCTCTGTAAGCGTTATGCTGAAGAAATATGATGAAGGCGAATTAGATCGCCTGTTCGTAGTGTTCAACAAGTTTGAAAACACTATGGTTCAAGAACCAACGATCGATCAATTACTTCCTTTGCCTAAATCAGATAGCGAAGAAATGAAACGCAGTCATTCTTGGGACTACATTTATGAGCCCGAGCCAAAACCACTACTAGATGCACTATTGGTTCGTTATGTCGAATCTCAAGTGTACCAAGGTGTGGTCGAGAATCTTGCTTGTGAGCAAGCAGCTCGAATGATTGCTATGAAATCAGCAACAGATAACGCTGGTGACATTATTGATGACTTAGAACTTGTGTATAACAAAGCCCGTCAATCGGCGATTACACAAGAACTTTCTGAGATCGTTTCAGGCGCAGCTGCGGTTTAAGCTTAGGTAAAACTAAATAGTTAGAGGATTAACGATGGCTACAGGTAAGATCGTACAGATCATCGGTGCGGTAGTCGACGTAGAGTTCCCACAGGGCGAAGTACCTCGTGTATACGATGCTCTGAATGTTAATGAAGTGAAAGAGCGTCTAGTTCTTGAAGTTCAGCAACAACTTGGCGGTGGCGTAGTTCGCGCAATCGTAATGGGTAGCTCTGATGGTTTACGTCGTGGTTTGACAGTTGAAAATACTGGCGCTCCAATCTCAGTACCAGTAGGTACTAAGACATTGGGTCGTATCATGAATGTCCTAGGTGACGCGATTGATGAGTGTGGCGAGATTGGTGCTGAAGAGCATTACGCCATTCACCGTGAAGCTCCAAGCTACGAAGAGCAGTCTAACGAGACAGCTCTTCTAGAAACTGGTGTTAAAGTAATCGACTTGATTTGTCCATTCGCTAAGGGTGGTAAAATCGGTCTATTCGGTGGTGCTGGTGTAGGTAAGACCGTTAACATGATGGAACTTATCAACAACATCGCACTTCAACACTCAGGCCTATCTGTATTTGCAGGTGTAGGTGAGCGTACTCGTGAAGGTAACGATTTCTACTTTGAAATGCAGGAAGCAGGTGTTGTAAACATCGAAAAACCTGAAGAATCAAAAGTAGCGATGGTTTACGGTCAGATGAACGAGCCACCAGGTAACCGTCTACGTGTTGCACTGACTGGTCTAACAATGGCAGAGCGCTTCCGTGACGAAGGTCGTGACGTTCTACTGTTCGTTGATAACATCTACCGTTACACACTAGCAGGTACTGAAGTATCAGCACTTCTAGGTCGTATGCCTTCTGCGGTAGGTTACCAACCTACACTAGCTGAAGAAATGGGTGTTCTGCAAGAGCGTATCACGTCAACTAAAGCTGGTTCTATCACGTCTGTACAGGCGGTATATGTACCTGCGGATGACTTGACTGACCCGTCTCCAGCAACAACGTTCGCTCACTTGGATGCAACGGTAGTACTTAACCGTAATATCGCATCTATGGGTCTATACCCAGCGATCGACCCGCTAGATTCTACTTCACGTCAACTGGATCCATTGGTAGTTGGACAAGAGCACTACGACATCGCTCGTGGCGTTCAGTCTACACTTCAGCGCTATAAAGAGCTGAAAGATATCATTGCTATCCTAGGTATGGACGAGCTATCTGAAGAAGATAAGCAAGTTGTATCTCGTGCTCGTAAGATTGAGAAGTTCCTAACTCAGCCTTACCACGTAGCGGAAGTATTTACAGGTGACCCAGGCGTTTACGTACCTCTTAAAGAGACTCTACGTGGCTTCCAAGGTCTTCTATCTGGTGAATACGATGACATTCCAGAGCAAGCGTTCATGTACTGTGGTGCAATTGACGAAGCTATCGAGAATGCTAAGAAGCTATAAGGCTAACTAGGAGGCGATATGGCAGCAATAACCTTTCATCTAGACGTTGTAAGTGCAGAGAAACAACTTTTCTCTGGTCTTGTTGAAACGTTTCAGGTGACCGGTAGTGAAGGTGAACTTGGTATTTTCCATGGTCACACTCCACTGCTGACCGCTATCAAGCCTGGTATGGTGCGTATTGTTAAGCAGCACGGCCACGAAGAAATCATTTATGTTTCTGGTGGTATGGTAGAAGTTCAACCTGGTACAGCGACTGTACTGGCTGATACTGCTATCCGTGGTGAAGAACTAGACGCAGCAAAGGCGGAAGAAGCTAAGCGCAAGGCTGTGGAGAATATCCAAAATCAGCATGGCGACATGGACTTCGCACAAGCGGCCGGTGAACTGGCTAAAGCCATTGCTCAGTTACGAGTTATCGAACTGACGAAGCAGCGCCGTTAATCTTTTATAAGATTATTGGCTCTGAGATAAAGGCGACCTACGGGTCGCCTTTTTGCATTTTTGATACATCGAAATTGTTCAGTTTTACGTATTAATAATGGTTTAGTGTGATTGAGATTTAATTTATAGACCCAAAACGGTTACAATATCGGCTTAATAAAAATAATGTTGGATAGGTTTACAATGAAGTTTAGCGCAGTGATTCTCGCAGCGGGCAAAGGCACTCGCATGTATTCAAACACACCAAAGGTTCTGCATACGCTTGCGGGCAAGCCAATGGTGAAACATGTGATCGACACTTGTAATGGGCTAGGCGCTCAAAACATCAACTTGGTTTACGGCCACGGTGGTGATCAGATGAAAGCTGTTTTAGCTGAAGAGTCTGTTAACTGGGCACTACAAGCTGAGCAGTTGGGTACTGGTCATGCGGTTGATCAAGCATCTGCGCACTTCGCGGATGATGAAAAAGTACTTGTGCTATACGGCGACGTGCCTCTCATCTCTCCAGAAACCATTGAAAATCTATTAGACGCTCAACCCAACGGTGGTATTGCATTGTTAACGGTCGTGTTGGACAACCCAATGGGCTACGGTCGTATTATTCGTCGTAACGGTCCTGTTGTCGCTATCGTTGAGCAAAAAGACGCTACGGATGAGCAGAAGCTTATCAAAGAGATCAATACTGGCGTTATGGTTGCTACTGGTGGCGATCTGAAACGTTGGTTGTCAGGCCTAAGCAACGATAACGCACAAGGTGAATACTACCTGACTGACGTTATTGCTGCAGCTCACGATGAAGGTCGTGCCGTTGAAGCAGTACACCCGGTAAGCCCTATTGAAGTGGAAGGCGTGAACGACCGCTCTCAACTGGCTCGTTTAGAGCGCGCTTACCAAGCTGAGCAGGCTGATAAGCTATTGAAGCAAGGCGTAATGTTACGCGACCCAAGCCGTTTCGATTTGCGTGGTGAATTGCAGTGCGGTATGGATGTTGAGATTGATACTAACGTTATCATCGAAGGCAGCGTAAGCATCGGCGACAACGTGGTTATCGGTACGGGTTGTGTATTGAAAGACTGTGAGATTGATGACAACACCATCGTTCGTCCATACAGCGTAATTGAAGGTGCAACGGTCGGTGAAGACTGTACGGTTGGTCCTTTCACTCGTCTACGCCCTGGTGCTGACATGCGTAATAACTCGCACGTTGGTAACTTTGTAGAAGTGAAGAACACTCGCCTTGGTGAAGGTTCTAAAGCGAACCACTTAACGTATCTAGGCGATGCTGAAATTGGTCAGCGTGTAAACGTAGGTGCGGGTGCAATTACTTGTAACTACGATGGTGCTAATAAGTTTAAGACTATCATCGGCAACGACGTATTTGTTGGCTCAGACAGCCAATTAATCGCACCAGTTACTATTGGCAACGGCGCTACCGTTGGTGCTGGCTCTACAGTAACTCGTGATGTTGCTGAAAATGAATTAGTTATCAGCCGAGCTAAAGAGCGCAAGATCGCGAACTGGCAACGTCCGGTTAAGAAAAAATAGTTCGTAATAAACATGATTATCTAGATATGAAAAAGAGCGAATAATATCGCTCTTTTTTTTTTGGGATTGGATTAGAAACTAGTCTTGTTTCTCATCTGTCACCACTCGAGAGTTATCCGGTGTAGCGAAATGTTCAGATAGCTCTTTGTTTGAAATGATGTAGCCAACCCACAATGCACCTAAACAAATTACCACTGCGATACCTGTTGCGCTCAATGCTTGGCTAGCCATTGCTGCTACCAAGGCACTTGATAGGCCACTGATACTGATTTGCAGGCTGTTCTGTAAACCAGCCGCCGTTGCTGGGCTTTGCTTGGCACTTGATAGAGCACGGTTTACCACGATTGGGTAAAGTGCGCCATTTGCTACAGCAATCAAACAGAAAGGTGCTAGTAGAGGCCAGATTGATGTCAGTTCCCACTGTGATGCGATAAAGATAAGCATCGCCGCTACGCTGAACAAGCCGATAAGGTTTCTTAGTACCACACCATCACCGTACTTCTTCACTGCTTGCTTACCGAAATAACCACCAGCCATGAATGCAATTGTCTGTGGAATGAAGCTAAGGCCTATATCTTTTGCTTCATAACCCAGTTGAGCCATGATCTCTGGCATACCCGTTAGATAAGCGAAGAACGCAGCTGACGCCGATGCAAACATCAATACGTTGCCCATGTATGGCTTTGAATGAAGCAGTGCTTTGATGTCGGTTTTGATCGATGTTTGTTTTATTTCTGGCGCTTCTTTTGGTTGAGCCATGGTCGTTGCGATCAACAATGCGCCCATTAGCGTCAATGTGATAAAGATACTGTGCCAACCAAAACTGTCTGCTAGCAACACACCTAACTGAGGTGCTAGTGCAGGAGATAGCGCTACCAAAGGCATGATAGTCGCAAAAATTTGCTGGCTACTGCTTTGCGAGTAGCGCTTGATAACCATTGCTTGCCAGATTACCGCTGGGGCACATACACCGATTGCTTGAATGAATCGTAGTGTCAGTAGGTGCCATACCTCGGTGCTGAATGCTAAGCCGAATGACGCTGCAGTAAAGATAACAAGACCAACCGCCAGTGTATTTCGGTGGCCATACTTGTCACTCGCTAGACCCCAAAGAAGTTGACCCATTGCCATACCGCCAAGGAATACGGTTAGAGACAGTGCGATTTGTTCTGGACCAGTTGCGAAATCAATCTCCATTGCCTTAAATGCAGGGAGGTACATATCAGTCGCGATAAAACCAAGCATTGAGAGAACTGCAAGATAGACCAATTGAAATTTAGAAATATTCATAAGATGCCATTAAACTAAAGGTAGTGATGTTTTTATCATCAAAAAAATTGTTTGATATACAGAGGTTAAAGTCCCTGTTTGTTTATGCTGACATTCTATTTTTCAGAACTGATAAAATAAAACGCTAAAATATATGGTTATCAATCAAAAAATTTGAAGGCTTATGTTCTCTAAATCCTCTTTAGAAATGCTCGATACGGTTGCTCGCTTAGGCAGTTTTACTGCGGCTGCAGAGCAATTACACAAAGTACCATCAGCGATCAGCTATGGTGTTCGGCAAGTCGAGCAAGAACTGGATGTTCTACTTTTCAGACGTTTACCGAGAAAGGTAGAGCTGACACCAGCAGGTGAGTTGTTCATTGAAGAGGCACGTGCGTTACTGAGACAGATGGAGGAGGTCAGTGCCCAGACTCGCCGAGCGGCACGTGGTTGGAAGAAAACCTTGCGCCTAACGCTCGATAACGTGGTTAAGCTCGATAAGATGAAGCCGATGATTGAAGAGTTTTATCAAACCTTTGAGTTCGCTGAGCTGCAGATCAACATGGAAGTGTTCAATGGTTCTTGGGAAGCCATTGCACAGGGCAGGGCGGATGTCGTCATTGGAGCCACTTCGGCGATTCCGGTCGGTGGCGACTTCGAAGTAAAGGATATGGGGCGTTTAGATTGGGCATTTGTGATGTCGCCAAGTCACCCATGCGTCCGTGAGCAAAACCTTAATGAAGCGTTTGTTAGCCAATACCCAGCAATATGTTTGGATGATACTTCTAGTGTACTGCCTAAGCGACACACAGGACACTTTTCGAATCAAAGGCGACTGTTGTTACCTAACTGGTATAGTGCGATTGAATGTCTAAAAAATGGCGTTGGTGTAGGTTACATGCCAAGGCACATTGCCGCGCCTATTATCGAGCAAGGCTTGCTGGTGGAGAAAATACTGCCAGAACCAAGCCCGCAGAGTCATTGCTGTTTGGTGTGGCGAAAAGACGATAACCATAAATTGATCGAATGGATGGTGAAGTACTTAGGATCGAGTGAGCAACTTCATCAAGATTGGTTGGATCATCGAAAGGCGATCTAATAACTCTTTATAAGATGATCTTTTTCAAGCTTGAGCTGAATATTCACCAATAAAAAGAGCGAGTAAAAACTCGCTCTTTTTGGTTCGATAGCTTAATTCTTAAGACAAGAAGAACTTGTAAGAAGGGTTATCGGTTTCATCTTTACACTGATAACCAAGCTCTCGTAAATGTGTTGAGAACTGAGCTAAATCATCATCGCCAAGTTCGAAGCCACACAATACGCGACCATAATCGGCACCGTGGTTACGATAGTTGAACAGGCTGATGTTCCAATGGGTACCTAAGGTATCAAGGAACTTAATCAAGGCACCTGGGTATTCCGGAAACTCAAAGCTGTATAGGCGTTCTTTCAATGGCTTCGATGGTTTGCCGCCAATCATGTAGCGAATGTGCAGTTTCGCCATCTCATCATCAGAAAGGTCGACAACAGGATAACCACCCTCGCGTAGGTCATTGATGATGTGCTCGAGTTCTTCTTGACCACCTTGCAGACGTACACCAACGAAGATATTCGCTAGGCTTTCATCATTGTGGCGGTAGTTAAACTCAGTCACAGCTCGGCCACCGATCAGATTACAGAACTCTAAGAATGCCCCTTGTCGCTCAGGAATCGTCACCGCAAGTAGACCCTCTCGCTTCTCACCTAATTCACAACGTTCAGAGACATAACGCAGACCGTGGAAGTTAGTGTTTGCACCAGAAAGTACTGTTGCTAACTGCTTACCTTGCAGTTGGTTTTGTTCTGCAAACTTTTTCAAGCCAGCCAGAGCAAGTGCTCCCGAAGGTTCGGCAATCGCACGGGTGTCTTCAAAGATGTCTTTAACCGCAGAACAGATCTCATCACTAGAAACCGCAACATGGCCATCGATGTACTGCTGGCAAAGCCGGAAGGTTTCTTCGCCAATACGTTTAACCGCAACGCCATCTGCAAACATGCTGACTTGATCCAGGACCACAGGCTCGCCTGCATCCAGCGCTGCCTTCAAGCAAGACGAGTCTTCCGGTTCAACCGCAATGACTTTAATCTCTGGCATCAGCTGCTTGATTAACACAGCAACACCAGCCGCTAAGCCACCGCCACCAACAGGCACAAAGATATAATCCATGTGGCCGTTTTGCTGCAGCATCTCCATACCCATCGTACCTTGCCCAGCAATCACCAATGGGTGATCGAAAGGAGGAACAAAAGTGTAGCCATGTTTAGCCGAAAGGCGTTCCGCTTCCGCTTTCGCTTCATCAAAGTTACTGCCGTGCAGAACAACATTACCGCCAAATCCACGTACCGCATCAACCTTGATGTCTGGTGTGGTTTTTGGCATCACAATCGTGGTCTGAATACCCAATTTAGAACCCGACAGTGCCATGCCTTGAGCGTGGTTACCAGCCGATGCCGCAATCACACCAGCGGCTTTCTGTTGCTCAGTGAGGCTTGATACCATGTTGTAGGCACCACGCAACTTGAACGAGTGCACAGGTTGGCGATCTTCGCGTTTTAGCTGAACCAGGTTACCAATTCGAGCACTTAAACGTGGCATATCCTGTAGAGGTGTCACAATCGCCGCTTCGTAAACTGGCGCTCTCAGGATCTGACGCAGATAATCTGCGCCAGTTTGTTTCTGGGGACTGGAGGCGTCATCACTCATAGTTAGCCCTCTAACTTAGACTTATCACGTACAGCGCCTTTGTCAGCACTGGTTGCCATGCTTGCGTAAGCTTTCAATGCGAAAGACACTTCACGTTGACGGTTTTCTGGTTTCCAGCCTAGTGCATCTTGCTTAACACGACGTGCTTCTAGTTCTTCTTCAGGAACATCAAGCGTGATTGAGCGGCTAGGGATATCGATAGTGATGATATCGCCTGTTTTCACTAGACCAATTACACCACCGCTTGCTGCTTCTGGAGAGGCGTGACCGATAGACAGACCTGATGTACCACCAGAGAAACGTCCGTCAGTTAATAGTGCACAAGACTTACCTAGACCCATAGATTTTAGGTAAGTGGTAGGGTAGAGCATCTCTTGCATGCCCGGACCACCTTTAGGACCTTCGTAGCGAATAACAACCACTTCGCCTGCTTTTACTTTACCCGCTAAGATACCGTCTACTGCCGTATCTTGGCTTTCGAATACGATTGCAGGGCCTTGGAATTTAAGGTTTTCTTCATCAACACCCGCGGTTTTAACGATACAACCATCAACGGCGATATTACCCGAAAGTACCGCTAGGCCACCTTCTTGGCTGAATGCGTTCTCTTTGGTACGAATACAACCTTCTTTGCGGTCGTCATCAAGACGATCCCAACGACAATCTTGTGAGAAAGCTTTGGTGGTACGGATGCCCGCAGGGCCAGCGCGGAAGAATTTAAGTACGGCTTCGTCTTCTGTCTGCATGATGTCGTATTGAGCAAGTTGCTCTTGCATGCTTAGACCAAGAACGGTGCGAGTTTGGTTGTTCAATAGACCTGCACGATCAAGCTCACCTAGGATAGCCATTACGCCACCAGCACGGTGCACGTCTTCCATGTGGTATTTAGGTGTTGAAGGAGCAACCTTACATAGGTGTGGAACGCGGCGAGACATCTCGTCGATATCACCCATATCAAAATCAATCTCACCTTCTTGAGCTGCCGCTAAAAGGTGAAGTACTGTGTTACTTGAACCACCCATCGCGATATCTAGCGCCATTGCATTATCAAAGGCTGCGCGGTTAGCAATGTTGCGTGGCAGTGCTGATTCGTCATCTTGCTCGTAGTAACGCTTAGTTAGGTCAACGATGCGTTTACCAGCATTGATGAATAGCTCTTCACGGTCAGCGTGCGTTGCTAGCATAGAACCGTTACCTGGCTGAGAGAGGCCAAGCGCTTCTGTCAGACAGTTCATTGAGTTAGCCGTGAACATGCCTGAACATGAGCCACATGTTGGACATGCAGAACGTTCTACTTGCTCACTTTGCGCATCAGAAATGGTTGGATCGGCACCCTGAATCATCGCATCAACAAGGTCTAGCTTGATGATTTGATCTGAAAGCTTGGTTTTACCGGCTTCCATTGGGCCGCCAGAAACAAAGATTACAGGGATGTTGAGGCGCATTGCAGCCATCATCATTCCCGGAGTGATTTTGTCACAGTTAGAGATACACACCATCGCATCTGCACAGTGCGCATTCACCATGTACTCTACTGAGTCTGCGATAAGCTCACGTGATGGCAGTGAGTACAGCATGCCGCCGTGACCCATTGCGATACCATCATCCACAGCGATGGTGTTGAATTCTTTAGCGATACCGCCCGCTTTCTCGATTTCACCCGCAACCAGTTGACCCATATCTTTAAGGTGAACGTGGCCTGGTACGAATTGAGTGAACGAGTTTACAACCGCGATGATTGGCTTACCGAAGTCATCATCTTTAACGCCAGTTGCACGCCATAAAGCGCGCGCACCAGCCATGTTGCGTCCGTGGGTAGTCGTTGCTGAACGATAGATTGGCATTGCTTAAATCCTTATAAAATATTTGGCTGTTGCTTACTTAGTTGTTTGCGTTTGGTTTTCTGACGCGTGGTCTGCTGGGTAAACATAATCTAACCAGCCCCACTTATCTTCAGTCGTGCCATTGAATAAACCAAAGTAAGCCGCTTGAACTTTTTCAGTGATAGGACCGCGTTTGCCTTCACCTACTGTAATTTTGTCTACGCTGCGAACCGGAACGATTTCTGCTGCTGTACCTGTCATGAAGACTTCGTCAGCAAGGTACAGGGCTTCACGAGCAATGTTCTCTTCACGGATTTCATAACCCATGTCTTTTGCTAGTGTCATGATCGAGTCACGAGTGATACCCGGCAGAATCGCGCTGGTTGCTGGTGGTGTAGAGAGAATGCCGTTACGAATAACAAAAATGTTCTCGCCTGCACCCTCTGAAAGATAACCATCAACACTCAGAGCAATACCTTCATCGTAACCATGACGACGCGCTTCACCACCAACTAGCAATGAAGATAGGTAGTTACCACCAGCCTTTGCTGAGGTTGGGATTGTATTTGGTGCTGCACGGTTCCAGCTTGAGATCATCGCATCTACGCCATTTTCTAGTGCTTCTTCACCAAGGTAAGAACCCCATGGGAAAGCGGCGATGATCAGATCCATTTCTGTATTTTCAGGAGGGCAAACACCTAAACCAACGTTACCCACAAAGCCTAGAGGGCGGATGTACGCTGACTCTAGCTTATTTTGGCGTAGCGTTTCGCGAGTCGCTTCCATTATTTCTTCCTCAGTAAAAGGAATTGGGAAGCGGTAGATTTTCGCTGAGTCTTTTAGGCGTCTTGCATGCTCTGGGTGACGGAAGATAACCGGACCCTTTGGCGTGTTATAGCAACGAACGCCTTCAAATACAGAAGTACCGTAGTGCATTGCGTGAGTAAGAACGTGAACGTTCGCCTCTGCCCAAGGAACCATTTCACCGTTAAACCAAATATAGTCTGCTGTTTTAGCTGTCATGTTTGCGGTTCCTTATGCGCTTATCTTTTGTTGTAAGTTGTTGTTTGGCAATTCATTACGGCTGATAGAGATAACGTCAACGGTACGCACATCCCACAGCTTTTCTATTTGATTAACCAAGAATGAAATCGGACGGTCACTGTCAACAATGATCTCAACGCTTGCCACTTTGCTTTCTTGGTTTTGGGTTCCTGCCACTTGTTTAACGATGAAACCACGGTGACGGATAACACGAAGAACACGTTCTAGTAGTACTGGTTTATCATCGGCTTTGATGTCTAGTAAGTATCTTTTCATGTTATGTGTTCTCCAACATTTCGCTGTTTGAAGCACCTGGCGGTACTAGTGGCCATACGTTTTCTTCTTCATCGATAAGAACATGAAGTAGGTAAGCGGTTTTGCTCTCAAGCATCTCTTTTAATGCAGGTTCTACTTCTTCTTTACGTGTGATGGTTTTGCCCGGGATATCGAATGCTTTTGCCAGCATCACGAAATCTGGGTTGTCATCCAAGATGGTTTCACTATGGCGGCCATCAAAGAACAGAGATTGCCATTGGCGAACCATGCCTAAGCGAGAGTTATTAAGCAGTACCATCTTCACTGGGATTTGACGACGTTTTAACGTGCCAAGTTCTTGTACGTTCATCATGAATGAACCGTCACCAGAGATAAGAATAGATTGGTCATCAGGACGACCAACCGATGCACCCATTGCTGCTGGTAAACCAAAGCCCATGGTGCCCAATCCAGCAGAGGTGATGAAGTTCTGTGGATCGCGTGGTTGAATATGCTGAGCTGCCCACATCTGATGTTGGCCTACATCTGTCGAAACTATAGAGCTTGAAGGCATCATGTCAGATAGTTGCTTGAGCAGTAGTGGAGCAAAGATAAGATCGCCTGGGTGGTCGTAGCGCCATTTGAACGAAGTACGTAGCCCTTCAGAGTGGTGAACCCAAGATGAGATGTCTTGGCTCAGTTCCAGTTGAGGCATGATTTTGTTGATGTCACCACGAATTGGTGCATCTGCCAGGCGCAATTTACTGAACTCAGCCGCATCGATATCGATATGAATGACTTTTGCGTGAGGAGCAAAGGTATCGAGCTTGCCTGTTACTCGGTCATCAAAACGAGCACCGACAACAATCAACAGGTCACTCTCTTGAACAACTAGGTTAGCGGCCTTGGTGCCGTGCATACCAAGCATACCAAGGTAATGTGGGTCGTCACGCTCGATAGTACCTAAGCCTTTGAGCGTGCTTACGGCTGGCATTGGGTTTAGGCGTAAAAATTCGCGAACGGATTCCGTTGCTTTAGCCAGTTGAACGCCACCACCTACGTATAAAACAGGACGAGTCGCTTGAGATAGGAAGTGTTGTGCTTGTTCAATCGCGTCAGTTGTCGCAACAGGTATCGCTGGTGGTGTAAATTCAGGAAGAACATCGACAGGTGTTTCTGCTAATTGAACGTCTTTTGCGATATCAACAATAACCGGGCCGGGACGACCTGATTTTGCTACGACAAACGCTTCCGCTAGTGTTGGAGCGAGGTCTTCAATATCGGTTACTAGGTAGCTGTGTTTAGTACATGACAGAGACATACCAATCACATCCATTTCTTGAAATGCATCAGTACCGATGTGTGAGCTAGCAACTTGACCTGTGATAGCAACGAGTGGGATGGAATCCATAAAGGCATCAGCAAGGCCGGTTACTAGGTTTGTCGCACCAGGGCCTGAGGTTGCCATACAAACAGCCACATCTTGAGTTGCACGAGCCATACCAATGGCAGCCATTGCTGCACCTTGCTCATGGCGACATAGGATATGTTCAACACCGCCGTCATAAAGAGCATCGTAGATTGGCATGATGGCACCGCCTGGGTAACCAAATACGGTCTCAATGCCTTGTTGCTTGAGTGCGGATACGACCAGTTCTGCGCCTTTCATCGTAATTCCTCCGTATTACCTTTATTTTGGTAATTGTTTCCATTGTCTCTGCACATCTTGTGCTCCCATTCTTCCTGTAAATCGGCAAAGCCGAAAATAATAAAATTATAAAAATCGAATCTTTAAATTAGAAAAAACCCCCGAACTTTTCAGTGCGGGGGTTTTTTCTAATTCGTGGTTACTTTTTTCCCACTCGCCCCCGCGCAGTCTCAATAATGACTACGATAATCAGGTTAATCAGTGCATAAATGCGAGCGTTAAATGTCATAAAATTCGAGTTTTCTCGTTTATTGTCTTAAGTAAATGTCTACATCTCTAGTGTTATCACACAAATCTGCTGCATGACAAGGAAAATGTCATTCTTTTTTCACATTAAAACACCATTCCACCACGCTATATAACAACCTTATCGCTTTGGTGAGCAATGAATATCCAGGGCGAATACTTTTAAATCAAAGACAAAGGAAAGTTATGGGACTCGCGATAATTCATAGTCGAGCTAGTGTGGGTGTAGAGGCTCCAGAAGTGACAGTCGAGGTGCATATCAGCAATGGAATGCCCGGTTTTACGTTGGTGGGTTTACCTGAAACAACGGTCAAGGAATCTAAAGATCGAGTGAGAAGCGCGATCATCAATTCTCGCTTTGAGTTTCCATCGAAAAGAATCACGGTTAACTTAGCTCCCGCAGATTTACCGAAAGAAGGTGGGCGGTTTGACTTGCCTATCGCGCTTGGGATTTTAGTTGCGTCGGACCAGTTACCCACATCAAAAATAGCTCAACATGAATTTATTGGTGAGTTAGCGCTGTCGGGTGAGTTGCGCTCGGTGAAAGGGGTACTGCCTGCAACACTCGCTGCTGACAGAGTTGAGCGTTGCTTAGTCGTACCGCATCACAATGGCGATCAGGCTGCTTTAGTCGGTAAAGGGGCACATAAGTCGGCGCAAACCTTGTTGGAGGTTTGTGCAGATATGTGTGGTCAGGCTCAGCTTGGTCTATATAGAACGGAACATCATCAGGCTGATGTTTCAGTGCTTCGCGACCTACAAGATATTATCGGCCAGCAGCAAGGCAAGCGAGCATTAGAAATCGCTGCTGCTGGTAACCATAATTTATTGTTCCTCGGCCCGCCTGGAACTGGCAAAACGATGTTGGCCTCGCGACTACGCGATTTATTGCCTGAGATGAGTAACGAAGAAGCGATGGAAACGGCTTCGATCGCTTCTTTAACTCAACAAGAGATCAATCAATACAACTGGAAGCAACGACCTTTTCGGTCCCCCCATCATTCGAGCTCAATGGCAGCATTGGTGGGTGGTGGTTCGGTGCCTCGCCCTGGTGAGATATCTTTGGCGCATAACGGGTTATTGTTTCTTGATGAGATGCCTGAGTTTGAGCGCAAGGTACTCGATTCTTTGCGAGAGCCGTTGGAGTCGGGTGAAATCATTATCTCTCGTGCGGCAGGTAAGACGCGTTTTCCTGCGCGCTTTCAATTAGTCGGTGCACTTAACCCAAGCCCTACAGGTTATTATGAAGGCAATCAAGCTCGAGCGAACCCACAAATCATCCTTCGCTACCTCAATCGACTATCAGGGCCGTTATTGGACCGATTCGATATGTCGTTAGAGATCCCCCTGTTGCCCAAAGGGATGTTAGCCGAAGGTGGCGACCGTGGTGAAACGACTCAAGTCGTAAAGCAAAGGGTCAGGCAGGCTCGTGAGCTGATGCTATCTCGCAATCATAAATCGAATGCACTGTTAGGTAGCCGAGAAATTGAAAAGTATTGCCCGTTAAGACGTGAGGATGCGGAGTTTCTGGAAACGGCATTGCACCGATTGGGCTTATCGATTCGCGCTTACCACCGGATCATCAAGGTGGCGCGAACCATTGCTGACCTTGACGGTAATGAGCAGATTGAAAAGAAGCACCTATCGGAAGCGCTTGGCTATCGAGCCATGGATCGGTTGTTGAAGCAACTCACAGCTCAAGCTGTATAGTAATACCAATCGTAGTAAACAACGGGTCATTTATTTACTACGATTGGTATAAAAACAAGAAAGCCTGCTTTTTACGCAGGCTTTCGTTGTTATGAACTAATGGTTATGAGCGAGCAATGAAGCCTAACTAGAACTTGTAGTTCAGACCTACTGAGACGATGTATTGAGACTCATCGTAGAAGGTAATATTCGAGTCGCTGGTACCGTAGCCCGCCAGTGAAACAAACGACCAGTTTTCCCAGTTCATGAACTGCTCATACTCATATGCGGCAAACAGGTTAATGTTGTCATCGCTACGCGTTTTGCCGTAAATCGGGTTGCTAGCATCGTAGGATCGTTGGTTGTAACCCGCAGTCAACGCGTATTGGTGACGACCCATGCCACCAAATAGACTTACCTCACCGCCAAACTGTTCATAAGAGGCAGCCTTGCCATCTGCAGAGCTTGATTGGTAAATCAATGATGGTACTAACATCATGGTACGGCTGAGTGGAACGCGGTATTGGCCTTTCAGGTAGAAGGTTTCTGCATCACGTTGGAGTTCTTCTCTAACTAAATCATCTTCTACATCTTTGGTGGCGTAGGCCATGTCTAGCGAGAAAGCTGAGCCTGCAATGCTGCTTAGCTTCAAACGAAAGGCATTGCCAGTTTCATCGGTTTTGCTTCGAGTAACGCCTTCTGCATATGGATTCGCCCAAGTTTTACCTGACATAATGGTTGGCAGAAGTGAAGCGTCAATGACCATACCTGACTCTAGTTGGTATTTATAACCAACCTCTAGCACAACAGTACCTGTTGCTACGTCATCACGAGCGGTACCCGTATACACTTGATGATTTAATTTTTCACCAAAGGTGTAAGCGACATTGCCCAAAGGCGCGACTAGAAATGAGCTCTCAGATGAGGCTTTCTGGTTATTTGACGAGATGGTGCTATCAGTATCGGTATTAAAATTTGAGGTGGAAGAGGTTACCCCGGTATTGATAGAGATTTCACCACTGAAGCCTTGTTCGTTTGCAAGCTTGGCAAAGGCAGGCGAAGCAGCAACGCTTAATGCGAGAAGTGTGATTTTTATTTTCATTTACGGGCTCCTTGCCCACCGGTTCTTAGGGCGGGTTATTAATATCAGTAAAGCACGGTATTTCCTGGCTGATTATTTCTCAATGATGGTTTTTGATTTAGGAAAAAAAAGGAAGCCTGAGCTTCCTTTAATCATTAACTTACTTCTTTAATAAGAAGTTAACCAGCTCGAAGTACTCATCGAGAGAGTTAATACCTTGAGCATCGATCAGGTAGCGATTATTGACTACAACAGCGGGAACGCCTGACAGACCACTATCTTTAAATGCTTTGTCGAAGCGACGAACCATAGAATCTACTGCAAAGCCATTGTAAGCCGCATCAAATTTTTTCTCGTCGACGCCTTCGTCCAAGAAAATTTGACGTAGCTCTGCTTCATCGCGTGGTGGCTTGTTCATGTTGTGAATGCGGTTAAACATCACTGGCACCATTTTGTCTTCCACTTTCAATGCAATCATGGTTGCGTAAGCTTTGCTCATTGGTAAGCCCATGTTGCCACCCATGAATGAAACATGGTTCTTCTGTAGCTTGGCGTCTTTAGGTAGCTGTTGTTTTAGCTGCTGGATGATTGGCTCAAAGCTATTACAGTGTGGGCAGTAAAAAGAGAAGAACTCTGTCACCATTGGTTTTTTTGATGCTTCTAGGTCGAGAACTTTGTAGTGTTCACCTTCGTTAAATTTCGCAGCGTGAGCTGAAAGGCTCAACATGATCAATGAGAAAAATGCGAATAGCTTTTTCATTTATCCAATCTCCATTATGTTTGAATTTTTATCTAGTTGTATGTTGCGATTATTATTACCACTGAGGCATTAACGAAAGTGGTGGTTCTTGCAGGGTAGCAATTTGCTCTTTACAAGCAAGTACTTGTTGCTCCCAATATTTAGGATCATTAAACCATGGGAAGGCCAAAGGAAAAGCAGGATCGTGCCATCGTTTTGCTAGCCATGCCATGTAATGCACCATACGTAGACCGCGTAGTGGTTCGATTAGTTTCAGTTGTGAGGTATTAAAATCACAAAACTCTTGATAACTCTCTAGCAGAATATCCAGTTGCATCAGTTTATCTTGGCGTTCGCCGTTAAGTAGCATCCATAGATCTTGCACCGCTGGTCCATTGCGCGAATCATCGAGATCGACGAACATTGGTCCGTCGCGCCACAATATATTACCTGGGTGGCAGTCACCATGCAGGCGGATGTTCTCAATGTTGCTCGGCCACTGGTTCTCTAGCTCTTTTATCAGAAGGTCAACGTCATTGAAGAACGCGTTTTCTAGGTGCGTCGGGATAAACTGCGAATTCTCTAGAATCTTACGTGGCTGATATAGGTATTCATCTAAGCTAATGGTTGGACGGTGTTGGAATGTTTTGCCTGCACTTGCCTTATGAATTCGACCAAGGAAACGACCTACCCCTTCCAGTTGGTTCAAGTTATCGACTTCGTACTGCCTGCCACCAACACTGTCAAACAGTGTAAACAGATAGCCTTGATATTCATGTAGGGTTTCGCCATTGATGCGTATCGGCGGTGCGACTGGAATTTCTTGGTCGATAAGCTCAAGTGTAAAGTCGTGCTCTTCTTGAATCTGTTCTTTGCTCCAGCGTTGCGGCCGATAAAACTTAACGACGTAGCGTTTACGGTCTTCGTCGGTGAATTGATATACCCGGTTTTCGTAGCTGTTGAGGGCGAGAAGCCCAGATTCAGCTCGAACTCCAATACTCTCCAGTGCGTACCACATGAAGTCAGGGGTCAAGTTATCAAAGTTAAAGGCTTGCATCGTCATAGAATAAAAAAGGCTCATTACTGAGCCTTTTTCCATTTATAGGGAAGTTATACCAATCCGTGAGAGGCTTGGTATCAGAGTTTCTTGATAAAGCGGCTTTCTACTTCCATCGTAAACTCTTCATTATCCGAGAGTATAAACTGAATTGTCGAAACTGGTGAGCTCAGTTTTTCTGGGTCGACCCCCAAACTGATAGGTAGGTTCAAAACCTCGCCCGGATCGACCGTAATGGTTTGCTTACCGTACCAGATAGAATTGGGTAACCCTTTCACATCAAGTTTGTACTCTTGCTCTTGCTGAGTTTTGTTGATGACTTTCAAGTTGTAAGTATTTTCGACAAGCCCTTGAGTATTGATTCTAAATAGCTGGTTTCTATCTCGCAGAACGCTTAAGCCTGCAGGATCAACACTCGCGATTTGTGCAAAGAATAAACCCAGCATAACGATCAATATTACACCATAGCCTAAGAGTTTAGGGCGCATCACCTTGGTTGAGTGACCTTCAAGTCTATGTTCTGTGGTGTAGTTGATCAGGCCTTTTTCATAGCCCATACGTTCCATCGTGTGGTCACAGGCATCAATACACGCACCGCAGTTAATGCATTCGTATTGTAGGCCGTCACGAATATCGATACCTGTCGGGCAAACTTGAACGCATAAATTACAGTCAATACAGTCACCAAGGCCAAGCTCTTTTGGATCGGCTTTGCGAGAACGAGGGCCGCGGCTTTCACCACGTTCTGTGTCGTAACCAACGATGAAAGTGTCTTTATCGAACATAGCCGATTGGAAGCGCGCGTAAGGACACATGTGCAGACAAACAATTGAACGCATCCAACCGGCATTGGCATAAGTACAGCCTGCAAAGAACAGTACCCAAAACACCGGCCAGAAAGACGAGTTAAAGGTAAAGAAGCCAATCACCAACTCTTTGATAGGGATGAAGTAACCGACAAAGGTTAGTCCTGTTGCGATTGCAATTGCCCACCATGCGATGTGTTTGAGGGTTTTTCTAACGATTAGATTGCTTGTCAGTTTACCTGAATCTTGTTTTCTTCTCTTATTGGCAGCGCCTTCTAGCTTTTCTTCGAACCAGATGTACATAAAGGTCCACACGGTCTGAGGACACAAGTAGCCACACCAAACACGGCCTAAAAAGGTTGTGATAAAAAACAGGCCGAACGCAGCAATCATAAATAGGATGGCGAGGAGCGTCAGATCTTGCGGGTACAGCGTGGTGCCAAAGAAGTTAAACTGCTGGCTGCCGATATCGAGTAAGATCGCTTGTCGCTCACCAAATGGAATCCATGGGATAAGCGCAAAAAGTAAAAGTAAGAACCAACCGCCATAACGGCGCAGTTGTTGGAATTTACCTTTGCTTTCTCGAACATAGATTCGGTTACTTGGGTTAAATCGATCTCCATTACCTTTATGTGTTTTCGGGTTAAAGGTTTTAGGCGTCACATCTTTGATATCGATTTTATCCTGACTCATGGACTATCCTTTTTGTGGCTTGTTTGCCCTGTTAAAGAGGGCATGACGACATTACTTGAAAGTATGGTTTAGAGAACCTATTGAAATTGAGCTTGGTGCATTTGTTGTTATCGCACTCACTCTTATTATTTTAGAAGATTCTTATGGATGGCGATTATAACGACAATCTTGTTCTCATTTCTTTAACGCTATCAACCTTTAACAACAAAAGTCATAACAGTTGTGACGAAAAAATAGCGAACAGAAACAAAAAAGCGACCAAGAGGTCGCTTTTTAGAATTGAGCAATTTATTGATAAGGCAATTAAGCTTTAACGCATTTAAGCTGTTAAAGGATGCCACGCGCTTTTAAAATCGCGGTTTTGAAGTCATCTTCTTGGTCTTTTTTCAGGCCTGGGATCATTTCATCTTTTTCACTGTTACGCATTTTGAGGTGATAGATCAGAACGTCGTCTGTCAGTTCTTCAAGTTTACCTTCGTAGCCCGCTTCTTTTGACAGTTTAATGATGAATTCTAACAAGTTAAGCTCTTGATCTTTCTGCCACTCAGGCTCCATCAATTCAAGCAGTTCTTCAATACGATGACACTTCATACTTTATTCTCCACAAATTTTATAATGATTTGTGGCTTAAGGTATCAAATCAGGTAGGGAATACCAATGTGTAAACACATTTCAGAAAGGATAGGGCAAGAAAAAAGCGCAGTAAAAACTGCGCTTTTTATTAAGCGGCTTTAATTACTTTTGTTGCAGTCGGTGCTAATAAAGCAGTCTTCTCAACTAAAGTCATTGTTGGAGCCAATTTCTTAGCCATTGGAGCGGCAGCAAAGCCACTACGACGACGCATCGCACTACGGTTGGTGTGCGAGAACCTGACAGCTGTTGGGCGCATTCATTTACCTAACGGTCAGGCATATCCATTGCCAATCTAATGGCCTGATTTACCATGAGATCCGCTTCAATTACTTGAAGAGTCACTCGTCTGGCTTTCGCCAATCCGAATAATAAATCAGGATAATGATATGCATGCATATCAAGGCTTAGATTATCACTATCTAAGTTATCGATCGACGCTTGAGTGATAAATAGACGATATTAGAGCTAAAATAGTGTGAGCAGTATATTTGAGTTTGAACCTCTTTCAGGCTTAAGATGATGTTTTAAAGGAGGTGCATATGTCGTTCTTAAAGAAAACGTTAGCAAGTTTTGGTATTGGATCTGCCAAAGTGGATTCTGTATTGCAACAGGAAGTGCTTTATCCAGGGCAAAAGGCGAGCATTATTGTGCATGTGTATGGTGGCTCTCAACCGCAGGAGATAGATAACATCGATCTCAACCTGTGTTGTCGCTACATAAAAGAAGTGACCACTAATTCGCAAAGGCAAGAGGGCGGTCAAACACGTCGAATGCACCAAACATACTCGTTGGCCAAATGGAGCCTGCCGTATTCCTTTGTGATTCAGCCGGGAGAAACTCGTGACTTTGAATGCGAGTTTGATGTGCCGTTGAATACCCCTGTGACGATTGGTGACTCAAAGGTGTGGCTTGAAACCGGGCTCGATATTGCGATGGCGATTGACCCTTCGGATAAGGATATTTTAACGGTTCGTCCTGATGCGCTACTTGATGGCATTTTTAACGAACTCGAAGCTCAAGGTCTGCGCATTCGCCAAGTTGAATGTGAAGCGGTAGATGGCTTTGAATTACCGTTTGTACAAGAGTTTGAATTTGTTCCAACCACAGGCCCTTATCATGGCCGCTGGCGTGAGCTGGAAGTGGTTGCTCATCGTGATGATACGGAGCTTAAGCTGTGGTTTGAGATAGACCGCAATCGCGATGGTGCAAAAGGTATGTTGGCTAGCTTGCTAGGCATTGGTCAGCTGCAGCGTCAGTTGAGTGTGCCATTGGATACCTCACCAGAAGATGCGGGCAAAATGGTGCTTGAGTATTTAGACAACGCTTCTTAGTGTCTGAGGAGCGACTCGGTCACACATACTTAGCAGCATTTACGTCATAATAATTTAAGCTTACACGTGTAAGCTTAATGTGTAATACTAGGCAAATCGAACATTTACTCTAGTAGGATAACCATGTCTGCATCATCGGCTAGCGAATACAGTGATATTGAAGAACGCGCTAATGCGATAACCCATGGTTTGGGCGTTGTACTTGGTGTGGTAGGCCTGGCCCTATTGCTGATTCGTGCTTTTGATTACCAAGCCGACATGCTTACTGTTGCCAGTATGGCGGTGTATGGCAGCAGTATTATTCTGCTCTTTCTTGCTTCCACGTTGTACCACTCGATCACCACTGAGAAAACCAAGCGCTTGCTCAAAACTCTTGATCACTGCGCGATTTATTTACTGATTGCTGGCAGTTATACGCCATTCTTGTTAGTGAGCTTAAGAACACCATTAGCAATGGGGTTGATGGCGGTAATCTGGGGTATCGCGTTGGTCGGAATTATAATGAAGATTGCTTTTGTCTATCGATTTAAGCGCTTGTCATTGGTGACATATTTAGCGATGGGTTGGTTGTCGTTGATAGTGGTGTATCAACTAGCGATGAATATCGAGATGGGCGGTTTGGTATTATTAGCGCTTGGCGGTGTGATCTACTCTTTGGGGGTGATTTTCTATGTGGCAAAACGCATCCCTTACAATCATGCCATCTGGCACTTGTTTGTTTTGGCGGGCTGCGCTTGCCATTTCTTCGCTATTTACTTGTACGTGACTCCGGTTTAGCGAGCTAGTACTTCAGTAATTTCAGCTTTGATCTGATATTCAGGGTGTTGTTCTAGGTCGAGCTTGATTAGCTTGCCTTCCTCACCTGTCTTTGGTCGCAAATATGTGTCGGCCATTCGTTTGATTGATTTCCACACTGCAACTTTTTCTTCTGCCAACAACTCGCCTTCTACAGTAAATACGCTGATGTTAAGTGATACTAAAATGACAGCTTGAGTGCCTTGGTTGGTGATGGCAGTCGGAATAATAAGCTCACCATTTTCATAGCGACTTGCACCCAGTACAACATCCACTCCTGATTGAGACAGCTGTAAGCTTGGTTTTTTACTATTAACCACAACCGTTGTGCCACGAGTATTCGTCGCTACCGGGACGGCTACGACAGGTGCTGCTGCAACGGGCACGGCGATCTCTGATGTTGTCGCTGCTGCTTCCGTTTGCTTCGGTGCCACATATTGCCAAGTAAAATCATCTTTGAGTAACACTTGCTTGCCATCAGGCAATGTGACCATTTGATCAGCAAAGGCAGAACTTACGAATACTGAGTTTGCAAGCAATGCGCCAGCGAGAAGTACGTATGATTTCATCTGTGTTTCCTTGATTTTGTGCTTGGTTAGCGTCGCCAAAAGGCTGGAAAAAATAGAACAATGAGCGTCAGTATCTCGAGTCGCCCCATTAGCATGCCTAAACTTAGCAACCATTTAGCGGCGTCTGGCAGTGGGGCAAAGTTCCCGGTTGGACCGATCACGCTACCCATTCCCGGGCCCACGTTGGCAACGGCTGTGATAGCGCCAGATATACTGGTCACAGGATCAAGTCCCATCGCGCTCAAGCCGCCTGCAATTAAGATAATCGTGATAAAGAACATCAGACCAAATGCGACGAGTGAACGCACAATATCGTCATTCACAGGTCGCTGATTGTAGCGTTGAACAAACACGCCCGATGGGTGAATTAGCTTCATCATTTGTTTGTGGAGCATGGTCATCGCGATCTGGAAACGGAAGATCTTAATACCGCCAGAGGTTGACCCCGAGCAAGCTCCTGCCATCATCAGGAAGGCAAATAATGTGCTTGGCAGTGCGCCCCATGCAGTGAAGTCTTCTAAGCCAAAACCGGTTGTGGTGACGACTGATACAATGTTGAACATCGAAACGCGCATCGCATCCATGACAGTGTAGCCATCTCTAACCACCAACCATGTCGATATTACGGCACTAGTGACCAAAAATAGATACGTGAACCCTCTCACCTGTGCATCTTTATAGAGGATTGAGAGTTTTCTGCCTCGCAGTGCGCTAACAAACAGTAAGAACGGCAGTCCACCAAGGAACATGAACAGTGTTCCCACCCAGTGAGCACTGTTGGAGAAGTGGTTCATCGATCCATCTGAGGTTGAGTAACCGCCTGTAGATAGCGTGGTAAATGAGTGGTTGATGGCATCAAACACACTCATGCCCGCAAATAGGTAGCTCACCAAGCATAGGCCTGTTAATACCAAATAGACCGCCACGATGTTCTTGGCGACGGTTTTTGCTCTCGGGCTGCTTTTATCTGACCAATCGGAAGACTCAGTTTGGAACAAGCGCATACCACCGACGTTAAGCATTGGTAGAACCGCTACTGCCATTACGATGAACCCAACACCACCAAGCCACTGCAATATAGATCGCCATAATAGAATGCTTGGTGCCATGCTGTCTAAGCCGCTTAATACGGTTGATCCTGTCGTGGTGATACCCGACATGGTTTCAAAATAGGCATCAGTGAAGCTGATGTGGTTGATGAAGACAAAGGGTAGTGCAGCGAAGGCGCTGGCAATAGTCCAGACCAAAGAGGTGATCAGGAACATGTCTCGCACCCCAAGTCGGAAATTAGCTGAACGGCCTAAGCTTAAGCAGATGAACGCCACAATGTGCGTGATCACTACCGATTGACCAAACTCGAGGAAGCCACCGGTGCCAGTAAAAAAGGCAACCAATGTAGGGATGTACATGAAAAGGGCGAGTTTTGATAACACTAACCCTATCACTAATAATATCGGACGAAAGTTGACCATAGCTTAATAGACCATAGCTTAAATAGATTACAGCTTTGTGCCGGAGCGTCGTTCTCACAAAAAGAAAGTTGCGAGAAGAAGCTTACGAGAACAAGGCTATAAGAAGAATGGGCTCGGTTGGAATAGAGACTCAACATCAGGTACGTATTTCTTGTCCACTAGGAACATCACAACGTGGTCATCTTGTTCAATTACGGTTCTATCGTGCGCAATAAGAACCTCTTCTCCGCGAACAATTGCACCAATAGTGGTGCCCGGTGGCAGTTTGATGTCGCCAATCGCTCGGCCAACGACTTTCGATGTGGTTTCGTCACCGTGAGCAATGGCTTCGATCGCCTCTGCAGCGCCACGACGTAGAGAGGATACGTTTACAATATCAGCACGACGAACGTGAGTAAGCAACGCAGAAATGGTCGCTTGTTGTGGCGATATCGCAATATCAATCACACCACCCTGAACAAGGTCGACGTAAGCACCACGCTGAATCAGTACCATTACCTTCTTGGCACCCATTCGCTTAGCCAGCATAGCGGACATGATGTTGGTTTCATCTTCATTGGTTAGGGCAATGAACACATCCACCTGATCGATGTTCTCTTCGGTTAGCAGTTCTTGGTCGGCGGCATCACCACAAAATACGATGGTGTTTTCTAATTCTTCAGATAGCTTCTCAGCACGAGTGTAACTACGTTCGATAAGCTTGATGCTGTAGCTCTGCTCAAGGCGTTTCGCCAAGCTTGCACCAATGTTACCACCTCCGACAATCATGATGCGGCGGTATGGCTTCTCTAGGCGTTGCAGTTCACTCATTACTGAGCGGATATGGTTACTCGCGGCCACGAAGAAAACCTCATCGTCTGCTTCAATGATGGTAGTGCCTTGCGGGCGAATAGGGCGGCCTTGACGGAAAATAGCAGCAACACGAGTATCGATGTGCGGCATGTGCTCACGCAAAGCAGATAGGGCGTTACCGACCAGTGGACCACCGTAGTAGGCTTTTACTGCGACGAGGCTAACTTTCTGTTCAGCAAAGCTCACAACCTGCAATGCGCCTGGGTATTGAATCAGGCGCTCGATATAGCTGGTCACTAGCTCTTCGGGTGCGATCAGGTGATCGACTGGGATAGCACCAGACTTGAATAGCGCTTCTTTCTCTTCTAGGTATTGAGGAGAGCGAATGCGGGCAATTCGGTTTGGTGTGTTGAAAAGAGAAAAGGCAACCTGACACGCAGCCATGTTGGTTTCATCCATGTTGGTTACGGCAACCAACATGTCGGCATCTTGCGCGCCCGCTTCACGTAGTGTGTTCGGGTGGCTGGCATAACCGTTTACAACCCTAAGGTCGTATTTATCCTGAAGTTCACGAAGTCGGTCAGTATTACGGTCGACAATAGTGATGTCGTTGTTTTCACCAACCAGGTTTTCAGCAAGGGTACCGCCAACTTGGCCTGCACCTAGGATAATGATCTTCATAGCCTGTCTCTTTTCTTTACCGTCGTAATTCTAGTGATCTCACTTTGTTTTGATAATGCACTAGAAAGAAACAGCGGCTAAGAAATAAATTCTTAGCCGCTGTTAGTTGTTATGCCTGTTTTACTAGAACTGCGTAGTAGAAGCCATCCATATCTTCTTCTCCAGGCAGTATTTGACGACCTGGATTTTCGATATCAGACCCAACAAGCGTTGCGTTCTCGGTTCGCTCAAGGAATGCTTTCACTTGCAGCACGTTTTCTTGCGGCGTGATAGAACATGTCGCATAAACCATGGTGCCGCCTTCTTTCAGCTGACGCCACATTGCATCCATGATCTCGCTTTGCAGCTCTGCTAGTGCATCAATATCAGATGCACGACGTAGCCACTTGATGTCAGGGTGACGACGAATTACGCCAGTCGCTGAACAAGGAGCATCAAGCAGGATACGGTCGAACTTATCACCCATCCACCACTCTTCAGGGTAGCGAGCATCGCCACAGATTACGTCGGCACGCAGTTGTAGGCGTTCAAGGTTATCGTAAACACGGTCTAGGCGTTTAATATCACTGTCAATCGCAACCACTTCAGTGTCTTGAGTATGTTCAAGAATGTGCGCAGTTTTACCACCTGGCGCTGCACAACAGTCTAGGATTAGCTCACCATCTTTGGGTGTTAGGTAATCAACAGAAAGTTGAGCTGCAGCATCTTGTACAGATACCCAACCTCTGTCGAAACCCGGAAGCAAAGTAACATCACAAGGTGACGCTAATTTTATGGCATCAGCCGCTTCTGGGTGCAGTGTGTATTCAATGTTTTCGTTTTTAAGCAGTTCAACATACTCGTCACGAGTGTGGTGTTGACGGTTTACGCGCAGCCACATTGGTGCTTTGCTGTTGTTTGCTTCAATCAGTTGCTCCCACTGATCTGGGTAGCTTTCTTGAAGCATTTTTAGAATCCAGCTTGGATGGCTGTATTTGCCCGCATTGTGGCTAACTGCTTTTTCATCCAGCTCTTCTTGATCGCGCAGGTAGCTGCGAAGTACTGCGTTGATCAAACCACTCAGGCTTGGGCCGCGCAGCGTTTTGGTTGCTTCAACTGTTTCAGCAACGGCAGCATGCGAAGGGATGCGCATAAAGCTCAACTGGTAAATGCCTACTAAGATCAGGTGGTGGAATACGCGCTTTTTACCTTTAAGCGAGTTTTCCATCAGTTCGTTAGCGATTGACTCCAAGCGAGGCAGGTAACGAAGTGCGCCGTAGCAAATCTCTTGCAGTAGAGCATGGTCTCGCGGACGGATCGTTTTTTGAGCCGCAGGGAGAGCGTGTGAAAGAGAGTGGCCTTTATCGACAACTTGGAATAGGACATTTGCAGCAGCAGCGCGAACATTCATGAGGGGTACCGAATATTTATTTGAATACATGAGGGCATCTCTGCCCTCGTAAAGGTTTTCTAAACTGTGTTTTTACAAGCTACACGTTTTTAAGTACATATTGAGTAGCTTTAAAGCGGTTAAGAAAGTTGAGTACCAACTTCAAACCAGCTTGCACGTGAGTTCAAGATATCTTGAACTGACATAGCTTTTTTGCCTGGAACTTGTAACTGTTCCAATACTAGTACTTTGTCGCCAGTCGCAACATAAATACCAGTCTTATCTGCTTTGATTATTGAGCCAGCTGGCGCAGACGTCGATTCTTCATCAACACGTGTCTGCCAAACTTTAATGCTTTTTTCATCATTAGAGCTGCTATCAGTAATCGCAAAGTGACTCATTGGCCATGGGTTGAAAGCGCGCACACAACGTTCGATGTGTTCTGCACTGTCATTCCAATCAATTTTTGCTTCTTCTTTGCTCAGCTTCTTCGCGTAGTTAGCAAGCTCGTCATCTTGCTTCTCAGCAACAGCCTTACCAGAAGCGATGTCTGCTAAACACTCAACAAGAGCATCAGGACCAAGACCAGCTAACTTTTCGTACATTGACGCACTGGTATCTGTAGATTCGATTGGTAGCGTTGCGATGCTTAGCATATCACCGGTATCTAGGCCGATATCCATCTGCATGATCGTCACGCCAGTCTCTTTATCGCCCGCCCAGATAGAGCGTTGGATCGGAGCAGCACCACGCCAGCGTGGCAGGATTGAACCATGCACGTTGATACAACCTAAGCGAGGCGTATCTAATACAGCTTGTGGAAGCAATAAGCCGTAAGCGACAACAACCATGATGTCAGCATTCAAATCTGCTAGCTCTTGCTTAGCTTCATCTGACTTGAAGTTTTCTGGTTGGTAAACCGGAATATTGTTTTCAAGTGCGATGTTTTTTACCGGGCTCGCAGTCAGTTTTTTACCGCGGCCTGCTGGACGATCTGGCTGTGTGTAAACAGCAATAACTTCATGCTCCGAAGACAACAACGCCGCCAAGTGACGGGCGGCGAAATCCGGAGTACCTGCGAAGACAATTCTTAAAGATTGACTCAAGGTAGACTTCCTTCTTAATTTAGTAATAGCAGCGGTTATTAGCCTTGTTTCTCGTTGAAACGTTTAATCTTCGCTAGCTTATCTTGAATACGTTTGCGCTTTAGTGGCGATAGGTAATCAACAAACAACTTACCTTCTAGGTGGTCAAGTTCGTGCTGAACACAGATAGCCAGAAGGTCGTCAGCGTCGAATGTGAATTCGTTGCCTTCGCGGTCCAATGCTTTAACTGTGACTTCTGCAGCGCGAGGTACTAGAGCTCGAGCGCCGGGTACAGATAGACAGCCTTCTTCGATACCATCTTCGCCACGCTTCTCGGTAATTTCAGGGTTGATCAGAACAATAGGTTCATCACGTGTTTCTGAAATATCGATAACAACGATGCGTTGGTGGAAATCTACTTGCGTTGCCGCAAGGCCGATACCTTCTTCGTCGTACATGGTTTCAATCATGTCATCAACGAACTTTTGAATCTCTGGGGTAACTTCTTTTACCGGTTTCGCCACGGTACGTAGACGATCATCTGGTAATGTTAATACTTGTAATACAGACATATACACTCGAAATATTGAACTGTGCCGAAACAGCTTAAACCTTGTTGGCTCAATTCTAGACATTTTAGAGGTCAAATGACAGCATCCTGAAGGTAATTCTCAAATCAGATGTCATATATTCAGACCAAGGAACCTAGGTCATGCGTCATTTTTCTTCTATTTTTTCTCTCGTTTGTGCCTCACTTTCGTTCACCGTTATGGCTGAAAATAGTGAGCAACCTTTAACCATTAGGCAGGATGCACCTCAGGTTTATGTCGTAGTTAAGGGCGATACCTTATGGGATATTTCCACGATGTATCTCGATAGTCCTTGGTTGTGGCCGAGGTTGTGGCAAGTAAATCCAGAGATAGAAAACCCTCACCTTATTTACCCCGGAGATAAATTGTCTTTGGTTTGGATTAATGGCGAGCCTGTATTGAGCCTAAAGCCTGTAATTAAACTGAGCCCTAAGATTCGTGTCTCTGAGAAGAAAGCGGTGCCTACCGTCAACGAGGGGCTGGTTCTGCCATATCTACAATCTGACCGCTTGGTTGAGCAGCAAGATATCCAATCAGCTCAACGAGTGTTGGGGACAAGCGATGGTAAACGTTTCTTATCGGGTGAAGACCGGTTATTTATCTCGGGTAAACAGCAGTATCCCAAGTGGGGTATCTACCGCGCCGTCGAAACTTACCAGCGACAGCTACCTCAGGCGAGTATGACCTCGTTACGTTTGGTCGCCACGGCACGCTTAAAAGAAGTGGACGCTGAGTTCAGTCGCTTACAGATCGAGACCCAACTGCAAGAGGTGCTGCTTAACGATCTAGTGTTGCCTGAGCTTGGTGTCGATCAGGTGAAGCTCTCAACCACATTTTATCCAGCGCCTAGTGCTGCAGGGCAGTTTGCTAATATATTGGGTTCATTAGATGGCAGCCAATACAGTGCAAAGAATCAGGTGGTCGTTATCAATAAAGGCTCACAGGACAATCTTCGCCAAGGCTCTATGTTTACCCTCAGCGAAAACGGCGCTGTGGTGTTTGGTAAGCAAGGTGAATACAGCTACAAAGAGTCAGCGGCGAGCGATAAGGTGCAATTGCCAAGTACCTCGCTCGGTAGTTTGATGGTCATCCGCCCTTACGAGTATTTTAGTCTCGCCCTGATTACTCAGAGCTCAAAACCGGTTAGCAATGGCATTCTGGCGGTATCGCCTGTGGACCTTGCTTTGAAGGAAGAGGTTAAGGGCACCAAGTGAATGAGCAACCACTGATCGCTTGGCTCTCTCTGAGCTTTGTTCCGCAATTGGGTGGCAAGCGACTTTCTCGATTGCTGAGCATTGATTCCCCTCCGAATATTGTTGGTTACTCAAGTCAGCAACTGCAAGCGCTTGGTCTGTCTGCCAAGCAAATTGCTTATTTAAGAGAGCAAGCCCCAAGAGAAGTGGAGGCTTGCTTAGCGTGGCAAGCAAGACAACCCAACCATCACATCCTTACCCCGAATTGCCCTCATTACCCCAAACTGCTGAATGAGACCGCCTCTGCGCCAAGTGTGCTTTTTGTTAAAGGTCATGTTGAAAAATTGATTGAGCCTCAAATCGCGATGGTCGGCAGTCGCAATGCTAGTCTCGAAGGGTTGCAAACCGCGAAGTCTTTCGCCAAAGAGTTCGTTCAAAACGGTTTGATTGTCACCAGTGGCTTAGCGCTCGGTATCGATGGCTATGCTCATGATGGTGCTCTAGATAAGGGTGGGGAAACTTTTGCTGTGTTGGGTTCGGGTTTGGATTCTATTTATCCTGTCCGACACCGAAATTTAGCGGATAGAATTTGTGAGAATGGTGCGTTGATTTCAGAGTTCCGTCCAGATGCCAAACCACGACCTGAACATTTTCCTCGTCGTAACCGTATTATAAGTGGTTTATCGCTCGGAACCTTAGTGGTTGAAGCAGCTGAGAAAAGTGGCTCTTTGATTACGGCTCGCTATGCCATGGAGCAGGGGCGCGAGGTTTTCGCGCTTCCAGGTTCGATTCATAGCCCAACCAGTCGTGGAGGGAATAGTTTAATCAAAGCTGGTGCATGTTTGGTACAGAGTGCTCAAGATGTTCTGATTGAAATAAAGAGTCTGTTAGACTGGTCTATTGATCAGCAGCCCAGTTTGTTCGAACCTACGTCCAGTATTGGGGAAAATGAACAATTGCCATTTCCACAGCTGTTCGCTAACGTAGGGTTAGAGGCGACACCCGTTGATATTTTGGCACAGAGAACCCATATACCTGTGCATGAGGTCATGATGCAGCTTTTGGAGCTTGAGCTCTCAGGGCATGTTGTTGCAGTTTCCGGTGGCTATATTCGAAAGGGGAGAGGCTAAGCTATGATGATGGACATACTGATGTACTTGTTTGAAACCTACATCCATAGCGATTCTGAATTGCAGGTGGATCAAGATGAGCTGGAAGATGAGCTTCTTCGAGCAGGGTTTCACCAAGATGATATTTATAAGGCTCTCCATTGGTTAGAAGATCTTGCAGCATTGCAAGATACCGAGAACCAAGCGGCGATTAGTGTGTGTTCCAATACCTCGATGCGTATTTATACCAGTCGAGAGATTTCACGTATTAATATGGAGTGTCGAGGTTTCTTACTGTTCCTTGAGCAGATCAATGTACTCACAACAGAGATTCGTGAAATGGTGATTGATCGTGTGATGGGGCTTGAGACCAACGAATTTGAATTGGATGATCTGAAATGGATTATCTTAATGGTGCTATTTAATGTGCCGGGTAATGAAAGTGCTTACACGCAAATGGAAGAGCTGTTGTACACCAAAGAGCAAGGTATCTTGCATTAATACAGGCTTGTCATGAGTAGTAAGATTGATAATCAGCTTTTTTCAGCACATGAACATGCATTAGAGCATGAACCATGTCCACAGTGTGGTGGAGAGCTTCAGCTTCGCCATGGTAAGCACGGTCCATTTTTAGGCTGCAAGCAGTATCCAAGTTGCGATTACATCAAACCCCTACATCAAAACGATGGCCATGTGGTGAAAGAGCTGGGTGTACCATGTCCTAAATGCCAAAACGAATTGGTATTAAGGCAAGGTCGCTTTGGGATGTTTATTGGTTGTAGCAGCTATCCAGAGTGTAATCACATCGAATCTTTGGACCAACCGAAAGAACGGCCTGAAGAGCAGCCACTTGTTGCTTGCCCTGAGTGTGGCAGAGGCCATTTGGTTGAGCGTAAATCTCGCTATGGCAAAATCTTCTATGCTTGTGATAACTACCCTAAGTGTAAATTCGCCGTTAATCAGCCACCTGTTATAGGTCGTTGTGAAGAATGCTTGTTTCCATTGTTGCTGGAGAAGAAAACGGCCAGTGGTACTAAGAAGCAATGTGCTGATCGCAAGTGTCACCACATTCAATCTCAATAACCTGATGTTATAGACACAAAAACGGCGCTCAATGAGCGCCGTTTCTATATTAAACCCACAATGAAAGCTTACTTCAGTTGCTCTGCAAATTCATGAACAGCAGGGTAGGCTTGCTTATCGAGAATGTTTGCCAATGAACATAATGTTCTTTGCAGCTCGGCGTTGTAGTCAGCGCTCACATTGATGTGGCCCATCTTACGACCCGCACGCTTCTCTTTGCCATACCAATGAACATGACAACCGTCTTGAGCCAGAATAGCCTCAGGGAGGGTATCTTCGCCAAGAATGTTGATCATTGCCGTAGGACGAATCAGTTTAGTGCTGCCTAGTGGCATTCCACATACGGCACGTAGGTGATTTTCAAACTGACAAGTTTCAGCACCTTGTTGAGTCCAGTGGCCAGAGTTATGAACACGTGGTGCAATCTCATTTACAAGCAGTGAACCTTTAACATCAAAGAATTCAAGCGCCAACACACCAACGTAATCCAAACGCTCTGCAACTGAGGTGAACATGGTTTTCGCTTGCTCTTGCAGTTCAATGTCATCAATTGCTGTCGATAAGCTCAACACGCCATCGGTGTGAACATTCTCAGCCAGTGGGTACACTTGAATATCGCCATTGATACCACGAGCACCGACCAGTGAGACTTCGCGATCAAACGGGACGAACTCTTCAGCCACAATTGCTTGGTTATCTGTTGCGGCAATGCACTCCGCCATTTCTGTCCATGTCGTGTCAACATTGTCTAATGTCTTTAAGCGCCATTGACCTTTGCCATCGTAGCCGCCAAGTGTGCTCTTCAATACCATTGGTAAGCCAACGTGAGCGATCGCAGCGTCAAAGTCTTCGCGAGAATTAATCACGTAGTACTTGGCATTTTTCACATTTGCTTCGTCTAACAGGGCTTTTTCAAGGCGACGATCACCGCCAGCTTTGATTGCTTCTGTTGTCGGTAAGAACTTACCGCTGCGCTCACACACCTCAAGTACATCGTGAGGGATATGTTCGAATTCAGCAGTAATGACGTCCGCACGCTCAATCGCATTGTCTAAGCCGCTGCCTAGAATCGCTTGCGTTAATGGGTGAACAATATTTTTGCTGCCAACATCAAAAGCAGAAATTTCAATATTCAGTGGTGCCCCAGCTAGGGACATCATGCGAGCAAGTTGGCCCGCGCCTAACACAAGAACATGCATGGGAATTAGTCCTCTGCAGGGTTTGGATTAGCCAGAACCGTTTCTGTTTGCTCAGAGCGGAACGCTTCTACTTTTGCCATCACTTCTTCATTGTGAGTACCAATGATTTGCGCGGCTAGGATACCAGCGTTAGCAGCACCAGCTTCACCGATAGCCAGAGTACCTACCGCGATACCTTTTGGCATTTGTACAATAGAAAGCAGAGAGTCCATGCCTTTCAGTGCTTTAGACTGAACGGGAACACCAAGAACAGGTACGCTTGTGAAAGCTGCAGCCATACCCGGAAGATGCGCAGCACCACCCGCACCCGCAATAATCACTTTAATACCGCGCTCTTTCGCACTGGTTGCGTAGTCTGCAAGCAACTGAGGTGTGCGGTGAGCAGAAACCACTTTTGTTTCGTACGCCACGCCAAACTGATCCAACATTTCTGCAGCTAGCTTCATTGTTGGCCAATCAGATTTAGAACCCATGATAATACCGACAGTCATCTCAAACTCCTTCAGGTACGATTTAATTAGTGATTAGATATTTTGCGCGCATTATACGGGTAAAACTACTTAAGGAAAACGTTTGCGTCAGTCTAAGTTGTTAATTGATACATTTTATAAACAAATAGCTTTAGTCACAGTGAATGATAATTTGTACACTTAGCGAGTTTGATAACTGAATTAACGAGGCAGCCCGTGGATAACTTTCAACATACATTGCAGGCATTACAGCAAGGTGAAGTCATTGCTTACCCTACCGAAGGCGTTTTTGGGGTCGGTTGTGATCCCGATAATCCACAAGCTATCAAGAAATTGCTCGATTTAAAACAGCGACCGATGGAGAAAGGGTTGATCCTAATTGCTGCGAGTTATGAGCAGTTGTTGCCTTATATTGATGAAAGCCAGTTGACGGAAGCGCAGTTAGCGACCGTAAAAGCAACGTGGCCTGGCCCAGTTACTTGGATCATGCCAACCAGCAGCAAAGTGACTAACTGGGTCAGCGGCCAGTTTGATTCCATTGCAGTACGAGTGACTGATCACCCTTTAGTTCAAAGAATGTGTAATGAATTCGGTAAGCCGTTAACCTCTACCAGTGCCAACCTGACTGGCGAGCCGCCTTGCATGACGACTGAAGAAGTTCAGCAGCAACTTGGCCAATATCTAGTCTCTATTTTAGAAGGTCACACGGGTGGTCGCGAAAAACCAAGCGAAATTAGAGATGCAAAAACGTCGAAAATATTAAGACAGGGTTAAACCCTGCAAAGGAAGTAAGATGTCAGCAATTGATAAAGAAGCAGTAAAGCAGTTTTTACTGAGCCTACAAGATTCGATTTGCCAACAGCTTGAACAAGCTGATGGTGCAGCTCTTTTTGAAGAAGATGCATGGCAGCGTGAACCTGGCGAACGTCTTGGTGGCGGTGGTCGAACTCGCGTGATGACCAATGGTGCGGTATTTGAGCAAGGCGGTGTTAACTTTTCTCATGTCGCTGGTAAGGCTATGCCTGCCTCTGCAACAGCTCACCGTCCTGAATTAGCCGGACGTAAGTTTGAAGCTATGGGTGTCTCATTAGTTATCCATCCTAAAAACCCATACATCCCAACCTCACACGCGAACGTACGATTCTTTATTGCCGAAAAGGAAGGGGAAGATCCTATCTGGTGGTTCGGTGGTGGTTTTGATTTAACGCCATTCTATCCTGTCGATGAAGATTGCCAATCTTGGCATCAAACTGCTAAAGACCTGTGTGCACCATTTGGTGATGATGTTTACCAAGAACACAAAGAGTGGTGTGATAAGTACTTCTATCTACCTCACCGTGATGAAATACGTGGTGTTGGCGGTCTGTTCTTTGATGACTTAAACGAGTGGGGCTTTGAAAAGAGCTTCGCTTATATGCAGGCGGTCGGTGAAGGTTTTGCAGCCGCGTATTTACCAATTGTAGAACGACGCAAAGAGACACCTTATGGTGAACGTGAGCGTGACTTCCAGCTTTATCGTCGTGGTCGCTATGTTGAATTTAACCTTGTGTATGACCGTGGCACCCTATTTGGTCTACAAAGCGGTGGTCGTACAGAGTCTATATTGATGTCGATGCCGCCATTGGCTCGCTGGGAATACCGCTACGAACCACAAGCGGGTTCACCAGAAGCTCTGCTTTATAGCGACTACCTAAAGCCTCGAGTTTGGTAGTTCTTCCTTCCTTATAGGGATAGTGATAGGGTCATCTATATAGAAGACCCTTTTTTATTTCTGTTAGGTAAGGATATGACACAGCAAGTAGATCGTTATGCCGTTTTCGGTAACCCTATTGGTCAAAGCAAATCGCCATTCATTCACACATTATTTGCTCGCCAAACCAGCCAACAACTTACCTATACAGCATTACAGCCAGAACATAGTGAATTTATCACTGCTGCGAAAGCCTTTTTCAGCGAAGGTGGTAGAGGATGTAATGTCACAGCACCTTTTAAAGAAGATGCGTATCAGTTTGCCAATCGCCTAACTGAAAGGGCTGAACTAGCTGGTGCTGTAAACACACTTAAGAAGCTCGATGACGGAGAAATCATTGGTGATAACACCGATGGTGAGGGTTTAGTTCAAGATCTGCTTCAACATCAAGTTGCGTTAAAAGGAGCTCGCGTTCTTCTTCTTGGCGCTGGTGGTGCTGCGAGAGGAGTGATTCAACCTCTTCTCGACCAAAAGCCAAAACAGTTGGTGGTCGCAAATCGAACTAGTTCAAAGGCTGAACTTCTGGCTGAGATGTTTTCTTCATATGGAAACATTAAAGGAATGGGATTAAGCGATGTTAATGAAGGGTTTGATGTCATCATTAACTCGACCTCATCTGGTCTAAGTGGTCAGCTTCCTGAAGTTTCTGAGATTATCTTTAATTCGAATAGTTCCGTTTATGACATGGTTTACGGTTCGGGAACTACCGTATTTAATCAATGGGCATTAGATAATGGTGTTCATGCTGCTTATGATGGTTTGGGCATGTTAGTGGGACAGGCAGCAGAAAGCTTTATGCTTTGGCGTGGCCTTCGTCCGGGAACAAAACAGATTTTAAGAGAATTACGTAAAAACCTAGAGATGTAAGAAGGTATTTATAAAAAATGAATCAATCAATTCTATTTCCGGATATACAAGATTGGGATGAAGAGAATCAATCAATCACCTTCCCTGCGCAGCAGTCGGGCGCCCTGATTGAGTGTGTAATGTCTATTGAGGAACTATCTCGATTAGCTGGTAAAGAGATAGGAGAAGGCGATCAAGCTTTAGTTATTTTTTCAGAGTTACGTTTTGATATTGAAGAGCTAGCTGAAGAGTTAATAGAAGAAGAGGAGTATGACTCCTCTAATCGGATTCAAATCAAAATGCTTTAGACTGGCAGTACAGAGTCTAGATAGTCGTTTTTATTCTGAACATAGTTGTCAGCTGACTTCTGTAAAAAGGCACGCTCTTTATCATTTAATGGGCGTGCTTGTTTTACTGGGCTTCCTACATATAGATAACCGCTTTCAAGTACCTTATTAGGTGGAACTAAGCTACCAGCACCAATCATCACTTCTTCTTTAACAATAACGCCATCAAGCACGATAGCTCCCATGCCAACAAGTACGCGATCTTCAATAGTACAGCCATGCAGCATTACTTTATGTCCGATAGTGACATCATTACCTATTAATAGAGGATAACCGTCAGGGTTTTCTGCATTCTTATGGGTGACATGCAAGACACTGCCGTCTTGGATATTCGTTCTCTCCCCAATATGAATGTGGTTAACATCTCCTCGAGCTGCAACCAAAGGCCACACGCTAGAGTCGTCACCGATTTTGATATCACCAACCAGTACCGAACTTGTATCTATATAGACACCTTGTCCAATCTGAGGGGATATTCCTTTATAACTGCGTATTGAACTCATAAGTCCTCCTTTATATAGGTACCTTAAGCCCTTAATTAAGAGGAATACTAGTGATAATGAGGTGTTTTGAACAAAAAACGCTCGAACAATCAAAAAAGTAAGAAAAACTTCAAAAAGGGCTTGCCAGTGTGATCGAAATCTCTATAATGCGACCTCGTTGAAACGGGAAGGCTTCTTAGGAAACCAAAACGAATCAACAAGCCAAATTAGCCAAGTTAAGCGCTTGAAAAAAGTTTTGAAAATAGTGGTTGACACTAAAACTTAAATCGCTAAAATGGCCGTCCGATTTGAGCGAAGCTCAAAAAGGAAAAGCTCTTTAACAATTTAAACCTATCAATCTGTGTGGGCACTCGTTGATGAATATCAAAACGTTTTATCGTTAGATAAAACAGATTCTTCGGAATCAAAATTGATTTCAATGAACTGAGTGACCAATACGAATAACTTCGGTTATTTGGCACAGTCAATTCATTATCATTCTGTTGGAATGGTAATAGCTTTAAAATTACATAGTAGTTTTGAAGTCAGTATTCGTTGAGTCACAAAATCTTAAATTGAAGAGTTTGATCATGGCTCAGATTGAACGC
>NZ_JADDYI010000029.1:0-322 GCF_015163545.1 Vibrio sp. OPT24
CCTGTAGCTTGTTTAACTAACTCATCAGTAGTTAGCAACGACCCTTTCGACCAAATATTTTCTGATAGCCACGTAAAGATTGGAGTCATATCTCCAGAGCGAATCGCCTCATCAACATTAACGGTTTGCTTCATTGATGCCATGAATTGAGCCGCATACATAGCGCCAAGCGTGTAGCTTGGGAAGTAGCCAAAACTTCCATCGCACCAATGAATGTCCTGCATGCAACCATCTCTATAATTATGTTTTATAAGTCTTTTATCTGATTTTGAAGAGCTTGATAAATTAGTGTTTAGTGTTCGCTCGCCGTCTGTCCAGTGGA
>NZ_JADDYI010000030.1:0-929 GCF_015163545.1 Vibrio sp. OPT24
CGCAACGCGTGGCATTTTTACTATGCGTTGGTTTTAGTGTTTAAGGTGGTATGCGGCGGCCTTTGTATTGCGTTGCTCACACCTTAACAGGGCGTTATATTCATTTGGAGAATTACGTGTTAACTAAAAAGAGTACTTTAAAAGAAAAAAAGATAGACCTGCACGCCTTCAAAGAAAGAACAGAGTATGAACTTAAATACTTGAGAAGCTACGTGGTTGATATAAGTGAAGCTATTTCAGAAAAAGGCGAATCTTTGGAGCAAAGTATGATTGCCGATATAGATAGCAGTCCAGATGATGAAGAGATTTTGGTCGACTTATTCAACAAAGAAATTTCAAAGCTAAAAAGTTATTTCTATCACTCGTCAATCGTTCTTGTTTATACATTACTTGAAAGTACACTTTCCCATTTAACAACTGAAATTAAGAACTGTACTAACAGCAAGTTGGCGCTTCAGGATCTAAATGATAACAACATAATTCGTAAGTCCATTAAATTTATCGACTTGATCTGTAGTGTTGACCTCAAGAATGAGAAGAAACTGTATGACCGAATCTGTGAATTTCAACAGCTCAGAAACCAAATAGTCCACCAGAATTCACGAGTTAAAGGTCAGGATGAAAAGTCTTTGAAAAAAAATGCTATAGCTCTAAAAGCAACGTTTCCAATGATTGAGATTAACGAGGATTCATGGGATTTTCATATTACAGAGAGTTCACTGATTGAAGAATTAGTTAATGTCGTTGATGCGTTTATAGCTGTCGCAATCGAAGATATAGAAAAGCAGGTCTTTATCGTTCAATCATGAATATAACAAGGCATTTAAGATGGATTCTGTAGTTGACCCGATCTAATGGACACCTTCAATTGTAATTGGAGGTGATTATGCCAGCTTATAAATCAGGTAAAAAAACTCAACAATATCTTA
>NZ_JADDYI010000031.1:0-207 GCF_015163545.1 Vibrio sp. OPT24
AGTGAAGACAAATAAGCGTATGGCAACTAACCAAGGTTTTTGGTTGTCATCAAGAAGGGTTAATTCTTGATAACTGTTTGCCGGACTCAATTGTGAATCAATGTAAACATTGATTCGAATACAAGACACTTGAATGTGTTTGTTGTGTTTATCTAATGAAAGATAAACATTGAGAACTTTTAAATTTGATTGAATTACTCGTAAGTA
>NZ_JADDYI010000032.1:0-287 GCF_015163545.1 Vibrio sp. OPT24
ATTACTGGGCGTAAAGCGCATGCAGGTGGTTCATTAAGTCAGATGTGAAAGCCCGGGGCTCAACCTCGGAACTGCATTTGAAACTGGTGAACTAGAGTGCTGTAGAGGGGGGTAGAATTTCAGGTGTAGCGGTGAAATGCGTAGAGATCTGAAGGAATACCAGTGGCGAAGGCGGCCCCCTGGACAGACACTGACACTCAGATGCGAAAGCGTGGGGAGCAAACAGGATTAGATACCCTGGTAGTCCACGCCGTAAACGATGTCTACTTGGAGGTTGTGGCCTTGAG
>NZ_JADDYI010000033.1:0-6042 GCF_015163545.1 Vibrio sp. OPT24
GACTGCACTCAAGTCTTGGATATCGAAGCCCGCATGAATATGAAGTCATGACGGGTTAAAGAAGATAGGGTGTCCATTTTATCGGGTGAAGATCATTCGCAACGCGTGGCATTTTTACTATGCGTTGTGTTCAGTGTTTAAGGTGGTCTGCGGTGGCATCGGTATTGCGTTGCTCCACCTTAACAGGGCGTTAGTTTTTACTAGCTCTGTGAACGTGAAAAATGTAAAATCCCCCATTATATCAATGGTTAATGGTGCTATCTCATGAAAATAAAATTGGCTGAAGAAGTTAAGCACTTAACTTTAGAGGAACTTGAAGAGCTATACGAAAGGTACATTTCGGGTGAGAAAAACCAAGAGCTCATGGAAGAATATGGGATAGATGCTCATCCTAATAAACTAGTGTCATTATTTCCACCTGTCATACATGAATCACTTGAATGTGCATATTGTGCTTTGCCTCTATTTTATAAACGAAAAAGCAAGTCGGGCAGCTCATACTCTATGGAATACTTTTGTATAGAGTGCAGTCATAAGGAAGGTCATCATTACAACAGACCACTTGTTTGTACTTGTTTACCGTGTTCTGAGAAAAGAGCTGAAGCCGTTAGAGTAAAACTAGCCGCAGATCTTGAGAAAATTTCTCAAGAGTATGACCTTGATAAAAAGGCTATGTTTAGTTATTCAAAGTTATCGTTTAGTCATAAGTGCTATTTGCTATCCCTGTTTTTAATGCAATCAGAGTCAGAGCTTAATCATATTAAGTCGTTGAACAATTCTGGCAGTGCCGTGGATTTATCTCCTACATCTAATTTCGACAATGAAATTATTTTAAAGTTACATCGTGATGGTGTGATTGTTGTGGATCCAAGCTCTCCTGTTTCGGCATTTGACTCCTCAGACGACTTTAAATCATTCTATTATCGAGATGTACTTTGGGTTGTTAATGTTTCACTAGATGGTTCTAATAGGTTAAGCCTCGAAGAATTATTCAAGTTAGTTTATGTTGAGTCACGCGATGGTATACAGATTGAGTGGGAAGACGATCTCAAGGAGCTAGTGTTTAGGCTCGCTGAAGAAGAAGTTGTTACATATTTAGATGCTTGCCTAGAACAACTTCAATTACCTGAGGCTCCAAAGAAAACAAATGAAGTTATAAAAGAAATCCTTAATGAGTTTTCTGTATCAGAAATATACTATTTTATAAAGAAAGCCACAGAAAACGCTCACTTATTTTATGCAAAGGGTAAGGCGGAGAGTCGAAAACATGCGGTAAATACAATCCCAAGCAAGATCTTATATTTGGCGACAAGAGCTAGCAATGAAGGGTGGGACGTTTATAAATATAATCGTACTTATAGTACTGAACGGTCTCAGTTAAACATTGTGTTATTTGATTTGGTCATTGGTGGTGGTGACGATATTGCATTCTATAAATCCCCAGAAGTTCTTTGGAATAATGAGTTATATAAGATATTTGATAGTTCTAAATCAACAAAAGAAAGCAGCAAAGAGACTAGTTGTGTAATTTGTGGTTCAGCAGATATCACAATTAAAACGGACAAAAACTCTTTAACGCTTCTATGTACCGAATGTGGGGAACAGCAACAGTTTTACGCATCAAAAAACTAACAAAGCGTTTAAGGCAGATTCTGTAGTTGACCCGATCTAGTGGACACCTTCAATAGCAATTGGAGGTGTTTATGCCAGCTTATAAATCAGGTAAAAAAACTCAACAATATCTTACGGAATTTAAGGTAACTGCTGTCCGACTTTCGCTTCGAGAAGAAGCTACAGTTAAAGGCGTGGCACTATCATTAGATATCCACCCTTATATGCTTTCTAAATGGCGAAAGGACTATAGAGAAGGGGTTATTATGGAAGATAAACGTAAGAAAAGGACTCAGATCCCGAGCCAGAAAACTGAGTCTAGTCGGATCGCAGAGCTCGAACGTCAAAATGAACAACTTAAGCTCGAGAATGATTTGCTTAAAAAGTGGCAACGATTCGTTGCCCAAGAAAATCGACAAAATTCCGATTCATAGCCCATTACAAAACGCGTTATTCCATCGTATTGATGTGCCGTTTTCTATCTGTTTCTAAGTCGGGTTACTACGCATGGCTTGATAGAGAGCCAAGCCGCTACGTTCAAGAAGAGCAGGCTTTGAAGAAGCGTATAATTAAAGTGTTTACTCAGAGTCGAGAGACTTACGGTAGTCCACGAGTTCATGCAGAACTGAGGCGCCAAGGAGTTTTGGTTAGCCGTAAGCGTGTGGCTCGGATCATTAGAGAGCAAGGGCTGAGAGCACGAAGTTATCGTATTTACATGAAAATGGCCAAGCTACATCGGTTCTATCAATCGATTAAGAATATTAAAAAAGACACACCAAAACCAACGGCAGTTAATCAACAGTGGTCTGGAGACCTAACGTATATCAGGCAAGGCAAACGTTGGATGTATCTAGCGGTCGTTATTGATCTTTACTCGCGTAAAGTCGTCGGTTGGTCGCTTGGTAGTAAGAAGAGTACACAACTAACGATGAGTTCGCTGAGAATGGCCATTAGAAATCGAAAGCCACAAGAGCGCCTGTTATTTCATACTGACAGAGGCTCTGAATATCGAGCCCATGAAGTTCAAGCTTTACTATCAAAAAATGGAATTATCCCAAGCATGAATCGCCCAGGTCATTGTACTGATAATGCAGAGGTGGAGTCGTTCTTCCATACGCTCAAAGGCGACATAATTAGGAAAAATAGCTTTAAAAGTGAGAAGCAGCTTAGAGATAAACTTGTCGGTTATATCCAGCATTTTTATAACCGTTATAGACTGCACTCAAGTCTTGGATATCGAAGCCCGCATGAATATGAAGTCATGACGGGTTAAAGAAGATAGGGTGTCCATTTTATCGGGTGAAGATCATTCGCAACGCTTGGTGTTTTCGCTTCGCTCAAGTATAACCAAGCGTCGCTCACACGTTAATGCGGCGTTATGAAGCTACTGTTGAACGTGGTTTTTAAAGGTGGGTTTGTTCATCAAAAGCTGTCAATTCACAGTTTAAACTCGGCTAGATATCTTGCTTAAAATATGTATTTTCTTTGCTGGTTGCCTATTTGAAATCATCAAAAGATGTAATATGCCAAGTGACATTGTGCCTCTCAAAAACTTCGAGTAATGGCAATTACCTTCCCCGTAAGTTCATCGTTCGGCTCTTCTTGGGGCCCTCACTTTTCGTATGTTCCGAAGGTGATTTTCCGGTAATATTGGAGGGTCGGCAGCCGGCTCTGTGTCTTGAGTTTTTGGTAGGTGTTTTGGTGCGGTGGCAATGTTTGAGCCTTTCATAACAAATTGCTCAAGTAGATGCTAATACGTGTGGCATTTTTGGTTTGAAGTAATGTAGGCTTGGTGAGTTAGGCGTCAGCACTACTTAGCAAGGCGTTAAGTGCCTAAATGGAGATTTGATGAGTATTAAAGAATTTGCTAATTCAGCTACGGGTTTTACGAAAAGCCCTTTAGGCATTATCGCTTTATTTATTGTGCTAGTTTATGGTTTCGCTTCCCTTGTCGTTGCTTTCGGGCAAGCAAACTTACAAGGTCATATCGCTCCATTAGTTTATTTTATGGTGCTGTTTCCTGTATTGGTGTTTTTTGGATTTCTTTGGCTGGTAGCAAAGCATCATAAGAAGTTGTATGGGCCTTCAGATTTTAAAAATGAAGACAATTTTTTGAAAACACAATTGTCGTCAGCTGTATCATTAGCAGCTGCGATTTCTAAGCAGCCTGGTAGTGGTGGGGACCTTAATCAAACTCAACTTGATGAAATAGTTGAACTTGTGTCAAAAACAAGTCAAAAACCATCGAATGAAAAATGGAAGAATCGAATTCTTTGGGTTGACGACCGTCCAGAAAATAATGTTCATGAACGCCAAGCATTTGAAGAGCAAGGACTTCACTTTAAATTAGCTCTCTCAACCGAAGAGGCGATTGAAACACTTAAAACTGACAAGTTTGCAGCAATAATTTCTGATATGGGGCGCAAAGAAGGCGATCAAGAAGGTTATGTTCTTTTAGATAAGTTACGTGATTTAGGAAATAAAACCCCGTTTGTTATTTATGCCGGCTCAAATTTACCCGAACATAAGAAAATGGCACGTGAAAGGGGTGCTATTGGCAGCACAAATAGAGCTCAAGAACTTTTTCAGCTAGTAATGAATGTAGTTCACAACGGCACTTAACAAACGCTTCAAGACGGATTCGCAACGCGTGGCACTTTTATCATGCGTTGATTTTAGTGATTTAGGTGGAATGCGGAAACATCGTATTGCGTTGCTCACCACTTAAGCGTGCGTTAGTTTGCTAGGAGGCAAGCAGTCAACTAGCCTAAATTCGCCCTTATATCAGAAATGGTAATAAAGAGTTTATTTTCTGCATCTTGAAACGCTTGGAAGCCATATCTCTCGTAGAAGTTTTTTGCTCCGTCTTTGGCGTCAACAATAACTACAGGGAATGCGACGCTATCACTGGCTGCTAGTAGCTTTCTAAGTGCATCAATAAGGAGCCACTCGCCAAAGCCTTTACCTTTGTAGCGTTCATCGACTGCTAAACGGGCAATTAGACCACCAGAAGTCGATGATTGGTGTTTTTTCTGTAGCTTGTCGGGTAAAGCCTTCAAGTCGATAGGTGTCATTGTTAGTGTATAAAAACCAATGACATGTGAGCTATCGTTATCATCTTCTAAAACGAATGTTCTGGTGTTGTCTTTCTTTGCTTGCTGACTCGCCATTACTTTCAGGTAGTTATTAAGAGCTTCAATACCACAGTTGAACCGATTTCTGTCATGTTTTGCTTTTTCTAGAAGTACCGTGTTCATCATTGAGTTTTGCTTTCGTAACGCTCAGAAGCAGTTTTCAATTTTGAGTTGATTGTTGCAGGACGGTCTAAAGCATCCATAAGTAACATAGCATCAGCTTGGCTAAGCTTAAGGGCTTGTTCACGTTCAATAACTTGCTTGGCTTTTTCGATAGCAGCACTTAGAACAAATGAGTTAATACTAGACATGCCTGCAATTGCCGCAGCTTTTGTCAGTAAGTATTGTGTATCGACATCAACTCTAGCAGTGATGCGGGGCAAAGTAGTAGCCATAATGTAATTTCCTTTTGTGTCAAAATGTCACATGAGTATTATGGTCTTAAAGTGAGCATTAAGCAATCATTGTGTCACTTTGGCACGCAAAACTAACAAACAATTTAAGAGTGACTCCTAACGCTTGGCGAGTTTAATCCGGTTTGAAATTTGTGTTTACGGTGCAATGGTTTAGGTTGGGTGTTATAGCGTTGTCGCACATTAATTGGGCGTTATAAAACAGGTGGAGTTTTTCATTGTGCAACATCATAAATTTCTTATTGCAAAAGAGCATCTTCAGTGTGCGATAGATCTATTTTTGAGTGGAAAATATAGCTCAGCTTTAACGCTTGCAGGAGCATCAGAAGAAATTTTTGCTGGATTTATTAGAAAGCATACGCAGAAAGATCCGGCTTTGAGACAAGTTACTCGCTTGACTAATCGCAAAGTTTTTCCTAATTACAATGAAAAGGATGTCATTAATGTTCTAAATAAAACAAAAAATGCAGTTAAGCATCCTGATGCTAAGGGTGTATTTGAACCGGTAGTAAACGGTCATATTAAAGAAGAGGCTTTGGTACTTATAATGAGGGCTCTATGCAATTACTGCTCATTTTCTGAATGTTTCTCTGATGATTTCCAAAATATTGATAAGTACCTTCAAATATTGGACAGTAATCCTCATATGCATATGAAAGTAAATGTTTTATAACAAACGCTTCAAGACGGATTCGCAACGCGTGGCATTTTCACTATGTCTTGTGTTTAGTGTTTAAGGTGGTATGCGGCGGCTTTGGTATTGCGTTGCTCACCACTTAAGCGGGCGTTAATCGGCAAGGATAGTGAAGTGGGATCTGCACATAAATTTATTATTTTCTTTTTTCTGATGTTGGTATCTGTCTTTAGCCACTCTGCGACTAAAG
>NZ_JADDYI010000034.1:0-341 GCF_015163545.1 Vibrio sp. OPT24
ATGGTGCGGTCGGAGAGACTTGAACTCTCACACCTCTCGGCGCCAGAACCTAAATCTGGTGCGTCTACCAATTCCGCCACGACCGCAGCAAATCTTTATAGTCATATCGAATATTGGTGCTTCAATAAGACGTTGTATAAGTGGTGGCTACTGCGGGATTTGAACCTGCGACCCCATCATTATGAGTGATGTGCTCTAACCAACTGAGCTAAGTAGCCATAATAAATCTAATAGATTCATTATTAAATAATGGTGCGGTCGGAGAGACTTGAACTCTCACACCTCTCGGCGCCAGAACCTAAATCTGGTGCGTCTACCAATTCCGCCACGACCGCAGCAAA
>NZ_JADDYI010000004.1:0-81246 GCF_015163545.1 Vibrio sp. OPT24
GCAACGCGTGGCATTTTTACTATGCGTTGGTTTATGTGTTTAAGGTATTATGCGGAGGCCAAGGTATTGCTTTGCTCACACCTTAGCAAGGCGTTATACAACCACACACAAATTTCCTCATATGAGATATCCCCAATAGAAAAATATGCAATCCAATGTACAATAAGCCCCAGTAATTCATCAGGTTATAGGTTGTACAATGGATAAGCAGTTAGCGAAAGAGATCATGATGTCGATCGGTCATGAGTATGAATATGAAGTTTATGATGGCGGTTCTGAAATCCAGATTTATTTTGACCGAACAAAACATGGTATAGCATATCAAATAAAGGATTCTACGCATCCAAAAGCCAGAGAAGGGAATTGGCTTCAGGTACATCAGTGGGAAGACGAAATTAATGATTATGGTCCAGCTTTACATTCATTGCGGACCATGGGTGATGTTATTGCTTTCACACAAACACTTATTACCTTTGCAAGCATAAAATCCAAACGTCAGTAGCTGCATAACAAACTGTTCAAGAGTGATTCGCAACGCGTGGCATTTTTACTATGCGTTGTGTTTAGTGTCTAAGGTGGTATGCGGTAGCTTCGGTATTGCGTTGCTCACACCTTAACAGGGCGTTAGTTGTTTTATGAGGAGTTTTTAATGCGGTGGATATCTGCTTATAGCCATTTGTTTAATATCTTAGATAAGTCAGGGACACCTGCATATCATAGCGGCTCTGCGTTTATTAAGGTTGTTCAACAATTTGATCGCGGTTTACCGGGGTATTCACTCTATATAGAAGAAAGAAACCGATTAAATCAAAGTACTACGCGCCGAGACTTTTACTGGGATATTCTGCAAAATTTGGATGAATCGATACGATTTGAAGTATTTCGTGCCTTTATTGATATTGTTGAGCCTCATTTTCCAACGGAAGCCCAAGATCTCCGAGCGTATATGTTTGGGTATGGTAATCCTGTTCCCAAAGCGAGCATTCCGAATCATCAATGGAGCTCTGATAAACTCAACTCAACGTTGTCAAAAATCGATAATGCAATTGATACGTCGAACTACAATAATGCAATGACTTTGGCTTATACATGCTTAGAGGGTCTGTATAAATCGTATGTGAAAAAGCATATTCCAACTAGCGACCATATCACGGACTTAATGCCACTTTCTAAATTGGTTCGTACAGATATCGATTCAAAACTGTCTGTCACTGGTAGTTATCCTGCGCAAATGGTTACAAGTATTTCAACACTTACAAGTGCTATAGCAAACTCGAGAAATAGTTTTAGTGATTCACATTTCGACAACGATGCGAATAAGTGGTTAGCAATTTACAGTCGAGATCTAGTTAACTCTATTGGTCGTTTGCTACTGCACTTTCTTTGAGCCAAACAACTAACAAATTGTTCAACTGGATTCCAAAACGCTTGGCAATTTTGTATCGATTTGCTTTTGTGATTAAGGTGGTCAAATCAGGTTTAGTGGCAACGTTTTGTCACTAGTTAACAAAGCGTTAGATGTTTTTATTAATAAAGGTACTCGATTAAATGTCGGAAGCTGATAAAAAAAGATTAATGGTAGTAGTCGGGGCTGGCGCATCCATTGAACTTGGAATGCCAAGTGTAAACGAAGTGGACAGATTATTTTGCCAATGGTCAAAAGAACGTTTTCCATTAGCTCATGATGGAGAGGGAAGTTTATATTCATATATAAGGGATGAAGTAAATCGCCACTATAGCTTAAATCCAAAGAATGGTTTGATTAAAACAACAAATTTTGAAGAAATATTATATGTCATACTCCAGTTAGCAGCCGTTTTGAGTGATGATAACTATGACCTTTCGATGAATGCTTTTTTTGGTTTGAAAAAGCTCCCAAAAATAAGGTCATTCCAAGGTGAAAAAAACGTAGATGGTAATGACTTAAGACAACTGAACTCACTCTTAGTTGATAAATTAACTGCTGAATTTAGAGAGAGATGTAAATTTGTAAAAGAAAACTGCCAAACTGATTTTGAACACTTTGGGAATTTCATTAATAATCTGAATGAAGATTTCGATGTTGCATTCATTACGCTTAATTATGACAATTTAATAACTCAAGTATGTCCTGATCTTTTTACTGGTTTCGATCAAACAACAGGTTCGTTCAATACATCTAGTGTTTATGCAAAAGATGGGCGGGGGTTGATATACCATCTTCATGGCTCTGTGCATTTTGATATGCAGGGTGATGATTCAGATATGCATGCAATAAAGTGGAATTATGATCTAAGCTCAACCTTTAGTGGAAATTCATCTGGTCGAAATACACAGGAGACCGCTGAAGGTATAAGCATGCCTACATCAGTTATTGTTGCTGGTTATGGAAAAACAAATCAAATTCAGAGGCTTCCATTTAGAACATATTATTCAAGAGTGGATGAAATAGCTGAAAAAGCAGATGCTATTTTGTTTTTAGGCTATGGGTTTAATGACTTTCACCTTAATAACTCATTCCATTCAATTAGAAATGGAAACGATAAAAAATCAGTTGTAGTTATCGATTGGGCTGATGACAACCAAGACCCAATGCAATTTAGGCATGATGAATGGTCTTATAATCTTTGTAAGTCAATTAAAGTAAGTGCGAGTGAAATGGCTACGCGACAATATAAACATGTTGCACCAGATATAGCTAAACTTAAAAGTAATAGAGAGTTTGAAGTTTCTAGTAATCCTAACTATCCACTTTCTGTTTGGTATTGTGGGTTTATAGAAGCATGTATGAATTACTCAAAAATCAAGTCCGAGTTATTAAACATCTAACAAGAAATTTAAGAGTGATTCACAACGCTTGGCGCTCTCACTTCAAGTAAGTTTAGTGTTTATAGCACAATGGTTTAGTTAAGGTGTTAGCGTTGTTCACACCTTAATTTGGCGTTAGGCAAACAGAGGAAATATGAACAGCAAAATTCAGAATCGAATAGAAAAGAATGAGATGATGCTTTCCAGTATCGTAAACACCTACTTTCTAGCTGATCAAAATCAGAAGTTGTTCGGCCAATTATTAGACAACCCCGATTTACTTGCTCGTTGGGATGGTTCGTACGCAGCCAGTGGAGCTAACAGTATTCGATTTTCTCTATATATGTACGTACTGTCAGAAATGCGAGCAATCTTGTTCGATACGCACAAGAAAGTAGCAAGCATTCATAATGTTTTTAAGAGCCTTGAAGACGAAAGCTTTTTAAATCAATTAAGAAAATGGTTTTGTGACACGAGCCAAAAGGAAATTCTATCATTTGACGGAGATTTATCTGAGGACACAAAAGACTACATCCGCGCAGAGGATAGCAAGTTGAAAGCAACTTGGTTTGATCAACTTCTTGAGCAGGCAACTACCAATTATGAAGTGCTGCTTACTTCTGAAATTGGTTCACGGGTAAATAATGCTAGAAATAAAATGATATCCCATAAAGAATTCCAATCTGCTGATGGTTCGGGGCGAAGAGTGTTTGAAGCCAATGACTTCGGTTTAGTTTACTCTGATGCAAAAGACATTATTGAAATGTCTCATGACATCATTTTTCCACTATATAGCCTATTTACTAAGTCTCACTTTGATAGTGAACACTCAATGAATCATCACAAAATTGTTGCCGAAGAGTTTTGGGCGAAATAGTTTGCCTAACAATAAATTTAAGAGTGATTCACAACGCTTGGCGGTTTCACTTCAGTCTAGTTTTGTGTTTATGGCACAATCCGTTAGGTAAGGTAGTGGCGTTGTTCACACCTTAATTTGGCGTTGTATTGTCATCATTTGATATTGCTTTGACTCGGTGAGTGTTAACCGTTTACATAGTTATTCTTGTACTCTTTTCCTGTTGTTAATCATGCCCATATTATACGAGCATTCTTTGCTGCTAGGGCGACAGCTGCTCGTTTATAGCCTCGTCGTTCAACGAGTTGATTTAACCAAATACTGTTGCGATCGGTTTTCTCTTTACATTGTGCAATAACAGTTCTTACGCCATGAATAAGTAGAGTGCGAATGTGTTTTTCGCCTCTTTTGCTAATGCGACCAAGATGGACATGACCACCTGTTGAGTATTGTCTTGGAACCAACTCTATCCAAGCGGCAAATTGGCGGCTAGAGCCAAATTGTTTGGCGTCATTTACGGTCTCGACACTGGCACTGTGTTCATCGACTCCTGGAATATCCATATCCATCAGGGCTTTGGCTGAAGCCATCTCAGGGACTAAACCAGAGACTCTGCGATCATAGTGCAGTATTTCTAGGTTAAGGTATTAAATCTTGTTCGATAGATCTTGAAGCAGTTCTCTCGCTCAAAGGTGTGCACCAGAGCAAGTCTCGATGCCAATGAGGCAGAGCGGTAACTTAGCGAATGTGTCTAAGATTTTGTTTTTTTTAACAGTTTTGCGTAGGATGCACTTGCCATATGCATCAACGATGTGAATACTAAACGCATTCTTGTCGAGGTCACGTCAATAGTTTGAATGGTGGGTATAGTAACTTCTAGTTCTTAAGCGTGTACTAAATAAGTATGCCACACAGAGTGTCAGGTAGAAGGAGTCTATATCATTCGTTATATTTTTTATCGAGAATTATATGAAAAAATTATTGTTATCAACTATTGCTTTAATAATGGTCGCTGGTTGCCAGTCTACACCGGTTCAGAATGAAGAAACGACAATAGCTGATGTATTAAAAGCTTCAGTTAACGCAATTAACAAAATTGCACCACAAATGGTTGATAGTGAGACCCGAATTGATAGTTCGTATGCAGTTGAAAATAAGTTGGTGTATAAATACACCTTGATAAATTACAGCGTGGATGATTTCGATACTGAAAAAGTCCAAGAAATAATTACTAAGCAAGTAACCGGTTTTGTTTGTACTTCGCCAGGGATGGAATATTTTGTAGATAATGCTATCGATATTTCTTACCATTACTACGATAAAGATAGTAAATACATCACGGAAGCTAATGTAAAAACGGCTGACTGTTCAAAAATCTAACAAGTCACTCAAAAACGGAAAGATTACTGTTAGCTCTCGCTTGTGCTCGCACATTTTAGCCAACCGTATTTTTTCGCCTAGCTTAGCGCTATAAATGAGGCGGTGTAATGGTTATTAAAGCGGTTAAAGCACAGTATCGATTACCGATGAAATATCAAAAAATCACGTCTTATGTTGGCTTTTTTGGTGTAATTTTGGGCATCTTCTTCTGTATTAAATCAAGCATACTGTTAACAGGTTGGTTTGGCGTTGATCTTAATTTACCGTTAAGCCAATTAGATGGTTCAGAGTATGGTGTTTATCAATTTCTAGGTTCACAGATCTTAGTGCTAGTATTGTCGGTGTATGCCGGTGTTGTATGTGTCGCGAGTGTTTTTTCTTTAGTAATGTGCCTTTTAGGCAAGTTTAGTTTACGTGAAGCAATTAGTTATACGTTGTTCTCTAAATTTCCTAAGGCATGGATGAATCCATACTCAAATTTATAACAAATCATTTAAGTAGATTCTCAACGCTTGGCATTTAAGGTTTAAATCAGCTTTAGGGATTACGGCACAATTAAGCACCACATAAGTGTGGCAGATCCCCCCCTGTAGGGCGAATCCATGTCATTCGTTATGTTAATGGAGGTTAAAATGTCTTCTGTACCAAGAAATAAGGATGAATTGGAGCTAGCTATAAACTCGATATTTCCGAAACTCATGGCTGATTATCGTTCAACTCCAGAAAGGAAAGTTCGTACATTTGGAGTAGAGGGGAACGTCAAAGGTACAACCATTAGCGTTAGTGATACAGTGGCTTACTTGATTGGTTGGGGTAAGCTCGTTCTTAAATGGCATCACCAAAGATCTCAGCATCAACAGGTAGATTTCCCGGAAACTGGTTACAAATGGAACCAATTAGGCCCACTCGCCGAAAGCTTCCACGAGGAGTATCGTGATTGGAAATACGATGATTTACTCATTGAACTTGAGTCTACGGTTAACGAGATACTTTTACTCATTTCAAGCTTAAGTGACCATGATTTGTATGGTGTTGCGTGGTATGAACAATGGACTTTGGGGCGCATGATTCAGTTTAATACGTCATCACCTATGAAAAACATACGTACTAAAGTTCGGCGTTTCAACCGAGAATTCACATAACAAGTAGTAAAGCAGAACGTCAATGCTTGGTATTTTACGATACGTTGGGTTTTGTGTTTACAATGGTATGGTATGGTATGGTTAGGTTTAGGAGTATTGAAAATGTTTTTTTCTAGTTCATATCAACCCTTAGTTAATGGCACTCATTTGTGTGAAGAGTTGGCTAGGTTTTTATCCAAAAACAAAAGTAACTTTGAACAGAAACTAGTTCCAGATCTGTCTCACGTAGATCATATGGCTCACAATGTTAATGGTATTGAAGTTGTAAAGATTTCTTACGTGAGTTCCAATCAATATCAACTCGACTATTCATACGATTGGGAAGTCTATCGTGGTTGCTCTGACATGAATGACGCTGGTATCGAGCATGGAAGGGTACTGTTTGTCCTCAATGATAACGGTTCCATTGAAATTGATTTCCCTGAATATGAAGAGCGTGATACATGTGATGAATTTTAGTACTGACAAACGGTTTATAAGCACTTGTTAACATCGGAGTTTAGATGGAAAGTGAAAGATTAAAATTGGAACCTCCTTCCTTAAATTATATCGATGCTATGTATGGAGTCATTGAGGAATGTAAGCAAGATCTCTCCCAGTTTTTGCCTTGGGTTTCAGGCTTATTATCTAAACAAACTTTAGAAGATAACACTAAAGAAGCAATGGTGAATTTTGCCAGCTGTACTGGTGAATTTTGGTTTAATATCATTGAAAAGAAAACAGGGTTGTTTATCGGCGTTGTAGGTTTTATTGCCAGAGATAAATCCGTACCATATTTTGAAATTGGCTATTGGTTACAAACTTCAAAAACTGGTTTTGGCTACATAACTGAAGCTGTTGGTTTGGTTGAACAATACGCTTTTCATGACTTATTAGCACTACGATTAGAAATTAGAATGGCAGCGTCAAACCTTAAGAGTCAGGCTGTTGCAAAGCGTTGTGGTTATAAGGCTGAAGCAACACTAATTAACTCTAGGCGACTGCCGTCAGGTGAGATCGATAGCACGATGATTTATGCTAAAACGCGATGCTAACAAGCCATTTGATCAATCCAAGCAGACAGCCAACACGTGGTATTTTAAATTCCAAATTTGTTCAGAACTCACATTGAATTTCAAAACAAGGCGTTATATCGTTTTCTAAGTTCATCGTTTTAAAGGATTAGACATGATTAAGCTCAGACCAATGACCTCAAGTGAATATCCAGCTTATTGTGATTATTTTATTGATGATTACAGTCGTGAAATTGTTGAAAACTATGGTCATTCATTGGATAGGGCGATTGAATTGGCTAATCAGGATCTTCTTCGTAGTTTTCCAAATGGTTTAGAAACTAACGATCATGCGTTGTTGTGCGTTGAATCGGGTTCAGAATTGGTTGGTTATTTGTGGCATTCAATTAATGCAGCTGACAAATCCACGTTTATTTATGACTTCTTTATTTTTCCAAACTTCCGTAATAATGGTTACGGAAAATTGGCAATCTCTGTTCTTGAATCGCAATTGAAATCGGTTGGTATTGAACAGATAAAGCTGAGAGTCGCTTACCAAAATCAGAGAGCGTTAAAGCTGTATCAAGAAATTGGCTTTGCTATTTCTGGCTATAATATGTCAAAGAAAATAGTCACTTAACATTCTCGAGATAGCACACCCACCCAATTTGCGACCTTCGCCACTCTAGGCTACTTTTGGTTTACCGCGTTGAGTGGTAAGTTTGGACTTAATCGCATAGCAGAGAACGTGTTATGCAGCTATTAGGCTTACGGAGTAGGAATGGATATTTCCCTCAGACAGGCAAGTGAAAAAGATATTCCTTTTTTACTTTCACTGCGCGATAAAACGATGAACCAATATTTGGAAGATGTTGGTATATCAACAACTAACGAAGAGCATGAAAAGCGAATACGCTATGAATTTGCGCATGCGAAAATCGTTGAGTTGGACAATGAACCCATTGGATTATTCAAGGCTACCTACAATAAAGATCTTAACTACTGGCATTTGGTGCAAATTCAAATTGATCCCGAATACCAAGGTTTAAAGATTGGTAGGACGTTGATTAATGGATTGATCGAGAAAGCTGCAATAACGAGCTCTAAAATAGGTTTAAGTGTCATTAAAACCAATCCAGCTCAACAGTTGTATTTGCAGATGGGTTTTGTGATTGTGAAAAAAGCGGATGATGAGTACTTGATGGAGCTGCAAGCGTAACAAATACTTAAGTAGAACTGTCTCTTGAATAAGCATAGAGTCATTGACGCACCAGGTCTAAGTACAACAGTTGAACGATGGTCACGACAAAGAAACCAAGGGAATCAACATGAAACAACGAATATTCAGAAATATGCAGTTAGCTGTAAGTATTGGATCTGGTTTTGCGACCTATCAGTACTTTTTTATGACAGACGGTGCGTTTGATTTTTATGGGCCAATTGTGGTGTCTGCTTTTACGTTTGTAGTTAGCAGTATTGGTACCGTTCTAAAAGAAATAATCATGCGCAAAAAGGAGACTGCGTGAGAATAGTGGAAGCAAGTCGGTCTGATCTAGAGTATTTCTTCGAATATATAGGAGCGCTGCTTCTTGAAAATATGGTTTGGGTTCAACAGGAAACTTAGCAAGCTATATAGCCAAGCATCGTTTGAGTTAGCAACGCCTTTATATCGCAACAAGTGAATCGGAGGTTCAATGGACAAAGCAATCAAAACACATTTCGACGAGTATCCTGATGATGTTCGGGGCCGGCTTGAAGAGTTACGTTCATTAATCTTTGAGCTTTCCTCTGATTTGGGTTTAGGTGACGTCGAAGAGTCTCTGAAATGGGGTGAGCCGAGTTACAGCGTTAAGACAGGCAGCCCAATTCGAATCGACTGGAAATTGAAATCGCCAAACAACTATTTCTTGTTTTTTAACTGTCAAACAAAGCTAGTCGACACATTCAGAGAGTTACATGATGGTACGTTGGCATTTCAAGGTAATCGGTCAATCATCTTGAACCTAACTGAACCACTTCCAAAGGCGCCTATTAAGCAGTGCTTAGAGCTCGCCTTAACTTATCAGCAACGCAAACATCTACCGCTTCTTGGCGCGTAATTCTCACGCGCTGTCATGTGCTTAACTGAATGTGATTCGAATTTGAAAAGTACGCTTGCAACTGATTTACAAGGCTTGGCACTTCTCGTTTAATGCTAGGTTAGTGTTTAACGTCTTATGGTTTAGGTTAGTGGCGTTGCTCGGACCGTAAAGTGGTATATGAACAAGGACAGTTTATGAGTCAACAAGAAATCTTTATAGGGTTTATTGCTTATGGGCTTATCAGTAGCGTTATTGGATTTTTTACATTTTTTGTCATCAAAAACGCTAAGTTCAAACAAGCGTTGTGGACTTTCCAGAATGTTACTTTTGGTATTTTCTTAATTGGATATATCTATTCATCGGGTGGTGGAGGAGCAAAATTGTTGGTCTGGGTTCCATTGGTCACTTTAGTTTCCATTTACAATGTCCACTCTGTAAAATTTTGTAGTTCATGTGGAAAAACTAACACAAGAAAAAGCGGATTCTCGGCCATAAAATCATGTGGCGATTGTGGTAATACTTTATAGTGAAGCATCGACATAACAAGACGTTAGTGTCATCTTGAGTTTCAGCTTAAAAAGGAAGTGGTATGAATTTAGATAAAGCGAAGAAACGGATTGCTAAACAGGTTAAGAAAGGCGACAACGGCTACCCTAAAATTACGTTAGCGTACTTTGGCCCAACAAAAGAGGTTGCAACTCAAGTAGCCGTCCAATTTGTAATGGGCGAGGGAGACAGTGTTCAAGAAGAGCGTTTTTCTTGTGAAACTGAAATTAGAGATAATGAGCTCATTCAAACAACCTTACTCAAGGTAATCGAACGCGCTAATGTTAACTCAGTGATTGAAGTTGAAGGCGTAACTGTTCTCTAGCTTTCAATATCTAGTTTTTATTTTGAGTCTCGATCCTAAGGTGGCTCTATATTTCTGCTAGCTTGATTGGTTAGCCGATAAGGTATTTTGTGATTGAATTTAAAACAGTAGGTCTTTTTGTATTAACTGCGATAGCGGAAATCGTCGGCTGTTATTTACCTTACCTTTGGCTTAGGCAAGATAAGAGTATTCTGATTTTAATTCCGGCTGCAATTAGTCTTGCTGCGTTTGCTTGGTTACTCACTCTACATCCGACAGCGACAGGTCGGGTTTATGCGGCATATGGCGGTGTGTATATCTCGGTTGCATTGATATGGCTGTGGTTGGTTGATGGCGAAAAACCGACAACGTGGGATATGGTAGGTGGCTCAATCGCTCTACTTGGTATGGCGATTATCATGTTTGGTCCTCGAAACGCGTGATTCATGTATTGAGCGAATAGAAGAGGTTAAAGCCATGGAAAAGGTTGATTGGCATAAGAATAAAATTGACGACAGTACCGTTATTACAGATAGCTACAAAACGACTCAGAATGTTCGCCGATATTTCAAATCCCAATTTGGTGAGCAGTTTAAATTCAACCGTGATTTTATGCTTTGGATGAAAAGTGCGACTGGGTTGACAATGGGTGATGCCTTGAAAGAATGGGCTAAGCGACATCCAGACAGTTGAGTTTTATATAATGACAAAAATACCGCTGATCGAGTCAGCGGTATTTTTTATTGAGAGCATTGGTTTGAAGAGTCGCGTATAGCTTCTCTAGTTTGCAGAAACTAATTCGACACTTTGTATTTCACTAGCAACTTGCCAATCTCCACCTAACGCTTTATATACCGCAATCGTGGTGTTGATTATTTGAAGCTTTTCGGCCACTTGGCGCTCTCGTATCACTTTTGTTGCTTTGTGCGTCGAACAAAGGCAAATAATCGACTAGGCCCGCTTTATATAATGACTTCGCTTTGCTTACGGCGTTATCCACGGCGTCTGTTGCTTCATCTATGCGTTTGGGTTTCTAGATTAGTCACGGTCAAACGCAGTGAATGCGTAGTCTTGCTGTAGGTTTGCTTGATATTTACCACTTTCTATTTGTTCAACTGATACATTTGATTCACCTAGGTGTACGTTACGTACAAAGTGATGTTGATTCGTTGGTAACGTTGCTTTTAGCTCTTGATTGCTCATTGTATTTAGTGAAGAAGCAAACTCTTCAGCAGCGTTTTGTGCCTGTTTCTGAGTGGCAAAAACACCCACATTTAGATCGGCTTCACGATCAATTTGAACCCAAGAAGATGAAGCGAAAGAAGCTGAAGTAAATGCAATAGTTGCTGCAAGAGTAATAATGCGTTTCATAATGTAATCCTCAAATAATTTTATTTTCTTGAGGCGCTTAGCCTCGGTACAACGCTATTATTATGCAGAATTGAAGTGTGATAAATATCACATTCTTCTTTTCACTGATGTCAAAAATGCACGAATAAAGGCTTGGTTTTCCATTTTTGACCCAGGTGTGGTGACATTTTTAACGTTGGAGGTGTTTTTATACAGTTTGTGAAGCTTATAGAAACTATTAAATGAAGAGATCATCTAGTGACAATGCAGCTAAAGGTATAGCTACGTAATAATTTTATATTTTCGATTTTTTCTTTGAGAGGTTTATGTTTTTAGTGAAAGTGAAAGTGAAAGTGAAAGTGGCGGGTGTTTGATAGGTAAAAAAAGCAGCAATAAATTGCTGCTAGAATATTTCGTAGTTAATAAGTAACTTTCAAAGGCAGTGGGGAAAGTCAACGAGGTAAATAATATTTTAAATATAGTGATTTGTCTCGATAATAAATAACCATACATTGTGGTAATACTTGCATCAAGCTATCTTTAGATATAAAAAAGCCCACTATAAGTGGGCTTATTCTTGATTAATATTAGAACGAGTAGCGAAGTGCTAACGCTAAAATATCATCTTCACCGTCTACGTCGGTGATCTTGTATTCAGCAAGTGTTTTGAAGTTAGGAGTTAGGTTGTATTCACCACCTAGTGAGTAGTAATCAACTGTATCTACACCGTCTTTCTCTAGGTTGTTATAACCGATTAGAGCGTTAAGCTCTTTAGTTACCTGGTAAGTAATGACTGCTTCAATACCTTCGTAGTCAATATCGTTATCCGTACCATCTTTTTCCCAGTTCTCGCCATCGCTGAACACTACTGCAGCGTACAGATCTTCGTAGGTGTATGAAACTGCTGCCGTTAGAAGTTCAGAATCTGCGCCAGCAGCTGCACCTTCACCTTCGTTGTAACCTAGTGCTACTTTCATGCCAAACGGCAGTGCATAGTCTGCTGCAATGCCGTATGAAGAGGCATCTGTTGAAACTTGGTCATTCTCGCCTTGGTAGCTTACGTGTACATTAAGAGCATCGTAAGAACCCGTTGCTTTGAATACAGAATCTGAACGGCCAGTACCAAATAGATCAGCACTTACACCTGCAGCTTCGTTACCAAACTCTGGGAAGATATCTGTGTAATCAGACACTAGTGTTACTGCACCAAATTGGCGACCGTAGCTAACCGTCCAAAGCTCAGAACCCACACCTACGTAACCTTTACGTACGTCAAATTCGTCTTCGTTTTCGTTGCCGCTATTAGATTTAAATTGCAGCTCGTACAAACCGAATGCATATAAATCATCATTAATTTGAGATTTTCCGTCTAGGCCAACACGGATGTAGCTTTGGTCTCCATCGATATTTTTATCACTAGAAAAATAGTAAGCACCTTGAGCTCTACCGTGAATATTCAGTTCAGTTTCTGAATCAGAGTAAACTTGTGCTGCATTAACTGCAGAGCCAAAGATTGCGGCACCAATTGCCAGCGAAATGATTTTCTTGTCCATATTTTAATTACCACTACATTGTGTTTTAAGTCGAAGTAATTATCTATACACATGGATTATTTAAAAGTGAGTAATTATCAATTAACTATGGTAAATAATAAGCACAAGTATTTGGTATAAAATATTCTATCTTATTATTTTTCGATCTTTTATCAAAAATGATAGGAACTTGGTTATCTTTTTTCTCTTATTAATATAATTCCAGAGAGAAGGAAAGAGTAACCGAAGAATTCTAGTCCTTCTTCAACTAGTGTTTTTATATCTCTATTGTAGCCATCACCTAAAAAATCCATCCAGAAGCCTTTGTAGCCGGCAATGCGAGAAAATATAAAGAACATAAAGAAACCGATGACCCAGATAAGAAAACTATCTGTAGTGAAAAATCGGTTTGCTCCAGCAATGATGCTTTTTTGATTGGAAAGCAGTTTATAGAAGATTATTGCTGATATGACACTAGCGGGGACCTTCCAAAAGCCATGAAAAAAGAACAACTCAAACACTTGGTCAAGTTCTCTCGAAACGAGCAGTAACATGATCAGAGAATGAATTTTTAATATCGATGAAAAGGCATGACTCTCTCGCGCTTTGAAGTAACTGATTAGTGCAGTGCCTAGAAGGATAACAACCTGGCTGATCTCAAGTACAGAGCTCTCTTTGGTATGAGAGTCAAAGTGAATACTAATGTAAGCAACGACTAATGTGAGTACGAAGCTATGTAAAATAATGAACGTATCAAAAATGCGGTTGCCGCGTCGTTCGTCATAAATTGGGCTGATATATTGCATTATATGAATCCAGAAAGTGGTAAAACGATAGAGTAAAACGGGAGCCTTGTTACAAGTAGGTTTCCCAAATCGGCGTTGTACCAATTTCATTCTGTATTGAGTCGATAAACAGCTTGGCGAGAGGTTGTTGATTACGGTGTGAGTACATAGCAAATATATCGCTGTGAGTTGATAGTTGGTATTCAGGTAGAAGTTGTACAAGTCCTTGTTTTTCTAGTTCTTCCTGTAGCATGAATTGCCCAATAACAGCATAGCCAAGGCCGTCTTTCACTGCGTCCATGATGAGATCAGTTTCGTTTACCTTGTACTTGGCATTCATATTGAAGGTTTTGATTTCACCAGCTTGTTCGTCATCGACAATTCTAATCTTGTCCGATATGAAAGATTCACTTGAGTAAACCACCGCTGGTAGCTCTATCAACTTTTCCAGTGTTTGCGGATTACCGTGTCTTGCTAAGAAACCTTCTGAAGCAATGATGGCTAATTTATTGGTCGCAAGTTTGCGCACAATCATGTTCGACTCGCGAATTGGGCCGATGCGAAATACAACGTCGTAACCTTCACTGATCACGTCAACTTTATGATCAGAGAGTAAAACTTCTACCGTAATGTAGGGGTACTTGTGCATGAAGCTTTTGACGGCTTTTTTAAGGTATGTACGACCAAAGAACGACGAACTCGAGATCTTTAAATGACCCCGCGGCACAGCGTGAAAAGTGTCTGCAAGCTTTTTGGTCTCAGTCAGCAGCTCACGTATTTTCTTCGCCTGTTGGACCATCTCTTCGCCAGCATTGGTGAGTGATAGCGATCGGGTCGAGCGGTTGAGCAGTCTTAGCCCTAGGCTGTCTTCTAATTTTTTTATCTGTTTAGACAGTGCGGAACGGTCAATGTGGTTCCTATCGGCCGCCTTTGCAAAGGTGCCGTATTCAGATACGTCGAGCAGTAGTTCCAGTTGAGTAGCTAAGTCCATACTCAAACTCCTAGTAATATTTTTGCAATTAGATGTGATGAAGTGCGCATTCTACAAAACCTATTCGCAAAAATTATGGTTTTATTTGCACTTTACTAGTGTGTTTTGTGCACCAATATCGAGATACTTCGATAACTCTTCCGTTAGGCCATGAAAGTGTACAAAGAGTATGCAAATGTCCTCTAGTTAGACGTAATGGTTATTTTGTAGATGAAAATACAATAACGGTAATAGCTTGCTGGTAAAGAGGCTGAAAAGTGCGTTGAACCCGTGATAACACGGGTTCAACGATCAAGTCGGGTTTTCAATCGTGCAAATTAGGCATTACTAAATGTTTGAATTGGGGGCTTTTCTGCATCACCGCACCTTCTTAGAATAGCCGCCGCAAATAGGTGAGGTTATTTATGTATAAAAAAATGATTGCTGCTAGCGTGTTGTTAGCAGTGCTTAATGGGTGCAGTGGCGAAGAGGCAAAGGCCTTAGCACCATCGAAGGTTCTTCCTGAACTCGATATTGCACAAGTGGCGCAAGAGCCAGTACAACAGTGGTTTACTTACACCACACGCATAGAAGCGCCTAAAGAAGTGTCTTTAATGCCCCGAGTGTCGGGAATGATCGAGACGATTGAGTTTCAGGATGGACAACGAGTGGAAAAAGGCGATCTGTTAGTGACACTAGATGCTCGTCCATTTGCTGCTCGTGTTGAACAGCTTAAGGCTCAGAAGTCGAGTGCACTAGCCGCACTTTCTCAAGCCAAGAGTGAACTTAAGCGTGCGGACGAGTTGATTAAACGCAAAGCTATATCTGCAGAGCAGGCTGAAACGCGTTCTACAGCGGTGAAGCAACGTGCGGCGGAGCTGTCAGCGATTGTGGCTCAATTGAAATTAGCTCAACTAGACTTGGATTTTACACGTATCTATGCGCCCATCAGTGGCACAATTTCTCATGCTTTTATCACTGAAGGTAACAACGTTAATCCCAACCAGAGTGTGCTTACAGACATCGTCTCTAATGGAAAGGTATATGCGTACTTTAATGTGGATGAACGTACTTGGAACCGATACTTTTCTAGAACGACTGTAGAGTCTGAATTACCAGCTCGTCTTACTCTGTCTGGGCTATCTGATACATCGGTCACGGGGAGAGTTGACTTCGTTGATAACGCCATTGACATTAATACGGGTACGTTGACTGTGCGCGCCGTTTTCGATTCAAACAAACATCCTTTGTTGGTAGGTTCGTTTGGCCGTGTGCAAATCACAACCAGTGATGAGCAAGATGTTTTATTGGTTCCAGAGCGAGCAATAGGTACAGACCTAGAAAACCGTTTTGTTTTAACGATGAATGAAGCAAATGTCTTAGAATACCGACCTATAGAGCTGGGCGAGCGCTACGGTAAGTATCGAGCTGTTATTAGTGGCCTAGAGAGCAGTGATTACATTGCGGTAAATGGTCCAGCAAAGGTTGGGCCAAATACTGAGATTATTCCACGTCCTGTGGATCTTGATCTTTCAAGTACGCGATTGACATTGGCGAAGCTAGAAACGCAAGAGCAAAGTGTCTCTTCGATGCAAGGTCAATAGGAGTAGAGAATTATGAAATTTGCGCACTTCTTTATTCAGAGACCCATTTTCGCATCTATGCTTTCACTACTCATTCTTATTGCCGGTGGTATTTCTCTGTTTCAATTGCCGGTCAGTGAGTATCCTGAAGTAGTTCCTCCAACCGTAGTGGTGACAGCCAATTATCCAGGTGCCAACCCGAAAGTGATTGCTGAAACGGTTGCTACACCATTAGAGCAGGAGATCACCGGCACCGAGAATATGCTGTACATGTTTTCTCAAGCGACGAGTGACGGTCGTATGACACTAACGGTTACTTTTGCTCTAGGGACTGATCTGGATAAGGCTCAAGTACAGGTACAAAACCGTGTGAATAGTGCGCTTCCGCGTCTACCGCAAGCGGTTCAACGCCTAGGTGTTATCGCAGAGAAAGCGTCACCCGACTTAACGATGGTGGTTCATATCTACTCGCCAGATGAGAGTCGAGAAATCAGTTACCTGTCTAACTACACAAATCTCTACATCAAGGATGAAGTCGCAAGATTAGGTGGTGTGGGTGACGTGCGGCTATTCGGCGGCGGTGAATACTCGATGCGCCTCTGGCTTAACCCAGATGAACTCGCTTCTCGTAACCTAACCGCGATGGATGTGGTTAATGCTGTACGTGCCCAAAACCAGCAAGTTGCAGCAGGCTCGTTGGGTGCGCAACCTGCTAGTATCGATAACCAATTTCAGATTCTGTTAAATGTAAAAGGCCGTTTGGCAGACCTTGATGAATTTCGAGATATCGTAGTCAAAGTTGGCAAAAACGGTGGAATAACACGTCTTCGCGATGTCGCTGAGGTCGAGTTAGGTCAGAATACCTATGCGTTGAGAGCAATGCTGAATGGCAAACCTGCAGTGGCGATGCCGATTTTCCAGCGACCGGGTTCTAATGCAATTCAATTGTCTGATGATGTACGTTCTGTTATGGCGAATTTATCTGAGAAGTTTCCACAAGGTGTCTCTTATGAGATCGCGTATGACCCTACCGTCTTCGTACGAGAGTCTATTGATGCAGTCATTCACACGTTGTTGGAAGCGATCATTCTCGTTGTGATTGTGGTGATATTGTTTCTGCAAACATGGCGAGCATCAATCATACCGATTATTGCAGTCCCAGTGTCTTTGGTCGGGACATTTGCAGTCATGCAGTGGTTAGGCGTGTCTATTAATACCTTGTCTCTTTTTGGTTTAGTGCTCGCAATAGGCATTGTTGTCGATGATGCGATTGTGGTGGTTGAGAATGTTGAGCGGAATATTCATAACGGTCTCTCTCCATTGGATGCGACAAAACAGGCAATGTCGGAAGTTACAGGGCCAATCATCGCGATCGCTTTGGTCTTGTGTGCGGTATTTGTACCAACGACCTTTATTACTGGTTTATCTGGCCAGTTCTACAAACAGTTCGCATTGACGATTACGATCTCGACCATCATCTCTGCGTTCAACTCTTTGACGCTGTCGCCTGCGCTTTCTGCTCTTCTGCTTAAAGAGAAGGACGCCAAGCCAGATTGGTTGACACGTGTATTGGATACCATCTTTGGGCGTTTTTTATTTGCACCGTTCAATAGACTGTTTGATGCAAGCTCAAATCAATACCAAAGCTTGGTTAAAAAGCTCATTCGAATGAGTGCGATTGTTGTCGTGATCTACTTTGGTTTACTCGGTAGCACAGCGACCTTGTTTAACGCAGTGCCAGGAGGCTTCATCCCGCAGCAAGATAAACAATACTTGGTTGCAATAGCTCAATTACCTGATGCAGCGAGCTTAGACAGAACCGATGCAGTAATCCGTGAAATGGAGCAAATGGCGCTCGAAATTCCGGGGGTGGCGCAGACAATCTCTTTCCCTGGGCTTTCAGTGAATGGTTTCACTAACAGCCCAAATAGCGGCATTGTTTTTGTTAGTTTGGAGTCTTTTGATAAGCGTACGACGCCGGATCTCTATGCTAATGCTATTGTGGCTGAGCTCAATAAGCGTTTTTCTGCTATTGATGAAGCGTTTGTTGGGATTTTCCCACCCCCTCCAATTCAAGGCCTGGGCTCTACAGGTGGATTTAAATTGCAGATTGAAGACCGTTCGAATAAAGGATTCGAAGAGCTATTCAATCAGTTAAACCAAGTGATTCTGGAAGCGCGCTCTCGCCCTGAGCTCATAGGTTTGTATTCGACCTTTAGGGTTCAAGTTCCGCAAATGGAGATCAACATTGACCGCGAGCAGGCTATGTTACAAGGCATTCCGCTTGAGCAAGTGTTTGATGCATTACAGGTTTACCTTGGCTCTTTATATGTCAATGATTTCAATTTGTTTGGTCGCACTTATCAAGTGAACGCACAAGCGGACGCGAATTTTAGGGTCGATCCGAAACAGATTTTGAAATATGAAGTGAGAAACGCTCGCGGTGACATGGTGCCTTTAGGAGCTGTGCTGGAAGTCGTTCCATCAATTGGTCCAGACCGAGTGATGCACTACAACGGATACCCAAGTGCAGAGCTTAACGGTAGCCCAGCATTTGGTTACAGCTCTGACCAGGCTCAAAGTGCTATTGAAGAGGTACTGGCGCAAACCCTATCTGAAGGTATGGCTTATGAATGGACGGAGGTGACATACCAACAGATCATTGCGGGTAATACCATGGTCTATATCTTCCCATTGGTCGTGCTACTGGTGTTTATGGTTCTGGCGTCTCAGTATGAGAGTTTAACTTTGCCATTCTCTATTATTTTGATTGTGCCTATGACCATCTTATCGGCGTTGGCTGGGGTTTGGTATGTTGGGGGAGATAACAACATTTTCACTCAAATCGCCTTGATTGTGTTGGTAGCCTTGGCAAGTAAGAACGCGATCTTAATGGTTGAGTTTGCAAAAGAGCTAAAAGATCAGGGACAAAGCCCACTAGATGCTATTGTGGAGGCGTGTCGGTTGCGTTTACGTCCAATCTTAATGACTTCCATTGCTTTCACTGCGGGTGTTATTCCGTTAATGCTTGCCACAGGTGCTGGTGCAGAAATGCGTCAAGCGATGGGAACCGCGGTTTTCTATGGCATGCTTGGCGTAACCGTATTTGGGTTATTGTTAACGCCAGTCTTTTATATGTTGGTGAATAGAAAGCGGAATTGAATCTAATTCTAATTGAAGATTAGGCCTAAATTGAAAAGCCCTCTAACGTTTGTCGTAAGGGGCTTTGTTTTTGATATCTGTTGTCTGTCGAATAAAGGGGTTACCTTTCTCGGGAAAGCATACCATTAATAGTTTTCTGCGTTAGCTCACTGACTTGATTGATGTTTTTCTGTTTATATCTTTCTAATTTTGCTTGTTGGTGATCTTTTTAGTTGTCTTGTGTGGGGTTAGCAGACTGTATTGCTTTTTCCTTGCGTATGAACTCATTTTGTTGTGGTACATGAAAAACGACCGATCGCCTCATGGCTTGGGCTTGAAGATTAACTACATAGTACTTATTACTGTATTAGGCGCTGCCTAATAATTTTATAAATTTAAGTGACACTTCATGTGCAGTAATATCTTGTACAAAGTGTCAAAGTTGGACGAAACAATGGACTTAGCAACACGATTAGAACTGCTTCTTGAAGTTTCCAAAGCAGGATCTTTTGCCAAAGCTGCAGATAGGCTGAACGTTGATCGCTCTGTTTTATCAAAGCAGGTAAAACAACTAGAGGAGCACTTGGGCGTAAGGTTGATCAATCGCACAACCCGCTCACTTTCGTTTACTCATGTAGGAAAACAGATCGTAGAGCAAGCAGTGAAGGTGAGTGAGTTGCTTGAAGATACGGAAAATATAGCCGCGTGTTTCTATAAAGAACCTATCGGCAATCTCCGTATATCGAGCACGACTCTGTTCGGTCGTCGGTTTCTGCAAAAAGCAGTTGAGGAGTTTCTAACTCGTTACCCAAGAGCGTCGATTGAATTGATACTAGATGATAGCCGTGTTGATTTGGTGGGCGAGGGGTTTGATATTGTCTTTCGTATTGGCCCAATGAGAGATTCGTCGATGATTGCCAAGAAGCTTGCCGACAACAAAACGGTCATAGTTGCCTCAGAAGCATTTATTGATAAGCACGGTATGCCACGTAGCCCAGAAGAGCTGACGATGTTACCAAGCATTATCTACTCACATGCAGGTTTTGTTGCGGACAAAGTTCAGTTCTATCTAGAGAGTAACACTGGGGAGCTTGAAACTTACGCCCTAAAAGGCAACTACCGAGTGAACGAGCCTGAGTTAATTGTCGAAAGTATAAAAGCCTCGCTCGGTTTTGGTCAGATAGGCCAATTTATGCTGAATGAAGGTTTGGCTGAGCAAGGTTTGGTGCAATTGTTGCCAGAGCGCGAAATTCCGTCTTTTGGTGATATCTATGCTATGTACACTCATCGAAAGCAGTCGCCGCTGGTGTTGGCCTTTATTGAAATCGTTCAAGAGATCATTGGTACACCACCAAGCTGGGAGAAGCACTTCGCTTAAAGAGAAATATATATCAATCAGCTACTTGGTAGGCCTAGTTATTAATTATGCATTCAGTACAGCATGGTTTTTTTGTACGGATTGGTGTTGCCTGAGGTTACAGGCCCGTTGACATCCGGAATTACGGATAGTTTTCAGAGATTGAAACCTGCATCTTCATGTTGAGCAGGTAAAGATAGTTGAGTTTTATATAATGACAAAAATACCGCTGATCGAGTCAGCGGTATTTTTATTGAGATCATTGGTTTGAAGGGGTGTGTATAGATTTCCTAGTTTGCAGAAGCTAATTCGACACTTTGTGTTTCACTAGCAACTTTCCAATCTCCACCTAACGCTTTATATACCGCAATCGTGGTGTTGGCCGTTTGAAGCTTGGCGGCTACTTGACGATCTTGCATCGCTTTTTGTTGTCTTTGTGCGTCGAGTACCGACAAGTAATCAACTAGACCCGCTTTGTATAATGACTTCGCTTTGCTTACGGCGTTGTCCACGGCGGCTGTTGCTTCATCTATCCGCTTTTGGTTTTCTTGGCTTCTGCCATAAGCGAACAATGTTGAGTCTACTTCTGCAAACGCGCTGTCTACCGAGTGTTGGTAGTTAAGCGCAGCAGAACGGAATCTAGCTTCGTTCATTTCCACCATGGCTTCACCCCTGCCACCATCGAATACATTCCAACTGATGCCTGCAGATGCAGCCCAACCGAACGAGTCGCTACTGAACAGATCATCAAAGCTACCTGCGGTGATACCTGGTGTGCCCGTTAGGAAGAACTTCGGATAGCGATTAGCAATGCTGGCGCCGAGTTCTTCGTTAATCGCCGCCATTTCACGTTCTGCGATTCGGATGTCTGGGCGTTGTTCCAACAAGTCAGAAGGTAACCCCGTAGGGATAATGTCTATCATTCTTGGCAAGGTAAATTCGACAGCTAAACGCTGATTCACGCTTATGAGTGATTGACCTAACAATACTGCCATACGCTGCTTGTGAACTTGCTCTGCTATCTCCAGTTGCGGCACGATAGACTCTGTTCCGGCAAGCATTGCTTTGGCTTGAGCAAGGTCTAGTTCAGAACCATAACCACTTCTTACAACCTTGGTGACCAGTTCCAGTGTTTGCTTTTGATCTTGAATGTTCTCAAGGGCAATCGCTTTACGTTCTTGAGCGCCACGGTATTGCAGGTAGTTGTGAATCACATCTGCGGTGATCAGTGTGTTCAAACCGGATTGGAATATTTCAGCTTGTTCAATACGAATCGTTGCGGCGTTGGATTGCTTGTCAATTCGACCAAACAAGTCCATTTCCCATGCTATGCTCGCACCTAAGAAACTACCATCGTGTTGCGCTTCCAATAACGACATGCCTGTTGCAGATTCAACTGCGTCTGACGCCCCAAAGACTGGGCCGAGTAGGGAGTCGTTCTCACTCAGTTGATAGTTGTAGTAACCGCCGCCAACGTTCACTGTGGGTACTTTGAACGATTCAACGACACTCTTGTACGAGTTAGCGATCTTGATGCGTTCTGCCGCCAATTTAAGAGGGATGTTTTGGTTTTGAACGTCGGTCACTAATTGGTTTAGCGTAGGATCATTAAATTGCGTCCACCAGTGACGGTGTTGTTGGTTTGTCTCGCTGTGGTTCTCGCTATTCTGGCTGTAGAGAAAAGTTTCAGCCATTGTTGTTTGTGGTTCTTCGTAATCAGGTCCAACCGCACAACCTGTAAGCAGTAGTGCTAGGGCAATAGGAGCCACTTTAAACCGAGGTAATAGATACATGTTTATGCTCCTTATTTGTTAATGTTTGGTTGGTTATCATTTGGAGTTCCACTGACTGTACAATTGGGTGTTGCTTCAAGGGTGACAATTGCATCTTGAATGGCTTCGTTGACCGTAGTCGCACTCTCTTCTGAACGATAGAAGAGCTTATATAACGCAGGCATTACGAATAGTGACAATACGGTTGCAGCGGCAAGACCACCGATAATGGTTGCGGCCATTTGATCGAATAGCAGGTCGGTTAACAGTGGAATCATGCCAAGAGCAGTGGTTAACGCCCCCATTGAAATTGCCATGGTTCGGTTTACGGTAGCTTCTTTAATCGCGTCTGATAATGAACGACCATTGGTACGCTCAAGCTCAATTTGATCCATCAACACGATGCCGTTTTTGATGATCATCCCCGTGAGTGTTACTGCACCAATCAATGCCATAAATCCGAACGGTTTATCTAACAGCAATAAGCTGAACGTTGCGCCAGTTGCAGCTAATGGCAAGGTAGTGAATATGATAACGGGCTGTTTGAAACCATTGAACATCGCGACCAAGATAATCACCATCAACAAGATTGCTTTTGGAAGTTGCTTGAGAATATCGCTTACGGCTTTGTGTTCGTCATAATATTCGCCACCCCATTCAAGGCTGTAACCATGAGGTAGGTGAATCGCTTCGATTTGATCTTTGATGGAGTTTCTGACTGCCGCTGGCGTGGTGTAACGACCCACACCTGCTTGTGCTGTGATAGTTTTCACACGGTCACGACGCCAAATCATAGTTTCTTCACTGGTGAGTTCGAACCCATCAATAACTTGACCTAGAGGCACGCTATGCACACCAAGTAGTGAACGCACAGGCAGTGTTTCTAGTGATTCAATTGAGCTTTCAGTTCCACGTAGTTGGATCGTCACCAACTCATCGTTTAGGTTCATGCGGCCAAGAGGCATGCCTTCAGACGCACGCTTCATTGCAAAGGCGATATCTGCTCTATTAATACCCGCTAGGCGAATTTTGTCTTGGTTGATGATAGGTTCAAGCACTTTACTTTTCTGGCGCCAGTCATCACGAACGTACTTGGTATCGGGGTGCTCCGCTAGAATCGCTTGAGCTTGTTCAGATAGGTTGTGTAGAACGTTAACATCAGGGCCTGAGAAACGAGCTTCAACGCTGAATTTATCTGAGGTTGCGAGTTTTAAGCTTCTAAAGCGTGGGTCGGCGTTTGGAAATTCCTCAGTTAACCATTTGTCACCACGAGCAATTAATGGACTCAATGAAGGGAAGTCAGTCGCGTTGATTAAAATTTGGCCGTACGCAGGGTCAAACGGTTCTGGTTCAATGGTTACGGAGAAACGTGGGGCACCGGCACCGACATAGGTTGAAATGCTGGTCACTTCCGGTTGTTCTAATAACCAAGCTTCGATACGCTTCATGTCTTCCGATGTTTGCTCCACCTTTGCGCCATTCGGTAGCCAATAATCCAAAAACAGGATAGGTCGGTCGGCTTGTGGAATAAAGTTAACAGCAATACTTGGAATTGCGAGCGCCGTTACTAATATCAATGGAACCAGAGCGCTCAATGCTTTTAGCGGGTTATCTACGGTCCAATTAACACTCTTACGGTATAAGCTGATTTTAGTATTTTCTTTTTGCTTCGTTGGCTTGATGAAGATCCAACACATCAGTGCAGTGAAGGTCATCGCGACAAACCAAGATAACAACAGAGATGAAGCGATGATTAGGAATACTGAGCTAGAAAACTCGGCGGCATCTGTTTTTGAGAAGATAACTGGGCTTGCACCCATGATAGCGATGACGGTTGCACCAAACAGCGGTGTAGCCGTTTCTTTTACTGAATCTATTGCCGCTTTAGTACGGTCAATCCCTTTGTTGATTTTAACAATCATCATATCGGTTATAACAATCGCGTTATCGACCAACATACCTAACGCCAAGATGAACGTGCCTAACGAAACCCTATGCAAATCAATAGAAGTTAAGTTCATGTAGATTAGGGTCAGTAGGATAGTCAGGATCAAGCTAGTACCAACGATCGTGGCACTCTTTAGTCCCATGAAAACGGCAAGTACGATAAATACAATCGCGACACTTTCAACTAAGTTGTTGACGAAATTATCAATCGATTTTTGCACTTCATCTGGTTGATTGGCAACGGTTGCGATATCAACACCGAGTGGAAGAGTCGCTTGGAAATCATTCACGATACGGTTGATGTCATCGCCTAACGAAACAACGTTAACGCCAGTAACAGGGCTCATCGCTAAGGTCACCGCGGGTGAGCCGTTATAGCGATTTTCAGTCATCATTGGTTCTTGGTAACCCATGGTGACTTCAGCAATATCACCCAGGCGAATTAGGCCTGTGCCAAATTCACTTACACCGCCTTTAAGCATTAAGTTTTTGATGTCTTCCAGAGACGAAAACTCACTGGATTGTTGAACCCGGATTCTTTCGCTACCCGCGGAAAACTTACCCGCTTCAAATGTTGTGTTTTGCGTGTTCAGTTGACTCCAAACTTGTGCCATCGATAGACCGTATTGAGCCAGCCGTTCGTCTGGGATATCAATATGCACGACGCGAGGTTGAACGCCGTGTAGCTCGACTTTTTTAATGCCATCAACGGTTTTGATGCGTCGTTGTAATTCTTCTGCGTAACGGCGCAATTCGACAGGTGATGCATCTTCACTGTGTATTGAGAAAAGCATGCCATACACTTCAGAGAATTCGTCTTGTACAACGCTGATTTGGGCGGTACTGGGCAGAAGTATCTTCATATCAGACACTTTACGACGCAATAGATCCCACTCTTGTGGTAATTGGTCTGATTGTAGTGACTCCTTCAAGTCTACAAATACCATCGACATACCAGGGCGAGACAGCGAACGAAGTCGGTTTAATGTCGCCATTTCTTGAAGCTTAGTTTCGACGGTGTCAGTGACTTGTTGTTCAACTTCTTCAGCTGAAGCGCCAGGGTATAGAGTGACGACCACAGCGGTTTTGATGGTGAAGCTTGGATCTTCAAGCTTGCCTAAATCGAAATAAGAGAATAGGCCTGCGATCACACTCAATGCAGTGAAAAACAGGATGAAGGTGCGTTGTTTGATCGCAAAATCAGCTAGATTCATCATGGTCTACCTACAGGCTCTTGACTTGGATATTTGAGAAATGCTGACCTTCGATCACGTACTGAGATCCGCTAACGATCACGTAGTCGCCATCTTTCAATGTCGATTCAACACATGCTGAGTCTTTGTTAAGCGATACAACATTAACCATTACACCTTGTGCTTGTTCGTTTTCGATCGTGAACACTTGCTCGATACCCGATTGATTCACGATGGCTGAATAAGGTAGACAGAAGTTGTTAGAGATTTCACCTAGCTGAGTCGACAAGGTTACTGCTTTGCCCGGTAAGAGTTGTCCAGATACTTGTTCATCAGTGAGTAACGCTAAACGGTAAGTCACTGAGTAGGTTTGCTTGATTGGATGTGGCTGAGTCGAGATCTCACTGGCGTAAGCCGTTAGTTGATGTTTTGACCCATACCAACTGATTTGCGATTGTTGATCTGAGCTGAATTTATGAATGAGATTTTCAGGGACATCAATTTTAACTTCAAGTTGGTCCGGGTTGTGAATCGTAAACACAGAGATGCCCGGTAGAACTTGCTCGTACTGATCGAAGTTGGAAGAAGCAACGATTCCATCGAAAGGCGCGAGCAGTTGAGTATAACGAATGGCGTCTTTGGCACGGCGAATGTTTTGCTCAACGACTTTAACGGCTGCTTCGCTACGCTCGTAACCACTAATTGCTCTGTCTAGGTTAACGTTAGCAATGGCGTTGTCATCAATCGCTTGTTTTACGCGTGCGAGTTCTGCCTTGGCAAGTTTGTGTGCTGATTTCGCCTCTAATGCGCGAGCTTGTAACTCCTCTAACGCAACTTGGTAGTCGTGCGGGTCAAGTTCTGCTAAAGGTTGACCTTTAACTACGGTATCACCGGTCGACACTAGGATCTTTTGGATGGTGCCGGGAACACGAAATGCCACGCCTGCGGTTTCAGAAGATTGCAGTTTACCTGTAAACGATTTGTGAGTTTGATTCGCTAGTGGTTCTAGCTGAACGACTTGAATCGGGCGATCTTGTTTTTTCTTCTGACCCATGCCAGATGGTGTAGTTACAACGGATTGGTTACAACCGATAAGAGACAGAAGAGTCGCTGCAAGTAGGGAATAGCGATAGATTGGCATCATGAATTGCTCCTAAATATTGATAGAGCAATTGTATCTAGATGTAAGTCAGAGATAATCAGTGTTAACGGTATAACACTGTCATGCTAATCATGACAATAACTAAAGATTTGGCAGTTCTTGTAACAAGAAATCAATCAATAATTGGCTAGCATGACTCAATGCCTTGCGTTGTGGATACAACAACCAAGCCTCATCTTTTCGCATAGTATCGGTCGGGAAAAGGTTAATCAGTGAACCGTCTTTGAGCTCTTGCCTCACCATGAGTTCTGGTAATAGAGCGATACCTCGATGACGTGTTGATGCGCCTTTTACGAAACCGATACTGTCGCTGACGATAGAAGGTTCGACCTTAACTACTTGGCCTGATATCTCCCATTCTTTGTCTATATCGCCGCTTGGCCAGCGAAAACAAACACACGGAAAACGAGAGAGTTCTTCAATCGTTGAGGGTTTGCCATATTTCTCAATGTATTCTGGACTAGCAACAAAAATACGTTGTAAATCCATCACCTTACGCGCCACCACGTTGGAGTCACTTAAGCGGCCACCATGCATGGCGAGATCTAGTCCTTGGCGGTACATGTCAAGAAAGCCGTTACTGATACTTCTTATATCGAGTTCAACCTCAGGGTATAAATCTTGGAATTTAAAGAGCGTAGATTGAACGATATCGCCTGTCTCTGGAAGCAAACCAATTTTCACACGACCGTGTGGAACTTCTAAAAGGTTAGATGCCATGTGGTTGGCTTTTTCAAGTGCACTTAATGCTTTCAGTAACTCGTTATAATAAAGCTCACCTGACTTAGTGACCGATAAACTTCGAGTGGTACGAAAGAACAATTGGATATTGAGTGTTTTCTCTAAATCGTTGATCCGTCGACTGACATTCGCACGTGGTAGATCTAATGCGTTAGCTGCAGCGGTAAAGCTACCAAGTTCAACAACGGTCGTGAATAGTTTAAGGTCTTCGATTTTCATAATGATGGACGTGTTCGAATGCTGACTTGGGATAATTGGTTGGTATCGTATATCAAATGGTATATAAAATCGAAAAAACCGATGAGTAATTATGTACTCATCGGTTTTAGTTAAATTAGAATCGAGCAATGGTAAGCAACAAAATCCAAAGTTTAGCGACCGCGTCCGTCCAACATAACAACAATTGTTTTAGTAATGATGCTTAGATCTGCTGCAATCCAAGATTTAACAGAGCATAGACTCAGAGCGTAACTGTGATCAAAACCGACTTTACGACGAACATCATCTATGCACGTGTCATAACCTTGATTAACTTGAGCTAGCCCCGTGATACCAGGCATTACGCCGTATGTGCGGTCAGCGAAGTATGGAATTTCATTTTCCAATTTGTTGTAAAAGGTTGGACGCTCAGGGCGAGGGCCGATCAGCGACATCTCACCTTTTAATACATTAAATAGTTGTGGAAGTTCATCAAGACGCGTCTTTCTCAGAAACCGCCCAACAGGGGTGATGCGAGGATCGTTCTGAGTCGCCCAAACCGCACCAGAACGTGTTTCTGCATCTTCGTACATGCTGCGAAACTTCATGATTTCAAATATTTCCATCTTCTCAGGTGTTGATTTACCAACGCGCAATTGACGATAGAAGATCGGCCCGTGTGAGGTTAGCACAATAGCCAGTGCTATAAATGGGAACACCGGAGATAAGATAACTAACGCGAATAAAGAGCTTACAAAATCAAAAGTACGTTTCGCGCGAGCAATTTTATTTTGGTATAAGTTTTGGTTAGATAGTTGGTCAATGTTCATCATGGTCAGTCCTTAACGATTAGCTCGAGTCCAAGGGGCGTTTTCGAGTCCTAGTAGGTAACGTATGCCACCAATGAAGTTGGCATAATGACCAACGATTAAATATGAAATTAAAGAAATCGGTTTATTAGTGATATTCTTAGGCATGATGCAACCCAGTACGCCGATGCTATAAACAGCAATTTGCGCCCAAAGCATGACTTCGAATACTAAATAATCTCTAAGAAGAACTGAGCACACAAAGCAAACAATCATTAAATAGGGTGTTAACAGTCTTAATCCTTTTCCGGAGAAGAACGCAAACGCGATACCTTTAAATTTGGGGTTGAATAGGCCAATTAATCGAATTGCTTGCTGCATATTGCCTGCAGAAATCCTTAATCGACGTTTAAAGTCAGTTCTCAAGTTGGATGCTTCAAGCTCTAATGCCACCATCTGTGCTTCGTATACCGCGATGAAGCCTTGTTTTACGATTTGCATAGGTAAAATGAAGTCATCATTGATGGTATTTAGAGGCAGTGGCTCAAACAAGCTCGTTCTAATTAAATAGAAAGCACCGTGAGAACCTAAACTAGAGCCCATCGACGCTTCGCACTCTTTAACAACGGTTTGATACTTCCAGTAAGTGTTTTCACCTTCGTTTCCAATAGGGCATAGTTGATAAGTCGCATTAACAACACCAACCTTGTCACTTTCAAAATGCGCACTTGCGATTAACAGTGCATCCAATGATATCAACGCTGAAACGTCACTCAATGCTGTGATGTCACTTGTTATGCTCGTCACTTCTTCGTTGATAACAGAAACTTTTCCTCTGTTTTGTACATGGTCATGTATTTCAAAGTAAATATCGCTGCACATCGCTTCTTGAATGGTCATCTGCGCGATTTTGACCGTGTTGTCAGTACATCCGTCGCAGGCAATAATCACTTGCAATTTCTTTTTAGGGTAATCAAGAGCGGATAGGTTACGAATCTTATCTGCTATCCATTGTTCTTCATTAAATGCAGGCACAAGGATAGTGATAGTTGGAAGTGTGCAGTCTTGCTCTACATCTTTATAGCAACGAGAGTTTTCGCTTACAGTACGAGCTGGATGGTGTCGTGCATACCAACGTAACAGTATTGGATATGCTGCGTGGTGATAAACAATCAAAGCGCTAGAAAACAAAAATAAGCCAGCGAGTATCCAATCGTTCATGCGAAAGCTCCTTCAGAAATGTCGTTGTAAGAGGCGACCATTTTTACAATGTCGAAATGTTCAAGTACGTAACTCCGTGGGGATAAAAAGCATTCATTTTGGTTTTCTAACAATGCGTTGGCGAGCCCAGTAATGCTGCCACTTTTAACAAGTGTGCCACTCACTGGGCATAAAGTTTCATCAACCGCTCCAACGTTCATTGCGACCGTCGGGATGTTGCAGGCTTGAGCTTCAAGCGTTGAAAGCGGTAAACCTTCATATCGGGATGGAAGGCAGAATACGTTTAATGCGCCATAGAAGGTTGTCATGTCTTCAACTAAACCAAGAAATATTACGCGCTCATTTAATTGCAGTTTGTTGGTTAATGCTGCCAATTGTTCACGCTTAGAACCGACTCCAGCAAATGCCACTATGGTATTGGCTGGTAGTAGGGCAAGCGCTTTGATGAGTTGGTCTTGGCCCTTAACTTGTTCTAGTCGACCTGCGCAACCAATAATATGTTTGTCGAGTGGCAGATTGAGTTTCGCTCTGGCCTCTGTTATTGGCTGCGGTCTAAATTTGTCACAATCGACGCCATTTTTAATAGTAATGATGTTTTTGTAAGAGAAGGCGCGGCAAAGTTGTTTGTAAACACGAGTAGCATCAGCAACGAGAGTGGGCTGAGCGGCTTTCAATGCAAGAGCTTGCAGGCGACGACGTTTAGTGTTGTTTAGGTGCCATGCGTCGTGCTCGGTGTGAATTCGTGTTGGCACTCCCGTTATGCGTGCAGCATAGCCGGCGTACAGCAATGGGCCAATGTGATGAGTGTGAACCACATCTGGGCGGATAGCTTTGAACGCTTTAATTAGCTTGAGAATGACATTGAATTGAACGCCTGGCTCTTTGTCTAGAAATACGATTTGGTTGTGGTAAGACTCTAGTTTCGGCCAATTATCGATAGATTCTTGCTTTGTTCCCTCTAAGCTTACAATCAGCACCTGGTCATACGGTTTAGCAAAGCGAAGCAAATCTAAGGTAAGTGTCTCTAGACCTCCGGGTGCAAGGTGCTGAACAACATGTATTACCTTCTTTCCATGTGTAGCGAGTTGGTTTCCCATAATTTTCTCCCTGCAATAAAATGGTCTAAGTTTGTTCGATTTTATTCTCTCATTAGACAATTGCACGAGTTATGCCAACTTATTAATCCTTATTTATCATGGCCTTATGTTTTTACTTATGTTGTTGCTTTGTCATTCTCAATATAGGAATCAAAACACAATGATGGAATGAGTGAGTGAAAGCGAAGGTAAAGTACATGCTTAAACTGGCAGATGCTCAAAGATCAGGAATAAATAATAGTCGAAGAGTGAATACGTTTAGAAAGAGAAACACCAGCACTGAGCTGGTGTCTTGGTTAAAAATTAAATCGGCGTAGCTGGTTTTTGAACTAGCTCATTCTCGGAATAACAGTGATCACTGGCACACCTAAAATGTCTTCGATTTCTTCCTTACGTTTAATGGAAGAGTCGAACAACTCGAATAACACTGCCAAACCTATACCTAAACCAATTCCAGCTACTAGTCCTGCTAGGACAAACACGAAGGTTGGCATGTTTGACTTTACGCTCGGAGTGAACGGTAAATCGATGATTTTAACTCGTTTGTTCTGTTCGAATACACCTAACGACCCGGTTAGCTGCGCCATTTCATAACGTTCCGTCAACTCATCGTACAGTTGACGTTTGATATTCACATCACGTTGAAGTCGATACATCTCTTTGGCGTTTTCACCGAAATTGTTAGCCTTGTTTTCTAACTCAAAGATCATTGTTTTCAGGCTCTTGGTCTCTTCGGTTAATGATTCAAATTGAGCTCGAACTAATTGCAAGCTGTGTAATTGGGTCACAAGAAGTGGTTGAGTATCTGATAACTTGTTCAATGTGGTGCTACTGGCAATGTCCCATAACTGATCACTGTTCATACTCGGTTGTTTTAGATCGAGTAGCATTTTTCTTTCGTTCTCAAGGCGCTCTAATTCACGAACTTTTGCTTGCACGGCACTGTGTCTGTCGGTGTATTTGGCTTGTAGCAAAGTGAGTTCACTACGAATATCAATAATCTGATCTTCTAAGCGCCCAATCACGGGGTTGGTTTTTGATAATTGTTGATCAATCGAACCTAAACTTTTTTTAACACCAGATAATTCCGCTTCTTTTTCTGCAAGTGTTTGTTTGAGTGAAGCTAAACGATTCAAGCTCTGACTTTGCACTTCTGGTGTTGAGTGTACGTTTTCATTCACATAGAGCGCTAATGCTTCTTCTGCATCAGCGAGTTCGGCACTGCGCTCATCAATATGAATTTTCAAAAAGTCACTAGAATCTTGAATGGATGAACGTTCCGGGGCTAACAACTGCTCAATAAAGTGTTCGCTGACAGACTGAAGGGTCGCTTCCATACCAATCGATGTGTTTGAGCTTAGGCTGATTTTGAGAAAATCTTTGCCTAGCTGAGTCACGGATAAACGTTTAGACAAATCAGATATAATTTCCTCACGGTCCAAACTCGACATCTCTGGAGTAATCAGTTCAAGCTCTTCTGCTACTGAATAGAGGACATGACGGCTATGAAGCAGTGTTCTAAGTGCACTGATGCGATCTTTAAGCATAGTTGAAACGGCAATGTCCTCTAAAAAAGGGTTCATCTTCGCCGTTTCTTGAATCAACATACTGGTATGAGCATCATATTTTGTCGGCGCTAGCTTACTCACGCCGAAACCAACGAAAGGAAGGATAAGAATCGGTACCATAATTACGTAACGCTGGCGCCACGCCGCGTTCAAAAGAACTAATAGTCGCAATTTAAAATTATTCATAATAGCTCCAACATCCAATGTACGAAGTTACCACGGTTCTGCCAGCTGTCTTTTTCAACGATTGATATCGGTGAATTTGAAAGTTGGCGAGCTCTATCGAGTGCCTTTATCATTTGTTGTGCGTTGTTAACGGTTGTAACGTGTTCTTGATAAGGCAAGAGAGCAGGGAATGGCGTTGTAACAATAGGCGTTCCTGCTGCTAGGTATTCCATGAGTTTTAATGGACTACATGCGCGAATTTGTTCGTTATCAACGAAAGGCAGCAGACTCACATCCCAGTGCTGGGAATAACTTGGTAACGTATGATGTGGTCGTGGTCCAAGGTAATGCACGTTATTAAGTGTCGGCAGCGCTAAGTTATCTAATTCGTTTGGGCCAATAAAGACGAAATCCCATTCCGGCATTGCGCTAGCAACATGTCCAATCATTTCATAATCTAACCACTTAGATAAGCTGCCATAAAAGCCCGCGATTGGTCGATGATTACTCGGCAAATCGTCCGCTCTAACGGTTGGTGTTGAGAAGAGACCAACATCGACTCCGTGTGGCAATAGTTGAGATTTATCTTCAGGAAATTTAGTCATGAGCTTCTTGCTTGCTGCAAAGATTAGATCTGACTTTTCGATGAGTTCAGATTCATGCTCAGTAATGGTTTGATGGTCAACACCGGCTAAGGCGCTGAAATCGTCTCCACAATAATAAACCACTGCAGATTCGCCAAGGTGACCACACAGGTCAACAGCCGTGGGAAGTGATGTCCAAAGAATTGGAGCGTAAAGGTTGAGCTCTGCAATAATCGGCTTAAGTTGTTTCAACATCATTCGTTGCGCCAGCTTTCTTGATAATTTAGACGCTGGTGCCGGTATCGTCTTTAAATTGACGACTGTAATGTTGCTTTGCCCATTTGAGTCGAGCATATTCTGTGTTACTGCGTTTGTCTTACCCAATAGTTTGTTGAACGCACGAGAGACATCTTTTACTGAAAGTTTAGGCTGTCTCAAACCAATTGAATTTACCCAAAGCACTTTGTGTGTTTTAGCAAGATGACGAACAAGATGTTGAGTCGACGACGGAAGACCGCCAAAGTCTTCACCGAATACGATTAAATCACGCATGATCACCTCCACGAGTTTCAAATGAATCAAATGCATCAGATTTCTTCACTTCTTCGGACTTAATTTGACCAACGACTCGAGCAGGATTACCTGCGGCGATTGAAAACGAAGGGATGTTTTTCGTAACCACACTACCAGCTGCAACAACAGCGCCTTCGCCAATGGTCACGCCACCTTTTATAGTGACGTTAGTACCTAACCACACGTCTTGCTCAAGAACAATGTCGCCGATTTGTTGAGGGTCGTCACCTTCACCTGCAGCTCGACGTTTTGCATCAAGCGGGTGGCCAGAGTACCCAAACAAGAATGCACCGCCAGCGATGCGAACATTGTCTGAAATGATGACTTTACCTCCCACGGCAATCGTTGACTGCCAACCAATATCGACATTACTACCAATGGAAAGAAGAGGGTGCTCTAAGCCCTCTAATGGCTGAGTACAGCCTGAAAATGTACTATGGCCAGAGATACGACAGTTATCGCCAATTGAAATCTGTAGTGGACCGCTCACAAATGGCAAGCCACCGTATAGATACAAATGCTTTCCACATTGAGCGATTCTGCCTTTGAATGTGGGCGTCCAGTAGAAGAATCGGGTAAAGCCAGAAACCATATTTGCAACCAACTTGTGTGCTTGGTATAGGCAGCGATTAAGTATTTGTGGGGTAGGTAGTTCGGCGCTTCTTAGGTATTTCAAAATGAAAAATACATTTCTAATTCGAGAATTAGGATGAAATTTAAGCCAATGTTTGAATTGATGTATGGATGCTGACGTCATAATGAAGTTCCTTCTATGTTGTTATATAGATGTACTTTCACATTACGTGCCACTAAATTTATTTATTTATTTCAGTTAGTTAGAGTTTTTCTTTTAGGTTTTCTCATTTTGACAAGCAGTATGAGACACGTTTGATACGCAAACTGTGAGTGCAGCTAGAATGTAAATTGGCCAGTTGAAGCCTTGTGTGAGGAAGGTGCCAGATACTATGGTACCGACTAAACCGGCATACACGGCATAAGCGACGGCATTAAGTTCGGGTACGACAGACGTACCGGCTTGAGATAACCGTGCTAGTGTGGCTCTTGAGGTTCTGATTAACGAGATAATCAAAGTGACAAAAATGACTAAGCCAATAAAGCCTGTTTCTGCCAGAACGCCAAACCATGTGCTGTGAACTGCGTGATTCAAGCCGTCCCAATAGGAGCTATAGAAGAAGTAGTTTGAGTAGAAGTTATTTAAGCCAACACCTGTCAATGGATTTTCTACCGCCATTTTAAAGGCCGCTTCCCAAGCGTAAATTCTCCCCATGGCAGATTCATCAATACCTTGTTCCGCTGCCCCTCCAGATGATCTATCGCCTATACCTGCGACAAAATAGAGTACTATCGCGCCGACCGCCCCCAATGATATTAATAGCACTTTTGAACGAATGAGTTTCAGAGCAAAGATACCAACAACCGCAATCGAGCCAAGTAACCCACCTCGGCTTTGAGTAGCGATAATCGCAACTAACAATAAGACACAAACTAATGCACTAATTATCCGCTTGAAATTGGAAATACCGGGTGTAATGGTTTGGCTAATGGCGAATGCGAGCGGGAAAAGCAACACCAAGGCGAGATCGTTCGGGTCACCGAGCATCGAGCCTAAATCTCGTCCAATAGTCACCCTAGAACCTTCGACAATACCAATACCGTTTACTGAATTATAAACAGCGATGATACTCACCAAAGCCCCGGCATAGATAATAGTCATCGCTGTCTTTGCGAGGTTTTCCGTCGTATTAACCAACCAAGTAATGGCGAGCGTCATGACGATGATCTTCCAATAAATGCTTTTAAATTCTGCAAATGCGATTGAACGGCTAGATGCGAACACAAGGCCAACAATGGTCAGCAACCAAAAGATGGCCAGCCAGCTCAGTGAATGGTGCCAGAATATCTTAAGCTCTCTACTGATTAACGAATGCCATAGCAGTGCCGATAATGCTCCCAAAGATAATAGTAGAGGTATCTTTAATGGGTAAAGTTGAGGTAGTGCCTCATGAATTCTGAAGAATGAAAATACGACGAACAAAAGCACAAACCAAAACGCTTTATTGATAACGAATAAAGCGCCCAGCGGTATAAAGGCAAGCACGATAACCACCGCAGGATGAGGAACTAAATACCAAGCAGCACCAATTATTAGACTCATGGTTGAAAGCCCAATAATGAGTGGTGTTCTGTTGGCTTGGTAGTTCATCGCATCTCCTTGCGGCTTGCACATCAACGGATTCAGGTAGTCGAACTTTCTGAAAACTATCATGATTAAAATTTACGAAATATCGGCTTCTAAACTCAATAGAAAAATTTTGCGCGTATTAATAGATAGCAAGGTGAGTGCCACATGTGAATTGTAATTAAATCATTGAATTTAATGATTATTTACCTGGCAGGTTTCGATGGGTTTTGAGGTTATTTCAAATTGAGAATCAGATTGAATAGAAGCGTTACAGAGATCGAATTGGTTAACTAGACAGGATCTATCGACGAAAAGCGTTGATTCGATGACAATTAGCAATCATAGCAATCCAATATTTGGGGAATAACCGCTTGTGGAGAGTACCTTTCGACGATCGTGTTTCTTGCTTTATGACTCATCGCTGTTTTTCCTTTAAGTGAAAGTCGCAACCAATTTTCTAAGCAAGTGTTGAGTTCAGTTTCATTTTTGGCAATGTAACCACTGGTTTGATGTTCAATCAATTGTGGTAAATTACCAACCGCAGCCGCGATTACTGGAATACCACGTACCATTGCTTCGAGTGCCGCCATCGGTAATCCTTCATATCGAGAAGGTATCACCAACACATCGATGATTTGCCAAGCATAATCCATACATGATTGGTGTCCATGGAAAGTAAGATTGGTAGGCGGGTTGTTCTCTAATATTTGCCTTTCTGGGCCATCTCCGAAAATATGAAATCGATGACTTGGGTGTGAGTTGGCCAGCGTCACGAACCTATCGGCTGCTTTTTCGTGACTCAAACGCCCAACAAAACCTATATCATAGATAGTTGTCGTATCTTCTTTAACATCTTTAACGAAACCAGAAGCAAAAAGGGACGATGGGCTTTCTGGAATTGAAATGAAATTATTGAGCAGTGTCGTTTGAGAGGGGATCTTATCCTTTATTTTGTCGCTCACTACTAAAGAGTGATTTGAGATAAAACCACTGTATCGATCTAAAAAATCGTACAACCACACTTTTCCTGTTGGCGTTTCACCGGCATGGTAAGTGGATACCTGATACAACTTGTTGGGCTTGACCAAGGATAACTTTGTCACCTTACTCATGATACTCGCTTTATAGCCGTGAGCATGAATGAGACATGGTCTATGTTGGTCAACTGCTTGTCTGATCTGCGACAACACATTCGAACCATTCGGTGCAAGATCGCAAAGGTTACAAAAGGGGATTTGTAATTGAGTTAAGCGTTGAATGATTGGAGGTTCTTGGGTGAACTTGGTGAGAAGGACGACTCTTACTTGTTTTTGGTGCTCAATTAAACCGAGGGCTAATTCAATAACATGAGTTTCGATTCCTCCAAAGGTTTGGCTGTCGATCAACAACCAAATCTCGTTTGACTTAATTTTATTTGGATCAAGAGCCAATTGTTCTTGATCCGATGTAAGGTGTGTTAGGACCGTATGACTAGGCTTGATTGTACTCATCTTCCGATTCCCAAGCCTGTTTCTTACGATAAACAGTAGAAGGGCTTAGCTCTAGCAATACTGCTGCATTTAGTACATTACCATCACAATGATTAATCGCGTGTTGAATGGCTTCGCGTTCAATTTGCCACATCGGACGAATTGCACCGTCGGTGGTCACTAATGGCGGTGTCATTGGTGCCTGTTGCGCTGGTATTTGATGATGTTGAGTTGCAGAGTTGAGTTCGAGTTCCTCTGGTGTCAAGGGTGGTAACTTGGTTTCAGGGGTCGCTGAATGTTGGGGTACTGCTACTGGCGACATATTTCGTATCGGATTGACACTTTTGGACGTTCTGATGTCCGTTTTATTAATTGGTGGCGGCACCATATCTTTAGTCACACTGGTTTCATTGTTCAACACCACGATATTTCTAATGACATTCTGCAATTGACGAACATTGCCTGGCCAAGGATAACGCTTCAACAACGCTTGCGTCTCTTTGTCTATCGATCTGAATTTTTTCTTATCTTGCTTGGCATATAGCTTCAAGAAGTGGTTCGCCAAGGTGACAATGTCACTCCCGCGTTCTCTTAGTGGTGGCATCTCGATAGGCACAACGTGCACACGGTAGTATAGATCTTCACGGAACCGGCCTTCTTCCACTTCAACCAGTGGATCGCGGTTGGTTGCGCAGATGATTCGAACGTCGACTTTAATCTCGCGGTTACCACCGAGTGGTGTGAAAGTACCTGTTTGTAAGAACCTGAGGAGCTTTTTCTGCATCTCCAGTTCCATTTCACAAAGCTCATCGAGAAATAAGGTGCCGCCATGAGCTTGCATGGCTGAACCTTTTCGATCGGTTGTCGCACCAGTAAAAGCACCTTTGATATGACCGAAGATTTCACTTTCCATTAGGTCTCGAGGTATAGCGCCACAGTTAATCGCAACGAACGGTTTATCGCTACGTTGACTTTCTTGGTGTATCGCTTCCGCACAGACTTCTTTACCTGTACCACTCTCACCATTGATAAAAACACTGGCTGTAGTTGGCGCAACTGAGTCAATGATTTTGTAAACGGCTTGCATCGGTAGGCAAGAGCCTATGAAATTATGGAATCGGTCACGATCGAATTTGGTTTGAATATCGTCGACCAAGTTTTCGAGCTTCGCTCTGCGCAAGTGAAGATTAACCGATGTTTTTAAGCGATCTGCTTGAATGGGTTTTTCCAAGAAATCTTCTGCACCTCGTTGAATGAGGTCAACGGCGATATTCACAGAGCCGTGTGCTGTTGCAATGATAACCGCAGTCGGAACCTCGTTCTCACTGATCCAATCTAAGACCTCTTCGCCTGGCATATCCGGTAGTTTTAAATCGAGGATGACGAGCTGTGGTGCATGTCTCTTTATAAATGTTTTGGCTTCAGCGCCAGTTTCGACATGAAATATGTCGTATGGCTCATCTTTAACGTACTGTTTATAAAGTACGGCAAGGGAGGTGGAGTCTTCAACCAACAATACTTTAGGGCGCATTGTATAATTCCTTTTGAAACTTTATCCTAACCAATCAATAACATAGTGATATGTGGCCATCAATACGAAACTAGTGTAATTGTTACCTACCGCATGCAATATTCTAATAAACAATTGGCTTTAGCGATCGCTGACACTGACTATGCTTAAGTTTGTCTTTACAAGAGTGATGTTATAGCGGCAACTAGCCAACATTGATATTCAAATAGGTTTAACCAAAGCCTTGGTCTTTTCTTTTTAGTAGGGCTTTAATCGAACGTTCTGCAAGCTCTAACAGTTCATCAACTCTAAGAAATACTTCATCATGCTTTTGTTCTAAACATTGTTTTTCTAACGTTCGAGCGAGCACAGACAGAGGGCGGTTACCTAACGCGAGTGCAGTGCTGCCGACGGTATGAACTTCAAACTCTAGAGCTTGAATATTGTTATTTTTGGCTGCTTGTCTTACTGCGGCCAAACGGATTTGTGATTCTTCTACGTAATGATCGATTAAAATTGGAATAATCTCTGCACTCGTATCACGAATCATTTGTTCTAAGATACTTTCATCTACAAGCTCTGTATCGGCCAGTTGTGCATTCGCTTGTTCATTCAAACCAGCAGATGTCTCTGAAGCTAAAGTCGAATTATTCACACTAAATCCTTTCATTGTGTGTTGAGGAAATACGTTAGCTTGAGGCTAATATCCATGAGTATTATTAAGTTTTAGTCATTTTCTAGAATAATTTCAACTGCTTGGCTTAAAAACTATGGCATGAATCAGTTAATATGGAAGTGTGTATCTAGTAAAGTTATAGAAGTAATACTCTGATTTTTCTAATATTTACTCAAGAAATATGAACTTAGGTGATTAGTAAACGAATTTGCATTAGATTGAGTCAGAATGACAAGCAAAGAGACGCACGCTGAAAGCTAAGAAAAGAAAAAGGCCACTGCATTTATTCATACAGTGGCCTAGGCTATTGCAGTTAGTTAAGTGCCAACTAACGATAAACTCCGAAGCTTAAAAGCTTAAGAGCGAACAAATTAAGCTAAGAAGCCTTATCAATATCAATCTTTGGTTTCGGCTTTGGGGCTGGCTCTACTTCTTCCTCGCTATTCTCAGTGAATATTTCAGCAACAGCACTTCGTTCTAGTTCGCCTTTAAGATTACCATCTTCATCAACAACAGGTAGGGAGTAATCACATGACATTGTATCAGGCAATATTTCTTCGATAACAGCATCAGGAAGTACCGCTGGTACTTCCTCATATATCTCTTCACTGAAGTCGTGTACTGACACATCTTCCACGGCGTCTTGCAGGCTTTCTTGAGTGACTAAGCCTTGATAGCCCTCATCTGTTACGTGGTAAGCGTAATCGTTTTTCAGCATCTTCATTTGAGCAAGCGCACCTTCAATCGTTTCTGAAGTGATGCGGTAAAGAGGAGGCTGCATCACCGTCTCAACCGTTAATGCACGCGCGCGGTTCACGTCTTTTACAAATGCTTCAACATAATCATCCGCAGGGTTAAGCAGAATTTCGTGAGGCGTACCTTGTTGGACCAACTCACCATCTTTCAAAATTGCAATTCGGTCACCTAAACGTAGTGCCTCGTCGAGATCGTGGGTGATGAAGATAATCGTTTTATGAAGTTTCTCTTGTAGCTCGATCAGTTGATCTTGCATTTCGCTTCGAATCAACGGATCGAGCGCCGAGAAGGCTTCATCCATCAGTAGAATTTCAGCGTCAGTACATAAAGCACGCGATAAGCCGACACGTTGTTGTTGACCGCCAGAGAGTTGAGCAGGGTATTGTTGCTCATAACCCTTAAGCCCAACGGTTTCAAGCCACTCAGTCGCCTTTGCTAGCCGCTGCTGTTTCTTGATCCCTTGAACTTCGAGACCGTACGCAACGTTTTCAATGACCGTTCGATGGGGCATTAAACCAAAACGTTGAAAAACCATCGACATTTTATGGCGTCGAAACTCTTCTAGTTCTTTGGTATTAAGGTTCATGACATCAATACCTTCGACGGTGATCTTACCTTGAGTCGGGTCAATTAGGCGGTTGAAGTGACGAATTAGTGTCGATTTACCAGAACCAGAAAGCCCCATGATAACGAATATCTCGCCACGGTTAATTTCTAGGTTAATCTCTTTTAAACCAACAGTGTGACCAGTGTCTGCCAATATGGCATCTTTGTGCTCGCCGTTGGTAACTCGGTTCATCACTGACATTGGTTTTGGTCCAAACACTTTGTATAGACCACTAATTTCAATCAATGGTTTAGTCATGTTTGAATCCTCCTAGGTGTGCGTTGGTTCTACGTGCATAAGCTTGTGAAGCTCGGTCAAATAAGATAGCCAAAGCCACAATCGCGAAACCATTCATTAGGCCTAAAGTGAAATATTGGTTAGTGATTGATTTAAGAACCGGTTGCCCTAAGCCTTTAACGCCAATCATTGAGGCGATAACAACCATAGACAGTGCCATCATGATGGTTTGGTTGATACCGGCCATAATCGTTGGCATCGCAAGCGGTAACTGAACACCCCACAAACGTTGTTTCTTACTTGCCCCGAATGCTGTCGCGGCTTCTAACACTTCTTTATCTACTAAGCGTATACCAAGGTTAGTAAGACGAATTACTGGTGGGATAGCGTAAATCACAACGGCGATTAAACCTGGGATTTTACCAATACCCAAAAGCATCACTACTGGGATTAGGTAAACGAACGCAGGCATGGTCTGCATGATGTCGAGGAGTGGTGTCACGATTGATTGCACGCGATTAGAACGAGCCATCGCGATACCAATTGGGATCCCTAGGAAAATGGAGACTAAAGTACATACTGTTATAATACTGAGTGTCCGCATCGTATCTTCCCACATACCAAAGTAACCGATGAGAAGCAGGGAGCAGACACAACCCAAAGCCAATTTCCAAGAACGACTCGCGGCGTAAACTAGAGCGGTACAAACGCCAAGTACGATAAGCCAAGGGGTCGAAATAAGGAGTTTTTCAAACCAAACAAGGAAGGAAAGAAGGGGATCAAATAGTGATTCGATCATTTCTCCGTATTCACGGGAAAATTCACGGTATGCGCCATCTAGCGCCTTTTTTATTGCTCGCAAATCAGAGCGTTCCATCTCAGGAAAGCTTGATAACCAATTGCTGTCAGCCATTTTTATATCCTTATAGTCCGGAGCCACTTGTTCGTTAAGCTAACCCCATTTTTATAAGTTAGGGGTAATTAAAGTAGTGTTAGCGAACAAGGCTCCGAATCATGAATAACATCAAGTATAGCGACGTTATTTCCATTTTATTGAGCGTAATGATTGTTGAACTGCAGTTATCGTTGACTCCTAGCTATCAGTGAATCTAGCGATGTTCAAAAATAACGGCGATCAAACTTAGTAAGTTTGGCTATTGCCAAACGTAGTATTACAGCTCAGCTTCAACTTTCTTAGCCACTTCTTCCGAAACCCATGGGTGCCACACTTCTGGGAACTCGCTCAAGAAATGGATACTCGCTTCTTCACCATCTGCTTGGTTATCTTCCATCCAAGCAAGAAGTGAGTTCATTTTGTCGTTAGTGAAACCACGCTTAGTAAAGTAGTCGTACGCTTCGGGTGCGCGTGACGCAAAACTTTCTGTCGTAATAGTATGGACTGGCGAAGGCGGGTACATGGTAGCTTTCGGTGAGTCACAGTCTTCTTTAGTTGTACAGTTAAGGAACTCTTGTTCGTCAACGCCACTTCCAAAGTCAACTTTCACCATGTCGTATTTACCAAGAACGGCAGTCGGTGCCCAGTAATAACCAAACCAAGCTTCTTCGCGTTCGTAAGCTTTTGCGATCGACCCAGATAAACCGGCACTCGATCCTGGGTCAACAATAGTGAAGCCGCTATCTTCTAACTTAAGCGCTTCAAACAAGTTTCCGGCACTAATTTGGCAGTTCCAACCAGCTGGACAGCTGTAGAATGCAGATGTATCTGGGTCCTCAGGGTGTTTAAACATGCTTGCGTTTTTACGTACACCTTCGATGGTCGCCATCTCCGGGTACTGTTTAACTAAGTAAGCTGGAACCCAAAAGCCTTCTTCACCACCGTTTACTAGTGCTTTTCCTGCATAGCGGAGGCGTTTCTCGTTCACACCTTTATCAAGTGCGTCTTTAAGGCTGTTACTCCAAAGTTCTGGTGCGACATCGGGTTGGCCTTTTTCAATCATAGAAGTGCCAGTTGGCATGGTGTCACCAGGGATAAGTTCAGCGTCACAACCATAACCATGTTCTAAGATGAATTGGTCGATATTGGCGATCAGTGTTGCAGAGTTCCAGTTCATATCTGCGATTGTTACGCTGCCACATTCTCCAGCGTTAGCATTACCGCTGGCTGCTGCTACTAACAAAAATACGGAGCTTAACTTGTATTTCATATTGAGTTTCCTTTCTCTTTAATAATACAACCAAGCTAATCAAGGTCACTTGACTAACTAAATTGCTCGATGGTGATCCTTTCTGTGTATTGAACCATTTGAGCAGAAGGAGGGATGGGATAAAACAGAGTAGATAAGCGCGCAAAGCAGATAAGTGTGATTCGCTTGATTCATCCACTGTGTTTCACAGCCATCGGATAACTTTGTCAAACTATTACAAATTCGTCAAAAACCACCTCTATTTATAATCTTAGGGAATAATCGTACAAATTCCATCTTTGATGCGATCTACGTGGCACTTTAACAGTCTGGGTCACATTCCAGCGAAATTAGGCACAGAGGTGTTGATTTTAGAGTGGATTTGAAGGTGCTAAGACCATGATTGGCGAGTGTGAAATGCGTTGAATTTGCTTTAAAATCTGATTTTAACAGTTAATTTCGGCAAAAATTATCAATTTTGATTTGAGTGAAAAGTAAAGGGAAACGACTAAACAGGTCTCTGTCACTTTAGAATGGCAGCGAGTAAATGCTATTTAAATCTTATTATCTGACGAGCTCGAAGTATTTGATACAAATGGTGCCGAAACCTAATTCTGTTGAAGAATTAGGCCATCACATTGGTAAATTCAAGAATTCATTGCGATGAAGTCTATTCGCCAAGTTGTCGCGAACTTTTTGAGGGATAAACTTCATCCGATTCACCTGTCTAACAAGCTCTTGAGCAAAACTAGGGTGTTGTTTCATGTTCATCACACAACCCATCATAGAAATACTCTTCGCTTCGAGTAATTTCTTCGCTTGAGCAAGGTGATGGATTGATGTTTCTCCGTAAGCAACAACCAGCAGCGCACCATCACAAGCACTCGCAACCGATTGAGCTGGAATATTGCCTTTATTAATATTGAGCAAAGGTGAGGTGTCAACGATCACACGGTCATACTTTTCTAACCATTGAGTCACTGCTTTTTGAAGCGTTGCTGGGTCTTTATATGCCAATTGAGTCGATACCACGTCCGGAGCTGGGACGCCTATGAACATGCGCTGTGATTCGATGTGTTCAATAAGTTGCCCCGACTGATCTTCTTCAAGCACGTTCACATTCTTAAAAGCGGGATTAAACAAGTTAAGATCAACATATAGAGTCGAATGACCCGCCAATAAGAAACGCTCTGCAAGTGCAGTAGCAACAGATGTTACGCCGTCACCAGAGTGGCAAGCAGTGACACAAATTGAACGTTGATCGTTAAGTTCTGAAGCTAGGTACAATTGTTCAACTTCGGCATGTGTTGCTGAAATAGTCATTATAACGCTCCTATTAGGACGATAGTGGTCGTGATGCGTAAGATGTCGTCTAAACCTACACGTGCTTTTTCAATAAAGCTTTCACGGCGGTCAGGGATGTAAATCGTGTCTCCTGCGCGCAGCACCGGTAGGTTGTAAATATTGGCAGTTTTACTAAATTCAACAAGGTCAAAGGTGCGAGCTTGCCCTTGGCAGCAAGACATGTTCACAATGGTAATTTTTTCTACGTAAGCACTGTCTGTAGGGCCTGCGGCTTCGGCCAAGATATCAAGAATGGTCATGTTGTCATTAAACACATATCGACCAGGGTTGTTAATGGCACCAAGGACACGAACCGTCTCTTCTTTTGGTGTATCTAACCAGTTTTTGCCTTTTTCTGGGATGTAGATTGTATCCCCAGTAGTTACGTTTGGCAGTAACGATTCATCACCTGTTTCAAAATACAGCGACAGGTTCAGTTTACTGACCTTAGAATAAGTTTTATCGCGGTGTGTAACACGAACATTATGTATGTCAGCGTCCTTAGTTGGACCATCAGCTGCTGACAAGATATCTAAGAAGTGCATGTCTTTTGTAAAGCGGTAACGACCTGGCGCATTCACTTGTCCAAAAATGTAGATTGAAGCGTCTGAGCTTTGACGTACCCATTGTGATTTATTGTCGGATGGGTCTTGTGGTAAGTCGTGCACTCTTACGATAGAACCTGATCGTATATAAGGCATTTGATCACGCGGTGCGCCATTTTTAATGAACTCATCAAGATTAAACACAACTAACTTTCTACCTGTCACAACTTCAATCTTTGAGGTGTCTGCACGTAGTGTTGGACCGCCAACGTGTGCTAACAAGCCCATGAAGTTCATTTCATCTGACCATTCGATACGGCCAGGTCGGTTCACTTCACCAATCACGTTAACGGCTCTGTCTGGTGTGATTTTTAACCATGATTTTTCGTTCATGTCTGTTTTCTCAGGAACAAAAATCGCATCACCCGCTTGAATTGAAGGGGGAGCTGAATTTGCAAGACCTTCTGTATAAGCGGCCAGATCGAACTTAAGTACGCGACCGTTGGATTTGATCACACGGATTTGTCTCGATTCAGCAAAGCGAGTAGGGCCTCCTGCGTTAGCCAATATATCCATAAAGGTCGCGCCTTTTTTTCCTTCAAAAGCACCAGGCGCAGCAACTTCACCCATGACATAAACCGTGTTCGCACCAGATTTAATCTCTTCTTCCTGTTTAGGGACAAAAACCGTTGAACCCGGACGGAGAATTGGAAGCATGCTTTCATCGCCAGAATCTAGATAGCGCTTTAAGTTGAACAGAGTCGGTGTGTTGTTCGAGATAACACGGATTTGCTCGACACTTGCGTAACGCGTTACGCCACCAGATCGCATCAATACGTCGACTAAGTCTGAGTTTTCTTTATAGGTAAAAGAGCCTGGAGCATTTACTTCACCAAAAACCTTGATAGAGTTACGAGAATCAGCGCTATCACCTGAGTTAGCAAGCTTCGCGGCATCAAACTCTTGTTCAATGTTGCCCACTAAAGGAGACGCTGGAACAAACAACGAATCGAGCGATTGAAGGGTTGGAAGAGTTGATTCGTCCCCTGAATCTAAGAAACGTTTGTAGTTAAATTCTGTGTTATCGGAGCCACGCTTTAGGATGAGTTTGTCTAATTGTGCACCGGGACGTAAACCACCCGCAGCATACAATGCCATCTGAATGCTAGAACCCAGTGACAATGTGTACTCACCAGGTTGCTCAACGTAACCTTGGACAGAGATAATAATTTGCTGTTCTTTCACATAAACGGAAGCGTTTGATAGATCTTTGTAAGCGGTTGCCAGTGCCTCTAACACTACTTTATTTAATTGGTCATTATCGTAACCCGCAACAAACACAGTGCCGACTTCAGGAAGGGTAATTCGGCCGCGCTTGTCGACTTGGAAGCCTGTGTTCAAAGTGCTTTCACCGGGTACATTAACTTGAATAAGATCGCCCACTTGTACTGCACCTGTAAACTCATCTTCAGCAGTGGTCAGTGTCGAAAAACAAAGCGAGATGCTGAAAATCAGCGTCATTATAATTTTCATAGCGCACCTCCCATTTTCTCAGCATTTTCAGGCGAAATAATTTCAATACTTACTCGGCGATTGGTCAGGTGTGTCCCGTCTGTTTCACCTTCGAAAAGTGGTACGGTTTCACCAACAGAAACAGCTTTAATTCTAAGAGCATCTAACCCAAATATAGTTAGGTAACGTTCTACTTGTTTAGCACGTCCAAGTGCCAGTTTGTCGTTGTATTCTTCAGGACCTGAAGCATCGGCATGACCAGTGACAACTAAGTCCAGCGATTTGTGTTCTTTCAATAGGTTGGTCGCTTCAGCAAGTCGTCCCATGTATTTTGGGTTAACTTCAGTTGAGTTTTCAGCGAATTGGTTGTCGACGTTGAGTAAATCGTACAGTTGCTGAATGACAGAAAGTTGCATACGGAATTGGTTTTCGTTTTTAGGTGGCTCGCAACGCGCTTGAGAAGTCACGTAATCAAGTTGAACTTCCAGTTCATTCAAGCGCTTTCTTTGGATAACCAAATCGTTAGCTGCATCTAACAGCAATCCGCCTTGCAGTTCACGAGCGATACGGTTTTGTTTTTCGATAGCTTGAACGACAGCCGCAGGGAAGCACCAACGTGCCCCTTCTTGTATTAGGGCATCTAGATGGAGTTTTGCTAGTTGCCAATCGAAACGCAGGCCGTGTTCTGGGCCTAGAGGTTCGTCTGGCATAACAGGCGAGAAATCTGAATTTTGATAGTTTGTGGAATCGTAACTTTCAGCTAATCCGCCGGTACCATGTTCTGGGTAGCTTGTGCAACCCAGAAGTAGAGCAGACAGAGAAAGGGCTATGTAGTTTTTCAGTATTTTCATGCCAACGTCCTTGTTTTTTCTTTTTATTATTATTTTTTGTTACTTCTAGCTTAGTGGATCTTCATGAATTAGTAGGATTTTTTGAGTTAACTGGGATCGCGTGACCGATGCGTAATAAATTCATGATTTCAAGTGGTTGGCCTGATACATTTTCTAAGCGCATGTTCCTTTCTCGCTCAGTAAGACGTTTGAACATGTATACAATAGCCCCCACGCCTGATGAATCAAGAAACTGAACTTGGCTGAAATCAACTTCGATTTCTTGGTGACCATCGTTTGAAATAACATCATCAATATCGGTTTGAGCATCTCGGCTACCCGCTGCGTCTAGGTTACCAAAAATTGAAAGAGTCAATGTGGTTGTGTTTAAGTCAATCTTACGTAATTCCATAGCGTTATCTCCTTGAATGTATGAGTTAACAAGAGCACGTAATATGCCAACTTTTATATTGTTTATTTTCAATAGCTTAAATTGGTGTTTGAATTGGTTATCATATTGAGAAAGTTAAATTCTCATTCTGAGAACTAAAAATGAGTGGCTTTTTGAGAGCTATAACCAATTAGTTTTGCGAATGAAACGCTAGTCCGAATAAGGTTGATGGTTGAGTCGCATCTTTAATTAAATACCACATACTGAAACTAAGGACCATTTAGGATATAGCGTACTTGGGATAAAAAGAGAGCAAACAATGAGATTAACGAAATTGGCGATTGCGACCCTTTGGGCTTGTTCATTCACATCTCATTCTTCTTACTTACCACCAGAACACTTGGTTTTAGCCAACAACTACCAGCAAGGCATCGATGTTTCTCAATACTGGACCAGTGAAAAGCTAGATGGTATTCGAGCCTTGTGGGATGGCGAACATCTTTATACTCGCAATGGCAACCGAATTTATGCACCTAATTGGTTTATAGAAAAACTGCCAAAAGTTCAGTTAGAAGGAGAGTTGTGGGCTGGAAGAGGTAATTTTCATATCGTTCAACAAACTGTTTTGGATCATATACCCAGTGATACCGCATGGAGAAAGATTGATCTTATGTTGTTTGATATGCCTGGCGCAGCAGGTGATTATCAGAAACGCTATTACAATATTATTCATTGGGTCAGTGTGATTAATGAGTCCCACGTTGGTTATGTCGAGCATTATCCAATTCATAACGAAGAGACCTTGTTTCACCAATTAGACAATGTGGATGAACGTAATGGTGAAGGTTTGATGCTGCGTAAAATCACCAGTCGCTATCAAGCAGGTCGAAGTAATGATTTGTTGAAATTGAAAAGGCACCACGATGCCGAAGCAACGGTGATTGGCTATAAAGGTGGGACGGGTAAATACAAAGGAATGATGGGTTCGATACTGGTTCATACCGAAGGGGGTGTTGAGTTTTACATAGGAAGCGGGTTTAGCGATAAATTGAGATTGGCGCCGCCAGAGATTGGTAGTCGAATTACCTTTCGATACAACGGATTCACTCAAAATGGCAAGCCCAAATTTGCGCGTTTTGTCAGAGAGAAAAGTGAATATTAAGACATACTCGATATAGTGACCCGACAAATGCTATATCGACTTAGAAATAAATGCCTGTCTACGCTTACCTTATAAAAAGAGCCCTGAAAATCAGAGCTCTTTTTGTATGCGGTATCGATTCTTGCTGTTTGTTGAGAGCTAAATTAACGAGAACTAAACTCGAGCTGCACGTCATCATCCTGTTTATGCATCCAATGAAGACGCATGCCTAGCATAATAGCGGCTGATGTTAGACCGATAATGAAACCAATCCAAAAGCCGTGAGCGCCCATAGGCTCAACAATCCAATCTGTCATACCTAAAATGTAACCGATCGGTAGGCCAAGTAACCAGTATGCGACGAAAGTAATGTTAAAAATCGATCGCATGTCTTTGTATCCACGAAGAGCGCCCGCAGCTATCACTTGAATTGCATCAGTACATTGATAAACCGCAGCGAAAATAAGCAGCTGCATTGCAATGGTGATTACTGCTGTGTTTTCTGTGTAAAGCAATGATACTTGCTCTCTGAACAACACTGTCAAGGCCGCTGTCATCAATGCAGTCACCAAACCAACGATTATGCCAACATGTGTAGCAATCTTTGCGCCTTCGGTATTGTTTTCACCTAACTTATGACCAACACGAATACTGACAGCTGCGCCTATACTCATTGGAATCATGAATATCAAAGACGAGAAGTTGATCGCAACTTGGTGCGCAGCAACAATCAATGAGCCTAATGGAGCGACCAGAAGCGCAACAACAGCAAACAAGGTCACTTCAAAGAACAGAGCAGCAGCAACAGGAAAGCCGAGTTTGAACAGTCGAATTTGTGCCTTTAACTCTGGTTTATGGAATTGACCAAAGATGTTGATCTTCGCTAGTCGTTTTGAAGTCAGCACATACGCAAACAACAGAGCAAACATTATCCAGTATACGATAGCGGTTGCGACGCCACAGCCAACACCACCAAGAGCCGGTGCGCCAAGCTTACCGTATACAAACATCCAGTTGAGCGGGATATTCAATAACAAACCGATAAAACCAATGACCATCGCGGGTTTCGTCAAAGACATGCCGTCAGTAAAACTTCTCAAAGTTTGAAAAAGTAAGAAGGCTGGTACCGCAAACATGACTGCATACATGTAGCCAATGGTTTTTTTCGCCATTAAGACTTCTATATCCATCAGCTCAAGTATTGCTTGAGTTTGGAACAGTACACCGATGATTGGTAATGAGATAATTAACGCAAGCACTATGCCTTGTTGAATTTCGTATGGAATCTTTGCTTGTCTACCAGAACCGTTAAGTTGAGCAACAACAGGGACCAATGCCATCAGCAAGCCGACACCGAACAAAATCGAAGGCAACCAAATACTCGCAGCAATAGATACTGCGGCCATATCAATCGCACTTACGCCACCTGCCATCACAGTATCGACAAAACCCATTCCGGTTTGTGCCACAGATGCGATCAACACTGGGGTCGCAAGTTTGATTAGATTCAAGGCTTCTTCTTTGTAACGATGCACAAATTACTCCAGATTAGAGATTAAATTAGATTGAAAATGTGGGAATGGACACTCTGAAGAAATCAAAGACGCTGATCATTAAGCTTCCACTGGACGAATCATAAAGAAATGTCACAATAACTGCTATGAAAAACTGTTACTAAAATGCTAAATAGGAATCTTATGTTTACAGGTATTGTTCAAGGTATGGCAACACTGGTTGCGATAAACAAAAAAGAGTCGTTTCAAACCCATACCATTGAGTTGACAGACAAAATGGTAGAGGGCTTAGCGATTGGTGCTTCAGTAGCTCATAATGGCTGTTGTTTAACGGTAACTGAAATTTCAGGAAACCGTGTTGCGTTTGATTTAATGCAAGCAACGTTAAGATTAACTAATCTCGGTCAGTTGAATATTGGGGACGAAGTAAACGTAGAGCGTGCAGCTAAGTTCGGTGATGAAATTGGTGGCCACAGCATGTCCGGACACATTACGCTAATGGCAAAACTGGTTGAAGTCATCAAAACGGAAAACAACCGTACACTATGGTTTGAAATGCCAGAAGCGTCGATGAAGTACGTGCTAAGTAAAGGCTACATTGGTGTTGATGGATGTTCACTGACTATTGGTGAAGTCGAAGACAACCGTTTCTCTGTGCATCTCATTCCAGAAACATTGAATCGAACTTTGTTTGGAGGACGTGAAGTCGGAGATGAGGTCAATATTGAATTCGACCCTCAAACACAAGCGATCGTCGATACCGTTGAACGTATTATGGCGAACAAAAAGTAGCCTGAACCGTTAGCTTTAGGCTGGCTTGCACGTTTAACTATGATGGTTAAACGAATAAAAGTTGAAGCTGGCGGCTGAATAACTAGTGAAAATCACAAGCTGTATCATTCGATGGCTTAAACAATAAAAAGAGCACTTGATGTGCTCTTTTTAGCTTTGTTGTTGCTAGTATGACTTTAGGCATGTGGCAACAGTCATACTTGTTAGCAAACCTTTTTTAGAAAACCTGTTCGTCATCGGCATCAATCGATAGGTTTATCCTATCTCTAACTTCGTCGACCTGCATGTCCAAGTGAATGGCGTTGCAGCAAGCGGGGCAGTCATCGTAAAAATCCTGACTGCCATTGGAGGCGTCGAGCGTTATGCTGATTGCATGCCCGCAATGAGGGCAGGACACGTGTTTTTCTGTGTATTTATGCATGGCAAGTTCTCCTCACTGTAACTGATACTAACCTAAGTCGCTTATATCGATCGTGATAGCTTGAATCGTTTTGGTCAACCACCGTGATTGGTACTAAACGGCTTGAATCTTCTGAATACATGCTTCGGTTTGCGCTAAATATTCGCCGCCAAATTGATTGCAGTGATTGAGAAGATGGTACAAGTTATAAATGTCTTTTCGATCAGTATAGCCAACGTCCAAAGGCATGACGCTTTGATAGCCTTCATAAAACTCTTGAGGGAACCCATGAAACAATTCTGTTAATGCAATATCACATTCATGGTCACCCCAATAACATGCAGGGTCGTAACAGATAGGGCCAAACGCTGAATTAGCCACGTTACCATTCCAAAGATCGCCATGAAGTAGTGAAGGGGGTGGGTTACGGCTCGCTAGTCGCATATTCACCACGTCGACTATATCGTCAATGTCGCCAAATTCGATGCCTTTTTCTTTCAACAGCTGAAGTTGGAAACCAATACGTTGTTCAGAGAAAAAACGTCCCCATTTTTTATGCCACGGATTAGGTTGAAGAGTAATGCCTATGTAATTGTCTTGATCGCAACCGAACTCTTTTTGCTCTCCCCATTGATGAAGTCGGGCAAGCTGTACACCAAAATCAAAGCTGTTATTGCCAGTTTCAAGCGGCTTAGTTGGCAAGTAATTCAGGATAATGAACGAGCACTCCTTAGTCTTACCAATAAGCACAAGCTCAGGTACATAAACGGTGGAGGTATCTCTTAATAAGCGCAGGTTCTCAGCTTCTATTTCAAATTTAGGTAGAAACTCTCGTTGATTTACCTTAACAAAATAACGCTCATTGCCGTCGCTAATCATATAGCAATCGTTAATGTCACCACCAGAAACCTTAGTACGTTCAGTGATCTGAAAGTTGAATAAAAGTGTATCTGAAAGCTGTTGAGAAATGGCCTGCCACATAGGAAATCCTCAAAGAACGGTTGGTTAGAAATACGGTTTGTTGATTAACAATAGTTTAGGATAAAACTGAGCGATTTATAGACGCACTAGTCAATGTTCTTAATTCTAAGCCTTCTTATGATGAATGAATTGGCTGATCTGTGAACTCAAGCTAATTCAATACCATTGATAACTCGATAAAAAATGACAAATGGTAGCCATATGCACTTTGGAATAAACCTCACAGTTGACGTTCAATGTTAGGCTACTAACTAGAAAAGTGCGCATGGGTTGTTATTGTTTACGCTTAAATTTTAGTAGGTACTCATGCTAGGGTAAGTCATGGATAGCAAAACTTATGTTCTTGCGTATTTAAAAATGTTGAAAGCTATTGCTAAGTCGAACTTTCTGGCTTTATTTGTATATTGATTCAATTTTGAGCTTAAATGCTAACAGGGATCATTTAAATACGACTTTTGATAATAAAATGATGACAAATGACTTCATTTACATAGTATTAGCTTAATACGTATTAATCTGCTCTAGAGCTTAAAACGGAGATTTATTGTGGTTGTAGAAACCGATGGCTATTTGGCTTTAATCGAGCACTTATCGTTCAATTTGGATGTATTTACCAACAGTAATGGTGATACAGGAAATGAAAGTGTAGAAGACATTGTTACTGACATGATTTCAACCAACATCATGGCTATCTTTGAACAAAATCCTGAACTGCACTCTAGCGTGCGCTTTCAATTGTTGAAAGAAGCAGATGCCGTAGTCGCTGATTTAGGTGAAGTGCTTGCGGGCGTTTGGGCAAAGAAAGCAACTAACGAGCAGATTGTGTTCCTAGACGAATACATCGCCTTAGTTAAAAACTTATTTGATACTGCTGTCGCTAAATACGATTAACCGTCCGAGCTTATTTCTTTAAGCATTAGAAGTTTTAAGCACCAGTATTTTGAACGACTCTATTTGAAGCACTAATATTTTAAGCGTTAGTGCTTCTTACGTACATCTATTCACCGGGTCGTAAGCGTTATCAAAGAGGCGAAAGACTGACGCGTTATATGCGCCTAAAGTGCCAAAACTTCGAAGCCCAATAAGGGTTATCCAACCTTGAGATAATCACACCTTTAGATGTCGACGCATGTAAGAACTGTTTGTTTCCCAGATAAACACCTACATGTCGTACTTTTGGTGAGGTTTTGAAAAATACTAAGTCACCACTTATTGCTTGCTCATACGCAATTTCTACACCTTGTTTACTCTGATCTTTGGTCGTGCGCGGCAAAGCCTGTTGCGTTGCATTCTGAACAGCGATTTGAACGAAAGCCGAACAATCTATTCCTCGAAATGAAGTGCCGCCAAAATGATAAGGGACACCTTTCCATTGCTCGTACACGCTCAAATACGCATTTGCGGTAGCTTGCTCTGATTTCGATAAGGGTTTTGACGGTACTTTATTGTAACTAAAAGGCGGTGGCGTAGAGCTACAAGCAGTCAATGTTACTAAAGTTATTGTAACTGCAAGCATTTTTCTGATTTTCATATGTAACTCTTCTGACAAAAAACTGAAATAAAAACGTCATCAACGACTTCTAGTATACGGAACAACTTAAGGATATCTCTTTTCGTAGTCAAACTGGATTTCACATGCCCGACACAAATTTATCAATAAAACCTTCACGTTATACATTCTCGCTCATTCAAACCGTCACTGCTGTATTTATTTCGATTCTTTTGCTCGTCACCTTTTTATCGATGGTCAGTATTCGAGGTGTAGAGCGGGTTGGAGGGCATTTTGATACGTTGTCTGAACAAGCATTGCCCCTAGCACTAAACAACGCTCAGTTGACGCAGAGCGTATTAGAACAAGTAAAACTCCTTACCTACAGCACGCAATCAACCGATTTAGACACACTCAACACAACACGATCAGCAATTGAGCAATTAGCTGCAGAGAGCAATCAAACGCTAGACGAACTTCTTTTTATTTCTCAATCCTTCCCCGATGCGATTTCTCTAGAGCAAAAGCAAAGCCTGATTGATGATATGGCTCAGCTACAACATATGACCAACAGCGTGTTATTGGCTCAGATTGATATTCAAGGTAAACAAAACCTCATTGATAGCCAAATAGGAGGGTTTCGCTACGGTGTTAGTTCTATTGGGCCTGAAATGAATCGTATTAGCTCTTTTTTAGTTCAGAATAACCCCGAAGCACATGATGCCGCTAACCGATTCACGGCAAGTGCTTCGGCAATGGCGAACACATTCTTAATGCTGTTGATGCAATCTGACTTAGACAAAGCGGAAGATGAATTTCGAGAGTTAAGAAATCGCATTGCAGGAATAAACTTAGCGTACGACGATTTTTCAGAATGGCATCCAGATATTGTTGAGTTTGCCAGCCTGACTGCACCTTATGACATGGTGAAAGAAGGATTCACAGAAGAAGGGGTGATCAAACAGATCCTCTGGAAATTAGAGTTAGCTGAAAAACAAAAACAGAATTTAGCTGAAGTCATTACCTTAGCGAACAAGGTTATCGGCACACTGAATCAATTATCATCGACGGCTTCACACTTGATTGATGCAAGTGAGTTGGTTGTAAACCAAACCATCACTAACATTGACAGGGTGTTATTCACTAGCGGTTTAGTGATCGCTGTGATCATTATTATTTCGTGGCTTGTGCTACGTCATTGGGTCAATAAAGGCTTAAAAAACATTACCCAGCAGCTGAATTTACTCGCCGAACATGACTTTTCTAAACAAAGCGAATTAGTAGGGCCATTAGAGCTGCAGGTTATCGCATCACAGTTAAATACCGTCGTAGATTCCACCGCCGACTCAGTTCGCTTGGTCACTCGAAACTGTGAAACACTTTATCAAACAGCAGAAGTTAGTCACGATGCTGCAGAGCAGACGAATTCAAGCTTAAACGAGCAGAATGAATCTCTGCAAAACATGATCACAACGATTACTCAACTTGAAGCTTCTATAGGCGAAATTGCACGTATCTCGAATGCATCGAACGATGACGCTCAATTAGCGGAAGATGAATCGGTCACCGGAAGTCAGGTGGTTGGCTTGAATCAACAGCGTCTTCAGGCATTAGAGCACTCGTTAAGCTTGAACGAAGAATCGATGGCAGATCTAGACGGGCGAGTAAAACAAATTCGTGAAATGGTTGATATGATCAGTGGCATTGCTGAAAACACCAACCTATTAGCCCTTAATGCTGCGATTGAAGCTGCACGTGCCGGAGAACAGGGCCGTGGCTTTGCAGTGGTTGCAGATGAAGTAAGAAAACTGGCGAGCGGTACATCCCAGCAAACCACCAATATTCGCAGCATGATGAATGAGCTGGTGGCTGCAGCTGATCGATCTCGTATGTCAGTCAGCGAGTCTCGAAGCGAAATGGCTAATGCATTGAAAACCAGTGGTGATGTAAAACAAGCTTTTGAGAAAATCGACGTAGCAGTCAGCCAGATAAAAGGTAGAGTTGAGCAAATCATGGTCGCAACCGAACAGCAAGCTCGCGCTACTGTTGATGTAACCCATTCCATTACACGCGTGTCAGAGCAGGGCGAAAACACTAAGCTACAGCTAGAGTCTATGATTGAAAGCTCAGAGCAAGTTGCTGACATTGCAGGGCATCAACAAGCGATGCTTCATAAGTACGTATTAAGTAGATAACCAGTTAGAAAAGATTTCTCTGAATAACAAGCCAGCGTCTCGATACCAAGAGCAAGGCGCTTAAACTCATTATTAGCGCGGAATGACTAATAAATGGTTTGAGCGCCTGCTTTTTTTGGGCCTTATATTGAAAGATGGCATGTAGAAAACAAACCGCTACTTTGATTTTCTTGAATGTGGGTAATGGACAAATGGTTGACGCAGCATGAAATCCAATCTCTGTTCTTTGCCATCTTGTATCTCAGGCACGCCAATGTGGACGTGATCGTGTCCAAGCATAGGCTGGGCACGATAAGTCTTAAACCAGATATCCCAAACCGATAAAAAGAAGCCAAAATTAGAATGGGTTTCTTTCACAATGACCGAGTGATGAACACGATGCATGTCTGGTGTCACAATCACTTTTCTCAATCGCTTATCAATCCAAAGTGGTAGACGTGCATTACTGTGGTTAAACATCGCGCTCGCGTTAAGCACAATTTCAAATATCACCACGGCAATCACTGGAACCCCAAGGGTGATCACTAAACTCACTTTGATAAGCATAGAAAGCATCATCTCAATTGGATGAAATCGTGTACCTGTTGTGACATCAATATCTAGGTCGGCATGATGCACTCGATGTAATCTCCAAAGCCAAGACACACGATGAAACACCAAGTGTTGCAGGTAAATGGCGCAATCCAACAGCAATACACAGATCAGTACAACGAGTTCTTTAGGAAGTGACAGGGTATTAAATAAACCCCATTGATTGTCTTGTGCAATGACAGCCGCTTGGAATGCAGCAATAGGAATAAGTGTAGCTAGCAGAAAACTGTTGAGTGCAACCAACGCAAAGTTGTTCCCCCAACGGAACCACTTATTTTGAGTTAGCGTTTTGCGTGGAAAACGGTACTCCCAAATCGCACATAATCCAAAAACGACAATAAAACAAACAAGGCGAAGCAGTGATGGGTCTTGCATGGGAATTCCTTCTATCATTCTAAGGTCACTGTAAGTACAATCGTGCAACTTTTCTAGATCTATCGTTATTATCCATGAGAATCCACGCTTTTCACCGTTTATATCAACACCGCTTGTCTATTGCTACTAAGCCGTTTAACGCGCGCGGGTGCAAAGTCGTGCGATGCGAATACTGCAAAATAAAACAAGACAGCTGCATCTGCGAGCATCAACCGAATATAGATACGAATGTCGCTACGATGTTGATCTTGTCAGACAACGAAATCTTGAAGCCAAGCAATACAGGCCGATTGATTGTTGATACGGTCAAAGACAGCTATGCCTACCTTTGGCACCGTACTGAGCCGAATCAAGAGATGCTTGATGTTCTAAAGGATGATAAATATCAACCCATTGTTGTATTCCCTGAAGGCTACACCGATGACAAAACGCGAGTGGTTCAAGATTTACCACAAATGCGCGATCCTAATAAAACACTTCTTCTTATCTTCATCGATGGTAGTTGGCGTGAAGCGAGACGCATCTTCCGCCGTTCAGAGTATCTGCAAGATTTACCTGTGTTGTCGATTGAGCCTGAATCGGTTTCTCAATACATGATGAGAAAGTCAGATAACGAACAACACCTCTCAACGGCAGAAGTCGCCAGCTTAGTTTTAAAGCAAGCTGGCGAAGAAGAGGGCGCGAAGACTTTACAACTTTGGTTTGAAGTATTTCGTGAAAGCTACATGTTAAGTAAGACGCGTTATAAGTCAGATCCGACTAAACCTAGCTTGAATGCTTTCATAGAACACAGCAAAAATGAGAAGTCACTCTAACCTTTAACCGCTATGTGCTGACTTGTTGTTCAAACAGACTCGAACACAAGATAAGTTTGTTATCTATCACGGTTTGTAGGGGGAGTGTTATGGATAATGCTCCTTAGTTGTTTATTTACAAAATTTTATTTGCCCGAATTTAGGGAAGAATTGGAGAGATTTCATGTATTACGGCTTCGATGTTGGCGGCACAAAAATTGAGTTTGGTGCATTCAACGAGAAACTTGAGCGAGTGGCAACAGAGCGTGTACCGACGCCAACTGATAACTATCAATTATTACTTGATACGATTGCTGGTTTAGTAAAAAAGTACGATAACGAACTGTCTTGCGAAGGCAAAATTGGCCTTGGCCTTCCTGGCATGGAAAACGCAGACGATGGCACTATGCTTGTTGTTAACGTACCTGCATCAACAGGTAAGCCGCTACGTACAGATCTAGAAGCGCTTATCGGTCGTAGTGTGAAAATCGAAAATGATGCGAACTGTTTTGCGCTTTCAGAAGCATGGGATGACGAACTTAAAGATGAACCTTCAGTTGCCGGCCTGATTCTTGGTACTGGTTTCGGTGGCGGTTTAGTCTTCGACGGTAAGGTATTCTCCGGTCGTAACCACGTGGCAGGTGAGCTAGGCCATATGCGCTTACCTCTTGATGCTTGGCTTCACCTTGGCGATAACGCACCGTTACTTGGTTGTGGTTGCGGCAAAAAGGGCTGTTTAGACAGTTACTTGTCAGGTCGTGGCTTTGAGCTGATTTATGATCACTATTTTGGTGAGAAGAAAAAAGCAGTTGAAATCATTCAAGCTTACAACGAAGGTGAAGCAAAAGCTGTTGAGCACGTAGATCGTTTCATGGAGTTATTGGCTATCTGTTTTGCAAACCTATTCACAGCGCTTGACCCGCATGTTGTTGCGCTTGGTGGTGGCTTGTCTAACTTTGAGCTTATCTACGAAGAGATGCCAAAACGTATTCCTAAATACTTGTTGCCTGTGGCGAAATGTCCGAAAATCATCAAAGCAAAACACGGTGATTCAGGTGGCGTTCGTGGTGCTGCATTCCTTAACATTAAGTAATCTCAACTTAACGTTAAGCGATTAAAAACTATAAATAAAAATGCCGCAATCTCGAAAGAGGTTGCGGCATTTTTTATGATTTAGTGTTTTTGTTGCTAGAAGCTAGAAGCTAGAAGCAGCAAAGAAACAAGCTCCAAGAGGACTTACTTCTTCTTTTTGCCAACACCAAGGTTATCTTTTTGCTTCAACGTAAGCTTGGTAAAGCCAAGCTTACGGAAATAGTTATCTTGGTAGTTACGAACAGCTTTAGTATCAGAAATAAACTCAAGCTGTTGCTCAGTTTTTAGATACTCAGTGATGTCGATACCTTCAGCTGCCGCTACAGCTTCTTGAATCGTGCGGTGTTCTTGTTTAGAAAACAGTAACTCTTTGTCTTCGTCTTTATAAGTGTACAGAATGGTACGAGCCATGATGCTCTCCAATAGAATTATTACTTTGCGCGCACTCTACATAAAAACCGTACGTGGCTCAAGGCAATGGTAAGAAATCTTAAGATTATCGCTTATCGCGATCTAAGCTTTTTGTCTGTCAGGAAACGAACAGGTTGTCTTTCACGAAACGAATAAACAGAAAGCCCCTTAGTATCGAACGATCAATATAGGGGCTTCGTCTATCTTTTAGTAAAGTCTGCTAATTCAAATTTAAGCTAATGAGCTTTAAATTAAACACGACCCTGCAGTGGAATAATCGTGACTGTCTCACCAACTTTCACTGTATCAACCGCTGGCGAGATTTCGATTAAGCAGTTCGCTTCGCTCATAGAGCGCAGAATGCCTGAACCTTGTTTGCCAGTAGTTTTCACTTCAAGCACACCAAATTCACTCATCGAGAACACACCACGGCTGAACTCAGTACGACCTTGGCGTGAACGTAATTGCTCAGTCGCTACCGCGTTTGCTTTCACTGGTGTCCAGTTGGTTTGTCCTTGCAGTTTACGGATTGCAGGTTCAACGAAATTAATAAACGACACCATTACCGCGACAGGGTTGCCCGGTAAACCGAAGAATGGTTTGTTTTCAATCTTACCGTAAGCAAGAGGGCGACCTGGACGCATATTGATACGCCAGAAGTTAATTTCACCTAGTTTGTCTAGCGCGAGTTTAATGTAGTCGGCATCACCAACTGAAACACCCCCAGACGTTAGTACCATATCAGTTTCCAACGACGCAGCATGAAGCACATCCATCATCTTTTGTTCGTCATCTTCGATGATGCCGTAATCGACAATGTCACAGCCAAGCTTTTGAAGCATGCCGATAATAGTAAAACGGTTTGAATCGTAGATAGAGTTTGGTTTTTGCTCGCTACCGGGCGCTTGAACTTCATCACCCGTCGAGAACACGCCCACTTTTACTTTACGTAGAACAGGACATGTACCAAAACCTAACGACGCCATCATGCCCATTTCTGGTGCTTCGATGCGTGTGCCACGTGTAAAGACGGGTTGGCCGATTTCTAAATCTTCACCCGCCATACGGACATTTTGTCCAACCGAGATTTTAGCACCAGGGAAGCTAACTTTGTTGTCATCTTGAACGGCTTGCTCACGCATAACAACCACATCAACGCCTTCTGGCATTGGTGCGCCCGTCATGATCTTAACAGCTTCACCCTGTTTAACGGTTTTGTCGTAGCTATGGCCAGCCATAACTTCAGCAACCAGTTGGTAGCTATCCAATTCTAAGTCTTCACTGCGAATCGCGTAGCCGTCCATTGCAGAGTTGATGTTTTGAGGCACATTGATTGGTGAAATAACATCTTCAGCCAATACGCGACCGTAGCCTTGTAGTAATTCAACACTCTCTGTGAGTTCGAGCGCGTCAATACTATCGACGATCTTTTGTTGGCCTTGCGTAACGCTTAGGCCAGCAGGAGAGAATGAGTCACAGCACACAACAGGTGTATCGTCTTTTGAAGATGAACACGACGCTGTTTTGCTTGTTGTCGATGAAGAATCAAATGACTGAGCATATTCGATGATGAAATCACGAATCGCGTCTAAGTCGCTGATCGCCATTTGTGGCAGTTCGGATTCCACTTGTCTGTCTGCAGCAATGGCAATAATGTTGTCATCATTCGGATATAACCATGGTTTACCTACTTCATCTCGGTGCAATTCAATTTTAGGAAAAGCGATGTTCTTACAGCCTTCAACCAAAATCAGATCAAGTGTGTTGGTATCAAAGCGAGTCAGCAGGTAATCAAAGTCAGCTTCGGCTTCTGGCGTTTCTGTCATCATCACGTGACGGTTACGCGAAGCGATCAGCATTTGATTGGCTCCAGCCTTACGTAAGCGGTAACTGTCTTTACCCGGCTTATCGACATCAAAATCGTGGTGAGCATGTTTTAACACACCAACTTTTAAACCCGATTCAGTCAATAACGGAAGCAGAGCTTCAAGTACCGTTGTTTTTCCTGTACCGCTATAAGCAGCAAAGCCCAATAAAGGAAGGTTAGGGCGTTGTGTTGAATCTTTCATTATTGAAGCGTTCCGAATTGGGTGAGTTCTTCTGGCGTGTTCAGATTAACAAAGCAGTTAGGTGAATCGCTAAAATCGACATATTCCGTGACACACTCTTTGTATAGCAAGATGATCTTACGATCACCACGTTCCAAAAACGCTTCTAGCTTTGGCAGAACACGTTTGTGGAATAGAGTGAATACAGGTTGTTTAAATTCGCCATCATGCGCGACAAGAATGTCACTGTCTTCTTTAACTGCAGAACAAAAACGCTCAACAAGGTCGTCACTGATTTGTGGGCTGTCACAAGGGACAAAGCCGACCCAATCTGTGGTCGCGTTTTGAAGGCCAGCATGAATGCCACCTAAAGGTCCTGGATAGTCAGGAAATGAATCGGAAACAACCGGAGCAAATGCCTGGTAACTGTCTAGGTTGCGATTGGCATTGATAGTAATGCTGACATCTTGCTGTGACAGTTTATTAATTACGTATTGAATAAGCGGAGACCCGTTGAGCTCAACGAGTCCTTTATCTTTCCCGCCCATACGACTGGCCTGTCCGCCAGCCAAAATAACCCAACTAGTTTGCGTGGGAAGCAGCATAAATATTCTCTTGTGCTCTGTTTTTTTGAATAATTTGCAGAAGCGGTGATTCAGTCAAAGTGTTGTCTTTAATCCACCATTGCTTCTTACATAAATCGGTTAACGCGTTGGTTTGATGGCTAGTAATGACCAAACTTGCGCCTCTCTGAAGAAGATCTTCAGCCATAATCACCAATCTTTCAATAGATTCTTTATCTAAAGAGGCACTTGGTTCATCCATAAGCAAGATTGAGGGCTTTAGAATCCAAGCGCGCGCCATGGCAACGCGTTGACGTTCACCACCAGACAGCACAGAGATGTGCTCGTCTGCTAAGGTTTCCAAACCTACCATTCTCAGCGCGTTAATTATTTGAGCTCGCTTATCTTTTTGGCTCTCTTTATTAAAGCGAATACCATAAGCGACATTTTGGTACACCGAACCATCAAAAAGATAAGGGGTTTGGTGTAAATAGATGATGTCCTTGAACTTCAGTCTCGGGAATAAAATCTGCTGCCAACTTTGGGTAGGAGATTGAATGCGTCCAGAGCTAGGTTGGATAAGTCCTGACAAGATTTTAAGTAGGGTCGTTTTACCAACGCCATTATCACCTTTAAGATAAATGGCATCATTAGGGCCAATCGACAATTCGGGAATATGGAACAAAACACGCTCTTTGTAGCGCATTGAGATTTGCTGCGTTGTTATTTTTATACTCATGACAGCGTTCCTAAGTTCTTAAATAGCCTTTTCCTCTCACACTAGAGAGAAAAAAGTTAAGGGCTAATGCCAGTGCAAGTAAAACCATACCCAGCGCGACACCTTGTGCGAAAGCGCCTTTATGACTCTCCATGGCAATAGCCGTTGGGATATTTCTTGTCATCCCCATAATGTTGCCACCAACCATCATCGAACAGCCCACTTCAGTGACGATGCGAGAAAATGCAGCGATGGTGGCAGCCATTAAAGGAAAGCGAGTTTCCCAAATTAAAGTACATGCCACTCGAGTGGTTGATACTCCCAGGGTACGTGCAGTTTCAACCGCGCGACGGTCACTGGCTTGCAGCGCACCATGCATCATTGCGACAAGGATCGGGAAACAGATCAGCATCTGACCTAAGATCATCGCCTGTTGCGTGAATAGCAGTTGCCAATCGCCCAAAGGGCCAGAGCGCGATAGCATCATGTACATCAGCAAGCCGATTACGACAGTCGGAATAGCTTGTAAGGTGTTAATCACGGAAAGCAGCGCCCACTTCCCGGGAAACTCTGTGTACGCTAATAAAAAAGCCATGATGATTGCAGGTACGATCACCAGTGAAATGGCGGACAAAGACACGCTGAAAGATACCGCGACGATTTTCCACAATTCGTAGTCAAAGCTCACTAGTAAATTTAATGCATCAAGCGTTGTTTGCCATAAGGTCATGATGTATCTCGTTTCGATCGACAATAAGTCTTAGTAGGTATGACTGATTTAATCATAGCTGACTGAATTTGCTTGAGGCTTAATTGGTCAGCTATCGTATCTTAAAGTGGTCTTTTGCAAGAGTCGTTGTTAACAAAAGCTAACAGCTTTTACCAAGTAACTTTCATGAACATTATTTCTTCATTAATGTCACTTGGTAAAGGATAGTGCTTTGTTGACTACTCTGCGCTAGCAACAAACAACTGCTTACCGTGAAGCTTAAAGTCGTTGATTAGCTTTTGACCTTTCGGGTTCACCAACCAATCACTGAATACTTTCGCTGCTTGGTAGTTGATGCTTGGGTAACGTTCTGGGTTCACCAAAATAACTTGGTAAGGGTTGAAAAGGTTTTTGTCGCCTTGGAACAACACTTTAAGATCAAGTTTGTTTTGGTAAGCCAACCAAGTTCCGCGGTCTGTCATGGTATAACCTTGCATCTCTGATGCCATGTTTAGGGTAGGCCCCATACCTTGACCAACGCTGCGATAACCACCGAAGTTGGGTTCCATTTTAGTTTGAGCCCAAATACCCATCTCTTTTTTGTGAGTACCTGAATCGTCGCCACGAGAAACAAAAGTAACGTTGTTTTCTGAAATGGCTTTGAATACTTCAGCGACGTTTTCTTGAGACGCAACCTTAGCAGGATCCGTTTGAGGGCCAACGATAACAAAATCGTTGTACATCAGCTTGCGAGGTAGAACACCGTAGCCTTTTTCAACGAAGTTCGCTTCGGCCTTAGGAGCGTGCGTCATCACAAGATCAACATCACCATTTTCGCCCATGCGAAGTGATTTGCCTGTACCTGCAGCGATTACGTCGACTTTGATACCAGAATCCTTTTCAAATTCAGGTAATAAGTAATCGAGCAAACCAGAATGATAAGTACTTGTCGTGGTTGCAAGTTTGATATGAGTGGTGTCTTCTGCGCTGCTAGCCGTGTAACTGACGATAGATAGAGCTGCAAGGGTTAAGGGAATTGCTTTCATTATTATTATGTCCATTCTGTTATAAATGAATGACATGCCTTCAGTATAAAGGGCTCAAAGAAGGTCATGTACATAAGATGCTAATTGTTGTGATTAGAAATCATCACCTTACAAGCAAGCTTGATGCCAATAAATCATGCATCAGATCTCATTAAATTACTGTTATTTCGGACTAAGTTGCGCCATTTGACGCGAAAAATTGAACCAAAACATGAGCTAGGACAAAATGTCGCATATTGCCCCTGTAGCACAAAAGGTTAATTGGTACACTCTGTCCCAACTTTCACTGTGGGCTTATCAATATGTCTTTACCTAGTTCAACTGCATCTAATCTCAACCCAAACACATTGACTCAATATCAAGCATTTTCTGTCTTGGTGGTCGACGATGAAATTGGCATGCAGGCCATTTTGAAAAAAGCACTAGGTAAGTTCTTTGGTAAGGTCTCAAGTGCGGGTTCTGTAGAAGAGGCTGAGGTCCTCCGTTGCAATGAGCATTTTGATCTGATCGTTCTCGATATTAATCTTCCAGGTCGTTCTGGTATTGAGTGGGAAGAAGCCTTTAATGATGCAGATAAGCGTGCAGATGTCATTTTCATGACTGGTTACGCCGATCTAGAGATGACCATATCAGCGCTTAAGCTTGGCGCTTCTGATTTCATTCTAAAGCCGTTCAATTTGGAGCAGATGATACAAGCCGTACTTCGCTGCATGGATAAGCGCTTAGACCAACGAATGCAATATGCGCTAAAGCGAGATGTTAGCCGTCATATTAAAACCGAATTGATCGGTAATTCAGACAAAACCAAACAGCTTAAACAACTTATTAGTCAGTTTGCGCCATCAAGAGCCTCAGTGCTTATCGAAGGTGAATCCGGAACAGGTAAGGAACTGGTCGCGCGTGGTGTACATGAAGCCAGCAAACGTACGGGGCCATTTGTACCGATTAACTGCGGCGCGATTGCACCAGAGCTTTTAGAAAGTGAGTTGTTTGGTCATACATCAGGTGCATTTACTGGCGCGAAAAAAAATAGAGAGGGTCTCTTTAGAGTCGCAAGTGGTGGCACACTGTTCCTTGACGAAATAGGCGAGATGCCATTACCAATGCAAGCAGCTTTATTACGAGTTTTAGAGCAACGTACGATTCGTCCTGTCGGCAGCGAGAAAGAGATCGCCGTCGACGTTCGAGTTGTCGCTGCGACCAACCGAAACTTACAGGATGAGGTCGACAAAGGACATTTTCGCCGTGATCTCTTCTATCGACTCAATGTACTTAAGATAGATGTTGTTCCTCTTAGAGAACGTCCATCTGATTTGATTGAGCTTGTTCCGTACTTTACACGTTTATTATCAAGTGAACTTGGTATGCCTGTCCCTAATTGGGCGCATGAAGATATCTTGGCAATGAACGAGTACGAATGGCCGGGGAATATCCGTGAGCTTAAAAACTTAGTCGAACGATGCATTCTATTAGACAAGCCACCAGCTCACTATTGGCGTGAGATTAACGGTGATCCAGCACCAACGAGTATATCAGTGACGGTGTCACATGGGTCTGAAGTGCCTAACTTGGAAAACTATGACGCGGCAGAAGGGTATCCAAACAGTTGGACACTCAAAGAAGTGGAAAAAGCACATATTGAGCAACTAGTGAGTTTTCACGATGGCAACAAATCTGCTGCAGCGAGAGATCTCGGTGTTGCACGAAAAACGTTAGAACGTAAGTACAAAGATTGGAACACAGAAGGTTCTGAATATGCCGATTAGACGTCTTTGGTGGTCTAAGTGGACGTTCCGTTTCAAAACAATGGTACGTTATCGCTTATTGTTCCTGACATCCGCTCCGATTATCTTAACGCTCTGCGCATTGGTTGCCATTACCTTGTATTGGTCGGTTCATTATACGTGGCAGGGTGCGTTAATTGATGTCGATGAGCGTTTGGATGTCGCAGACAACAGTATTCATTTGATTCAAAGCCAACAAGCTTATAATGTTCAAGCGTTTGCTGAATCTTACAATTTCCGAGTAAAGCTCACCAGTAATGGTTCGAAAGAAGACTTCACTCGCTGGGTGTCAGAGAACAAGAAACGCTATAAGCTCGATTTTCTACGCTGGCGCAGTGTTGAGCAAATGGACAAAAAGCTTGAATACCTTGATCTTACGCACAAAGAGTCCTTTTTTAATGTGCTTACTCAAGATGAACTGAATGAACTCGATCGCAATCTAGCGAAACAAGCCGAAGTACCAATGCTCAACGGGCACGATGTCGAAACTCGAGGTTTGGTCAGTCGCACTGTTGTGTCAATTAGAGACAAACATGACCATGTAATTGGTTTTCTTGATGGCGGTATTTTACTCAATAATAGTACCCAATTAGTTGATCAGATCAGCAATCTGATATACCCACAACGCGATGGTTTTAATCGACGTATTGGTACCGTTACTGTATTTCTAGATGATCTTCGCGTTAGCACGAACGTTCCGCTAAGTAGCGAGGACAGTGCAGGACGCGCTATTGGTACTCGCGTCTCCAACGAAGTTCACACAAAAGTGCTCAATGAAGGCAAAGAGTGGCTTGACCGTGCATATGTTTACGATGCGTGGTACATCACCGCTTACCAGCCGATCCATGACCAATTCGACAACGTCATTGGCATGCTTTACACCGGTTATCTAATTTGGCCTCTCATACAAACTTATTTAACTAACCTTGGTGAAATAAGCATTACCATTGTATTGCTATTGCTAGCTTCGGGTTTGATCGTACACCGTGGCGCGCGTGATCTTTTCAACCCAATTGAACGCATTCATAAAGTCGTCAAGCTTGTCCAAATGGGGCAAGACAAGCGAATTGGTACGCTAGGATTGGATGACCAACACGAACTGACACTGCTCGCTAAACAGTTTGACAAGATGTTGGATCTTCTACACGAGCGTAATCAAGAGATTCAACAAGCGGCGTCAGAATTGGAATGCAAAGTTCATTCTCGTACCGCGAGTTTGAAAGAGAAAACTGAAGAGCTTGAGCTTCACATTCAACTACTCAACCAAGCGAGAGATAAGCTGGTGGTCAATGAAAAGTTGGCAGCACTAGGCGAGTTAACCGCAGGAATTGCGCACGAGATTAATAACCCAACAGCCGTGATTTTAGGCAACGTAGAGTTGATGAAGTTTGAACTAGGAGATGACATTGGTCGAGTCAACGAAGAAGTCCAAGCTATCATGGAACAAATCGATCGAATTCGAAACATCACACGAAGCCTGCTTCAATATAGCCGACATGGCGGTGTTCAAGACGAAGTCACATGGCAACATATCAACCCGATAGTAGATGAGAGCATCACATTAGTGAAAACGGGCGCTAAGAAGAAAGGTATTGTTTATGTCTCTAACCTTAGTGCAAAAACATCTGTTGAAGTTAATCGAAATCAACTGCTACAGATCCTCGTGAACTTACAAATGAACGCGATTCATGCCATGGATGGGCAAGGTACATTGACGATTTCAAGTGAAGATTGGGTTGAAAATGGTGTGTCTCATGGCGCTATCGTTCATGTTAAAGATGAAGGCTGTGGTATTAAAGAAGAACAACTAAAACGTATTTTCTCGCCTTTTTATACCACCAAACGCGACGGTACAGGCTTAGGCTTATCTGTCTCTCAAAGTATCTTGAGTCAGACTGGTGGTGAAATCCGAGTTGAATCTGAGGTAGGCAAGGGAAGTTGCTTTAGTATCTACCTTCAACAAAAAGCAAAACCGCAATTGCTGGTGTCCAACCTCTAAACTAAATACCTGATCGAACCGTTACTTACGCTTAGATTCGATCCTCCGTTAGAGGTTACCTAATTAGACCTCTAACGTTCCTGGGCTTCTCTCTTTTTTCTGCCCAGGCACGAAAATCACGTCCTACTAATCTATCACAAGCCAAATCTCAACCTCTGCCTGTTTGACGAGTGCCTCTTTTTGATTATGTAACACAGTGTATATTCTTCAGTCTTGATGCATATCATCTGAACTGTATGAAATTTTGATACCTTGGTCGAAAATTCATAATCAAAACAAATAATAAAGTCAGTCAGCTATGAAATTAAGTAACCTTTCTATCAAATCAAAACTCGTATCCATTGTCATCTTATCGGTTGTTCTCTTGGTAATGACGTCTACTTTTAATCTAATACAGCAGCGCGCGAGCTCCATGGAGGAACGGCAAGATAAGCTAAGTGCTCAAGTTGAAACTGCAGTCAGTTTGGCGAGCTACTATTACAGCCAACGTAACGTGCTTGGCGAAGCAGTCGCAAAAGAACAGGCTCTACGCGCAATCGAGACACTTCGCTATGACAGCACCAACTATTTCTGGATCTTAAATCAGCAGCTCAACATTATTAGCCACCCATTAAAGCCCGAACTGAACGATACGAATGCGGGCAACTTAAAAGATGGTGCGGGTAAACATCACTGGCGCGAAATGGTCACCATTTCTCGTTCTCCTGCGGAAAAAGGCTTTCTCGATTATCAATGGATGAGCCCTCAAGGTGAACTCAAAGACAAGATTTCATATGTACAATTATTTCCTGAATGGAACTGGGTGGTTGGCTCTGGAATATTAGTCGCAGACATACAAGAGGCATTTTACGCATTAGCAATCAAAGAAGGGCTGGTTGCCGTGGTGTTCTCAGTCCTTTTGTTTGCGATGGGTTATGCGATTTCCAATAATATTCTTGTACCACTCGACAAGCTTATCGGTAACACTCATAAAATTGCCGATGGCGATCTTCGTGTCCGCATGAACATGATGCGAAAAGATGAACTCGGCGATATGAGCCATCAGATCGATACCATGTTAGATAAACTTCAAAGTACATTGCGAACCGCGAATGAGTCTGCCGACTTATCCAGCAATATGGCGAGCCACATAGCTCAAGCGAGTGAAGAAGCCGCAACCAGTGTTAACTCTCAACATGCACAACTTGAGTTATTGTCTACCGCGATGACAGAAATGAGTGCGACCATTTCTGATGTTGCCGTAAATGCCGAAAACACAGCAGAGAGCACCAATAAAGTGGTGGTTCATGCGAATCAAAACGACCAAAACATGCAGGTGACCTCCAAAACGATATCTCAAGTTTCAGAAAACATTTCGACAGCGAATGACCTTGTGAGAGACCTACAATCCGGTGTGACTGAGATAAGCCAAGTGGTGAGTGTGATACGTGATGTATCCGAACAAACCAACTTATTGGCGCTAAATGCTGCGATTGAAGCGGCACGTGCTGGTGAGCAAGGAAGAGGGTTTGCAGTGGTTGCAGATGAAGTTCGTAACCTTGCGAGTCGTACTCAAAATTCAACCAACGAAGTCCAACACACAATAGAGAAACTCACTCAGCAAGCAGAACGAACCTACAAAGCGATGCAAAGCAGTAATGAGAAGGTCGATCATAGTGTCGTCGCTTCCAATGACACGCGCCAACAACTCGATGTGATTGTTACTGAATTACATAACGCGAACGACATGGTGGCACAGATTGCTGCAGCCTCGGAGCAGCAGAGTGCGGTAGCAACAGAAATGAGTGAAAGTGTCACTGGCATTCATTTAGCCGCGAATGAAGTTCTACAAGCATCACAATCACTGGCAGAAGACAGTCAGAAAATGGCTAACACCACAGAGTACCTAACAGAACAGTTGAAGTACTTTAAGGTATAAACCCAACAACTCTTACTCTTAGTCTTTCCGCACATAGAAACCTCATAAAAAAACACCTCCGCACTAGAGATAAGTTAGGAGGTGTTTTTGTTTATCGATAACGAGAAGGTTAATTCACTCTCCAAGCGTTAAACCGACTTCGATTAATGCGCAGTCACTGAAATTTTCGGAGGGTTGATATTGTGCTTTCTGAACTCCTTCATTACACGCAAAGTAATGTCGGTTTCAAACAACTTCTCATATGCGGTGTCCACTACGTAAGCTTTACAAGTTAGTTGTATCGCTAAGTAGTTATCCGTAATCGTCTGTTTTACTAAAACCGTGACCGGCTTGGGTAAATGAATATAGCGACTTGAAGAAGCCGCTTCTTGGATTAAGTCACGGGCTAGAGTGATGTCTTCATTCATTCCGACGTAAAACGGAATCACCACCTGCATATCCAACGCACCATAGTTACCACTGGTAGTGACTTCATTTAAGAACTTGTTGTTTGGAATTGTGATGATGTCATCATTCAAAGTTCTCATGCGCACAGAACGCAAACCAATCGTAATTATGTCGCCGTAATTACCTTCAAACGTGACGCGATCACCAACTTGAAAGGGTCTATCGATCATCACCGTGATACCCGCGATAAATGATGCTGCCAAGTCTTTAAGCGCAAAGCCTACTGAAACAGCAAGAGTACCCCCAATCAAAGCCAGTATTTGGTCGTTAATTCTAAAACTCATCATGAACACGATAAGACCCGTGCTTACGTAGATAAAGAACTGAGTAAACGACTGCAGTTTTTGTAGCAACATTCTATATTGCACAAACTGGCTACCAAAGCTGGTCACCAACGAATTGATGAACTTAAGCAACAGCCACATTGCTGCAATAACGATCATGGAGAAGAACACACCGCTCCATCGTACCAAGCTTGCAATCTTAGAGATGTTCTCTACGTTGGCTAACTCTTCCGTTGCATAGGTCGGAAAACTCACGGTAGTCGCTAAGCCAACAAGTAATAGGACAAATAACTTCTTCATTTCACTTCACCAATAAATGTTGACGGTCGAGAACATTAGTAATGTGACGGAACCAGTGATCCGATATCTTAGCCTTGTCTTCATTCCAACCAATGTAACCGCGACTTTCGAAATAACGCAGAATCCCGGTAATCTCAGCAATACTCAACTGAGTACATTCAGACAGCACTTCTGGCGACGCGATTTCCAACTGCACGATAGAACGAAGCACAGCCAGCATAGGTTTAGGCATGTTTTCTAGCTCTTGAGCTTCTGGTACGTGGAACAAGCGTACCACGGCTTGATCTGTCTCTTTATTTCGATTCAGAGATAAACGGAAGAAGCGCAGGGCAACGGTAGGGTTACCATCGGAGTAATGCCATAGAATTCGATAAAACCCTTTACGAGCGCGTTCCTCTTCTGTCATGTCATCTTGATCCCACTGCTTAGGAACCACCAAGCCATCAAATGACAACGGCTTTTCTAACTCGTTGTTGATGCGACTCGTTAAAAGCTCACTCACTTGTTTTTCTGTCCAACGAGGAAGGAAGCAAACCAGGTCAAACAACAAGCGCTCACCACGAGCTCGATCAACAAAGCGCCAGCTTGATTTGGCAATCGACATGACTACACGGTGATTTTTTTTAGAACGACGAAGCAAGTTTGTTAGGCGGATAAGATCAGATAATCCGCCCACCATAGGCTTGACTAAGCGCTGTGCATTATCAATCGCAATAAGATAAGTGGTTTCGCTTTTACGTAGATGCGCCAAAATCTGAATCTCGGTGGCTTCCTCATCCAAACCAATACTCACTGCTAGATGGGCTAGGAACTCTTGGTACCCCGCATATGGGCAGCTTACGTAGACTGGCTCGGCATTTGACACCTTGTGCAGCAGGGTATAAAGCAGAGTCGTTGAGCCAACACCACGCTCGCCAGACACGATACAAATTGCAGGGCTATCTGACATGAGGTAGCGAGAAAGCTGTTTCACCTCGTCGCCGGCATAATCAATAAGCGTGCTGTCTATTGAACCCGGTAAAATGTATTCAAAGGTTTGGTCGCCTTTTATCCTCACTAAATTCTGTTGGTTCTTATCAAGGTCAGACTGTTTCGCCACTTCAATTCGAAACAAATAAGCTAAGGCTTGACTAAACAGAGTGTAGTTAGAAAGTAGAGCCATGATTCGATGCTGAAAGTTATAAACACTCAACCAAGCGATCCCCAGCGCTGTTGCAACAATATTAAGGAGAAAAGTGTCCTTACGGTTTACCGCCCAATTGACCCATACTGGTCGATCGGAGATGTGTTGTAATGTATCGAATACTTTTGCTCGCCATAATCGAAGAACTGAGATAGTAACCAACACAAACCAGAAAAACAGAACGCTGTATATCCAACTGTAGATCGTGCCTTTGCCCAGGGTTATGCTCGATATTTGCAGAATCACACCCGCAATAATGAAGCTCCACACATAACGGCGAATTGTTGATAGACGCAGAGCAATCACTTCTTGATTCGATGTGCGGCCTAAACGGTAAGCAAATTCGAGGATAAAGCTAATCGCAATCGAGCCACCAAGAATCCACCATGTGAAGATCTCAAGGAAAATCAGGTGTTGCAGGCTAGAGATGCTAGAAAGTACTCTCAATGAAAGTGTAATGGCAATTAGCCAAGCAATCGCTCGATCAGCGCGGCTGATATACCAAATCACGCGAACTAGGAAAGGAGGGTTCGTTTTCGCTTCAAGAAAGTTAATTCGAAACAACTCAATCAAGCGAGTGCTGTTGGCAAGCCACCACACTAAACCGAAGTAGATGAACAACACTTTTAACGACGCGCCAATCACAGGTACGGGCGAAATAAAGATATCGTTAACTAACGCCTTGAAGCTACGGATCTGAAAATAGACCAGATATTCAACGTTGAGCTTAGTCAGATCCCACTCTTGTTTAAACTGAGTTACCCCATAAGGGCCAAAACCTGTCAGGCGTTCTTTGTTTGCAGTGGTCGTCTGTTCAAGCAGGTGCTGCTTACTGACGTTCAAACTATTCAATGTCACGTAGCTTGACTCAACCGCAAACCACAGATCGACATTGTTGTTTTCTTTGTAGGCTAACAACTGCTGGTCAAATGTCGTGATTTGCTGATTTTGAACTCGAAGCACTTCAGCCAATAGAGTGTTGACTTTGCGTTTATCCAATTCATCCATAAACAAAGGATCGGGTAGGGCATTTATACGGTTGTCCAGAGCTTTGACTGCGTTCGATACCTGAGGTTGTGATTGTAAGTCATATTCCAAGTTGGCATGACTGGGCCAAGAGAGCATGGCTAATAAAAGCAATAAGAAGCGCGATAGTGAACGCATAAAAATCTCTTAGAATTATGAGGTTAGGATTACTATAGTTAGTTAATCTTGCTTTGTGAAATCTAACCACTTTTCGGGGGAGAGTACTTTATTCCTGTTTCTTTCATCATTGTCATGAAATTGTCAGGGGTTGGGCTAGTATTTGAGCAGTTAGCTATGTCGCTGGTTGCTAGTCTGAAAGCAGGTTCAACTGTAACAATGCGCCATGCGATATATTCAATTATCAGCATTACATCAGTCGTAATATAAAACCCAATAACGACTGGTGTTCGCTACTTTGTTTCTCTTGAAGAAAGACGTTTTTTCTCTGCAAAATAGAAAATCAAAAGTGTGAGTCAGCTCAAACTATGATTTGGCAAGGTTATCACTCACTTAATGGTCAGTAATTGCAATCAATACTTGCAGTTAAAGCCCTGAACAAGTAACGTTGCGGCGTTTTTCACATTAAAAAGGTAACGGCATTGATCTCCACAGCAAATATCACCCAACAATTCGGCGCTAAGCCACTTTTCGAAAATATTTCAGTTAAGTTCGGCGAAGGCAACCGCTACGGTCTAATCGGCGCGAATGGCTGTGGTAAATCGACATTCATGAAGATCCTATCAGGTGAACTTGAGCCGACTGCCGGTAACGTAAGCTACGATCCAAATGAGCGCGTTGCAAAGCTAAACCAAGACCAATTCGCTTACGAAGAATTCACGGTAATCGACACGGTTATCATGGGTCACAAAGAGCTTTGGGCTATTAAACAAGAGCGTGACCGCATTTACTCTTTGCCAGAAATGAGCGAAGAAGACGGCATGAAAGTGGCTGACCTTGAAGTTCAGTTCGCTGAAATGGACGGCTACATGGCAGAAGCGAAAGCGGGTGAGCTTCTTCTTGCGGTAGGTATTGAAGAATCAATGCACTTCGGCCTGATGAGCGAAGTAGCACCGGGTTGGAAACTTCGTGTTCTATTGTCTCAAGTACTGTTTGCAGACCCGCATATCATGCTTCTTGACGAACCAACGAACAACTTGGACATGGACACGATCAAGTGGTTGGAAGATACGCTAAACCAACGTAACTGCACAATGATCATCATTTCGCACGACCGTCACTTCCTAAACTCTGTTTGTACACACATGGCTGACCTTGATTACGGCGAACTTCGTCTATTCCCAGGTAACTACGATGAGTACATGACGGCTGCGACTCAAGCTCGTGAGCGTCTACTGTCTGACAATGCTAAGAAGAAAGCACAAATCGCTGAACTTCAAACGTTCGTTTCTCGTTTCTCTGCTAACGCATCTAAAGCGAAACAAGCGACGTCTCGTGCTAAACAAATCGATAAAATTCAACTAGACGAAGTTAAAGCGTCTAGCCGTCAAAACCCATTCATCCGTTTCGAACAGTCAAAAGAGCTATTCCGTAACGCGCTTGTGGTTGAAAACCTATCCCAAGGTTTTGAAGAAGACCTATACAGCAAGTTCGATGCAATCTTCGAAGTTGGTGAGCGTGTTGCTATCATCGGTGAAAACGGTGTAGGTAAAACAACACTACTTAACACACTAGCTGGCGCTCTTGAGCCTCGCACTGGTGAGTACAAGTGGTCTGAAAACTCAAACATCGGTTACTACGCTCAAGATCATGCTCATGATTTCGAAGAAGACATGAACCTGTTTGATTGGATGAGTCAATGGCGCCAAGAAGGTGAAGACGAGCAGGTTGTTCGTGGTTTCCTAGGTCGTATGTTGTTTGGTCAAGATGACATTAAGAAATCTGTAAAGGTTATTTCTGGTGGTGAGCAAGGTCGTATGCTTCTTGGTAAGATTATGATGCATAAGCCAAACATCCTACTAATGGATGAACCAACAAACCACATGGATATGGAGTCTATCGAAGCGCTTAACTTGGCTCTTGAGAACTACAAAGGCACATTGTTCTTCGTATCTCACGACCGTGTATTTGTAGACTCGCTAGCGACCCGTGTTCTTGAAATCAAGGATGGCAAGATCAACGACTTCCGCGGTACATACGCTGAATTCTTGAAAGCTCGTGGCTAAGCATTAAGCTGACCTTAGTTTCCTACTCAGCAGGTGGGAAACTTGAAGCTTTAACTAAGAAAACGCCGTCATACTGAAAAGCATGACGGCGTTTTTGTATCTATATATTGTGAGCCACTAACTCTTCACATCAGAATTTCACATTAAAAGCAGTTAGTGAATCACCAAGTCAAACTCACGCTTTTTGTCCGGGTGCTGATTGTTCACCTTTCACATCAAAATCGATCTTGTCTGCACCGGTGAACACTTGGAAACGTAAACCTTTAGCACGAGCAATCGTTGTGATACCGAACTTCTGAGCCAAGTCTAAGCCCATTTGCGTTACGCCAGAGCGTGAGAGCAGAACAGGGATACCCATCTGCGCAACCTTAATCACCATCTCAGACGTTAAACGCCCTGTGGTATAGAAGATCTTATCTTCACCTGACTCTTTGTTAAGCCACATCTCACCAGCCAATGTATCAACGGCATTGTGTCGGCCAACATCTTCAACAAACGATAGAACCTTGTCGTCTTTGCAAACCGCACAACCGTGCACCGCGCCGGCTTTCTTGTAGGTATCATTATAATGAGTCAATGCTTCAAGCGCTGTGTAGATTTCAGATTGCTTGATCTTGTTTTGAGGCACTTGGTAATCTTCCAACTGCTTCATCACGTTGCCATACATGGTGCCCTGACCGCAGCCAGAGGTCACTGTTTTCTTCTTAAGCGCTTGCTCAAGTTGGCTCGTATCTTCTTTGGTAATAACTGCAGCAGAGCTGGTTTCCCAATCGATGATGATAGATTCAACCGCTTCGGGATCGGAAAGGAAGCTCTGGTTTTTCAAATAACCTAATACTAATGACTCAGGACGAGAGCCGAGTGTCATCAGGGTTACGATCTCTTTCCAGTTCAACATCACGGTAAGAGGGCGTTCGCAAGCGATCTGTTTAGTTAGTTTCTCACCATATTCGTCGAACACTTCAACTTCGATTGTCTGAAGTGGGTTTTCGCTGGTTTTTATTATGTTTGGTTTTACCACAATCACTTCCTACTTAATGAGATAGGTTTGTAACAAGGAGGTCTAGCACCGCTCTGTTAATTGATTCTTTAGTTCATACTTAAAGCAAATCTCATTCCAAAATAACGGGGATTGATGGAAACATGAAGCATTAGATGAAAATAGCGCAAAATATGAGAGTTCATCGTGTGGAGTTGTATGAAACAACCGCTATCAACTAACGTTATAGTGACAACTTGATGGCGGACGCTATAGATACGCTCTCGCAATTAATCCATATTGGCGTGTTTATTGCTTTATGGGGTGTATATGATTGCGCACAGTACAAAATGTCCAAAGTGCATTCAGACCAAAGAAAATCAATTGGGTGAAGTATGTCTGAGACAAAAGAATTCAAAGAACAATATGAAAAAACTGAAGCAGCTTGGCCAATCGGTGTCCAAAGAATAGAGAAAGAGATCAAAACAGGTATCTGGGTAACCACGCAATGGGAATTGACGGGATTTGAACTGTCACCAGAATACGATACCCAAGACGTTTGTTTGCTTCAATTACATAAAGACGAGCGTACAGACTACCGTTTCAACCTAAGTTCTCAGCAACCTAAGCTATTCTTAGTGATGGATAACGTCGATTCTGGTGTTAAGCCTGTGATTCAGTTACTTACGGCATCACAAACCGTTGCAGGGCAATACATGGACGGTGACAACCAAGTACTTTCATACGACATTCCGTTGCCTGTACAAGCTTGGATGGAAGCGTTCATCGGTCGTCATGGCGAGTTATTAGAAGCAAGACGTAAAAAACGCAAAGGCGCGGGTCGATCAAATGGCAACTAACTTTTTTAGTCGTTGGTCTCAACGAAAGCTTGATGAATCTACTGACGAGTCTCAGGAAACAGAACAAACGCTTGAGATAACTGAATCTTCTTCTGAGATTTCGTCAGGTCAGTCAAATGCATCCTCTGAGATCGAACAAGTCGATACTGAAGCTTCTACTGAAACGACGTTGTCATCAGCAGGCGCTGAAGAGGCGACTGATGTTCAAGGTTTAGCGCCAGAAGAAGACGTTTCTGTTGCTCAATTATTGGTTTCAGAAGCATCAGAAAGCGTAAAAAAAGCGGCGTTGCGTAAATTATTCCTCTCAGAAGAGTTCAACGTTCGTGATGGTTTAGATGATTACGACGATGATTACAGTAATTTGAAGTCTCTTTCTGAAGGGGTTGCGGAAACCTTGCGTGATTGGGTTAAAGATAAAACAGAAGAAGAAACTACGCTAGAAGAAGAGCAAGTCATTGATAATAAAGATGAGGGTGACGTTTTAGAAGGTACTGAAAGCGATCTTGAGGTCTCTGACAATGAACTTGAAACGTCAGAAAGTGCCGAAATAGCCGAAGAAGAAAAAGAACTGTATAAAAACACAGTTCCCGATATTGGCGCTGCAATATCAGACGAAGCTGACCTGAAAAAAATGGGACAAAATATACCACACAAAGAATAGGTACATTTTGACTAAACACTCAATGAACCGCTTGCGACAAAATGTCCCAAGCGGTTTTTTTATTCTTAATTCAAATGATAATTACGCAAGAATGCACTCTAACCTATTGAAATAAAATGGATATTAAATTGGCATGGCATTTGCTAAATAACGTTTATTATCAACTTTTTTGTAGATAGCCTGAGTAAGATTGACTTGTTGAGCAATCTCAAACGGTTAAGCGATTACTCAGCAAGTTCTCGAACGCTAACTACAATGAAGGTTGAACAGATTATCCATGTCCAAAGATGGAACTGAGCAATGCTTAAACAACTATTAGAACAAGCAACTTCAAATAACGCTAAAGCAAGACTGTATGCCTTTGAAAATACAGTTGAGTTAACAAATCTGATTCCACCAACTGTTAGCTACGAAAGCGGCGGTAACACTCTTATTATTGGTCCAACTGCGATCATTGAAAGTGCTGCAGCTCAATTACCTCAATTGACGAGCCTAACCTTATTGTCAACAGACGGCGAGAAGGGCACAAACCCGGAACTGTACTTCGCGAATTCGGTTCAAGTATCCGGTTTCCTTGGTACGTTTGAAATCGTGATCGAAAGTAAAGGCACATCAAGCAATCTGGCGAAAGTCGCAATTAATCACGATTGTTTCGATGTTGTTCTGGACTTATGTCTGAATAGCTGCATGACAGAAGAAGTCCCTGTACCGGGTTATTACCCAGTAGGCCGCGGCTATCCAAAGCTGGCTGAAGCGTTAGAAGAGATTCCAACGTTAATGGGCACGTTTGATAAGCCTAAATTCTTCCGTTTAGACACAGATCTTTGCGCACACAGTTCACGTGGCGTTAAAGGCTGTGAGCGTTGTGTTGACGCTTGTCCTGCTGGCGCACTGTCGAGTGAAGGTTCAGATAAAACAGGTCACAAGATCGAGATTAACCCCTATCTATGTCAAGGCGTTGGGACTTGTGCAACAAGCTGTCCTACAGAAGCGATTACCTATGCGCTTCCAAATCCTGACGATACTCAAAAGTTCATTGAACGTACGCTAGCTAACTATGAGCAAGCGGGCGGTCTGGATCCTATCGTGCTTATCTGTAGCTCACGTCATGAAACCTACAATGTAATGGCGCTTAAAGCTCTGCCGGATAACGTGATTCCGATTGTCGTCGAAGAACTGCCTTCTATTGGTATCGATACGTGGTTTGCAGCTTTGGTTAATGGCGCGACTCAGGTTCTGTTTGCGGCTTCTCGCTTTATGCCAGAAACCATCATTCGTGTTCTGAATAACGAAGTCGGGATCGCTCAAGAGCTTCTTGACCAAATCGGTATTCCAAAAGAAACCATTGATATCCTTTATCTAGAATCGCTTCGCGAAGGTCCTCCGACATTGTGTGTGGATTCGTTTGACCTTGCACTTGGCGATCTTCAAGGCAATAAGCGTCAACGTTTGTTCACAGCACTTGATGCGATGTCTTCATCTCGTATTCCAGTTGAGAACATTGTTGAGCTTCCTTCGAATGCACCATACGGCACGGTTTCATGTGAAAGCAAAGATTGTACTTTGTGTATGAGTTGTGTGGCGGTGTGTCCAACACGTGCTCTGCATACCGACGGTGCGTCTCCATCGCTTAAGTTTGTAGAACAAGACTGTATTCAATGTGGTCTGTGTGAAAAGGCATGTCCTGAGAACGTACTTACTCTGACTCCTCGTATGAATTGGGTGAAAGAAGAACGTCAGAAGGCGGTTGTAATTCATGAAGAGAAAGCAGCGGAATGTTTACGTTGTCATAAGCCATTCGCACCACAGTCTATGATTGACATGCTACAGAATAAGTTACGCGGTCACTCTCATTTCTCGGATGAGACAGCAATTAATCGTATTGCGATGTGTGAAGACTGCCGTGTGGTAGACATGTTCGATTCAATGGCTCAAGACCCATTGAAACAATTGAAATACTAGGAGTTCGCCTTGGATACTCATTTAGATCAAGAACAGACACTAAGAACTGAAATCTATCTGGTTCTTTCTGCATTGTTTCGTAGCGCACCTTCTGAAGAGGTGATCGACTTTCTCAAGACGCTAGACATTGAAGCATCAGAAAGCGCGATGCAGAAGGCTTGGATTGCGATTCAACAAGCAGCAACCGAATCAAACCGCGAAGCATTAGAAGACGAATATCAAGACTTGTTCATTGGCATTGGTCGTGGGGAGATTGTTCCATTTGGGTCTTGGCATAGAACAGGATCGATGATGGAGAAACCATTAGCTGAGATCCGTCACGATCTTGAATTGCTTGGCATTGAGCGTGATGAGCAGGTTAAAGAGCCTGAAGATCATATCGCGGCTCTTTGTGAAGTAATGGCGATGCTAACCGATGAAGAAGACGCGTTACAACAAGCCGTTTTCAATAAACATATCGGTCCTTGGTTTAACTCATTTACACGTCAGCTTGAAGCAGCAGAGAGTGCCAACTTCTACAAATCTGCAGCTCAGCTATGTGAAGCATTCTTAACGTTGGAGCAGGTTCGTTTCAGCGTGAATACAAAAAGCAGTAAACACAAATTAAAGATTGATGTGAAAAACGTCACTGATTACGAGTAATCGAGCAGTACGCGATTATATCGATAGAGGGGCATGAAGCCTCCAAAAAGATCTACCGCAAGGTAAGGAAGCAATGATGAAAGATAATAAAGAAATAGA
>NZ_JADDYI010000004.1:81301-170402 GCF_015163545.1 Vibrio sp. OPT24
TACAAGCCGTAGAGACTTACTCAAAGGTTTAACGACTGCAGCCGTTGCTGGTGCCGTTGTCGCTGGTACAACCAAAGTGGCAACCGCTTCAGAAACGGTTGAAATACCTGAAAAAGACGTGAAGAAGACGGGCTATCGTGAAACGCAACATATTCGCGATTACTACGACACACTTTAGGAGATAACGGATGAAACTTGTCAAACGCTCCGATAGTGTGAGCAAAGAAACCAATCAGCTAGGTGTGTCTCGTCGCGCCTTCATGAAAAACACTTCACTTGCTGCTGGTGGCGCAGTGGTAGGCGCAAGTCTATTCGCACCGGGCATGATGAAGAAAGCACAGGCTAAATCAGTCGACCCAGAAGCGAAAACAGAAGTAAAACGTACTATCTGTTCTCACTGCTCCGTAGGTTGTGGTATCTACGCTGAAGTTCAAAATGGTGTATGGACGGGTCAAGAGCCTGCTTTCGATCACCCATTTAACGCTGGTGGACACTGTGCGAAAGGTGCAGCACTACGTGAGCACGGCCACGGTGAACGTCGTCTTAAGTACCCAATGAAATTGGAAGGCGGTAAGTGGAAGAAGCTTTCCTGGGAACAAGCGATTGAAGAAATCGGCAACAAGGCGCTAGAACTGCGTAAGGAATCTGGCCCTGATTCGGTTTACTTCCTCGGCAGTGCAAAACACAGTAACGAGCAAGCTTACGCATTCCGTAAGATGGCGTCTTTGTGGGGAACAAATAACGTTGACCACCAAGCTCGTATTTGTCACTCAACCACAGTAGCCGGTGTTGCGAACACTTGGGGTTACGGTGCAATGACAAACTCGTTCAATGACATGCATAACTGTAAGTCGATGCTGTTCATTGGTTCGAACCCTGCAGAAGCTCACCCAGTAGCGATGCAACATATCCTAATCGCGAAAGAGAAGAACAACTGTAAAATCGTAGTTGCGGATCCTCGTCGTACGCGTACTGCTGCGAAATCTGATCATTACGTATCATTGCGCCCTGGTTCAGATGTTGCCTTCATTTGGGGCATCTTATGGCATGTATTTGGAAACCAATGGGAAGACAAAGAGTTCATTCGCCAACGTGTATTCGGTATGGAAGAAATCCGTGAAGAAGTGGCGAAATGGAACCCAGCAGAAGTTGAACGTGTGACAGGCGTAAGCGAAGAAGACGTTTACCAAACTGCGAAACTACTTTCTGAAAACCGCCCGGGGTGTATTGTTTGGTGTATGGGTGGTACTCAACATACTACTGGTAACAACAACACACGTGCTTACTGTGTCCTTGAGCTTGCGCTAGGTAACATCGGTAAATCAGGCGGCGGTGCAAACATTTTCCGTGGACACGATAACGTACAAGGCGCAACTGACCTTGGCGTACTGTCTGACACACTTCCAGGCTACTACGGCTTGTCTGAAGGTTCTTGGCGTCACTGGTCTAAAGTCTGGGAAGTTGACTTTGACTGGATCAAAGGACGCTTTGACGACAACGCATACGGCGGTCAAAAACCAATGAACAGTGCAGGTATTCCTGTATCTCGTTGGGTTGATGGTGTGCTTGAAGACAAAGACAAGATTCGCCAACGCGAAAACATCCGCGCCATGTTCTACTGGGGTCACGCGGTGAACTCTCAGACTCGTGGTCCAGAGATGAAGAAGGCGATGCAGAAGCTGGATATGATGGTTATTGTTGACCCATACCCAACAGTCGCGGCAGTAATGAACGATCGCTCCGACGGCGTTTACTTGCTTCCAGCAACCACTCAATTTGAAACCTACGGCAGTGTAACGGCGTCAAACCGTTCTCTACAGTGGCGTGACAAGGTTGTTGATCCTCTGTTCGAATCTAAACCTGACCACGAAATTATGTACCTTCTTTCTAAGAAGCTTGGTTTCTCTGATCAGTTGTTCAAAAACATCCGTGTTGAGAACAACCAACCACTGATTGAAGACATCACTCGTGAATTCAACAAGGGTATGTGGACAATCGGCTACACAGGTCAAAGCCCAGAACGTTTGAAAGAGCACCAACAAAACTGGCACACGTTCCACAAAACCACGCTTGCAGCAGAAGGCGGTCCAGCAAATGGCGAGACTTACGGTCTTCCGTGGCCATGTTGGGGCAACCCAGAAATGAAACACCCAGGTACGCACATCCTTTACGATACGTCTAAACCGGTAGCAGAGGGCGGCGGTAACTTCCGTACTCGTTTCGGTGTGGAGTTCGAAGGTCAAAGTATCTTGGCGGAAGACAGCTACTCGAAAGGCAGCGAAATCAAAGACGGTTACCCAGAATTCAGTGACAAACTTCTGAAGCAACTGGGTTGGTGGGACGATCTAACCGCAGAAGAGAAAGCTTCAGCGGAAGGTAAGAACTGGAAGACTGACGTTTCTGGTGGCATCCAACGTGTGGCTATCAAGCATGGTTGTATCCCGTTTGGTAATGCGAAAGCACGTGCAATTGTTTGGACATTCCCAGATCGCGTACCTCTACACCGTGAGCCACTTTACACACCACGTCGTGATCTTGTTGCTGATTACCCAACTTGGGATGACAAAGAAGCGATTTTCCGTGTTCCTACGTTGTACAAGTCAATTCAAGACCAAGACAAGTCTGGTGAATACCCAATCATTCTGACTTCTGGTCGTTTGGTTGAGTACGAAGGTGGTGGTGAAGAAACACGTTCTAACCCTTGGCTAGCAGAACTTCAACAAGAGATGTTTGTTGAAGTAAACCCGAAAGACGCAAACGACATTGGCTTCAAAGATGGCGATGATGTTTGGGTTGAAGGTGCAGAGAAAGGCCGTATCAAGGTCAAAGCGATGGTGACTCGTCGTGTTAAACCGGGTTTAGCGTTCTTGCCGTTCCACTTCGGTGGTAAGTTCGAAGGCGAAGATTTGCGTTCTAAGTACCCTGAAGGCACTGATCCTTACGTTATTGGTGAATCAGCCAATACCGCAACCACATATGGTTACGACCCTGTCACGTTGATGCAGGAAACGAAAGTAACCCTTTGTAATATTCGTAAAGCGTAAGGAGTCTTAAAATGGCTAGAATGAAATTTCTTTGTGACACCAAACGTTGTATTGAATGTAACGGTTGTGTCACTGCATGTAAGAATGAAAATGATGATGCTCTGGAATGGGGTATTCAACGTCGCCGCGTTGTAACACTGAACGACGGTGAACCGGGTGAAAACTCTATCTCAGTAGCATGTATGCACTGTACTGATGCACCTTGTATGGCTGTGTGCCCAGCAGACTGTTTTGAACATACAGAAGACGGCATCGTACTTCACAATAAAGATCTGTGTATCGGTTGTGGTTACTGTTTGTTTGCTTGTCCGTTTGGCGCACCTCAATTCCCTAAACAGGAAGCATTTGGTGAGCGCGGTAAGATGGACAAATGTACCTTCTGTGCTGGCGGCCCAGAAACAGAGCCTGGTTCTGTGGAAGAGCGTCAGAAGTACGGTGCGAACCGTATTGCTGAAGGCAAACTGCCAATGTGTGCTTCGCTTTGTTCGACAAAAGCGCTGCTTGCCGGTGATGCTGAGCAAGTCTCTGATATCTTCCGTCAGCGTGTTGTAGAACGCGGTGCGAAAGGTGCTGGCTGGACAGACGGCAACGACCTTTCTTACGATGCGATGAAGAGCTAGTTAGGAGAGACATATGCTTACAATGTTTAAGCGTCTCTTCCTTGTTGTGCTGCCGATGTTGGCAGCACTAACAATGCTGTCTCCTTTGAGTCATGCATCTGAGACGAACTCATCACAAACTCAATCGAGCTCTGCTGAAAGAGAAATAACACAACTTGCTGGCGCTGATTTTTGGCGACAAGTAAGAAACGGTGAGGAAGGTTACACCACCTCTCAATCTGCTGAGCACGGTGTGTTGATCAGTACTCCAGGTCAAACGTGGTACATATTGAAAGAGAAGTGGATGTCGCCAGCCGGTGCTGTTGCTATCTTTGGCAGTATTGCTTTCGTTACTTTAATGTATGTTGTGATTGGCCCATTAATGCTAAGTGCGCCAAGAACGGGTCGTAAGATCAAACGTTGGTCTCGACTGGATCGTGCGTTGCACTGGAGCATGGCGTTTACTTTCTTAACGCTCGCGTTCAGTGGTTTGATGTTGGTTTACGGCAAGCACTTTTTGAAACCCTACATTCCAACTGACCTTTGGGGCTTTATCGTTCTATCGGCGAAGCAATACCACAACTACATCGGCCCGATTTTCTATGTGCTGTTGATGGCTGTTCTTATCAAGTGGTGGCGCAAGTCGATATTTAAGATGGTGGATGTCCAGTGGTTCATCAAACTGGGTGGTATGGTCGGGAAACATAAAGGTTCTCATCCATCGGCAGAATTCTCGAACGCGGGTGAAAAAGCGCTGTTTTGGCTGTTAATTGTGATGGGCAGTGTGGCGGCAATCAGTGGTTTGGTGTTGGATTTCCCAATATTCGGTCAAACACGCCGCCATATGGAACTTTCAAACCTTGTTCATATGATCGCCGCTCTTATCCTTATTTGTGGCTTTGTGTTCCACATTTATATCGGTTTGTTCGGTATGGAAGGCGCATTAGAAGGTATGGTAACAGGCGAAGTTGATGAAACCTGGGCTAAAGAGCACCATGACCTTTGGTACAAAGAAGTGATGGAACAAGAGAAAAACGGCGTTGAACAAAGCGCTAACGTAGCAACAGAGAAAACGGAAGGGGTGAATAAGAATGAACAAACCTCATAAGGGTATTTGGGTTGCTTACATCCTAAGCTGCTTTACACCATTTACTTGTCTTCTCTCTGGTGTGATTGCCATTATCTACGCGGGCTATCGTTTAGATAAAGGCGAAGACGGCGAAGTCGTGGATACCCATTACTACGGCTTGATTCGCTCGTTCTTCTTGAACCTGACGTTTTTTGTTGTGCTTATCGTCACGGTAGCGACCTCTAACGGCGTATTGATCGGTGTGAACGATTACTGGTATCAAAACCATATTATCGATGACATCGCTTACTACATCCCATATGTAGGCATGTTATTTGGTGGTGTGGCGATTGTGGTTTGGTTTATTCGTATGTATCAAGGCATGCAGCGTTTAAGTCAAAACCTACCGCAAAACCCGACAACAGGTCCAAACCTTTAAGCGTTTATATGTAAGTCGTTTGGGTTACCAAACTCGATAATAACTCCTTTGTCGATGAGTTAACTCTAATCAGCGAAAGACATTAAAAGCCCAGTGATTCATTTCTCTGGGCTTTTTGTCGTTTGGTCGCTAGGTAACTGATCTAATGCCCTACAATGACCGCATCAATATAGTGCAAATCCCTCAATTGGTGCAATCAGTTATCAAATATTTTCTCTCTCTGAGAACCAATAAAGTGCACTTTAGAAATTAACCACAAAAAATCAATAACTTAAAATCAAACTCTGTTGCACGTTTTTTGCGTAACCAAGTTGGAACGCATCTTGCCTTTACTGTTGAGTCTTTAATTAATTGCAGCATCAATTCGCACGAATCTAGTGCAATTGAGACAAAGCTAAGGGAGAAAGCTTTAATGAGTCAAACGGTTACCCAAGTTAATAGCGCAGTAGAAAGCTTGACGCAGAGTTCAGACACTCTATTTCTATTATTAGGCGCGATCATGGTCTTCTTAATGCACGCAGGCTTTGCATTTTTGGAAGTTGGTACAGTAAGAAAGAAAAACCAAGTTAATGCATTAGTTAAAATCCTCTCTGATTTTGGCGTCTCTGCTATAGCTTATTTCTTTATCGGTTATTGGGTCGCTTACGGCGCGCATTTCTTTGCTGACGCAGAGACGTTATCGCAAGGCAATGGGTATGAGTTGGTTAAGTTCTTTTTCTTAATGACGTTTGCAGCCGCCATTCCTGCCATTGTTTCTGGTGGTATTGCAGAGCGTGCTCGTTTCTATCCAATCCTTATCGCAACTTTGTTTACCGTTGGTTTCGTTTACCCATTCTTCGAAGGCATCATCTGGAACGGCAATTTTGGTTTCCAAGCTTGGCTAGAAAATCAGTTTGGTTATGGATTCCATGACTTCGCAGGCTCTGTTGTGGTTCACGGTGTTGGCGGTTGGATTGCATTGGTCGCAGTTTACTTCCTTGGCATGCGCAGAGGTCGAATCCGTGCAGGTAAGCACACCAACTTCGCGCCATCGAACATTCCATTCTTAGCGTTAGGTTCTTGGATTTTATGCGTAGGTTGGTTTGGCTTTAACGTGATGTCTGCTCAAGCTATTAATGGGATCAGTGGCCTAGTAGCGATGAACTCATTAATGGCAATGGTTGGCGGTATTCTTGCGGCTCTAGTCGCAGGTAAAAATGACCCAGGCTTCATCCATAATGGACCTTTGGCTGGCTTAGTCGCTATTTGTGCCGGTTCTGACTTAATGCACCCACTTGGCGCTTTAGTGACTGGCGGCGTGGCAGGCGCGCTGTTTGTTTACTTATTTACTTACATGCAAAACAAAACTCAGATTGATGATGTACTGGGTGTTTGGCCTCTACACGGCGTATGTGGCGCTTGGGGTGGCATTGCGGCAGGTATCTTCGGTCAGCAAGCATTCTGGGGGCTAGGGGGTGTGAGTTTCGCGTCTCAGGTTGTTGGTACATTAGCGGGTATCGCTGTTGCTCTGATTGGCGCTTTGATTGTTTATGGCGTACTTAGCAAAGTGACAGGTCTACGCTTGAGTGAAGAAGATGAATTCAACGGTGCTGACCTTTCAATTCATAAGATCTCATCGATCAACGAAGACTAACGTTGGTCACTTCGAAGATTCATAGACTCTTCGAATCAATATCAGTGAAAAAACTAAGCGGCTTCGGTCGCTTTTTTTGTGTCTGGTGAAAACAACTAAGAGTTTTAATAACAGAGCCAAATGATAGACAAGCGAGTTCTGTCACAAATAACTAATGAATTCAGTTGGCTAAGACTATGGTCTAATCCCTAAAACTATTGTTGGAATTTGAACAGTGCTAAGCTGTTACAAAGTGACATATTGAAAAGGACGTTATATGCATTTCCCATATCGAAATATCGTAATTCTTACTGGCGCCGGCATCTCTGCGGAATCAGGAATACAAACATTCCGAGCACAAGACGGATTATGGGAAAACCATAAAATCGAAGACGTTGCGACACCTGAAGGGTTCGAGAAAGATCCGGATTTGGTACAAGCGTTCTATAACAAGCGTCGTCACGGCCTGCAAAGCGAAAACATCCAACCAAATTCGGCCCATAAGGCGCTAGGCGAGCTTGAAGACAAACTTGATGGAAAAGTAACAATCATCACACAGAATATCGACAATCTGCACGAGAGAGGCGGTAGCAACAACATTATTCACATGCACGGTGAACTGCTTAAAGCGCGCTGCAGCGAGTCGAATCAGGTTATCGACCATAAAGACAACATCGAGACAGGCGAGCTTTGTCACTGCTGTCAGATTCCCGCACAGATGCGTCCACATATTGTTTGGTTTGGTGAAATGCCATTAAGAATGGGGGATATCTACTCGGCATTAGAAGAAGCAGACCTTTTTATCTCGATTGGCACATCTGGCGTCGTCTACCCAGCTGCAGGGTTTGTACATGATGCGAAAATGCATGGTGCACATACAATAGAAATCAACCTTGAGCCAAGTGCAGTAGAGAGTGAGTTTGAAGAGAAGCGTTACGGTAAGGCAAGCATTGAGGTGCCTAAACTGGTGAGTGAGTTATTATGTACAGAGAAGGGTTCTTTAACGGCCTAGGCTTGTCTTTAATAAAGCACATCAGTTTCTGAATCTGAAAAAATAAAGCGGCTTACGCCGCTTTATTTACTTAACTGATTACCTAACAAAAACTTAGTTATTCACTTTAAGTTTTTGGAAATACTCGTCGTAGATAACGCTCGCTTCACCAACTTCATCTTGCCATACACCGTTATCCATTACTGACTGTGGTGGAAAAACGTTCTTATCTTCAGAAAATTCTTTCGGAAGAAGAGGGTAAGCTGTTTTAACTGGCGTTGGGTAGCCGATCTCTAGAGCAATCTTCGCTGCATTCTCAGGGCGAAGAAGAAAGTCGATCATCTTATGTGCCGATTCGATGTTCTTAGCGCCTGACGGAATCGCCAGGCTGTCCATCCAGAAGATAGCGCCTTTTTCTGGCCAGATAATGTCAATCGTTGCGCCTTCTTGGCGTGCCATGTAAGCAGAGCCATTCCAAAGCATACCAAGAGACACTTCACCAGCTAGGTAAGGGTTCGCTGGGAAATCTGAGTTAAATACCAATACGTTTGGCATTAGCTTACGAAGTTCTTCGTAGGCTTCTTTGATTTCTTCAGGGTTAGTCGTGTTTGGAGAGTAGCCCAGTTTAGATAGAGCGATATGGAAAACCTCACGAGAGTCATCCATCATCATCAATTGACCTTCCCACTGCGTATCCCACAGATCGCCCCAGTTTTTAACTGAAGACTTGTCTAGCATATCTGAGTTGATACCAATACCCGTTGCGCCCCAGATGTATGGGATCGAGTAGTTGTTGTTTGGGTCAAATGGCTTATCTAAGTAATTTGGATCCAAATCAGCAAAGTGGCTTAGCTTAGTTTTATCAAGCTCTTGAAGCATGCCTTCTTTACGCATCTTAGAAACGAAGTAAGTAGAAGGAACCACTAAGTCGTAACCCGTACCTTGAGTTTTTAACTTAGCGTACATGCTTTCGTTAGACTCATAAGTTGAGTAATAGACTTTGATGCCAGTCTCTTCTGTGAAGTCTTCTAAAACTTCATTTGGAATATATTCAGACCAGTTGTAAAAATACAGTTCTTGGTCAGCTGCGAAAGAGGGTGTAGAAAGTAAAGTAGCAGCACACAATGCGCCGGTATACAGTGTTTTTTTCATTACTGTTCCGTTCATTTGTTTGATTTGGAGCTGGGTAGTGAACCCAAAGTAAAAGGATTTCTAAAAATCGCGCTATATTATAGCAGTGATATAACAAAATAGGCAGCCTAAGCTGCCTGTTCATTGTTATTCTTCTTTTTAACTTATTGATTATCTAGGTTGGGTTGTTATGTAAACCAGTGGCTTACAACCAATTGGATAACGGCCAAACGAGTTAATTTACTGACCGGCTTTAAGCTTCATGAAGTAATCTTCGTACTTCACAGTCTTGTCGCCAACCGCAGCTTGCCATTCAACGCGGTCAAGGTCTTCTTGCGATGGGAACAGAGCCGGGCTGTCTTTGAACTTCTCATTAGACGCTTTAACGGCTGTTAGGTAGCCTGTATCACGAGAGATTTGCTCAGCAATTTCAGGGCGAAGTAGGAAGTCAATCATCTTATGAGCTGCTTCTACGTTTACCGCGCCAGAACTGATGGCAAAGTTATCAACCCAACCGATGCCACCTTCTTTAGGGAAAACCAATTGAATTGGTAGACCTTCGTTTTGCGCAGCAGCAGCAGAACCGTTCCACAGCATACCAAGACCCACTTCACCAGACATGTAAGGCGAGCCTGGGTTGTCTGAGTTAAATACTAGAACGTTTGGCATTAGCTTTTTTAGCTCAGCGTAGGCTTCGTCGATCTCTTTCTCGTTTGTTGTGTTACCAGAGTAACCTAACTTACGTAGCGCAATGTGGAACACTTCACGAGTGTCGTCCATCATCATCAGTTGACCTTCAAGCTCAGGCTTCCATAAATCAGCCCAGCTTTGGAAATCTTCTGGATCGTACATATCAGTGTTAACAGCTAGGCCCGTAATAGCGACAACATGTGGAATAGAGTAGTCGTTGTTCGGGTCATATGGCTTATCTAAGTAATTTGTATCTAGGTTCGCAAAATTGTTTAGCTTGGTTTTGTCGATCTTTTGAAGCATGCCTTCGTCGCGCATTTTAGACACGAAGTAAGTTGAAGGAACCACAAGGTCGTAACCTTTATTGTGCGTTTTCAATTTTGCGTACAAAGTTTCATTCGATTCGTAAGTCGAGTAAATCACTTTGATGCCAGTTTCATCAGTGAACTGTTCTAAGATCTCACTGTTGATGTAAGGTCCCCAGTTCATGAATACCAACTCTTTGTTATCTTTTGCAAACGATGGTGCAGATAACATTGAAAGCGCACATGCACTACCAGCTAATAGAGTAGCCCATTTTTTCATTGACGTTAGCTCCAAACTAAACGTTGCCCGAAGGCAGTAGATAGAAAAACAGAATGGCAATTTACCATTCTGTTTATGAATAACACTTTTGTTAAACTTCAAGTATCTTAACTTCTTATCAAGTCAGCCTTTGTATAGAGTAGGAGACTTACTTGATTTTCTCTCTTGCTAACAACTGGGAAATAATCACCAGTACTAACGACACCACTAACATCACTGTTGCTAGGGCGTTGACCTCAGGAGAGATACCCACTTTAACCATTGAGTAAATCTTCAGTGGTAATATTTCATAGGTTGGGCCAGTTACGAAAGAGCTTATGATCACATCGTCCAAAGACAGAGTGAAGCTCAATAACCAACCCGCAGCAACCGCTGGCTTAGCAAGTGGAAGGATGATCTGTTTTAGAATCGTCCACTCGCTTGCCCCTAAGTCTTTTGCGGCTTCTAGCATCTTCACATCAAAGCCATTCAAGCGACTGTAGACCGTTACAACAACAAACGGCAGACAGAAAGTAATATGTGCTGCAAGCAGGGTAAAGAACCCAAGTTGTACACCCATTACCAAGAATAGCGCAAGAAGCGAAATCGCCATTACGATATCTGGTGACATCATCACGATGAACAACATGCCATTGACGATGCCTTTACCTTTAAACTGGTAACGGAATAGGGCAACCGCAGTTAGGCTCCCTACAATTGTGGCAGCTGTTGCTGAGAATACCGCTACGTTGATCGAGTGCCATGCTGCCTGCATTAGGCTGTCGTTGTTAATAAGCGCGTCATACCATTTAGTCGTGAAACCACCCCATTTCATACCAAACTTATTGGCATTAAACGAGTTAGCAATCAATACGACAATAGGTAGGTATAGAAAGGCGTATACCAGCGCCATAAAGCTGAACTTAACTGTGCGACCCATTAGTCTAGCTCCACTTTCTTGTTCAATAGCTTACCTGCTCGGTAGTAGGCATACAGCATCACAGCCATTGCCATGGTCAGTGCGATACTCGTCGCTGCGCCAAACGGCCAGTCTCGAGCGTTGAGCACCTGGCTCTTAATCACATTACCAATCAATAGGTTTTTAGCTCCGCCTAATAGGTCAGAGATGTAGAACATGCCTAACGCAGGAAGAAGTACTAATAAACAACCACCGATGATGCCTGGCATTGTCAAAGGAAGTACCACTTTCAATAGCGTTTGCAGTTTGTTCGCGCCTAAATCTTTCGCGGCTTCTAAATACGTATCATCCAGTTTTTCAATCGCTGAATACAACGGCAGAATCATAAACGGAAGTAGGATATACACCAAACCGATCATTACTGCTGTTTCTGAGTACATGATACGTAGCGGCTTATCGATAATGTCTAACGCTAACAAGCCTTTGTTTAAGACACCTTGCGTACCCAGTACAATCTTCAATCCGTATGTACGAATCAAAGAGTTAGTCCAGAATGGCACTATCACTAGGAACAACATGATCGGACGCCACTTCACAGGCATTTTTGCCACGATGTAAGCGAACGGGTAACCAACAATTAAACAAAGTAGGGTTGCGACAATTGCCATATAGAAAGAGTGCATTAACACTTTAAAATACAGCGGGTCAGCCAAACGCAAGTAGTTATCGAGAGTGAAAGTCATCTCGATCAAGTTTGCTTCATCACGAGTTAAAAAGCTCGTCCCGATGATCATGATGTTTGGAATCATCACGAACAAAACCAGCCACCCTGTAATTAAAGCAACAATCGCGCTTTGTAAATTAAACTTCTTGCTCATCTTCTAGTACCACTTCCCAGCTCTCAACCCAAGTTACTGCAACTTTTTGGCCCAGTGAGTGATCAACATCAGGGTCATCTTCGTTGAAGAATTCGCTAACCATGACACGCATACCAGATTCAAGTTCTACCACTGAATCTAGTGTCATTCCTTTATAGGTTCGCTCGACAATGTGGCCAACAATACCGCGTTGCTCCGACTCTTTGATTTCTTCGATACGAAGATCTTCAGGGCGAAGCAATACTTGCAGTTTTTGGCCCGGTGTTACGTCTTTATCGTGATAGATAATTGATTCTTCACCTTCGATTGTCGCAACAATGCGTTTTTCATCTTGACGAGATTTCGCTGTCGCTTCGAATACGTTAATTTCACCAATGAAACGAGCAACAAATAAGTTCTTAGGCTCTTCGTAAATTTCTCTTGGTGTTCCATCTTGTTCAATCACACCATCACGCATAACTATAATACGGTCTGACATGGACAACGCTTCTTCTTGGTCATGTGTTACAAAAATAAACGTGATACCAAGTTGGCGTTGCAGTTGCTTAAGTTCGATCTGCATTTGTTTACGAAGTTTGTAATCAAGAGCAGAAAGAGATTCGTCCAGTAAAAGAACTTTAGGCTTATTAACGACAGCACGAGCGATTGCGATACGTTGCTGTTGACCACCAGATAACTGGTGTGGCTTTCGTTGTGCCATTTGTTCTAAGCGCACCATTTTCAAAGCGTCCATTACGCGAGGTTCAATCTCGGTACTTGGAACTTTCTGCATGCGTAAGCCAAACGCCACATTGTCGAAAACGGTCATATGTGGGAATAGGGCATAGCTTTGGAATACAGTGTTAACATGCCTTTGTTCAGCAGGAACTTGTGTTACATTCTGGTCAGCTAATAGTATTTGACCACTATCTGCCGTTTCAAAACCCGCAATCATTCTTAGTACGGTTGTTTTACCACAACCTGATGGGCCTAAGATCGTGAGAAACTCACCATGATTTACATTTAGATCAAGATTGCCGATGACTTCTTTGCCATCGAAACTTTTACTAATGCCAGTAAGCTGTACGACTGGCTTTCCTACTGATTTTTTAGCGTTCAACGTCTGTTTTTCTCCACCTTGGTTCTTTTTGAGACCTGTTGCTATACACTTTTAAGGCGCGCATCATAATCACCAAAAACGTGAATTCAAAGCCTTTTTTGTTATTAGAAGACAAAAAATTTCGCAGGTAAAAGTAAACATCCTTTACCATACTGTAATTTACAAGGTTTACATCCCAATAAGTGTCTAATTATTAACCATTAAGGCATAAAAGCAAGGCTTGTTACAGATTCATATTTTAGTTTGTATTCGACATATGAGTATAATGAAGCCAATTTTTTATCAATAAGTTAGGTAGCTTCGATAAAGTAAGCACACCTAGGTATCATTATGAACAACGACATCGAAAAAGATTTTAATTTAGGCGGTAATATCAACCGTGCTCTTTCAGGGGATTATGAGCTTAAAGCAACAGCTGTATTCCAAGAAGCTTGGAAGCATACCGTTAGTCACTTTCTTTCGTTTTCTCCTGCGATTGTTGCTCTTATGTTCGTGCAACTGGCTATTTTCTATATAGCATTGAAATTACAACTGGGTGATCCTGCCATCATCCTAGATGCCGTTATCGACCCAGAAGCGTTTACACCACAGATTGTTGAATCTATTTTCATTGCTAACTTTAGCTATGAAGTAGTGAGTGCACCTATTTACGCAGGCATCAGCCTAATGGCAATGAGCCATGCGGCAGGCTTGCGAACTAAAACGCGTCATATTGGTAAAGGTTTGCAATTTACTGTGCCTGTCATCTTAGTGACCTTATTCAGCCTAATGTTGCAAGGTATCGCAGGTATGCTATTACCGTTTCTTTCTATCTACTTCTCATTAGCTTTCAGCCATTCAATTCTGTTGATTTGTGATAAGAAAGTGCCTCCTATGCAATCTTTATTGCTTTCTCTACGAGCAGTAAATAAGAAAATCTTCACCGTTGCGTCTATTTATTTAATGGTGATGTTGATGTTTATTGTTGCAGCGATGATGTACGGCATTGGTTTGATCTTCGTACTTCCATTCTTTTTCCACGTGAAAGGTATTCTTTATCGTGAAATGTTTGGCATCAAGTTGAAGCTTATTGCGTCAGATCGTCCAAGTAACGATGACGACAGTAACAATGATGGCAACAACAGTAACAGCGACGATAACAACAAAAATCCACAGGTGTTCGATGCGTAATAATGCTCAAGCAGGCGTTGGAAAATCTCTGGCGTTGAAAGTAACCGCACTGGCGATCGTTGGTTCTATCTCATTAGTTGGCCCATACATTTACCAAGAAGAAGAGCGTCGACGCACAACAGAGCAAAGTTCTAATTCAATCAATCAATTTGGTGACTTGTCGGTTTCTTCAAGCGCACCTGATTTTGCTGCTATCGAAGATGTAAACGAGAAAAAAGACACTTTCTTTTCGTTCTTACGTCCAAGCATCAATATTGAAAATAAACGTATTACGAAAGAGCGTGTATTTTTGACCAAGATTTCAGAGTCAGGTTTGAGCAATATTGACGCTGAAGGTACGTCGTATGCAAAAAGGCTAGGGAAATTGTACAGTTTACCAGTGCCATCTTCAGGTTTAGATCAATCTTGGCTAACTGAAATGCTGAACCGCGTAAACGTACTGCCAGAAGCGCTTGTGCTCACACAGGCTGCTAATGAATCGGCTTGGGGAACATCGCGTTTTGCCACCAAAGCAAACAACTATTTCGGACACTGGTGTTATACCAAGGGTTGTGGCCTTGTTCCGCTACAACGTAACGAAGGTAGCTCGCATGAAGTCGCCACATTCTCTTCAAGCCAAGAATCCGTGCACCGTTACTTCATGAACCTTAATCGCAATCGTGCTTACGCAGCTCTAAGAGCGATTCGTGCAAAACTTGCTGCGCAAGGTGATGATATTTTAACAACCGAGACAGCGACAGAGCTCACCAATGGCTTGTTAAAATATTCTGAGCGAGGTTCAGACTATGTGACTGATTTACAAGCTATGATCCGTCATAACGCGGTATACTGGAAAAAGTAACTCGATTTGATATCAGTTGGTTGCCTTTCATAGTAGGTTATGACCAATCGGCATTACATAAAGAGCAGCTCATGGCTGCTCTTTCTATTTATAAACGCTCAACTTTAACAAGATTATAATAATGAAAAAGACAGCACTCGCTTTATTAGCCTCATTAAGCCTTGGGGTCTCTTTACCCGCTGCAGCGCAAGAGTACATGTTCACGTATTCTAAGCTCTACACACAACTTAAGAACAATACCAAAGAAGGGCACGATGACGTCAAAGTTGCGGTCTTCTTTGTTGATCAACAAGCTCAAACAATTTGCCACATCAGCAAAGCGTGGATGGAAAAAGAAGAGCACTACGAAGAGCTAAAAGTATCTCCAACACATGAATTACTTTTACCTGTAGATCAAAACCTTCGTTCAGCAAACCCACTTATCTTTGTTCAAACTCAAGAGCAAGAATGTGCGTATTCTTTGGTTGTAATGACTCAAGAACCTTTGGCTGGAACAGTTGAGGTTGCACTACTGGAAAGCCTGTTACCACAGATGCAAGCGATGTTAGAAGACGTCAGCGGCATGTTCTCTAGTTGGTTCACGCCGGATGTTGAAGGGTTAACCTTGGAATTTGATAATAAGCTTGAAGGCAACATCGCGCTGTCTAACGGTAAGCAAATCCCAATCACACAAGGGCGTGCTAAATTCACTTTAGAAGAGCTGAACGGTAGTGACAGCATCACGTTGCCAGAGCCAACGGTTCGCGTATTGCCGTACATTCCCGCGCAATAATTTTAAACGGAATCTTTGTTAATGGGGTAAGCGTTAGCAGAATCCTTCCCCTAAACTTTCATGACATACCCTTAAGCAGCCCCATCGAATTAGAGCAGGCTGCTTTTCTTTATCTATAATACATACCTAGATCTGGCCTAGACGCGTTTCTCTAGCCGTTTAAGAGGCTTATCGAATAATAAAAGCAGAAACTTTCTATTACTCAGCTTGTTTATCCTACCGTTACTATTTCAACATGAAATAAAAATCCGTATAATCCACGCCCTAAAACAGTCCCACTAGCAATCTACAGTCGGTAATACGACGGTGTGAGAGTCGCAATGAACCAAAACGATAATAGAAAAGAAACACTTGAATTCAACAAACTTCAGAAACGTCTGAGAAGAAATGTTGGAAATGCCATCATCGACTACAACATGATCGAAGAGAATGACGTAGTAATGGCGTGTATTAGTGGCGGTAAAGATTCATTTGCGATGCTAGACATTTTGCTACGTTTACGTGAAGCAGCACCTATCAAATTTGATGTTGTGGCAGTAAACCTAGATCAAAAACAACCTGGGTTCCCTGAACACATTCTTCCTGAGTACTTTGAAACGCTGAACATTCCTTACTACATAGTAGATAAAGATACGTATTCAGTGGTTAAAGAGAAAGTGCCAGAAGGCAAAACAACGTGTGGCCTATGTTCTCGTCTTCGTCGTGGTACTTTGTACTCGTTCGCAGAAAAGATTGGCGCAACTAAGATCGCACTAGGTCACCACCTGGACGACATCGTTGAGACCATGTTCCTGAATATGTTCCACGGTGCACGCTTAAAGGCTATGCCACCAAAGCTTCGTTCAGATGATGGACGTAACGTTGTTATTCGTCCACTGACTTACTGCCGTGAAACGGACCTAATCCAATACGCTGAGCACAAAGAGTTTCCGATTATTCCTTGTAACCTGTGTGGCTCTCAAGAGAACCTACAGCGTCAGAATATTAAAGCAATGCTAATTGATTGGGATACTAAAACGCCAGGTCGTGTTGAGAAGATCTTCAAGTCAATTCAAAACGTAAGCCCAAGCCAACTAGCTGACCGCGAGTTGTTTGACTTCGTGAATCTTCCACTAGACCGTAGTGAAGACCGTAAAGCGTACGAATTCGAAGAAGCTGAAATTTCATCTTCAAACATTGATGAGTCTATGTTCATCGACGTAACAAATGTTTAGCCATTTGAGTCGATAAAGACGATGTTAACCATTCGTATTTGGAATGGCACAGCTCTAGATAAACAAAAACGCCTCAAGCAATGCTTGAGGCGTTTTTTATAAGTTAAATTTGCCGCTGACTTAACCTTTCGAAAGGTTAGGGTCTAGTGGGCTCACGTAACCTGACGGTTTAAGAGCCAACACGTCACAGTTAATCTTGTCGATAACATGTTCCGCGGTGTTACCGATAAACACAGCAGACAAGCCAGTACGGCCAGTTGTACCAAGAATAACCATCGCAGCGCTGTTTTCAGACGCAACACGTGGGATAACATCTTCAGGCAAGCCTTGCTCAACCACAGTTTGCTCTTCACACATACCGTGTTTCTGGCGTAGTGCTTTCATCGCGGTTAAGTGATGGCCACGAACTGCATCAGTATAAGAGGTTGGGTCAAACTCGGGCAATTCGATTGTGATATTCGCTGGTGTGACAGGGTAGGCGTTAACCAAGAACGGTTCAGCATCCAAACGACCAGTGATCTCAAGTAATCGGTCGACCATTGTATCATTAAGCTCTAAGTGAGCTTCAGTTTCAGAACCTACGTGAACGGAAGCAAAAATCTTCGCATGCTCTGGCCAGAACTCATTCTTAACCAGTAGCACTGGGCTAGGGCATTTTCGCAATAGATGCCAATCCGTTGGAGTGAAGATCACGGATTCTAAGGTATCGTGCTTACGCGTGCCTTTGATCAAAATATCGTGCTCACCACTGTAGATTTCTGCAATGATGGCCTCATAAGGGCGATTATGCCAGACCACTTGAACGTTGAATTCGATAGCATCATCAAGGTAAGGTTCTGCGACTTTATTCATCCAGATCTCACGCTGATGAATGACACCTTTGCGCATTGCGTCTCTTTCGTCGACAGAAAGCATCGATGTCATCTCATATGAGAAATCATAGATAGACAAAAAGAAAGTGATACGACTCGTTGAAGTGCTTTTCTTGGCGAGTTGGATAGCACGAACCAGAGCAGGTTGCTCATCGTGATTAATGTCTGCGACAACTAGAATTTTGTTATAGATACTCATAACTAAGCCTACTTTTTAGACCGAACATATAAATAATGTAGCGTAGTTATGGGGAGATTAAGAGAAATATAAGAGGTTTTAAGAGAGAAACATGATGTAGCTCATTATTGAACTACATCATTGATATCTAGACTATTCTTTTGAAACGCCAGCAAGTTCCATCAGCGCATCGTGATCTTCGATAGTGATGTATTTGCCTTTAACGCTCAAGATGTCTGCTTTTTGGAAACGACCTAAAAGACGGCTAATTGTCTCGACAGTTAGACCTAAGTAGTTACCAATGTCGCCACGAGTCATCGTTAAGCGGAACTCTCGAGGGCTGAAACCACGTTGAGAGAAGCGTGTAGAAAGGTTGTAAAGGAATGCTGCAAGACGTTCTTCCGCGTTCTTCTTAGAAAGAAGCAGAATCATTTCTTGGTCACCTTTAATTTCATTACTCATCAAGCGCATAATTTGCTGACGCAATTTAGGCATTTTCCCTGACAAGTCATCAAGAATCTCATATGGAATTTCACATACCATAGAAGTTTCTAGTGCTTGAGCGAAACTAGGGTGTACATCACCCGTAATCGCGTCAAAGCCAACAAGATCGCCCGCTAGGTGGAATGCAGTAATCTGCTCATCACCTTGTTCGGTAATCGTGTAGCTCTTGATCGTTCCAGAGCGAATAGCGTATAGAGATTTAAGCTCGTCGCCGGCTTTAAATAGCTCTTGGCCTTTTTGAATAGGTTTCTTTCTCTCAATGATCTGATCAAGTTGATCGAGTTCAGATTCATTCAAAGTAAATGGGATACAGAGCTGGCTAATACTACAATCCTGGCAGTGGATTGCACAGCCACCAGACTGAACTCGTTTCGTCACAGGCTTTTCAGAAATCATAACAATCTTTCACTATTTGATATACGTCAATATTTTAGCATTCCTTCACCCGGTTGGGTAGTAAAAAAACCGGATTAAAGGAAGCTCTATACGGTATAAATAATGAGCTGTAGCGCCATATATCCGCTATAGATGCCATAAATGAGGATTAAAATTGCGCCTAGTTGGCGAAATAAGTCAGCTTGTTGCAGTTTCTTGAGAAAACTAGCGCCCATTCCCACCGTTAACATGGCAGGAAGAGTGCCTAAGCCAAATGCGAGCATAATTCCCGCTCCGTTATACCAACTTCCTGATACCGCAGCCCACGTAAGCATTGAGTAAACAAGGCCACATGGTAACCAACCCCAAATGAAGCCAAACGGCAACGCATGACTAGGGTGTTTTAGCGGCAAAAATGATTTCCCAAGAGGAGATATATAGCGCCATAGTTTTTGCCCAACTTTTTCAAAGAACAGCAAACCAAACCACCACTTACCAATATATAGTCCCAAGATGATCATGAACACCGCAGCAAACAGGCGAAGCCAAGCTAACAAGGTATTGAAATCGCTCAACTGTCCAATAGAAGAAATGGCACCACCAATCAGACCGCCAATAACGGCATAACTTGATAAACGGCCGAGGTTGTAAAGTAGGGGAATGAAAGGAGAAGGTTTAGCGTTGCCAATCGATAGAAGCGAAGCAATACCACCACACATTCCCATGCAATGGCCTGCACCGATCAACCCAACAAGAAAGGCTCCGATCCAATCAGGCGTCATCATTCTTTTTTTCTAAGTCTGTTTGGATTTCTAAGTCAACGTGATTTTCCTCAGAGGTAAGAGTAATCACTTCGGCTTTTCTTTTCACAACAGGTTTGCTGTCGGAGTTATTGTGAGCATGGCTGTCTTCATCAAAAAGAATATTGTGGCCTTGGCGTTCAAGGTCTTCAAACTGCTCACTTTTAACGGCCCATAGAAAGATTCCGACAGCGATACAAACAAGCACGATCGCGATTGGAATGAGGATATATAAACTTTCCATTATTTACCTTGCTCTTTTAAAAGCCTTAACGAGTTAGACACAACAATAATAGAGCTAGCAGACATGCCAACAACGGCAATGTATGGAGCAACCAAACCTGCGACAGCCAGTGGAAGGATAAGTAAGTTGTATCCCAATGACCACGCTAAGTTTTCACGGATTATCTTACGCGTTTTTAGTGCCAATGTACGCGACTTAAGTAATCTATCGAGTTTATCACCTAAGAGCACCATGTCAGCCGAGGCTTTCGCTACATCCGTACCGCCACCCATCGCAACGGATAGGTGGGCGCCAGCAAGGATAGGCGCATCATTAATGCCATCGCCAACCATCATTGTGATGTCGCTTGCGTCTCTAGAGTTGAGGTAAGCAAGCTTATCTTCTGGTTTCGCGTTAGCAACAATATCGGCAATACCAATTTCTTCCGCAACAGGTTTCGCGTTAATCAAAGAATCCCCAGTAAGCAACGTAGTTTTGATACCTGCTTCTTTGAACTTTTTTATAAACTCAATACTTTCTTTACGAATTGGGTCTTCATAAGTAAACGTTGCGATATGACGACCTGTCATCGACAAATAAATACCATTGCTTTTAGATGGTTGAGATTCACCTAGAATAAACTCGCTACTGCCAATCGCAACTTTTTGTCCGTTCCATTCACCAGTGATGCCTGAGCCAATCACGTTGTTAACAGATTCAACTTCAACATCATCTGCAATGAAGGCTTTGAACGCTTTGGCAATAGGGTGGTTAGCGTGTTGTTCGAGACTAGCTGCTATTTGTAAACAAGTGTCTTTATCGAGATTTGCAAAAGTTTCAACTTGGCTGATACGAATATCACCTTCAGTTAAGGTTCCCGTCTTATCAATGATCAAGTGATTCACTTTGCAAAGCGTTTCAAATACGTGGCCTTTGCGCAGCAAAATACCGAAGTTACCCATGCGGGAAGTTGAACACGTAATCGCTGTAGGTGTCGCAAGAGAGAGAGCACAAGGGCACGTCGCTACTAAAACTGAAAGCATGATCCAGAAAGCATCTTCTGGACGTGTTTGGTGCCAGTAAAACCAGGTACCGAATGAGATAATTAAAATTACCGCCACAAAATATCTAGCCACTACATCGGCAATTTCAGCAATTCTAGGTTTAGAAAGTTGAGCTTCATCTTGAAGGCGAACTATATTGGAAATCACTGAGTCCGCTTTTGACGTCATCACTTCCAATTCAAACGATTCATCGCCATTCAATGTACCAGCGAAGACCGTATCACCCTCATTCTTAAACACATGGATAGATTCGCCTGTCAGCATGGATTCATCGATATGAATTCTGCCAGACAATACTTTGCCATCTGCGGGAATATGTTCACCCGGTAGAACGCGAATTTGATCGCCAACCTTCAAAGTTTTAACCGGAACTTGTTCACCGTCTAGCGTTGTCGCCATAGCAGGAACTAGCTTTAGTAGGTTTCCGCTCGCAGCCGCAGCTTTTCGGCGTGCTCGCATTTCAAGGAAACGGCCAAGCAATAAAAAGAAGGTGAACATCGAAATCGATTCGAAGAATACTTCACCTTGCTCGGTTACCGTTGCCACTAAACTCGCGATGTAGGCAAATAGCAAAGCGATCGACACCGGAACATCCATACCCAGTGTTCGGCCTTTAATACTGCGCCAAGCATTGACATAGAAAGGTAACGCAGAATAGAGCAGTACAGGCGTTGCAAAGATCAAACTAACCCAGCGGAAGTAACTTTTGAATTCAGGTTCCAAGCTACCAAACACTTCAAGATAAAGTGCCACAGCCAACATCATGACTTGCATGGTCGCCAAACCAGCAACACCAAGACGATAGAGATAGTTTTTCATCGAGCGATGATAGGCGGCTTCTTGTTGATCGGCTTCAAAAGGTGCAGCTTTGTAACCTAGTGTATGTATTGCCGATAACAACTCGCTAAGTTTCACTTGCGTATTATCCCAGCTAAGCAAAGCACGATTAGTGGTTGTATTTACACGAATACTGCCAACACCATGTTTTGAGGATACTTGCTTCTCAATCAGCCATGCACAGGCAGCACAAGACACACCATCAAGTGACAGCGTCACTTCTGAGGTGTTTTCTGAGTTACGAACGAACTCTAATTGAACATCTTCATTATCATAATGACTGAGTGCTAGAAGTTGCTCTGGCACAAGATCAGCTTTCTCAGCTGGAGCGGTGCGGTATTGATAATAAGAAACCAAACCGCTATCAACGATGGTCTGAGCTACGGTCTCGCAGCCCGGACAACACATCTTACGAGCCGATCCTAGAATCTCAACTTCAAAATCCGTTTCCGCTGGTACATCTTCACCGCAGTGATAACAGGATTCACACATAAGCTTTAATTCGTTAGTTGAGTAGGTGTATCAATAGGAAAGTTCATGCGGCCTTGCACCAACCATTCAGAGTCATGCGGAGATAGTTCAATAAACCATGGACCTTGCATTTCGTGGTCTAGAGTCAGCGTATAGTTACCCTTCGCATCAGCAGTAAGAAGCTGCGTGAAATCGCGGTCAGGCAATGTTCTGTGCACGAACATAGCGTTAATAGCAGGGAAGTGGTCAAGCTTACCTTTGTCGAGAGTAATGACAACTGAGTTACCTTTCTCGTTAACGGTAGCTGATAGGCCGAGTTCCTTTGCAATATTTACTTTTGAAATATCGACGTTAATGCCTTTTCCTTTTTTATAGTAATCCTCAGTCACTAAATCGACAGAGTTTTGAGTGAACACAATCACCGTCATAATCGTCCAAATCACAACTGTCGCCGGCAACGCGATTAAGAACCACGGCCAAAACTGTTTATACCAAGGCTTTACCATAAAAAATATCTCAAAAAAGAATAAAAAGAAGGGGTTATAAAATAAAGGAAAGACAGCCCCTTAGAAAGAGGCTGTTATTGAAATGTTACTTATTATCCGAGTTGCTTAAGCTCCAAACGTACGATGCAACAAGCTGAACTTTGTCTTCGCCTAGAATATCTTTCCAAGCGGGCATTACGCCAGAACGTCCGTTCATTACTGTTTCAGTTACATCAGCACGAGAATCGCCGAACAACCAATCGCGGTCTGTTAGGTCAGGTGCACCTACTGCAGGGTTACCCTTACCATCAGTACCGTGACATGCAGCACACACGACGAAACGTGCTTTACCTGCTTCAGCTTCACGTACATTAACACTACGACCAGAAAGGCTAAGAGTATAGCTAACTACTTCTTTAACACCTTGCTCGCCTAGAGCGTCTTTCCACGCTGGCATTTGACCAACACGACCGTGCATGATCGTCGTAACGATAGCTTGTGGTTCACCACCATATAGCCATGCGTCATCAGTTAGGTTAGGAAAACCTTTCTGACCACGAGCATCAGAGCCGTGACACTGAGAACAGTTTTGCAAGAATAAACGTTGGCCTACTTTGATTGCGTCAGAGTCTGATGCAATATCAGGGACAGAACGTAAACCATTTTCGTCGTGAGCTAGCTTTTTGAACGCTTCACCAAAGTAGGTGTTAGCATCATCAAGCTCTTTCGCGTACTCGTCTAATTGTTTGTTTGCTTGAGCCGCAGCGATTGAAGAGCGAGACTCTTCGATACTGCGAACTTCTTGGTTTGAACTTGTCCAACCGAGTAGGCCTTTAAAGTTGCCAAGGCCAGGGTATAGAGCAAGGTAAACCGCTGCAAACACAATTGTACTGATGAAAAGGTATGTCCACCATTTTGGTAGTGGGTTATTAAGCTCGCGAATACCATCGTATTCGTGGCCCATATCATGACCTTCTTCTACGCCTGTTCTATCTTTAAAACACCAACGAAGTAAGACCGCACAACCAATTAGGGTACCAATCGTAATCGCACTAACCCAGATACTCCAGAATGTACTCATTACTTTGTCACTCCTTGATTTTTAGAACTTGTTGCCGGCTCGTCGTCTGCGAACACAAGGTTCGCGTCTTCGTCGAAACGTGATTTACGATTCTTGCCATATGCCCACCAAACGATGCCAATGAAACAAGCAAAAACAGTAACAGTCCAAACACTTTGAAATGTAATAATATCCATAATTATTCCTTATTTCATTGCGTGGCCAAGCGATTGAAGGTAAGCGATGATTGCATCCATCTCTGTTTTTCCTTCAACATCTTGTTTAGCGTTAGCAATTTGTTCGTCTGTGTAAGGAACACCAAATTGATTACGGAAGAGTTCAAGCTTCTGTTTAGTCAATTTGCCATCAAGTACGTTCTCAGCAAGCCATGGGAAACCAGGCATGTTTGATTCAGGAACAAGTTCTCGAGGGTCTAGAAGGTGAACGCGGTGCCACTCATCAGAGTAACGATCACCAACACGCGCCAGATCAGGACCCGTACGCTTAGAACCCCATAAGAATGGGTGTTCCCAAACGCTTTCGCCAGCTACAGAGTAGTGACCATAACGTTCAGTTTCAGAGCGGAAAGGGCGAATCATTTGGCTGTGACATACGTTACAACCTTCGCGGATATAGATATCACGACCTTCCATTTCCAGAGCAGAGTAAACGCGTAGGTTTTCTACAGGTTCTGTTGTCTGCTTTTGGAAAATAAGAGGGGTGATTTCTACTAAAGCACCAAAGCTGATAGCAATAACGATCAAGATCGCTAGTAAGCCAACGTTTTTCTCGACCAACTCATGGCGATTATTTGAATTTGAGCTCATTCTAAATCTCCTTAAGCCGGTTGAGGGATAGCTTTAAGGCTATCTTTAGGTGCTGAAACAGTTTTGTACGTGTTGTATGCCAATAAGAACATACCAGATAGGAAGATGAAACCACCTAAGAAACGTACAAAGTAGAACGGGTAAGAGGCTTCTACAGACTCTACAAAGCTGTAAGTCAATGTACCGTCAGAGTTAACTGCACGCCACATCAGACCTTGCATCACACCAGAAATCCACATTGCAACAATGTAGAAAACCGTACCAATCGTTGCTAACCAGAAGTGAACATTAATTAGAGATACAGAGTACATACGCTCTTGACCAAATAGTTTAGGAACTAAGTGGTAAACCGAACCGATAGAAACCATAGCAACCCAACCTAACGCACCAGAGTGAACGTGACCGATAGTCCAGTCCGTGTAGTGAGATAGTGCGTTAACCGTTTTAATTGCCATCATAGGGCCTTCGAAAGTCGACATGCCGTAGAATGATAGAGAAACGATTAGGAAACGTAGGATCGGATCGTAACGTAGCTTATGCCACGCACCAGATAGAGTCATGATACCGTTGATCATGCCACCCCAAGATGGAGCAAACAGTACCAAAGACATAACCATACCTAGAGATTGAGTCCAGTCTGGAAGTGCAGTGTAGTGTAGGTGGTGAGGACCAGCCCAGATATACAATGACACAAGAGCCCAGAAGTGAACAATCGACAAACGGTAAGAGTAAACAGGGCGACCAGCTTGTTTAGGGACGAAGTAATACATCATACCTAGGAAACCAGCTGTCAATAGGAAGCCTACCGCATTGTGTCCGTACCACCATTGCACCATTGCATCGATCGCACCGGAGTAAATCGAGTACGATTTAAACGCAGATACAGGAACAGCCAGGCTGTTAACGATGTGCAACACGGCAACCGTGATGATGAAGGCTCCGAAGAACCAGTTAGCTACATAAATGTGCGATGTCTTACGCTTAATCATGGTTCCGAAGAACACGACCGCATAAGCTACCCACACAAGAGTAATAGCAATATCGATTGGCCATTCAAGTTCTGCGTATTCTTTACCAGAGGTTAAACCTAACGGTAAAGTAATTGCAGCGGACAGGATAATCGCTTGCCAACCCCAAAAGGTAAAGGCTACGAGAGGACCACCAAAGAGACGCGTCTGACAGGTACGTTGTACAACATAATATGATGTTGCAAACAGCGCACTTGTACCGAACGCAAAAATAACCGCATTAGTATGCAGGGGACGTAAACGACTGTACGTCAGCCACGGCGTATCAAAGTTTAGCTGTGGCCAAACTAATTGAGCGGCAATCAAAACACCAACGCCCATACCGACAATACCCCACAAAATTGTAACGAGGGTAAATTGACGGACGACCGTATAGTTGTAGTTTTGTTCAAGCTGCTTTTCTTGGCTCATTTGCATGCTTCCAATTTCTTATTTACTACACTTTACTTCCAACACGACTCACGTCGTAATGCCACCCAAATTAGAAAAGGAAATTCAGCCTATTCAGGGCTTTATTTCCACTTGCTGATTTTAAAAAAAAGTGGCATTTTCAACGCGACACTATACTTGAATTAACAAATCAATGACAGAGTAGTAACCTTACGCTTGGTCTGGAATTGGATTTTTATTTAAAAACTTTGAACTTTGTAACAAGGAGTAAAGATTATAATGGCGGCACAAAAGCTAACAAAGGGCAGGCTTGTTCAAATTATCGTCATGTTGGTTATTTTAATAGCTGCATTTACTTGGAGAACAGTAACATACAACAACGACAAGACGGTGAACTGTATAATTTCAAAACCTTGTGAATTTGGTATTGATAAACATAATGTTTTGATTTCGGGTGATAGCCTAGGGTATTCAATTGAAACATCTGAAACTGGCAAATTTATCATTAGTAATAATGGAAGCGAAATTTTAGAAGAAAAAAGCCCAACAAATTGGCTTTTACAAACTAGTGCTAAGACCTCCTCAATAACAGTTACATTTCCACAACAGGTAAGTACGTTTTCTGTAAACCTTTCAAAAGAGTAATAAGGCCAAAACTGAGTTACTCCTCGGTTCTTTTGATAGAAATATGTACCAAATCAGTGAAACACAATGCATTTAAGTGTTATAAAGAGTGCATTAATAAAGTTTCCAGAAATCTATGAAATTTCTATCAAAAGTCTCTTATGCCTTAAGTGAAAACATCGCGATAGATGAGTTGCTCAGCGGGGTCGAAAACGCCGAGGAAATTGCTTGTCTTATTTGCTACTGCACAGAAGAGTACTCGACGCTCGCTGTACAGCGCTATTTAGTAGATGCTCTTCCAAACAGTCCGATACACGGATGTACCACCTGCCACGGTATCATGACCGAAACTGGGTTCCATTCTGGACCTGTGATTGGTGTACTTATCATCTATGACTCAGGGATCAACGCTTATGGTACTGGTATTGAGCACTTTGGTGAAACCATAGAGCACAGTACCTTCAACGCCATCGATAAAGCACTACAGAACGCCAATCGAGAAGGTGAAATACCCGACCTCATCTTGCTTCACTCGACGCCTGGCAATGAAGAAAAAGTGATGACAGCGATCGATAAGAAATTCGGTACTGAGGTGCCTATTATTGGTGGAAGCGCTGCCGACAACCAGGTTTCTGGAAATTGGAGCATATTTACTGAAGAATCGATCTCTATCAATGGCGTGTCACTAACCGTCATTTTTGCCTCTCAGTCTATCTACTCATCCTTCAGTGCTGGTCATACTCCCACTGGTTATTCAGGTATAGTGACCAAAGTAAGAAACAGAATTTTGCTGGAAATAGACCACCGGCCGGCCACAACCGTTTACAACGAATGGACAAACTTCCATTTAGGCGGTAGCGATGATGGATATATTTTCGAAAAATCCTCTGTCTATCCACTGGGCAGAAAAGTCGGTTCTTCATACGATTATCCATATTTCAAATTATCACATTCAATTAGAGAAACAGAATGCAATGGAATCGAGCTGTTCACTGACATCAATAAGGGCGATACTATTTATTTGATGCAAGGTTCTAAGCAACAGTTAATCAGCCGAGCTGCAAACATAATCCATTCTTCTTACTATAATGATATGGATCTCGAGGAAAAATTAGGCGCTATCAACATATTTTGTGCAGGACCTATGCTACATCTGAAACAAGACATGGACGAGGTTTGCGATCAAATAAATCAAGCACTTAATGGGCTGCCATACATCTGCCCATTTACTTTTGGCGAGCAAGGAAGACTCTCTGGTGGCGAAAATGCACACGGAAATTTAATGGTGTCATCTGCAACTTTCTATAGGTTAAAAAAGTAATGAGTTCTGAAGGTCAAGAAGCACTGCAAGAAGCTCGTATTGAACTGCAAAAGCTAAAATCCCGTGAGCGTAAACTGGCTGAAGAGAATAGAGTGATCTTGTCTACTATCTCTGCGATCAGCAAGGCAAGTAACATATCAGAGATATTCTCAAGCTTGGAATATGTACTCAAAAAATACATTAAGTTTGATGACTTTATTGTGGTATCAAGGGTAGGGAAGGAAGGTGATTTCAAAACCCTGCTGACCAATAACAAAGTCTTCGAACAGATGTTGTGGACTGATTGTGGCAAGCTATCGCGTGTCATCAACGGAGAATGTGCCATCCTTTTTGAACCCAAATCATTGGGTGAATTCAACTCTTTGCATCCCATCGTTCTCGACCAAATTAATTCAGTTCTCATTACAGGTATTGATAGTGGGCTGACACAATCTGTTATTATTTTCGTCCATTCCAACACCAAGCACTTTAGTATTGAGACCAAAGCAACCCTAAACCGTTTTCGACCACTGATAGAGCGTGCTGTTTTCGATATTGAGAACAAAGAAAAGCTTGAAGCCACTGTTCGAGAACGTACTGCAGAGCTTGTTACAGCAAGAAAAGACGCGGAACGAGCGAACAAGGCAAAGTCTGAATTCTTAGCTATGATGAGCCATGAACTGAGAACGCCTTTAAACGCTATTATAGGATTGATTGACGCATTAAAATCCACACAGTTAAATGAAGAACAACAATCTATACTGCTTAATATGAGCACATCATCTGAGCTTCTATTAGCGATCATTAGTGACGTATTGGACTTTTCCAAAATAGAATCGGGATGTTTCTCACTTGCACCTCAATGGACCAATGTTAGAGACACTGTAACTTTTGTTTTATCTGAACAAATAAAAGCAGCAGACGAAAAAGGGCTTCAACTCACCGTGACCAGCGATATCCCTGAAGGTGAACTTCATTATATTGACCCGAGCCGCTTGGCACAGATTCTCTTTAACCTAATTGGCAATGCGATTAAGTTCACTAACCGCGGACATGTTCATGTTTCTATTGAATACCGACAGAGTTCATTCTACATAACAGTTGAAGACACCGGGATTGGTATCAGTTCACAGAAACTTTCTTCATTATTTAGTCCGTTCATTCAGGCCGATAGCACAATAACTCGTAGATTTGGCGGCACCGGTTTGGGTTTGGCCATCACGAAACGACTTGTTGAACTCATGCGTGGGCGTATATCTGTAGAAAGTGAACCGGACAAAGGCTCGAAATTTGAAGTACAGTTGCCGGTACTTACCAGAGTAATTAACGATCTCGTAAACGACGAACAGAATGAATGTGCACAAGAACTAAGAAGCCGTTATTCAGTATTAGTTGTCGAAGACAACCCAACGAATCAGATGGTAATCAAACTGATCCTAACGCGACAAGGTCACGAAGTATTTATTGCAAGCAACGGTGAGGAAGCGATTGGCTTTGTTGAAAGAGGCAATGATTCGATAGACATTATTTTAATGGATGTTTCTATGCCAGTAATGGATGGCTTGACCACAACCAAATGTATGAGAGACGCAAACATTCAAACGCCAATCGTCGCGCTAACAGCACACACATCAATAGAAGATAAATATTCCTGCTTAGATGCTGGTATGAATGATTTCGTTACCAAACCAGTGAGAACCAAAGAAATCACCGAGGCAATTGATAGACTGATGCTTGAGATCTAATAAACGTATTCTTAATCGAAGATTAGGAAATATGTTTATTAGGTATTTTATGGTAAATAGCCTCACTGTTAAATAGACTCCTAATTTGAAGCCTAATGGAATGATGGGGCGTTATAGAAAGAGACTAATACTATGCTTGTTAAACTCAATTTAACATAATACATATAATACGCAGTTAGGCTGTAAGCGCAAAGTTGTAATGTCACTATTTTCCAAAGTTAAAATGTCCCTTTAGCTCATCACCACTGGCTTAATTGATATTGGTAAACGCTATGGACATAACAACATGCTGCTGACTATGAGTGATTCAGAGATCAATCGTTTTAAAGTAATTGAAGATGTGTGTCAGCGACGGATACGTCGGGCCGATGCTGCCGAGATCCTCAGCTTGAATGTCCTTCACATCCAACGCCTGATGAACCGACTTCGTAAATACGGTGCGAGCGGATTGGCTCATCGCGCTCGCGGTAAGCCTAGCAATCATCGTTATTCGAGTGGTTATAGAAACTCGGTGCTAAGCCTTGTCCGTGAAAACTACAGCGACTTCTCACCAACACTCGCTCAAGAAAAGTTATCTGAGCTGCACAACTTGCCCATATCAAACGAAACTTTACGTCAATGGATGATCGCCGACGGACTGTGACTTCCACATTCACAACGCAAACCTCGGGTCTATCAGCCTCGTTACCGTCGTGATTGCTTGGGTGAACTTATCCAAATTGGCGGATCCCATCATGACTGGTTTGAAGGCCGCTGTGACAAATGCTGCCTATTGGTGTTCATTGATGATGCGACTGGCCGTCTGATGAACCTAAGATTCAGCAAGACAGAATCCGCGTTTGACTACATGATGACCACGCATGAATACCTTAATGAGCACGGTAAACCCATCGCATTTTACAGTGACAAGCACTCTATTTTTCGAGTGAACCAGGAGAAACACAAACAAGTTGGCCAAACTCAATACGGCCGTGTGTTGAAAAAACTGGCCATAGAACTCATCTGTGCCAAGAGCTCTCAAGCTAAAGGCCGCGTTGAGCGAGCCAACCTCACGCTGCAAGACCGACTGGTTAAAGAGATGCGCTTACAAAGTATCGACACCATCGAACAAGCCAACGCCTGGCTTCCCTACTTCATCGACGATTTTATCCATCGCTTTGCTAAGCCCGCTCAATACCTGAAAAACATGCATCGTCAGGTTCGAGAGTCAAAGTAAGGACTCGACGATATTTGCTAAATGACCATCCGACAATAAGTTACATCGTAACATAATTAAATTGTCTGATCTCACCCGTTAAAAAACTACGGTATTGATGTTTTTATTAATGATAAGCATTAAAAATCAGATAGTTAACGAGCATTCTCATTGATTTAAAAAGCTTGTATTTGATAACATATTCCCCAGATAAATAACTCATTATATTAAAGGCTTAATATGAAAATCCGCATGGTCGCTCTATCCTTCTTCACCGCTTTTGGTATCAGCTCTCAGGCTCTTGCTAATGACAATGAAAAACCTTCTAAAGATCTTGGTAGCTTTTATACTGGAGTTGATATCGGTTTTTATAATGAAACTGAATTAGAATATCGCGGGAGTGCAATTGAAGATTCATCTGACCTATCCGACCTTAGTTATAATTTAGTTGGAGGTTATGAATTCAATACCCACGATGTTGTAAAACTAGGAGTAGAAGCTGAATACCGAAAAATAGGTAAAGTGAACTTTAGTGATGTAATGGATATTGAAGGACAAGCTTTCTTCTTAAACGTAAAACCAAAATTCATTGTTAAAGGTGATGTATTAGATTTATACGTATCCCTTCTAGCTGGTATAGGCTCTATGGACATGGAAGCGCGTGCCTTTGGAACCTCCGACTCTAAATCAGAAGTTGGTTACCAAGTTGGTGGTGAGTTTGGCGCCATAGTTACAGACAATATTGACATTCATGTTGGCTATCGCTTTGCACAGGTCGAAATTGAATCTATAGATGTCTCACCTCAAACTGCTTACCTTGGCGCAAGGTACCACTTTTAAACCACCTTCAATATGAAGAACTATACAAATTAAGCCGAACTCATTTAGTTCGGCTTTGAGTTAATCGTTAAATTGAGTTTATCCATGCTTTTTAACCCTACCTGTGCACTCTATTCCGTTACGTTGTATCTTTCTCCACAATACATCAACGCTAACGATAAACAATGCAAAAAAAACTACTAACAACAGAAGCTATTTTGTGTTTAAACTTTGATCTATCAATCAGTTATAAGAACAAACAAGGCACTTAAGCAATCAAATGCAATGCATTCGCACTTACATTGTAATTTAAAATGTTAACATCAGGCAATTTTGTAAAATAGGTGTTTGATATGTTACCCAAGCTTTATAAGTTCAGATCCCTTAATGATAGAAATATACAATCGATATCTGAATGCTCGCTGTGGTTTGATTACGCGAAAACCTTTAATAACCCTTTTGAATCTAACCATGCGTTCAACGAAAACCTTCAAAACGATTTCAAAGTCATGTGCTTTTCTCAGTCCAGTGACCACCCTATATTGTGGTCACAATATGGCGATAATTTTAAAGGTATGTGTATCGAATATGATCTTAATTTTTATCGTGGCAAAGCTAAACTCAACTGCTTTGAAGTCCAGTATGAAGATGACCCAACCATTTTTAATTCGTCTCCTATTATCATCGACTTCAAGACTCATTTGAAAACAGCTAAACTGGGAGCCGAACTGTTTAAGATTAAGCATGCAAATTGGCGTTACGAACAAGAATATCGATGGGTACTGCCTAATGAAGAGATTGTCGGGCATAAATTGTATCTGAATAGAGAATGCTTGAGATCTGTGATTCTTTCGGAACACGCTCCTGTTGATAGGAAACTGAAAGTTCTGATGACATGCCAAAGCCTCGGCATTCCAGTCAAGCATGCTATTGCTCAGCAGAATTCATTTACTTTCCAAGCAATGAACTAAGCTCTACTGTCACGGAATATGGCATTATGAAAAGTTACACCGCAACAATAATCGCCACATAAATTGTGGCTCTTTTGGTTTTCTACACCTACATATGAGTCGTTAACTTGCCTGGAACTTTGCTTTGTACCTGGCTAATCGTCGCTGCTGCCATTTGCACTGTAGAGAACCAATACGGGCGATGTTTAGCGTTGAACAAATCACTATTATCTAACGCCTCATATATAGAAAACTTCCTTCCTTGAGCCAGTGCTGCGCCATAAACCGTTCGTTCAAGAGCAGGAATATCATTAACTTCCTCAAGAAGCGCACGCTTTATAAATTGGTTACTTGGGCTCCAGTCAATGAAATCAACAAGATTTTTAAGTAATTTGAGTTCCAATTGCTCTACCATAGCCTCAAGAAACTGTGTGTTTGGTAGTACTTCAGTGCAAGCGTAATATTCATCATGCTTGTCACTTGCATCTCGGTAACCCAACATAGTTTTCACTAGTGCATCTTCAAACGTTGAAGAAAAGTGGTTACAAATTAAGAACAAAGGCAGCACTCTCAACACACCAAGAAGGATACCAACATTAGGCTCTTTTACTGAGGTTTCTTGAAGTCGAAGTCGCGTCACGTTTGACGTTACTACTAGATGTTGCCAAACCTTAGGGACGATATGTTTAATATTGCCATCATTCCACTTGATAAGCTGCTGGCTCATCAGTAAAGGAAACAATAAACGGCAATTTTCAATTCCTATCTGTCGTGCTGCAACTTTGGGGTCAAGAATGACCTTTGCTTTCTTACCGTACTTGTCTGTGAATTCACGGTTAGAAACAAACTCTATTAAGCTTGAGCTCAATGACCTACTTTTGGCCGATATCTCATGGAGCTTAGAAAAATTTAAGGATGGCGAATAAGCAGTACTAGCGAATTGATTGTAATCTGGTAGATCAGAAAACAAAGAACTTATTAAGGTGCTTTGAAGCTTTTCCAGCATCAGAGCTGAGGCGACATTGCTCACATCATCGATAACGTATCGCAATGTTTGTTGCTTCGCGACGACTTTCTCTCGATGTGCATTAACTCTGTCCTGCTCACAACGCAGCAAAACACGTTGATTGTGAGATATTCGGTCACACTCATCGAATATGACGCTATCACAGTATCGATTTTCTAAACTCAGTAATGTGTCTACTGTGGCTTGCTCAAGCTTATACTCTGGAGAGATTAACCATCGATTAAAGCGAGCCTCAATATTAATTGAGACCTTTCTAGAAATCTCAATGACTTCCGGAGTGTAATTTTTATTTGCTAACAACAACCGTGACTTTCCTTTGCCCTAAGTGTTTTTCGTCTGCATATTCTGCCTTTATAATAAAACTAATATTAATGGAAATCAGAGATTGGTTCACGAAATTGTTTCAATTAAATTAAGGTTATCTAGTTATAGTGCGTTATAGCTATCATTCTGTGATATGTAACCGGATAAACTTCTCAGGAAAGCTGTATTTGTACTTTTTCTTTTTTGGTAAATGCTTTTTGGCCTGTTTACAGATTTGAGGATCGCCCGATGTTCTTACTCTTTTGATTCTTGTATAGCCTTTGAAATGCTTCATCTCAATCATCAGGTCGCAATAGCCCACTACGTCAACATTGCTCTTGCTGACACCTTTGATGACAGTCGCTTTAATCTTCTTTGCTACTGGATTAGTCAATGCATCATCACTGAGTACGTGTAAGGATAAGAAATAAAAAAAGAATATTAGGTATTTCATACTGGTCTCAATTATTAAGTTGGAGAACAGTATGCAAGTAATTGAGATAAATTGAGGACTAACTAAGTATGGCTATTCACCAACCGAGGCTTAATTTTCGACAATTACGCTTTCTTTGAACCTCTAGACTTGAAGCCGTTGTGCGGAAACACGTTACGAATACGTTGTTGAACATTTTTAGGTACCTCTTTAGTGAACTTAAGATTATAGCCAGAGCGTTTTGCGTACACTTTTAGTTCACCTTTAAAGGCGTTGTTATTACCAATTTCTTGAAGGTTATGCTTAAAACTCGGAGGAAGATGACCTTTAACCTGTTCAATAACGCCGTCGTTGAATTTGATTTTCAATACGGGTCTATCTATTGCCACTAACCAAAAAACCAAGACTGCACCGATTAAGATTACATACATCATAATGTCACCACTTATTGATGATTACTTGTCGTCAGAAAGAAGTTTACTCAAGTCTTCTTTAAGGCTTGTTACTGTCTTACTAGCCTGCTCACTACGAGAGGCTTCGCTCACAAGGTATTCAATGGCATCCGATAACGTGCAGCCCAATTCGTTCGCGCGTTGAGATAACTTTTCCCAGACGCGGTAATCAAGGTCGATTGATTTCTTTTTTGTGTGAACTTGTTCAGCATTGAAATGGCGTTTTCGCTTCGCTCTGATCGCTTGTTTAAGCTTGTTATCGAGCTCAGGAGACATGTTGTTAGAGATCCATTCGAGAACGCCTGTAGGTTGGTGTTCAAGCTTCAATAAGGCTTGTACAGCAACGTCAGCTTCGCTTGAATCAATATGGCAAGTGATCGATTCGCCTTCTTTCCATTTCTTGACCAAATAGTTCCATTTCCAACCACATTCCAAGTTTTCAAGTTGCTGATATTTCATGTCTAATCTCGAGTGTAAAACCTAGTGACAGCGTAACCCAAAGCGGGCTAATTAACAATTATTGTCTTGAAAGAATAGACCAAGATCATACTTATATTAGCTTAGTGATTAGTAACTACAACATAGAGCTACAAGCGAGATCGGTTTTTCTATATACTCCGTACCTTATTACCATAATCAGAAACCTAAATGACTCAAGTAGATTGGCGACATGTAACGCCTCAGTATGACGAATATAGTGCTCAATTAGAGCAATTCCCTGACATCTCGCCTTTCCCATTTTCAGACATTCAACATCGATTTAACGATGCGCTAACCCGCTTTGTCCGCTTGTCCAACCTTTCGCGTGTTTTACTTGTAAACGCCCAGGACAACTCAATCTATCGTCAAATGATTGTTGAATCTTTAGTCACTGCATTAGATGATCACACTCTGCCGGTTATAAAAACCGAATCTTTAAATGCTGTTTCTTTGTTTGATCAAGTTCAATCAAAAGACGGTAAAGTCATCGTGACAAAACCCGGCTTACTCGCAAGAGCAAACAACGGCTATTTGATCGTTTCAGCTAACTTGATCTTAGCGAATCCTGGAAGCTGGTTGTTGCTAAAATCAGCCCTGCTTGGTGAAGCTGTAGAGCCGGTCAGTAGTAATCCTGAACACTTAAATCAATCACCTACTTTACCCCTTACCTACAACATTAAACTCATTGTTGTTGGAGACAGAGCTCAATTAGGTGACCTTGATTATCTCGACAGTGATATTCAAACAGGGTTTTGCCTGTTCAGTGAAATTGAGCAAGACATCAAGCTTTCACAAGACACTTTGACGCAATATCTTGGATATCTAAAGTGGCTTCAGCAACGCTATGAATTACCTAACATCACACAGCAAGCGTTGACGGGGATTCTTACCGCCGGAGCAAGAGAAACTGAAGATCAAAGTTATATCCCGCTGTGCCCAATTTGGCACAATGCGCTATTGAACGAAGCACTCGTGGAAGCGAGCAACGGTGAGATTGATATTCACCATATCCAACAAGCATTACAACACAAATATAACCGAGAGTCGTATCTACCTGAACGCGCTCTTGATGATATTCGAGATGGACAGGTCATTATCGAAACTGAAGGTGAACAAGTTGGTCAAGTAAATGGATTAACTGTTATCGATGTGCCTGGACACCCTGTCTCTTATGGGGAACCCGCTCGTATTTCTTGTGTTATTCACTTCGGTGATGGCGACATTGCTGACGTTGAACGTAAAGCTGAGCTTGGTGGTAACCTGCACGCTAAAGGGATGATGATCATGCAAGCTTTTGTTAGCAGTGCACTCAACCTTGAAGATCCCCTACCGTACGCAGCTTCTGTGGTGTTTGAACAGTCGTATTGTGAAGTTGATGGCGATAGCGCTTCTCTTGCTGAACTGTGCTCTCTAGTGAGTGCGCTTTCTGAGTACCCTATCAATCAGCATATTGCGGTAACAGGGGCTGTCGATCAGTTTGGTCGTGTACAAGCGGTTGGTGGGTTAAACGAGAAAATCGAAGGATTCTATCATGTGTGTAAGCACAATGGCTTAACCGGCGAGCAAGGCGTGATCCTTCCAAAATCTAACTTAAGGCATCTGGCTCTTAAACCTGACCTTATTGAAAGCATCAAAAATGAAGAATTCCATATTTGGTCTGTTTCTAATGTAGATGAAGCGATTCCTCTGATTATGAACAAACCATTTAGAGACGATGAACAAGAAAGCGTTCTGAGTAAAATCGCGGAACGTATTGAAAACTTTGAAAGACATGAGCACCCTATTGGAATTGTTGGACGCATCAAAAACTGGTTTGTCTAGTACTGATCGGACTTGTTTAGCGTACACCTGTTCACTAATATGCACCTATCAAAAATCGGAGTAATTGATAATGCAAAACAAACGTGATTCTTACACTCGCGAAGATCTTCTAGCATCAAGCCAAGGCGAACTATGGCCAGAAGGTCCTCAACTACCAGCACCGAACATGTTGATGATGGATCGCATCACTAAAATGTCTGAAACTGAAGGTGATTTCGGTAAAGGTTTGATTCTTGCTGAACTGGATATTACTCCTGACCTATGGTTCTTCGACTGTCACTTCCCTGGTGATCCAGTAATGCCTGGTTGTCTAGGCCTTGACGCAATGTGGCAGCTTGTTGGCTTCTACCTTGGTTGGGTTGGCGGCAAAGGTAAAGGCCGAGCTTTAGGTGTAGGCGAAGTGAAATTCACAGGTCAAATTCTACCTACAGCGAAAAAAGTAACTTACGAGATCCACATGAAGCGTGTTGTTAACCGTCGCCTAGTTATGGGCCTTGCTGATGGTCGCGTACTTGTTGATGGTAAAGAGATCTATGTTGCTAAAGACTTGAAAGTTGGCCTTTTCCAAGATACGTCAGCGTTCTAATCGGCTTGATGTATTTTAATAAAGCAGCCAAAGGCTGCTTTATTTTTGCTCCAATAAAATCAGTTATAGTGCATCAGGATACCTAGACCTAAATATGAAATAAGTTAAATCCACCAGCAAAACGCACTTGTGATAGCGAAACTATAATACTTTATAGCTCTGGGGAGCTTAGCACTCGTCTGAAACTAACAAGGCTCCAATGTTTCAATCAACAATGGAGCCTTGACCTTGAATTCTTTGCGCCCTATCTATTTATAGAGTCCTGCATTTTTATCATCTTTGGCATCACGCCAACCACCTAACCAATAAGACCGAGAATCCATTTGGCTGTATGGGCAAGCTTCTTGCGACCTACCATTTAAACCAGCTTTGTAGCCTTGAGATTGTGCTCGTTCTAGTCGATCACGCTTTTGTCTCTTCATAGTGCAGTCCTCACACGGGTGTTGATTTACTAACATACAATGATTACAACTTAGCGGAGTTTTTGTGACTCCAACTTTAAGAATCGAACAATTTTTTACTTTTCTCAAGGCGAAAAAAAGCCCGAATTCAGAAATGTGAACTCGGGCTCAAGAGATAAAATTATTTAAATTTTCTACGGAACCCTAATAGACCAAGAACAGTCAAAGTTAACCAACCTAGACTACCGCCTTGACGATCAACTTTTTCTGTATCAGCGCTGCGAGTTTGGATATCGGCTTTACCTTTACCAGCGATAGGAATCAACTTAACAGCAACAACCTCTTCAACTGCATTAGTTGCTGCACCGCCACAATACGAGTTATGTGACGTTGTATCGTATGGTTGTGTTGTTCCACCAACGGTACACTTGATAGCTGTAGCTGAGATCACACCTGCATCATTGATATCGGAAGCATCAATAATTCTGAACTTGTTGTTATCTCCAGACGCGTTGCCGTCATTTGTTAGATCATCTAACCACCAAGCTTGGCCATTAAAGATGTCTACACGACGCTCATCTTTCGAGGAGTCGACATTGTATGGGTAGATAAAGCCTCTATGTCTACGCTCACTACCATCAACCTCACGAGTGGTTTCTGCATCTATTTGACCGACAAACTCATTGAAGTTGTTAACGGCTTTAGCTTCACCACTTGAGCCACCAAAGAAGATACCACCAGACAGGTATGTTGCCGTCGGAGTCACTGCAGATGCATCCGTAACAACGAAAATCTTATTACCTGCACTACCGCTCTCTGGTACATAACCATTACGCTTAGAATAACCCACAGCAAACAAGTTATCGTTGATGTCAGTAGCAACGGAGTTACTGTATCTCGCATCATCGTTAGATGAACCAGACTTAACCTCTGCACCGCTAATAACTTTCGTTGACCAAGAGCCTGAAATGTCTAATGAATCACTAACAAAAACACTTGCGTTCATGTCTTGAAGGTCGCCATTCCCATCTACAGTGTTGTAACCGACACCATAAAAGATCGAACTCGACTCAACAATTGAACGCATACTGCCTTGAGCAAAATAATCGCCTTGTTGGGCATTACCACTTCTGACCCAATCAATTTCTTTTGTTGTTGTGCCACCCCAAATTGCCGCTTTAGAAGCAAACGCCTTATCTGGTTCAGAAGTGTCAGTCGGATCAAATTCTTCAGAGATACTACCTACATTGTAAACGGTACCGTTGCTTGCCGTTATCGCTTTCCAAGCACGAGTTTCTGAAGCTCCAGTTGGCGCCGCTGTCGTCGTAAACAATGCATTATTGCGAATATCATCTTTGGATTTGATCCCCACAGGTTGGGCATTCTCATCTAAAGAATTGATTACCGTATTGCGAGTTTCAAAAGTATCCCCACCTTCAACAAACGCTTTCGCATTTACGTGAGTAAGGTCATTTCTTTCCTTACTCCAAGTGTCATTCCAACGGTTTTCAGCCCAACTTTCACATGTAGAATATCTCAGCTCTCGATAACAATAGTTTTCGAAATCATCACGCTCTTGAATGTACTGAAATGGTGCATCCATTGCGAATGGTACTTCTTCACGATAACTTACCGCTTCAAGCGTATCGCGAGTCTCACCAGCAAGTTTAAATGCACTATCGGTACAGTTGGTTGCAGCTGAATCGAAGCAACCTAACGCAAGCTCATTCGTTCCGTCTGTCGCAACACCAGGTTGAATCGCCACACCATAGATTTCAGAGGCACCTGTAATTGAAGGAGTGACTTCAACGACCTTGTAAAGCGCAGCATTGGCATTAGTTGCAGCTAAAACTAATGCTGCAACTGTAGTTAATTTAAATTTAGTACAAGTCATTATTACTTCTTAACTTTCCTGTTGTAGTGCCTCGAGCTCTTCCCAGCGCTCAAAAGCAACTTCAAGCTCCTGCTCTGCTGCAGATAGCTTATCTAAAACTGGTTGTGTCTGCTCTACAGATTTTGAAAAGAAGCTGGGATCGTTGACTTCTTCCTGAAGAGTTTCAATTTGAGTTTCCAATTCTTCTAAACGCATTGGTAGCGCTTCTAGTTCTCGTTGTAGCTTATACGATAACTTCTTAGGTTTAGCCTTAACTGGCGCAGTTTTGGGAGTTTCCTCAACTACTTTCTCGGGCTTTGATGGCTTTTCAACCTGTCGGTACTCTAATGCCTGCTTTCTTTGCTGCTGGGCATCATGGTAACCACCAACAAATTCTTCAATAACGCCATTACCTTCAAAGATCCAACTTGTCATCACCGTATTATCAACAAACTGACGATCGTGGCTCACTAAAAGAAGTGTACCCTGATAGTTGGCAAGCAAATCTTCTAAAAGTTCCAAAGTTTCTATATCTAGATCGTTGGTCGGCTCATCGAGAATCAATAAGTTGTTCGACTTAAGGAAGATACGAGCTAATAACAGACGGTTTTTCTCACCACCAGATAGTGCCTTTACAGGAGTACGAGCACGTTTAGGAGAGAATAAGAAATCTTGCAGGTAACTCAGTGCATGGCGCTCACGGCCGCCTACTGTCACTTCTTGCTTACCATCCGCTAGATTATCAATTACAGACTTCTCAGGGTCTAGGATTTCACGATATTGGTCGAAGTAAGCCACTTCCAGCTTAGTACCACAATGCAGGCGACCTGAATCTGGCTTAAGTTGATCAAGAAGCAGTTTAAGCACCGTACTCTTACCACAGCCATTAGGACCGATCAGAGCAATACGATCACCACGCATGATGTTGAAGCTAAAGTCTTTAACAATCTCTTTGCCTTCAAAACCAAAGTTAAGATTTTCTGCTTCGAATACAATCTTGCCTGAGCGTTGACCATCATCAATCTGGATAACCGCTTTACCCTGCACTTCACGACGATTGATACGTTCTTCACGCAGCTTCTTGAGAGCACGCACACGGCCTTCGTTACGAGTTCGACGAGCTTTGATACCCTGACGAATCCAAACTTCTTCTTGAGCAAGCTTTTTATCAAATTCAGCGTTCTGCATTTCCTCAACACGCAACGCTTCTTCTTTCTCTAATAGGTAGTTTTCGTAATCCCCCGGGAAAGAGCTCAGTTTACCGCGATCAAGATCAACGATACGTGTTGCCATCGATTTAATGAACGCACGGTCATGCGAGATAAAGATGATTGAACCACGGAAGTCTTTCAGGAAGCCTTCTAACCATTCAATAGTTGCAACATCCAAGTGGTTAGTCGGTTCGTCTAGAAGTAGAACGTCTGGATCACACACTAATGCACGCGCAAGCGCAGCTTTACGTTGCCAACCACCAGACAAATCGGTCAGTTTGGTTTCAGCAGTCAGCTTAAGCGCCGCCATTACGTTACTTACACGATCTTCGAAACGCCATGCGTTTGCGTGATCTAACTGCTCTTGAACACGAGTAAGACGGTTTAGGTTCTTTTCACTTGGGTCAGTACCAATGAGATCCAAAAGATCATGATAGATCTTCAGTTGCTCGCCAATTTCAGCTAAGCCACCAGCAACGTAGTCATAGACGGTACCTTGCTCATTACGCGGGGGATCTTGCTCTAAGCGAGATACAACTACATCTTGTGTGATTTGCATCTTACCGTCGTCCATGATGATATTCCCTGACAGGATCTTCATCAACGTAGACTTACCCGCGCCATTGCGCCCTACTAAACACACACGTTCATTTTCTTGCAGTGCAAAGTCCGCACGATCTAATAACGGGTGATCGCCAAACGCTAATTGCCCGTTATGAATTGTAAGTAATGCCATTCTTTTTTAACCAATCATTAAGTTCTAACAAGCCAAATGGCCAGTTAAGCTCTGAGCTTTGAGAGAAGTCAGAGCTTTCAAATTTGAGCACCGGAATAGTGACCCCGTAACGGGAAAAGAGCTCATCATCAAATGCAATGTCGACAACGTTGACGTGATGGCTAATGTTTAACTGTTCCGTGAGTTTGAATGCCATCTCACATAGATGGCACCCTTCTGTACTGTAGAGAGTCAGCACTCTATATCCTTATACAATCTCTTTGATTATTTGTGTGTAATCAACCAGCAGTTATGAATATGCTTATTACGAGAGAAATCTAATGGAAGCGTCTTAGCTGAGATATTCTGAGCTTTAAGACCTAACGCTTCTAGACCTTCTAGATCCATCTTAAAGTGACGCTTGTTGTTGGAAAATACAATCCTACCTTCTTCACGAAGAAGACGCTTAAGGTTTTCCATCAACTGAATGTGATCACGTTGAACATCGAAAGATTGATCCATACGCTTAGAGTTTGAGAACGTAGGTGGATCAATAAAAATCAGATCGTAAGAACCCTGCTCTTTAACCAACCATTGTAAGCAGTCAGCTTGCACAAACTGATGTTGACGACCAACACGACCATTAAGCTCCATGTTCTGCTTTGCCCACTCAAGGTAGGTATTCGACATGTCAACCGTTGTTGTAGAGCGTGCGCCACCTACTGCAGCATGAACAGATGCACTGCCAGTGTAAGCAAACAGGTTTAGGAAATCTTTACCTGCAGCCATCTCACCGATACGACGACGAGTGATCTTATGGTCTAAGAACAAGCCTGTATCTAAGTAATCATGAAGATTAACAATGAGTTTAACGCCGTACTCGTTCACTTCTAGGTTAGATGAATCTTGAGCCATTTTTTGATATTGAGAACGGCCTTTCTGCTTCTGACGAACCTTAAGAACCACGTTGTTTGCTTCAACGCCCGTTACTTGAATAGAAGCACGGATAATGTCGGTTAGACGGCGCTTTGCTTTATCTTCTGGTACATCTTTAGGCGCTGCGTATTCTTGAATCACAAGGTGGCCTGGGTATACATCAATCGCTACATTGTATTCTGGTAAGTCAGCATCATAGATACGGTAGCAATCTAATTGCTCTTTCTTAGCCCACTTGCCAATTTTACCGATGTTCTTTTTAAGACGGTTTGCGAAATCAGGCGCAATCAGCTGTTCTTGCTCGCCCGTTGGACGTTCTGACATCGGACGATCTGAAATTGAATAGTTTTTTTGGTGACACGGTAACGCACCGTTGTTCAATTTGAACTGTTTTTCTGCACGCATGCGTAAACAGCTAAGTAGTTCGTCTGAACTAGAAAAGATAGACGCGTTACAACCACCAAATTCAGCTTTAAGCTGCGCGCCGAATGCTGTGTAAAGAGCAATAAGACCCGGCTCGGTACCAAGACGTTCACCGTAAGGCGGGTTAGAAACAATCACACCATCAGTAAACTCTGTAGGACGCTTAAGCTTTGCAGCATCGCCTACTTCGAATTCAATCAACTCTTCAACACCGGCACGACGAGCATTGTCACGCGCAGTTTTGATCATACGTTCATCATTGTCGTAGCCATAGAACTTACATTCCACTTTCTTAACACCACGACGACCTTGAACGTTCGCTTCAGCTTTCACTTCAGCCCATAGCTCTGGTTCGAAATCTTCTAGTGATTCAAAACACCACTTCTGACGTTTAACACCTGGAGCCATGTTTGCAGCCATCATCGCCGCTTCAATCACTAACGTACCTGAACCACACATTGGATCTAGGAAAGGCTTAGTTGCGTCCCAACCACTACGAAGAAGAATCGCGGCAGCAAGAGTTTCACGTAGTGGTGCTCGACCTGATTCAGGACGGTAACCACGTTGGTGAAGACCGCTACCTACCATATCAACACCAAGAATCGCTTTATCACGGTGTAAACGAACGTGGATACGAATGTCTGGGTTCTCTTTGCTAATAGAAGGACGAGGTAAAGACTTCTTCTCAAAGCAATCAACAACGGCATCTTTTACTTTCATCGCACCGTATTGGCTATTACGGATTTCGTTGTTCGTACCATTGAAGTCAACAACAAAACGCTTAGAGCTATGGAATTGATTTACCCAGTTAACCGCTGTGGTTGATAGGTACAAATCCATGTCGTCCATACAAGTGAATTCAGAAAGGACACGTACAAATCGAGAAGCCAAACGGCTCCACAAACAACAACGATAAATTTGCTCATTGGTGGCTTTGAATTTAACACCTGCTTGAACAGGTTTTGCGTTTGTAATCCCTAGTTGGGTTAGTTCTTCAACTAATAAATTCTCAAGGCCATTTGAGGTAACCGCTAGATATTGATTCATAGTGTTCTTTTATTGATAAAAATGAGCTCGATTATACCTGAATTTATTACCAGAGCATCACACTAAACTCGTCTTTTCATTGAATCTTTCGACTAACTGGCTAGCAAGTGCACAGTGTCGAAGCGATCGCTTACCCACATTCCCTTAGGACATAAGACTTACTAAACCAACATGATTTGTGACCTAACATCGCCCAAAGTGGTGATTTGAATTTATATTCACATCAAAATTGGTATATACCAGGTTAAATTTATGAGTGAAAGTTAGCTACAAATGACAATAAACAAGGAATAAATTCGAGTTATTTACACTTTTGGTGATAAAAACAGGCAGGAATTAAGGCGAAAAAATAGTCGAGTGTTCACTATTTAAATGGATAACAGGTGATGTATTTATCAGAATGAGGTTTTTTAGGCACAAAAAAATCGGCTATTAAGCCGATTCTGAGGAAGGTTTTGTGAATTGTGCGCTGTAATATGTGCTAGAAATAATGCTCTAGATTGGAGCTTAACCGACCATCGCTATGTGGCCGTGATGAAGAATAGCGTTCGCGTTTACCATTCTGTCATGCATCACCTTAATAGAGTCACCAAATCGAAGTCCTTTTGAAGGGGTAAGTAAGAACTCTTCTAGGTCTACAAAAGCACATAGGCTCGCACACTCTCCCACTTCTAGTACGATGAAGTAACCTAAGCTATGCTCGTTACTCATTTGTACTATGTCCCCTTCTTGAGGGTGTTCATGGCCTGTACCTTGTGAGTCGAAAAACCAACTCTTAGGCTGCACAGGCTTGTGGAAGCGCTTTGCTGCCACACAATAAAGTGCAAGTTCAGCTTGACGAGGCTCAGACAGTTCTAAGCCAGAAATTTGTTCTTTGAAGGTTTGGTATGAGGATGCGTCATCAACGGTGAATTCATTATCTCTAAACGCGCAGTCCACCAGCTTATTGCGGACCAGATTCGTTTTGAAAATCATATCCTCTCCGAGGCTTAGCATTAATGAACATTGCTGCTCATCGTAATACCAATTCCATGTATCGCTAGGTTTAAGCATCATTTCGTCTCACACTGTTGAACCATTCCATTAGGTAAAACGCAAAATTACCTTCAATTACAGTAATTTTACTGAGCAATAGGCAAAAAAAAAGAGGAAATGAATTCCTCTTTCTTATCGCTTTTCTCTACAACTCATTGAGTTACAGTGTCTCTTTTAGTAAGACGATACCGGATTATAGCCTTTGACTACGATCGATTTTACGAACTATAGATTTTTGACAATATCGCCTACAAGACCTGGGCCTTTATAGATAAAGCCAGAATAAACTTGGACAAGTTTAGCACCTGCCATCATTTTCTCTTTTGCTGCGACATAAGAGTCAATGCCACCTACCCCAATGATCGGCAGTTTGTCACCAAGTTCTTCGTGAAGTTTACGAACCACTTCTGTACTACGAGATTGAACTGGACGCCCACTAAGACCACCCGCTTCATCGCAATGCTTCATGCCTTCAACAATTGAACGATCCAACGTCGTGTTGGTTGCGATCACACCATCAATCTCATTTTTGACCAATGATTCACAAATTTGTTTAATCTCGTCGTCGCTTAGATCCGGAGCAATCTTAAGAGCAAGAGGAACATACTTGCCATGCTTCTCCTCCAGTTCAGATTGTTTCGCTTTAAGTTCAGACAACAGATCGTCTAGAGCTTCACCGTATTGCAGAGAACGAAGTCCAGGAGTATTTGGTGAAGAGATATTCACAGCAATGTAACCCGCGTATTGATATACCTTCTCCATACAAATCAGGTAATCTTCTGCGCCCTTTTCAATTGGTGTGTCTTTGTTCTTGCCGATATTGATACCTAAGATACCGTCGTAGTTTGACTTCTTAACGTTCTCAATCAGATTGTCGACGCCTAGGTTATTGAAGCCCATGCGGTTGATGATACCTTCAGCCTCAACAAGACGGAATAAACGAGGTTTGTCGTTACCCGCTTGTGGACGAGGAGTAACAGTCCCGACTTCAACGAAACCAAAACCCATTGCGCCAAATGCATCAATACATTCGCCGTTTTTATCTAGGCCAGCAGCAAGGCCAACTGGGTTTTTAAAAGTAAGACCCATGCATTCTACAGGTCGGTGAGGTAACTGTTGGCGATACAAAAGATCAATAGGTGTGCCTGTGAAGCGTTTGAAATTTTGAATTGCAAGATCATGTGCCTTTTCGGCATCAAGTTGGAAAAAGCCAGTTCTGGCTAGACGGTAAAGCATTGTGCCTCCGATAGAAAAAAGCCCCGTGTAAACGGGGCGATATTATTTACTTATTTACTCAACTATTCAATCTATTACTGTCTGTAGGGGTAAGATAATCGAGTTTGTTAGCGAATGAGGTTCTTTATTAAGCAAACGATACCGTTTCTATAAACACTCGCTGAGTTTGAGTATCATTCACCCTACTACTTCACTTTGTTCCCTTTAACCTAAGCATAATCACTCAATCAAATGAGTAGTTCGACTTTTCCAAACAAAAAAGGCAGACCTTATGGCCTGCCTTTGTATTATCGTCTTTATCTAATCGCTAATCTTTAGACATGCAATTAAGATTTAACAGCATCAATTCACGCAATGCCACTGAGAACTTAGCAAACTCGTGAACCGAACCTACTTTGAATTCGTTCAAGATACTTTCCCAGCGATGTAGAGAAACAGAGTTATTTTCCATCCAATCATCAAGCGCTTTAATCACATCGATGTCCGAAGCACAACCACAGTTGAGTACTTGGCCAGTTAACTGACGTTGTTGCCAATCCAGATCTTCTCTGAATGCTGCACGCGCCAGTGCTTGCCAGTTGTTGTCTACAGCTTGGCCATTGATTTGCTTCAAGAACCAGTGCAATGACAAACGGTCGCCAAGGTTGAAGTAAAGCTTAGACGCTTGTTGTACTGTTTTACCGGTTTCACGAGCTACTGTGGATATATCCAGCGCTGAGTATAAGCTAGACAAACGTGCGACTGAATTAGCCAGTTCTGCATTCACGCCCTGGTCAATCCACACTTGAGCCATTGCTTGATGCTCTTCTACTTCTGAAGCCACAAGATTTTCATCCAGATTCTCAGTTATCGTAACTACATCACCTTGGTATAACTCAATCAATGCATTCACCGATTGCTTACCTGTACGATTTCTTAGCAACCAACGAGCGAGTCGACGAAGAGTACGGCGTACATGGTAAAGCAACTCGTATTGAGCTTCAGAGCTTGAGATGTTATCGAGTTCACGAATACTCTTAAGCACCTGACCTAAACCGTAGATTTCGCGAGATGCTGCGTAAGCATTAGCGATATCTACAATATTTGCGCCCGTCTCTTCTTGCAAGCGAGTCACAAAATTGCATCCCATTTCGTTAACCATTTGGTTAGCGAGTGCAGTCGCAATGATTTCTGCACGCAATGGATGGTTATCCATATGCTGAGAGTAGTTACGACGTAACGCAGTTGGAAAGTATTGCATCAACTGTCGAGCATGGAACTCATCATTCGCAATATCATCACTCACAAGATCTTCTTTAAGTACCATTTTACCGTAAGCAACAAGTACAGAAAGCTCTGGTCTTGTTAGGCCTTGACCCTGCTTTTCGCGCTCAAGCAATGTTTCGTCATCTGGGATATATTCCAAACCACGATCCAAGTACCCTGCTTTTTCCATTGTGTGAATAAAGCGGATTTGCTCTTTGACTAAGCCAACACCTTGGTGCTCAGTAACCGAAATAGATTCGGCTTGGCAGTATGCGTCGTCTAGTACGATTTCGCCTACTTCGTCTTCCATAGACTCAAGAACTTGGTTACGTTGTTTGACGGTTAGATCACCATTAGACACCAAACCATTCAAGAAGATCTTAATGTTAACTTCGTTATCCGAGCAGTCTACACCACCAACGTTATCAACGAAGTCAGTATTAACTCGACCGCCCGTTAGAGCATATTCAATACGACCCAATTGAGTCATACCCAAGTTCCCACCTTCGCCAACAACCTTGGCCTTTAGGTCGCGACCATCGATACGTAGAACGTCATTTGCACGGTCACCTACATCAGTATGAGTCTCGCTTGAAGACTTAACATAAGTACCAATACCACCGTTCCAAAGTAGATCAACGTTCATAGACAGGATCGCTTTGATCAAGTCATTTGGTGCCATTGATGCTTTCTTCGTGCCCAGCATTTTCTGTATTTCAGGTGTCAGAGAGATAGACTTCGCTCGGCGAGAGAAGATGCCACCACCTTGAGAAATCAGGTCTTTATTATAATCTTCCCAGCTTGAGCGAGGTAGATTAAATAGACGATCACGCTCTACCCAGCTTGACGCTGATTCTGGGTTAGGATCAATGAAGATGTGCATGTGGTTAAACGCAGCTTGTAAACGGATGTGCTTAGATAACAGCATGCCGTTACCAAACACGTCACCAGCCATATCACCAACACCTATCGCAGTGAAGTCTGTGGTTTGACAGTTAATACCCATCTCACGGAAGTGACGCTTAACCGATTCCCAACCACCTTTTGCTGTAATCCCCATGGCTTTATGGTCATAACCATTAGAACCACCCGATGCAAACGCGTCTCCTAGCCAGAAGTTGTACTCTGCAGCAACTGAGTTAGCCAGATCTGAGAATGTCGCGGTACCTTTATCCGCAGCAACAACTAAATATGGGTCGTCTTCATCATGACGAACGACGCTCTTAGGTGGGATAACCTCACCCTCGATGATGTTGTCTGATACGTCGAGTAATGCACGGATGAAGCGCTTATAACAACGTTGACCTTCAGCGAAGATTTCATCACGGCCAGACATCATATGCTGACGCTTACAAACGAAACCACCTTTTGCACCAACGGGCACAATCACCGTATTCTTAACTTGCTGTGCTTTAACTAGGCCTAGAATCTCCGTACGGAAATCCTCTTGACGGTCTGACCAACGTAAACCACCACGCGCAACTTTGCCGCCACGTAGATGCACACCTTCAATGTCCGGTGCGTAAACGAAAATCTCAAATACAGGAACCGGTGCCGGGATATCTGGAATCTCACTTGGTCTCATTTTCAGAGCCAACCAAGGCTTAGATTGCTTATTTTCATCTACTTGGTAGTAGTTAGTACGCAGCGTGGCAGTGATCATTTCCATGTAGCGACGAATGATACGATCATCATCCAAGCTTTCTACGTGATCCAACTGCTCAGTGATCTTCTTGATAAGATCTTGTTGGCCCTTCGCGCTACCCTTGAGTTTAGGATCAAAACGCTTGCCAAATAAGCTGACTAGACCTTTTGCTAAATCTGGGTAATGAGACAGTGTGTCTTCAATATATTGTTGACTGAATGGGAAGCCAACTTGGCGCATGTAGCGTGCATAAGCACGTAAAATTGAAATTTCACGACCAGAAAGACCCGCGCCTAGCACCAAGCGGTTGAAACCATCGCTGTCTAACTCGCCCGCCCAAATTGCCGCAAACGCTTGTTGGAAAAGATCACGAGCTTCACGAAGATCAATTGTCTTGTCACTCTTATGCAGCATTGAGAAATCCAAGATCCAATATGTCACACCATTGGTTTTACGGACTTCATATGGAGATTCACCGATAACGCGCAGGCCAAAATTTTCAAGCATTGGCATTACATCTGAAAGGTGGATTGGCTCATCACTGTGATAGAACAACTTCAAACGAACGGCTTTTGAATCCGCCGCTTCTTCTTGAGGACGGTAGAAAAGCATACCCAGTTTGTTGTCTACACTTAACGCTTCTAAACGTTCGATGTCAGCAACAGCTGAGCCTGGCATCATGTCCTCTTTGTACGAACGTGGGAATGCACGCATATACTCTTTCGACAATGGAAGGCCTTTGCTTTCACCAAAGTTTGCAATGATTGATTCAGAGAGACGGTCATCCCATGTAGACGATACTTCCATTAAATTTTGCTCAATTGTTTTCACGTCCACATCCATGTTGTTGTTATCAACACGAACAATATAATGCGTTCTCGCCAGTGGGCTTTCAGAGAAGTATGTTGTGAATTCCACTTCCTGCTCACAACCAAAGTACTGCTTCAAGATGCGTTGTGTTTGACGGCGAAGCTCAGTGTTGTAACGATCTTTTGTTACGTAAACCATACAACTAAAGAAACGGCCAAACGGGTCTTTGCGAACAAACAAGCGCAGAAGATCACGATCTTGCATTTGTACGACACCAGTGCCCACTTCGAGTAGCTCTTCTTCTCGAGCTTGAAGCAATTCATCTCGTGGGTAGTTTTCAAGAATATTGTGCAGTGCTTTGTAAGAATATGAACCCTCACGGTAACCACTCGCGTCTAAGATACGCTCTACTTTTTCACGAACTAGAGGAATACTTTCAACGGTTTGGTTATAAACGGCTGAAGTGTAAAGGCCTGTAAAGCGGTGCTCGCCAATGACCTTACCGTTCTTGTCGAATTTCTTAATGCCAATGTAGTCATTGTAAGCTGGGCGATGAATGCGAGAAGCCGTGTTACCTTTAGTTACGATAAGTACATAAGGTTTTTTCGCTTCTAGACGTGCCGAGTCAGAAAATTCAGACAGCTTAACATTGCGAACGCGATCTGAATTTGCGAACAAACCAAGGCCTTGCTCTTTAGTCGGTTGCAATTCAGTGTCGCCATTCACAGAAACAAGGTCATATTCCTTGTAGCCCATAAACGTAAAGTTGTGCTCACCTAACCAACGAAGAAATGCCAATGTTTCATCAAAGCGCTGGCTGTCGACAGGAATGGTATCTTTCTGCTCTTCAACTTGGTTAGTAACTTCTCCAAGTCTTTCTACCATTTTCAGCCAATCGTTAACAACAAGCCCAGTGTCGGTAAAAATATCCAGCAGTTCCGTTTTGAGCGCTGTCATTTCAGCTTTGCTGCTAAGACGGTCAACTTCGATATGGAAAAGCGATTGGAATGCACCTTCGTTATTGCTAACGCCGACAACACTGCCCTTATCAGAGCGAGATATTTGAGTTGGGTTGTGAAGCATAAGGTGAGAAGAAAGATCGAGACGGGTTAATGCCATTTTTACTGAATCAACCAGGAATGGGCTGTCTGGTACTACAATCTCTACGATTGTGTGAGTAGACTGCCAACCTTGACGACTTACTGTTGGGTTAAATACTCGAACAGAGATTTCGTCGGCTTTTTTTTCATTGATGTGATGCCATAAGCTAACTACAGCACCATATAAATCGGATTCGTTTCTCTGAGTCAAGTCGTCGTGAGAAACATTACTAAACAAGTGTTGAGCAAGTTGAGTTACGAGAGGTCGATGAGCAAGGTCAAGTTTGTCTTGAATCAGTTTGTAAACTTTTTCAAGTAAAACTGGAACCACAGTTTCACGTGCGGTCATAGTCACACTCCACAATTAGAATTATATTTTATTATTAGGGGGATCACTTAATCTGGTGTTTGAAACTCGCTGTTGAGCGCTTTTCTACTAACGAGTTAAGTAAAGGTAATGCATTCATTTATTGTAAAAGCATTATTGAAAAATAGTTAATTGTTTTGGAGGTGGTAGGAGGTGAAATGTTTGATTATGTGATTAAGATTCCTTTTAACTCACTAGGCATGCCAAGCTTTACAGAGCTTCTAACTTAATAAACTTATTTTTTTGGTCAGTTGTCAGTCTAAACCGCCCTCTAACACCTATTTGTGTAAGAAATGGTCTGAATCGAGTTGCAGGTAACTGTAGACGTAAACCTGTCGTTGTTATCACTTGAACTTTGCTTGCCGCCCCAGAATAACTCACCAAGAATTGCTGATACGAAATGTTAAGTTGGAAAATATAGTGATTCATACGATACCTGTATAAATATACAGTGCCGGTGTTTTTTGGCACAAATGGGTTAAAATTAGCAAAGTGTTAGCGCTTATAGCTATGTTCGCACATGCCTATGTTCGTATACGTCTATGGTCCATATACTATGTTTAAGATTTAAAACGACATTTAGGCCTCTAACAAACTGAGTAACATTGAAAGCAAAAAATCAGTGACAGATTCCTCTGTCACTGATTTAGTTTACCTGTTTTATCGCTTAACTTAAGCCTCTAGTGCTTTATTCACTTTTTCAAACAGATCTTTAGCTAAGTTATCCATGTTCTTGAGCGTCTCAAGTTCTTTTATGATCAAAGCTTGACGCTCATCGTCGTATTTACGGAACTTAAGCAGTGGGTCTATTAAACGCGACGCCACTTGCGGGTTGCTGCTGTTAAGCTCGCGTAAGATTTCACCAGCAAACGCATAACCTTGACCTGACTTGTCATGGAATTGAACCGGGTTCATATTTAGGAATGAGCCAACCAAATTACGGGTACGGTTCGGGTTCTTCAAACTGAACGCTTGGTGCGACATCGACGCTTTGATCACGTCAAGCGCGCTTGCACTTGGGTTTGTACCTTGCAAGGCAAACCATTTGTCCATAACAAGGCCATCGTGTTTCCACTTGTCACTGTAATCTGCCATCAAGGTTTCACGACATGCTAGCTGTGCACTGTTGGCCGCCCCCATTGCAGCCATAGTATCTGTCATGTTGTTTGCCTGTTGATACATAGTCACAACCAAATCATTACCCTGTTCAGTATGAGCTAAGTAACTTAGGCAAACTTTACGCAGAGTACGCTTACCAATCGAATCATGATCAATTGTGTATTCAGTTAATGCATGACTGTGATAAACCGCAGACAGTTCATCTTCCAACTCTTTCGCTAATGTCACTTTCATCGCATTTAATACCGACGCAACTGCATCGATATCGACGCGATCATACCAACCAGAAACTTCGTTGTGACTTGGCAATGAAAGCATCTCTGCAATAAATGCAGGCTCCAATGAGTCACTAAGCAATACTCCACGGAACGCATCTACAACAGAAATTGAAAGTTCAAACTCTTCACCTTGTTGAACTCTTTCAACGTTACTGCGGATGTACTTAGCCAGTAGCATTTGACCCGCATCCCAACGAGAAAACTCGTTGCGAGCATTAACCATCAAGAAGATCAGCTCTTCATCTGAGTAATCGTACTCAAGTTTCACTGGTGCAGAGAATTCACGAAGTAATGATGGGATCGGTTGCTCAGAAACGTTTTCAAACACGAAAGTCTGTTCCGCCTCTTTCACATCTAGCACATTGTGAACTGACTTTCCGTTACGTTGTAACTCAATCACATTACCCGTAGCTGTGTACAGTTCTATATCAAAAGGAATATGTAGAGCTTGCTTTTCCGTTTGCTCATGAGTTGGAGCCGTTACTTGTCGAGTTGTTAACGTGTACTGTTTCTTCTCTGCATCGTAATGGCTTTCAACCGAAAGTGTCGGCGTACCTGATTGGCTATACCATAAACGGAACTGAGACAGATCAACACCCGATGCATCTTCCATTGCCGCTACGAAGTCTTCACACGTTGCTGCCGTGCCATCGTGACGTTCAAAGTACAACTTCATGCCTTTTTGGAAACCTTCCTCACCCAACAATGTGTGGATCATTCGGATCACTTCACTGCCCTTTTCGTATACCGTTAATGTGTAGAAGTTATTCATTTCTATCACTTTTTCTGGGCGAATTGGGTGAGACATTGGACTCGCATCTTCAGCGAATTGTGGCCCGCGGATAATACGAACATTGTTGATACGATTTACTGCGCGAGAGCCAAGATCAGAAGAGAACTCCTGGTCACGAAACACCGTTAAACCTTCTTTCAAGCTTAACTGGAACCAATCACGACAAGTAACTCGGTTACCCGTCCAGTTATGGAAGTATTCATGACCGATTACTGCTTCAATACCAAGGTAGTCTGTATCTGTTGCTGTTTGGTCATTAGCTAAAACGAACTTAGAGTTGAATACGTTCAAGCCTTTGTTTTCCATCGCACCCATATTGAAGAAATCAACGGCTACGATCATGTAGATGTCTAAGTCATACTCAAGATTGAAACGCTCTTCGTCCCACTTCATGGAGTTAATCAAAGAAACCATCGCGTGGTTTGCGCGGTCTAGATTGCCTTTGTCGACAAAGATTTCTAAATCAACATTACGACCAGATTTTGTGGTGTATGCGTCACGAAGTACATCGAAGTCACCCGCAACTAAAGCAAACAAGTACGCTGGTTTTGGATGTGGGTCTTGCCATTTCACCCAGTGACGACCATTTTCAGCTTCGCCTTGATCTACTCGGTTACCGTTACTGAGTAAGAATGGATTCTCTGCTTTGTCCGCAATGACAGTTGTCGTGAACTTAGCCAGAACATCTGGGCGATCCATGTAGTAAGTAATACGACGGAAACCTTCAGCTTCACATTGAGTGCAGAAAGCACCACCCGATTTGTATAGGCCTTCAAGCGCACTGTTCCCCTCAGGGTTCACCTCAGTCACGATGGTCAACGTAAAGTCTTTCGGTAAAGCGTTCAGAATAAGCTGAGTTTCAGATAGCTCGTACTGAGTCCACTCGTTACCTTCAACTACAACAGAAACCAGCTTCAAGCCTTCACCATCAAGTACTAAGGTCGAGCTATCTCTCTCTTGCTTAACACTAGACACCGCCGTAATGATGGATGCTGAATCGTACAAATCGAAAGTAAGGTCGATTTGAGAAATAGTGTGAGATGGTGATTGATAATCTTTACGATACTTGGCTTGAGGTGTATGTGCCATGACGGGTTCCTTTTGATCGTTATACGTAATTTTTCTTAACTGTATATATCTAAAGGTTGAGCGCCAAGAACACAAGAGGAAAGTTAAAAAAAGAAGGCATTGTTGGAAAATGCCTCCATGTTTTGCTATTTTTTCAATCAAATCAGAAAGGAACGCCTAAGAAATGACCTGCACACCATATTATCAACGAACGGCGTTTTACAAATAAACCGAATACTTATCGAATACGATTGAGCACCGCAAACATATCTCCCTCTTCACCTTGAAGGGTCAACACATCGCTATTTAGTGTGTAACGCGTACCGTGTTCACCATTTTCATATAAGAGCACCAACTGATCACCCTCTGTGTAATAAACACCACGACGAACCACTTCACTGCCCACTTCATCGGATACTCGGAACATAAATACAAAGTCAGGTTGAAGTACTAAATCCATTTTTTGAATGTTACTTGCCCGCAAGTCACTACCTGAAAGTTCGGCACTTGACCAAATCCCAGCCAAGGCGTTTGGCAACGCTTTGGTAAACATAACACCATTAAGGTTCAGCATATTGTGATTACTGCTATAGGCGTAAACCTGAGGTTCTGAAGTATTCAAACCAAGGATGAGCGTATCTTCATTGGCGTTATACAAACCTTCCCAATGGTCAACGCTGTAGTCTTTCTTCTGAATATCAATGGTGAACGAGTAATTAGAATCAAGGGTCAATTTGATCGCCCTGAAATTTTCAGTGCCTTGATCTGGTTCCGGATTCATTAAATACCAATCACCAAGCAATAAAGGAAGATCAAAATGGGATAGATTACTGTCGCTTTTTGATTGTTGCGTGCTTGAAGCAACCTCGCTCCCAAAAGCAACAAAACTTACACAAGATAAAAATAGTAGAATCCATTTCATAAACGTCCCCTCGTTTTCTTTAAGCTTAGGCACGTAATGAATAGAAAGCGAAAAAATACGATCCAAGTCACTAAATTTTAAATGCGAAGTAACTTAAATGTCATTATTAAACGCAAAATAGAGCTAGATACCCTGAATATTGGATGTGTTTTGCGTCGATCCCGACCGATACGGTCAAATATTTCTGTCAAATATTAGGTATAAAAAAAGCGAGCCTAAGCTCGCTTTTTAAATTATGTATCTTTAAACAATCACCTTTGATAGGTAACTGCTCTACTTTTTGATCATATCCAGCATGATAGCAACAGACTCATCAAGGTAAGCATCGGGAGCTTCGTAGTCTTTAGGAATATCATCCAACGTTTTAAAAGCTTCTTGCTTAGCAGCCTTTTGACGTTGATTAATACGTTCTAAGCGGAGTACATCTGCTTCATCGCTTTCTTGCTGACGAATCTTTTCATTAAGAGAAAGGTCGTTATCATCTTTATCTGCTTTATACTTTTCAATATCTTGTGCAATAAAGCCAAACTCCATGTCAGTCGCGATACGAGCTTGGTGTTGAGCGGTTAAAGCTGCAACTTTTTCATCGTTACGCTGTAACACTGAGTAATTCGCTTTATCGATACTATCCCAAGGCAGAGCGTTATCTTCAACACTTTCCCCAGTATCTGCCGGGTCAATTGGCGTTGGGTAAGCAATATCAGGCACTACACCTTTGTTTTGCGTACTGCCACCATTGATTCGGTAGAATTTCTGGATTGTGTATTGAACGTAACCCAACTCTTTATCGAACAAATCATAAATATGATTCAAAGAGCGATGCTGTTGCACCGTACCTTTACCGAAAGAGTTTTCACCCAAAATGATTGCACGACCGTAATCTTGCATCGCGGCTGCAAAGATTTCAGATGCTGAAGCACTATAGCGATTCACCAATACCGTCAACGGACCTTGGTAACTGATTTGACCATCAGTATCGCTGTTCACTTTAACACGACCGTAGCTATCACGAACCTGGACAACGGGGCCCTCTTTGATAAACAACCCAGAAAGTTCGGTTGCTTCAGTGAGTGCACCACCACCATTATTTCGAAGATCGACAATGATACCATCGACACCTTGCTCTTTAAGTTCGGTGATCAGTTTATCGGTATCTTTAGATAGACCAACATAGAAACTTGGTACTTCGAGTACACCAATCTTCTTGCCATCTTTCTCGATGACTTCTGATTTAACAGCTCGGTCTTCTAAACGAATCTTATCGCGTACAATTGTGACAACGTGACTTTTTGCATCTTTACCATCAGGCAAAATCTGTAGCTTAACTTTGGTCCCTTTCGGGCCTTTAATCAATTGCACTACATCGTCTAAACGCCAGCCGATAACATCTACTATCTCTTCGCCATCTTGACCAACACCAACAATACGATCGCCATCACTTAGTTGTTTGCTATTTGACGCTGGGCCACCAGCAACTAATGAGCGAATAATGGTGTAATCATCTGTCATCTGAAGCACAGCGCCAATACCTTCTAAAGATAGGTTCATCTCAGATTGGAATTGCTCTGCATTTCTTGGAGAAAGGTAACTGGTGTGCGGATCAACTTCACGCGCGAATGCGTTCATGTAGATTTGAAAAGCATCTTCATTGTGCGATTGCGTAATACGCTTCATCGCATTGTTGTAACGCTTTTCCAAAACTTCTTGAATCTCTGGCCACTCTTTACCAGTGAGTTTTAGATTCAACGCATCGTATTTAACGCGTTTTCTCCAAAGCTCATTCACTTCAGCGATATCTTTTGGCCATTCAGCTTCACTACGATTGAGTTCAATACTTTCATCGGTATCAAACTTAATCTCTGTATCAAGCAAAGACAATGCATATTGAAAACGTTCAAAACGCTTCTGCATAGACAAATTATAAACATCAAATGCAATCTGGTTATTGCCTGCTTTCAACTGATCATCAATTTGTATGGATGAAGCAGCGAAAGAGTCAATATCAGCTTGAGTGAAGATATTACGATTATAATCCAGCATCTCTAAGTAACGATTAAAGATAGCTTGAGAGAAATCATCGTTGAGATTGAAGTGTTTATAGTGAGAACGAGTAAATCGAGAAGTAACACGTTTACTAGCAGTTTCGTGTTGGACCTCAGGAGCGAGTAGAGGTAAATCGTCCTGATCTAATTTGGCTTCGAGAGCCTGAGCTGAAGCTGCTAGCCAAAAGCTAGCAGCAATCAGTGTCAATTTTGAACGGCATTTCATGCGTAGGAGTATCTCCTTTAAGCGCGCAAGTGCTCCGCTTTAACAACCATTTGTAGGCCGTTTGCTAACTGAACACGCACATCTTCCTTATTGATTTCAACAATGGTCGCAGCCATGTTTCCTTTACCCATGTTCACATTTACTTCGTTGCCAGCGACAAATTCGTCAGCGTTCAAAGCGCGTGTTTCAACAGGCTTTTCTACTTTTGGAGCTTTAGGCGCTTGACGACGAGGCTGTTGAGCTTTCTTCGCCTTAGGTTTCGCTTTGCCTTCTTCACGAGCTTTCTGTGCTTGTTCTTTACGACGAGCTTGCACTTTAGCTTTGCTTTCTGCAAGTGTAGCTTTAGCGTGCTCTACATGCTCTTCTTCTAATGTGCCACACGCGTTGCCGTCTAGGTCAACACGATCTGCGCCAGCTTTTACGCCGTGCAGATAACGCCATGATGATGTGTACTGTCTTAACGCTGCACGAAGCTGAGTCTTACTGACTTTTTCGTCTTCATTTAGACGTTCAGCAAGATCTTGAAAAATACCAATTTTAAGTGGTTTTGCTTCACCTTCTAGAGTAAAGCATTTAGGGAAACATTCAGCAATATATGCGATAACTTCTTTGCTGTTTTTTAACTTTTCAGTGTTTTCCATGTGGGTTCCTGGTTTTTGCGGTTTTCCGCGAGCATTAAGAAAATATTTTTACGTATTATAGAGAGATGCTTGGGAAAAACCACAGTAAGAGAATAATTTATGCCTTGTTCGCGTGCGAATTAAGCAGCTTTTCCACTTCTGCCATGAAAAATGTCAATCCGTCTTCGTCTATTTGCGAAAAACGACCAACATTTGGGCTATCTATATCAAGAACGCCCGCTACTTTTCCGTCAATTGAGAACGGAATAACGATTTCTGAGTTACTCGCAGCATCACAAGCGATGTGACCTTCAAACTCATGAACATCATGAATGCGTTGAACTGTATTCGTCGCAACCGCAGTTCCACACACACCACGCCCTACAGGAATTCGCACACAAGCAGGTTGACCTTGAAAAGGACCAAGTACTAGTTCGTCTTTTTCCTTAGCTTGGTCTTGCTTTATTAAATAGAAACCCGCCCAGTTCAATTCATCCAATTCCATAAACAACAGTGAACTTATATTAGCTAGATTAGCAGTTAGATCGGTTTCTGATTCAATTAATGCAACAGCTTGTTTGGTTAAGCGTTGGTAATGTTCTATTTTCATATTAGCTTCCAATTAAATTGAGACTTCCATTATCAAGAGAACGCAGTAAAATGCGGCCATCAAACTAAATAGGACTTATTCTCATTACAATGAACAATTCAGAAGACACTATTAGCCGTTCTTGGTTAATAACTCAAGTAAAAAAACACAAGTCCAAATTACTGTTTGCTAACATTATTGCCATTTTTGCAACTCTCATTAGTGTCCCTATCCCGTTGCTGATGCCACTAATGGTTGATGAAGTTTTACTTGATAAGCCGGCCTCTGGCTTAGAAATGATGAATCACCTGCTTCCATCATCGTTACAAACACCCACAGGTTACATTGCGCTAACTTTGCTGTTAGTCATCCTCATGCGAACGACCAGTCAAGCATTGAATATTCTGCAGGGACGTCAGTTTACGCTTGTATCCAAAACAATCACCTACCAAATGCGTAGTAAGATGATAGATAAGCTTGGGCGAATCAGTATTCGACAATACGAGACCAAAGGCAGCGGAGGTATTAATGCTCACCTAATTACAGACATAGAGACCATTGATAAGTTCATTGGTTCTACCCTATCTAAATTTATCATCAGCTTTTTAACTGTGCTCGGAACGGCGATCGTTCTACTGTGGTTAGAATGGCGACTAGGTCTCTTTATCTTACTGGTCAATCCTGTTGTTATTTATTTTTCTCGTAAACTAGGTAGCAAGGTAAAACACCTTAAGAAGTATGAAAATCAGTCTTTCGAACATTTTCAAAACCGCTTAGTAGAAACCTTAGATGGCATTTATCAGCTACGAGCAGCCAATAAAGAACGAATTTTCCTAGATGAACTTAAGGTCCAAGCGAACCAAGTAAGAATCGATGCCGACAAGTACGCATGGCAATCTGAAGCTGCAGGTCGTGTTTCATTTTTGCTGTTTTTACTAGGCTTCGAGCTTTTCCGTGCGGTTGCGATGCTAATGGTATTGTTTAGTGACTTAACCATTGGTCAAATATTCGCGGTATTTGGTTACTTATGGTTCATGTTAGGTCCCGTCCAAGAATTGCTGGGAATTCAATTCTCTTGGTATAGCGCCAAAGCCGCATTGCAACGTATCAACGACTTACTTCAATTAGAAGAAGAAAAACGACCGATAAGTAAGATCAATCCGTTCAATGAAGATAAAGAAGTGACAGTAGACATAGACAACGTTACATTTTCTTACACATCAGAAAACACTGTTTTAAATAAACTATCGCTGCATATTCCAGCAGGTAAAAAAGTCGCTTTAGTCGGCGCTAGTGGTGGTGGAAAATCAACACTGATCCAACTGCTCATTGGGGTTTATCAGGCAGATTCAGGTTGTATACGCTTTAACGATGAAACCACCGATGACATTAGCTTTGACGTAATTCGAAGTCAAATTGCCGTTGTTTTACAACAACCTATACTCTTTAACGATACATTGAGGCATAATCTGACCCTTGGAGCCGAATACGATGAAATGTCGTTATGGCGATCTCTAGAAGTTGCTCAAATGCAAGACGTGATCAAGCAACTGAGTAATGGTCTTGATACTCAAATAGGCCGAAATGGCGTTCGCTTATCTGGCGGTCAAAGACAACGCCTAGCCATTGCCCGCATGGTGTTGAGTAATCCGAAGTTTGTTATTCTTGATGAAGCAACATCGGCATTAGATACTGCAACAGAGGCGGCACTACACAAAGCATTAAGCGAATTTTTGAAAGATCGCACAACTTTGATTGTGGCTCATCGATTATCAGCGGTGAAACAGGCCGATCTAATCTATGTTTTAGAAGACGGGCAAGTGACACAAACGGGAACACATGGTGAATTGGTTGAACAGCAAGGACTATATCAAACACTCTATGGCAGTGTGCAATCGCACGCCTGATGTATGTTGTTCCGAGCGTTTAAGTGAGATAAAAAGCCTGGCTTACGTTTCAACTTGGGAGGTCGCGTGACCTCCCCATCATTAACTACCCCTTTATCAACTCAACACCAGTTGTCAACTAAATCTCCGTTAACAGCTGAATCTTCGTTAACAACCGAGCACCAGTGCGACAGCAGCTCCGTACGTCTTTGTCAGGGTTGCGAACTCCCGGTTGATAAAATGGACATCCCACACGGCAAATCCGCGTATTGCCCTAGATGTGGCACCCAACTTTATCGAGGTGGTACACCGAGTCTTTCCGGAAATCTAGCAATCGCCATCACTTGTCTGTTGCTGTTTATCCCTTCTCACTTTTTTGAATTCATTAATATCCGTCTGATTGGGGTGATGATTCCAGCTACATTGCCATCCGGTGTATTTACGTTAATGGGAGAAGGCTTCCCACTACTTGGTTTACTAATATTATTCTGTAGCTCAATAGCACCGTTACTGGTGTGCAGTTCTGTACTCATCACCCATGTATCACTACGTTTTAAGATTTTTGTGCCATTTCGCTATTCGCTAGCGATTATCCAAACCCTTAAACACTGGATGATGTTAGACGTATTCTTGGTAAGCGTCGCGATTTCCTGTTTCAAACTACAAGATTACTCTGACATTTTTGTCGGCCCAGGATTGATAGGTTTAATTCTATTGCAGTTGTGTAGCGTGTTACTGGTAAGTCGTATTAGTGTGAGACGTTATTGGGAAGCATGGGCCAAAGAGTCAGACTACGCGTTCGCCGAGAGTAAGAACGTTCATTGTCATAACTGCCACCTATCTCAACCTGATGGACATGCTTGTGTGCGTTGTCATCATGAGTTGTATCACCGTAAGCCCTACTCTGTACAAAAGACGTGGGCGTTGTTGTTTGCAGCGACCGTCGCCATCATACCGGCAAACGTCATTCCAATATCGATCCTGATTACCAACGGACAAAGACTGGAAGATACGATTCTCTCAGGCGTTGCTTCACTAATTAATAGCGATATGTATGGCATTGCAGTGATCATTTTTGTTGCCAGTATTGTCGTGCCTGTGGCAAAAATTCTTGGCCTTGCTTACATCCTAATTTGTATTCAAACGAAGCGCGCGGTCTACCACAGACAACGTATGACCATCTACTTTATTGTTAAATGGGTGGGGAAATGGTCCGTAATGGATCTGTTCGTTATTTCGATCATGATGACCTTGGTCGACCGTGGGCAAATTTTAAATTTTACACCAGGTTATGGTGCTGTGGCTTTTGGCGTCGTGGTTGTTCTCACGATGTTGGCAGCTGAAAGCTTAGATCCTAGGCTAATTTGGGATAACTACACCTCTAAAGATGAGTCAGTGAATGAACAACAATAACCAATCACAAACGTCATATTCACCAGAAGTCAGGAAAAACAAGGGCATCTCGCCTTTGTGGATTCTTCCTATTTTGACTGTCGTGCTCGCCGGTTGGCTGGTAATGAAGTCAATACACGATGCTGGTCAACGTGTGCAAATCTACTTCTCAGACGCTGCGGGGTTAGTCGCAGGACGCACAACCATTCGATACCAAGGCTTAGAGGTCGGTATGGTTCGTGACATCACATTATCTAAAGACCTATCTAATATTTACGTTGATGCTGATATCTACCCTGAAGCTAAAAAGTTACTGTCGAAAGGCACGCGCTTTTGGTTAGTGAAACCAACGGCGAGCTTATCCGGTATCTCTGGGTTAGATGCGCTGGTGTCCGGTAACTATATTGCGATTCACCCAAGTGAAACCAAAGAAGAACCTGAAACCGTATTTCATGCATTGGAGTCATCCCCTTCCGATCTCTTGGCGTCTGAGGGGCTTAACATCTCTCTTACAACTAAAGATCTCGGCGGCGTGTCTATTGGTTCTCAAATAGTCTATCGCAAGATTCCAATTGGTGAAGTCTACAATTACCAGCTCAACGACAACGCGAAATCAGTGACAATTCAAGCTGCAATTAAAGATGAATATAGCCACATAATCACTGATCAAAGCCGTTTCTGGAATGTAAGTGGCTTGGGGGCGAGTATTGGTTTCTCTGGCGTTGATGTTCGCTTAGAAAGCTTAAGTGCTCTATTAGGAGGCTCAATTGCGGTTGATTCACCTGGAGAAGGTCAACCGGTCGAGATGAACACCAAATTCAAGCTCTACCCTGATTTGAAAACTGCGGGTCGTGGTATTTCGATCCAAATCGCCGTTCCGGACGACAACAAGATCAGTGCGACTGGCGCTCCAATCATGTATAGAGGCATTGAAATTGGACAAATCACCAACTTATCTTTGAGCGAAGGTCGCGAACACGTGATTGCTTCTGCTGCTATCCAACCTGCATTCAGTGACTTTTTAAACAGCGGCAGTAAATTCGTTCTAGAAGAAGCGGAACTGTCGCTAACAGGGATGAAAAACATCGCGAATTTGGTAACCGGCAATTTCCTTACCTTGGTACCCGGTGAAGGTGACAAGGCTCGCAAGTTTACTGCTATTCGTAAGAATGAGTTCAGTCAGGAACAAGAGAAGTCGGTCTCGATTCGTCTAACGTCGAACAATTCATTTGGTTTAGATGTTGGAACCCAGTTGTTATACAAGGGAATCGCTGTGGGCTCTATCATTAACGTAGGGTTAGTAGAAGGTGTCGGTACTGGAAGCGACAAGCACGAAGTGTTCATGGATGCTTTAATCGACAACGAATACTCTCACTTGATTAAAAGCCACAATCGATTCTTTGTTACAGGCAGCGCGACTGCAGAACTAACAGAGTCTGGATTAAGTGTAACAGTACCACCTGCTAAACAATTACTGTCAGGCTCCATCAGCTTTGTGAGCGAAGGTAAAAACCAATCTCGCACCCATTATCAACTATTTCAAAGTAAATCATTGGCAGAGATAGCAAAGTTCAATCAGACTGGTTCAAAAACATTGTCATTGTTTGCTAGTGAGTTACCTTCAATTTCCAAAGGAAGCCCACTGCTCTATCGTAATCTTCAAGTCGGCAGTATCTCAGATTTCCAACTCGCTGATGGCGGCGTAAGAATTAAAGTTACGATTGAAAACCGCTATACGCACCTAATCAACAAGCATACTGTTTTCTGGAACCGATCTGGTGTAGAAGTAGATGCGTCTTTGGCTGGGATCAGTATTAAAGCTGCACCGGTAAAAACACTGATTCAAGGTGGTATCGCCTTTGATTCGTTACCTGGAATCGACAACAAACTAGGCGACGTATGGAAATTATACAACGATTCGAAGTCAGCTCGTAAATTTGGTCGTGCCATTACGATTACTTCTGCAGGCGATCAAGAAGTCAGCAAAGGTACTACCATCAAATATCAAGGTGTCACAGTTGGTGAAGTGACCTTAGTTATTCCTAACTTTAACAAAGGTGGCATTGAGATTACGGCTCGCATTTTACCCGAGTATGTCGACAAAATTGCGGTCGCTAACAGTCATTTCTGGCTCGCAGAACCAGAGATTGGGTTGAACGGTATTAAGAACGTTTCCGCATTAATATCCAAATATATCAACGTCGAACCGGGCCAAGGTGAAAGAAAAACGAAGTTCAAACTGAGCAAAGGGCCTGTCCAGCCAGAAGGAAAGATATTCCAACTGCAAAGTGAAACACGAGGGTCTGTATCGGAAGGAACGCCTATCTTATTTCGTGAGTTAGAAATAGGTACCGTTATAGATGTCCAGCTCGGCGAATTTGCAGACCGCATTATCTCAACGATTCAAATTAAGCCTGAATTCGCATACTTGATCCGTGCAAACAGTGTATTTTGGAACGTTTCTGGTGTAGATGTTTCTATTGGCCTCACAGGTGCAAACATCAAAGCTGGGACCGTTGATAGCCTAATCAGAGGTGGGATAACTTTCTCAACGCCACCAACGAATGAACTACAACCTCTGGCAAGTGAAGACCAGTCTTTCTACTTATATCCGCAAGCGGAAGATGAATGGAAATCATGGAGAACGGCTATACCTAAGCCATAAGCCGAACTTCTGTTACGGTACATATAAATTTAACTAAAAGTGCAGCCATTGAGCTGCATTTTTATTGTTTGAAACAAATATGGTTTAGGACAATCTCATTTTGCTTTAAACTGCCCGCATTAACGCTATAAATCGAGATACCCTTTTGCACGCTAACGTATATATCCCAGAAGAATTCCTAACTCACATTAAAGGCATTATGCCAAGCCACTTGAACATGGCTTCTTTTATCGCATCTTGTCAAAAGCCACTTCGTAAAAGTATTCGAGTAAACACACTAAAGATCAGTGTCGAAGACTTTCTCGTACGTGCGAAAGATAAAGGTTGGGAACTGGAACCTGTGCCGTGGTGTGAAACGGGATTTTGGATCACCGCTAATGAAAGCGAGACGCCTTTAGGCAATACAGCTGAACACATGTCTGGCTTATTTTATATCCAAGAAGCCAGCTCTATGATGCCACCTTCTGCATTGTTTCAAAGCGAAGAAGACTATCAAGCCGTGTTAGATACAGCAGCTGCACCCGGCTCTAAAACAACGCAAATCGCGGCGCTAATGAATAATCGCGGCGTACTGGTTGCCAATGAGTACGCTGCAAGCCGAGTGAAAGTACTTCACGCTAACATCGAGCGTTGTGGCGTTCGCAATACAGCGCTGAGCAATTTTGATGGACGTGTATTCGGCGGCTGGTTACCAGAACAGTTTGATGCCGTATTACTCGACGCCCCCTGCTCTGGTGAAGGTACGATTCGTAAAGACGCGGATGCCATGAAAAACTGGACGTATCAATCAGTGGTCGATATTGCTAATACCCAGAAAGACCTGATTGAAAGTGCGTTCCACGCGCTAAAGCCTAACGGCGTATTAGTTTACTCGACTTGCACATTAAGCACAGAAGAAAACCAACAAGTATGTCATCACCTAAAAGAGACTTTTGGTGACGCAGTAGAATTTGAATCCCTTGAATCACTATTCGACAACGCAAAAGCAACCACGACGGAAGAAGGCTTTCTTCATATATTCCCACAGGTATATGACTCTGAAGGTTTCTTTGTCGCACGCATCCGTAAACTGGCATCTGTTACTCCACCAGAAGTTAAAAAACGCCTGGGTAAATTCCCATTTGAAAAAGCGTCAAAGAAAGTTCAACAAGAAGTCGCTGAACAACTGATGAGCACGCTTGATATAGAATTACCAACTGATACTCAAGTATGGATTCGCGATAAAGACGTTTGGTTGTTCCCTGAAGCATTAGAGCCAATGATTGGTGAGTTCCGCTTCTCTCGTATGGGCATCAAGATCGCTGAAACTCATAAAAAAGGCTACCGATGGCAACACCAGGTGGCGACAACACTGGCTACAGGCAACGAAACTAATATTGTGGAGCTATGTATTGAAGACGCTCGAGAATGGTTTATGGGGCGCGATGTACGTCCTGAAGGCCTATCGGGCAAAGGAGAAGTATTGGTGAAGTATAACGGCGCAATCATCGGCCTTGGAAAGTGGGTAGGTAACCGAGTTAAAAATGGCTTACCAAGAGAGCTGGTACGCGATAAAAATCTTTTCTAATCCTACAATTAAAGGCACCGCCGTCTTTTATGCGCAAAAAACAAAAAGCCCAAACAACGTGAGTTGTTTGGGCTTTTTCTATTTCACTTGAGAAACTATTAACTGTTTTATAGCAACAGTGCGATTAGCGCAAATTAAAACATTGTCAAATCAACGTTTAATTACATAACCATCAATTCAGTCACTATTTGTGTGATGAAAAATCGCATAATGGAGAATTTAAACTAGACTTTGCTCTATTAGACACAGAACTACAACGATTAGCGTAGGCTCTTCGGAGCCCTTTCCCCTAAGCCCAAACAGGAAGGTTTGGGCTTTTTTTTACCTATAGTTTCGCTTATTCAGCTAAACGGATGCCTTCTTTATCGATAGCAATCTTGCCTGACTTGTACAAACCGCCGATCGTCTTTTTGAATGTGCCTTTACTGGTTCTGAATGCAGAGAAAATCGCTTCAGGTGAAGACTTGTCATTCAAAGGCAAGAAGCCACCTTTCTTCTCAAGCAAATCCAAAATCTTAGTGCTTAGATCATCCATCTTGGCCACACCGATTTTTTGAAGAGACAGATCGATTTTTCCGTCTTCTTCACGAACGTTCTTGATGTAGCCTTTCAACGTTTTACCAATGAACAACTTACCGATGATATCTGATGGGAAGATCATGCCCCAGTGTTCACCGTTCACGATCGCTTTGTAACCAAGTTGGCTGCGCTCAGCGATGATAAGATCTACTTGCTCATTTTGCTTATAAGTCGCAGGCGTGTTGTCTAACCACTTGTTAAACTTCGTTGTACCAACAATGCGGCTAGATGCTTTATCAATATACACATATACTAAGATTGATTGACCTTCGTTTAAACGTCCGCGCTGCTCGCTGAAAGGAACCAGTAGATCTTTCCCTTTCACGCCCCAGCTCATAAATGCACCGGTACTGTTTACACCTTCAACCGTCATTAGGCCAAACTGCCCTACTTGAGCTATGGGTTTTTCAGTGGTTGCTGCGATCTGGTTGTCAGAATCAATGTATAAGAAAACATCTAACTTTTGACCAATTTCAACACCTTCAGGAGTAAACCGTTTCGGAAGCAACACAGTTCCATAGTCGCTAGCGTCAAGGAATACACCGAAGTCTGCTTGTTTTACTACTTCTAAATTGTTTATTTGACCAATATTAATCATCAAGATTGTCTCTACTTTAAATTTGGCGGTGATTATACGTGATCTCTGATATGCTTTCGCTAGTTTCATTCATATTTTTACATTCTAGGAGACATCGTTGATCACCGTTGATAAACAAGATGCGATAACACTTAAAATTAACCATGCGATGGCAAAAACAAAAAAGCTCGACATGGACGTTTATCTATTCATTCCCGGTGAACTCGGGCTGACGCCTGAAGTGCTTTCTGAAAGTGCATTTTTTTATAGCTCGATTACACAAAACCGTGCCTACTATAGTGATAAAACACTGTTACCACTCGTACACAGTCGTTTGGCAAAACGTGGACGCTTATCAACGACTCAATATCGTGTGAGTTTGAGTTTGTTCGCATATCAATACGTTATTGCTTTAGATAAAGCCGTGAGCAGCTTAAACAAGACAGATAGTGACGACGTAACGGCTGATGAGGTCGACGAAGTCATTGAGCTTGCGTTAGATATCTTGAAAAAGCTCCGCCGAAGCATTCCTTATGAAGAAAACCTCAAACGCTACTACGCAAACATTGATAACTACCTTTCTTGGTACACAGAGCAAAAGTTCTTGTCACTGGTCTCACATATGCCACGTGGCAGTGAATATTCAACCATCAAAGAACGCCTTTTAATACTATGCGAAAAAGAGACGGCTCACCGGAAGCTCAATCGCTACAACTCCACGAGAGTTCGAGAAGACGTCACTCGTTTGAGCAACAAGATGCGTTTATTGCGCCGCTTGATTGAACACCCTATCGTGCTCAAAGAAAAGACCACCTCGATGGGAAAAAACGTAAAGCGTGCAGTTAAAGGTATCGCTACCGGTTTGGTGATGGTGGTCGTGACAACAACCGTTATATTAGCTCGTGATTTCTTGGGCGAGATTACCGCTTCTTTTATCGTTTCGATGTCATTTATCTATGCGTTGCGCGAGATCTTCAAAGATGACTTAAGAGATATCCTTTGGCGCTGGCTTCGTAAGGGCAAGCCAAAATGGAAACGTCGCTACTTTGATCCGACGACCAACAAATCAGTTGGCCACAAATTAGAATGGCTGGACTACGCGAGCTTTTCTAAGCTAGCTGATCGTATTCAGTCGATCCGTAAGAAGCGCGTGGTACAGCGTGAAGAACAAATTCTGCACTATCGTTCACATACAGAAATGTCTACCTCAACCTTCATGAGTGGTTACGAAGAGACTCGTGAAACGCTTTCTATCAGCTTGAGAGCTCTAACTCGTCTAATGGATAAAGGGTCGAACAAGGTTTATCGCTTGAACGAGGGGCAAGTGAGTCGTGAATCAGTAGAAAAGCGCCATCTACTCAACTTGATCATCAAAGAGAACAATCACGACAACGAACCAACATATTACCGTTGGAAAATCGTTATGAACCGTTCAAAAATTGTTGATATTGAAGAGATTAGCCAAGAATCGTAGAACGCCGCAGTATGTGGTAATCACATACTGCGATTTTGGTTTGTTATTGTTCGATATGAAATTTAACGCTTTGAAGGAACTTTTTTAATAGACAGTGTCAATTGAAACTCCGCCATGGGTTCATCACCATGTAAAGAAGGACAAGTCGCGATGATCGTTACGGTTTGATTAACACGTTCGCCAGTCGACATTGTTTCAGCCAGCATAGTATTGATGAGTTCACCGTCATTACATGTAAAATGCACATCAGCTTCAGGACGCTTTAAGAAGTTTCCCGTCACCTCTTTAAATGCTAACGATATTTTTTCCCCTTGCTGTTGGGATTTACTCATCGCAAGAAAGCCCCCGGCAACATCTGCGCCCACAGCTAATACACCAAAATACATACTATTTAAGTGATTCTTCGTTCGTCTTTTTAGGGGGATCTTAAGCTCGACATGCTTGTCATCAAGGGCGAGTAACTTCGGCCTGCATAACCAAATTAATGGCACTTTGAACATGCCAAACATAGTTAAGTAGAGATTTGCTTTTTGTAGAGGGGTTAGCATCCGAGTCACCTAGCATAATTAGTCCTCTGACCAGTTAATAGACTCAAGATCAAAATGTCAAAAAAATGTCACAAAAAAGAGATATCATCGGCAATGATATCTCTTTCATTCTTAAAGCATTAGTGTTTCAAATCAAACTTATAAACGTTGCGAATTGAATTACGCGGTAATCACCGTTTCAACGCCTTCAAGATCTGCGATATAGCCTTGTAAACGAGGGTAATCAACCAAACCTTGAGTCACCAGCAATACAGGTTTCTTCGCGTGCAACGTTGCTTTAACGATCATATCCAATAGGGTAATAACGGCCTCATTTTGAGGGTCAAAAGCATGTTGTTGAGCTTCATTTTGTTTATCTACACCTAATGTAAAAGATGCCAAGCTATCAACATTAACCACTACACCATCAAAATAATGCAGTAATCGTTCACTCAACAATACCGCTGATGGTACATCGCAAGAGAACAGAACTTTCAAACCGTTGAGGCCACGTGGTAAGCCTTGCTCGGCAAGCAAATCGATAATCTTCGCGGCATCACTCAATGCGCGAACGTAAGGAACAACCACTTCAACGTTGATACCCTGCTCTCGCAATGTTTTGATCACCTGACACTCTAGCGCGAATGCCTTGCTGTATTCCTGTGTCGCGTAGCGAGCCACACCACGAACCCCAAGCGCTGGGTTAACTTCTTCTACTTCACAATGACCACCTAGCAATGAACGGAAGCCATAACTATCTGCGCTGCTCAAAGCAATCCGAACTTTAGTGTGACTAGGTTGAATTGCCGCTTGAATTGCCACGACAAGTGTAGATACAAAATGTTCATCGACAGTCTTATCACCAAGAATGGCATTTAACGAGGTTTTCTCTATATCAGAAAGAGTCTCTATATGACTTTCAATACTTGGGTGATAGAAAACACGGTCCATAACCAATTCAGATAATGAAACGTAGAGATGGTTGGAATTATTATTATCGTTATAAGAAGGCAGCACATCACCTAAGACAAGTTCTGGGTGCAAAGTGCTTTGATTTTCTTGAGTCATTGCTGCTCCAGCATTTTTATATTGTGTTCAAACGAAAATACCGATAGCTGCCTGTTAATACAAGTGAAAATCCCCTATTTGCCGCCGCGCTGCTGATAAAAATAAGAATATTAGCAATAACAGAGATAACTTTGACTTAAGAGAGTTTATTCCTCTGTTCAATTCCGTTATCTTAACCACTTCGCAATAGAATAAAAAAAGCTATCACATGCCATTAAAAACTGATGAGTTGAGAACCCAAGCTCTGGGTCCTATGCCAACTCCTGCCGAATTAGGCAATGCACACCCTATTACTGACGACGTTGCTGAGCGCATTAAAAATTCTCGCCGCCAAATCGAAGATATCCTAACGGGTCGTGATAACCGCTTGTTAGTTATCGTTGGCCCTTGCTCTGTACATGACACAGATGCAGCTCTTGATTACGCAGAGCGTCTAAGCCAAATTCAAGAACAGTATAAAGATGAACTGTTCGTCGTAATGAGAACCTACTTTGAGAAACCTCGTACCGTTGTAGGATGGAAAGGTTTGATCACCGATCCTAACCTTGACGGCTCGTATGCTCTTGAAACGGGCTTAAACAAGGCTCGTAAGCTTTTGCTAGACATCAATAAACTTGGCCTTGCTACTGCAACTGAGTTCCTTGATATGATCACTGGCCAATACATTGCAGACCTGATCACTTGGGGCGCGATTGGCGCTCGTACAACAGAATCTCAAATTCACCGTGAAATGGCTTCTGCACTGTCTTGCCCTGTTGGTTTCAAGAACGCAACTAATGGCAACATCAAGATTGCTATTGATGCTATTCGCGCTGCGCATGCTTCACACTACTTCTATTCTCCAGATAAGAATGGCCGCATGACAGTTTACCGTACTTCTGGTAACCCATACGGTCACGTAATTCTACGTGGTGGTGACAAAGGCCCGAACTTCGATGCTGAATCTGTCGATAACGCATGTAAGCAATTAGCTGAATTCGAACTTCCTCAACGCTTGGTTGTAGACTTTAGCCATGCTAACTGTCAGAAACAACACCGTAAGCAGTTAGACGTTGCACAAGATATTTGTGAACAGATAAAATCTAACAAGAATCAAATTGCAGGCATCATGGCGGAAAGCTTCATTGTTGAAGGCAACCAGCCAATGACAGACATCAATAACCTAGAATACGGCAAATCTATTACCGACCCATGCCTTAGCTGGGAAGATACTGCAACAATGCTCGACATGCTTGCAACGGCAATTAAAGATAGAAATTTAGCTTAAGGACACAACACAATGCCATCATTTGACATTATCTCTGAAGTAGAATCAGTAGAACTACGCAACGCTGTAGACAACGCTAACCGTGAACTATCGACTCGTTTCGATTTCCGTGGCGTAGAGGCTAGCTTTGATTACAAAGATGAATCAGTAAAACTGAGCGCTCAAGACGATTTTCAGCTAAAGCAGATGCGCGATATTCTTCGTAGCAACCTGACAAAGCGTAATGTTGATCCTAACGCGATGGAAGCAAAAGCCGCTGATCAAACAGGTCGAACTTGGCACCAAACGGTTATTTTTAAGCAAGGTATCGAAACGGATGTCGCTAAAAAAATCGTCAAGCTAATCAAAGACAATAAAGTGAAAGTTCAAGCCGCTATCCAAGGCGACAAAGTTCGAGTAACGGGCAAGAAGCGCGATGATCTGCAAGCGGTTATGGCCTTAGTTCGTGGTGGTGAGCTTGGTCAACCTTTCCAATTTGATAACTTCCGCGATTAATTATACTGACAATAAAGCGACGGCTTTAATCACCGATCGCGAATAGGTAGCACCGCAGAAGGTGATTTCGATACATAAACAATTATCGAAGATGCAATTGGAAAAAAGCCACTTCTTTTAGGGAAGTGGCTTTTTATTTGTCGGAGCATTTTTCCAGAACATCGACAGTCTATTTAGATTTTTCCGAAAAGCTCTTTCCTCAATCTAATACTCTCGCAGAAGACAGTTTCAGATCTTTACCTGCCAGTAAATTAAACTCTACGCTTGCTGGTGGAATGAAGACACACACTCTTAAGTTTTCCGCTCTTGCTTGCTCTAACTTGGTAGAAAGCTCACCACTGTTAGCATAGCTCTCCCTTTCCGCGTCTCGACGACACAAATCGACGAACTCGAATGGACAATCATTCGGAGCAAGAACAAGCTCCGCTTCTTGCATCAAACGTAAAGCTTTCATTGGTAACAGCTCAATATCTTGCTCGAACTCAATCCAAGTGACCTGTCCTTCATTGTCAATGCCTTCAGTCAACGCTTGTTGGTAATACGCTTCTAATTGCTCTCTGTCTGCCACCTGCTCTATAAAACTTGATGACAGAAACCGTTCCCAAAACTTACGACGCTCGTCGACAGTTGGGAATGACTTTTTGATCGAATTGCGTTTTGATGCACCAAAATCTGCGATCAACCCTATGTTTTGCGGAAGTATCGTTTCGAGTTTTTCTCTAATATTTCTCACTAAAACAGGTGATGCACCGCCGCTAGAGATCGCAATTTGGATTCTTCCGCGATTTATCATCGAAGGAGTAATGAAGTCACAATAAGGCAAATCATCGACCACATTGACTAAAATACCCAGTTTTTTCGCATCATTATGTACTTGATGGTTAAGACTTGGATTGTCTGTAGTCGCCCAAACTTGTAGATAATCTTTTGAGATAATTTGTGACGAGTAAAAGTTTTGTACCCAATGAAGTTTACTCTCGTCAACTAGCTGCTTTAAGTAAGGTGCAACCTTGGGAGACACCAAAGTCACATTAGCCCCTGCTCTTAATAAGCTATCTACTTTTCGGCAAGCAACCTCACCCCCACCAACCACTAGAATTGGCTTATTCTCTACATCCAAAAACATTGGGAAATAACGCATGTTCTTCCTTGAGACTACTTCAATAACTATTCAACCATGCTACCAAATTTGGAGCACATTAATAACTATCCAAGTGTAATAAAAATATTTATTCACCAAATTTCAACATTTCTTAAGTTTAATGTTTCATCATTGTGATGTTGATTCAGAATATTTATCTAGTCGATTATCAATATAAAAATCTAAATCTTGTTGCACCAACAGTGTGAACCGTTGCACTATTTACATTCACTTAACATTTGGTCATTCTAATTGTGTTCGGATTTGTGATTTCATTCAAAATTCTTTTTAAATTATACATTTGTGAAAGTACGGATCCTTTCCTAACCTTATAAACAGTTGCTTAAATCGCACACAGTTTCATTTGCAAAATGCAACAGGTTTGATTTGAGTAACAAGGTCATAGAAAACGCAACACATATAGAAAAACTCAAACGAGCACGAGTATCAGGTGTCACCTGGTTAACAAGGAAGGATACAAATGACAAATAAACTAACACTTCTTGCTTCAGTAGTAGCTGCATCAACTGCGATGATGGCAACATCAGCATCAGCGGCAGAAAGCACTCTGGACAAAGTCACATCTCAAGGCTTTCTAACTTGTGGTGTAAGTACAGGTCTTCCAGGGTTCTCTAACCCTAACTCAAAAGGTGAATGGGAAGGAATCGATGTTGAGTATTGTCAAGCGCTTGCAGCGGCTGTACTCGGTGACAAAACTAAAGTTAAGTATGTACCTCTAACAGCTAAAGAACGTTTTACTGCGCTTCAATCTGGCGAAATCGACGTACTATCTCGTAACACAACATGGACATTACATCGTGACACGGCTCTTGGTCTGAACTTCGTTGGCGTTAACTACTACGATGGTCAAGGCTTCATGGTTAAGAAAGATCTTGGTCTTACAAGTGCTCAAGAACTTGATGGCGCTTCAGTATGTGTTCAATCAGGTACAACGACTGAGCTTAACCTAGCCGATTACTTCCGTAACAGCGGCATGTCTTACAAGCCAGTGGTATTTGATACAGCAGCGCAGACATCTAAAGGTTTCGACGCGGGTCGTTGTGACGTTCTTACTACAGACCAATCTGGCTTGTATGCACTTCGCTTAAACCTAGCTGATCCTAAATCTGCGCAAGTACTTCCTGAAATCATCTCTAAAGAGCCTCTAGGCCCTGTGGTTCGCCAAGATGATGACAAATGGTTTAACGTTGCTAAATGGACACTTTCAGCAATGATTAATGCGGAAGAGTACGGTATCTCTTCTAAAAACGCTGACGAAATGCTGAAGTCGAAAGATCCAAACATCAAACGTATTCTTGGTGTAGACGGTCCTAAAGGTAAAGGCCTTGGTATTCGTGATGATTGGGGTTACCAAGTAATTAAACAAGTTGGTAACTACGGTGAGAGTTTTGAACGTACTGTTGGTACAGGTTCTCCACTTCAAATTTCTCGTGGTGTAAATGCATTATGGAATGCGGGCGGCTTTATGTACGCTCCACCAATCCGTTAATAAATTTTCAAGCATCAACTAGGGCGGAGTTTTCCGCCCTATTTATTAAATGGATTTGAGGTTATAGTAGTATGAAACCTAATGAAACTATTTCTCCAGCTCAGACAAAGCCACAGCCCAAAAGTGCCAACCTGTTATACAACCCCACTTTTCGCTCAGTCATTTTTCAAATTATCGCTGTCGGAGCTCTTTGTGCCTTCTTTTACACGATTGTAAACAACGCACTCACTAACTTAGATTCCCGTGGTATTGCCACTGGTTTTGATTTTCTCTCCCAAGAAGCTGGTTTTGGTATCGGCTTAACACTCATCGAATACGACGAAACATTCTCATACGGTCGTACTTTCTTTATCGGTCTTCTCAATACCGCTTTAGTTTCAGTACTAGGCATCATGTTAGCCACAGTACTAGGCTTTAGTATGGGTATCGCTAGACTCTCTTCGAATTGGTTAGTTAGCCGATTTGCAGCTATCTACATTGAGATATTCCGAAATATCCCTCTTCTTCTACAAATCTTTTTCTGGTATTTCGCCGTTCTTCAAGCATTACCTTCCGCTCGTCAAAGTATGAGCCTCGGTGAAGCCATTTTCTTGAACGTGCGTGGTTTGTATTTTCCTGCGCCAGTATTGGAACAAGGCAGTAGCATTGTCATCGCTTCATTAATTGCCGGTGTTATCGCTACTTTTATCATCAATATTTGGGCTAAAAACAAACAGAAGTTAACTGGCCAACAAACACCTATGTTGCGTATTGCGGCAGCGTTAATTATTGGTTTACCACTGGTTACTTACTTCATTATGGGTATGCCTATCTCGGCAGATTACCCAGTATTGAAAGGGTTTAACTTCAAAGGTGGTATTAGCATTATCCCAGAGCTTGCTGCATTAATGCTTGCTTTAAGTATCTACACAGCGGCATTCATCGCGGAGATCGTGCGTTCAGGTATTAACGCGGTGAACCATGGGCAAACAGAGGCTGCAATGTCTCTAGGCATCCCTCGTTCAAGAACACTTAAGCTGGTAATTATTCCACAAGCCTTAAGAATCATTATCCCACCTCTAACCAGTCAATATTTGAACCTAACTAAAAACTCATCACTTGCGATGGCCATTGGTTACCCTGATCTTGTGTCCGTTTTTGCAGGAACAACGTTGAATCAAACTGGACAAGCTATTGAAGTAATTGCGATGACAATGGGCGTCTACTTAACCCTGAGCCTATTAACATCCGCTCTAATGAACATATACAACCGCAAAGTAGCGTTGGTGGAGAGATAAGATGAGTACACATCAATTTCAACCGGACCTTCCGCCTCCAGCGAACACCGTTGGACCTGTCGGTTGGTTACGAAAAAATCTATTTAATGGTCCAGTAAACAGCGTTGTTACTGTGGTTCTAGCCTACTTCGCTTTTACCCTTTTATGGGCTGTAGCAGACTGGGCATTCCTAAGTGCAGATTGGATAGGAACAACACGAGATGCCTGTACTAGTGACGGCGCTTGTTGGGTTTTCATTAGCGTTCGTTGGGATCAGTTCATGTATGGCTTCTACCCTGAAGCCGAGCTGTGGCGACCTCGCCTTTTCTACGCAACGTTAGCTTTTTTTGTCGCGATATTAGCTTACGAAAAAACACCTAAGCGTACGTGGATTTGGTTATTTTTTGTAAACATCTACCCTTTCTTGATTGCTGGTCTTCTTTACGGCGGTATCTTCGGATTGGAAGTGGTTGATACACACAAATGGGGCGGATTACTGGTTACACTGATCATTGCTCTTGTCGGTATTGTTGTATCGCTGCCTATTGGTGTCGCGTTGGCTCTGGGTCGTCGTTCAGAGATGCCAATCATCCGCAGTATGTGTACCGTTTACATTGAGATCTGGCGTGGCGTTCCGCTTATTACGGTTCTGTTCATGGCATCAGTAATGCTTCCACTCTTCTTATCTGAGGGAACAGAAACCGACAAACTGATCAGAGCACTTGTAGGTGTTGTGTTATTCAGTGCCGCTTATATGGCAGAAGTAATTCGAGGTGGTTTACAAGCAATACCAAAAGGCCAATACGAAGCCGCGGATGCACTGGGATTAAGCTACTGGAAAAAGACCGGGCTTATCATTCTACCTCAAGCCTTAAAAATCACGATTCCTTCAATTGTGAACACCTTCATTGGTTTATTCAAAGATACTAGTCTTGTATTGATTATCGGTATGTTTGATGTTTTGGGAATTGGCCAAGCCGCGAATACCGACCCTGAATGGCTAGGGTATTCAACAGAAAGCTATGTATTTGTCGCGTTAGTGTTCTGGGTATTTTGTTTTGGCATGTCGAGATATTCGATATGGCTAGAAAACAAACTTCACACCGGTCACAAACGATAATTAACAAGATCAAGGACGTATTATGACGCAGCAAACAGAAAACAACTCTCAAGGTCTTATGATTGAGTTGAAAGACATGAACAAGTGGTACGGTGAGTTTCACGTACTAAAGAACATTAACCTTGAAGTTAAAAAAGGTGAGAAAATCGTTATCTGTGGCCCTTCTGGCTCAGGTAAATCAACGATGATTCGTTGTATCAACCGATTGGAAGAGCACCAAAAAGGCGATATCTTCGTTTCAGGTAATGAGCTGACTGAAGACTTAAAAAACATTGAAGCCGTGCGCAGAGATGTCGGCATGTGTTTCCAACACTTCAACCTATTCCCTCACCTAACGGTTTTGGAAAATTGCACGCTCGCTCCTATTTGGGTGAAAAAGATGCCTAAGGAAGAAGCTGAAGCAATTGCAATGAAATACCTAGAGCGCGTAAAAATCCCTGAGCAAGCAGACAAATTCCCAGGTCAGCTTTCAGGTGGTCAGCAGCAACGTGTGGCGATCGCTCGTTCTCTATGTATGAATCCTCAAGTTATGCTTTTTGATGAACCAACGTCGGCACTCGATCCAGAAATGGTTCGCGAAGTGCTAGATGTAATGGTCGAGCTAGCTGAAGAAGGCATGACCATGCTATGTGTAACGCACGAGATGGGTTTTGCTAAAGAGGTCGCCGATAGAGTAATCTTCATGGATGCAGGTGAGATTATTGAAGAAAACAATCCTGTCGATTTCTTTGAAAACCCACAATCAGATAGAACACAAAACTTCTTGAGCCAAATTCTGCACCATTAATGTGTTATGATGCATAAACTAAAGAGGCGGCTTCGGTCGCCTCTTTGTGATTCAAGGTCAAGACAAAGAACGGCATTCAATATCATTGAAAATTAGAATATCGATCCAATGCAACGTTTTATTCCCCATTAAGAAATAATTTGTTACATCTTCAGAAACACTTAACCGACTATTTTGATTATTATTTTAGGTATACAAGAGGAATGAAAGACTTGATTTTTCGAACTTTCACCCCCATAAATGTACTAATAACTATTGAAGTCACCTTACGAGGAAGATTATGAACAGCCCTATGTTTTCACGCACAGCATCTCAAGAAAGTGCTCTGCAAACCAATAAAGTATTGCGTAATACTTACGCACTACTGTCTATGACACTACTTTGGTCTGCTGTTGTAGCAGGCGTATCTATGGCGATGAACCTTCCTCGTCCTGGTCTTATTATCATGCTAGTTGGTTTCTACGGCCTACTTTTCTTGACTGAAAAGAACCGTGACAACAGCATGGGTCTAGTCTTCACATTCATGTTTACAGGTTTCTTAGGCTATACCATCGGTCCAATCTTAAACATGTATGTTGGTGCAGGTATGGGTGATGTCATCCTTACGGCACTAGGTGGTACGGCATTGGCATTCATGGGAGCGTCAGCTTACGCTCTTACAACAAAGCGCGACCTTTCATTCCTTAACGGTATGTTAATGGCCGGTTTCGTTGTACTGCTAGTCGGTATGGTTGCAAACATCTTCCTACAAATGCCTCTACTATCTTTGGCAATGAGCGGTATGTTCATCCTATTCTCTACTGGTGTTATCTTGCTAACAACGCAAAGCATCATACGTGGTGGCGAAACGAACTACATCTCAGCAACGATCAGCTTGTATGTTTCTATCTACAACATCTTCATCAGCCTATTAAGCATCTTAGGCATTATGAACAGCAACGACTAATTACCTAGCGTTGAAAACTTAAGCCCAAGAGACTATCTCTTGGGCTTTTTTATACCTGTAAGTACAATATTTTTCTAGATGACTACAATATCTATTGAGTAAGGTAAACTGGGTCATGTACCCTATTCTTATAGTATAATTTGATTCTGGACTAAACATGTTTGAATATAACGGTAAGCAAATCGAAACCGACGCTCAAGGCTACCTATTGGACTACACACAATGGGAAGAAGGCATGATCGAAATTCTTGCTCAAGATGAAGCTATTGAACTGACTGATGCACATTTGGAAGTCGTACATTTTGTAAGAAGCTTTTACGAAGAATTCAAGACTTCTCCAGCCGTTCGTATGCTTGTGAAGGCGATGGAAAAAGCTCACGGCCCAGAGAAAGGTAACAGCAAATACCTTTTCAAGTTATTCAAGAAAGGTCCTGCGAAGCAAGCAACCAAACTTGCCGGTTTACCTAAACCAGCAAAGTGCCTGTAAAAGACTAGCTGTTTAAGGTAACCCTCAATATCAATACTGTAGTGCGTTAACTACAGTATTTTGAATTCGCCAACACGTACCACTCTAAGATCTGCTTCTGTAACATCATATTTGACAACATGGTCGACTGTCGCACTAGCAGGTCCTATTTGTAACCAAGCGTACAACTTATTAATCTGCTCCATCTCTCCGACAGCTAACACTTCAACTCGCCCATCATTCAAATTCATGGCGTATCCTGAAATATCCAAAGCTTGTGCTTGTCTACTGGTGTGATAGCGAAAACCAACACATTGAACGACGCCCGACACGACAAATATACATTGTGAATTTTTCATAACGTTGCCTCATAAATTATATGAATGATATAGTTGCCATTCTATTCATTCACCGCTTATTGGTGGACTTACTTCGAGTATAACGATTATGAAAGAAATCCCATTTCGTTGGATTGACAAATATCTCATTCACCTAAAAATCCAAGAAAAGTTCTATCTACTCTTCTTATTGCCTCTTCTCGCCCTAGTGATATTAACTCTCGTTTTAGATAGCGCAGCGGACTCTTTACTTGCCCACCTTTATCAAGAAGAAATGCTCTTGATGAAAGGCCTTATCGAAGCAGGCCAACTCACTAAAGATCAAGTCGCTCAGCTTGTTAGTCATTCTGAAAGCATTTCTCTAGGCTATGGTACGGGATCCGTTTCAGTGATGAACGGCGCGTTCAGTTTAGTCGCAAACCATGATCAAAACCTATGGTCGGCTTTATCTACAAAGCAAGTTTCTATCATTGCGGTTACTCTGACCTTAATTGCGCTTGGCGTTTATTACATCATGACTTTCATTGGCGGAGCGATGTTCTCCATGAACAAAGCATTGAACACTCTCGCCAATGGTGATTTAACTTGCCGTATGAACTACTTCTTAGTTCGTGATGAGTTCAGCGAAATTGCGATCACTATTGATAAGGTTGCCGAACGTGAGCAAAATATGGTTCTATCAATCCAAGAGTCTGTCGCACTCATGCAACAGATCAGTTCGGATTTGAATCAGTCAACACAACAAAGCTCAGATATTTCAGGTAATCAACAAGAACACCTGAATAGTTTGGCAAGTGCGACGGAACAAATGGCGGCGACAATTCGTGAAGTCGCTACCCTTGCTCATGAGTCTAGCTCACAAACGATGGACGCTCGCGGCGTGGCCCAGAGCGGTCAAGTAAAAGTTTCAAACACATTGGAGTCTATCTCTAACCTATCTCAAGAGATCCAATCCGCTTCACAAGCAGTAGAAGAGCTTGATGCCAACGCGGCGCAGATCGATGAGGTGGTCGCAACCATCAATGGCATTTCAGAGCAGACCAATCTACTCGCATTGAACGCGGCTATCGAAGCCGCTCGTGCCGGCGAGCAAGGTCGTGGATTCGCTGTTGTTGCCGATGAAGTTCGTGCCCTTGCAGGTCGTACTCAACAAGCAACTGTTGAAATCCAAAGCATGATTGAATCATTACAACGTAACAGCCAATCACTAACCAAACTGATGGAAATAACGGTAAACAACGCTAATGAAGGCCAGACACTGATGTCAGAAGTGAATGTCGAGATCGGCTCTTTAGCAGAAAAGAATCAATCTATCTCAGACAGTAGTACTCAGATTGCTACAGCCGCGGAAGAGCAAGGTGTTGTTGCAGATAACATAGCTCAAAGTGTTGAGGAGATTCGTCATCAGTCAGATAGCATCTGTGAAATGATCAGTAAGAGCAATTCCAATGTTGACCAACTTCGTAAACAAAGTGATACGATGGAAGGTTTGCTGACAGGTCTCAAAGCTTAATACTTATATCTATCCAGTATGTGCTGATTAATCATTACTAGGGCTGCTTGTGCAGCCCTTTCTTATTTGCTTTTCAACTGTACTTCCTCGACAATACCCCTCCTTCAAATTCAACAAACAGAGTAAATTATGACTCCTTCAATTCATCTAGCTAAAGGCCGTGACAAATCACTACGCCGTAAACACCCATGGGTATTTTCACGCGGTATCGATAAAGTCGAAGGCGAGCCAAAATCAGGTGAAACTGTAGACGTATACACTCAAAATGGTCAGTGGCTTGCAAAAGCGGCTTACTCACCGGAATCTCAAATTCGAGCTCGTGTTTGGACATTTGAAAAAGAAGAAATCAATAAAGCATTCTTCGTAAAACGAATTCAAGACGCGCAATCTTTGCGTGAAGATATCATTGAACGTGATGGTCTAACTGGCTACCGCCTTACTGCAGCAGAGTCTGATGGCCTTCCCGGTATCACAATCGACAAATATCAAGATTTCCTCGTATGCCAATTACTTAGCGCCGGAGCTGAGTTTAATAAGAACATACTTGTTGAAGCTTTAATTGAATGTTTCCCTGACTGCAATATTTATGAGCGTTCTGACGTAGCAGTCCGTAAAAAAGAAGGCTTAGAACAAGTTGTTGGCGTACTTCACGGTGAAGAACCACCTAAATCAGTGGTCATTGAAGAAAACGGTGTGAAAATCAGCGTAAACATTATCGAAGGCCATAAAACGGGCTTCTATATGGACCAACGTGATAGCCGTAAAGAATCGATGAAATACGTTAAAGGCAAAGATGTCCTTAACTGTTTCTCGTACACAGGTGGTTTTGGTCTGTATGCCCTTAAAGGTGATGCTAAGCGTGTAATCAATGCAGACGTTTCTCAATTAGCTCTTGATACAGCTAAGTTCAACGCTGAGCTGAATGAGTTCGACATCTCGAAAAAGCGTGCAGTATTCCTAAACGCAGACGTATTCAAACTACTTCGCGAATACCGAGACCAAGGCACGAAGTTCGACGTAGTGATCATGGATCCACCAAAATTCGTTTCAAGTAAGAACAACCTGACATCTGGCGCGAACGGCTATAAAGACGTTAACATGCTTGCGATGCAAATACTGAAACCAGGTGGCACTCTACTCACCTATTCTTGTTCAGGCTTAATGGGCGCTGACTTATTCCAAAAAATCATTGCTGATGCGGCACTAGACGCAGGCAGAACCGTAAAATTTGTCGAGCGCTTCGAGCAAGCAGCCGATCATTTAACAGATACAGCTTATCCAGAAGGTTTCTACCTAAAAGGTTTTGCTTGTAAGGTGCTTTAATCTTAGTGCTTTAGAATCTAGCTTTTATAGCAAACAAGATGTATTAAAAAAGGGCCGAAAGGCCCTTTTTGTTATTCATGAATTAAGAGTTTGGTAGGTTAGTCATTAGTGAATTTACTAAATTCGTCAATTCATCACCGGAATAAACACCAGAAGAATCGACGTCAAAACCACTAAGATTACTTGCTTGGCCCTGCAATACTATAGTTTGAGAACCTTGATCATTAGTAATGGTTAACTCTAGGTCTTGGTTGTTATCGCTAATCTTAGCTGACAAATGTTCAAGAACATCATCCATTGTATTTTCATCATGAAGGAGTTCAGATAAATCAATACGGTCACTGCCCACTTCAAAGTCAGTAATAACGTCTCGATAGTCGTCAAGCGGTTCATCTACCCACTTGAATATATCATCACCGTCGCCGCCAGTTAGGATATCGTTGCCTAAGCCACCAATTAATAGATCATCTCCCTCTCCACCATCAAGAAGGTCATTACCTTTATCTGCAACCAATACATCATCACCATCAAAACCCTGAAGTGCACTAGCATAATTTTGGGCTACTGCTATTGCGCCACCGTTATTATCTGACTCATAAGTACCAACAATCACTGACCCATCATTCAAAATTACTTCAAAAGATGCACCTATAAAGCTACTGCCTTGATCTACACCAAAATTGTCAGTATCGAATGTGAACCAAAACTCATCATCGCTGGTAAAATCACCATCAACAAAATTAGCAATCAGTACTGAAGAATCCGAGTCCATTGCATCCCAAATATTATCAGTTTGCTCGATGCCTTTTGACTCTGTTTGGTACAAAGGGTTTCGGCTATCACTGATATCCCAATAAGCATTATTATCGATACTACTCAAGTCAATACTAATTTGCATTACTGACAAACCAGCAGCCAAGCTAGACAATACGAATCCGTATTGATTAGGGTTATTGTAAGTATTACCGGAACGAACGGTAGCAGTAATTGTTGCCAATTCTCCTATACTATTAGTAGGATTACCTATAATAATATCATCAGCTTGTGTTCCTGATAAAATAGAACTGTCAATAAAATTCACTTCAACATTGGCGCTATCTGAAACGCCATTTCCATCAATCACATAACTGAACTCATCACCACTTTCAGCGTTTTCTAAAATAACAGCTTCCCCATCTAGAGTAACTGTAGCCTCAGAGCTTTCGACACTAGAAACAATGGTATCTGAAGTTATTGCGTCTGAGTGCGTAAGATAATCAGTATCAATAGACAATGAAGAGTCACTGTTCAAATTAGTAATAATATTATTTACGTTTGCATCGACGGTCGCGTAGTAATCGATATTAAGCGTTAATTTTAGAGAGTCCTGATCTCCATCCCCATCTTCAACCTGCACTTGAATAACTTCACTCTCGTTTAATACATTTCTGTCGACGACGATACTGTAATAATATTCACCGGAGTCGAAATTAATCCTAAACTCCCCGCCTAACGCGGTTGAAACTGTAATTTCAGGTGAACTCACATCATACTCATAAGTGATACCGTCGATGACAATCGATGTTATTGATACACCGTCAGCTCCTTCTAAAATACCGCCTTCGGTGTCAAACAACTTAACGTCACCACTAATACTGTTGTTATCAAAATACTCTAAAACTGTATTGGTCAAATCATCAGCATCATCAACCACAACAGCATAATTGCTATCATCATCGTCAGGATCAGGAGAATGTGCGATAGGCGTTAGCTCATCTAGTGGTGCGTTGCCGATACCTATAGCAAAAGAAATATCATAGTTTGATGAATCTAAGTAGCTATTCCAACTGTTTTGAAGAGTTGAACCCACGCTAAACCCATTATTAGGCTCACCATCTGAAATAAAGTACACAAAACTCTGGTCAGAAGTTGGCAAATCACCACTGTCCATAACTTTTTCTAGTGCATCGCTATATCGTGTTCCACCGTTAGCTTGCAAGGATTCAAGGTACGTAACCACCTGAGCGACATCGTCTGATAGCCAACCAGAATTGACTATATTATTACCTGAGAAAGTAACTATTTGAACATTGACATCACCGGTATCATCAACTTCGCCAACGAGAGCCGTCAAGGCTTCAATTGCCGTTTCTAGATAGCTTTTCCCATTACCAGCTGAGTCGTCCATACTACCTGACAAGTCGAGAGCAAAAGTCAAATTTGTTGTTATAGGGTCTGATGTGGTCGTTAAGTTGCGTTCAACATCACTGACAATAGGCACATCATCAACGATATTAATATTAAGCTGCGCACTGTCCGTAACACCAACGCTATTTGATATCTCGTAATTAAAACTATCTACAACATCATCACCAATTGATGTATTCATTAATTCATATTCAAAGTCCCCTGAACGGAAGCCATTAGAATCATCAGTATATACAGTCAACGTACCGTAAGATGTAGTAACAACCACGATTCCATTTACTGGTGCCTGACCGTTAACTGCGCTAATTAACGTAGAACTACTAACGCCACTATCATTGTCGAGGATATTGCCGGTCACAATACTTGCGTCACTATTAGCATCAGTACCCGATTCAAGACCAGCTTCATATACCTCTTCGCTATTATCTTTAGCTACTGGTAATGAGTCTTGTGTAACTGTCAATTGAGCTGAAGACTCACTACCATCAGCATCAGTCAACTCGTATTGGAACGTATCTTGATTAGCCGAGCCTACGCTGTATTGAACCTCAACACTCTCTACCATAAAGTTATTGGTAGTACCGGTATAAAGCACCACAGTTTCAAAACCACTATCAGAAACAATAGTTAAGTCGTTACTACTTATAGTACCACTGTCAACTAGAGAGCCCTGATTGTCGTATGCCTTCCAGAACACTTCTTCACTGTCAGCAACGCCATTCAAAGTAAAGTTAGCGACAGAAACCTCGCCGCTAAACTTAGTAACCAATGCCTCGTCATAACGTATTTGATCGCCGTTTCCTTCGGAGTTGGCGTAGTAGATACCAACCTTACTGTTGATCTCGACTACACTGGCAGAGTTACTGTTTAGGTTAGTAACATCAACTTGTTGATAATCGTTATAAGCATACAGCTCAATACCATTATTATTAAGCATGTCGTTTGTTGAAAACGACTTCACTTGACCTTCAGCTTGAGTTGATTGGTAGCTATAGCTGCCGTCTTGATTAAACGTAGCAATAGCCGTACCTGTGTCAATGACGATCTCACCGTTATTGTTCCATTCATTGTATTTCTGGCCATCGAAAGTAATACTGGTTACTTTCGTAATATCACTACCTAAGTCATCCTTACCTGAACCGTCGTTTTCACCAGAGATCAAGTTACCGAAGCCGAGACCGCCAAAGCCAACACTATCAAAGTCGTCAACTGCAGTCGGTCCACTATCCGTGACCGCGATTTCGATCTCAGTCCAATTGGAGTTTCCTTTACCATCAGTAACTAAATAATAAATGGAATCAGTTATTGCTACGCCTTGAGTATGATCCTGGCCTTGAGGAGCTTGATAACTAAATGAACCATCATCATTTATAGTTACCGTCCCACCTAAACTTGTAGAGAACGTCGAACCTGGAGAGGATACATCAACCTCATTTGTACCAGACGAGTCACTTGCTAGCGAAAGAACAGCCAAATTCGTGTCATCGTTATCAACATCGTTAACTAACAACTGATCAGGAGTAAAGGTGACTGTGCTACCTTCTTCGAGAGTTGCGGTATCTGGATTTCCGCTAGGAGCGTCATTACTACCAATAATATTAATAGTTGCTGTCGCCGTATCTGTTGCGCCATGTTCATCTGTAATTGTATATGTGAAGCTCTCAGTCGTTAGTTCCCCAGCTTGCAAGTAATCATAGACGTCGTTGGTGTCATAGTCGTAAGTCCCATCGGCATAAATAGTAAGCAATGCGCCACTTGGAAGAGTAACAACTGAACCATTAGTAATCGTCTGGCCATTTACAGCGGTCAATGAAAAGGTATCACTTTGGTCATCGATATCGTTTGCAAGAAGCCCTGCATTAGCGTCGGTCACAGATACGCCGTCGTCTTCATCAGCAATGATGGCACCATCACCTAGATCTATTCCGGTAACGCTAATTGAAGATAAGACATAATCAGAAGAATCCCCAACTCGTACACCATTCGAATCTGCTTCGAAGACTAACGTATCAAATACAATATCACCGGTGTCGATGCTAAAGTCGCCCGTAGAAGCGCCAGAATCCGTTTTGAATACTCCTGAAGCGACAAGCTCTCCATTATAATATGCAGACCAAGCACCTTGTTCTCCTTCATTTTCACTACCAAAAAGTCGTGAAACGCTAAAATCGACATTATTAGCTAACTCACTAAATTCAAATTTAATTTTTTCAGAGGTGTCAGATCCAGGATCATATTCAATCTGATCAGCAATTTGTCCGCTATCCCTAATAGAGCCTGCGACACCAATTCCAAAGCCACTTAATTCAGATATAGTCCCTGATGTCTCATTACCATCGGAGTCATAAGTGATGGCTTCAATCGAGAACAGAGGTTGGCCATCACTTCCAGTTGGAATTGTAATACCATCAGTGAAATCGGCAGAAGCAGTGTATTCCTGGCCTAACGAACCATCATCTATAGCGTCAACAGAGTTATAAGTTGGTGTATCGCTATCAACCGCCTTCGCATTGTCGCTATCGGTCGCCGTTAGGCTCACCGCTGGCAGTGTCTCGCCTGCATTTACCGCGTCAACACCCGCTTGCGTCAGTACCACATCGGTGCCGCTGATCGCGTAGTAACCATCGGTGTTTGTGCCCGGGGTGAAGGCAACACTTGGTGTGCCGTCTTCTTCATCCGACGCCGTGAACGTCGCCACCACGGTATCTACCGCCGCGTCGTTTTCATTGAACTCAAGCTCTGCCACCACATCGATGGTTGGGCCGTCGTTAACTGGCGTCACCACTGGGGTATCGCTGTCTGTGCCTGTCAGGCTGCTGTCATTGGTCTGAGTCACCGTCAGATCGATGGTATCTAAGTCTTCACCCGCATTGATGGCGTCTACACCATCTTGCGTCAGTTTCACCTGACCCGTTGTCGTATCTAACGTGTAGTGGTCGTTGACATTGCTACCTGGCGTGAAGGTAACTGTTACCTCATCGCCTTCTTCGTCAGACATCACGTAAGTGCCCGCTACATCACCCACTGATGCGCCAGCGTCTTCCGTAAAATCGTTCGCTGTCACGGTGATTTCCGGCGCGTCATCCATGTGAACTTGTACAGAATCGGTGACGTCTAACGATTCGAAATTACCTCCGATAGTTGAAGATACAGTTAGCGTTTCATCTTCCAAAACAGTAAAACTTGTTGAAGTCACCTCTGCATCCGGTACGTAATCGGTGCCAAACGTGATAGTTGCGCCATTGGACAGCGTCACTACAAGCTCGGTCTCTGGCGTGTGGTCTAGCGTCGCGGTAATTGTGGCATCACTACTCCCTTCACTTACATATATGTCATGCAAGCTCACTGTGGTCACGTCTGAGTCATCATTGATGGTCGTCGTTGCTGCTGTTGGGTCTTTCACCAAGCTCTCGAAGTTGCCGCCCGTTGCATCAG
>NZ_JADDYI010000035.1:0-204 GCF_015163545.1 Vibrio sp. OPT24
CAGTCAGAGGCGATGAAAGGCGTAATAACTTGCGATAAGCCCAGATTAGGTAGTAATAACCTTTTGAGTCTGGGATTCCTGAATGGGGAAACCCACTTGCATAAGCAAGTATCCTGTTGTGAATACATAGCAACAGGAGGCAAACCGGGGGAACTGAAACATCTAAGTACCCCGAGGAAGAGAAATCAACCGAGATTCCGAAAG
>NZ_JADDYI010000036.1:0-213 GCF_015163545.1 Vibrio sp. OPT24
GTTGATGAATATCAAAACGTTTTATCCTTTGGATAAAACAGTTACTTCGGTAACACAATGATTTCAATGAACTGAGTGACCAATACGTTTAACTACTTTCTCTTGTAGAAAGAAATTATTCGGCACAGTCAATTCATTACCATTCTGTTGGAATGGTAATAGCTTTAGAATTACATGTTCATCAATCTTTTTCGAAAGAGCGAATGAATATTA
>NZ_JADDYI010000037.1:0-346 GCF_015163545.1 Vibrio sp. OPT24
CCACAAGAGCGCCTGTTATTTCATACTGACAGAGGCTCTGAATATCGAGCCCATGAAGTTCAAGCTTTACTATCAAAAAATGGAATTGTCCCAAGCATGAATCGCCCAGGTCATTGTACTGATAATGCAGAGGTGGAGTCGTTCTTCCATACGCTCAAAGGCGACATAATTAGGAAAAATAGCTTTAAAAGTGAGAAGCAGCTTAGAGATAAACTTGTCGGTTATATCCAGCATTTTTATAACCGTTATAGACTGCACTCAAGTCTTGGATATCGAAGCCCGCATGAATATGAAGTCATGACGGGTTAAAGAAGATAGGGTGTCCATTTTATCGGGTGAAGATCAT
>NZ_JADDYI010000038.1:0-216 GCF_015163545.1 Vibrio sp. OPT24
CATTGAGCTAACCTGTACTAATTGCCCGTGAGGCTTAACCATACAACACCCAAGGGGTTTTGTGGACTCAAAGAAAGACAGACCTTGAATGCGTTTGATGAGACATAACTTTTAAATACAGTTTTCCGAATTTTAAAATTTGCTTGGCGACCATAGCATTGTGGACCCACCTGATTCCATGCCGAACTCAGAAGTGAAACACAATAGCGCCGATGG
>NZ_JADDYI010000005.1:0-37935 GCF_015163545.1 Vibrio sp. OPT24
TTCCGTAAGATATTGTTGAGTTTTTTTACCTGATTTATAAGCTGGCATAATCACCTCCAATTACAATTGAAGGTGTCCATTAGATCGGGTCAACTACAATAACGCTTGGCTATGCGTTGTTAGCTTTAAACTGGTTTATTCCAGCGTCTGCTAATTTGTATCGTTACCATCCAAAGTGTCATTGGCTTTCTTAACTAAGGTTTCAACCTGTGTAAAAGCGTATTGGCGGTGTTCAATCTAGAGCAGAAGAACGAACCAATAAATGAAGCGCTTAATAAACAGCAAACCACTCGTTGGTTAAGCCATGTAATTGCGAATGATGCAGCAAGGGCATTTAACACAGAACTCAAGAAACATGGATTAACCATCGCTCTTTGAATACTGATCTAACCGACAATGGGCGTGCGATCCAAGAAGGTCTATTACCGTTCCCTGCTCAGATCCATCGACAATACCTAAGTGTATTAGAACCCGGGAACAACAAGAGATGAGTCGTTTACTGAAAATAGTCTCGCGAATGTAGTGTGACTAACCAAAATCCAAAGTCAACAATAGCCGCGTCTCGTCTGGAGCAGTGACTGGTGACCGATGGACAAGGCCAGCGTTTTCGTTTCCACCCCAGCGCTCACCCTTTAACAGAGCAACATCGCCACTTGAGAGTTCCTGAATATCAGACTCGTGACTGTACAGCCCTGAAGCTGAATCAGGTTGTCCGTTGCTTCCACGACCTAGCTTTGAGCGATCTACCGCATAGTTCGGCAGCCATTGAGTTGCAGTGCCGTGATAGGTAGTTACTAGGCGACAAGGCACTTGGTCAAAATGGAAGCGTGGACACATCGCTTGATTCAAAACCGCTAAACGTAACCCTACTTCTTCAAGCTCGAACAAACAACAAAACATATCCACCAGCTCCACCATATTACCTAACAGAGCCTTTGAAGCCGTTCCATCTGTCGCAAACTCTAGCTTCTCATAAGCATTCTCTGGTGACAGGTTAATAGATTTACTGAAGTTTGGGTTCAAAGCGATAAATTCACTGATTTCACCCGTTAGTTCTTGATCAAAGTTACGCTGCCAAATCGCGATATTGATATCACTTTGATAGATGTCGGCTAATACAGTTGGCTGCTCAGAAGCACTAGAACCCGCATTGTGACTCGCTTGAACTTTGATACTTACGGCTGAACTAATGTTGGGTGGCTGATTGCTATTGCTTGCCAAAGGCTTCGTTAAAACGGCATTCATTACGTAATCTCCTTGCGCATTCTTTTCGCCTCACTCTTACTTTTATCATTAATATCTAAATGTAAGAGTGAAATTATAGATATGTTATAACATAACAAATGGTATACGAACAACTAGCAGATCATGGTTCCAATAATATGGCGATGTACTCACTTACCTAGGGTAATTTGTTGCACGCTGGTCTAAGCTTTTATTTATCTTTCTTTTCAAAAAGATATTCAAAAAGCAAACTGGTTTATAACGTTAGACTGGTAAATTCAGCAACTTGGTGACCCAACTATGAAAAAACTAATCTCTACGCTCGGTCTCTTTTATGCCGTTATCTCCGCTCAATCTTTCGCGGAAAGCGGCTACACGTTAGATTCAGAATTATCAAATATCACCTTCGCAACCATTAAAAAGCAGTTTGTTGTTGAGCCCGCGTCGATCAAAGCGTCATCAGGAGGGCTCACAAAAGATGGCCAGTTTGCTATAATGTTGGACCTAAAGAGCCTAAGCACTGGCATAGCGATTCGTGACCAAAGACTCAATGAACTCTACTTTGAATCCATGACTTTCCCTGAGGTGAAGATAGCCGGGAAAATTGACCCATCAATACTTTCTAGCGATCCGCAAAACACGACCATCTCAGCCGAAGTCACTTTACATGGTATGACAAAGAAAATTGATTTCCCTGTTGTTGTAATTCCGACGGACGGTTTTGTTATGGTCAATTCTGCTTCTACCATCATTGTAAACGGCGCTGATTTTGGAATATCGACAGATAACCTAAACAAGCTTTCAGCGACGGTTGGCGGATTAGCCCTTTCAGACAAGATCCCATTAAGTTTCAATCTTATCTTCGAGAAATAGTTTTTTACCCCCCCCCTTAGCTCCCCTTCAGTCAGTCACACTCACTTATTTTTGTGATTGGCATTTGAAGGGGAAACATTCAGTTATTCTCAATGTCTATAAAATTCAAAACTGAACACATATAAACCAAACATGAGTCGAATTACTCGGAACAGTCGACAAAATAAGACATACTAAAACCATCATTTAAAAGAAGTAACCAATAGCGTATGAATTCGATCAACCTCAGCAAACCGTTCACCCTTTCCAACGGCCAAATCATCAAAAATCGACTCTTCAAATCAGCGATGAGTGAACAACTTGGCGACAAACAGCATAACCCTAAGACTGGTTTAACAACCCTTTATCAGCGTTGGGCTGAAGGTGGCATCGGTTTATCCATGACAGGTAACGTGATGGTTGATAGAAATGCACTTGGTGAACCTAGCAACGTCGTCTTGGACGAGCAAAGTGACCTCACCATCTTTCGTGATTGGGCTAGTGCCGGAAAGCAAAACGACTCTCAGATATGGATGCAGCTAAACCATCCTGGTAAACAGATCCCTAAATTCCTTTGTGACCAGCCTGTCGCCCCTTCAGCTATCTCTTTAGAACGCGGATTAGAAAAAGGCTTTAACACCCCACGAGCACTAACAGACTCAGAAATACATGAAGTAATTAATAAGTTTGCCTTAAGCGCAAAATTGGCAAAACAGGCAGGATTTACTGGCGTGCAAATTCATGGTGCTCATGGTTACCTTGTGAGTCAATTCTTATCCTCAAGACACAATCAACGCGACGATAAATGGGGTGGTTCATTAGGGAACCGACTCAGATTCGTGCTCGAAGTCTACCGTGCGATCCGTAAAGAAGTAGGTAATGACTTTCCTGTGGGGATTAAGCTCAACAGTGCTGATTTCATGAAAGGTGGCTTCACTGAAGAAGAGTCGATGCAAGTTGTACAAACGCTCAGTAGCGACGGTATCGACTTAATTGAAATATCCGGTGGCACATATGAAAGCCCTTCGATGATGGGATCTAAAAATAAAACCCCACCTTTAAAGGCAAGTACATTGAAGCGCGAGGCCTACTTTATGGATTACATGATGAAGGTGAGAAAGCTTGTAGATACACCTTTGGTGGTCACTGGTGGCTTTCGAACAGCACCAGCAATGAACGACGCGTTACAAACCTTTGCGACTGACTTTATTGGAATTGCACGAACCATGGCGGTTGACCCAGACTTCCCCAATCGATTGATAAAAGATCCAAACCACGGCATGCCGTTAACTGTGCCAACGACAGGCAAGCCAACACTAGATAAAATGGCGATGGTTGGACTGGTTTGGTACGAGCATCAAATGTGGCGTATTGCCGCAGGAAAAAATGCAGATCCTCAGTTAAGTGCGCTTAGTGTAGTCATAAAAACGATTCTCAGTGCTGGCTGGCACGCCTTTAAGAAGCGCAGAGCCTAACGAGTTTCTTACCTTAAATTCAAAGACTTAAACAGTAAATGACGTGCTAAATGTCACATGTCGTTACACAGCATGATACCTTAGGGCTTTACATCTTGGGCGAGGTAAACAACAATCCCTGAGAATAAATCCATAACATAATGTATTTAGAAATTATGAGTAACACAGAAAACAAAAAATCTAGCCCTCTTTTCGAAATCGTTTTTAACGTCTTTCTTCCATCATTCATCTTGATGAAATTCAGTGGAGAGGAGCACCTAGGAACAGGTTTAGCACTGCTTGTGGCACTGGCTTTCCCTATCGCTTACGGTGGTATGGAACTAATCCGCAACAAGAAGTTTAATTTCATTGCGGCACTTGGTTTTGTGAGTGTGTTATTAACAGGTGGCATTGGTTTCTTCGAATTGGACACGCGTTGGTTAGCATTAAAAGAAGCGTTAATCCCAGGCATAATTGGTTTAGCGGTTCTTGGTTCTACTTTTACTCGCTATCCGTTCATCCAAAAAGTCATCTTCACGCCAGCACTGCTAAACATCTCTCTCATTGAAGAACGTTTAAAACAGTTTGGCCACCAAGCAAAGTTCGACCGCTGTTTAATGACGTCAAATTACATGTTCGCGAGTACTTTCGCTTTCTCTTCTGCGATGAACTACTTCTTAGCGACGTGGATTGTGACAAGCCCAGCGGGCACAGCCGCTTTTAATGAAGAGCTTGGCAAGCTGACACTTTACAGCTACCCAGCCATTGCAATCCCAAGCATGCTGATGATGTTAGGTATTTTCTACTATATTTGGCGTCAAGTTCGCGCTATGACGTCACTAGAAACAGAACAAATCTTTATTACTAAATAGTTCTGCATTGCAAGCTCAAAATCAAAGCTCAGCACTCTCGCTGGGCTTTTTTATTTCTGCGCCTAGTTTAACTAACTAATTAATCAATTAACTAATAACCCTACTCATTTATAAACAAAGTGCTGGCTTATTATTGACTCTCTTAACCCAATAAAAGATAGATGCTCGCCTTTTTCATATCAGTTTAATAACCAGTATTTAAATTACCAATAGCTAAAGAATTACATTCAGTTATAATAAAAGGCGAGTTAACGCTCAATCTTGTTGATTACTTTACAAAACCCTACCCAGACGTTAACACTATTTCAGTCCTTATTGCTAAGATGGAACAAGCTCGGCCTTAAAAATAAGCGCCACTCGTACTCAATAAGGAATATAGAATATGAACAAATCTCAGTTAGTTGATCACATTGCCACTTCAGCAGATATCTCGAAGGAACAAGCAGGTTCAGCGTTAAACGCACTTGTTGAAGGTATTTCTAATACATTGGCTAAGGGTGATGATGTTGCCATCCTAGGTTTTGGTAGTTTCAAAGTTAATTCTCGTGCTGCTCGTACTGGTCGTAACCCACGAACGGGCGAAGAGATTCAAATTTCAGCATCAAAAACGCCTGCATTTAAAGCAGGTAAAGCACTAAAAGAGTCATGTAACGCTTAGGGTAAATAATAACTCAAAGCAGAATCCAAGGAAGATTACGATGTCTATAACTAAAGTAAAAGTTCAAGCTAGCCGCAGTAAAAAAGCAGGCAAGTCAACCAAAACACAAGCCGAAACGCCTAAGACTCGTCAACGTATTGAAGAGCTTCTCGAAGAGCGCGAATTGGCCAAACTGTTAGAGTTATAGTTTGTTATCCTTCTAATGCCACTGCAGCTCTGCAGTGGCATTCTTTTTTAAAAACCTAGCCAGGCTGAATCCTAAATAATCCCTCCCCCAAGCCACTAGTAATAGTGCAGTCATAAGCTTGAAAGTTCTCACTTAATTAAACCCGGTCATTGATAACAAGTAATCGCGCACGATTTGAACACTAAGTAACAGACTCGATTACATTGTCATACATACCCATACGTACCCAACTTTCACTTTTCATTATCATCATCGGCATTAATGTTTATGAGAATAAAAGAAGCAGTTCGGAACGCTAGCGTGTTCGGGCAACGCTTCTTTACTGAGGTGATTATGAATGTAGTTCGTATGGGAATTGACGCTAATGTCCATAAAAATAAAGGCAAATACAAAGCGATAGTGAAGTTTGCAGTTCGAGCATTATTTTTTTACTCAGACACAAGAAAAATGAATGACAATTTCAGCTCTATCGAGAGAAAGCTTTTATTTAAAAAACAGCCGAACTTCCTATCTAAATTTGTCACACCTTACTTATGTACCGATTTTAGTAAGAAAGAAAAAATTGACATACTATCAAAGCATTATGACTGGTTTGAAGATAAGTTCACCTCAACAACTCGCCATCAAATATATAACGAGAGACTTAATCTTTTAGAGCTGAAAATTGATGAAAAAGCTTATTTTCTAAACCTAAGTTTTGAGAGAAATGCTAGAAAAGAAGGTGAACTGACCCTTTCCCTAACCGACTCAATCTTCAACAAAATGTACACCATATCATTCACCGTATTTAATAATGATATCTACATTGGCGGAATACAAGGGGGAACAAACGACAACGGATTTAGCCGCTCGTTCACAAAAGCATTCTATGGTTTGAGACCGAAATCATTCATGGTTGAAACTCTTCGATTATTGGCCACCAGTTTGGAGATTGACCACATTTACGCCGTCAACGAATCTGGGCATGTTTCTAACTCATTACGATACGGCAAGAAGGGTAAAACAATCAGCCTGAAGTACAATTGCTTATGGGAAGAACACGACGGACAACAACACGACAAATGTTTCTACGCTCTACCACTACAACCTACCAGGAAAGATCTTGAGGCTCTTAAGCGCCAAAAACGAAAACTGTATCGTGAACGTTACGCGTGGTTGGATCAATATGAGCAAGATCTGAAAAATGTAATGAGTCAGCACACCCATGGTCCTGTTAATTATGCTCATGCGAGTTAATTTGGCTAACCTCTACTCAACTAGCTAACGCGTATTACCTTCATTAGCGTGCTTTAGTCTAATCACTGCTCTTAGACCAAACGCTCAAACCCGAGGTGACAGCTTCAAACTAAACCTCTCCCCTCACCGACTAAGGCGTCTTTCAATAGAATAGAGTCGTCTTAGTCGGCAATGCATCTTCAAATAATCCGAATTTAAAGCGCGCCAAAGTAATCACCGTTATAGGGTTTACAGTCTTTTACATTAGTAAGAGCTAATAAATCAAAGCAAACATTAGACAATGCTAATTTACATCTTTATAGTATCTAGGTATTTCGAAAACTACTCAATCGCCGGCGACTAGCCAGTCCTGATCATTAGGAAGATACAAGCTCTATGCTCGGCAATTTGTATAGTTAAACTTAGAGACAGTAATAGGTAAACGTATGACTAAAATTGTAATCATCGGAGGCGTAGCTGGCGGTGCTTCAGCTGCTGCACGCGCTCGTCGCCTTAGTGAAGAAGCCGAAATCATAATGTTTGAGCGAGGACCATTCGTCTCTTTTGCCAACTGTGGATTGCCATACCACATAGGTGGCGATATCGAGGATAGAAGCAAACTTCTGTTACAAACACCTGAAAGCTTCTTAGCTCGCTTCAACGTTGACGCACGAGTGATGAACGAAGTTACCTCAATTGATCGCACCAATAAAACCGTTACAGTCAAAAATCTAGTTGATGGTAGCCACTACAGCGAGAGTTACGACTTCTTATTACTCAGCCCAGGAGCCAGTGCCGTCGTTCCTCCCATCTCAGGAATCGATAACCCCCTCACCCATTCGCTACGCAATATTCCAGACATGGACCGCATCATCGAGACAATCCAAATGAATAAGCCTGAGCACGCGACAGTTGTTGGCGGTGGCTTTATCGGCTTGGAAATGATGGAAGCGTTTCATCAGCTTGGGATCAAAACTTCATTGATTGAGATGGCCGATCAAGTAATGACACCAGTAGACCGAGAAATGGCCGGCTTTGCCCATGCGGAGATTCGTGAAAAAGGCATCGACCTAAAACTCGGCGTCGCACTTGAATCTGTGAAATATATACCTAACGAACACATCGCAAGCTTTGATTCAGGCGAGAGCGAGAAGCACCAACACCTAGAGGGTGAATTAGAATTAACACTTAATAACGGTGAAACTCTCACAACCGATATTTTGATCATGGCTATTGGTGTACGTCCAGAAACGAAATTGGCGCAAGAAGCAGGCCTTCAACTAGGCGCTTTTGGTGGTATTTACACTAACGAATTTATGCAAACGAGCGATCCTTCAATTTACTCGGTCGGCGATGCAATAGAAGACAAAGACTTTGTAACAGGAGAGCAAACGCTCGTCCCATTAGCAGGCCCTGCCAACCGTCAAGGTCGAATGGCGGCAGACAACATGCTTGGGCGCCAAGAAGCTTATCAAGGCACTCAGGGGACCGCAATTTGTAAGATTTTTGACCTTGCAGTCGCTTCAACAGGTAAAAATGAGAAGCAACTAAAACAATCAGGAATCAGTTACGAAAAAGTATACGTCCATACAGCAAGCCATGCGAGCTACTACCCCGGCGCACAAGTTGTCTCGTTCAAGATGTTATTCGATCCTAAGACAGGGAAAATACTGGGTGCGCAAGCCGTCGGTAAAGATGGCGTTGATAAGCGCATTGATGTTATGGCAGTAGCTCAACGTGCAGGTATGACCGTTGATCAACTTCAACACCTAGAATTAACCTATGCACCACCTTACGGGAGTGCTAAGGACGTGATTAACCAAGCCGCATTTGTTGCCAACAATATTATTAAAGGTGACGCGACACCTATTCATTTCGATGAGATTGAAACATTAAGCGACAACCAACTCCTACTCGATGTTCGTAACCCTGGCGAACTAGAAAATGGTGGCTTTATTGAGGGAGCAATCAACATTCCAGTCGACCAACTGCGTCATCGAATGAGTGAGCTTCCAATAGACAAAGAGATTGTAATCTACTGCCAAGTAGGGTTACGTGGTAACGTAGCTTATCGCCAACTCGTCAACAACGGCTTTAAAGCACGTAACTTAATCGGTGGTTATAGAACACTCATGTATGCAAAAGCTTAAGGACTAATACTTAGTCGCCGGTAATGGTTCGCGGACACTTACCGGCTAATTGCTAATTGCTAATTGCTAATTGCTAATTGCTAAGAGTATGTCGACCATAAATAGATGTGAGTAGTTTATAGTAAACATTGAAAACAGAGCTTGGCATTTGAGTAAGTGCCAAGCTCTTTTATTATTCGTAGGAGTCAATAAAAGATTGCAGTGCTTGCTGATCGACAATCTCTAACCCTTGCAAGCCCAAATCATAATAATAAATAGAAAATTCGAAATTCATCGTAATAAGTTCAACGGTTTCTCGCACACTCAATCCCTAACTATCTCTTCATTAATGAAAAGTGTCACTTCCAAAAACGAAACTTTAGCTTACTGGTTTTTGGCTGATATCGCGTTGACGAGCGGGTTTGAGAAGCGCATTCTTTAATTTCGAACAGAACAAGTTTTAACCTCGCGAGAGTGTGATTAAGTCATCCTTTGTTTTGTATAACGCATCTAATTGAACGGCAGGTCACATGAATAAAATTGTTATGTTAGTAATGGGGCTGTTTTTTACCAGTCGATTGTTTGCGAGTATTGTGCCGCATGTTAGTCAATTAGAACATGATGCACCTATCCTTATTCGTTCAGCATTGATTGTTGGTGTTGCGGCTTATGCCGTCTGGACTGCATTTAAATACTTTAAAAAGAACAAAGCTTCTGGCTCAGAACTGTAGAAATAAAAACTTAGAAAGCTTTGTAGTACTTAGCAGGTTTCGATTACTGATCCGCAAAATAGTCGACCAATATTTTACGCCACTTTCGCGACTCACGAATTTTCAAATCGCCCATTGGTTCTGCCGTGATCAATCATATATTTGAGCACTACATCATCAGCGACGATGGCTTCAACCTCGCCGTCCTCTAAAGCCGCTAACAACCTTGGCATATCTACATAACTCTTGTGTCGGATTTCAAAGCCGGTGAGCATCAAAGAAGAAGTTGTTGCGACTTTTTCCCCTACTTCTACGTTCACAAGATCATTAGAACTTAGGTTCGATGATTAAAGTGATGACATGAACTGACTTTTTGCCGATGAACATAACTTGCCACCTTGAGTAATCTGACTCTCTAAAAAGTAAATATTGCGTTTACTTTTTACCCATTGAGCGCGGATCTCTAACTCTTGGCCAATCAAAATTGGATGATGGAAACGAGACGTCAAGCTGACCGTCATCGCGGTGATATTATTTTGGAACAAGCAGTGCAACATGGTGGCATCGTGTAACGCGGTAACAATGCCGCCCTGCATAATGCCATCATAGCCCTCAGCTTTATCTGTTGGTACAATCTTGGCTAAGGCTTCATGCTTAGCTAAGTTCTCGTTATTGCTAGCAACTTCAAAGCAAATCGGGCTATCTGAAAAGAAGCCTTGGCTGCATACTTGGCAGCGGCGATGGTTGTGAGGAATGAAAACTTCCATACTTATCCTTATTCCTTTTACCCTTAGATTTCTAGAGATTGATATGGCTCGACCAAAAAAACATCGACAGTTATGTACTCGTGCGGCTTACTCTTGTTTTAAGCCTAATGGCGTCCCTATGGACGAGCTTCATCAAGAAGAGCTGCTATTAGAAGAGTTGGAAGCGCTACGCTTGGCTGATCAAGAAGGCCTAAGCCAGCTTGAAGCCGCCGAGCAGATGCAGGTGTCTCGCCAAACGTTCGGTAACATCATTAAACGTGCACGAGCCAAGGTTGCTAAATGCATCGTCAACGGCCACGCGTTAGTCATTCAAAACTCTTAACTGACACCCTAGCCTTAACTCTAGATCCCACTCTCACTGCTGGATACCGAACTCGTCACTGAGCGATTCAACTATCTGATTTAGCTGTTTATCTGTTTATCTATTGACTTAGCTATATGGCGGCTTGTTTGAGCTCTCTAGCTTGAGGGTTCTGAGATCTGATACAGCTTACGGCTATGTTCCTCACACACCTCTTTGCAATTGCATTCACGCTCAATATCGATCTGCGCTAGCCCCCCGCAGCTGCCTTTGATTGGCTGGCGTGAAAAAATCACACCGATCGCCATCAACGCCACGATTCCGACAAAGCCTAATAATGTTAGTAGGAATGTCATTTACGGAACCCTCGAATAGCCCCCAATTTGTGGGGTCGTGACATGAAAATTGCGCCGTCTCTCCTACGCTCTTTCTTACCACACCCATGATTGCGAGGCTCTCGACCGTAATCTAGATCGGTCACTTCTTGTAGGTGATCAAAATCTAATGCTTCGATTTCAACCTTTCCTGTCGAGGCTAACACTTTAATATCGTTCTTAAACAAGTGCGCCAGCATCCTTTTCCCTATGTGACGGACAACAACTGCTTGCACGCCGTAAGAGTGGATCACTGAAATCCATTGCTTCTTTTTATTACAAGATGAGTCGGATTCAACCAAAGAAACAACCTGCTTTATTTGTCGTTGGTCATCCACAATCGCTATCTGTGGTGAACGAGCAAAATGATTGCCGACATGGAGATTAAGACAAGGTACTGCGTATAACATGGTAACTCCCTGTTATTGGTGATCAGGCATTCAGTATATTCCTTGTTATTGGCATATGCCAATAACTATAGTGTGAAAAATTAGATTTACAGAATAGAGAAATAGCACTTTCAGCAAAAACTATAGAGTAGACGGAGCTACAAGGTCGCTTGGAAAAGAAAAGTTTATTGAGACGCAAAGATTCATAGAAACAGAAAGGTTTATGAGAAAGACGTTACCCGCCAACGCTCTAAGGTCTATGGCTCTACCTTTGAGATAAACCATTGTTGTCACAGGTGTTGTTTTTAATGTGCTTCTTATCCTCTTTCAAAGTGAATAAATGCTTAAATTGTTATATTATAACATCACAATAAATAACCGTCTGTCTTCATGAAACTGTTCTCTACTCTAATCAATGTATTCGATCGCCTCTCTTTGGGCTGTGTAAACCGCTTTTCGATGTGTTTTCATTTTCTAAAATGCTTACCTCTTGGCATTGCATTGCTATCTTTTGCTCCAAACCTATATGCCCACCCTCACTCCTGGGTTGAAATGAAGACCCACATCGAAGGTGAGAATGGCCTAATAACTGGCCTGTCGATGGAATGGTCGTTTGATGCTATGACGTCGATGTATATGTTAGATGGTGAAGACGTATCTCCAGACAAAGAAGAAGAGACGTTCAAAAACCTGGCAGCATCCGTTATCGAAAACATGATGTACGAGCACTACTTCACCTACTTCTATGACAATGAAGATCCAATCAAATATCAAGTAGCAGAGCATGCCAAATTTGAACGTGACAAAGCCAAAATGGTGCTCACTTTTGACCTACCGCTTGCCAAACCAAAACCGGTGACAAGAGACACACTTCGTGTATTGATCTTTGACCCTAGCTACTTTGTCGATATGTCGTGGTTATCTAAGGGAGATGTGACCTTATCACCAGAACTCGCGAGACAATGTCAGTTAGAACTCGTTGAGCCTAACCCGACTCCAGAACAAATGAGCTATGCGATGTCTTTGCCAACCGATGCGGATCCAGATAACACGCTCGGCCAACTGTTTACTCAATCGGTCAAGCTTCATTGTGCTGCGCTTCCCACTTCCTAACCGCAGCGACTCGTTTGAGCTATTAAACGTCTTAACTCAAACGAGTTAAACCTGCCAAATTAACGAAAATAGTAATCTCTAATTCAGGTTCTTGTTATATGAAGAAAAATCAATTCAAAGCCAACCATGCCCTCATTGGTATCGGTGCATTATTATTTGTTGCTGTTGGCGCGTATCAACTATGGTCGATGTGGCCATCACTCGTTATCACCAGTATCCAATGGCAAAGAGAGGTCAATTCAGAACTTGCAGACCTACTCTACCAAGCCAAGTCAAACCCTTGGGGAGCAGGCTGTTACCTGATTGGATTCAGCTTTATCTATGGAATGCTGCACTCTTTGGGGCCTGGCCATGGCAAAGTCATCGTTTCAACATACTTAGCCACTCACCCAACCAAAGCAAAAGCCAGCTTGATTCTTACGGTGGTCTCCGCTTTGTTACAAGCACTGGTCGCTGTCTTATTAGTCAGCGTTTTGTTGTGGGGCTTTAATGCTTCAATGCGAGTAGTGAACGACAAAGCCAACCTATTTGTTTCATTGAGCTTTGCCTTAGTGGCCGTGGTGGGTACATTGATCTGCTGGAAAGCTCTGAAAAACATCTACTCAACGGTGCGCAAACCAAAGTTGAAAGTGAAGACCATCACCGCATTCGCAACAGATATGCCTTCTCCTATAGCCGCTCGTTCACCGATCTCGACCCAATCACCAATGGCGCGTCGCTCATCAGTATCTGATGGTTCCGCGATGTTGAACCCCATTCGTACAATACAATCAGCAGAACACTCGCACACAGATCACTCTCATGCCGACTGCGGATGCGGCCACCAGCACGTCGCCGATGCAGACGCGATAAATAAAGCTTCAACGCTCCGTGAATATGCAGGAATCATTGTCACCATAGGGGTAAGGCCGTGTACTGGAGCTATTATGGTTCTGCTTTTCGCTAACATGGTCGGCTTGTATTGGATGGGTGTTCTTAGTGCGTTGGCAATGGCGGTTGGTACGGCATTAACAACCTCACTAATTGCAATGATGACGCTAACAGGCAAACATTTGGTGAAACGCTACTTAGCCGCAGGTAACAAGAATAGCAGTGCCTCATTAAAAGTCGCTGGTCATTATTTGCAGCTATTTGGCGGTCTATTACTTATTGTGATTGGACTACTATTAATGAACGGACAAGACAGCGGCATGTCGCCAGTCTTCACCATGTAATTAGTGGAAGCGTTTAATTAATATCCAGTGAATTCTACAATCCTCATACGACAAGGCCTCGCAAACGTGAGGCCTTATTTTTATCTATCATTAACGGTTAAGAAAATCTTTTCTCTTAACGATAAAGCTCGTCGAGTTTTAGTCACTGTGATTAAGTGTAATCAGATAATCGCTTGCGAAAGCAGATCCAATATCTTGGAGTTATATACCCCACCTAGTAATAACATCAATTTAACTTCTCCTTTAACAAACCTATTGACCCAATCGCATTAATAGATAATATAGACGTCTAGGCACCCATATGTCTTTTGGTTAATTAAATGGAGTTATCATGAAAAGCTACAAAAAAATCACCGCATCCCTGTTGGCATTGGCATTCACATTAGGTGTGACAGGATGTGGAAAAAAAGACGAGGCAGTCATCAAGATTGGTGCAACAGTAGGTCCACACGCACAAGTTGTACAGGCCGTCGCTATTGAAGCAGCGAAGCAAGGGATTAACATCGAATTAGTTGAATTCTCAGACTATATCACCCCTAACGCAGCACTGGATGACGGAAGTATCCAACTTAATAGCTACCAACATCAGCCATTTCTCGACAACTTTAACGACAATCATGATAGTAAGTTGGTTTCTATCGGACGTTCAATTTTGATGCGTATGGGCGTTTACTCTAACAAGTACACTTCACTTGACTCTATCCCTGACAACGCAAGAATTGCGATTCCAAACGATCCAACCAATGGCGGACGCGGACTATTACTATTAGAAGATGCAGGGCTTATTTCACTGAGAGAAAACGTTGGATTCAATGCATCTCTAACCGATATTGTCTCCAATCCAAAGAATATTCGATTTGTCGAAGTTGATGCCGCACAGTTGCCCCGCTCTCTTGACGATGTAGACGCTGCAGCTATTACTATGAACTACGTGATGTCTGCAGGGTTAGATCCTAAGAAACAAGGTATCTACTTAGAGAAGAAAGACGCACCTTTAGCTGTGATGGTTGTTGCGGCGCGAGAAGAAGACAAAAATAATGAAGTCTATAAAAAGATCATTTCGATTTATCACTCTCAAGAGATCAATGACTTTTTGAACAGCACCTTCAAAGGCACCATAGAAGCGGCAAATTAAGCTAAAAGAATAACCTTAGATTTGGCGTTGTATGTGAAGCAATTAAGCAACGTCCTGATCTTAAGTTTATCGGCTGTTATTACGAAACTAAGCTATTGAATACTTTAATTCGTAATCCTAAACTCGTTATGGCTTGCTAACCTAGTTCGTTCCCAATAATTTGTTAGAGATCGGTTTATTGCAAGATCCGAAATAAAAAGGCCTCGCACATGCGAGGCCTTAGTTTTATCTATCAAACGATAATACACTCTACTTCACTGGCTTAACCACTTGCATCAGTATTGTATTGAACGGCTCTGATTAAAGAGACACTGCTAGTTAACTAAAAACGGCTACAAGCTAGAAACTGCTATAAGAATGGGGAAGGCGTTTTTCTTCATTCCAACCGGACAACTCAATATTGATCAATAATTTGCGCTTCTCATTACACAGTGAAGCGATATTGATAATAGGTAGCTGGCTGCGAAACTGCGCGGTAAGTATGACCTTTTTACCGTCACTAAGGCCGCTTCGACATTGCGACACAATCGCTTCGGTGTCTAATTGATGTGCGTTCTCGATAATTTGGGTATCAGCGTTCTCTTGATAGCCATCGATCAGCCAAGATACGGCTGGCACTTCTAAGCTTGTGAGAACGATGACATCTTTTGTTGCCATAAGCTCGTGGAGTTCAGTTTGCATAAATCCCCCTCTTAGTTAGCCTGTTGCCTAACCATAAAAATTAACGACCAGCCCATTAAAGTCGGTTACCCAGATTAGCCTGTGCCAAATGGTAGCCTCTATCTATCATCTCTTGTGAGCGATCAAACTCTAAGGTGCCACAGGCATTACGTGGGATCTCAAGCGTAATATCTGCGGGATAAGCGGCCAATTTTTGACGAGCAATGGTCGATTGCATCGCATCAAACGCTTGGTTGGCAATGTCGTAGGCAGCAAAATTGAAGCTCATTTTACTTTTTACACTGTTACCTAGATTATCAATAAAAAGAGTAACCTTCTCATGTAGGTTACTCTGTTTTGTTGGTAGAGAAACCGGTATCACTTCCTGTTGAAGCATCTCAGGTTCACCACCTAAGTTCACAGCCAGAGTAAAGTCTGTCTTATCACTAAAGGTAGGCGCAATCGGTACGGGATTGAGCACTCCTCCATCGATCAGCACTTCACCATTGATGACGTGAGGCGTGAAGAACAATGGCAAAGAGATAGAAGCACGAATAGCATCAAACAAAGAACCCGATTGCAACCAAACCTCTTTTTCATCAGCGACGTTGGCAGCAACTGCGGTATAAGGGATAGGCAGATCTTCAATTGAAATTTCGCCGATCAGCCTACGCAGTGTGTCGATGATCTTGTCCCCTTTGAAGATACCACTTGATTGCCATGAAAAGTCCAACATCATAGCCATATCCGATTGGTCGATACTGGTGACCCACTCTTCAAATTCATCCAACTTACCCGCCGCGTAGACACCACCGATAAGTGCACCAATTGAACAGCCAGAGATGGATTTTATCTGAAAGCCGTGCTCAATTAGCCAGCGGATGATGCCAACGTGAACCAAGCCTCTTGCGCCACCACTGCCAAGTACCAATGAGATCGTTTTTGCCATCGTACTAATCCTTTAATATTTTTATTCAAGACTGGTTCACTCGTTGATTTTCCGATTCGCTAGCCTCGAATGAGTGAATCTTTTCAGTCCATGCGAGTGATAAAGGTTTGCTCGTCATCGACAAAAGCCACATAGTCGCCGTGATAGATAAACACCCGACCACGCCCTTCAACGATACAGGCAAGCTGTGGGTTCAAATCTTCTTCAAGATCTTTACTTTGATACGTGCCGGTATCGGTGATTACACCGCGGAGTGTCGGCAAAAATCCATAGCTGCGCTTGGCTTGATCAATCAGGCTCAATTCACTGGCGGTAGAGAAGTAAGCCGGGATTGGGCCAGCATCTTCGATAAACATCGTTTTCAGTTCTTCAAAAGCTGTAATCACCAGCCAGTCGATGCCATTAACGTGATGGATAAACATTGTTTATAAATACCTAGATTCTCGATAATTCTAATGCGGGGATTCTATCACTATCAGGCGCAGAACGTGGTAGAGATTTGGTTGCTAACGACAAGGCCTTTCCCTGTTTGTCGCCCAATATATTCAGAATAAAACTGGAACAGATATCCATTATCAAATTACCCCAAGAACACAAGAAATCTTGAGTCGATGAATTTTATAAGGGCCTTTAGAGCCGAACGTTTTCTTGTTAAACCTTCGTTTATTGCTCCTTAAAGTAATGGCCTATAAATTAGTTTAAAGCGGAAACATTACTTCCAGAAGGATTTAAGGTTCAGCTTGAAAGGACTTAACGCTCTACTTGAAAAGACTTAAGGCTCTGCTTGAAATGACCTAAAGCAACAAACGCCCGATTGGTCTTGAGTCACTTTACACTCACTCACCAAAATGGTTTTGAGTTCTATACGGGCTCGACGTAAACGTGCCTTAACGGCTGGTAGGCTGAGCTGGTGTTTCTCTGCGTAGTCTTTTTGTGTCATACCATTGAGGTCACATTGTTCTATCACATCACGATCTTGCTCGGTGAGTTTGACCAATACCTGGGGAAGGCAGCGTTGAAGCTGAACCATCGCAGGGGAAATATCCGTGGGCATCACAAATTCTTCGATGTCTACCGAATATATTTTCCGTCTCAGCTGATCAACAAGGTGGTTTCTGGTCATCTTAAACAGCCATGATTTACCGTTCTGCAATGTACAGAAACGCTCGCTATTTCCCATGGCCTTCAGAAACACTTCTTGCATGATGTCTTCCGCTTCGTGCGGATTTTGGGTCTGTTTTAGTAGCCAACCATAAAGGCTAGGTTCCGCATGATTCCACGCATTCATCAAACATTTCATTCTTGAACCTCGATAATCCGTCGCGCATGCTCATTCAAAAAACTCTGCATGCGCGACGCTCTTTCCTTACTTTTACGCTACAACATTTTCCTTGAGTAAATCGCGAACCAGATCAACAGATGGCACCGACCCCGTGTGTTTTAACTCACCATTAATCGCGATACCCGGTGTGCTCATAATGCCAGCTTTCATAATGGCTTCCAAACTGGTGACTTTTTCAATATTGATTTGCTGCCCTAACTCTTGTGCGACCTCGGCAAACCGTTCTGCGGTAACGACGCAGTTCTTACAACCTGAACCATAAACTTGAATGCTTTTCATATCAGACTCCTGTGAGCATTTGCTCTGCTGTGATTAATAGAAGAAATTAAACAACCAACCGGTGATGGAAATCGCCACCAGCAAGTAACCCGCGATTACACCAAGCAATCGGTATTGCATCACTTGTTTGAGCATCATGAACTCTGGCAAGCTCACTGCGACCGCTCCCATACAAAACGCCAGCGTGGTTCCTAGTGGCATACCTTTGTCTATCAAAGACGCCATGATTGGAACTATGCCCGTTGCGTTGGTGTAAATCGGAATCGCACTAAGTGTCGCGAGGGGCACCGTCCACCACTGGCCGTGTGCGAGGTTTTGCTCGAACCAATCCGCCGGAACAAAACCATGAATAAACGCACCAATACCCACACCAACAAAGACCCAAATCCAAATGCGTTTGAAGATGGTACTGGTCTCGTTCACAGCAAATTCATGGCGCTGTTTAAACGTCATTGGGGTTGATTCAATCGCCGTTTGAGGCTGTTCATCTAACTCATTGGCTTTTTGATACGCTTCGGCAAGGAAAGGTTGTAACCAACGGTGGGCTTTAAAAGCATCTAAGACAAAGCCTGCAAAAATGCCAAGCGACATACCAATCACAACGTACATGATGGTGAATTTCAGCCCAAGGACACTGCCAAGCATGATGATCACCACCTCATTGATCAGAGGCGATGTAATCAGAAATGCGATGGTCACACCAATGGGAATACGTGCTGAGACAAAACCCATAAACAGAGGAATAGAACTGCACGAGCAAAACGGTGTAATCGCACCAAATAGCGAGCCAAGGAAGTAACCCACACCGCGGCGCTTACCTTGTAGATATTGTCGAACTTTGTCCACACTCAAACTGGCTCTCAGCGCGGAGATAACGTAAATTAACACGACCAACAAGACTAAGATCTTACTGGTGTCTTCGATAAAGAAATGAACGCCTGTTGCCATTGAAGTACTGGCTTCCAAGTTAAAAATGGAATACGTCAGCCAGTCGGCAAAGTAAGTAAAAACGTCCAACATAGTGGCACCCTCTAAACGATTTACCTCTAACACGTTTGAGCTCGCGAAAGGATGCACACTTTTCTAAATTATTTTTGGGTTTTGATTTTTAGGCTCAATTGCAGAACAGGTCCACTCGGCCGTTCGTTGTTGAAAGTGACTTTATTGTTCCTGTAATTAATGGCCTATAAACAAGCGAACTCACCCTCTTTACCGTCTCTCATATTTGCCATCAAACTCTACGACTAATGTCTAACTAACTGAGACTATTTGTTTTTTTTGGTTTGGTATAAGGTACTAACAACTAAATGTTAATGAATTTTTAATAATAAGTTGACACATTGTTTGCGCTTCTGCGTGAGTCAATAACGTTTGTTGGAATAACACGCCTTAGAGTGTGAACGAAAGGAATCAACATGAGCAGTACTTTAGAGTCCGTACATATACAAGCAGATAAGCCTCAAGCCAATGAGGATGAACTCACTTATGAACAACAACACAAACCAAGATCAGAATTTGATTCCCGCGAACAATATTTAGAACATGAATTACAAATCATGTCGCCTAAGCGCTGGCGTCCCAATTTGCCGTTTAAAGATTATCGATTCGAGATAGAAGACACCATCCCAGCGATGGCAGCGACCATTGGTAAAGTTGTGATGGTGGGCGCGATTGCTGCTACCTTTGCGGGAGCTCTCGGATTAAATGAAGACTTCATTCTAGAAAACGTTCGTTATGAACTCCTCATCGCCTCCGTTTTCATTATTATTTTCTCTGGCTTCCTATTGCCGACCGCGAACCTCGCAGGTACACACGGTCCACTCATTCCTTTAATTCCAATTGTGGTTGCAGCAGGCGGACACCCTATGGCGTTTGGGTTGCTGATTGGCGCTTTTGGCCTAATCTTAGCCATCAGTAAAGGTGGCAGTATGTTGGCCAACCTCACCAGTAAAGGCGTATGTGGTGGCTTATTGCTCTACCTCGGCTTTGTTGGAACCGCCTCTCAAGTGAAAAAGCTGTTCGCTTGGGCAGAGGGAATTGGTATGAGCCATATCGCGTTTGTCGTGATCTTCTGCACCATCATTTTATACGCATTATTAGAACATTTCCGTAAGCGCTGGTTAGCCGTACCTCTTAGTTGTTTACTGGGTGGTACGATTGCATTTGCCATGGGTGCCCCATTTGCTTTCCACACTGAGCCAGGCTTACCTAACATGAACCCTATGTATTGGTGGGGCGAAGATACTGGTTGGATGCTAGGCCTACCGACGATTGAACACTTCATGGTTGTATTACCGTTTGCGATTCTAGCCGTAGCAATGTGGTCACCAGATTTCTTAGGACATCAAGTATTCCAAAAGATCAGCTACCCAGAACGTACCGAAAAAGTGCACATGAACATTGACGACACCATGACCACGGCTTCAATTCGTCAAACGTTCGGTTCTCTGCTTGGTGGTACTAACTTTACATCTTCATGGGGTACTTACATCGTGCCGGCGGCGATAGCTAAACGCCCTATTCCTGCTGGTGCATTACTTACAGCTCTGTTCTGTATCATCGCCGCAGTTTGGGGTTACCCGATGGATTTAGCTATCTGGCAACCTGTGCTTTGTGTTGCGCTCATTGTTGGGGTATTTGTGCCATTGCTAGAAGCTGGAATGGAAATGACTCGTGAAGGAAAAACCACACAATCAGCAGCGATTGTTGTATTTTCATCAGCGCTCGTTAACCCTGCATTTGGCTGGGCTCTCACCATGCTGTTGGATAACTTAGGCTTAGTCGGTTGTAAAGAGCGTAGTAGTGAACTGAGTAAAATGAGCCGTTGGGTGTTGCCTGGCATTATGTTTATTGTGCTAAGTGGTGTGATGGCGTTGGTTGGACTTCTACCGGGGATTCCGGCGATTATCCCAAGCTTCCGTTAAACTCGAATAATATTTAATTTTAGTCGAAATACAAAAAGGCCTCGCACACGCGAGGCCTTGTTTTATCTAAGTTCCAACGAACGAACAGCGAAGCAATTTGAGATGGTAAACCAAATCAACTAGAGAGCCATTCATCCAGTACTGTGATGAATTTAGGGTTGATTAGATAACCGATGGAAGCGTGCGGATTGCTTTTTCCGTTGCGAATATTGAGATTATAAACTGGGTGGATATCTTTCATTCCGCCGAGTATCAGATCCAGTTTGAGCATATCCTTAAAGTCATTTCTAATTTTGCTGTCATGAGAAATAAAATCATCTTCTGCCGATATGTTTATCCATTGCTGAATGTTTAAAGGGTACTTCTTCTCATCTTTCAAGCGACTCCCCTTTAGCCTATCTTTTACGTTTTCATCACCTAACGGTGACCCGAGCGTCAGCCATAAGTTGACCTTCTTGTCTGCACCATAGCCGTGTCTATACTCTCCGTAATGAGACAACTTCCATAACACGTCATAGCTGATCATCGACCCAAGACTGTGCGATACAATCATCACATCATCCTGATTATCGAGCGCTTCCTTCAGTTCAACCATTAGCCTATGCCTGACATCGCTGCCGAAATAGGTATCTTCATACCAATAATGCGCCATATCCGGCGCGACCTTCGTTATAAGTGTCTCAGCCACACCCAGGTTTCCAAATAGCGATGAAAACGTATCTGCTAGCGCCTCTTTTAGAAAACCAATTTTAGATACCTTGTTATACGTTGTTTTATTGAACTGGCTTGTCTTGTACTTTTTGAGTTCAGACAGCGCTTGTTGTCGACTTGCAGGGTCTTCCGTTGGTTTCTCTAACAATGTGTTTGATAGTTCACCGTAATAGACAAACCGTTTATCGACATCTTTAAAAGCTTGTAATGAACTTGAGTCTCCACAATCTCGCTGCAAGCCATGTTCTATAGCCTCGTACCAAAGTGATTGAAGGGAATCTTTATCGGGCTTTTGAGCGCGACCATGAATGAATATTATTTTCTTAGCCATAGCAGGACGTCCTAAACACATAGTTGAAGTGATTATCAGTAAAAAGCACCTACTAGATTCGGTCAGCCCTTACTAACAACAGCAGCGCTAATGACGTATCTAGAGGTGATTGATAGAGCATTTATATAACTATGAGGTACTCGTTTAAGGACCATAAACGAGTGAGCGATGCGATCATTACTCGCAAATTGAAATGAATGTAGCTAGCAAAACCTCCAACTCACAAAAAGGCCTCGCACACACGAGGCCTTAGTTTTATCTATCAACGATTACAGCGCCCTACTTCACTGACTCCACGGCTTTCATCATCATTGTGTGAATGGTGCTAGTAGACTAAAGCCTCCCCCTCTAGCTCCCCCTCAAATGAAGTTCACCGATCTCTTTAGATTAACGTCCGAGGGGGAGAACATTCTTTGGCGCTGAATGTATCCCAGCATGTATAACGATCGGTATTCAGTTCCTCCCCTTTCCCGTAACCAACAAGAGATTGGAGATGTAAACCAAGGGGAGGTTAGGAGGGGATTGTTAGTTCATTCTCACGAGCATCTGCCCAAATTGTTTCAGGATCTGTACTGCACGTTAAAAGCCCTCACTCACTTGGTTTTGCCAATGCCTGCTGTCTAAACTCCAGCCGTGAATGAAGATCAACGCCGTCTCCCCACTCCCACTTTTGCCATACGCAATTTGCTCACCATCGTGAGATATCGCAATACCGTACTTAACCGTTGGATCATGAGCCATGGCATTAAAGCTACCAAGCGCCATGAATACCAAAAGTGTGATGTTTAGAATTAAACGTTTCATAGTGTCTCTCTACTTACTTTGGAGGGACACGGGAAACGCTCTTCTCAATCAATATAGCCACTATAAAGTGTGAAGTTGTAGACGGGTCATAAGATATGTTATGTAAATTCACTAAATAATACAAAGTCAAGTCCAGCCTAAAATAAACAAACTGAAGCGCCCTAAAATCCCTCGAAAAAATATCCGCGCAACCAAAACCAAACTGTTTTTCAATCACTTAACTAGAGAAAGTAAATTTCAATCTACTTACTTTAATGCTATCTTTACTAACTAAGTATCTAAAGATAATCTTATGAAGGAAGATAGACTTGGAAAAGATAATTGCCACAGAAATTGAGCCTAAGGGCCTTGATAGTGAAATACTTACCTATATTGAAGACAATAGGCAAAAACTAAAGCTCGAGGAGTCAATCCTATATTATGGCTTTCCTGTATTTAAAGATTATGAAGATCAGTCAGTAAAATCAAAGATTGTTGTTTTATCTAAAATGCATGGGATTGTCTTACTTTCGACTAGCTCAATTTCTGATCTAGAAGCCAATGATGATAATCTTAGCCAAGTCTTCAACTTTATTGAGGCTGCAATCAAAAAAAGTAAAATTTTGCGAATTAGCAAGAAAAAACTTGCTGTAGAGCTCGAAAGTTACCTTTACTGCAGTCAAGAGATTGATTTTGATGGGGACAGTGAAGTTTTATGTTCATTAAAAGGAATTGATGAAGCATTCAACGAAATTGAAGTTGAAAGCCAAATTAGTGACGAACATTTTAATGAAGTAAGGTCCATTCTGGAAGGTGCAAAAGCACTGAGCCGCCCATCTAAACGAACGAAAATTTCTGAAGACCCTAGCACAAAACTAAATATCTTAATTAGTTTAGAAAACGAGATTTCGAACTTTGATATAGAGCAACGCAAAATAGCAATTAGTTTGATTAATGGCCCTCAAAGAATTCGAGGGTTAGCTGGTTCTGGAAAAACAGTTGTCCTTGCAATGAAAGCTGCACATATTCACTTGCAGCACCCTGACAAAAAAATCCTGTTTACATTTTATACAAAAAGCCTATATGGATTAATCCGAGAATTAATCGCTCGATTCTATCGCCACTTTGCTGGCTCTGAACCAAACTGGGAAATGATTGACGTATACCACTCTTGGGGAGGGAGAACTATTGATGGTGTTTGTTACAATGCGTGTTTGGATAACTCTATACGTTCCCTTACATTCAGCGAAGCTCGAGCCGTAAATTCATCAGATCCGTTTGGTGCTGCATGTCACCATGTACTTTCATATCCGATCAAGCCTAAATACGATTATATTCTGATTGATGAAGCTCAAGATTTACCAAATGACTTTTTCAAAATTTGTTACGAGCTCTCCATGGGTGAAGAGGCTCACAGCAAAAACATCGTTTGGGGTTATGATGAACTTCAATCAATCTTCAATGTGTATCAGCGCTCCCCACAAGAACTATTTGGCGTAAATGCTGAAGGTGAAGCAAAAATTGATCTAGTTCAGCTAAGAAGAAACTTACCCTTTGGCCAAACAAATGACTTGGTCTTATACAAATGTTACAGGAATCCACTTGAAGTACTACTTACCGCACATGCTCTAGGTTTTGGGCTCTACAGTGATTACCCAGTTCAGACACTAGAAAACGAAGAGCACTGGAATGATGTAGGTTATCGTCTCGAAGATGGCAATGAGCTAAAAGTTGGGGAGAGAGTAACAATCACTCGCGACCGCGAAAATAGCCCGCTGTCTATTTACGAGCACCAAGACTCGAAACAATTAATTAACCTTTTTAAAGCGCGAAATTTAGATGAAGAGTGTGAGTGGATAGCAAATAATATCGAAGCATCCGTAAAAGAGGGACTAAAGCCACATGATATTATGGTTATTTGCTTTGATGACTATAACGCAAAATCTTATTTCTCTAAGATATCGAAAATATTGTCATTAAAGGGGATTCGTTCAAATAATCTACTCACGGCTAGTGCCGCTGCTCCTCCATTTATGCTCGAGGATATGGTTACTTTGTCCACGGTTCATAGAGCTAAAGGCAACGAAGCAGCAGAAGTTTTTACTGCAGGCATAGACGCTTTATTTAACAAGCGAAATACACGAAGCGGACGAAATAAAATTTTCACGGCATTTACTAGAACTAAAGCTTGGCTCAAAGTAAGTGGAATTAGCAGTAGAGTTGATGGTTTTTTTGCTGAGATCGAAGAGAGTATATCTAAGAGCCCTAGCCTAAACTTTGTGGTTCCTGATACCGAGAAAATACAACGGGACCATAATGCCAAGCCTCAAGAAATTCTTAAATTACAGGAGCTTGTTGGCACACTGATGGAGCAAGGGTATTCGGAAGAGCAAATACAAATGGAGCTCAGTCTTAAACCAGATAGTAAGCAATAATATGTCATCTGAATTTAATCGCAGCATTGTTAAGGTAATTGAGCTCGCAGATAAACTAGAGCTACTCTTTCAAGCAGGGGCTGCAGCCTCTTTAAATGTTTCATACGAAGTGAAAAAAACGACACGTAAAGCGACGTCATACACGGAAGTATATGACGTAATTGCTGGACAACAAGAATTCAATATCATGCTGTCTGACCGGTCGATGTTTCAATTCACTGAAACAAAGCAAAATGAAGACTTAAGGCTGGTGTACTACCCCAACCCTTACCAATTTGTAGAGTACCAATCTATACGTAAGGAAGCACTGGAACTATTGGACAGCAAAGAGTTTACAGAAGTTGAGTATGAACAATATATTTCTGAAGCTGATTTTTCATGTGATGTGCCTGTAATTAGATATGATTTATCTGTCGACCAACACTGTGAGTATTATCACCCCGCAGCACATTTCCATATTGGGTTCTATGCTGAAAATCGTTGGCCAGTTGATCGAGTATTAACTCCTCTCGCATTTTTTCTTAAAATACTGGCCAATTACTATCCTTCTACGTGGAAGTCTCAGGAAGATTTAACTCTAGTTCCAAAAGTTAACACTCTTGACTTACAATACCGTAACGAGCTTAAAAACAATTGCGGAGTAATATCTATCAATAGCCCACAGCACTTCAAACCGATCGAGTCGGAACGTATGTGCTTTAGGTAAATTGACTGAGATTCACGGAAGAATATCTTATCGAGGTAGAATGATGATCTGCCGACCTTAATTTATGAAACTCTTTATTTGGGTCGACACTGATATTCTTGTCAAAAGTTTAATAGCTAAAAAGACTTAAACAAAAAAGGCCTCGCAATGCGAGGCCTTTGGTTTTCTATCTATCAGAAGAGATTAGTCGCGAAGTGCTGCGCCGAATTTCTCTGAGATTGAAGCTACGATAGCATCTACTGAACCAGCGATGTCTGCATCTTCAAGTGTGCGCTCTACAGATTGTAGGCTAAGTGCGATTGCTAGGCTCTTCTTACCTTCTTCAACGCCTTGACCAACGTATACGTCGAACAGTTTAGCGCCTGTTAGGAATTCGCCACCAGCAGCGATACACGCTTCAACGATGTCGCCAGAAGCGACTGCTTCGTCAACAACAACGGCGATATCACGACGGTTTGCAGGGAACTTAGATACGGCTACCGCTTCTGGAAGCACGCGAGTGTTGATAGCTGCCCATTCGATTTCGAATACGATAGTGCGGCCGTTAAGACCAAACTTACGCTCTAGTTCTGGGTGAACAGTACCAATGATACCCACTTCTTTGCCATCTACTACAATAGCCGCAGTTTGACCTGGGTGAAGTGCTGGGTGCTTAGCTGCTTTGAAGCTGTATGCGATTTCGTTTGCAGAAAGCTCAAGAACGGCTTCTAGGTCACCTTTAAGATCGAAGAAATCTACAGTGTTAGTTGCAATGTCCCAGTGCTCTTCGCCACGAGTACCAGAGATAACGCCCGCAAGCATCATTTCTTGGCGCATGCCGTTTTCAGCCGTTGCTTCAGGGATGAAACGTAGGCCAGATTCGAATAGACGAACGCGAGACTGTTGACGCTTCTGGTTGTGAACCACTGTGTTTAGAAGACCTTGGATTAGGCCAAGACGCATTGCTGACATATCCGCAGAGATTGGGAATGGCAGGATTAGCGGCTCAACACCAGGTACAACAAGTTTTTGCTGTTCTGGTTCTACGAAGCTGTATGTGATTGCTTCGTGGTAGCCACGGTCTACAAGAAGGTCACGAACGCGCTTAAGCGGTTGGTTAGCTTCTTTATGGTCATTCATTTTAAGTGCCGCTTTAGGCGCTTGGTTTGGAATGTTATCGTAACCGTAGATACGACCTACTTCTTCAATTAGGTCTTGCTCGATTGCGATATCAAAACGCCAAGATGGAGACGTTGCCGTCCAACCTGCGTCTGTCGTTTCAACGTTACAACCTAGGCGAGTAAGAATTTCCACTACGTCTGTAGATGGAATTTCGTGACCTAGTAGGCTGTCTAGCTTAGCGCGACGTAGAGCAACTACGTTTGCTTTAGGAAGATCAGCTTCAGATTCGCTGCCGTTTACTGGCGCAACTTCACCACCACAGATTTCAACTAGAAGCTGTGTTGCACGCTCCATTGCTGCTGCTTGAAGTGTTGAATCAACACCACGTTCAAAACGTAGAGAAGAATCTGTGTGAAGGCCGTAAGCACGTGCGCGGCCACGGATGTGATCCGGTGCGAAGAATGCAGCTTCAAGAAGTACGTCTGTTGTTTCAGTAGTCACACCAGAATCTTGACCACCAAAGATACCAGCGATTGCTAGTGCTTTGTTGTGGTCTGCGATAACAAGCGTATTGCTGTTTAGTTCAGCTTCGTTGCCATCTAGAAGTGTTAGCTTTTCGCCCTGCTCTGCTAGACGAACCACGATACCGCCTTCGATCTTAGCTAGATCAAATGCGTGCATTGGTTGGCCTTGCTCTAGCATCACGTAGTTTGTGATGTCTACAACTGGGTCGATTGAACGGATACCACAACGGCGCAGTTTTTCTTGCATCCAGATTGGCGATTCCGCTTTCACGTTTACGTTCTTAACCACACGGCCAAGGTAACGTGGACAAGCATCCGTAGCTTTGATTTCAACAGATACTGTGTCTTCAATGCTTGTTGCAACAGCGTCAACTGTCGGCTCTGTAACGTCTGCGCGGTTTAGTACGCCAACTTCACGAGCAAGGCCACGGATGCTGAAGCAGTCTGCGCGGTTTGCTGTTAGGTCTACGTCGATAGTTACGTCGTTAAGCTCAAGAAGCTCACGTACGTCCATACCTAGCGTTGTGCCTTCAGGCAGCTCAAGGATGCCGTCAGACTCTACGTCGATACCTAGCTCAGAGAAAGAACAAAGCATGCCGTGCGATGGAACGCCACGTAGTTTTGCTTTCTTGATTTTGAAGTCACCAGGAAGTACTGCGCCAACTGTTGCTACTGCTACAGTTAGGCCAAGACGACAGTTAGATGCACCACATACGATGTCTAAAAGCTCTTCTTCGCCGATATCAATTTTAGTTACTTGTAGTTTGTCTGCGTCTGGGTGCTGACCGCACTCAACCACTTTACCTACTTTAACGCCGGTGAATTCACCAGCAACAGGTTCTACATCGTCAACTTCCAAACCAGCCATAGTGATTTGGTGAGCTAGCTCTTCGCTGTTAATTGCAGGTTTAACCCACTCGCGTAGCCAAGATTCACTGAATTTCATAGTTTTGACTGCCCCGGATTACTTGAATTGTTTAAGGAAACGAAGGTCGTTCTCGAAGAACGCACGAAGGTCATTTACGCCGTAACGAAGCATCGTTAGACGCTCTACACCCATACCGAATGCAAAACCAGAGTATTTCTCAGGGTCGATGCCAACAGAGCGAAGTACGTTAGGGTGAACCATGCCACAGCCTAGAACTTCTAGCCATTTGCCATCTTTACGTTTCACGTCAACTTCAGCTGAAGGCTCTGTGAACGGGAAGAATGAAGGACGGAAACGCACTTCAACTTCTTCTTCAAAGAAGTTACAAAGGAAATCGTTAAGAATGCCTTTAAGTTGTGCGAAGTTTACGTTCTCATCAACTAACATACCTTCCACTTGGTGGAACATTGGCGTGTGAGTTTGATCGTAGTCGTTACGGTAAACACGACCCGGAGCAATGAAGCGGAATGGCGGTTTGCCGTTTTCCATCGTACGGATTTGAACACCAGAAGTGTGCGTACGTAGCATTAGATCAGGGTTGAAGAAGAAAGTATCGTGATCAGTACGAGCTGGGTGATCGTCTGCGATGTTTAGTGCATCAAAGTTGTGGAATGCATCTTCGATCTCAGGGCCAGACTCAGTGCTAAAGCCAAGCTCACCAAAGAACTGTTCGATACGCTCAACAGTGCGAGTCACTGGGTGAAGACCACCGTTCTCAATGCGACGACCTGGTAGGCTCACATCGATAGTTTCTTCAGCTAGTTTCGCTTCAAGCTCTGCACGTTGAAGTGCGTCTTTGCGAGCTGCGATCGCTTGTTGAACAGCACCTTTCGCTTTGTTGATCTCTTGACCAGCAGTGCGACGCTCTTCAGGTGGAAGTTTACCTAGGCTTTGTAGTTGAAGAGTTAATTCACCCTTCTTACCTAAATACTGAACTCGCACTTCATCAAGTGCGACTAACGAATCTGCTGTATCAATAGCAGTCGTTGCATTAGCAATGATCTCTTCTAGATGTTGCATCATTTCCTCATCTACCAGTTGGTAGTGTCCGTATCGGATGATTAGTTTTTTTAGATAGCTACACATACTAATCAAACACGCAACCAATGCCAAATTGAATCGCTAAAAGAACAAGTTATTGACTAAAAACACGGCAAATTTAACAGGATATTAATGAGGAATAGGAAGAAGTGGAACAATTACTGGTACCACTCCTTAATTTGGAACTGAGCGAAGCGCTCGATTTAAAGTCTTATGAGAACTAAAACTAAGGTGACCTGAGAACTAAAACTAAAGTAACCTGAGCGCTAAAACTGACGTGAGCTATATTTTAAATTTAACGCAAACTATGCTCTCAACTTGAAATAAACCCGTTCTAAATCTGAATCGAACAAACGCGGTTTTTGCCCGCTTTTTTCGCTAAATAAACGGACTCATCAGCTACTTTAATCAATTCATTCATTGTTTCGAATTCTTGGGTTATTTCAGCCACACCGACACTAATGCTGCCAAGCCAAGCTTGCTCGCCGGTGTCGACCTGTAATTCAGACACTTTCTGTCGAGTGGTTTCTGCAATATGCATACCCCCTTTAAGATCGGTATCGGGGCAGATCACTAAGAACTCATCGCCCCCTAATCGACACACGATATCATCATTGCGAAATGTGTTTTTCAGTTCGTGTGCGAGGGTCTGTAACACCAAATCACCTGCATCGTGTCCGCAAGTGTCATTAATGCGCTTGAAGTGGTCGGCATCAATCATAATGCACACCAAAGGCATACCAAGTTCTTTGGACTCTTGCCAATGCACCGCTAACTGTTTAAAAGCACAGCGGCGGTTAGGCAAATTAGTGAGCGAGTCAGTTAAGGAGAGTTCTTCGAGCTTCTTGTTCGCTCGTTTTAGCTCTGCGGTTCTTTCCTCGACTTTGTCTTCGAGTAGCTGGTTGAACCGTAACAACTCTTTATTACGTTCGGAGACTTGCTCAAATAGGCCTTTAAGAGCAGCTAATAGAGGAATGGTTGAAGAATCGTTTTGTTTTCCTTCGGCTTCAAACGCTTGTTTAGGGGTCGCTCCTTCCTCTATCGCGGCCACTTGTCGAGCCATGTTTTGGTCAATACCGAGGATATGATACGCAAGCCAATGAATTAAGAAATCGAGTAGCTGCCGTGCAGACGCCTGATCTTCTTCTAAAATGAAAGCTTGCATGCTGTAGATATCTTGCATAAAAACACGATGCACTTTGATGTGTTCTTCGATGTGAGAGCGATATAAATTACGAGCTCTCATCAAAGATTCTTCTTCTTTAAAGTGAAACTCGGCATAGCTCGTGAGATCGAGTAAAGCAATGCTAATATCTTCGATTGAGATAGTGTTTTCAGACAGCAAATTGCCATAGTGGTTGATAAAACCGACGAGGTATTGATGTTGTTCATCTACGACACCAATGCCTGTTTCGAAGTATCTATTCCAAGTAAATGAATTCATAAATCCCTTAACGCCCAAATCACACTTGTTTACCGGCAGTTACCAGTAGTCAAAAGCGTGCATATGTAGAGGTTATATATACATGTAAAATATAACCATACTACCTGTAGGCCTACCTGATTGCTTACTCCTTTTATAAAAAGACGACTTCGATCTCTACAAATATAAATTAACACTGGGTTTGGGGTGTTCAATTCAACAAGAACACCCCAATAAACCAACATTAACTTAACTTATTGAAAATACTAAAAGTAATATTCCAACGCCATCTCAACAAAATCATCTTTGCGAGCGAAGAACAATAAGTCTTCTGGGGTTTCATTCTCAAACAACCACGCGTTCAACCGCCACTTGAGGTTGTTGTTGATACGACTTGAGGCTTCGAGCTTTGCACTGTAAACATCACTGTTATCTAGATCCTGAGTGATGCCCGTTAACAACTCGGTCCCGTCTTCATCATTTAAGGCGAAACGCGCCCCAAGGAACACGTCGTTTTGACCGACACTCTGCGCATTGTTGCCTCGACTGTCGTACAAGTATTCAGCAATAAAACCGATATCCCAATACGACTCTAGCGCCCCAACCCATGTATACTCAAAACCTGTTGCTACGCCTGTATGGTTGTCGTAGCTGTCGCGATAAATGCTTTCAAGCTTCCATAACCAATCACCCATAATCCCCTGAACATCAAGGCCGAAATGCTGCATTTGCGCGTAATAGGGCTTAAGATTATTACCTTCAACACGATAATAAGGGTCACGATTGGTACCGCCTAAGTAGCTTAACCCGACATCCCAATCACCATACATTTGGCTATAGCGCAGTGCCACATCAACGTGCTTTTCTTCTCTTGATGATTCATACAGCGCATCGTCTGAAACGGGTACGGGCGTTCTTAAGCGACCGTCTTCCCCTGCAAAGGTACGCTCTCGAAAATACGGCAGTAACATGGCATCGATGGTTCCCCAGTCTTTAATCGACGTGAAGTGAACCATTGGCTGACCCAGTTTCGATTCGCCATCGACGGACTCAATCGCATCGGTTTGGTTTACCACGTCCACTAAGTGTGCTGATTCGGTCACACCCCAGAACACTTTGCCAACACCTGCGCGCAGTTCGTAGTCATCCCAGTAGGTAAGGTACAAAGCTTCACGAACGTCACCATGGGTTCGCGCATCGTCTTCGCTGTCTAAGCGATAAAATGGCGTGAAGGTAAAACTGCCATTGCCTTCTTGTTGCTCCCAGTAAAACTCCGGTTGTAACACCAGTGAGCTTTGTCCTTTGTTCTGGCCCTGTAAACCGTCGCTAAAGAACTGCCTGTGTTCAAGGTTAACTTGCCCTGCGAGTTCTGGGGTGACTTGCTCTACGAACTCAGAGCTAAAGCCTGCCGCCACACATGGCAACGACACCTGCATAAGCCCAACTGTCGCTGCCAAGGTTAAAGATAACTGCGTTCCTGTTAACAGAATCCTTTTCATATTCTTGCCTTACTTTGCACGTTTAAGTGTATTTTTCTGAAAGTCCTTATCCTTAAGACCGGTCTGGAACGCTAAATCTGTCGTGGTTAATACAGTACTCTTGCCTGTTTGGTGGTTTTGCATCGACATGGTGTGCGCGCGCCAGTACTGGTTTAGGTATTGTTTGTAGTCTTGGAACGATAGAGTTTTCAGCAATGCGCCTTTACGGTCGTAAAACTCCACTTGAACTGGGCGGTAATATTGCTGGTCTAGCCATACTTTTTGCATGGTGTAACCAGAGTTTTTGTCGGTCGGAATTTGCTCTAAAACAAAGGTATCAACACCTTCAATATTGGCGTCTTCGATGTAGTTGAAGGTGTACTTTTCTAACTCAAACGAACTTAGGTCTTCGTAAGCAAATTCACTGCCCATAAACGGGCCAGACTTGTTGCGAGAAGAGATACGCTTTACACGTTTCAATGCCGGCAGATACAACCATTGGTCATCCGATTTGGTGATGTGTGAATGGTTTAAAAAAGCCGTGCCTTTTACGTCGCGGGGCTCATCAAATATGGTCAGTCCTTTATCGCCATCGTCGTCAACCTCTAGCGACTTCAATCGCATTAGACGAGAGCTGCTTTCACCTTGTTTATTGCGAAGTAGCATTTCCATGGTCGCAACAGAATCGCCCCACCCCATATCAACGGCTTTACGTTGCTCGGCGATCTCTAGGCCTTTTTCAGGATCGGCTAACGCAGGGAAAGCCGAAAATGCGCCAATGGTTATCAATGACGCTATGAGTGTTTTCTTTGTCATAAAGTGTTTAATAATTTTCATAAATTAATCCTTAAGTCAGCCCACCGCAGTAGGCTGACGTTTTCTTATTTGATTGAAGTCGACAGTTCAGCCGTCGTATTAGGTTGAGCTTTAACAGACGATTTTGATTCGTATTGGGATTGGTCTGAGTAATGGGTCTGTTTGTCGAAGATCATCAGCAGGCTTGGTAGCAAAATGAAGTCGACCACCAACGCAATGAAAATCACAATCGCACTGAGTAAGCCCATATCGGAATTGAGTCTGAAGCTCGACATTGCCAATACAGAGAAACCGGCCACTAGCACAACAGTGGTGATCCACAAAGCGCGACCTACGGTGTGGAAGGCGTAACGAACCGCTTCCTCCGCTGATTGCCCTTCCATTCTTGCGCGTTGGTATTTACTCAAGAAGTGAACCGCATCATCGACGACGATACCCAAAGTAAGGGTGACCACGACCGACAATCCAAGGTTGATCTCACCAGAGATAAGCGCCCATAAACCAAAGCCAATAATCGCAGGCGCAATGTTGGGCACTAGGCTTATCATGCCTAAGCGAACCGATCGCAATGCGAAGATCATCAAACCAGAGATAAGCACTAAGGTGATTGGCAGAGTCGATAGCATGCTCGCCATGTTGGTTTCACCAATGTGAGCAAACATCAATGATGGGCTCGACGCGACCACTTCATACTGAGGTGCATTGGCGGCAAACCATGAGTAGATACGCTCTTCGAGTTCAACCAATTCCACACTGCCGAGGTTATCAACCGTCAGTACCATTTTGATCGATGATTTATCGACGTTGATCTGGTTATTCAAATCCAAACCGTACGGTAGAGACATCTCGTAAAGCAGTAGATATTGCGCGGCTAACTCTCGGTTAAGTGGCAGTTGGTAATAACGGTCATCATCACCATGCATGTTCTTATTCAGACGCATGTAAACATCAGAAAGCGTAGCAACATGGTCGGTTTCTGGTTGAACACGTAGCCAATCGGTAAAATCACCAATCGCTTGTAAGAACAAGGGGTCAGCAATCGCTTGAGACTCGTTAGTTTTGACCGCAATACTGATGGTCGTCATACCGCTTACAGTCTGTTCCATGAAGTCGGCTGCTTGTCTGAATTCGCTTGAGGTATCGAAATACTTCACCGATTCATCATTCACTTTGTTCAGTGGAATTAATGCCGCGGCGCCGACGATAACTAGAGTAGAAATAGGCAATAACGCTTTGCGATTAGTTACCACAAAGTCACCGAGCTTATCCATGAAGGTCACTTTACTTTGTGCCACTTCATTCGTTGGTAAAGTCTTAACTGGTAGCAGTTTTAATAGCGCAGGCAGCATAGTCACGGATAGGAAACATGCGATGATCACGCCCAATGCCGATAAGTTACCGAAGTCTCGTAATACGGGGGAGTCCGACATGTTCATCATCAAGAAACCAATCGCGGTGGTCACTGAGGTAATCAAAATCGGCATCGCATTAAGCTTGATGCTGTATTGAATAGCTTGTGCTTTTTCCATGCCACGCTGCATGGCTTGTCTCATGGTCACAATCACATGAACACAATCGGCCACCGCTAGGGTCAGTACCAAAGTTGGGACGTTAACCGTTGCGGTGCTGAGGAACATCCCTGCCCAGCCAGACAACCCCATGGTCGCGACAATCGAAGAGATAATCACGACTAAGGTCGCCACCACGCTAAAGAATGAGCGCAGCATAAAGGTCAGGAATACCAACACCACCAATAGCATTAATGGCACCAGTGTTGAGCTGTCTTCTTGAGCCGACATCATGAAAGCATTGTTCATAGCAATGATGCCCGCTTTATGGAATTCAACGTTAGGATAGTCCGCTTGATACTTGGCGATCATAGTGTTGATAGCCGCGATCACTTCTTGCACTTCGGCGGTTTTATCTACTTCAGGTAATTGCACGGTCACGTTAACAATGGTCACATCACCAGAAGCGGACACCAACGCATTCTTAAGCAGAGGTTCGTTTAGCGCGATCTGTTTCACTTTGGCGATTCGCTCGGGCGTATGTTCGTATTCTTCATACAGCAGATCTTCCACCAATAAGTCGTCTTCAACAGCTTCGGTGTGCTGATAATTGGCCAGCGAATCGACACGGCTTGAGTACGGGATCTGCCACGCATCAACGGTGAGATTTTGAATTAAGGTCAGGGTTTCTGGGGTAAAAACGTTGCCGCCATCAGGTGCGACAACAATCGCGAGATTGTCGGTTTTCGCAAAGGTAGTTTGGATTTCATCGAACGCCATCAACTGTTTGTTGTTGCCTTCGAAGAAGATGTTGTAATCCCCTCTAAAGTAGAGGTTCTTCGCCCCTAATGCAGAGAGCATGATGATTGAAAAAACCACCAGCAGAACGATAAACGAATGCTTGGTCGGTATTGAGTGCCAACGGTTATTGAGATCCCCGTTTACGCTATCGATATTACGGTTATCTCGATTTTGGTGATCGAAAGCGGGCTTTTGGCTGTCATGTTCCATCACAGTCTCCATTTGTGACGATTCGTCATAGTTGTGTTATAAAAAGCCAGCCGAAGCTGACAAAAGACACAATTCTTGGTCATACACTCAAGAAAACCTAAACCACATTAGGCTAAACTTAAGTTTGTGACGAATCGTCATAAATGGTTATTAATAAACCCACATAAGTGGGCTTAATAGAAGCTATCGACCTACTGATTCTAAGTAAGCGATCTCTTCACTGAACAGTTCTTGTTCTACACGACGCCAGGTTTTACGGTAGTCCCAATCGGTAGAAAGGGGCTGCCAGTTCAGGCCGTCGAGCAGCATATTCGCGTTATGTAATACTGAATACGGGTCTTGTAACCGCTTAATACAATGACTGTTTGATGCGTTCTGTGACAAGGCATTTGAACCAAATGCGATTGACCAGTTTGCAAACACGATGGCATCTGAACCCACACCAGAAGAGAACTTTAGGTCACCCACTTCTACTGCTTGGTTAACCATTGAATCGGCTTGTTCAATCACCAATTCTTCGAGTTCGTTCATCTCGGTTACACGTGCACTAGACGCTTTCTCTAGTACCCACGGGCTTTTTGCCATGATCGCACACGTTGACAGTACCGGCTCCATGCGCGCATAGATTCGATAAGCAACGTGCAGTGCGACGATCTTTTCGCGTGTGTTACCTTCAAACTCTCCAGAACGAGTAAACATCAGTGCCTCGGCCTTTAAAGAATGAATACACAACGCTAAAACCACGTCTTCTTTGCTACAAAAGTGATTATATATCGTACCTTTCGAATAAGAGCTCGCTGCCGTTAGCTTATCCATCGTGAGGTTTCCGAACCCTTGCTCTCGAACCAGATCTTTCGCTAACAACATCAATTCTACTTCTCGGTCTGCAATAGACTGCTGCTTTTTAGACAAGCCGCCTTTACAACCAAAGATACTTTGCTTATCGCCTTTACAACCAAAGCCAAACATAATTTCTCAGTCCGTATTTTCGCTTAGCTATCACCTAAGCTGAGTCAGTATTTAAAACACTCCTGTTTAATATATTAACACGAATAGCAAATTCATGTACTTAACCATTTTGTGACGCTTCGTCATTTCTGACTTATCGTCATAATAGCGCAAATATTGATCATATCAAGGTGTTTTATAAATTAAATACACTTTATGTATGGAAGGGTAAGTAAACGGGCGAGTAAGTGAGAGAACGGTCAATGAATATCAATAAAAACGAGCTGTTTTTGACGAACCGAATACCAAAGTAAATTGGCCATTCTTAGCCGAAAAAGAGTGCTAGCACTTTAAATCGTTATCAATATTTGCTTAGTGAATCCAGGCATAACCCACGAGAATGAATGAGTGTAGGCTTACTTTTTGGGGCAGACCTCTCCTTATGGTCAATATTTGGCTTACTAATGTCGTTTTCTGTTAAGTTGCTATAAATTCGGTAAGGGGTGACTTACAATAGTGACAACGACTTACCTTTTTGAGAACACGATATTGAGCGCCAAATATTCTTATTTAGCTTGGCAAGTGAATACTTCTAGCCCAGCAGAAAAACTGGTTTTATTGATGCTTGCAGATGGTGCTGATGAGTTCGGTTTCACCAATGTGTGCCTACAATCAGCAAGTCAACTTTGTGCTCTCTCGACGTTCGGTTTAGCCGATTGCCTTAAGTGTCTAGTCGACCAAGGTTTCCTCGATAAAGTAAAAGTAGATTATCGAGACAAGAAAGAGATACACGTGTTCAAAATGCTCATTGAGCAAGAGCAAGCTGCGGTTCAAGTTGAAACTCAACCGGTCAATAGTATTCCGGTTTACTCTACTGCACCTGCACCTGCACCCAAGTTTCAGCCTGCTCCGGCACCAATGCAAAACACGCAATATGCTCCTCGCCCACAAGGCCGAGGCTCAATGAACAGCAACACCGTTTCTACTCATGATCTCAACGAAGAAGAGATCCCATCATGGGCAGAACGTGCGTTTAAATTCTCCGGCTTGGCCGGTGACCATAGTTTAGTATGGAAGAAATTTGTCCTTTGGTATAAAGCCAAAGCTAATGAATTAATGCCACTATCTCGGATTGAATCCAAGCTGCAGTACTGGCTAGTTAACGAGAAGCAAAATGAAAGACAACAACAGCAGAAGACCGCTCAATATTCAGGAAATGCAGGACAAGCTCAAGGAAATGGGTATAGACAAAAGCTTAGCCCATCTGAACGCTTCAGGCAGCAGCTCATTCAAAAAGGCAAAAAGCCAACCTTCTGAGCCTGTTGTATCTGACGTTCCTGCACGATCTGAAATAATTGAAGCAAAAAGCACTGAAGTTAATGTAGCGACACCTAACGCTACCGACGCAGGCTCGTCTCAAAAAGTGCCTGTTGTCGATCAAGA
>NZ_JADDYI010000005.1:37987-146131 GCF_015163545.1 Vibrio sp. OPT24
TCCGGCAGAGTTAGAGCTGACTGATTGGTGTATCCATGTGTTTGGTTCTTTCTTAAGCGTGTACGAAACACAATGGGAATACCAATACGGGAGCGAGCCGAGCGGTAAGTTTATTGAATTTGCTAACTCAGTCGATTCAGACGGCCTTAACCGCGTGCTAATGCACTGTCATGAACGTATTCAACTTGGCAACAGTTGGCCGCCGCAAATGGGTGAGCTTTGGATCCTGAAAGATTCTTTGACTGAAGAAGAGTTGTTGGATAGCCGTATTCGAGTGTTGTCACGCTCTGCAGATAATAAGATTGAGCAATGGTTAATCCAGAATAAACTGTACGATTTAAAGCGTACGGCTGAAAACAAACTCGATGGCCTGTTCAAGAAGTATTACTTGGAAGCGAAACGTTTAGATGAGAAAGGCATGCTTGAAACTGAGTTACCAGAATTCCTTCTTGCCGCTAACTCTGTAAAGAACCTGAACGATTTAAAACGTGAAGAGTACGAAAGTAAACACGGTAAAGCGATAAACCCAAGAATTCAGCGTATTCTGAACAATAAAAAATAACCATCCGCTTGCTATCTGTTATAAGAAAACAGAGTAGCGATTACACGGTTAACAGATACAAAAATGCCAGCTATCAAGCTGGCATTTTTTACGAATTCTTACGAACTCTACAAATATCCGTGACCAACGGTACGTCCGTCACTGACTGCAAGTAATTACAGTAGGTGGATAGTTGCGTTTAGCGTGAATACGCCAGAGTCGTCATCTTTCATTTTGAAGTTTTGGTAGCTAGCGCCTACAGATAGTGGACCAAAGATGAAGTATTCAGCGCCTACACCGTACATGATATCAACATCGTCTTGCTTGAAGCCATCAGCTTTAAGCTCGTAAGAGTGAAGACCACCCTTCGCGTATACGTGAAGAGGACCAAAATCGATGCTTGGTTTAATCGCTAAGTAAGCAGTGCTTGCGTCTAAATTCTTAAGATCGCGGTTGCCGTAATTAACGCTGCCGAAAGAACCAAGATCCCAGTAACCCGCTTCAACGCCGATTAATGGAAGAATACCAGTACCTACGTGGATACCCATCGCTGTCTCTTCTTTATTGCCTAATGAGTTTTGACCACCCATTACACCACCGTACAACCAAGAATCAGCCATTGCTGTTGAAGATGCACCTAGTAGTGCTAATGCCAATAACGTTTTTTTCATATTCGACCTTTTTCGTCCTAGTGGCAGGCCTTGAGTGGTAATAAATTGCCACCAAGTCGCCCTGTATGTAATAACTATTCAATTAGTAATGTAATAAGCAAGATTTATACCCAAACCTTGCTATTGCGTCTAGCTTTATTCCTTTAGCAAGCATCAATCGCGTTTTTAACACGCTTATCTGATACTGGGTAAGGCGTACCGAGCTGCTGTGCGAAGAAGCTTACACGAAGCTCTTCAATCATCCAACGCACCTCTTTTACGTTTTCTGGAACCGCGATCCCTTTTGGAATTTTATTCAGCAGTTCTTTGTAATCATTCATTACCGACTCAACTTTGATCATATGTAGGCGATCTTTGTTAGGGTCAATCGGCAGTTTTTCCATTCGACGCTCAATAGCTTTCATATAGCGTAGAATATCCGGCAAGCGTTTCCACCCGCATTCTGTGGCAAACCCCTTAAAAATCAAACCTTCTACCTGAGCTTTGATGTCTGAAAGTGCAAATGCCATCGAAAGATCTACGCGGCCCTTCAGCTTCTTACTGATACTGAACGCCGTAGTTAGAATAGTTTCTACCTGTTGAGCAATCTCAACAACCGTATCGCCTAACTCTGCACGTACGTGTTCTTTCAGTGCTTCAAACTGCTCTGGTTCCCAAACCAAACCGCCCTTCTCTTCAATTAGCTTATCAATACCACAAGCGATACAGTCATCGATAAGATCGAGTACTTGTCCGTATGGGTTGAAGTATAAGCCTAACTTAGATTTGTTCGGCAAGTTAGAGTGCAGGTATTTGATCGGCGATGGCACGTTCAACAGGATTAAACGACGCTGACCCGATTTCATTGCCGAGATCTGCTCTTGTTCGGTTTCGAACAGTTTGATCTCTACGCTGTCTTTAGAATCCACCAGCGCTGGGAAGGCTTTAACATCGTAGCCGCCGCGTTTCTGCTGATACACTTTTGGTAACTCACCAAAGCTCCAGGTATGCAGGTTCTGTTGTTCAATATCGTCGTCAGCAACCTTAGAAAGCGTTTCTTGAACCTTGTCTTTCAGACTTTCTTTTAGCTCATGCAGGTCTTTCTGTTCTTTCAGCTTACGCTTGCGATGATCTACAGCGCGGAATGTTACCTTTAAGTGCTCAGGGATCTGGTCTAACTTCCAGTCGTCACGTACCACTTCAACACCTGTCATGCGGCGTAGCTCTTTCTCAAGAGAATCCAACAACGGTGCTTCTAATGGGGTTACACGTGCCAAGAAAGCATCGGCATAGTTTGGCGCAGGCACAAAGTTACGGCGTAGCGTTTTTGGTAGTGACTTAATTAGGCTAATCACCAGTTCCTGACGCAGGCCTGGGATCTGCCAATCAAAACCGTTTTGGTCAATTTGGTTCAAGATAGGCAGCGGAATGTGTACCGTTACACCATCATTGTCGTCACCTGGCTCAAATTGGTAGCTCAGTTTCAACTTAATACCGTTTTGGTGCCAGAAGTTCGGATAATCCAAATCAGTAACGTGGCTAGCATCGCCTCGGAACAGCATCGACTTTTCAAAGTTAAGCAGCTCAGGTGTTTTCTGACTGGTCTTCTTCCACCACGTATCAAAATGACGGCCTGACACTGCCTCTTCGCCAACACGTTGATCATAGAAGTCGAACAGTTCATCATCATCGATCAAGATGTCGCGACGACGCGATTTATGCTCAAGCTCTTCCACTTCTTGCAGGAGCTTGCGGTTCTGTTTGAAGAACGTATGTTTGGTTTCCCACTCACCTTCAACCAATGCACTGCGTACAAACAATTCACGGCTGACAGTGGCATCAATCGCACCGTAGTTAACTAAGCGTTTTGGAATGATTGGGATTCCGTAAAGCATCACTTTTTCGTGTGCCATTACTGCCGCTTGCTTCTTCGACCAATGTGGTTCGCTGTAACTACGTTTGATCAGGTGTTTCGCTAGCGGTTCAATCCATTCCGGTTGAATCTTCGCGATAACACGACCCCATAGTTTTGAGGTTTCCACCAGCTCAGCAGACATGATCCACTTAGGCTGCTTCTTGAATAAGCCAGACGCAGGGAAGATATGGAAGCGTGCGTTACGAGCACCTTGATATTCATTCTTCTCTTGGTCTTTCATACCGATGTGCGAAAGCAGACCTGACAGCAGAGACATATGAATACCATCGTAGCTACCCGGCTCAGTATTCAGCTTGGTATCCAATTCACGCATTGCTTGGTGAATTTGGAAGTACACATCTTGCCATTCACGAATACGTAAATAGTTCAGGTAATCTTGCTTACACTGTTTGCGGAACTGATTACTCGACAGCGCTTTTTGCTGCTGCTTGATGTAATCCCACAGGTTCACAAACGTGATGAAGTCCGACTCTTTATCGAAGAAGCGCTTGTGTTTATCGTCAGACGATTGCTGCTTATCCGATGGACGCTCACGCGGATCTTGAATCGACAACGCAGACGCAATCACCATGACTTCGTGCAAGCACCGGTTGCGTGGCGCTTCAATTACCATACGAGCCAAACGCGGATCAATCGGCAACTTAGCCAATTTACGACCAATAGCGGTTAGCTTCTTCTTGTCGTCGCCTTGATTCTTATTTTTGTTCGCAGCGGGTTCGGCTGTCGCTATCGCACCTAGCTCTTCAAGTAGCCTTACACCATCTTGAATGTTGCGCTTATCTGGCGCTTCAACAAATGGGAACGCTTGAATGTCGCCTAGGCCAAGAGCTGTCATCTGAAGGATAACGGAGGCTAAGTTAGTGCGGAGAATCTCTGGGTCGGTAAACTCTGGGCGTGATTCGAAATCTTCCTCAGAGTAAAGACGAATACAGATACCTTCAGCAACACGTCCACAACGACCTTTACGCTGGTTTGCGCTTGCTTGAGACACTGGCTCAATCGGTAGGCGTTGTACTTTGGTGCGGTAACTGTAACGGCTAATACGTGCTGTACCCGGGTCGATGACATACTTAATACCAGGAACGGTTAACGAAGTTTCTGCCACGTTGGTTGCCAGAACGATACGTCGGCCAGTATGAGACTGAAAGATACGGTTCTGCTCGCCCGCCGATAGACGTGCGTAAAGCGGAACTATTTCAGTATCACGCAGGTTACGTTTACTTAATGCATCTGCGGTATCTCGAATCTCTCGCTCACCGTTCATGAAGATCAAGATATCGCCTTGCCCTTCATCACACAGTTCATCAACAGCTTCAAAGATGCCTTCAATTTGGTCGCGATCGGAATCACTTTCATCACCACCTAACGGGCGGTAACGCGTATCTACAGGATAAGTACGACCTGATACCTCGATGATAGGCGCATTATTGAAGTGTTTAGAGAAACGCTCTGGATCGATGGTTGCCGATGTGATGATCACTTTCAGATCTGGACGCTTTGGCAGCAACTCTTTCAGGTAACCCATGATGAAATCTATGTTAAGGCTACGTTCGTGCGCTTCATCGATGATGATGGTGTCGTACTGATTTAAGAAACGGTCGTGTTGGATTTCCGCCAGTAGAATACCGTCGGTCATCAATTTGATTTGTGTGTTTTCAGAGATTTGGTCGTTAAAACGAACCTTATAACCAACAAACTCACCCAGTTGCGTTTCCATCTCTTCGGCAATACGGTTCGCAACCGAACGGGCCGCAAGACGACGAGGCTGAGTGTGACCAATTAAACCAAAGCGGCCACGACCAAGCTCAGAACAGATTTTTGGTAACTGCGTGGTTTTACCTGAACCTGTTTCACCCGCCACGATAACCACTTGGTTTTCAGCGATGGCTTTCGCGATGTCTTCGCGCTTCTGGCTGACGGGTAGAATTTCTGGGTATTCAATCGTTGGCTTTTGCGCAGCACGCTGGGTTGCCGTCATCATCGACTTGGCAATGTCCAATGCAATCTCATCAAAGACAGCATTTTTAGATTGTTCATTTTTGATTCTGCTTGCACCAGCAATTCGCTTACTCAAACGGAAGCGATCGCGCATCATACATTCGTTGAGCGCTTTACGAAGAGAAGCTGGGCTATTCTGAGAAGTTTTAGCAGGTTTTACTGATTGTTTGGCAGACGAGTTCGATGCAGGTTGAGTCGATGTCGACTTTTTGTTTGTCGCTTGAGATTGCACTGCATTCTTGTTGTTGTCTGCTTTTTCCGGAGACGAAGTCAAAGCGTGTCCTATTCTTGTACTTATTAAACTCGCGCGATTGTACCACAACTCTTCAACAAAAAAGCCTGACATAAAAGGGAAAACCTTTTGCTATCAGGCTGATTGTTCAAGCCAACACTAACGAAGGCTATGAAAGCTAACTCGGATACACATCATATTTATCCAAACGATGGTTAAAAATGACAACATAAACCATCGTTAAAACACGGCTGAAACCGCGCTTAAAATTCGTATTGGAAGTAAACCGTGTTGTAGTTACTACCGCCTTTGATACGTCCAAACTGAGAGGCGTTTTCAAAGATCGCAGAACGATGATGCAACGAATAACCGAACCATAAATTGTTTAAGTCGTTCTTGCCGATCAAATCACCCACATTGACATCAAATGAGAAGTCTAGGTAATTCAACAAGTGGCTTGCGGTGTAACCTTTACGATCCATCTCAGAGCCTTCGATGTAGGTGATCGAGTCGATGTACGACATACCTTCAGCCACACCAAATCGCCACTGTGTCGGCCAATCAAAGGTGTAATACGCTTTGATCGCAATAATGTACTCGGTGCTACTCGATTGAACATCTGAATTCCAGTGATGCGCGATACCCGGTGTTAGGTAGATATCCAGCGGGAGACCAAAGATTTCGTCTGTTAGCGGGTGGCCGTAGAAAAACGAGGTCAGTTGGTTATTGTATTCGTCTTTCTCAGTATTGAACTTCATAATCTCGCCAATATTCGATGGCGTTGCCCAACCGTGCGCGACACGTAAATACGGCGCGTTACTCAATTTCGGTTTCGGCGCTTTCTCTTTGTCATTGAAGAAGCCAAAACCAAGATAAAGTTCACCTTGATAACGATCTTCAACTACTGATGAATCATAAGCGTTGTCGTCTAATCGAGTGACACTAGTTGAACCAAGTAGGTATAAGTTGGAAACCACGTGGTAACGTGCTTCAACACCCACATTAAGATCGATACCTGCGCCAATCGACTCGCCTTCGGCTGAATAGTAAGCACTATTGAAATCGGCACTTTTATAACGAAGTGTCGCACTCGGAGTAAACTCCCAATCGCCCGTTTCATACTTTGCTTTGGCGCGTAGATTTCCGTGAAAATTGTATTCACTGTCGCTCATTAGCTCGGTTTCAAGCTTCCACTGCTCATCCCACTGATAACTGACTTGCGCACCAAAATCGGCAGTATCACCCTCAATGGCATTTTGTTCTGAAGCAGGGATATCAATAAAACGCATACGCGATATCGCATTAAGAGACCATTTTTCGTCGTCAGTCTGGTAGAGGTAAGCCCCCATTTCAGTACCGTCGATAAATACATAGTCATTCTTAAAAAATAGCATCGGAACAAAAGAACCGACGGTTTGATCCCCACCTGATGTATCGTAGGGAATACTCGCACTGCGGAACATTGCAGCAATGCCCCATTCTTGCTCTTCGGCAGCCCAGGCTACGCTATTACCTAGAAAAGCGTTACTTAATAAAACCGCTCCATACGAAATGAGCTTCGGTGAAAATTTGTGCTTCATTCTTGTGTAATTACTCTTTGTAATAATTTTTGTGTTACTGAATAGACATTTATTGGCCATGCCAGCCAACTAGTTTTAGGTTTGATCGACTTTGACCGTTACAATGAAGAATATTCTCGGTTAAATGAAAGTATTGTGAAAGTCTCAGAATTACAAAACATTATAGACCACTTACCCCAAGATTCCGATCCAGATATTGTCATGGGCGAAGAGTGGTTGCCTGAGCGTTTGGTTAACACCAGACTCGATAGCGACATGCTGTTTCTTGAGTTTGATAATGCCCCTGAAGAAAACCAAGGGGACGATGAAGGCCGTGGTTTCGTCGAACACGAAATCGCTATGATTCGAGAAAAACTCGAACAAGTACTGGACGATCCGTCCGATACCAAAACAAAAGCCGATGCCCTATTGGCAATATTTCTAATGGGCCATGAACTTTCTAGTTCAGAAGTTATCGAAATACTTGAAATGACAGAGCTTGAGGCAACGGAGTCTGAAATCCCAGATCAGGCAACGACAGAAGCTGAAACAACGGAACTCGAAGCAAATCAATCTGAAGCGATAGAGCAGGACATCTCTGCTCTCGAAATTAACGAGCCTGACACACCAGAGTTCGAAACCTCTGATCTTGAAACGAGACAACTCAAAGACTAACGCTACCGATTTAGGAACCGCATTGAAACGTTTGACGACATCATCTCTTCCCTTCTTACTTGCAGGCCCAATTTTAAGAAAAACCACCGCCAACGAGGTGGTACTGTGGATGGTGACGAGTTCACAACCTACAGGCTCAACTGAACTATTCAACGCAGAGCAAGATTCGCCTTTTTATTCGTCGCCACTTGATGAACAAGGGTCAATTCAAGTGGGGACACATGCTTGGGTAACCCTGATTCAATTAAAGGGTGAGTTCCCTACCAATACGCCCCTTGAATATGACATTCACACCGAACTAGGGTCACTGGCCACATGGGCTCCTCACCTTGTTTATAGCGACAAGTCTCGCGTTGAATTTAAGATCTCAACGACTGCTGATTATATCCTGCATGGCTCTTGTCGTAATCCTCATCACCCAAGCAAAGACAGCCTAGTTGCCGCAGATAACAAGGTCGGAAAGCAAACGGTACTTGAACGGCCAGATATGCTAATGATGAGCGGCGACCAGATCTACGCCGATCATGTAGCAGGTCCAACGCTTGATGCTATTCAACAAGTGATTCAACTGCTTGGTCTTGTGGGCGAGAGCTTGCCGACGGATTCACAGGTAAGCACAATCGACAGTAGTGAAGCCTTGTTTAAGAGTGAATATCAGCTGTATCGACGTCATCATTTACTGCCACACCACAACACCTCTGCTTCGTTGCTTGATAAGCTATTTCCTAAGCGCGGAATCCCTATTTTCAGCTCGACCGATTGTAAGAATCACTTGGTCACCTTGTCAGAATTCATCGCGATGTATTTGCTGGTTTGGTCTCCGACATTGTGGCAATGCATCAACCGAGAGCAATTGATCGAAAATGATTTCACAGAAGCTGGACGTCAATTATCACCGGCAGAGCAACAACAATGGCGTGACGAGAGCATTATCATTGATGACTTCATAGCAGGTCTACCGAAAGTGCAGCGTCTGTTCGCTCATATTCCAACGTACATGATCTTCGACGATCACGATGTCACCGATGATTGGAACCTGACTGTGGGTTGGGAACATGCTGTCGATCAAAATCAGTTTGCTACTCAAGTGATTGGTAACGGCCTTGCCGCCTACTGGATGTGTCAGGGTTGGGGTAACAAACCGGAGAGCTTTAACAAAGAGTTCATCAAGCAAGCAAAACAGCTCTTTGGTTTTCAATGGCATGCTGAAAATCAAGCGCAGAATGAAACTGGCGGCAACAATACTGAACACTCTGTTGGCAACATAGAACCAAACAAACACCAGGCCTTCATTGAGATGCTCGGTCGCTTTGAAGAGTGGCATTACACGATAGATACGTCTCCAAAAGTCATTGTGTTGGATACTCGAACGCGTCGCTGGCGATCAGAATCTCGCATGAATAAACCTTCTGGTTTGATGGACTGGGAAGCCTTAATTGAGTTTCAGCACCAGCTGCTCCATCAAGATAAGGTGGTGATTGTTTCTGCTGCGCCGATGTTTGGCGTGAAGTTTATTGAAACACTGCAAAAAATGGCGACCACAATCGGTAAACCATTGGTGATTGATGCGGAAAACTGGATGGCACATCCGGGCAGTGCTAACACACTCATCAGTATCTTTACCCACACCAAAACACCAACCAACTTCGTCGTGCTTTCTGGTGATGTTCACTACTCCTTTGCTTACGACATTAAACTTAGATACCGCCGTAACAGCCCGAATATCTATCAGATTACTTGCAGTGGTATTAAAAACCAGTTCCCTACTTCATTGCTTAAATTCTGTGATGTATGGGACCGATTGCTGTATAGCCCACGCTCAATTCTGAACTATTTCACCAAGCGAAAACGCTTAAAGATTGAAAAACGTAGCCCTGATAATCAGACTTTCTATCGACTTTCAAACCGAAGTGCGATTGGTGAATTAAAGTTAGATAGCGAAGGCAAACCGCAAGCAATAACGACACTAAGTGGTGATGGGAAAGTCACACGATTCCCTGAGCCTGATTAACAAGTGTTCTTTATTGCTCGCTCATCCGTAATGTCAGTTTTGAGTAAAGACGCTTGCGATCACACTCTGTAGGCCCAATAGTAATAATATTCATCATAACTGGAATGATCTTATGTTTAACTCACTTACCTCGTTATTTAAACAATTAGTTGAAGGCTCTGATTTAGGTAAAACGCCAACCGCCTCTCCTAACTTAGCTATCGCCAGCTTGTTATGTGAAGTCGCCGGTGCAGACCACGCGATTAACGAATCCGAACAAGAAGCTAAACTTCACTTGCTTCAACGCCTGCTGAACATAACTGAAGACGAATCCAAAGCCTTATTGGCGCAAGCTGAACCTCAAGTTGAACAATCTGTCTCTCTTTACGACTTTACTTCTCAACTGCGAGAGCTGTCTCAACCAGTCCGCATAGATCTAATAAAGGCAATGTGGGAAGTGGCACATGCTGATGGAGAGATTGATCCACTTGAAGATTCAGTGATCCGCAAAACCGCAGAACTGCTTTACGTTGACCACAGTGACTTTATTAAGACCAAGCTGAACGTCTTGGGTAAAAGCTAACCAAAGGCTTTCTACTCGTTGATACTCTCAACTAGAGTAAGCGATCACCATACATTATGCCTTTCAGCTCTAACGGCGTGCCTTTTTTTGTCACATAAAGGCCACGCTGATTTGACACCAATACACTACGCTTGCCTTGCGTTTGTTGGATGTATAAGTGTTTGATATTGAAAGTCTGTTTATCTTGGGCTTGGTCTTGGTCCAATTGATAAAGGTAGTAGTGATTCCCCCAGCGAAAGAACACTCCAAACATTTGCTTGGTTTGAGCAACATTTCCATCGATGTCGTAACCAATGTACTGCATTTTTACCCGACCACTTTCCAATCGAAGTGAGGTTTTTTCCCAGCCTACCATTGGATACTCTGCGGAAAATTTATAGGTACTTTTAGTTGCGAGCCCAGAGATTAAGCCTACATTTATAATCACAAAAAGCGTGAGCAAGATAGGCATCCAAAACTTACGATTCATATCGGTTAGCCTCGCTCATCGTCATTATCGCCATCACAAGAGAGAGATTTAAACTGATGACTCATCTCTCTCCAGCGCCCATTTATCAGCGCAACGGCTTGAATATTCTGGCACCCAACTCCGATACGATGTAGGTAAAGTAAATCAACACCGAGTTTTGAGACAGTGTTCAACTCAGTTAACAGCGATTGATCAAAGTTCAAATTATCGTGATAAACATCCATGCCACGATAACGACTCTTATCCATAAAAAACGCAAACTGATAAGACAACATGACAAGACACAAGCTGACTACGATTCCAGCGATACGAGATTGATGACGAGCGATAAAGTGCTTCACTATAGACTGATGAGATTGTGGGTACTGTTGCTTTGATTTTCCACCTTGTCTGTTCATGCCAGAAGGCGTGAGCTTTGCTACAAATGTTAAGTCATCTGTGGTGGCGGCATTCTCTGAAAATGTCGATTCAACAATTGCCGATTCAACATGTATGTCAGTCGTAGGCGTTGGCATCGATAAATAGCTACCAACCTGTCTCGGGCCATTGAAGCTATACCCTTCCTTTTGAACCGTTAAAATTTTGCAATCACACTCAAGCGAATTTAATGCTGTACGAATGTTCTTGACCGCAACATTCAGTGAACTGCCCGTCACCACTCGTCCCGGCCAGCCGTGTTCAAGTAAAAAGTTACGACCAACGGCTTTTGGGCTGTTCTTCACTAAATGTTCAAGGATCAAGCTTTCTGAGGGAGATAAGGTGGCCTGATTACCTGATTACCTGATTCAGAATCAATGAGTGTGTTATTAATCAGCTCGATACCCGAAGCGTCTAAGGTGATTTTTTCAGGGCTATTGGCGTTCATTTCAGCGAGGAGTTCATAAATAAAAAGGTCATCAAAAAGGTGTTTGCTTGGTTATTCTAATGCCAAGCTATATATAGAAAAGAGTGGCGCGAAGTTTAACCAATAATTCAGTCAAATATAAGTTCGACGAGTAACAAAATGAAATAACGACAAGGTGAGTCAGTCACGTAAACTCACTCATCTTTAAACATAGCCAAGGTTTAACTCTAAACTTGCCATGGAATAGACAGGCCTGATCATCGCTTTTTGGTTTGGCTTCTCTTGTGCTATTTGTTTTGGGTGAACTAACGCTACCATCTAGCTCTGCCCAATCAAGGTCGAAACCTGCGATTTAATATTAATTAAAGCGCTTCTGACATTTATTAAGAATTAACATTCTTTTCATTCTGTTTGTGTTGATGTAAAAACCGATACCCACCACCTATTGAACAAGAGAAATACCAGTCAAATGTCTCTTATTACAGATTCAACTTTCCTCACTCAGCATTCGTGAAAACTGAATCTAATTCCCTATCCAATCTCATTATCAGGCCGTCATTTATTCGTTATCGTCAGATTGATTCTCTAATTGAGATGCTGATATACAATTAATTTCAAACCACATCAAAAAATCAAATTTTTCCTTTTTTATCAACAACATAAAAACTGGCACAGTCATTGCTCTTTAAGTTTTACACGGCCTCAATTAATTACGGAAGATTATGATGATGAAATTAAAAACACTCCTCTTAACATCGGTCACATCAATGTCTCTCATCGCCTGCGGCGGTGGTGGTGGCGGGTCCGGCAGTTCTGGTGGCGGAGGTGGTGCAAGCGGCTCAACTGACAGCGCTGCGAGTCCTGCCGCAACAGCTGCCAATACGACTTTTGTTGATATTGCTGTACCAGACAGTTTTGAGTGGCGTGGAACGGCTTCGCGAACAATGAGCGTCATTGTCGTCAGTAGTTTTTCATACAAAGACGGTGAGCCGGCTCCGATTCGCGGTTCCCACATCATCAAATTATACAGCGTGACCTCAGACCAAACAGATTCTCAAGCCTTCTACTCTGGTATGTCGAACCGCGATGGTGAATTAGTGAGTGACTTTAGCATTCCAACCAACTGGGAAGGATTGGAAATCGTTGCTCAGGTGCGTGGTCAAGAGTGTAGAAGTACCGTTGACCTAGATAACGTCACTACTGATTTGCTAGTTTCTTGCGACATTGTTCTGGATTCTGACTAAGGATAGCTGCCATGAAAAATATTAAAAAATCTCTAATGGTGATGGGTTCAGTCGCTATGTGTTCTTTCTCGCAACAGACGTTTGCAGCTGCAACAGAAAACACAACAACCACTAACGGTGATGGCTCAATAACAGTGACTCAAAAGATCGATGCAAGTAGTACCTCACCACATTACATCGCGCCTTCTGGTTATGGTTTCGACATCTACAGCCGAGCAAACGAAGACTACTCTTGGCAACATAATTTAACGGTCCCTGATGGCGCACAGATTACCGCAGCGACACTCACTATTTACGCTTATGATGTTGATTCAGAAGCACACCACGGAGAAAACGGAGAATACGACAGTATCGCTGTTGACGGTTCTTTACTTACTCCCGGGTTCTTACAAGGTACCAACAATAACTGGTCGACAACCGTTTTTGACCTCCCTATCGCTTCACTTGACGACAGTCTTGTGAATGTAGACCTAGATATTGATGTGAATAACGACGGTTGGCTAACCACGCTGGATTACAGCCTTATCAGTGTTACTTATGTCACCATTGCTAATAACCCTCCTTCTACACCAACTCTAAGTCGCAGCACTGGACTCGGTGATAATGACGACTTGGTTGTGACAGTAACCGGTCCAACACCGGAAGACCCAGACGGTGATTCTGTAACTTATAGCTACCGTTGGTTTGTCGATGTAGGTCAAGGGTTCTATGTGGATGATGAGTTTGTCGGAAAAAATGACAACAGTAATGCTACGTTGCCGGCCAGTGAAACTGAAGTTGGAGAACTTTGGAAGGTTCAGGTCATCGCTATTGACCAGAATGGGCTGATCAGTGAAATCGCTGAGATTGCATGGCCTTCAATTGGGGATAGTGACGGTGATGGTGTATCAGATGCAAACGACTACGCACCAAACGATCCGACAATCGCTTTTTATAGCCGAACACCAACCAGTGGATGGTACACATTAGCCTACGAAGATTTATGGCCAAATGAAGGTGACTACGATCTAAATGACTTTGTTAGCCACTACGCATTAGGTGTTTATACAAACGCGAATAACCAAATAACTCGTTTTGATTACTACGGTCAAGCTATTGCTCGTGGAGCGGCTGAAGACAATGGTTTCGCTATTTCGTTAGCAGGGCTTGAAGACACGGATGTCACTTCACTGACCAAAACATACAACGGCTCTACCGTAGCGTTAACACCAGAGGCCGGTCACTCAGGCGAGTTGGTATTTGTTGTGATTGATAGTGTCGCGGCGATGCTGCCAAGTACAAGCACTTATAGCTTTTACAACACAGAGTCGGGTGATGCACGAAGCTTAATCGATTACAGTGTCTCGCTGGTGATTGATGGTTCAATTCCTGCGCTAAGCAATACGGATTTTAACCCGTTCATTTACAAAGCCAACGCGAGAGGCAGAGAGATTCACTTGATGAACTATCCAAATACAGATGTAGCAGATACCGCAATATTCGGTGCTGGTGATGATGACACAGTAACAAGTGAAGGTGAATACTATCAAAACACGACTGGCCACCCATGGGCTCTAGATATCCCAGGCCAATGGTCTCACCCATACGAACGTATTGATACTTGTGAATCATATGAACATCTAACCACGTGGGCAGAGTCTGGCGGTACACTTCAAACGGACTGGTTCACATCACCGACAGGGTCGAAGGTATGGTAAGTAACTCGAGCTTGGTCATTAAAAAATGAGTTAATCTTTAGAAATACCGATAAAAATTAAACCAAAAAGCCATCTACAAGTAGATGGCTTTTCTATGTTCGGGTGTTCACTGCTGCTATCTAGAGCATCGTTAACGCCAACTTCGCGAGGTTATACGCATCGACATACCCAGAGTGCTGACGGCCTTCCCACTCAATATTTTTCGCTTCTTGAGCCGCGCGGTGACCAATGCGTTTTTCTTTCAATCGATTCTGAATTCGATAAAGTGTTGCGATATTTATAAACTCGCTAAACGGAGGTTCTATGCCTTTCTCTTTACACTCTTTATGTAAGATCAGATCATCTCGTCCCCACGCTGCATAGATTTTCTTTGGGCCACCGAAGTTCTTAATCATCGACTTGATAACAGACTCTAATGGGCGCCCCTGTTTTTCGATTTTACGAGGTGTAATGCCCGTTAACTCGGCGCAGAACAGAGAGACTTCGTCTTTCTCTGGCTTAACGTAGTATTGCGCTCGCTTCACGATAGTGCCAGATGCTAGATCAATCTCAGCAAGACCCACTTCAATGATCTCCCCTGTTGTTCCTACACCATTTTCGCTCCAACAGCACATTTCCAAATCGAAACACACCACTCGATTGTGATTCATACGTCGCCTAATTCTCTCGTCAAAAATTTCGTGAAATTGTACATGAGCACAGTCAGGAACTCGACCCTTGTTACATCAAGTGCTCATTTAGCCTGCAATTGTGACTCGATTTCGACCGTTTAGTTTACTTTGATACAAGATGCTGTCGGTTCGCTGCTGAATTTCTTCGGTATTTTCATTGCTACGAATAGAAGCGCCAATACTAAGCGTACAACTCAATTGGCGACCTTTGTGCTCACAATGAGAGCGGCTAACAGTATTTAGTATACATTCTAAATAACGCTCCAACGCTTCGTGATCTGAGATACTCGAAATGATGCAAAATTCATCACCTCCTAAACGGAACAGGTCATCACCATCTTTCAAATTAACAGAGATCAGTTTGACGACGTGAATCAGCAATGCATCACCCGCTGGATGACCAAATTGATCGTTGATGTTTTTGAACTTATCGATATCAAAACCAATAAGGCTAAATGGTTTATCGCTGTCGATCGCTTTGTCTAATTTCTTATTAAACGCTCGTCGGTTGTAGACCTCGGTTAAGCTGTCATGATTGGCTAAAAAGCGCAGCTCTTCCGTCCTCTCATATAGCATTTGGTACAAACGTTGTTTCTCACGAATTTGTAGATTAACTATGTAGGCCAGCAGTAAAGAGATAGTGGTCCCAACTAAAGCAATGCCGGCGAGTACCAAGTAGCCGGAAAATGAGATGCATGAACCTATCTTGTAATCAATTTTCCAATCACGGTTGGTTAGGCTAATGGTTTTGGTAATAAGGTGCCCAGTTACGCCTTCAAAACCTTCAGTTTCAAACAAAATGGGAGAATCTTCTGCTTCAAAACCGGTATCGGTCACTCGCACATATACATTCATATCACCCGCAGTGGATGCCAGTAAGTTCTCAAAATAATAAGTCGTACGAACCACACCAATCACAACACCGAGCAAATTGTCACTTTCACCCTCAAATACAGGGTGATACACCAACATGCCACTTTTCGGTGTTTTTGGGTCTAAACCATCTTGTATTAAACGAACTTTGTCTGAAATATTCGCTTGGCGTGTCTGTTTAATATTGTCTAAAACACGCTTAAATCGTTCACGAGAAGAGTAGAAACCAAGAACTCTGTTATTAGGTTCGGTATTTGGGTAGATATCAGTCGCAACAAAGGCTGGCTCACCATCTAAGATGTAACCAAAAGCTTTTGATTCATGTTTTGGAATAGTGAATAACTTATATGATGGGTACTTTTCTTCCATCTGAGCAGTGTGTTCTTCAATCTCATCGGCTGTCACTTTTTGCATCCATTGCAAACCAATTAGACTTTTTGAAACATTAATCGTTTGTTGTGCAAAACGATCAAACTTATCCCAGTTTTCAGGATCATTTGCGTAGAAAAAATTAGCACCAGAACCAATGTAAGCAACATCGTTATCGATAAACGCTTTTAGGCTTAGAGTTTGGTGTTTAGCAAAGCTCTCCAAATTCATGTTCAAGGCACGATTTTGATTGAGAGCCACCAACACAACGCATAACACCGTAATCAGAAAGGTGACCAAAAAAGCAACTACTGGCAAGGTTCTTCTCTTCAACCCTGTCAACGGGTCGATTGTATGCGGCATACATATCTCATGTCGGATTATATAAAGTCATAAGTATATAACGTTAAGGAACCCTGCTCCATTCATGTTTAGTCCTAAATCTGACACAAAATGGGCAATGTTTACCTTCCCCTTACATCAAAGGCTATTATTCAAACAAATCTCGACTAATTTTCACGCTAACACACTAAAAACCCACTTGAATAAAAACATTAAATACAGCCCTTAAGCCTTGAATATGCTAGTATCCATCCATATTTATAGCTTGAAAGATACCGTTTTGCCTGAGTGCGACAGAGTTTTCTTTCCAACCCGTATGTTCAACTTAACCAATGAATATACCGTTAAATCAATTTAAAGAGAAAATCACTATGATCGTTGATTTGAACCTAATTCCACAAACGTTTGATATGCTTCACGCAGGCCTCACTGCATCAAGCGTTTTACTGCTGCTTATTGCCGTTTCTCGTAAATCCAAAGTGGTTGAGAAAGTCGTAGAAAAACCAGTAGAAAAGATCGTTGAAGTTGAAAAACCAGTAGAAAAAATTGTCGAAGTAGAGAAAGTTGTTGAAGTTGAAAAAGTGATTGAAAGAGTCGTTGAAGTTGAATCAAAACTAGCAACAGCACCGACCGATTCAGCAATGCAGCTATTGTCTATCATGCAGCAAGAAGCACGTTTAATTGACTTCCTAAAAGAAGATCTCACTTCGTTTTCTGACGAAGAAGTTGGCGCAGCTGCACGTGTAATCCACACTGGCGGTCAAAAAGTACTTGCTGATTACGTAACCCTCTCTCACATCCGTACGGAAGATGAAGAAACGCGTATCACGGTAGTAGAAGGCTTCAACCCACAAGAAATTCGCCTAACAGGCAACGTAACAGGCAACGCACCATTCAATGGCACATTGGTTCACAAAGGTTGGAAAGCCACTGACATGAACCTGCCTAAGCTTGCTGAAAATTACGATGCATCTGTCATTGCACCGGCAGAGGTGGAGCTATAATGGAACACCAAAACCATTCTTCATCGCAAGAGCATTCACAAGAGCCATCTTCTCAAGAGCAACATCAGGCGCCTAAGTTCAGTGTTGGTATCGATTTAGGTACTACACACTGCGTTTTGTCGTTCATCGACACAACGAATGAAGACGCTCGCGTTGAGGTGATGCCAATCCCTCAACTCACGGCTCCTGGTACAGTAGAAACTCGCAGCCAACTAGGCTCATTCCTATACCAACCGCACGAACATGAAATGAATGCGGGCTCTCGCGTTCTACCTTGGTCTTCTGAGCCTAAAGCACTGGTTGGTGCTATTGCTCGTAACCTAGGTTCTAAAACCCCTATCCGTTTGGTCGCAAGCGCAAAATCTTGGCTATGCCACGGTGGTGTGAACCGTCGTGATGCGTTCCTTCCTGCAGGCAGCCCTGAAGAAGTTGAAAAAGTATCTCCGCTTAAGACCACTGAATTGTACCTTGAGCACCTTAAAGACGCTTGGAACCACGCTAACCCAGAACACAAACTGGCAGACCAAGATGTAACGATCACGGTTCCTGCTTCGTTTGATCCTGCGGCTCGTGACCTAACAGCAGAAGCTGCACGTAATGTGGGTTTCACTCACCTAACGCTTCTTGAAGAGCCACAAGCGGCTCTTTACAGCTGGATTGATAACAGCAACGACACATGGCGTGATGAAGTGAACGTTGGTGACATCGTTCTTGTTGTCGATATCGGTGGTGGTACAACCGACCTTTCGCTAGTTGAAGTAACACAAGATGACGGCAACCTAAGCCTGAACCGTATCGCAGTAGGTGAACATATCCTACTTGGCGGCGACAACATGGACCTAGCACTGGCTTACCGTCTGAAAATGAAACTGGCTCAAGAAGGCAAAGAGTTGGCTCCTTGGCAGGTTCAAGCAATGACTCACGCATGTCGTGATGCAAAAGAAGCACTGCTTAACGATGCTGAACTGCAATCTGTGCCTATCGTTGTACCTAGCCGTGGCTCTAAACTACTTGGCGCAACACTAAAAACAGAATTGACTCAGCAAGAAGTACAACAAACATTGGTTGATGGCTTCTTCCCGAAAGTAGCCGTGAATGAGCACCCAGTTCAAAAGACGCGTGGCGCACTGACTCAAATGGGTCTGCCTTACGCTCAAGATGCGGGTATCACTCGTCATATAGCTGCATTTCTTTCTAAGCAAGCCAATGCGCTTTCTGGAAACAGCGAAACGGCTCAGCAAGATTTCAACCCGTTTGCAAACATGCCCGGTATGCCAGGTGCTGAAGCGCCAGCGGCAGATTTCATCAAACCAACAGCGGTACTGTTCAATGGTGGTGTTCTAAAATCTAACCTACTTGCTGATCGTCTTTCAGATACGATCAACGAATGGTTGATCAATGCTGATGCAGAATTTGCTAAACAGCTTTCAGGTTTGGATCTAGACCTAGCGGTTGCAAGTGGCGCTTCTTACTACGGAGCAGTGCGTCGCGGCCAAGGCGTTCGTATCCGTGGTGGTATCGCTTCTTCTTACTACGTAGGAATTGAAAGCGCGATGCCAGCTATCCCAGGTATGGCTCCGCCAATGGAAGCACTGTGTGTTGCGCCATTTGGTATGGAAGAAGGTTCAAGCGTTCAAGTGCCTAGCCAAGAGTTTGGTTTGGTGATTGGCCAGCCAGTTCACTTCCAATTCTTCGGTTCAACCACTCGTCGTGAAGACGTAGCGGGTACGCACCTTGATCATTGGGCACCAGAAGACCTTGATGAACTTCCAGAGATTCAAGTGACACTGCCAGTATCTGAAGGTCGCCGTGAGGGTGAAGTGGTTCCGGTAACCCTAGCCTCTCGTGTTACTGAACTCGGCACGCTTTACCTAGAAGCAATTGCTGCTGATAACGGTCAGAAATGGCACGTTGAGTTTGATGTTCGTGAAGACGCGAATAACGACTCAAACGACCAAGCATAACGAATCAACGGCACCTTAACGGGTGCCGTTACTTTATCAATGCGATTCCCTACCGCAAGTACGAACAAACTAGGGAATCTGTTTTAACCCCTGTGTTTTTTAACCGCTCTGTTTTAACTTATAGGTTCTAATTTTTCGGTCTCAAACACAGTGTGATGATATTCCCGACTCAGTCGTACCTTCTTCTCGGGAATGACGTTCACGAATAGCAACAATAAGACCAAAACTATCAATAAACTGGTCATCACTTTGGCAGAATAAGGTTTTGTATGGCATCTCCTCGTTTTTTAGTCGGCATTGACTTAGGCACAACCAATACCGTTGTTGCTTACTGTGAAATCAACGACGACCTACAACACGCTCCCGTTTCTCTTTTCGATATTGACCAACTCATCGGCCCTGGTGAAGTGGTTCGAAAACCCCTACTTCCATCATTTCGTTACCACCCAGCACAAGGTCAGATCTCCCCTTTCGACCTCACCATGCCTTGGGCACCGAACTTAGTTGAAGGCGATATTAAAAACGTTATCGTCGGTGAATGGGCACGTGAATTGGGTGCTAAAGTCGAAGGCCGTCAAGTATCCAGTGCTAAAAGCTGGCTGTCACACCAAGCCGTCGATCGTAGTTCAGATATCCTTCCTTGGGCTGGCGCAGCTGATGTCGATAAAGTATCGCCGGTTGTCGCGAGTGCGAGCTACCTGAATCACATCCGCCAAGCGTGGAACTACCGTAATCCAAGCAACAAACTTGAAGACCAAGATGTTGTTGTAACGGTTCCTGCATCATTCGATGAGACAGCACGTAAGCTGACACTTGAAGCCGCAGAACTTGCTGGCTTAGGTAAGATTTTATTACTCGAAGAGCCTCAAGCTGTTTGTTATGACTGGTATGCTCGTCATCAACAAACGGCTGCGGAAGAGCTTCAACAGATCCCATTGATCTTAGTGTGTGATGTCGGCGGTGGTACTACCGACTTGAGCTTAATCGAGGCTAAGTTCGATTCGAACAACGATGGAATTAACGAGTTAGCACTTGATCGTATCGGTGTTGGTGAACACTTGATGCTTGGTGGTGATAACCTCGATTTAGCGCTTGCTCACCTTGCTGAGCAACGCTTCAATCAAAACAAAAAGCTGAATGCTTCTAGCCTAACCAAACTAATTCAACAAACTCGCGCTGCAAAAGAGAGCCTGCTTTCTGCCAATGCGCCAGAAGACGTGAAGATCACCATGCTCGGTAGTGGTTCGAAGCTACTAGGTGGTACCAAGAGCATTGGCTTAACTAAGCAAGAAGTTCATCAAATCGCTTTGGAAGGTTTCTTCCCGCTTTCTGAGTTTACTGAAACACCCGACAAACGCCGCAGCGCCGTGGTTGAATTCGGTCTGCCTTACGTGGCTGACCCTGCGGTGAGTAAGCACGTTGCAGAATTCCTAACGACACACCAACAAGTGTCTAAAGCCGCATTGGAAAACTCAGGCTCTGTTGAGTTCGATGACACCAAACCTGCAATTCCTGTAGGTGTACTACTCAATGGTGGTGTGTTCAACAGTGAACTTGTGACTGAGCGTATTACTCAGCTACTAGGCAATTGGAACGGTTCTCCAATCACAGTGCTTGATAACCCTCACCCTGATTGGTCTGTTGCCCTTGGCGCGGTCGCCTTTGGTAAAGCCCGCCGTGGTGCACAACTGAAAATCGGTGGCGGTGCTGCGCGTTCTTACTTCTTGCATCTACAAGAGAAGAACAAGATGGGTAAAGCACTTTGTTTGCTTGCCAAAGGTACTGAGGAAGGCCAAGAGATACGCTTAAACAGTCGTCGTTTTTCGTTGACGTTAGGTGAGCCAGTACGATTTAATCTACTGACTTCAACACACGACCAAATAGCTCACGACACTGCTATTCAAAATGGTGTGATGGTCAATGTGGATGCCGACTTGTTCTCGCCTCTCCCACCGTATATTTCTACGTTGGAAGGCTCAGGTACTGCAGAACTTCAAGCCAACCAAAAAGAGCGTGTTGAAGTACTGCTCGCTTGTCAGTTAACCGAAGTCGGCACACTAAAAATGGAGTGTGTGAGTACAGAAGATGACTCTAAGCGTTGGTTGCTCGAGTTTGAAGTAAGAAACAAGCAAGGCGATGAATCCGATAACTCTAAACTTCATCCAAGACTGGACGAATGTAAGGAGCTAATTTCTCGCCTATACAGCGGTAACAAGAAGAGTGCTGAATCTAAAGAGATCAAAACACTTGCTAAAGATCTTGAAAAGCTACTCGGTAAGCGCGAAGAGTGGGACTTTACTACTCTCCGTCACCTGTTTGATTCGTTCTCTTTAGGTCGTAAACGCCGTCGTCGCTCTGAAGCGCATGAGAAAAACTGGCTTCGTTTGGCGGGTTACTCTATGCGACCTGGCTTTGGTGACCCAACTGACTCATGGCGTATTGAACAAATTTGGGGACTTTACCAACAAAACATCCAATTCCAGAACCATCAAGGTTGGACAGATTGGTGGGTATTCTGGCGTCGTGTTGCGGGAGGCCTGAATCAAGAACAGCAAGAAACTATCTTGGCTGATATCGCGAAGTACCTTCACCCAGGCGCAATGAAGAACCCTAAAACAGCTAAAGATGCGCAAGACAATGGTTATGAAGCCATGGTTCGTTTAGCGGCATCACTTGAGCAACTGGAAGTGGAAGACAAAGTGCTGCTGGCAAGCTGGTTCTTGAGCAAAGCGATTAACCATAACCAATTTGAACAAGCTCACTGGTGGGCGCTAGGTCGATTAGCATCAAGAACGCCTTTGTATGGCAGCCAACATAGTGTGATTCCAAGAGAACAAGCTGAACAGTGGCTACCGAAACTGCTTGAGCAGAACTGGCACAAAGAACAAATGATAGCCTTCGCTGCTGTGATGATTTGTCGTAAAACCGGTGACCGTCAGTTTGATATCTCTGATGACTATCGCAATCAAGTGATTGAGAAGCTTAAACAAAGCAAGGTCCCTGATTCATGGTTAACACTGGTGAATGAAGTGACAGAACTTTCTGAAAGTGAGTCTAAGCGCGTATTTGGCGATGCATTACCAAGCGGATTAAGCCTGATCAATAGCTAGTTTTAAAAGCTGTTAGTTTTATAGCGATTAGCTTTAGTCACAAGTTAGAAAAGAAAAAGCCACTTTCGATTCGTTGAAAGTGGCTTTTTTATAGGTGGCTAAAGGCCTGTTTGCAAGTGTCTGGTTGGCTAGTGTTTCGCTGGCCAATATCTAATTGATTAGAGGCTCGCTGTTTAAAGGCCTTAGCCGTGTTGCAGTTCATCATTGTTAATGTTTCGTTCCTGTTGGGTTAATCGGAAAATCCGTGTTTTCATAAATATCTGATAGTTTTTTCGGTTTCTTATCCTTGGTTCCTTTAGTTGATTGGTTATGAGTTTCGCTTAAAAGCCATTGCTCATGCATTTTTGCCGAATCCAAAAATTCTGGATCCTCCATTGCTTCCTTGCGAAGTTTATTTACACGTTCGAGAGTATCCCAAATCATAATACTTCACCTCCACTAAGGCAGTAATATAAATATAGCCAAACCTCTTAAAACTTCAAGTGAGCCAATGGGATAGCGGTCTCAATTTCGTAAATCACCCGATCGACACAAACAGAAATACACATCAAAAGCAGGGCTCAAATAGTCGTAAACCCTCAACGATCATTAAAGATCATCGCGCACAAAAAAAGCGAGCTAAGTGCTCGCTTTTTATCTATAGCCCATACAACGTGGCTTAATTAAGCCACGTTGAGTTTAAGCGCGGTTACCGATTTTCACCGTGCCGTTTGTTGCAAACCAAAGCGCTTCCGAACGACGACGACCTAGCAAAATTGGTCCATCATCGTAGAACAAAAAGTTCTTCCAATGTTTCTTAAATACTGACCATTTAGTTTCAAGGACGTTGTATTTTTCGTAACAAAAATAAACAGTTACGTCATCTTGCCAATCAATGAAGTTTAAGATTTCTTCTGGCATTTCTGGTTCGTCGGCTTCCCAATTCGCCATCCAGCTGATCTCTTCGTTCCAGTTCGACGATTTGCTTGGCCAGTCTTGTGAACTCAGTCTTTCTGCATCTGGGCTTTGAGGGCTTACGTTCTCTTTCCAGAACTGAGACGCTCTTGCCTGAGTCATTGGCTTGATCTTTTCCAAGTCTTCCGCTGGCAGCGGCATTGACTGATGAGTGAAAATCCATTTTCTTTGGTATTCGTCCAAAGTTGTATATGACATCAAAATTCCTCAAATATCTTCTAAGGCAAGTGGATAACCATGCCTATATGTACTTTTTGATGCAGCGGCGACTTCATGGTCGCTTAAATGATTGCTGCCTCTAAAATTCTTTTATGTATGCGACGCTATTAGCGTTAAAAATCACTAGGTCTAAGTATTATTGGCGTTTAAAGAACGCGCTTATCTTCCCAGTTTGGGTTAACTAATGCCGTTAGTATATGATCTTCCCATTTACCGTTAATCTGTAGGTAATCTTTGGCAAAACCTTCGCGAACAAAACCAAGATGCTCCAATACACTCGCACTGCGTTCATTGTGAGGCATATAGCCCGCCATTAAGCGGTGCATGTTCTGCACATCAAACATGTAGTCTTTTGCCATGCTCAAGCCTCTCCGCATGTAACCGTGGCCTTGTGCACTTTCAGCCAATGAGTAGCCCACATTACAAGCGTAGAACGGGAACCGTGACAAGTTGCTGAAAGATATTGTCCCTAGCATCTCGTTTGAGTCTGCATTGATCAATAAACAGTAGTAGCCAAGCCCCATTTTATGAAGCTCATTTAACTTGATCAGTCGCTGAGCCCAACCTTCTCTTTCGAAGAACGCATCTTCGCGAATCGGTTCCCATGGCTTGAGGTGCTTTCTATTAATCTGAAAGTACTCACTGATCATACTCGCGTCGTCAACTTGCGCTGTACGTAGAATAAGGTTTCCATCGTGCTTATAAACGCGGGCTGGTGTACTTAAATCTTCCATTCGTTTTTCTTAATCCGTCAACTTGTCTTGTTTTTTTGCTCAGTACGATGGCTAAGCAGGTTCAATCAGTTTTTTCTGATCCCATAGTCACGAAGCTTGTTCGCAATTGAGGTATGAGAGACGTTCAAACGTTTTGCTAACTTACGGCTCGATGGGAAAGACTGATAGAGCTTTTCAAGGATCTGAGATTCATAATCTTTCATGATCTCGTCCAGAGAACCATCCAAGCTCAGATTCGCCATTCCAGCGGTCATGGTTTCAAGTTGAGGCAGATGGAATTGCTCAACCGTTAACGTGTCAGAATCTAATTCAGTGAGTGCACGCAAAACCATGTTGTCCAATTGACGAATGTTGCCCGGCCATTGATAGTTGCCCAATTGGTCGATCAATTCTGGAGTTAACTTTGGCTTTAGCATACCTAACTGCTGTGCGTACTTAGCAACAAACAACTCCAATAACGGTGCTACGTCGTTAGAGCGCTCACGTAAGGCTGGAATTGATAGCGTCAGTACATTCAAGCGGTAGAACAGGTCTTCACGAAACGAGCCTGAGTCAGCTAATTCAGAAAGACGGTGGCGCGTTGATGCAATAATACGAACATCAGCGTGCATCTCTTCTTCTTCACCAACACGACGGAATGAACCATCCTGTAGGAAGCGTAAAAGTTTGATTTGTAGATGCGGGCTCATTTCGCCAATTTCATCTAAAAATACAGTACCGCCATTTGCTTGTTCGAAAATGCCTTTATGTCCTTGTTCATGGTTGAATGAACCCGGAGCATGACCAAACAGTTCCGTTTCTGCCACGTCATCAGGCATTGATGCACAGCTTAAAATCAAGAATGGGAAAGACGATCGGTTTGAGCGGTTATGGCATGCTTTTGCAAGCATCTCTTTACCTGTCCCCGTATCACCTTCAATCAGAAGAGGTTGATCCAACATCGCCAACTTCTTAGCTTGACTGATCAAGGCTTTGTGACGATTAGAGACACCGACAAAATGTTCAAAGCCCAGGTTGTTCTGTTCTGGGATCGCATCTGTCGAGTTCATCTCTTGGTTGCAAGAACGAATCGTCATTACGGCGCTAGCCAGTACCGCTTCGTTCACGTCACCCCCAAGATAAATAGGCAGTATCTCGATAGAAAAATCCAAACCGTCTAGTACTACGACTTCACGATGACGTGTTACATCACCGTCGATCCAACGAGCAAAATTGAAGCTAGGAACAAACGTTGATAACGGCTCGCCAATAACTTCACTTTCTTGCTTACCAAAAAGGTTGAGTGCTGCGTGGTTTGCCATGTCGACTGAACCTTTAAGGTCAATCGCAATCACTGGATCTGGTAGGTTTGCAAGCAGTGCAATCAGCTCGGTGTTATGCCTTTCGCTCGGCATAAATTGGATTTTACGTACATCCTTCACACCTGAAATTCGGCGAATTTCAGCCATAAGTTCACTAAAAGCATCAAAATTAATATCAGGGCAATTTAGGTAAATAATGCCTTTTACATCAATTTCGATTCCTCTTAAATCAATGCTTTTTGAGGCCAAGATATCGAGCAACTCACGCGTTAAGCCGAGTCTGTCTTCACACAATACTTCAAGACGCACAAATAGTCCTATTATAGGTGTCAGGATAAGTTGACAGTAGTGTGGATTAAGGTCTGAGTTCAGTCAAGAAGAAGAGTAAACATATGTTTACCCTTCTTCTCAAACTATTGAGCCTCAAATACTTTATTTGAGAGTAATACGCTTTATTTCAGAAAGGACGGCTTTACGAAGGTCCGATAATTTTACTTTTCGCTCTTTATGCCAAGGCATAGGACGAAGCAAAGTCATGGCTTTTAAGCCCAGTCGAGCGGTTAAAATACCAACACCGAGCCCCTGCCCTGCTCTTGCAGAAATTTTGCCTGCTAAGTCCATCGATACGAGGTCCATGCTCGCATCAATCGCCAATTCACTTGCCCCTGCCGCTGCCATGTTGATTAACACTAATTTAAACAGCTTAATGCGCGACCAGTAGCCAAGTTCAATACCATACACATCGGCTAGCTTGTCTATCATGGTGAAATTACGCCACGCCACCAACAACATGTCTGCAGCAGCCAATGGGCTCACTGCAACCAAAGCTGCAGATTCAGTAGAAAACTTAGTCACGATCTGAGTGGCGACTTTATCCTGATGGCTAACGACCAACGCATCGTACATATCCAGCACTTCGGCATCGCTATGTGCCGGGTTGATACTGTTCCGCCACTTATCGTATGAAGGAGACTCGGCAACAATGCCCCCTTGTTTAGCGATGTGTTCACAAAACGCTTTTCCCTTACCAACGCTTTGACTTTGGAGTAGCTCTTCGCTCTGCTCTTGCACACTGAAATGGTCTTTCAGTGAACGTAGCTTCCATAGCTCTTTACCTATTGCACCAAGGCCTAATGACGCGATTGCAGCAATAAAACCGGCCCAACCTAATGCTAACCAGTCAGCGGCTTGAATCGCGGTGATCACAGAATCGACCGCTTGCCAGCCCACTAAGCCAGAGAAAGCGACCAACAAGCCAGAAGTAAACCACTTTTTCTTTTTACTCGGGCGTATCACTTGCTCCAGTTGTTGCTCAGCTTCGCCATCTAGGTCAATTTCTACTTGTGGTGCGACAGGTACAAATTTTTCTTGTTCGGTGAACATTTGTTGAGCACCTAAATCTGGGCTAACTTCATTCTTATCTTGCTCATCGAACGAGGTCTTCAACGGTTCATCAAAGACTTGTTTCGTTTTTAATTCACTCATTTTGATTGCCTCAATTACTTCAACTTATCGCCAATGAGATACTCTAAAACCTTATCGACTCGTAAGTGCTGACAAGGCTCATCGGAATGTTGTTCCATTGGCCTAAAGCTCGTGAAATCAAACTGATTGGTTTCCCAATATTGTTTGTTCGGCAGCTTACGCGGCACCTCGCCAGGATACATGGTTTGAGACACGTTATCTAAAGTGACCCCTTGCAACGCAGGAACATTGTCTGAACCTGACGAAATATAACCCGCACTGGTCGCTTGAATAGACGCGATGCTCATGCAACTCATGTCGATATGTTCAAACGCCGCCTGTTGCCACGCTGGGTGTACCATCTGTTGTAACAGCGACACCAAGTTCGGATGTTGATCCGGTGTCACATGGTCAGCTTTGGTGGCTGCAAACAAGATCTTGTCGATCTTCGGCGCAAACAGGCGTCTTAAGATATTGCTTCGGCCGTACTTAAAGCTCTTTAATAGCTGCTCTAATGCACCACGCATATCCATGAAAGAGTCGTAGCCCGCATTGAGCGGCTGTAAGCAGTCCACCAGCACGATTTGTCTATCGAACGTCGCGAAGTGATTCTTATAGAACGCCTTTACGACCTTTTGCTGATACTCTTCATAACGTGCTTTTAAAACCGCATAGTTACTTGTTTTTGAGAACTTGCCCTCAGGTGCGATGCACGGGAAAAATTGCAGCACAGGCGCACCTTCAAGCTCACCCGGTAATACGAATCGACCCGGTTGCACCCAATGCAGTCCGTTACTTTTACAAGTATGCAGGTACTGGGTGTAGCTATCGGCAATCGCGACCAGTTTTTTTTCGTCGGCTTCGGCTAGCAAGTCAATGTCACCGCGCATTGCGTTCCACTGTTGCGAGTAGACTTCTCTATCGCCTTTCAATGCGGAAAATTGAGATTGACTCCAAGTATCGAAATCCATATCCAGTAGGGGTAAATCAAGTAGCCACTCGCCTGGGTAGTCGACAATATCGAGATAAAGGGTGCTGTTTTTACTCAGCAGCTTCTTCGCGCCTTTGGCTGGTTTATATTTGATGGCTAAGCGAATCTCACTGACATCACGCGTTGGCACGGGCCATTCTGGTGGCTCCGCATTGAGTGACTCCATCGCTTCATCGTAAGAAAAACGCGGGATCATCATGTTATGTTGTGGAATACGTTTAGCACCAATGATTCTTCCATCTCTCGCCGAGGCAAGTAGAGGCAGATTTTTGTGGGTAGACGTATGAAGAAGTTGATTAACCAGCGAAGTAATGAATGCTGTCTTACCCGCACGAGAAAGCCCCGTGACCGCTACTCGAATATGAGAATCCGTTCCTCTGCTTATAAAGTCACTCATTTCTTGAGTTAGGTGTTTCATTTGAACGACTCCGTAATAGTTAAGCTAACTGATATAGTAATAGAAACGTTAGCCTGTGCTCTTTCCCAGTTGGGTTAGTTTGTATGCTTATGCTTGTTCTTTTGCTAATAGTAGTGAGTATGCAATACACATTCTTAATGCTAGATGAATAAAAGCCCCTGACTACATTCATAATCAGGGGCTTTAAAATTTTCAGTTAATGTCAGACTAATCGTCTTCTATCAGCTTGTAGATAACGAACAGTGTGATCTCAGAAATCAACCATAATACACATGTGATAGTTACGTACTTTTCGTTAAAGATGCTGATTCCGTGCAAGATCAAATCGTAACCAATGAAACTACCAATCACCACTGCCAAGATAATCTGTAGGATCTGAATAAAACGAGGCATTCCTCTCTCCTATGTTCTTATATCAAACGATGTGTTTATAACTATATCATTGATAATAAGACAAAAGTGCAGACAATGCTGCACTTTTATTCTTAAGTTTCTGTCAAAAATTGCAATTCAAACACTCAGGTCAAGGTTAATTGCGCCTTTCTAGCGTTCGTTAATTACGCTTTTTCGGCTTCTGCAATTTTCACTTTCCACGTGTCAGGGCCGATCTGGTGTGCGTTTACGCCGTTAGAGTCAACCGCTACCGTTACCGGCATGTCCTCAACTTCAAACTCGTAAATCGCTTCCATACCGAGATCTTCAAACGCAACCACGCGTGCTTTTTTAATTGCCTTCGCGACTAAATAAGCTGCACCACCAACGGCCATTAGGTAAACCGATTTATGCTGTTTGATTGACTCAACCGTTGCAGGGCCACGCTCGGCTTTACCAATCATGCCCATAATACCGGTTTCTTCTAGCATCATGTCGGTGAACTTATCCATGCGAGTAGACGTTGTTGGGCCCGCAGGACCTACCGCTTCGTCACCCACAGCATCGACAGGGCCAACGTAGTATATGAACTTGCCTTTCAGGTCGACGCCTTCTGGTAAACCTTCACCACTTTCAAGCATGCCTTGAATACGCTTATGAGCAGCATCACGACCGGTTAAGATCTTGCCTGATAGAAGAACCGTTTCGCCAGTCTTCCACTCTTGAACGTCTTCTTTAGTAATTTCATCAAGGTTAACACGGCGTGTATTTGCGCCTGCTTCCCAAGTAATGTCTGGCCACTCTTCTAACTTAGGTGGTGTTAGTTCTGCAGGGCCGCTGCCGTCTAGCGTAAAGTGAACGTGACGCGTTGCCGCACAATTCGGGATCAAGCAAACAGGCTTTGAAGCTGCATGCGTTGGCGCTGTTTTGATTTTAACGTCAACCACAGTCGTTAGACCGCCAAGGCCTTGTGCACCAATACCAAGCTTGTTTACACGGTTGAAGATGTCTAAACGAAGCTCTTCTTCTGCGTTCTCTGGACCTTTGTCGATAAGGTCTTGAATATCGATGTGTTCCATCAGAGATTCTTTAGCGAGTACCGCGGCTTTCTCAGCCGTACCGCCAATGCCTATACCAAGCATGCCCGGTGGACACCAGCCCGCGCCCATTGTTGGTAGCGTCTTCTCTACCCACTCTGCAATATCATCAGAAGGGTTAAGCATTACCATCTTGGTTTTGTTCTCAGAACCGCCGCCTTTTGCCGCGATTTGAATTTCAACTTTGTTGCCTGGAACCATATTAATGTGAACAACTGCTGGTGTGTTGTCTTTGGTATTAATACGCTTACCTGCAGGGTCCATTAGGACAGATGCACGCAATGGGTTATCTGGATTGTTGTAAGCTTGACGAACGCCTTCATCAACCATCTGTTGTACTGTTTGATCCGTTTCCCACCTAACATCCATACCGATGTTCACGAAACAAGTAACAATACCCGTATCCTGACAAATTGGACGATGACCTTCCGCAGACATACGCGAGTTAATAAGAATCTGAGCGATAGCATCTTTTGCTGCTTGGCTTTCTTCTTTCTCGTACGCTTTTTCTAGGGCTTGGACAAAGTCTAAAGGGTGATAATAAGAAATGTACTGAAGTGCGTCAGCGACACTGCTGATCACATCTTGCTTACGAATAACCGTCATTGCATGCCTCTTTATTGTTCTGGTTCCATGTGGGATCTTGGTTTAACTGTTTTTGTCTAACCGAATTAGTTGGCTTAGCTTTTTATTATGTTGAGCTGTATTTAGTTGCTGTAGCAATCGCTTGCATAGCTTTAAACTAAACCATGTGGTTTGCACCGTTCTAATCAAGAACCCATTTTATTTTCAATTTATGATACTCTTGCTTCCTCTCACACGCCATGCAGTGATCGAACTCTTTGTCACAAATTAAACAAATGAATAACAACGAATTTCGCTCTATCCAAATCAAGCCGCTTGAATATCAATCAACTTTAGCTAAACATCTGTTTTCTCATATTGAAAACCTACCGTGGGCAATGCTATTACGCTCCGCTTCAGAAAGCCATGTTGATAGTCGATACGATATTTTAGTTGCTCAACCCATCGCCACCTTCGAGACTATCGGTGCAGAAACGACCGTTAATGTTAATGAAGAAACTCTTGTTAGCAAAAAGCATTTCGTTTCAAAGTCGGATCCTTTCGAACTACTCGACCAATATCAACAGCAGTTATTACCGGCGACCAAAGAGCATGCTGATTTGCCATTCGTTGGCGGCGCTTTAGGCTACTTCAGTTACGATTTAGGGCGACGAGTAGAAGCTCTTCCCTCTCTTGCTAAGCATGATATTTCTGCGCCCGACATGGCGGTTGGTTTATATGAATGGGCAGTGATCGTTGACCATCAATTAAAAACGGCGTGTATTGTCGGCTGCAATATCGATGAACATCATGATTGGCTGATACAACAGGCCTCTAGGCCAAACCGAACACATGTGCGCTTTGGATTAACCACACCGTGGCAATCCAATATGAGCGAAGAGAGCTACGCCAATAAGTTTAATAGCGTGCAAGAGTATCTGTTATCGGGTGACTGTTATCAGATTAACTTAGCTCAGCGCTTCAATGCTCAATACCAAGGTAGTGAATGGCTCGCTTATGAGAAACTTGAACAGTACAACTCGGCGCCCTTTTCTGGTTTTATCCGATTGGCAGAGTGCGCAATCATTAGTGTTTCTCCGGAGCGTTTCTTAGAGCTTAAAGACAACATCATCGAAACTAAGCCAATTAAAGGTACGCGCCCTCGTTCTGAGGATCGTAAAGTTGATGATGCCCATGCTCAAGACTTGTTGAGTGCAGAAAAAGATCAGGCCGAAAACCTGATGATCGTTGACCTGTTACGTAATGATATTGGCCGTGTGGCAAAACCTGGTACGGTGCATGTCCCTAAACTGTTTGATATCGAAAGCTTCCCTGCTGTGCATCACTTAGTTAGTACAATCAGAGCCGACCTAGATTCTAAATACTCAGCAACCGACTTACTGAGAGCTTGCTTCCCTGGAGGTTCAATTACTGGCGCTCCAAAAGTGCGCGCTATGCAGATCATTGAAGAGTTGGAACCGCATCGACGCTCAGCGTATTGCGGCAGTATCGGCTACATCAGTAGGAATGGCAGAATGGACACCAGCATTACCATTCGTACGTTAGTTGCCGAGAACAACACGCTTTATGCTTGGGCTGGTGGTGGTGTGGTATTCGATAGTGATTGCGCCTCTGAATATCAAGAAACATTAGATAAGCTGAGTCGCATCCTTCCTGTGCTTGAAGAGTGTTAGGTAACGACACTGAAGGCTATCTAGCTATTTAGTCATAGGCAAAAGCTCGATATAAATAAACCGAAGGATCATAAGATCACTTCGGTTTTTTAGTATTTGAGTCTGAGTAGATAATTGACCACTCACTATTAACGTGACTTACGCTACCTTCACAGCAGAAACACCCCACTTCTTGAGCATCTCTGTGAGGTCATTCGCGGTATAAGGTTTACTAAGGATGTCATCCATTCCACACTGAATACAACGTTCACGCTCTTCTAATGTTGTGCCGGCAGTCAGTGCCACTATAGATTTAGCGTAACCTTTCTCTCTGAGCTTTTCTGTCGCTTCAAAGCCATCCATAACCGGCATTCTGCAATCCATAAAAACAATGTCGTAATCATTATTTGAGGCTAGCTCGAACCCTTCTACACCATTACTAGCGATAACAGGTTCAATATCATGCTTACGTAGCATTTGTTGGATGATGATTTGGTTCATTTTGATATCATCAACTACCAGAACTTTCAATAAAGACAGCTCAACGTTTGATTCGACATTTTTGGCCACTCGTTCATCTTCACGCGATATATCGATAACTTTTAAAGGTATAGAAATAGTAAAAGTTGTTCCGACTTCAACCACACTAGACACACTAATATGACCATTCATCAAAGCGACCAACTTACGGCAAATCGCTAAGCCAAGTCCGGTACCCTCATAGTTTCGGCTACTCGAATTATCAGCTTGAGTAAAAGGTTCAAACAAAGTTTTGTGTGCAGATTCGGCAATCCCAACCCCGGTATCTTCTACAGAAAAAACGAATTGGCTGTTGTTCCATTCGATACCAACATTCACATGTCCCTCTTCTGTGAATTTAATCGCATTACCGATTAGGTTTACAAATAGCTGAGTGATGCGTTCTAAATCCCCATTAAAATGAGTAGGTACATTTGAGGACACGCTGATATTAAATTCAAGCTGCTTCTCAATCGCACGATTGGTGAAGATGCTATGAATCGTGTTTCTCAAATCATCCAGTGCAAATGTCTTAGGAATCAGCTCCAACATACCTGCATTAATCTTACTGTAATCAAGTAGGTCATTAATGATGGTTCTTAGGAACTCACCAGATTGACTTAGGTTGTTGACTATTTCACGCTGAGAAAAGGTCAAGTCGGTGTCGCTGATCAATTCAGCACTACCTAACAAGCCGTTGAGTGGGGTTCTTAATTCGTGGTTAATCATTGCAACGAAATCACGAGTTGCTCTTTCGGACTCTTCTGCTCGTTTGCGTGATTCAATATTTCGGTTAATCGCGAGCTGATGAGTTAGCGCACTGCATATCAAATCCGTTACTAACAAAAGTTGACTCTCAATAAACTCATAGTCTTGATCGAGCAACCTAACCTTAACGATCAGTGCACCAACGATCACCTTCTCCACTTCAAGAGGCACCGTCAACAAGTTACCTTGCCATTGAGGTTCCTGAATCTCTTGATCTAACCCACCGACCGTTTCGTCGCCGTAATCATATGTGAGAAGTTGAGGTATGAGTTTAGGTGGCAGTATCAGACGACTGGCTTCAATTAAATAACTGTTCGTCACGTTTGTCGTTAATTCAGACAACATGATGTCATCGAGATCATTCCTAAGAAACGCGCGCCCAAAATCGATCAACAAATTGTCGATTTGCTCTTGAAACTCAATGCGGCGAATATTCGCGTTCGAACGTTTTTCTAACTGACGCAAAGCAAGCTCAAGCTGTTGGTTTGCCTCAAACAATTCAAGACTCTTTTGTTCCAACAATGCTTCAGCCGCTTTCCGTGCCGCGACTTGACGTTTAAGCTTCTTCTCTAAGGCTGATGCCAGATCCATATTACTTTTCGACTTTCAAATTAAACCTAACCACGCTTTGGTCATCATTCTGAGGTGTCATTTCTACCAAGATAGACTCCCCGTGATATTCAGCGCATCCTTCAATTAGTCCCAAACAAACATGAGACATACACCTTGCGCTTTTGTAGTCAAAAATAAGTTGTGCTTCGGTCGTAGTAATAAAACTGAATTCTGGTGGTTCAGCGTCGGGATAGAGCTTCTTCACTTCTACATGAATATAGCGCTCTACGTGTTGAATAAATTGAAAAGTGGTATTGCTATGTGCAAGGCTGGCTTTGTTCGGCAAAGAGGCTAACAGGTTTTTAAATACAGATTGCCCAAATACGCGTTGCAAACTTCCTGCATCGATATCGGTTTTCTTACTCAGGTTAATGATGAGTTTCACGAGATCTTTGTGGTCGTAACTTCCGACCGATGTATAGATCCCTTCGTCTTCTGACATCTCTAAAACTTCTTCCAAAAGTTCTAAACCAAACTTTTCTTCAACAAGCTCTAAAAATTCGGTGAATATGATTCCTTTCATCTCATACCTTTTATTCTATTTCTTTTTAGAATGAGCCACTAACTGAGGGTTATCAAATTCTTAAGGACAAAATAACCATCCACCACTCAATTTTATGACATGAGTAACGCTTACCGGCTCATATGCTCCTATTGAATATAGCAAAAGCCACTGAATTTTAGATACACCCCTCCTGATTGGGTGGACGTATCACATATCAACCTGCTATTTGCGATTTAAGAGTGCCAATAAAAATAGACAACGGAGACATTAGTACAACGTTAAAACTGGTACCAAACAAATCGTTCAGCAAACAGAAAAGCGAGATTGGCTTTCGACTCGGTGTTGTGACTATACTTAAAAGCATAACAATCAATATATTGGCATGATATGAATAAAGATAACTTCCTTCAGCAATTCCAACTTAACCCAACCGTTGGCTATCACCCAGAGTCTGTTGAGCGTGTTTCTCATATAACAGAGGATCAACTTCGTAAAGCAGCAGTAGTGGTAGGTTTAGTTGAAAGAGAGGATGGTTTACATGTCATTTTTACTAAAAGAGCAGCTCACCTTAAGCACCATCCTGGCCAAGTCAGTTTTCCTGGAGGGAAGCACGAACTTTCCGACCCATCCATGCAGTTTACGGCACTGAGAGAGCTCCACGAAGAGGTCGGAATTCGATCAGATCAAGTTAAAATTGTTGGGCAATTACCAGCATTGAGTACCATTAGTAAATTTTCTGTGACACCGATTGTTGCCATGGTCGATCCTGACTATGAAGCCATCATCGATGAGAACGAAGTTGCCTCAATTTTTGAGGTTCCAGCCACCTATGTTTTAGACCAAGCCAAGTTGCACAGTCACACGGTGAATTTTAAGAAAATTAAGCATCGTGTTTTTGCGATGCCCTTCGAAGAGCACCTAATTTGGGGCGTTACGGCTCAAATCATCCAATCACTGCAGCGACACGTAGTGCAACAAATTACATAGCAACTACGTTTTGTTTAATCTCTGTTAACAAAATCCTGTCTTTCCATGGAACAGATTTATTAATGCAATTTTACGCAAACGATTCCCTGGTATAAAACTATACAAGCCCCGCCAATTCATAAGAAAAACTAATACCCAAGCCAAATATAAATCACCTGTAGCACACCATTTTCGTGATCAAAAATCCGTTTTTCGCATATCATGTGCCACGCCGTTTCATTACATGATTTAGATCTATTTTTTGCAGAAGAAAATTCTGCAGAATTGGCGCCGACTTATTTCCTGTTCCCAAAAAATGAGTAATTTAACATGAACACAACAACTTCTTCGGCAAATGCCGTTAAAGATTCAAGCAAGTTTAACTACAAAGATTTTACCTGGTGTTTATCACTATTTGGTACAGCAGTTGGTGCTGGCGTACTATTTCTTCCAATCAAAGCTGGTGCGGGTGGTTTTTGGCCATTAGTTATCCTAGCTCTAATCGCGGCACCAATGACTTGGTTCGCACACAAATCTCTAGCTCGTTTCGTACTATCTGCTAAAAACCCTGAAGCCGATATTACAGACACAGTTGAAGAACATTTCGGTAAGACTGGCGCAAACATTATTACTTTTGCTTACTTCTTCGCTATCTACCCGATCGTTCTAATCTACGGTGTTGGTATCACAAACACGGTTGACTCTTTCTTAGTAAACCAAATGGGTATGGAATCCATTCCACGTCCTCTTCTTTCTGGTGCACTTATCCTTGCTATGACAGCGGGTGTTGTATTCGGTAAAGAGTTGATGCTTAAAGCAACTTCAGCGATGGTTTACCCACTAGTATTCATCTTACTAGCGTTATCTTTCTACCTAGTTCCTGATTGGAACACTTCAATGATGGAAACAAGCCCAGAATGGTCAGCAATGCCTTCTATTATCTGGCTTGCGATTCCAATCATCGTGTTCTCTTTCAACCACAGCCCAATCATTTCACAGTTCTCTAAAGAGCAACGTCGTGTATACGGTGAAGACGCAGTTAAGAAAACTGACGCGATCACTGGCGGCGCAGCAATGATGCTGATGGGTTTTGTAATGTTCTTCGTATTCTCTGTAGTGCTTTCTCTATCTCCAGAGCAACTAGCAACAGCACAAGCACAAAACATCTCTGTTCTTTCTTACCTAGCTAATGTTCACGAGTCTCCACTTATCTCTTACATGGGTCCTCTTGTAGCGTTTGCAGCGATTACTTCTAGCTACTTCGGTCACTTCCTAGGTGCTCACGAAGGTCTTGTTGGCCTAATCAAGTCTCGCTCTGGTTCTTCAATCAGCACGATTGAGAAAGCATCTCTAGCATTCATCGTTGTTACAACTTGGATTGTTGCGGTAGTTAACCCAAGCATCCTAGGTATGATTGAAACAATGGGTGCTCCAATGATTGCAGCTATCCTGTTCCTAATGCCTGTATTCGCGATGCAAAAAGTACCAGCAATGGCTAAGTACAAAACTTCAGCACCTGTGCAAATCTTTACAGCTTTATGTGGTCTAGCGGCTATTAGTTCTGTAATCTACGGCGCTCTTTAATCTCCGCTACTTTTTATAAGATGACATCCATCTTATATCGCGAGATTAGACAAAAAATATAATGATAATAAATGAGCCTCCCTACTCGACGTGGGAGGCTCTCTTTTTGAGGTAATCGCTATGATTAGTGTATTTGATATCTATAAAATCGGTGTTGGTCCATCGAGCTCACACACAGTTGGACCAATGAAAGCGGGTAAAGAATTTATTGATGACCTACGTTCAATGGGAAAATTGCGCGACATCACTAAAATCACCGTGGACGTATATGGATCACTATCACTGACAGGGAAAGGTCACCACACAGATATCGCAATCATCATGGGTCTTGCTGGCAATACTCCTGAGCGTGTTGATATCGACTCTATTGCTGGCTTCATTGCTCGCGTAGAAGAAACTGAACGTCTACCTGTTGGTATGCACTGTCATACTGTTTCATTCCCACGCGATGGTGGAATGAACTTCCACACTAGCAACCTTTCTCTGCACGAGAATGGCATGAGCATTCATGCTTGGGTTGATGACGAAGTAGCATACTCAAAAACATACTACTCCATTGGTGGCGGTTTCATCGTTGACGAAGAGAACTTCGGCAAAGAAGAAGAAAACCCAATCAAAGCACCTTACGAATTCACAACAGCTGAAGAGCTAGTTAATCAGTGTAAAGAAAGCGGTCTTTCTATCAGTACATTGGTTATGAAAAACCAAGCGGCTTTCCACTCAGACGAAGAGTCTCGCACTTACTTCGCTAACATCTGGAAAACGATGCGTGAGTGTATGGACCGCGGTATGAATACTGAAGGTATCCTACCTGGTCCACTGCGTGTGCCTCGTCGTGCAGCAGCACTTCGCCAACAGCTAATGACTTCAGAAAAAACAACCAATGACCCAATGACGGTTGTTGACTGGGTAAACATGTTTGCTTTCGCCGTAAACGAAGAAAACGCAGCTGGCGGCCGTGTAGTAACGGCACCAACAAACGGCGCATGTGGCATCATCCCTGCTGTATTAGCTTACTACGATAAGTTCATCCAAACGGTTACAGAGAAAGACTACATCCGTTACTTCGCAGCTTCTGGCGCGATCGGTGGTCTTTACAAACGTAACGCTTCTATCTCTGGCGCTGAAGTTGGCTGTCAGGGTGAAGTTGGCGTGGCATGTTCTATGGCGGCGGCTGGTCTTGCTGAACTTATGGGTGGTAGCCCAGAGCAAGTATGTATGGCTGCAGAAATCGGTATGGAGCACAACCTAGGTCTAACGTGTGACCCAGTTGCTGGCCAAGTACAAGTACCATGTATCGAGCGTAACGGTATTGCTGCAGTGAAAGCAATCAACTCGACTCGTATGGCACTGCGTCGTTCTTCTGCTCCCACTGTTTCTCTAGATAAAGTTATCGAAACGATGCTAGAAACAGGCAAAGACATGAACGCTAAATACCGTGAGACGTCTCAAGGTGGTTTGGCTGTTAAGGTTGTTTGTTAATTAACATTCGTTTGTTAGTTAGCATTCGTTTGTTAGTTAGCATTGGCTTGCTAGTCCGTATTAATTTATTGGCCAGCATCAGTTAAAAAACCAACGCTTAACTCAGTTTGCTTGATAACGAGCAGATAATGAAAAGGAACGCCGATGCGTTCCTTTTTTTGTTTCTGAAGCTTCTGTATCTGAAGGAAGCTTGGTGACTGATTTATTCAACCCACCAAATTGTTTTGTTAAATCACTTGTGAAACAAGCAAGAAGCAACCAAACAACAGTGAAAACAGCATCATTACGTTGCCACCTTCGGCGCGGTACCTATCGTCAGCAACTTTCATGAAACGCTGCTTGTGAACCATTACTAAAGGAACAAACACCGCCAAGAATACCAAAATGATGCCTGCGTAGTTCAATACTTGTAGGAACTTATCTGCAGCAAGTAATGAGCCCACCAACGGTAATATGAAGCTAATGCAATAAGTTACCGCCGTATTTTGATTGAACATATCTTTGTTCTGGTTGAACAACGCCATCGCCACACCAAAGAAAGAGGTTAACAACGCCAAACCTGTAAAGGTAGAAAGTATATTACCCACCCAAGGAGACTGAGCCTCAAACGCCGCCATCAAATCTGATACGTTTTTGAAGCTTCTGAATTGCTCTTCGCTCAAGTTACCCACTACCGCAAACAACCAACATAAGTAACACACTAATGGGATCAGAGAACCGACGATCACCATGTTACGCAGCTGTTTGTCTGTCGCTTCATGGTTGTAAGAAACCAAAGTTGGAATCACAACCATAAAACCAAAACTGGTAAACAGAATTGCACTGGTTTTAATGAGATCAACGTGGTCATGACTTGTCACCTGCATCAGGTTTTCTTGAGTCATACTCGGCGCCAAAAAAGTCATGGTTGCAAACAAGCTCGCTAGCATCACGAAGAACAGTGCACGGTTGAGCTTATCAATTACGCCAGTACCACTTGCGACGACGGCTCCGGCAATAAGCGTGAACACGATTTGGCTCGTGGTCGCGGTGATCTCTATTCCAAAGTTAGACAGTAACTTACTCAGCAAGTCACCTGCGCCCAAAATATAAGCCATCAATAGGCAAATCAATAACGCGTATAGCAAGCCGTTAGTGAGTAGCTGGCCTTGTCTACCCAAGGTTTTTCGGGCAATAGAATTTAATCCTAAACCGCCACCCGCTTTGATGGTCGCTTCTAGAAGTAATAATGCTGCGTAAGTGGTGCCGAAACAGATCAGAACCATCAGCAGTGTGCCGTAAAGCAATCCAAATTGAGCTAATACCATTGGGATCGCAAGCATACCAGCACCGAGAGCGGTACCAGCGATAATTAGGGAGCTCCCTATCATTTTAATATTCATTGTCTTTAACTTATTTGTTTAGTTTTTATAGGTGTAAGTCTTCGTCATCGAGCAGATGACAAAGGTGTTCAGATAGAAATAAAGTTATAAAACGAATAACAATAGGAGCGATAAGCGGTAGAGAAGCGTGCAGAGACATTGTCGAACAGGGCGTTCAAAGGGGAGCTTGTTTTAAAAGAGGTAAAACGAGAAGCGTGAGTGAGCGTTAGCTGATGTGGTGAACCTTCCGTAGGTTCAATAATCGGCGATGTAATCTTGAATTTCATGTATGTGTCCAATAAGTCACATTCCATAGTATTTGAAGCAGCGTATCCGTTGCTGCCTTACCTCTCTCATAGAGGTCTTTTCATCTTATAGAATGAGCCTCGAAACACAACGCTATAGCCACAATTTTTGCTATTAAATTAAACAAAATGGCCATTTGAATACAAATTAACCACTTAACTTTGTAAAACAATAATCATTATTGATAAAAAGCCGCTCCATAAATACATCAAACCCAATAAAATCAGAGCTTGTGCGCAGAGTAACCAAACCAGATAACAAGCACAAAAAAGGCGCTCTTGTGAGCGCCTTTCGTAACTTTGAAACTTTGAAACTTTGAAACTTTGAAACTTTGAAACTTTAAAAACTATAACCTTAAATGCGATATTGAATACTATCGTATTGAAGTTAATTGCTTTGAAAATACAGTTTTCTAAGTGCAGTCTCAAAATTACAGTATTGAAAACTTATTCACCGCGGTAGATACAACCTGCAGTACATGTTTCTTTAATCTCAACTTTGCTTAGAAGCGGCAAGTTTGGTTTTAGCTCGTTCCAGATCCATTTAGCTAATACTTCACTCGTTGGGTTCTCTAAACCTTCAATATCGTTCAAGTAATAGTGGTCGAGACGGTCGTAGATTGGTTTGAATACGGCTTTGATTTCAGAAAAGTCGATTACCCAACCAGTATGCGGATCAACTTCGCCTTCTACGTACAAACGAACAAGAAAAGAGTGGCCATGCAAACGACCGCACTTATGCCCTTCCGGCACGTGTGGAAGATGGTGGGCTGCTTCAAACATAAACTCTTTGTATAACTCAGATCTCATTGTGTTTCTCAGGCTAAAAAAATGACACGCAATTTTACGTAAAACCCTGCCACTTCACAAGTTCTATCAATCGTAAGCCCTCAAACTGATTTATAAAATCAAACACCATCAATCGCATCTATTAATAGATTTAACATTTAAAGTTCGAGAACACGGAAACAAGGTCATACTTATCGCTATTTAATGATAAATTACTGACACTTACGCGCCAAAAAAAACAACACAAACTTGTTACATCACAGAAACATCATCATAAGCGGAGAATGGTCACACTATTTGTTATACCCCATAGGTAGTAGGGTCTCTGACACGTAAAGTATGCGCGTCATTATAAATAATAAAAACTATTCCCTATGCGCTCAACAATCACTTTCAAAATCCTGGTGGCTTTGGCCGTCGTGTTTACCTTCCTGCTTGCCATATCGACCTATTTTCAATATTCGCAACAAAAAGAGTTGGTTAACTCGGTACTCAGTGAACAACTACACGACAAAGCGAGTAACTATTTCGATAGCCTCAATATGATGATGCTCACTGGTACCATGGCGCAAAAAGAGACACTCCGTCAAAAAGCGCTAGCTCAAGACGGTATTGAAAATGTTCGAGTCTTGCGTGCAGACGCAGTGAGTAAACTATACGGTCCCGGCAATGAAAACCAAATACCCGTTGATGATATCGACAAGCGCGCATTGGCTGGCGAAACCGTTATCGAACCATTTTCTTCTGATTGGGGAAAAGGCCTTGTTATCGCCCTACCAATGAAATCGAGTGAAAACTATCGCGGTACAAACTGCATCACTTGTCACATGGCACCGGAGGGGGAAGTTTTAGGGGCGATTCGACTTGAATATAACCTTAGCCATGTCAACTCGCTGATCAATACTCAAACGATGACCGCGATCGGTATTATGGCGGTGATCTCTTTTGCTGGTTTCGTGTTAACCATGGGGCTGATTCGTAAAATCATCGTTCGCCCTCTTCAACAGACATCTCGCTTTATGACCCAAGTCAGCAGCGATAAAAACCTATCCACTCGGCTGCCCGAACAAAGTAAAGATGAGATTGGAACACTGGCTAACTCTATTAACTCGTTCATGGGCACCGTTTCCGACAGTTTGGAAAAGGTACAAAACACCTCACATAAGTTGAATGCGTCTGCCAATCAACTGACCAGCGTTGCGCACATTACCGAACAAGCAGCCAGTGATCAGCAGAATGAAACGGCTGAAGTACAAAACAATGTTGAAGGGATACAAGCTCAGCAGATCAACGTAGAACAAGCGACGTTAACGGCCTCCGAACTCATCAACCACACAGCTGATGTAGCGTGCAAAAGTGCCAACCAGGCACATGACGCAAGTGGTGAAATAAAGAACCTAGTCACCAGCATTGAAGAGGTGAAACACAAAATACTGACACTCAATGAGCAAACTGGAGAGGTTTCTTCAATATTGAGTGTTATTCGAGGCATTGCCGATCAAACTAACCTTCTTGCCTTGAATGCAGCAATTGAAGCCGCTCGCGCAGGTGAACAAGGTCGTGGCTTTGCGGTAGTTGCTGATGAGGTTCGTAATCTTGCCTCACGAACGGCTGAAGCGACAGGCAGTATTGAATCGATTATCCATCAGTTCCAACAAGGTAGCGAAGAATCTTTAACTTCGGCCGACCGAGTTTGCGAGCAAGCACATCAAAGCTCAACAGATATCGATGCACTATCGCATGAAATGAACAGTGTCGTGGAAGAAATGAAACAAGTGCTGGCCCATGCACAAAATATCCAGCAGCAAACGCAATCCACCACACTGGCGACCAAAGACGTTCAGCAGAAGGTCGAGACCATCACTTCACATGCCGATAATACGTCACAATCTGCTGGTGAAACCCGCGGGATCAGTAATGACCTTGAAGAGCTGTCTGACCACCTTGAATCACTGATAAATCAATTCACTTTGTCGAGCGCAAACGCCAGAGATAAGAAAAGGTCATAACGCCTAACGCCATAACGCCATAACGCCGCAGTGTGGCGCTGTTTTTGAAGTTGCTTTTCTTTCCTTTTCAACAAAAAAAGCGCTCAATTTTGAGCGCTTTAAGTTATTAGCTTTCTTTATTTAGGACTCGAATTCCCAATTAAACAATCATTTAGTGTGTAATAGAAACCGCAGTTAGGTCTTTATGCTTATGATACATCGCATGCTTGTAGATGAGACTTGCACTCACGGTATCCATTCCAGCCACTTCAACGTAAGCGCCTTTTTTACGGAATTTAAATACCACCTTATCGAGCGCTTCAACCGAGGTGTTATCTAGGAAGGACGCGTCAGAGATATCGATGGTCACCAAAGATGTAGTTTTGTCATAATCAAATAGGTCAACAAACGCTTCCGAAGAGGCAAAAAATACATGCCCTTTTACTTTATGAACCGTGTGTATTTCGTTAGTCATCACTTCATCTGAAATAAACACCATTGACTTGCTGACATCAGCGTAAAACAGAGCCGATAGCACCACGCCAACCGCAACACCTATTGCGAGATTGTGAGTAAACACCACCATCGCCACTGTTGCTAGCATGGTTACGTTAGTTGGGAGTGTGTGGTCTTTAAGCTCAACAACAGAACGCCATGAGAATGTGCCGATAGAAACCATGATCATCACAGACACTAACGCCGCCATCGGTATCAGCTTCAACCAATCAGAGACAAACACTACCATTAATAACAAAACAACCCCTGCAATTAAGCTTGATAACCTCGTCAAACCGCCAGATTTGATATTGATTATCGACTGGCCGATCATCGCACACCCCGCCATTCCACCAAAAAGGGAAGCCACGATGTTCGCAACGCCCTGCCCTTTACATTCATTGTTTTTATTACTTTCAGTATCGGTCAGATCATCGACGATCGTCGCTGTCATTAAGGACTCTAATAAGCCGACGAGGGACAGAGCAATAGAATAAGGAAGTATGGTCGCCAACGTATCAAACGTGAATGGAATATTAGGAATTAAGAACACAGGCAGTGAATCAGGAAGCTTACCCATATCGCCAATTGTTCTTACATCCAAACCAAAGAGCAGACTGACGATAGTAAGTACTACGATGGCAATCAATGGAGACGGTATCGCACTGCCTAATTTAGGGAAATAAGGAAGCAGATAAATAATGGCTAAACCAAGAGCGACTAACAGGTAAACGCTTGATGGCACATTGATGAGTTCAGGGAGTTGCGCCATGAAGATAAGAATCGCGAGTGCGTTAACAAAACCCGTTATGACTGATTTTGAAACAAAGTTCATCAGGTTTCCTAGCTTGAGATATCCAGCCGCAATTTGAACCACGCCTGCAAGAAATGAAGCCGCGAGCAGATACTCTAACCCGTGCTCTCTAACTAAGGTGACCATCAACAGTGCCATAGCACCCGTTGCCCCAGAGATCATCCCCGGGCGACTGCCAACCAACGCAGTGACGACACAGATACAGAAAGAAGCATAAAGCCCTACTTTAGGGTCAACGCCTGCGATAATTGAAAATGCGATAGCTTCTGGGATTAATGCGAGTGCAACCACAATCCCAGATAATGAATCTCCTTTAACGTTTGATAACCAGTGTTTTTTTAAATAATTAAGCATGTAATTCTCTTTTACTTGTACAGCCAGTCCTGCCTTGTTCAGACATAATTTGATCGACTGTTTTTCTTGAATGAGCGAGCGCTCGAAAAGTGCGGGTGTAGAGAGAATGCAGGGGCTAAGGCGGCGTAATTAACACGTGAATATTAAACTCCTCTGGTTTGTGATTTATTTGCTATTGAATAAGTAAGCTCAAGCCTATTGATAATAGGTACTAAGATAAACAGTACAAATTAAGCTAGCGAGTAAACATTAGACTAGATCGTAAGTATTAAGTTGGATCGTAAACATTGAGCTAGCTTGAGCCGCGCCAATATAAAGTGAGTCTTGATGCAATCACACATTCATTATTGCAAACAAAGATTCCAAACCTATACCACCTCGTCAACGGTTACGGCTATTCATTAAAACGGTTACGGCTATTGACCAAAACGGTTACTAACCTAGTTTAATAACCTAACTCCGACATAACGTTTATAAACGTCTAACGGCAATTGCACCGCATGAAATCGAACAAAAAAACAACCCTTAGTGGTTTTTCTTGTCTGCAGACACAATATTTCTTTCGTCGAGCAAGAATAAAGGTTGAAGCTGTCCGTATGACAGGTAATATGTTCAATCGATTTAAAAAGTTTATACAACTCGATGTTTCGGCTAATTATTGTGCGAATATCTATATATTTGCAGTAACGCTAGTAACTTTGAGTTGAATTTGTCCCTCAATGGAGAATGAAATCAACATGACTTACGCGCCTGTAACAGACGTACTTGGCGGCAAGCTAGCGGTAGACAGTGAAGTAACTGTTCGCGGCTGGATCCGTTCACGTCGTGATTCCAAAGCTGGAATCTCTTTCCTTGCCATTTATGACGGCTCTTGTTTCGACCCGATTCAGGCCGTGGTTCCTAATAATCTTAATAATTACGAAAACGAAGTATTAAAGCTAACAACTGGCTGCTCTGTTGAAGTAACAGGTAAGATTGTTGAGTCTCCTGCGAAAGGTCAAGACTTCGAACTAGCAGCAACTGACGTTAAAGTTGTTGGCTGGGTTGAAGACGCTGACACTTACCCAATGGCTAAGACACGTCACTCTATCGAATACCTTCGTGAAGTTGCTCACCTGCGTCCACGTACAAACGTGATTGGCGCAGTAGCACGTGTACGTAACTGTCTATCTCAAGCGATTCACCGTTTCTACCACGAGCAAGGTTTCTTCTGGACGTCTGCTCCGCTTATCACTGCATCTGATGCAGAAGGCGCTGGCGAAATGTTCCGTGTATCTACGCTAGACATGGAAAACCTACCTCGCACTGACGAAGGCAAAGTTGACTTCAACGAAGATTTCTTCGGTAAAGAAACTTTCCTAACGGTATCTGGCCAACTTAATGCGGAAGCTTACGCTTGTGCACTAAGCAAGGTTTACACGTTCGGTCCTACGTTCCGTGCTGAAAACTCAAACACAAGTCGCCACCTAGCTGAATTCTGGATGGTTGAGCCTGAAGTTGCGTTTGCAGACCTTGACGATGTAGCGAAGCTGGCTGAAGACATGCTTAAGTACGTTTTCGCTGCTGTTCTTGAAGAGCGCCGTGATGACCTTGAGTTCTTCGCTTCTCGCATCGATAAGCAAGCGATCACTCGTCTAGAGCAATTCGTTGACGCTGATTTCGCACAAGTTGACTACACTGACGCAATCCAAATCCTACTAGACTCTGGTAAGAAATTTGAATTCGACGTTGAGTGGGGCATCGACATGTCTTCTGAGCATGAACGTTACCTAGCTGAAGAGCACTTCAAAGCGCCTGTTATCGTTAAGAACTACCCGAAAGACATCAAAGCTTTCTACATGCGCTTAAACGACGACGGCAAAACAGTTGCGGCAATGGACGTACTTGCACCAGGCATCGGTGAAATCATCGGTGGTGCACAACGTGAAGAGCGTCTAGACATTCTAGACGAGCGTATGATTGCTATGGGTATCGACCCTGAGCACATGAGCTGGTACCGCGACCTACGTAAATACGGCACAGTGCCACACGCTGGTTTCGGTCTTGGTTTCGAGCGTCTCGTATCTTACGTAACAGGTATGGGCAACGTTCGTGACGTGATTCCATTCCCACGTACACCACGCTCTGCAAACTTCTAATTCGATATTGAGAGCTTAGCTCTTACTAGAATCTAAAAGTTAAGAACAAATAAAAACCTCCGCAATTTGCGGAGGTTTTTTATATTCGGAATAAAAGAAACGACTGATGCTTCGGCATACCACCAGCAGAAACTAATCATTCAAAAGCTAATCGACATCTTGGTCTTTCGCGTATTTAATGGCAAAGCCACAGATTGCCATCATAACGAATGGGATTGCTGCAGTTGTATATTCAGCCCAAGCCATATCTGCGAATGCTTTGGCCAATAAAACATGGCCGATGATAAGCAGAAGTGCGCACACAATCGCCACAATAATAAGCTTAACTTCGTTTCCCATAGTCACTTTCAACATAACGGTATCTCCAAAATTTGGTCTACCGTTATTGAATCACAACTCTTTGATCAACAAGGCGTACAGTTACAGCGTAATCAGCCCGTACAGTTGAAATCACTCGCTGTTTTATGAGTAACTTAACCTTTTGAGCAAGCTGCCAGACTATGAATTCATTAATTGATGCGCCAATTGCCCAAGTAACTTCAGAGCTTGCTCTTTCTCTTTAGTCAGTTCATACGAAAAGTTCAACCGAATCGCGTTGTCTACTCTGCCCTGTTCGCTAAACAAATCGCCAGATGCGACGCTAATACCTTGCTCAATAGCCAGTTGATGAAATTGTTGGCTGTCGAATTTCTCAACAAAACGAATCCAGACAAAATAGCCGCCAGTGGGCTCTTCAATTTGGATAGAATGTGGAAAGTATTGCCTGATCACGTTGATAAAACTCTCTTTTCTTAGCAACAGGTTTTTGCGCAGTTTACGAAGGTGGTTATCGTAGCTTTCATGCGTCAGAAAGTGTGCGACTCCGAGCTGAACAGGCGCGCTACTCGACAGTGTAGAAAGAAGCTGAAGCTTTTGAATGGCATCATTGAAACGCGTGTTCACAACCCAGCCGACCCGATAACCCGGACACAGACTTTTTGAGTACGAACCACAAAGCAGAACAGAATCAGTCTTATCGAAGGCTTTTAGTGGTTTGGGTTTATGACCCTCGAAGTAGAGGTCACCATATACGTCATCTTCAATAATGTAGGTTTCGTGTTGTTCTGCAATCTCAACCACACGGCGCTTTGCCTCTTCAGACAAACTTGTCCCCGTCGGGTTTTGAAAAGTCGTCATCAGCCAACACGCTTTTACATCTTGGTTTTGTAGTGCGCTTTCAAACTGATCAATATTCAATCCATTGATTGGACAAACATCCACTTCAATCGGATTGAGCCCCAACCTCTCTACGGCCTGTAAAGCGCCATAGAAAGCTGGAGATTCAATCACAACGTTGTCACCTGAATTGGTGACCGTTTGTAGGCTCAAGTTGAGCGCTTCCATCGCACCTGAAGTAATCACGATGTCTTGATGATTCACCGTAATACCCTGCTGCAAATATCGTTGGGCAATTTGCCTTCTGAGTGACTCACTGCCCGGCGGTAAATTATTAATGACACTCGCTCCCGTCATCTTTCTTCCTGCACTCGCGAGGTTTCGGGTCAAGGTAGGCAAAGGAAAAAGGTCAGGATCTGGGAAGGCTGAGCCAAAAGGTATTACACCTTCTGCGGAACTCGATTTTAAGAAATCAAACAAGCGGTCATTGATCGCTTTCTTCTCACGCTCTGGCGTTAATAGGTAATCCATATCATCCATTCTGGGCGCGACAAAATAGCCAGATTGAGGCTTGGCGATAATCCAACCTTCACTTTCTAACAATTGATAGGCTTGTAGAACAGTACTATTACTGACGTTGTAATTTCGACAACTCATGCGCACAGAAGGGATCTTCTCCCCGGACCGCCAAGTGTTGTTAGCAATCTGAGTTCGAATGTCCTTTGCAAGCTCTTCATAACGCGCCATCTAACTGTACTACCTAGATAAATTCTAATAAGCCGGAGATTTTATCACTAACGTTAACAACTATTGCTGCTATCCATATGATTACCCCTGATTTCTATAATTGTGTGAATTGGTTCACAGATAACTTTGTAAGCTTTGCTAAGTTTGTAATCAAGGCGAGAGCCAAGTTCGCTCTAAGCCTCAATAATTTGATGTAACCCAAAAAACATGCGAGATAACAATGACAAAAATAAAAGCAGACCAATTAAGTTATAAAGGAGAGTCAAACGGTGTTCATAGTTGGACGACACCGAGTGGCCAGCCATATTACTGGCACCCAGACTGGCTTCATATCGCTGAAGATGCAACAGGTTCGCATCCAAAGCAGAAGATCGACGTAGAGCAAGATCAAGCGCCGACAGAGAAACACGCGGTGTCTGCAATTCTTAAGCACTTAAACCAGTGGGCAACTGACAAACTGGCGTCTCATCCTGATATTGAAACCAGTTCTATTGAAGCTGAGATCAATCTAAAAAAATAATACACAATTAAACGTAACGGCTTTCGCTGTTCTTCAAGAGCAAGCCAAGATCGACCACAGAATAGCCTCGACTCTCTATCGAGGCTATTAACGTATACTCATAGTAATGCTGTAATAATCCCCACTTAGTTAACAAATCACTTACACACATCAATTTCTTGTATCAATCAACGAAAGCTATCGATAGAATTTCCGGTCTTATTTACGCAAGTCATTCAAGTTATTTATATTTCAATACAGGCAATGCGTATTTCACAGCAAGTATGCGTGCTTAAAACTCGTGAATCTAATAAGCATTATGTAGATCAGAAACGAAAACGAATAAAGGCTTATCGATGGATACATCAAACTATAATCAGTCGCTAACAACTCAACTGTACGTTATCGCTGGCGTACTTTTTGGCACCTATTGCAGTCGAGTATGCCCTATGCTCGACACCTTAACGACCCTAGAAATATTCACTCAAGTGAGCATCGTTTTTGCCTTGGTTTGGCTTGTGCGCCATTTCCTGTTTGCACACCACACTTTGGTTAAACAAGGTCGGTTTGCACAACTCGATTCCCTGTTGTTTTTTGTAGCAAGCGTCCCTTTCGCTCTTTATTACAACTTGAGTTACGACTTCACTATCGATAGTAATTTAAAAGTGGTCTTCGGAATGACGTTGTTCGGCTTTTTTACGGGAAGCATTCTGCAACTGAAAGCCAAATTGAATCAGATAGACAAGATGGAAAAATCTGGGCAATTTGACTTCCAACTAGTAGGAGAGCGAAGTTCATTAGTGAATCAGATGATCGGTTTAGTCATCGTACTTCTAATCACACTGACCACTATGCTGACGATGGTGGCTGTTAAAGATATTTTTTGGCTGGAGAACAACCCTGAACGCTTGTTGGATGGCACCGGCAAAGTCAGCGTGATTAAAGAGTTCATCTATTTAGCGCTAGTACTTGGTGGATACGCGATAACCATAATGACACTTTGGAACAAGTTGATTAAACGTATTCTCCTTAGCCAAGAGTGCGCCTTGAATAAAGTTACCCAAGGTGAACCAGGCATTCGTCTACCGATTTTCGGCTACAACGAGCTAGGTTCTATGGCATCCATGACTAACATCATGCTAGATAGCCTTGAAACCGCGCAGAACGAAGTAAAAACCACACGTGATGTTGCGATTGTTAGCTTGTCGGCGCTTGCAGAGTCTCGAGATAATGAAACGGGTGCTCACATTCTGAGAACTCAAGAGTACGTAAAGGTACTGGCACAAGAGCTTAGCAGGTCGGAAACACACGCTAATTTGTTAACTCCGAATTATATCGAATTACTTTATAAATCAGCTCCCCTACATGACGTCGGCAAGGTAGGTATTCCTGACAAGGTTTTACTAAAACCCGGTAAATTAACCGATGAAGAATTTGAAATAATGAAAGGTCACCCTGCAATTGGTGCTGAAGCCCTGTCTATTGCAGAAAAGCAGTTGGGAAGCTGCTCATTCTTAAAAGTCGCGAAAGAGATATCACTGACGCATCATGAGAAATGGAATGGCAGCGGCTATCCAAATCAGTTGTCCGGTGAAGAAATCCCGTTATCTGGCCGATTAATGGCATTAGCAGATGTTTATGATGCGCTCATATCGAAGCGCGTGTACAAGCCAGCCTTTACTCACGAGCAAGCTAAACAGATTATCTTGGAGGGCAATGGGACGCATTTTGATCCGCAAGTTGTTCAAGCATTTCTTACTGTTGAACAGCGGTTTGTCGAGATTGCAGCGACCTATAAAGATGGCAAAAACATCCCAAGTGAACTTGAACGCGAGAGCTTCATTGCTCAACCAGCATAATCTATTCAAAAATCACTAACTTCTTACACCCTATAGGTTAACCCGTAGGGTGTTTTGTTATCAAATACCCTCTTTAGTCAATAAATCTGATTGAAATGGATTTTTTTTGGTCTTTCTGTTCACTTCGTATTGTCTTAAAAATTCCATACAGGTATAACTACCAGTAGATACTATCCCCTCTCAATTGACATGGATGAAGATTATGTTTGAAAAAGTGTTAGCTGCTCCCGCCGACCCTATCCTCGGCCTTACTGAAGAGTTTAAAAAAGACTCTCGCGCAGAGAAAATCAACCTTGGTGTTGGCATCTACAAAAATGAAGATGGTCAAACGCCTGTACTTAAAACAGTAAAGAAAGCAGAAGCTGCACTTCTTGAAAACGAAAAAACCAAATCTTACCTAACAATTGAAGGCACGGCTGAATACGGTCTAGCCGTTCAGAAACTTCTTTTCGGTTCAGATGCAGAAATCGTAACGTCTCAGCGTGCTAAAACAGCACAAGCTCCAGGTGGTACGGGTGCACTTCGCGTAGCAGGTGAATTCATCAAGCGCCAACTGGGCGACGTGAAAATCTGGATCAGTAACCCAACTTGGGCTAACCACAACGGCGTTTTCGCTGCTGCAGGTATCGAAACCGCTCAATACAGCTACTACAACGCTGAAACAAAAGACAAAGATTTCGCAGGCATGGTTGCTGACCTAGAGAAAGCTTCTGCTGGCGATATCGTTCTTCTTCACGGCTGCTGTCATAACCCAACAGGTATCGACCCAACAACTGAAGAGTGGGAAGTACTGGCTAAACTAGTTGCAGAGAAGAAACTGCTTCCTCTATTCGATTTTGCTTACCAAGGTTTTGCAAAAGGCGTTGAAGAAGATGCGGCTGGCTTACGTATTTTTGCTCAATACAACAAGGAGATCCTTGTTGCTAGCTCATTCTCTAAGAACTTCGGCTTGTACAACGAACGCGTAGGTGCATTCACTCTTGTTGCTGAATCTGCAGACGTAGCAACGACAGCGTTCTCTCAAGTTAAGAGCATCATTCGCTCTATCTACTCTAACCCACCAGCGCACGGTAGTGCTGTAGTAACTCACATCCTTGGTGATGCTGATCTACGTGCTGAATGGGAAGCGGAAGTAGCAGAAATGCGTGATCGTATCCAAGAGATGCGTGAGCTGTTCGTAACAACACTGAAATCTGAAGGTGTTGATGCAGACTTCACATTCATCGAACGCCAAAACGGCATGTTCTCGTTCTCTGGCCTAAGCAAAGAGCAAGTAACTCGCCTGAAAGACGAATTCGCTATCTACATTGTTGGCTCTGGCCGTATTAGTGTTGCTGGTATGACTAAGTCAAACATGGGTCCTCTGTGTAAAGGTATCGCTGCGGTTCTTTAATCGTAAAGCATAAACCTGTACTTGAAGACGTATAGATATCAAAAAGCCAGCAGTTACGCTGGCTTTTTTACGTCTGAGTTTTGATGTATGAATCACTTACTTTGTGTATCAAACACTTAGTCTTCATATCGTTGACTAATACTCTAGAACAAACTCCACTCCAAGCTCATTGGTGCGTTCACTGCGAATCTTACCTTCACCGTCTCGGTGTTGATAAGAGCCACCAATCGCAAACTTATTGGTCACTAGATAACGTAAACCCACGTGGTAAATTTCTTCATCAAACAGGTCACTGCGATTCACTTGCACACTGCCGTTTGCAATCCAACGTTTCGCAAATCCATAGTTAAGTTCGGCTTTTATCCCTTGGATGAACTCAGTGTCCGAAGATTCAGTTCGGTTGGTATCATTATCTTCAACCTTACCCTTAGTAATACCAAGCAGGTAGTAAGCCACCACATCTAAATCTTTTTTAATACTATATCGATAACCAACACCCGGCGTAAGCGTATCAATTCGGGTTGTCGTTTCATCCGGGTGGATGAAACGTGCACTGTAGTCACCTAGCAACAACCAGTCGTCAGTCATGGCGTAACTCACACCCAACCCATATGACGAAGCATTGTTATTACTGCCGGCATCTTCATTTAAACTGCCCGAATGCGCGGTGGCGTATATATGGTCATAATCAAGAATATCCACACTATGAGTTTCTGCCCACAAATTTGGAGAAAACATAAAAACTGCAGATACCAAACTAAGCTTCCACTTCGACATTCCTATTATCCTTAAGCAATCACTCCATTAACTGAAAGATTAGTCTATCCATAAGACTTTAAAAAGGTTTTAGCTCACAGATTGATTTGTCACGGCAAATTATTATCAAATGTTGTACCATGAAATCATACAAACTAATGGATGATCATTATGGATGCTGAGTTATTAGAGATTCAGAACTTTCTGGCACAATACCCACCTTTCACAGAACTCCCTGAGGAGGCCTTGATGAAAGTGACCAGTAGCGTAGAAATTTCTTATTACCGCCAAGATACACCTATCATTCACTTTGGTGACCAAATTCATGATCTCTATATCGTTCGAAGCGGTGAAGTAGAAGTTTATCGTCGTAAAGGCGAACTCTATAACCGCCTTGATGAAGGGCACTTGTTCGGCCAAATGGGCTTGCTGACCAACAACAAGGTTCGTTTTCCAGTGAAAGCGACCGAAGATACCCTACTCTATTGCATTCCTGAGCCAATCTTCCAAGAACTCTATGACAACTATGACTCTTTTGCCGACTTCGTTGAAGTCGAAGACAACGCCCGCCTTCGTCAAGCTAATTCAGACAGCAACGACGCTAATGATTTAACGACCTCTAAGGTGAAAACACTGCTCACCAGTGAAGCACCGATGATCGAAAAAACGCGCACGATTCAGCAAGCTGCCACCATGATGGCCGAAGACAACGTCTCTTCACTGCTCATTATTGACCCAGATATTGTTGAAGACGATGAAGACGACTCAACGCCTGTTATCGGCATTATCACGGACCGAGACTTGTGTACACGCGTTCTCGCAGAAGGCCTCGACCCATCCGATGAAGTATCAAGCGTAATGACAGCCGAGGTTATCTCGCTAGACCATAACGCCTATGTATACGAAGCAATGATGACTATGCTTCGCTACAACGTGCATCACCTACCAGTACTAAAAGACAAGAAGCCAATCGGTATAATCGAAGCAACTGATATCGTGCGTTACGAATCTCAAAACTCCCTATTATTGGTAAGCAGTATCTTCCAACAGCAGAGTATTGAAGATCTCAAAGTGCTCTCAGAACAAGTAAAAGACAGCTTTGTTCGTCTAGTCAACGAAGACGCCAACGCACATATGGTTGGTACCGCTATGTCAGTAATTGGCCGTAGCTTTAAACAACGTATTATCGAGTTAGGTGAAGAGAAACTGGGTAAAGCGCCCATTCCTTATTGTTTCCTTGCACTCGGCTCTATGGGCCGTGACGAACAGCTGCTAGTCACAGACCAAGATAATGCCATCATTCTTGACGATACGTACGACGAGAAAAAGCATGGTAAATACTTTGAAGAGCTTTCCACTTTTATCTGTGACGGTTTAGATCAATGTGGTTACGTTTACTGTACTGGCGACATCATGGCGACAAATCCTACTTGGCGCATGACACGTCGCCAATGGGAAGAGTGCTTTGCCGATTGGATTGATGATCCGAACCCGAAAGCACTACTAAATGCTTCCATCTTCTTTGATTTAGATGGCGTGTATGGCCGCTTAAAATGGGCTGAGCAATTGAACAGCTTCATCGTAAGACGTGCACGTAAGAATAATCGCTTCTTAGCGTGTCTTGCTCGTAACGCGCTCAACCGCACACCGCCTCTGGGTTTCTTCAAAGATTTCGTAATGGAGAAAGATGGCCGTCACAACAACTCGATCAACCTTAAACGTCGTGGCACCGCGCCACTCGCAGACTTAATTCGTGTTCACTCTTTAGCGGTGGCTTCTCGTTCAAAGAACTCATTTGAACGTTTGGATGACATTATCGACGCCGGTATTTTGCCAAAAGGTAGAGCACAAGACTTGAAAGACGCCATGGAGTTTATCTCTCTAGTTCGTATTCGTCATCAAGCACACGATGTTGACAATAACATCGAGCCTGATAACAACATTGAACCCGAAAACCTTTCAGATTTTGAACGTCGTAACTTGAAGGACGCATTCCAAATTCTTAGCAACGCGCAAAACTTCCTTAAGTTCCGTTATCAAGCTAGCAATAAGTTTAAGTAGGGACTATGAGTAAATTATTTAGAACTCCTGCGGTGGACTGGCCTTTTAAGTTTGCGCAAAAGCTAGAGCGTTCAAAAGATGAGCGTTTGCAGAAATTTTATAGTGAGCCACTTCCGGCTCCAGATACACCACTTTCTGAAGTGACCTTTTTAGCAGTGGACTTTGAAACCACAGGCTTAAACCCTGTTAAAGATGGCATCATTACCATTGGGTTAGTCCCGTTTACGCTCAATCGTATTTATCTACGACAGGCAAGACACTGGACACTTAGGCCTAAACAAAAACTAGAAGAAGAATCAGTCGTCATCCATGGCATTACTCACAATGACATTATTGATGCTCCAGATTTAAATGAAGTGCTTGAAGATATTTTGGGGGCAATGGCAGGCCACATTCCAGTTGTTCATTACCGTCGAATTGAGCGTGATTTCTTGGACAACGCGTTAAAAGTAAGGCTAGGCGAAGGCATTGAGTTTCCAGTATTAGATACACTAGAAATAGAATCTCAAATTCAGCATAAATTGGCCGGTGGCTTGTGGAATAAACTCAAAGGCCAGAAGCCGGCATCAGTAAGACTTGGGCAAAGTCGTCGTCGATACCACTTACCGGACTACACGCCACACCACGCACTAGTGGATGCCATTGCAACCGCAGAGCTACTCCAAGCGCAGATTGCTCATCACTACAGCGATGACATGCCTTTAAAGGATTTCTGGCTGTAGTGGCTGCTACATGGCGAATCGGTGGCAGAAGAGCAATATAGAGTTAGATATATGAAAAAAGAGGTGCATCATGCTCCTCTTTCTCTATTCATTGTTATTTGTCTGTCGAAAGCAAAGACTGATAATAATGGCGTTTCTGTTTATACATATCCTCATCGGCGACAGCGAACAGATTATCGAGATCGGTAGATTCGCTGCACGAAGACCCGATAGAAAATCGAACCGGAATAGAGATACCAGCTTTAGCTTCAATAACTTGTCCTTCTTGGTCCGCATACAGACACTGCACCAATGAACCTGCACTTTGAAGATCTTGACCGTGACCGCTTAAAGTGAGGATCCCAAACTCGTCTCCTCCTAAACGGTACAAATTACTCATACTATCCAGTCGCTTACGAATAACTTCCACACTACACTGTATCAACTGATCTCCGACCTTATGCCCGTAGACGTCATTCGTATTTTTCAATCCGTTGATATCAATAATAAATAAAGACAGTGTATCTCGGTTGTTGACGACACACCGCTTACTAAACTCAAAATCTTCGTTAAACGCTTTTCGGTTATAGCAGCCTGTCTGCATGTTAACTCGAGTGATGTTTTCTAGCTCTATCCAACTGGCTAACTGTTTTTGGTACAAATCGAAAATTAATACGTCTTCTTCGCTCAGACGATCAAACTCTTTAGAAACAAAGTAGCCAATAGTGGCGCCTTTAGAATCCACCAATACTTTAGAATCCAAGAGCACTTTAGAACCCAACAGCGCTTTAGAATCCAATAGCGCTTTGCTGCTCTCGGGCTTATCACTAAAACTGAACTGCATACAACAGTTAGGCAATATCGATACAAGTTGTACATTAACCAGCTCTGGAATTAGGCGATATTCAACACTTTTTCTCATCGAAGCAAACTGAACAATCTTGAGAATTCGATGCTTATGTGATTCTTCACGGGCTAATGAATACGCTAGGCTGCTGGTTTTCTCTTCTACCGTTTTCTCTAACTGTATATTGAAATTTTCTAGCTTGTTATTACTCTCGGCAATCTGATAGTTAGCAGAAATTAACTGCTCATTTCGTACCGTTAATTCACTGAGTTGATGCTGTATTCGAGCCCACATTTTTCCTAATAAACTGCTGAGAGTGAAGAACTCCGTAAAACGATGCTCTTCTAGTTTATGATTAGGCAACTTATTACTCGAATATGACCCAACCGACTCTGTTAGCAAGTTCAACTGTTGTGAGAACAAACGACTTAAAAGCAGAGCACACACAATAGCAATGGCTAATGTTGCGAATAGAATTTTGACAAACACCGCCTCTGATTGCTGCATTTCTAACAATCGAGCACTGTCAGAAACATTATGTTTTATCGAGAGCCTTAAAGGTGCTGAAAACAAGTCGTTGCCTATTGAAACGAGCTTCGTTTCAGACGCAGTGTTCTCTGCATTAGTGCGTTCGACGCTAGTGCGTTCTAAACCAGAGTGAGGAACGTGATTAAACTCGACCGACTCATTCTCATATAGGAAGGGGGTGACTTTGGACTCCAACCGGTCGTAACCCATCAGTACAACCAAATAACCTTGCGGTGTATAACTAGAACCTTCAATAAGCCGATAAGGCAAAATGGGAGCAACAAACGCAATGCCTGCACTGGCATCATCCACTAACTCAGGTTCAGTAAATTCAGTGTGAAACAGCTTTCCTTGCTTATAGGTTAAAAGCGGCTGCTTCAAATCTTCGAGTAACTGACTTTTCTCAAAGTGATACAAACTGCCCTTGCTGTCATAAATAGGTTTCCAGTAACGATCCAGTATGTACGTGGCTGACACGCTATCAGCCAACGAATTAAAACTATCCATCTTGTCCCAGACTACGCTCGAGAAAAAGATATTCCCTCCCGCCTTAATCAAAGAGCGATCCTGCGAATACCATTGTGTAAGGCTTGCGATGAGATTAACTTTGTCAAATACCGTTTGCTCAATACCGATAGTCGAATTGGCCAACTTGATTTCTTTTTGCTCTAGAGAGCTTTGGCTTTGTTGATTCAATATAAGCTGTCCAGCGACATAAACAGGAAGCAATGAACAAGCAAGTAGTACTAACCCCATGGTGTACTTTAGAGAAAGTTTCAATTGCCGGACCTCATCGTCGCCGAGTAATAGAGCACGAATTCATCATAGAACTTATGCAACTCTGCCTTTGGCATACCTGACTTGAATCGCTCATATGCCCTTGCAGACGCTTCCCATACAATCGCCATTCGGTAATCACTCGACATCATTTGCGACGACTGAAACTCATCGTACATATTGGAAAAGGTGTGATTCCCCTCTTTTACTCGACGTTGATTCACTTCGTAAAATGGAGAGATCATTGCATTTGAGTGAGCTAAGTAGGTGAAGCGATTCGATTGTAAGTATTCAACCACCTCCTTCAATGCCTCTCTTTTCTCTGGATTTTCCATACCTTTTTTGGTGATAGCGAACACTTTCGCGCCACTAAAAGAGGACATAGATCTTCCTTGATACGTCGGCAATGAATTCACGTGTAAAGCCTCACCAAAAGCCGAATCAAGTTCACTAAACGCCCAATCTCCATCAATTAGAAACTCAACTTCACCATTAATGAATTGCTGCCTAGCGCATACTTCATCACAAGATCGTTCAATAGTATTTGTCTTTTCAAGCATCTCGATAAACTCAAAAACCGAGACCAAACCTTTGCCATTGACATTCTGCGCTGAAAGCAAATTTTTTGAAAATAGCTGATAAAATGCCAAATAGAAGTACATATTTGGATTAGGGAAAAGAAGGCTTACCTGCTTCGTATCTGCAGAACGTTGGATTAACGACTCCCAAGTAATGACTTGAGATTGTGGTTTATTTGAATACAACACTATCTGATTACCAATACCAACAGGCAGCGCTTTAAGCTCACCGTCGATAACCACTGCATCAAGCGCTTTCTTCTCATAGCGTGAGGTATTAACCCAATTTTCAGGGAGGGTAGCAAGATCGATATATTCACTTAACCCTAGGAAATCGGAAGGCACCCAAATAGCATCTGGGAAGATATTATCCCTAGGATCTGCAACAAGAAGCTCTGAACGAATACTGTTGACGTTGAATGGGCGAATTTCAACGTAATGCTCGGTCATCGACTCAATATGTTCTTTGACATAGTCGGCGGTTTCATAGTTGATACCCGCCCATATTTCGAGTGTAGAGGCACAAGTAAACATCGGAAAAAACGCCGGCAAGATACTCAGTAGTCTCACACATCACTCCAATAGGTAAAAAAACATCAGGGTCAAACTTAATTATTCGAACACAAACCAACCTCATCACTACGCGATCACTTGCTAGTTGTTATTTTTTGGCGATACGTTATATAGCAAAAAACCATGAAGAAATAGGACAACGTGACAACATGACAACATGACAACATGACAACATATCATACCCTTAAGTATTGCCTAGGCAAAAAAAAATACCGCAAAAGCGGCATTCATCTCATTTGGTGCTATTGAATTAGTTGACCAATGTTGGCCCAACTAATCGCATTTCCCAATCTTCAACCTCACCCGTTTCCAAACGTCGTTCAACAAGCTTTCCCCAGGATTCAACTAACGGCAAATCAGCTAATTGGCTTAACTCTCGTTTATCGAGACAACCAGTGAAGACCGCTCCCATGATTCGAGCTAGAGACCAGTCAGGATAAGGTCTTTCGCACAAAATAATCTCGTCACCAGCTCCAATATTCCCGTGTTCCAATACTCGAAAGTACCAACCAGTACGAAGAGTATCTTGCAGTCTTCTTGCCATATCATTTTGCTCGAATCTTACGTTCAACTTCCAACAAGGCATACGTCCCTGTGAGACTTCCAACACTGTTGAACCAATGCGAATCTTATCTTTCAAACAAATTGACGCTTCAGTTATACCACTTGAGCTGAGGTTCTCGCCAAATGCGCCTGCAGCTTGGAAAATCGATTTGTCGCCTAGCTCGCGTTGCCAAGCTGGGTAGTGTTCACTTGGATAAATATGAAGGGCTTTTTGAATACCACCATGGAAACGAGGATCGCCTTGCTCGTCATTTGTAAAACCAAGCTCTGTGGCATGTTGACGACTAGGCACAACTTGTTTGTTAATGGCACTTTTTGATCCGTGTGCAAAGTCCACAGTCTTGCCTGTTAATACACTATTCACTACGCCTAACTTTTTCATATCCCTGCCCTTTTAACCGTAACTTGTCTGCTGAACTTTATCGCTTGATCTATCGTTTGATTAACGTTGCCGCTTGCTTAAACATGCCGTTTTCTTTGGATATTCCAACTTGATATCGCATACATTTTCTTTCGCGGCTTCATTCACGTTTCCCAACATGATAGCCTAGCGAACCTGTGTCAGGATAGAGATGTAAGGACAGTTAACAATGCTAACCCGCCAAATTGATTCTCAATCCGATGTCATGACTTCAAATGAAATGATGGCTACCAGTTTCCATTCACCTGCATTGGTGAAGACCATCGACATGCCCAAAGGGTATATTGACAAAATGCATCAGCACACATGGCATCAAGTTATCTTTCCCATCAAAGGGCTGTTGCAAACCAAAACTGATCACTACCAACACCTTGTGCCACACACCTCAGCCTTGTTTGTTCCTGCCAGTATCCCACATGAATCTATCGCACTTAGTCATACGACGTTTGTCGGCATTTATATCAATCCTGATTTTGGCACGACCTATGATCCTCAAGTGCGAACCATTACGCTCACGCCGTTCTTAAATGAACTGTTACAAGAGCTCCGAAGGCAGTGTGAAGGACACAAAAGTGATGAGGAAGTATCACGTTTGCTCGCGGTTTTACATGACCAAATCATGAAAGGTAATGTACAGACCTTTCAACTATTATTACCCGAAGACAGACGCTTAAAACTAATATTTGAAGCGCTTACAGATATTCCAGCATTAGATTGGTCGCTCAGTGAATGGGGGAAGAAAGTAGGCGCATCAGAGCGCACGTTATCGCGGTTATTCTCAAAAGAATTCAATACGTCGTTTCAATTATGGCGACAGCAAATACGACTGATTTACTCGCTGTCTTTATTGGATGAAGAACTCTCAATTCAAAATATTGCCGACAAAGTGGGTTATCAGAACGACTCTTCATACATCAAAGCTTTCAAGGCCTATTTTGATGTTACCCCACAGCAGTTTCGTGTTAATGGTCAACGGAGAGTGTAAGTGCTAATGGTGAGATACGAGCAGTGATGGGGCTTAATAAAACAAGTGAAGTGTTACTTTCTACTTTGTAATAACTTGTCGTACAAGAGCCTAGTTAGAAGCTAAGAAGGCAGGCTTACCGCTTCAAAGAAATAAAAAAAGAGGAGCATCAAGCTCCTCTTTCGAATTGTGAATATTGAAGTTCGCTTACTAAGCGTATTTTTCTTCAAACTCTTTCATAAAGCTCACCAATGCTTGAACACCTTCTAGTGTCATTGCGTTGTATAACGAAGCTCTCATACCGCCAACAGCGCGGTGACCTTTAAGTGATTTAAGGCCTGCAGCGTCAGCTAGCTCAAGGAACTTGCTATCCAGTTCTGGTTTCGCCAATTGAAATGGCACATTCATTCTTGAGCGGTTTGCTGTGTGAACATCGTTTCTGTAGAAAGCAGAATCATCAATCGCGTTGTAAAGTAGCGCCGCTTTTTCTTGATTGACGCGCTCCATTGCTTCAACACCACCTTCAGCTTTCAGCCATTTAAATACAAGGCCCGATAAGTACCAAGCATACGTTGGTGGCGTGTTAAACATTGAGTCTTTTTCAGCAAGCACTTTGTAGTTAAGAATACTCGGTAGCACATCGTTTGCAAGATCGAGTAGATCATCACGAACGATAGCAATGCAGATACCCGCAGGACCAATATTCTTTTGAGCGCCCGCGTAGATAACGCCGTACTGAGAAACATCGATTTGACGAGACAATATATTTGATGACATGTCGGCAACGATTGGTTTATCAGTTTGCGGTAGCTCGCTGATCTCAATGCCATCTATAGTTTCATTTGGGCAGAAGTGCACGTAAGCTGCTTTCGGATCGATTTTCCAATCTTTAGCTGGTACAACCGCCGCTTTACCATCAATTGATGTTTTCGCGTTGAATACATCGATTTCACAGTACTTACTTGCTTCTGTCACTGCGCTTTCTGCCCAGTAACCCGCATCAATATAAGTCGCAGTCTTTGCGTCACCCAGAAGGTTTAGAGGCACAGCAGCGAATTGAGCACGAGCGCCCCCCTGACAAAAAAGAACTTTGTAGTTGTCTGGGATATTCAAAAGATCACGTAGGTCTTGCTCAGATTCGTCGGCAACTTTAATAAACTCTTTGCTTCGATGGCTGATTTCCATAACGGAAGTACCCAAACCATTCCAATCAATGAAATCAGCTTGTGCTTGTTTCATTACTGGTTTAGGCAGTGCCGCTGGACCAGCACTAAAGTTAAAGACGTTATCTAATGTAAGTTCCATGGGGGTAATTGCTCCTGCTAAATAATAACTAAGCAAGTAATACCATGTTTTCCCCAACATAAAAACCACAAAAGAGGTCTTAAGACCTCTTTTGTTTCGTACCGTACAAAATGTTTAACTTAACTCGTTAAAACACCCTACCAGTATTCAGGCCTGTTCTTTTTATTGAACAAAAACCGGCATAAGTAGCGCAATTAATGGAATTTCTTGTCCATTTTCAAACACTAGATTTCCGTTTGCTATGTCAGCGCTGATTTCATAACCACTTTCTGTTTGCTTGATCATCTCCATTACGATCAATTCATCTATACCTTCACGGATGAATGGGTACTCCTCGACAAGTCCATTTGAGAAACTCGAGTGAATATTACCCGTTAATGCAGGAACAATCATAGAAGGATTACTACTGATGTTTTCAGTTCCTTCGGGTACGCTCAGCAACCATTTAGAGTCAAATTCACCCTGACCTAGCTGTAGAGACATATTATTCATTGAAAGGTCAAACCCTTTAGCAAACAGGATATCGATGAATGGAATGATCTCTGCAACATCATCTTGAGTCAGAACCGGATTTGATTGGTAGATTTCAAAGATCTTCTCAAACGATTCACTGTCCAGTTTCGCCATTTCGAAATCGACGTTTAAGTTATTCACTTGACCTTCGTTGGTCTCGATATTGGCGATATCCAACTTGAGATTACTGCGCAGACGTTTAGTCGCTTCATCAAGGTGAGATTCAAAATCGTACTTTGAATTTTCGATAGTCATGAATGGCTGCATAGCCGAATCCGAAACTAGGAAGCTATCGATAGTAAAATTCTGTGAGCCTAACCAATAGCCTTTTGCTTGCTGGCCAGAACCAACACCCGTCAGGTTCGACAGTGTCACTTCTTCACCGGTTTCAAAATCAATTTGCACAGAAGGAACCGTAAGCTTGTAATCGACTTGCCCTAATACAGTGGCATGGCCAGACAGGTTCGATTTCGTGATAGAGACTGAGGTACCATTATCATCAGAACCTTGATAATTAAACTGACTCAACTCGAAATTAAAATCAGTGTTGCCGTTTAACTCGGTGCTGGTAGTAAGAGTCAGAGGAAGAATATCTGCATTTTCAAATGTCGACAGCGCACCTAGGCTGACTAGACCATGGCTAACCGCGCTGTTGATAACAAACTCACTCGGAATCCCATCAAGCGCGAGTTGCTCTTTGAGATTTTCATCCGTCACCGTTAAACGTGTTTTAACATTAGAAGATAAATAACCTCTATCGTATTCCACGATCTCAGCTTGAATGCTTGAATTGTTAAGCTTTGCAACGCCATCAGTAATCGCGTTTTGTCCAATTTGCCCAACCGCTAGTGGCCAACAAAGTGCCAATGAGATTGCTCCGCCGATTGCGCCAATTTTTCTTAACTGTTCCATGAGTTCTCTTTCTACACGTGTCTGTTTTTTTTAGTCTAACCCATCAGTAGCAAACAAGAAACATTGAGTTAAATCAGTCTATTGCTCGATACTTCGATTGCCTCAATAAATTAACGGTTAGCTCTCATCCTTATTCGTCGGTTCTTGCTAGGCTAGAAGCGTCGCTACTATTAAGGTTGAGCTGTGAATCAATACGCTGTTATCTGTTTGGACAATAATCCGGTTAGCATTGAAAGAATACATTTGGAGCTGGCTCCGTTGGCTTCTGTATTCGATATTTATACTGCCGAGAACATAGAAGACGCACATCACGCATTAGAAGATATCCATGATCACAACCAAACCGTTGCCTTGGTGATCACTCATCATCATTCTGAATTTAATGGCGTGCAATTTCTTATTGAACTTGAACAGCTGCCTCATAGTAATACCGCAAGAACGATATTAGTCAGCGCCTCGTCAGACATTCAATCCATTCTAACCGCTGTGAATGAAGGTCGACTCAATCACTGTCTAACCAAACCAGTTCAAGATCAGGTTCTATTCAAATCAGCGCAAAAAGAGCTGACTTCTTTTGTTATCCAATACGACTCAGAAAACCTGCTCTCTTACAGTGATGCATTGGATCAACAGCGCTTACTCAGAGCGCACATTGAACAAAAGATTCACTCTTTCCAATCGGGGTTCATTCACGACTACCACCAGCTTTCTGATAATGCTCTAGCTGAGCGCGTAGTTAGTGCCCTGCAAGATGTCTTCTCTAAAGACGATAAAACCAAAGCAATTCGTGATTATTCACCAGAGCATTTACTGACGGTTGAGGGCGAAGACAATCGCTTTCTGTGGTTGCTCATTGAGGGTGAAGCTGCACTCTACAAGAAAGATGAATTAGGGCAACAGCGAGAAGTAGTACGTCACTCCAAAGGGAACATTGTCGGTGGGATGTCCTTCGTGACTGGTGAGCCTTCGTTTTCTACCGCGATAACTCTGACTCAAACACGAGTGATTAAGCTTGATAAAGACAGTTTCGCTCAGGTTATGCACTCAAACAGCACTCTGTTACCGCTGTTTACTAATTTATTGCTTCGTCACTTTAACCGACGCTTGCAAAGAAGCATCACCAATAAGATTAAGCTCCAACAAACGCTCGAATCTTTGGAATCCGCGCATCAACAGCTAATAGAAAAAGAGAAGATGGCGATGTTGGGTCAACTCGTCGCGGGCGTCGCTCATGAGTTAAACAACCCTATCGCAGCAATATTGAGAAGTATTGAAACCTTATCTGAACATCTCGATCAGATACTCGAAAACTCGTCTCTCCCAGAGTCAAACAAAGGGACCGAAGTATTAGCGCATTCGAAGCTGGCCAAGCCACTATCGACGGCTCAAGAAAGACAGCTAGTAAAACATTTGACCTCAACGATCGATGATCGGGCGCTAGCCAAAAAAGCAGTCAGGCTTAACCTATGCCAAGATTCTACGGTTCTAGAGACCTTGAAAGACTCCCCTGTCGCAGGTAAAGAGCTGCTCAATGATTTAGAGCATTATCACTATGTTGGAAACTCGATTCGCTCAATTCAAGTGTGCAGCAAACGCATTGCCGACATGGTCAAAAGCCTAAAAAGCTACGCCCGAGAAGATGAAGAGGTTCGCCACTACGCGGACATTCACGAAGGGCTAGAAGATACGCTAGTTATTTTTGAAAACAGGCTTAAATTTCACGAGCTAGAAAAACACTACGATACCGACCTCCCCCCTTTATTGTGTCAGTCACTCGCACTGCAACAGGTGTGGACGAACCTTATCTCCAACGCGCTCGACGCACTTTCAGAAAGAGGAAAAGTCTCGATCACAACGTCTCAGCAAAAAAAAGGGGATGACTCTTTTTTGGTTGTGCAAATATCCGACACTGGCCACGGTATCGACAAAGAACATATCAATACGATTTTCGACCCAAATTTTACGACCAAAAAAGAAGGCAACTTTGGTTTAGGAATTGGATTATCCATCTCTCAACAAATTGTTTCGACTCATCAAGGATTTATTTTGGTGGAGTCTGAGGCAGGAAGCCATACTGACATGCAGGTTTGGCTTCCATTCAAACAAGAAGGAGCACCTCATGAATAAGTACCTAATTTTATGTGTCGATGATGAACTGGAAGTTCTCAACAGTGTGCTTCAAGACTTGGCGGTATTTGAAGAAAACTTTATCGTTGAAGGTGCAGAATCGGTCGATGAAGCCAAACAAGTAATCAAAGAGATGGGCCAAGATGGCATTAAGCTCGCTTTAATTTTATGTGACCACATCATGCCGGACAAAACAGGGATCGATTTCCTTATTGAACTCAACCAACACGACTTCACTAAACCGACACGTAAACTGCTACTCACAGGGCAAGCAGGGTTAGAAGATACCGTGACGGCAATTAATAACGCTGCACTCGATTTCTATATATCTAAACCTTGGCAGGGTGATCAACTCCGAGACACAATTACTCAACAGTTGACTGACTATGTCATTGCTAACGACAAGCAATTGCTAAACTGGACTTCCATTTTGGATACCGAGCGCATACTGACCGCCATGGCAGACAAACGAACAAGTTTTGGCGAATAGCTCCCAGCCCCATACGGGTGGTAATGACGATTAGAAGCAAGTGGTCAGACTAAACTTTTCTGATAGCTATTAAAGCAAGGAATAGCCGTTCAAGCTGAGCGAACAAAGATTAAATTAGGTCAAATAGAGATTTAATCTCGGCGAGTCGCATTTTAGCTTGCACAGCATAGCACTGAGATTTTATTTATTAACGCTTACATTTTGATGAATTGTATCTAAAACATGAGATCTCAGTTGCAGAGTAACCCTTGATTTGGTCATTTTTTAGTTAATTGACAAATGAATGGCATTTTTATGGATTACTTTTCCGTGAGTTAGATTAAACTGTCTCAATGTTTATGGTTTGCCTGATTTATCTCAAACCAAAGGAATTAACACAAATAAAGGTTTACTGTCGTTATGCGCAAAATTCTACTTACTACCGCTATGCTACTGGCATCTAGCCAAGCACTAGCTGTTGATGAACAACCACAAGTAATGAGCAACTTTAACTACGATTACTTTGAAGCACGTATCGGTGCTAGCCCAGTAACGTTTGGTGGCGCGTTCAGTAAGTCAATTCACCCGAATGCTCACGCTATCGCACGTATCGATTCAGAATTTGAAGGCGATTACGATTCAGCTGTAGGTCTTGGTTTCCACGCACCATTAAACAACTGGGCAGATCTAACAGGTGAAATGCTAGCGCGCATCGTTCAACCTGAGAACTCTAGTTCGACGGATATAGGTATGGAAATAAACGTTGGTGTTCGCCAATGGCTTGGTCCACAACTAGAAGTGGGTGGTAAAGGTGGTTACGTTTCAATCGATGACAATGATGATTGGACTGGTTCTGTTTACGCACGTTTCCACTCTACAGAGCTATTTTCTCTAGGTGCAGAAGCTCGTATCAACGACTTCTACGGTGATCAGCTAATGTTCACAGCTCGTTTCAAGTACTAATACTTGAAAAGATTGCTCTCAATGGGCACTTAGCTTTCCAATAATCAAGGCTAAGACAGAAACAAAAAAACCGAGGATATTCCTCGGTTTTTATTTATTAACAATAATCTTAAGCATATAGGAACAACTTCTTTAGTGGCAGCTCTTTAATAATTGCTGCTTGCGTGGTTCTTGTAACAGTTTCCAATGGATACCATCAATTGCACCCGCAAATTTCCAAAGTAGTTTTAGGTCAACATCATTGCCGTACGCTTTGCGAACCTTATTAAACACTTCAGGTGCGCCTAGCTGCATAAACATTGAAACATCATCCACACCCGCCTTCTTAACCATGCGCTCTAGTGTAAGTTGCATGTTCGGAAGATCTCTTAATCGACGGCTAGCTGATGATTTTTTGAAGCTACGTTGCTGAATTGAATTATCGATTGAAGTACGAATAATGCTATCCAAATCAGGGTGTTCACATGTAAACAAGTCAGTAATATCGTAATAGTTTACGGTTGCTGTCGTCTGTTTTTTTACATGACGATACTTTTCACAATCAAGATCTGTCAGTTTTTTATCTAATGACTTTCCACCTCTAATAAATAAACAACCTTCGCTCAACAAAGCGAACATGGCGTCATTTTGAAAGAGGCCCATACCTCCGAACATAGAACGTTTTTGATGCTTACCAAATTGATTCATGTAATTAATAAATGCTGTCTCGGTCATATCCGTTGATCCTTAATCAAATTACCCCGATTAGGTTGATCACCAGACAAGCAGCTTTTTATGCGAAAAATTTTTAATCTATTTTTTATTGTTTAGATGAATATTATGTTTCGTCTCTCACCTTTAAAATAAATGATACTTCGAAAAGAAAAATAAGTCTGGACTTAGTTCACATCAATTAATTGTCTATTCCAGTATTTCATGATTGACTTCACAGTAAACTATCAAATTTGAGTAGAATACTGACATTTGGTGATACATCGGTTCAAACTTTCGGAGCTTATGTGGCCCGATCAGTATTGCCTCTCAGCATCGTGGCTTGTAAAATAGTACGACATACCTGCTGTTGTTTTTTATATGAATCATTTATCGTTTTTCTGGCTACCACAAAATAAAGCTCTTCTATTAAAGGGCCTAGAATCAGAGTTTGCCCAATTAGTTGGTCATTCTATCTCAGCGGGAAAAATAACACTTCCTCCTATACCTAACGTTGTACTCAAAATTCAGAAACTTTGTACCCTCGATTCAACCGGGATTGCCGAAGTTGCCGAGTGCTTACTTGAGGACCCGGGCCTCACGGCCGTTGTGATTCGCGTTGCTAACTCTGTCGTCTTTAACAGACGCAACATTACTTGCGTCGATATTGTGACAGCGGTTTCTCGCCTCGGTATATTGAGAGTACGCGACATTGTTACAGCTCAAGCAATTGAGCAACTCAAGCATTCAGTAAACCTTAGCAACGAATGTAACCAACTTTTGGTCCAGAGTGCTTCTGTGTCCAAAGAGCTTGGCGCGACCATGGTTCTCGTGACCAATGGATTCAAAGAGCTTTCCCCTATTGAATATCGCTATCTTGAACATGAAAAATCATTGCTTGTTGGGTTATTAGCAGACATAGGTTTGTTCTGTTTAGTCAGCGAATATCACCTCTATCTCGAAAACGGTAACTACCTCAACCACGATATCGCCCTGCAAATCTTCCAAGGTCAGTGTTCGGCGACAAGTAAGCTAGTTTTACGACGTTGGGGTTTCGATAGCGACTTTATTGATGTGTGTAGCAACACCATCAATATACAAGAAGAGCGTGAAGTGTCTTACCTGGATATCGCTAGAATTGCTAACCACCTATTGATGTTCAGAAACAAGGACGAGAACATCGACGAGCACGAAGTTGAACTGAATGTGACTGGTGCAGAGGTGCTTTATAAATTAAGCAACTTGAGTAAACATGATTTTAATGCAAAGCTAAACGACGTTATAAACACTAGCGGCTTCTAGGCAACCGTTAAAAGCTAAGTATATGTAATTTGAAGTAAATGCAATGGGGAAAGCATGTTTACAGGGATGATCTTTATATTTGCACCACTCGTCGTGGGGTATCTTTTTTCTATTTCAAATATTCAAACGCTAGAGTTTATCAACCGCTCTACCTCGCGTTTAATTTACGTGATCTTGGCGCTTATGGGCCTAAGCTTAGCCGCGCTTGATAATCTAGGTAGCAACCTGCAGACAATCCTTCTATATACTGTCACTTTCTTTGTTTGCTTGGGTGCTTGTAACCTAATGGCACTGCCTGCTATTGATAAATTACTGCCACTTCAAACTGACAGCAGCAAAAAGAAGCTCCCTCTGTCCTCTATGGCGATGGAATCGGCCAAGCTAATCTTAGTGGTGGGCTCTGGCCTTATCGCTGGCTTGGTGTTGCCTATCGGCCTGGATTGGGTCGATACCGCCAGTGAATGGATTTTGTTTGTACTTCTGTTCTTCATCGGCATCCAACTTCGTAATAGCGGACTAACGCTTCGGCAAATCTTGCTCAACAAGCACGGCATGGTTATCGCGGTAACAATCGTCATCACCTCATTGGTAGGTGGCGTTATCGCGGCTTATCTTCTTGATATACCTCTGTTCAAAGCTTTGGCGATGTCTTCAGGTTTTGGTTGGTACTCATTGGCCGGTATTTTGATGGGTGACGCCTTTGGTCCAGTCTATGGGGGGGCGTCCTTCATGCTTGAGCTGCTAAGAGAACTGGTTGCCTTGGTATTGATTCCAGTTCTGATTCGTAGCTATCCATGCACCTCGATTGGTTATGCGGGGGCAACGGCGATGGACTTCACCTTACCTGTGATTCAAACCACAGGAGGCGTTCGATGCGTTCCTATCGCGATTGTCAGTGGCTTTATTTTAAGCTTGCTTGTCCCGATTTTGATGTTGTTCTTTGTATCTCTTGCTAACTAGATCGCAGGAATAGTAATTGTTTTAGATTAGAATGCATCTCGAATTGAAATGCCCAAGATACCGATACAGTTACCGAAATAAAAAGACACGAAGTGTCATTGCTCAACAAATAATGATCACGGTACTCTGTAACGACAAAGTTATAAAAAGAATAAACTTACAAAAGGAACCACTATGAAACGCCTTTGCGTCGCATTACTGCTAGCTTCAACTTCTACTTTCTCTTTTGCAGCAGATTCTATGTCTGAAACAAATCAGTGCCAAGCAACAAAATATGATGCGTACATCGACGCTTCTTTGAATTGGTATGCCGACCTTGCTGCTTTAACGTCTGAACAGTACCCAGAGTTAACAGAAGTCAGTGAGTGGTTCCTAGAAGGTCGTAAACACCACTTTGAACTTAATCGTGCCGCGGTCAATTACTACCTAGTTAACGACTCAAGTAAAGTCGCTACTGAGCAGCCAGTTGAAGGTTGGTTGCAATTAGAACAACACGACATTAAGACACTTTCAACGCGTAATGATGAGCTTGGCCAAATCGCAAAAACAACGTTCGATGACCGCCAATCAACGCCTCACGCTCAAAACTACGAACTACGTTCAGCGTTTGCAGAATTGCTTAGTCACCCTAAGCAGATCGACACAGCACTGCAGCGCTACAACCAGTCAATTGCTAAACTTGAAGCGATTAAATGTAAATAACCCCTCATTTAATATGCTTTTTTGAGAAGTTGGATTTCATAATTAAGACGGGACATTGTTCCCGTTTTCGTTTAGATTGTCCCGCTCGCGTCAATATAAAAAAAAATAACTCGCTTGCTATGGTTACGGAACAAAAAACAGCAGATGTTAGCTTCGACAGTCTTTTACGTATCTTCACGGTACCTGAAGGCCCAGATTCAACACTCACTCAAATTGAAGACAAACTTTCACGAAACCTGAATCAATTCTTACGTGAACACATTGTGGCTGAAGAAAAGCCGCTGCGTGAAATTGAGAAAGATTTTTCAAATGCTCATATCCCTGAGCAGCCTGAATTTGTTTCTGAACATACTGAGCATCTACTCGATTCTCTCGTGTCTCATTCGGTACATACGTCGTCGCCAAGTTTTATTGGCCACATGACGTCTGCCCTGCCGTATTTCTTGATGCCGCTTTCTAAGATAATGATTGCCCTCAATCAGAATCTAGTAAAAATCGAGACCTCAAAAGCTTTTACTCCCCTAGAACGTCAAGTTCTGGGCATGCTACATCGCTTGATTTATCAAGATAGTGATCAGTTTTACTCTCGTTGGATGCACAGCGCAAACCACTCTCTAGGTGCGTTTTGTTCTGGAGGTACCATCGCGAACATTACTGCGCTTTGGGTTGCACGTAACAATGCACTGAAAGCACAAGGTTCGTTCAAAGGTGTCGAGAAAGAAGGCTTATTCAAAGCCATGAAGCACTACGACTATGAAGGCCTTGCCATCTTAGTCTCTGAACGTGGTCACTACTCTCTTAAAAAAGCCGCTGATGTACTCGGTATCGGTCAAGAAGGCCTAGTGTCTGTTAAAACCGACAACAACAACCGAATTTGCACAGACGATCTAAGACTGAAAATAGAACAACTCAAGCAGAACAAGATAAAACCTTTCGCTGTTATTGGCGTAGCGGGTACAACAGAAACCGGTAATATCGATCCGTTAAGAGACATTGCCGAGGTATGTGCTGAATCTGATTGCCACTTCCATGTGGATGCTGCTTGGGGCGGCGCGACTTTAATGTCGAATAATTATCGCCACCTGCTTGATGGCATTGAGCTGGCGGATTCAGTTACGATTGATGCACATAAACAGCTTTATATCCCTATGGGTGCGGGTATGGTTCTGTTTAAAAAACCAGACGCAATGACTGCTATTGAACATCATGCTCAATATATTTTGCGTAAAGGATCTAAAGATCTCGGCAGCCATACGTTAGAAGGCTCTCGCTCAGGCATGGCCATGCTGGTTTATGCTTCGATGCACATCATCAGTCGTCCAGGTTATGAGCTACTGATCGACCAGAGTATTAACAAAGCGCGCTACTTTGCCGACTTGATCAAGCAACAAAACGATTTTGAATTGGTATCAGAGCCTGAACTTTGCCTACTGACTTACCGCTATGTGCCTGAATCAGTTAAAGCCGCCCTACTTAAAGCCGATGCAAAAGAACGTATTGAACTGAATGAGTTGCTGAACGAGCTCACTAAGTTCATTCAGAAAAAACAACGTGAAACAGGTCGATCTTTTGTTTCAAGAACTCGTTTGAACCCTGAAGTTTGGGCGCATCAACCAATCATCGTTTTCCGTGTTGTGTTAGCGAACCCACTAACAGGCAACGACATTCTTTCTTCGGTACTTGAAGAACAGCGCGAAATATCGACACTAGCCCCTAACTTGATGGGTAAAATCACCAAGTTGGTTACGCAAATCAACACATAGCCATTCAATTTTAGTTGCATCAAATTGAAAATTTCTTTCTTTTTGATGTAACTAAGCTGTCAGTTCGTACTCAATTTGCACTCTTTTTACTCAAAATCTCTTCCAGTTCTGTAGTTTTCTAAAATTTTGTTGAGGTTTGTCATATTCTTAAGCATTCATGCCGTGTTTTTGTATTAGTAAATAGTATGTTGGGTTTATACTGACTATATGGTGCTAGTTAGCTTGATATCTATTTGAAGCAGCGGTATTTACATGCAAAAAAATATTTTGAGTCATGTTTTACTGATATTTGTTTCAGCCATACCCCCTGGTAAAAAGATATTAACTAGCAAGTTGTTCTCTATACCCTTGTGAACACTATGAATACATTAGAAAAAATACAAAAAAACCTGGAAAATTTCAGCAAGTCTGAGCGTAAGGTAGCCGAAGTAATTATGGCTTCCCCTCAAACTGCAATTCATTCTAGCATTGCTACCTTAGCTAAAATGGCTGACGTGAGTGAGCCAACAGTTAACCGCTTCTGTCGTCGTTTAGACACAAAAGGCTTCCCTGACTTTAAACTTCACCTAGCTCAAAGCTTGGCGAACGGTACACCTTACGTGAACCGTAACGTTGAAGAAGATGATGGCCCAGATGCTTATACACACAAGATTTTCGAATCGACTATGGCTTGTTTAGACGTTGCTAAAAACAGTCTCGACGCGATGCAGGTAAACCGTGCGGTTGACTTGCTGACTCAAGCAAAACGCATTTCGTTCTTCGGACTGGGTGCCTCTTCTGCTGTAGCCAAAGATGCTCAAAACAAGTTCATCCGTTTTAATATTCCGATCACATGTTTCGAAGACATCGTGATGCAACGAATGAGCTGCATTAACTGCAGTGATAACGACGTTATTGTTCTTATCTCTCATACAGGCCGAACTAAAAGCCAAGTTGAGATCGCGAACTTAGCGCGTGAAAACGGTGCGACAGTTATTGCTATCACAGCAAAAGACTCTCCACTAGATAAAGCGAGTTCATTGTCTATCTCATTGGATGTACCGGAAGACACAGACGTTTACATGCCAATGGCAAGCCGTGTCGTTCAAATGACGGTTATCGATGTGCTAGCAACAGGCTTTACGCTTCGTCGTGGCTCTGGTTTCAGAGAGAACCTAAAACGCGTTAAAGAGTCACTTCGTGATTCACGTTACGAGAAGTACTCTCAGTTCTAACCTGCTAAGACATGAACAGAAAGCACATGACTTGAGAACAAGTCGAATTAAAAAACGGAGCCTAGTGCTCCGTTTTTATTTGTCTTTCCGAAAGAATTTTTTTAATGTTCTCTTTACCAAAACAAATACGGTTAAATAGTCCAACTATTGCCTTTTTCAACCACTCCGTTTTCAGACGCATAAGAATTAATATATGTAAAACTCGACTCAACCTCTTGAGACCGATCTTTTTGATTCAATAAAGCGTTCTTATCAGAGCTCTGATCACAACAGCACTCCTCACAAACTTGCTGTAAAATATGTACTAACCTTTCTCGATTCAGCGGTAGCGGATTGCCTTTAATTGCGACCGATTTTAATGCATCGGCTGACACTTCATCAAACTGAGCGGCACACACACCAAATTCGAGTAGACTTGGTAACTGGAGAGTATTTAATGTTCCAGATAACCAAGAAACGGCCTCTTCCTCTTTAGCCTCTATATTATACGTCACTATTTGAGCAATTCGTTTATAACGTACTAAGATGTCGTCTCGTTTCTGTTCTCTTGCTACGGCAATGTTTTCTAACATTACATATGGCGCTAACCGAGCCGTAATAATACTGTGTGGCGCAGAAATTTTACCACCTAGCGCAGACGCTAAACCATGAGCAGCACCAAGCTTAGCATTAGTGATTGCCATTCCACCAAGCATAGAGGCAAACGCTAGATCACAACGTGCTTGTGGCTCATCATCAATACATGCCCGAACCACAGATGAACTCAATTTACGCAGCCCTTCCTCGCAAATCATATCGGTCAGCGGGTTAGGGTCACCACACACATAGGCTTCCATTAAATGAGTAAATGCATCCATCGCACCACGCCCCGATAGATACAGATTAGTGCCATGAGTTAAAGTAGGGTCAACAATCGCAACGTTCGCCAGCATGTCTGGGCTTCTAAGGCTAACCTTGACTTGATCTTGGCCTGATTTGAGCACCGCATTCTTAGTTACTTCTGCCCCCGTACTCGCCGTTGTAGGGATAGCGATAAACGGAATAGGTTTGGTTTTCAAAGGAACATTACGACCAACCACTTCTACATAGTCGTATAAATTACCTTGATTAGGTAGAATCGCCGCTAAAGCTTTCCCCATATCAATCGCACTGCCTCCACCCATGGCCACTACCATGTCAGGTTTAAATCGACGAGCAGAAATGGCGGCTTCTTCTACCATTTTTATGTTGGGTTCACCTGAGACCGCAATGTGTTGATAACGTATGCTTTGCGCATCAAAGTAATCGGTGACGATTGAAGTTCGTTCTAACGTATTACCAGTAACCAATAGAACACTGTAGCCATATTGATTAAAGAGAGACAATGAAGCCTTTAATGCCCCATCACCAAAGATGATCTTTGTAGATGTCATAAACTGAAACATGGTGCCTCCTGCGCCTATGTATGACTAAACAAAACTGCGAACTCTTGGTATTTGGAATATGACGTTTGTGTTTCAAACATAACCACGATATTGACGTAGTAACATCAGCGAAGAATACAGAGTGTGGTTCTATATCTGTTTCTAAGATGCCTCGTTCTGCAGCTGATTTTTTTGACGAGGTGCAACTTGTCGTATTAAAGACAGATTAAAGTCCTATTTTTAGGGGTAATTCACATTCTTATAATAAGGGTACTCATCGTCAACATTCACAAGAGAACTGCCATGTTCTTTTTTATGAACATTATTTGCTCTGATAGGCAAAACCTATTGTATTAAGAGGCAATTCCATCTTTATTTCCCTAAGGCATTAGGGCATAGTTGGTTTCAAGAATTTTTGAGTCGTATTCAGTTTAAGAATAGTTGACATATTTAGGTTAACGAGCCTCATCCCGTATTTAGGAGAAATGAAATGTTTGTAGTTATTTTTGGTCGCCCAGCTTGCCCATTCTGTGTTCGTGCAAAAGAGCATGCTGAAACTCTTAAAGCGAAGCGTGATGATTTCAACTACCGTTATGTTGATATTCACGCTGAAGGCATCAGCAAAGCTGACCTGGAAAAAACAGTAGGTAAGCCGGTAGATACAGTGCCACAAATTTTCATCGACCAAGACCACATTGGCGGTTGCACAGAATTTGAAGCATACGCAAAAGAAAACTTAGGCCTTTTTGACTAAGCTAAATTGTCTCTTACGAGCATCGAGGTTAAAGCCTTAAGCAGCTAACCAGTTTACCGTTAGACTGTCAGATTTATATAAAGCCCGCTCCCTGTAGCGGGTTTTTTTCATAACAAGTTTTCGTACCGAATAAGAATCAGGTCAAAATCAAGTAAAATAGCAAAATATCGCTTATAATTTATTTATATTTAGATACAATTCACCTCTCAAACTTACCCTGTGTTTCACGCCAATTATTGAGCGACCGCTGTGAATATCGACGTTGTTTTTCTGCTAGAACAAAACCCTATCCTTCTCATCTTTGTTGTTTTATCGATTGGTTTAGCCATTGGTAAAATTCGTTTCGGTAGCCTCCAACTCGGCAACTCAATCGGTGTTCTGATTACTTCCCTTATCATGGGACATCTGGGTTTTTCGTTTAATGCAGATGCGCTCACTATTGGCTTTATGCTCTTCATTTACTGTGTTGGTATCGAAGCTGGGCCTAATTTCTTCGGTATCTTCTTCAGAGACGGTAAGCATTACCTTATTCTTAGCCTTGTCGTACTCTCTACCGCAATTGCTTTAACGTATTTCAGCAGCCACTACCTTGGTTTAGACTTTGGCTTATCAGCAGGCATGATGGCGGGAGCCCTAACGGCAACGCCGATATTAGTTGGTGCTCAAGATGCTCTCAATTCTGGGATTGCAGAATTACCAAGAAACATGGATTTAGGTTTGATCATCGAAAACCTTTCTGTGGGTTATGCGATGGCTTACTTAGTCGGCTTAATCAGTATGATTATGTTCGCTCGCCTCATTCCAAAACTTCAAAAAGTAAACCTGCATGACTCAGCAGAGCAAATCGCTCAAGAACGCGGTCTAGGGGCATCTGGCCAACGTAAGGTTTATCTTCCAATAATTCGTGCTTACCGCGTGGGACCAGAGCTTATATCTTGGACAGACGGTAAGAACCTGCGTGAACTAGGTATCTATCGTCAAACGGGTTGTTACATTGAACGTATTCGCCGTAACGGTATTCTCGCCCACCCTGATGGTGACGCAATTTTGCAAGAAGGCGATGAGATTGCATTGGTAGGCTTCCCTGATAGCCACGCTCGTCTCGACCCAAGCTTCCGTAATGGTAAAGAAGTTTTCGACCGTAACCTTCTCGATCTACGAATCGTAGAAGAAGAGATCGTCGTTAAAAGTGACAATATCGCAGGTAAACGTCTTTCAGATCTCAATCTGTCTGAGTATGGCTGTTTCCTTAACCGCGTAGTTCGAGCACAAATTGAAATGCCGATGGACTTAAACATCGTGCTTTCCAAAGGCGACGTGCTGCAAGTGAGTGGTGAAAAGAGTCGTGTTCACGGCTTAGCTGAGAAAATTGGTTTCATCTCGATCCACAGCCAAATGGCAGACTTGATGGCTTTCTGTAGCTTCTTCATTCTGGGCATTTTGTTTGGTTTGATCACCATGACATTCGGTCAGGTTTCGTTTGGCTTAGGCAATGCAGTCGGCCTGCTATTGTCGGGGATCATGCTTGGCTTCTTAAGAGCAAACCACCCTACCTTTGGTTACGTACCTCAGGGTGCGTTAAACATGGTCAAAGACCTCGGTTTGATGTTCTTTATGGTCGGTATAGGTTTAAGCGCCGGTGGCAAGATATTCGAGCACTTAACCCAAGTTGGACCACAGGTCATTGGTATTGCTCTGGTGGTGAGTGTTCTACCAGTATTCTTCGCCTACTTGGTCGGCGCTTATGTGCTGAAGATGAACCGAGCTTTATTATTTGGAGCCATCATTGGCGCTCGAACCTGCGCGCCTGCGATGGATATCGTAAACGACCACGCTCGCTCAACCATTCCGGCTCTGGGTTATGCAGGTACCTATGCGATAGCCAATATATTGATGACCTTAGCGGGTACCTTCATCATCATTATTAGCTAATCTCTTAGGTGTTAAGAGCGCTTTAGGTTAGATATTTTTAATGCACTAATTCACCTTTGGATTAGTGCATTTTTATTACTCGTTATATTCTTCTCTTTTCCCTATCTTTCTCATCTGTCTTTTAGCTCTCTGCGCATATCAAATCAGCTCGTCATTTTTCTCAAACTACAGATAAAAAAATAGGCGCTCAATGAGCGCCTATTTCGTTTTATTCGATTGTTCGAATTAGATGTCAGCTACATCAAATTCAACCGCTGTATCAACGTCAGCTTCGTAATCCACACCTTCAACACCAAAACCGAATAACTTCAAGAACTCTTCTTTGTACTCGACGTAGTCTGTCAGTTCTTTTAGGTTTTCAGTTGTGATTTGAGGCCATAGGTTACGGCAATGTTCTTGGATGTCGTCACGAAGTTCTAGGTCGTCTAGGCGTAGACGGTTCACTTCATCAACTTCTGCAGCGCTACCGTCTTCTTTGTATAGACGTTGGCTGAACATGCGGAAGATCTGTTCCATACAACCTTCGTGGATACCTTCTTCACGCATCTTCTTGAACACCATAGCGATGTAAAGAGGCATAACAGGGATAGCCGAGCTTGCTTGAGTCACAACAGACTTAAGGACAGCAACGTTTGCTGTACCGCCAGTTTGGCCTAGCTTCTCGTTTAGCACTGATGCTGCACGGTCTAGATCCATCTTCGCTTTACCTAACGCGCCATCCCAGTAGATTGGCCACGTTAGTTCAGTACCGATGTAGCTGTAAGCAACTGTCTTACAACCGTCAGCTAGAACACCAGCTTCTGAAAGCGCGTTGATCCAAAGTTCCCAATCTTCACCGCCCATTACAGTAACAGTGTCTTTAATCTCTTCTTCAGTAGCAGGCTCTACGCTTGCTTCAATGATCAGGTCTTTGTTCGTATCAACAGCCGTGGATGTGTATGTTTCACCGATAGGTTTTAGAGCTGAACGAATCACTTCACCAGTCTCTGGCATTTTACGCACTGGAGACGCCAGTGAGTACACAACCATATCGATTTGGCCTAGATCTTCTTTGATCAGGTCAATTGTTTTCTGTTTCGCTTCGTTAGAGAAAGCATCACCATTAAGGCTCTTTGAATACAGGCCTTCTTCTTTAGCAAGCTTGTCGAACGCTGCTGAGTTGTAATAACCAGCTGTGCCCGGCTTTTTCTCAGTACCGGCTTTCTCGAAGAAAACACCGATAGTTGAAGCGCCGCCACCAAATGCAGCCGCAATACGTGAAGACAAGCCGTAGCCACTTGAAGAGCCAACAACTAATACACGTTTAGGTGCGTTTGCGATTGGACCTTGAGCTTTTGTGTAAGCAATTTGTTCTTTTACATTAGCTTCACAACCGACTGGATGTGTTGTAGTACAGATGAATCCGCGAATTCGAGGTTTGATGATCATATTCAACTTCCTTAAAAAATCAGGTTAAGGATAAAAGTTTCGTACGCAAATGGCATCTAATTTCTGTAAAAATGTGGTGAAAATGCAAGTGGTTGGAGCACTCAACTGATATTTGCTGACTAAGTCACCATTTGTTAACGCATCTATTGCGACTTCTGCGACAAAAACAAAAAAGGCACCTTATTAGGTGCCTTTTATCGTTTCTTTATCTAAGCAACGCTATTTAGCTTAGGTTTTAACTCTTTTCGCGTCAAAGTTTCACTAAAGTCATGACTGAAGTGGTCAACTTGAATCGCGGTGTAACGCAGTTTATCAGCAGCGACAATTTGGTCGACTTCTTCTTGCGTTAGAACATCGGCAGCAAGTGCTTGAGCCAGTTTGTCGGCCAGCAAGCCTTTACGAGCCACTTTGCCTTCTTTCACTGCTTTGAAGATCTTACGTTCCAGAGGCTTGATGCTGTACATCGCGTTAAAAGCGTTCTCCATAAGACCAATACTGTCATCCTCTTCCTTGCCGATGTAGCAAAGATGAGTCAGACGTTCACGGTGCGCTCCCGGAGTCATCAAGCTTTCAGCTAATTGAACCGTTAGATTGTCACTTGGTTTTTCGAAGTGGTTACCTACAGGGAAAACTAAACCTTTCAGCACTTTCCCAACCATCTTGTTAGGGAAGTTACGGTACGCTTCTTGTAGTGACTTAGCCGCATTGTGGAAACAGTGTTGAACTGCGTAGTGTACGTAGTCTAGATCAGCTTGTTGACGACCTTCATCCTCGTACTTCTTAAGCGCAGCCGAAGCCATGTATAGGTAACTTAGGCCATCGCCCAAACGTGCAGAGATAAGTTCTTTACGTTTCAGCTCACCACCTAGCGTCAGCATTGCGAAATCCGCACTGACTGCAAGCGCACGGCTCAAACGAGTTAGATCTTGGTAGTAAGGTTTCGTTGGACCACTCATGTCGGCTTTAATAAATTTAGAGCCAGTTAGTGCTGCACCAAAAGCACCGAACGTGTTTTTAGTTGCGTGTGAGATATGCTTGAACAACAAGCTATCAAAGTCTTTTGCACCTTGCTTCTCATCTGGGTTCGCTGCCGCTTCCATTTCGCTCAATACGTATGGGTGACAACGTGTCGCACCTTGACCGAAGATCATCAGGTTACGAGTTAGAATGTTCGCACCTTCTACTGTGATTGCAACTGGAATACCTAGGTAAGGCGCAGCCAAGTAGTTCATTGGGCCATCTTGAATTGCACGACCTGAATGGATATCCATTGAGTCATTCAAAATAGTACGTGCCATTTCTGTCATGTGATATTTGGCGATAGCCGTTACGATACCCGGCTTCTCTTTCATATCAAGTGAAGTGGTTGTCAGTGTACGAGTCGCTTCTAATAGATACGTTAAGCCACCAATACGGCCTAGGCTCTCTGCAACACCTTCAAACTTACCAATCGACATACCGAACTGCTTACGAACATAAGCGTACGCGCCGGTCGTTTTCGCTGTTAGGTGGCCCATCGCCGTGCCAAGTGCGGGTAATGAGATACCACGACCTGCAGACAAACATTCCACCAGCATACGCCAACCTTTACCTGCGTAATCTGCGCCACCGATTAGCCATTCCATAGGAATAAATACATCGTGACCGCGTGTTGGACCATTCATAAACGCAAGACCAAGTGGATCATGACGCTCACCGATCACAACACCTTCGTGGTCTGCTGGGATAAGCGCACAAGTGATACCGATGTCTTCTTTGTCACCCAGTAGCTTTTCTGGATCGTGCAGTTTGAAAGCCAGGCCAAGTACCGTAGCCACTGGTGCTAGCGTAATGTAACGCTTGTTCCAGTTAAGCTTGATGCCAAGTGTCTCTTTGCCTTCGTGCATACCCATACACACAGTGCCTACATCAGGGATACCGCCTGCATCAGAACCCGCTTCAGGGCCTGTTAATGCGAAACATGGTATATCTGTACCGTCAGCTAGACGTGGAAGCCAGTAATCTTTTTGCTCTTGAGTACCGTAGTGAGACAGTAGCTCACCAGGCCCAAGAGAGTTTGGAACCATTACCGAAACCGCAGTACTGATACTGCGAGTCGCAATCTTAGTTACGATAGTAGAGTTTGCGTGCGCTGAAAATTCACGACCGCCGTACCCTTTCGCAATAATTAACGAGAAGAAACGCTCTTTGCGTAAGAAGTTCCACACTTCCTCGGGAAGGTCTCGGTCTTCTTTTACAATTTGGTGGTCATCAAGCATAGCGAGCAGGGTCTCAAGTTCATTGTCCATGAACGATTGCTCTTCTGCTGTTAGCTGAGGTTTTGGATATTGATGCAGCTTAGTGAAATCTGGTTTACCAGAAAACAGCTCTCCGTCCCACCAAACACTACCCGCTTCCATCGCTTCTTTCTCGGTGCTAGATAGTGGTGGTAGTACTTTTTTAAAGAGTTTAAAAGCTGGGTCACTTACCCATTTTTGTCTTAGAGAGCTCATAGTTCAGATCCTTTTGTTCACTATATTGTTTGTGAATATTTTACTTTTTATTGTTTTATTCTTTTGCTGACATACCAGCGGCTAAATATGGAATGAGAATATCGACCACTGATTTCGCATCTATCTTTCTGTCATAGTCATTCTCTGCAATTTCTATGAGGGCTTGGCTAGATGCCATGGTGAACACACAAGTCCCTAGGGTGAAGTGCAATCGCCAAAATAACTGTTCTTGAGTAAGGTTCGGATTCGCCTTCATTACTGATGTCGTAAACAAAGAAAGTACTTCGCTATAACGAGTAGTAATAAACCAACGCAGGTGCCCTTGCACATCCGTATAGCCTCTACCGATAAGCAACATGAAGCGACTCGTACCGTTTGGTCTAACATCGTTGAGTGCTCTTAATGGCTGTCTTAAAGACTCAAACACGTCACTCATAGAATACGTTTCGTTCAAGTTTAAGTTCACTAGCGCATCTTGTAGAGCTGGCATGAATGCCTCTAAGTACCGATTGAGTACCGCACGAACCAGAGTTTTCTTATCGCCAAAGTGGTAATTCACTGAAGCTAAATTGACATTGGCTTTACCCGTAATGGTACGTAAAGAGGTGTCATTAAAACCGTGCTCAGCGAATAAGCCTTCAGCCACATCTAAGATTTTGTCTTTGGTTGTACTTCTTGGTGCCATTTCAATCACTCGTATTAAACAACTGTTTGAAATATACTCTTAGTACATTTATTTAACAAGCAAGCAACATCACATTTTCACAAATTGGTCGTACCAGTTGGAAAAAGTCGACACTAACCAATTGAATCGATGTGTGTTTACAAAAAAAGGAAAAATTAATGAATTTTCTTGGAACTGAAATAGAAATGGAGGGTCATAAATTAAGTAGAAAACAGAGTATTTAGAAGTTTAACAGGCCGTCAAACTTGTTCTTCTCACTGCTTTCTTAATTACTGCATTTTCCTTATTAACTCCTATACTTGTATCCGCCCAAACCGTGTTGGTTTGGGCTTTTTTTTGTTTGTTGTTTAGGGTGAAACCTTACTTACCCTTCTTCACAGCTACAGCTACAACTACAACTACAAACTAAACAGCGCGATCGATTCTTTATATATTGTCATTTTTTACTAAAAATCGAACTACCACGCTTGGCACATTGCTATCACTGAGATACGTATTTCAAACAACCTCCTAACCAACGTTTACCAATCTCTGCCCAAGCCGAATTCTAGCCTTGCATTTATTTTCAACACATTTACTCGAAACTTGCCACCTGTCACAACTGGTAAATTAATCAATAGCGGTAGAGACTTACATTCGAAATAAAGCCAACAAACTTAGCAATTTCTAGCAGATGTCCTAAGCTTCGTTTAATACCCTTCTCAATTAAGTAGTTAAACGCTAGTTGGGAGGCGGCGGGAGCTTTTAAAAGTAGAAGGAGACCTACTTTGAGACTGTTTAAATTACCCATCATCTGTTGCTTAGCTATTGCAACCCCACTCTCTGCTCAGACTTTAGAACAGGCTGTTGCCATTACTTTGGCTACCAATCCTGAGATAAAAAGTATTTTTAATGAGTTTGTGAGTGTACAAAAACGAAACGATGCCGCAGGTGGTGCTTATAGGCCGAGTATCGATCTTGATGCTGGTATTGGCTATGAAGGCATAAACCCTGCGCCAAACAACGGTCCTGATACCGATCTCACACGAAAGGAAGCCACCATATCCCTCACTCAGTTGTTGTGGGATGGTTCGTCGACTCTCAATGATATTGACCGTACTGCCGCAGAAGCGGAATCGGTTCGCTTACAATTACTCGCGGATGCCGAAGACAAAGCGCTAGAGGTCACACAGATCTACCTGGATGCAGTCAAAGCAACTGAAGTTTTAGCCCTTTCGGAAAGTAACCTTGCTATCCACAAGAAAATCTATAAAGACATCAAAAAACGAGCAGCCTCAGGCATAGGCTCAACCGCAGATGTATCTCAAGTAGAAGCTAGGATTGCAAAAGCGCACGGCAATTTATTAGCCGCACAGAACAACCTAATTGATACCCACACTCAATTTAGAAGAATAGTGGGTCAAGAACCGCTTGGCTTGGTCTACCCAAGAGCCGATATTTCTATGATTCCTCTGTCATTATCAGACGCCCTTGTTAATGCTCTGGACCAACACCCGGTAATCAAAGTCGCAACTGCAGATGTCGATTCGGCACACTTCCAGTACAAACAATCAAAAGGGGTTAACTACCCGACTTTCTCTATCGAGGCATCTCAATCATGGCGCGATGATGCGGGAGGCGATGAAGGTTCGAGCCAAGAGACGTTGGCAATGTTAAGAATGCGATACAACCTCTACAACGGTGGTACCGATAGTGCTAATTCAGAAGCTGCAGCTTACCAACTTAATAAAGCGAAGGATCTAAGAGATCGTGCTTATCGACAAGTGGAAGAAGGCCTTCGCCTATCTTGGAGTGCATTGGATCTGACGTTGCAACAAAAGAACTTCTTGTCTGATCACGTGGATTCGGCGTCAGAAACCGTTATCGCTTATGAGAAACAATATCGAATCGGCAAACGTACGCTCCTTGACCTGCTTAACACCGAAAACGAATTGTTTGAAGCCCGTAAAGATTACTTAGATGCGCATTACTCTGAACAGTACGCTAAATACCGTGTAATGAACGCGACAGGCTCTCTATTGAACGCTCTACTGGTCGACATTCCAGACGAGTGGACAACGGCCGTGGAGTATTAATGATGAAAATACCTTATTTATTGCTTTCCGCATTAACGATAACGCTATGTGCATGCTCTAGCCAAAATGAAGAGCCCTACATAGAAACGCCAGAAGCGGAGCAAATTTCAGACCTGCAAGACGATGATAATGATGGGGTGGTCAATGCACGAGATACCTGCCCAAGTACACCTAGAGCGTCATTAGTTGATAATGAAGGTTGTGGCGAGACTATACGCTCAGAAGAAATCAGACAGCTGAACATCCTTTTCGCCAATGACTCCTATGAAGTTAACCCTATCTTCTCAGATCAAATCACTACCATGGCTGAGTTCTTAGAAACCTACCAAAGTGCATCGATAGAAATTCAAGGTTACGCCAGTAAAGTCGGCGCGAGTGAATACAACTTAGAGTTATCAAAGAAGCGCGCTCACCACGTTGAAGATGAATTATTGTCGAATGGTATAGACCCGAGCCGAGTAAGAGTTGTCGGTTACGGTGAAAACCGCTTAGAGAGCGATGGCAACGATGCTACTTCTCATGCACTGAACCGTCGAGTAACAGCAACGGTTGTCGGGCTGAATGAGCAGATCGTCGAGGAGTGGACCATATTTACCACGCTAGAAAAATAACATGACACTGTCACTCTGGTCATCCAAAACGATCCGCAATTCATGCCGATCAAAATAATGAGTTGAATCTAGGAGTTTTAGAGTATCAATAACTAACCAAACTAAAAATACTAGCAGTTAGGATCAATAAAGCCGTGATAGGAAACCCCATCACGGCTTTTTTGTTCTTTGCTATCACATGAATCGGGGAGGATGATTCTGTGACTCGTCTTGCTACTCAGAAGTTAGCTTGTTAATCAGTGAATAGGCTCGCCGTTAAACGAGCCTACCGCTGATTATAGTTTTACTTCTTGTTGCTTTGCTGTTTTCGGTAAAGAAACGCTTAGCAGGAAGTAACCTAGAATTGCAGCTGTTGTAGACCCCATCAGGATGCCTAGTCGAGCTAGTGTGTCAAACTCTACATTCGTTGGGCCAAACGCTAACGAAGAGATAAAGATAGACATTGTAAAACCAATACCACACAGGACAGATACTGCGAAGATGTTCATAAAGTTCACACCTTCAGGGAGCTTAGCAACACCCAATTTCACCGCACCCCAGCTGAATGCAAAGATACCAAGAGGCTTACCAATCAATAGACCCATAGCGATACCAAGCGGTAGCATACCTGTTAGGCTTGAGATTGAGATACCTTCCAATGAAATACCTGCGTTTGCAAAAGCAAAGACTGGCAAGATTGCAAAAGCGACGTATGGGTGCAGAGCATGTTCTAGATGCTTCAGCGGAGAATGTTCACCTTTATTGCCTTTCAGTGGGATAGCAAAACCAATCACTACACCAGCCAGCGTTGCATGAACACCAGACTTCAATACTGCAAACCACAGAATTGCACCAACAATGAGATACACACTCAGCTTAGTTACATGCTTGTTGTTTAGCATGAACAGCACACCAGTTGCGATGAAACCAACCGTTAGCGCAAGCGTTGATAGGTCGCCTGAGTAGAACAGTGCAATGATAACAACAACGCCAAGGTCATCGATAATTGCTAAAGCCAATAGGAACACCTTCAAGCTAACCGGTACACGGTTACCAAGAAGCGCCATGATACCTAATGCGAATGCGATATCAGTTGCCGCTGGGATAGCCCAACCTTGAAGCGCTTCTGGGTTACTTGAGTTAAATAGCACGTAAATAAGTGCCGGAGCTAGCATACCGCCAACGGCTGCGATAGCTGGGAAGATTGCTGTCTCTTTAGATTTTAATGCACCTTCTAAAAGCTCACGCTTAACCTCTAAGCCGATTAGAAGGAAGAACACTGCCATTAAGCCATCGTTAATCCAGTGAGACACAGACATACCCAAAACGTAACTATGTAATACGCCTTGGTACATTTCGTTCAGTGGTGAGTTTGCTACAAACATTGCGATCGCCGCAGCGATGACTAGTATGATGCCGCCAGCAGATTCCATTTTAAAGAAGTCACGGATGACGTCGGTCATGATTTCGCCCTTATATTTATTATTTAAATAAACGAATAACAAAGAATAGCCATGAGTTTATATCCAAGCTTTCTCGATAGATAATCACTTCTTCGGATGTTTAACTTCGGTTTTTCCTACAAATACTAAACAATACGTCGTATATTCCATAATGTTATTATGTCACATAAATTAAGTATAGATGAGATAGCCGAGTCTGTATGCACATTTAGTTTAAGCTTTTTAGAAACCTCAAGCATAAAAAAGGCTATCAAATGATAGCCTTAGGTGTTTTTCAGTAGCCGGTTAACTGCATAAAGCCCGTCGCTTCATGGCTTCCGCTGGCCATTATTGGCCCTTCCCAATATGGTATGACAAATGGAAGCCACATATCTCTGCGTTTAATGCGCGTTGTGAGATTGATATTGTGCTGTGGCACGTTGATTATCCATTGAAGGGGCATTCTTCTGCCATTCAATAACGTTGTGTTCTGCAGAGGCTTGATAGAGATATCAGAGTCTGTTAAGTGATAAACCTTACCTGAGCGAGTTGCCAATGTACCAAAAACATAAGGCAATTGTTGGTTGTGACGATAGCGATTGATACTTAACGCGGTGCCATCATCAAGATTAAACACAAACCAATCCCAACCTTGTTGACCCACTCCAAGTAAGCCACTGCCCCACTCTTTATGCACCCACGCCGTACCTTCAACTTCTTTGGTAACACCATCAAGGTTCAACACTCCACTCAATGATAAAAAGGGTGCGCTAAAGTTGTAAGAAGCGACAGGTAGTAGATCGTGTTTTTTCTGATAACCATTGTCCCCGTTAAGCACGTACGGCCCTTTAGCCACAGTGTCCAACTCGAGACCAAATGTATCGGTTTTGACTTGAAGACGGCCAGGAAACGGCGTATTACCCAATGCTCGCCAGTTCCAATTATCAATCCAAATTCTAAACGGTCGATTTGTCATTCCCGCTTGACCAATGCCACCACGAGCTAAACGTTGCTCTTTCCAAACTTTCATCTCAGAAGAGATCACCACATTTGAAATATAGATTTGCGGGCTTTGCCACCCCGGAGTTTCGCGTTCATCTGTTGCGATACGAAAGAAACTCCATTGAACCGAGTACTTTTTACCATCTTTCCCTTTTAGGGACGCAAAATAATGCCACCATTCGTGTTGAAACTCTGGATGAAATTGGAAATCTCGCGGCAGAGAAACCGTTCTATCGGGTAACACTGGTTCAAATACATTGAAATGCTCACTGACCAGCACCGAGTTAACTTCATTGACGCCCTTTTCACCGACGTCAACGAAATAGGAGTAGTAAGCCCAGATACTTAAAAGCGCACCAAAGAAGCAGATCAACAAAACAGAAGAGATCAATCGGTGCCTGAATTTAATTGAATTATCGCGTTGAAGCATATTAAAGCGCATCCCTTAATGATTTCATCGGTGTGTTCCGAATCATTCTCATCACTGGTAAAGCACCAGCAAGCATTAATGCTGCCATGGCCCATGCAAATGTCACTAAATAATCCCATGGAATCACTTGTAACTCGAGTGACCAACCAAAAGATTGCTTAATCACGATATCCACGATCAAGCTCGCTAACGCTAAGCCAAGCGGAATGGCGATTAGTGAGGAAATAAGTCCAAATACAAACAACTGTAAACTACCAGTTAGGATCAGCTCTTTAGCCGAAACTCCCAAACAACGCTGTAATGAAATATGCCTTTGACGCGATACCTCGCCCGCAACAGTCGCAAAGAAGATACCGAAAACCGCAATCACTAAAGTGATGTTGCCTAGAGTGTCGGCAATAGCGAAAGTTCTATCAAACACACGCATCGCTTGGCTATGGATATTGTTATTATCGAAAATACGTTCCGACCCCAGCCTGAATACATTCTCTAGTCGGCTACGTAAGCCTATTGCATTCACGTCGTCTTTTAAAATGACGCCAAGCCCCACATTACCCCTGCCAGCAAAACCATACAGCCAGTTTCGATGGGACATCATTACTTGATGGTAAGGATTACCATAATCGTAATACACACCCACAACCTGCCAACCAGAGCCTAGGCTGTCATAAAGATCAATGTAGTCACCAGGACGAATACCCAGTTTCAAAGACATAGATTCACTGATCAATACGCCTTTAGAATGATGCAAGTGATACCAATAATTCGGAATACCTAACTTAATCGTTAGTGCTTCTAGTTCACCTTCTGATGGGCCAGTACTAACAACTTGAATACTGCCTACAGGTGAAGCGACGTCTTTTTCCCAACGCCACCACACAGAATCCACTTCAGGTTGATCTGACAACCAGTTGCTCATGCGAGCAGCGGCATTGTTAGTTGGGTATATATAGAGATCAGCGGCCAAACGCTGCGTTAGCCATTTATCCGTAGTATCTCTGAAACTGCCCACCATGGTTTCAACGCCAATATTAGCTGTTAACGCCAACATAAAGGCCATTGTCGCCACACCACGATAGCTCATACTCGAGGCTGCATCAGCAAAGAACCAACGAGCACGAACCCAACGCAAAGAGTAAGACAAACTATTGAACAGCTTCCACATCAAGAATGGCGTAAACAACGCGACACTCACCAGCATCAGGGCAATAATTGCAAAACCCGTTTCTTGGGTTTGGGGCGCTTGATACACAGCAACCGCAGCGACACAGAACCCACAACCCATTAAGGCTTGCCAAGTAAACTCGGTGCCAGCGAAGCGCATTAATGACAGTCGAGAGGTCAAACGAATAGGCTGAGATTTAAGCAAACGTACCAACGGCCAAGCGCACGCTAAGAATGCCCCAAGTAATGCCATTAATAAGCTGTAACCACTCCAACGCCAACTCCAGCTCAGCGTTAAGCCCACATTAGCATCATAAAGATCGCCCAAGCTTGAAGAAACTGCAGGTAACAGTTGATTCGCGAGCATCAAGCCAAAAATATTGCCGCATATCCAGCTGAGTAAAACTAAGATCAATAGCTCTAAACAAAGCGCTTTCGCAAGTTGCCAACCAGACACACCTGTTTGTCTCAAGATTCCGACGAGTGGTTGGCGCTGAATGAAAGACAACGACATCGCTTGATAGAAAATAAACAAGCCCACCACAAACGACAACATACCCATGGCGGTTAAGTTCAAGTGGAAGGCACTGGTAAGAGATTCCAGCTCCGCCTTTGAACTACGAGTAATCGTTAATCCATTTGGTAGCATGTTCTTAAGACGCTCAAACTTTTCAGTTGGCATATCTGAACACGCAATCACCGAAAGCCCTGCACTGCGTTTTAGCATTCTGAGCAATGAGATATCCGCAATCAGGCGAGTACCATTAATAATATTGTCTTGATCGACAGCCACTGGCCCTAACTCAGATCCATCCATCAGATGGATGTAGTCGCCGTGTTTCCATTCCATGTGTTCAGCGAGATCATCACTGACTAGGATCGGGTATGGCGGTTTCATTAGATTTAAGGTAGTGAGATCTTTTAATGCAACACCCGGCTGTAGCTGAAGCATAGACACAGGGTCTAAGCCAATTAGCATGAAGTTCGCGCCGTTTTCATCAGTGATACGATGGTGGTCAAAAGGAGAGCACTGTTGAAAGCCTTCACGGCGAAGTTGGATATAAAAACCTTGCGGGATTTTATTAGCGTTGTGTTTTGGTCGAATACGATAAGGAAGAGGATTCGAAAAAAGTTTCTCGCCATGCGCATAGCTTTGCTTGGCGTGTTGGTTGATGGCAGTAACACCAACCAAAAGTGATACGCCAAGGGTTAAACCAAGCCATACCAAAATAATCTGAAGTGGGTAACGTCGATAGTGACCGAGTAGTGCCTTAACTACGGGCCATGACATGCAGTTGCCCTCCTTGTAGACGGATACGACCATCCATATGGAGCGCTACTTTTTCACTGTGCGTCACCAATAATAAGGTACACTCTAACTGACGAGCCAAAGAAGTAAGCAAACGCATTACCGCTTCCGCATTACGTTCATCTAAGCTTCCTGTTGGTTCATCGGCCAACAAAATTTTAGGTTCCATATACAAAGCACGAGCAATTGCCGCACGTTGTTGTTGGCCACCAGACGCCTCTTCAGGATAACGCCCCAGTAAAGGCATAAGGTCTAAAGCAGAAAGAATTTGTCTCCAGAGTCCTTTATCTTCTGGTAAACCCTTTAATTGACGGCAAAAGCGAATGTTATCGGCAATATTAAGCGTTGGCAGTAAGTTGAATTGCTGGAAGATATGGCCAATATTATTTCGGCGATAAGCAGTACGATCACGTTCAGTGGAGGCGTGCATGTTGAAATGAGGAAAAGCAATTTCACCTGAGTCTGCTAGGTCTAAACCCGCGATAAGATTCAATAATGTACTTTTCCCTGAACCGCTTTCTCCCATTAATGCGAGTTGATCGCCTTGGTTTAATGTTAACTCAGCACCTTGCAAAACAGGGTGGAACTCCCCCCCGTCGACATAGCCTTTACATAGGTCTGACAGCTTTAACATTAAACAGCTCACATTAGTTAGAATTTGGAAGGAGAATCTACACTAATTCCCTGTTAGGAGGAAGTATTTTGAAAGATAGATCACACGCCAACGAGAAAGTCATTAGATTGATGCGCCTCACTTCAACTTCCTATTAAGTTCTTAATCCATTTTCTTGTTTTCATTCGATAGAGCGAACCGCCCCACTTTATGACTTCTTCGGTAAGAAACAGTAAATACACCCATTCAGGCGGGAACTTGAAATAAATAGCAGCGATCGCGGCCAATGGAATGCCAATCACCCACTGAGCAATTAAGTCTTGATAGAGGCAGAACTTAACATCACCACCCGCTCTCAATACACCTACAATCACTGTCATTGGGATAGAACGGATAACAATTCCGACACTTAAAATGAGAATAAACTTCTCTGAGAGCGCTCTGGTTTCTTCAGTCAACGCGCTGAACGCATTAAGTATTGGTACTTGCACAAAATAAAGGAAGACCGCCACAACAATACTGGTCAAGAAACACAAAATGGTTAGGCCGAGAGCTTGATAGTAAACCGCTTCATTATTCTTTGCGCCAAGTTGATTCCCGACCAAAACAGAAGCTGCATTCGACATGCCAATCAATAGACTCAGCGAGATAGACTCAACCGGCGTCATTACTGACAGTGCCGCCAAACCTTGTACACCTGATTGCCCCATGATTGCGTGATAAGCAAAAAGACCACCAGCCCAAGCTAAGAAATTAAACGTCGTCGGCAACGATAACTTCAAAAAGCGAATCACTTTTTCAACGGTCGCTGCCGCTTTGATATCACAGAATTTAAAGGCTAATAAATGTTTAGAGAAATAGAGGTAACCAAACAAGGTCGCTACTTCAATAGCCCCACTCATTACCGTCGCAATCGCTGCGCCTTTTATTCCAAGAGCAGGAAAGCCCCAATTACCAAAGATCAGTACCCAGTTTAAGAACACATTAGAAAGGATGCCAATACCACTAAAGAAAGTACTGAGCCCTGGTTTATGCATCGCTCTCAAGCCAACAGCCATACTGCTCACACAGGATACCGCCAACATGCTAAATGAAGTGATAACGATGTATTCAATACCCAAGTTAATGACTTCTTGAGAGTCTGTCGTCACACCCATGATTTGCGCTGGGAAAGAGACAAAGAAAACAATAGTCAGTAAGGCAAACAACGTCGAAACCAACCAGGTCAGAGCGGTACTTTCTCTCACACCTTGTTTGTCCCCCGCTCCCCAGTATTGTGCCGTCAACAACGCGCCACCCGTGGTAACACCAACTAACATAATGGTCGTCACAAACATCGCACGGCTTGCTACTCCAACCGCCGCAATGTCTGCTTCTCCAAGCTGACCCAACATCAACACATCCACTAAGCCTCGGCTTGAAAACATAATGCTCTGCAAAGTGATAGGCAAAGCAATCGCAATAAGCCTACGAACAAAATCACCGCGAGTGTGATGAAGAATGGAAGAGAGCAACATAGAGATACCTAAACGGAACGTATTGATGAATAAAGATAAATATCACGCTATTATATCAATGTTCGGTTTTTAACCACAGATATAAATGGAGTAACAATGAAGAAAGTACTGGTTTTAGGCGCTTCTGGATATGTTGGTTCACAGCTCCTCCCCCTCCTGCTTGAACAAGGCTATCAAGTTACTGCAGCAGCAAGGCATATCGACTATTTAAAGGCACGAACAGAACCTCACGACAACTTGTCACTGGAATACCTTGATCTCGCAGATCAAGCGGCGACACAAGCATTGGTACCCGATTTTGATCTTATCTTCTTTCTAGTTCATGGCATGGCAGAAGGCCATGATTTCATTGATTACGAGCTCAACTTGGCGCGTAACTTTGTTTCGGCACTTGGACCGAAGAATCAACACATTATCTATCTCAGTTCTCTTCAGCCTCAAACGGGCGATTCAGAACACCTTCAAGCTAGAAAAAAAACCGGACAGCTACTTCGAAAAGGCCCCGTTCCAGTAACCGAACTCCAAGCCGGTGTTATTATCGGTCCAGGCTCCGCAGCATTCGAGATCATGCGAGATTTCGTTTACAACCTACCCATAATGATTGCGCCAATATGGGTGGACTCCAAAGCCAACCCTATCGCCTTGCAGAACCTTAACCATTACTTGCTGAAACTCGCACAGGACACACCCAATGAAAGCCAAACGTTTGAGGTTGGCGGACCTGATATTGTCTCTTACCGAAACCAGTTTGCTCATATAGCCAAAACAGCCGATCGCCCACTCAGGCTTTGGGCAACGTCATTACTAACGCCTCAAATCGCTTCCTATTGGTTAGGGGTAGTCACCTCCGTCCCTTCTAACATCGGCAGAGCGCTTCTCGCAGGCTTAAAGCATGACTTCATTGCCAGTTCGACCACCATTAGAGAAAAGTACCCTCAAAAGCTTATATCGTTCGAGAGCATGGTTGAGCAAGCCATTCACGCTGAAGGAAATTTCGTTAAAAGTAATGTCTGGGGCTTTGATAAAACCGCGTTCAAACGATGGCAAGCTGGATATGGCTACTACCCCAAGAAAACCGGTGCAAGCATCACTTCAACCGCGTCACTGGAATCACTGTGGAATGTCGCAAAGCAGATAGGAAGCCCCAAGCAAGGTTACTTCTTTGCTAACGCTTTATGGCGCACACGAGAATGGCTAGATGTTCTGTTTGGTGGCGGTATACCGGTTCGACAAATGCCTGAAGGCCCAAACTTAAAAGTGGGTGACAAAATCGACTCGTGGAAAGTGATCCGTTGCGAAGAGAATCAGTTCTTATCTCTGCTTTTCGGAATGAAAGGCCCTGGTTTAGGTCGGCTGGAAATTACCGTATCTGACCACGGAGAAGCTCGTGAACTGAATATCTCAGCTTGGTGGCATCCAAAGGGCTTTCTAGGATTACTGTATTGGTTTGCGATGATGCCAGCCCACCTGTTTATCTTTAAAGGCATGGTAAAGGCGATAGAAAAGCAGGCTAAAAAAGCTGATAAAAAACCATAACAGCACATGAAGTATTAGAGTAAAGAGATGCTAAGACAGTAAAAACGAATGATGTAGCCCGTTGCTATCATTAAAAAAAAGACCGCCAATTCGGCGGTCTTTTGATAAATATCGAGAGTCACTTAGTTAACCAATAACACTGATTGGAATTTCCGCTAACTGATTACCTTGGTTGGCAGGGTACACGATGTATTCACCGTGGTACTTCACCGCTGACTTATAGTCTGTAACTTTGTGAAGCATAAAGCCTGCTTCCATCGCTGCTTGAATAAACTCTGCGTGATTACCACGCACAAACCAGTTCATCGGCTTAACCATCAACTCACCGTTGAAAGAGTCGTCACACTGTTTACCACACAAGGCAAAAGAATGTTCGCCATCGGTGAAGAATTGAATCTTACCGCCAGTGGTCAGTTCATCTTCACTCGATACGCTCCAACCCATCTCATACATTTTGTCCATAAATGCTTCAACATCACTGTCTTTTAGCGCTTTAGGCTCTTCGCCTTCAGGGAAAAAACGTCCGTAAAACGCAGAAATACGTTTGAAGGTAAAAGTTAAATCAGAGTTGTTGCCTTTTGAGCGACCCTGTTTCTGCCAGCGAACCAAGTCAGGCACAATCACGCGATCATAAGCTTGAGATTTAATCGCCTTTGTTACCCAACGAACAAGGTAAAGGTTGTTCGCGATAGGTGCGTCAATGGCCTTGCCAGATTTATGTAAAGCATATAGCTCGCCTAGCGCATCATTCACTAACTTCTGAATTTCAATATAGTATTTTGACATTATGCCTTCTTTCCTAATGTCCAATATAGTAATGCTGACATTACTGCACACGCAGCCATTACCATAGCCATAGACCCAGCACTGTCACTTGGTAGCATCGCAACGATCGCTCCAACGACAGAACCAGTACCAAATCTCAATGTTCCCGCAAGCGATGAAGCCGTGCCTGCCATATTAGGGTAACCACTTAGCAGTAGACCCATAGAGTTACTGCCAATCGTAGAAATAGTGCCGATAAACAGCATCACAAACGGTACAATACCCCAAAGCCCGAGATCCAATGCCCAACCAGCCAGTAAACCCACACCAGCCAGTAATTGAATGACCAGCGCTGCTCTCAGCATGGTATGAGAACCGACCTTCTTAACGATTCGACCATTGATTGTCGTCATAAGAATCATCGCAACAATGTTCAAGCCAAATAAGTAACCAAACAAATCAGGACGTACGCCATAAATGTCGATATAAACAAAAGAGCCTGCGGTTAAGAATGCAAACATCCCAGAAAAAGAGAATGCACCAGAGAAAATCAGGCCCATAGCCGTAGGGTTTTTACATAAACGAGCGTAATTACGAATCGTCGTTTTAAAGCGCAGTGGCTGGCGATTTTCAACAGGCAGTGTCTCAGGGATTTTGATTATTACCGCGAGAATCACAATCACCGCAAAAATGGCCAAGACCCAAAAGATTGAACGCCAGCCAAACCACAATGCCAAGTAACCACCAATCATAGGTGCGATAAGTGGCGCAACCGTCATCACCAAGGTAACGAACGACATGGTTCTTGCAAAATCTTCACGGTCGAACATATCACGCACAACGGCCTGGATAATGACCGCTGCCGCTGCCCCTGCGAAACCTTGAGCAGTACGAACTAACGTTAGCGCTTCAATGCCATGAGTAGTAGCACTCACAACAGACGCAATTGCAAAGAAGAAGACACCAATCAGTAAAACAGGCTTGCGACCATAACTGTCGGCTAACGGGCCATGTAACAACTGACCTAACGCAAAACCTGCGGTGTACGCTGTGAGTGTGATTTGTACTTCACCCGCTGTTACGCCGAGATCTTTGGCGATCGTTGGCATTGCGGGCAGGTACATATCGATGGCGAGTGGTGTCAGTGCACCAATCGCCCCCAGAACCAAAAATAGCATCCAACCTAACTGAGGAGTTTGTGGTTGTGATTTTGGGGTCTGTTGGGTAGACGTTTGCATAACTCTCCGACTAAGTACTAGGTTTTATGTGAGCATGAACATGCACACAGTGATACGCGAATATACACATAGCGATATATAAATACGCAAATAGTAATAATGGCTGAAACTGTCCTAGTACCAGTCACAATAATCAGCCGACGCTATCCTTGGTCGGCCACATTTTACAATAGAAAAAACTACTTCCAGATAGAGTCGACTTCTTCTTGTGTTAGATAACGGTATTCACCCAACTCCAGAGATTCGTCCATCTCGATTTCACCGATACGCTCGCGATGCAATGCTTCAACCTTGTTACCAAGCGCCGCAAACATGCGTTTTACTTGATGGTATTTGCCTTCGTGAATCGTTAAAAGCACTTCACGCTCAGCACGTACATCAAGGTGTGCAGGAAGTGTTAGGCCATCTTCGCTCTTAAGCTGAATGCCTTCTTTGAATTTTTCAACGTAGTCCGCTTCAACAGGTTCAACAAGCCATACACGGTATGTTTTTTCGCACTTGTGCTTTGGCGACGTGATGCGGTGAGACCACTTACCATCGTCAGTAATCAATACAAGACCAGTGGTATCAACATCGAGACGACCTGCAAAGTGCAGCTTGTCCATTTTGATTTCATCAAGCAATTCAAACGCAATACGATTTGCGCCATCTTCATGCGAACAAACAAAGCCTTCTGGCTTATAAAGCATGATGTAACGTGGGCCGTGAACGTGAAGTTCATTGCCTTGCCATTCCACAACGCACTCTTCAGTTACCTTAAGTGAGCCGCTTTTTTGAATGACATCATTAACAGTCACTGCTTTTGATTTTAATAAGTGTGTTGCTTCTCTTCGAGTGACGCCTAACGCATCGCACAGAAATTTATCTAAACGCATGAATACCTCAACTAATCTAAGTCGGGTATTATAGTCACCTTTGCTCAATTAGTTGAGCTATTTCACACTATTTGTTTTTCACCATACAAGACTCGATATGTATACACTCCGCCCATACCAAGCTGACTCCGTAAAATCAGTGATACATTACTTCAGAAAACACCAAACTCCAGCAGTTTTGGTGCTGCCAACGGGTGCAGGAAAAAGCCTAGTCATTGCAGAGCTAGCAAGGCTTGCCAAAGGCCGCGTTTTGGTGCTTGCTCACGTTAAAGAGTTAGTAGAGCAAAACCATGAAAAATATGAAGGTTATGGGTTAAAAGGTTCGATTTTTTCTGCCGGTTTAGGCCGTAAAGAAACCGACCAGCAAGTGGTATTCGCGTCGGTTCAATCCGTGGTTCGCAATCTCGATTCATTTTCTAATCAGTTTTCATTATTGGTTATCGATGAATGCCACCGTGTACCGGATGAAAAGACCAGTAGCTACCAGAAAGTGATCACTCACTTGCGCGAGAACAATCCAGGTATCAAAGTGCTTGGGCTGACTGCAACCCCATATCGTCTTGGTATGGGTTGGCTTTATCAATACCACACACGTGGCCAAGTGCGTTCTGAAGAACCGAGATTTTTCAGAGACTGTATTTTCGAACTGCCGATCCGCTACTTATTAGACGAAGGCTTTCTTACGCCAGCACGCATGATTGATGCTCCGGTTTTGAGTTATGACTTCTCTCAGTTAAAACCAGCAAGCACTGGTCGCTATAAAGAAGCTGAGCTCGATATGGTGATCGAACAATCGAAACGCGCCACGCCACAAATTGTCGACCAAATCATTGAGCTGGCCAAAGACAAACTCGGCATCATGGTATTCGCTGCAACCGTTAGACACGCACAAGAGATCCTGAGCTTACTCCCTGAAGGTGAATCATCCATCGTGATTGGTGACACACCTACGCTAGAGCGCGACCAAATCATCAACGATTTCAAAGAACGTAAAATCAAATTCTTAGTTAACGTATCGGTATTAACCACAGGTTTTGACGCGCCACATGTGGATTTAATCGCAATTTTACGACCGACAGAGTCCATCAGTTTATATCAACAAATTGTTGGTCGTGGATTACGTTTGTCTCCAGGCAAAAAAGAGTGTTTGGTATTAGATTATGCAGGCAACAGTTACGACCTCTACCAACCTGAAGTCGGCGATCCTAAGCCGGATTCAGACAGTGAGATCATCACCATTCCCTGCCCTGCTTGCGGCTTCAATAATAACTTCTGGGGCAAGCTAGACAGCAACGGCTTCTTACTCGAACACTTTGGGCGAAAATGCCAAGGCTACTTTACCGATGAAGACACAGGGGAACGCGAGCACTGTAACTATCGCTTTAGAGCTAAATATTGCGGTGAATGCGGCGCGGACAACGACATTGCCGCACGTATTTGCCACGAATGCGATGCCACCTTAGTTGACCCAGATAAAAAACTTAAAGAAGCGTTAAACCTCAAAGATGCGTTGGTGTTTGAGTGTTTAGAAATGGACCTTAACGTTCTCAAGGACGAAAAAGGCAAGTCGCAGCTTAAGGTCACTTACCGTGGAGAAAACCAAGCACAAGTGCATGAGTTTTGGTCATTAACCACCAAGAAACAGAAGCAGAATTTTAAGGATCAGTTTGTTCGCCCTCACCTTGCCGACAGACACAGACCGTTTGAGGAAGCGTCACCAACCAAAGTTGTTGCTCACCAACATCGATTTCGCCCGCCTCAATTTGTGATTGCACGTAAAGTGGGACGCTTTTGGAAAATGAGAGACAAGATATTCGAAGACGAGCTTCAACAGCGCTAATACCTCATTTTTTGAGAACCTAAAGCTCATAATTAATCAGGTTCACTTTCTGTTCAGAATTACTTTTTTATACTGAACGCTATCAACCTTCTCTAGGATTCGCTATGTTTAGTAAAGCTATGATTTCTTTGTTTTCTATAAGCTTCGGCTTATTGGTTTCTGCCAGTGTCTGGGCCGACTCTGATCATAACGGTCATGACCTCGTACAAGATGTCCACAAAGCAGGAACTCGTATCGAATTTGAAGAAGATCAAGACGAAGTCTACGACGCAGTACAAGAAGGCTATATCCGCCCTTTCTCAGAAATGTACGCGGCAGTGGAAAACGATCTGCATGGTCGAATCATTAAAGTAGAGCTTGAAGAAGATGACGACGTTTGGGTTTACGAACTCAAAATTAATCATCAAAACAACATTATCAAAGTCGAATACAACGCTGAAACGCTAGAAATGTTAATGATAAAAGGCCGAAACTTTAAAGACGCTATAAAAAGCGCTAATTAGTAGTTCATAAAAATAAGAAGAGTAAACATGAAAATTTTAGTCGTTGAAGACGAACCTCGTTTAGGCCAACAAATTATTGAAACACTTGAGGGAGCCGACTGGGTACCCGAGCTTTCTCAAGATGGTATTGACGCACTGTATCGGGCAACATCTGAAGAGTGGGACGTGATTGTTCTCGACTTAGGCTTACCAAAATTAGATGGCTTAACCGTATTGAAAGGCATTCGAGACGAAAACATCAATACACCCGTAGTTATTTTAAGTGCTAGAGACACATTAACTCAACGAGTAGAAGGCTTGAATGCTGGCGCTGACGATTATCTAACCAAGCCATTTGAAATGGTAGAGCTGATTGCTCGAATCCGCGCTCAGTTACGCCGAGCATCTGGCAGTGCCGCTCCAGTGCTACAGATTGGCGATCTCAGCTTAGACACGCGCAGTTCAAAAGTTTTGTGGCAAGGTCAAGCTGTCAGCTTAACCGCACTCGAATACAAAGTAGTCGCGTATTTCATGCATAACCAAAACAAGGTTATTTCACGTACGGAATTGGTTGAACACATTTACAAACAAGATTTTGACCGCGATTCAAACACCGTGGAAGTGTTTATCGGGCGTATTCGTAAGAAAATCGCACCAAAGATCATAAAAACCGTTCGTGGCCTCGGCTACCAACTGAATGCTGAATAGCGCGATCGTCAATTAACAAGCGCCATCATTAATCAAATACACATCAAATAAGTGGATAGCCTGTTCTGATCACCGTAATACTGATAAATCGCAACGAGCAAAGGCAGGCTAGAAATGCATGAATCTAAAAAAAAGAACGCTTAAAAACATCAGTCTAAAAAGCCGCTTGCTTCTCGCTGCGGCTTTTTGGTTGGGTGCAATGATACTTGCTGCTGGTATCGGTATACCAAAATTGGTTAATGATTACTTGGTCGATGACGTAAAGCAGCAATTGAGTCTTACTATGGACGAGTTAACTGCAAACATCGAAACAAGTAACAGCGGCAACCTTATCATGGCCGAACGTCTTTCCGATCCAAGATTCAACCAACCGTACAGCGGGATCTATTGGCGTGCATCCACTCAAGATCAGATCATTCGTTCTCGTTCTCTATGGGATAAAGATCTTACCATCAAGCGTTCACCCATTCACACCTCCGTTAAGGGACCTCAAGACGATAAGTTGATTTACATCGAGCAAGACATTTACTTACCTGAACTGAGTGAGCCTGTCACCATTACTATTGGCCTCGATGAAGACCCACTAGAGTCAACACTCAATCAGTTAACACGCCAGGTTTGGCTTATTTTGATGTTGTTGTTTGTAGGGGTGCTACTGCTCATCGGCATTCAAGTCAGTTGGTCACTACTGCCACTAAGTAAAATGCAGCGCGAACTGGTGATGCTAAGAAAAGGCGAACAACAAGGGTTAAGTGATAACTACCCGAAAGAAGTGTCTCCGCTAGTCTCTGACCTTAATGCCCTACTCTTCCATTACCAAGAGCTATTGGAGCGAGCTCGAAACCACGCAGGTAACCTTTCTCACGCGTTAAAAACACCGTTATCGGTTTTGAAAAATGAGATAGAAATGCTTCCCGATAACGAGAAGAAACTCTTACAGCAACCCATTTATCAAATTCAAAGCCAAATTGACTATCACCTTGGCCGCGCACGCATGGCGGGTGCAATGAATATCCTTTCCGTGAAGTCATCACCTTGTGAACGTGTCGAAGCTATCGCGATGGCTTTTGATAAAGTCTATGCCGCTAACGACGTCACCATGATCAATGAGCTGGATTCTGAACTTGAAGTCGCCGTAGAAAAAACTGACCTAGATGAAATGGTCGGCAACCTGCTTGAAAATAGCTATAAATGGGCGAGCAGTATTATTCGAGTTCACGCCAACGCGCTTGCAGACGGTAATATTGAATTGGTCATTGAAGATGACGGAAAAGGCATTCCTGAAGAGAAACTCGCGCAAGTCACCAAGCGAGGCGTTCGACTTGACGAAACAACGCCAGGTACAGGTTTGGGGCTCAATATAGTGAACGAAATGGCCCACAGCTATCGAGGCAGTTTAACTCTAAGCAAGAGCTCTATGGGGGGGTTAAAAGCCTCTCTCATTCTAAAGGCCTCTCAAGCTTCTTAGGCTTCTTAGGCTTCTTAGGCTTCTTAAAAACAATAAAGCTTCTGGGCGCGAAAAGCAGGCGTTTGCCTATCATTTGCAAACTCCTGCTCTTTTTTCTTACTTAATTAGAGCTCACTTTAACTCATAGAATGCAACCCTATCGTATTGCCCTCAGTATCACTGACAACACTAATGAAACCATGTTGACCAATGGCCATTTTGGGCACTTGTAAGGCACCACCATTCGCTGCTGCTAAGCTCGCTTCGGTCTCACAGTCTTCACAAGAGAAATAAACCATCGTGCTGTTACCACCAGCTTTGACACCAGACATAGAACACAGCGCCCCTGTTGCACCGTAACTGTCCATCTCACAAGGAAATACCCACATTTCAATGTCGATTTCAGTTTCGTTATCTAACTTCTCTAGCCTCACTTTAAACACAGCTTCGTAAAAAGCCTTCGCTCTCGCCATATCATCGACATAAATTTCAAACCAACCAATCGGATTCATTTGCATAACGTTGTCCTTGGCTTTCGCCGCTTACTCGCCCTTAATTAGCATAGACAAAGAAAACAGATTATCGCTGAGAAGTAGCTTATAAGAGGGTTAAGTTACTTAACTTAAAATAAGCGCTGAAGAAAAGGCAAGGCCCTGTTCGATTTAAGAATTAAACAAGGCTCATATTATTGGCTGTTCTAGGATGGGTAGACCAGAAAGAAGCGAGAGAAAGATAAGCAGTTAGGTAACTACTATATGGGTGCATATCACTAGAACGATGGATAATGAGCCAAAAACCAAAGCAACAGGTTTCCTTTAACAAGCTTTGTACCACTCTCCTATATATCGTTCACTGCCACATTTAAAGCTGGCGATTTAACGCCGTACGTCGTTGCTCCAATCATCAGAATTTTGCCATCAGTATAATAATCGTGATTATCATTCAAAGCTTCTGCGTTAGCGAGTGGCAAGTGCACCAAACCAATATTTGGATAAGTCGATTTGATCTGTTTGGCAAACCTATCGCGTTCTTCATCCACATTCGGGTCAATTTTATGAAGTATGGTGACAATACCTGAGTACGGCGTCACTTTAAGCCCATCATCGTAGCTGATTGCCCCTAACCACTTAAGTTGATTGCTATTACTGTCTAGCCCTGCGTTCCACCAACGTATGTGGCTTCTTTTCATTAGGTTTCCAGGCAATTGAAATGCCATATCTTGAGGCTGATTTCGCCAATACAAGTCAGAAACCGGAGGAGTATTCGCTTTTAACAAGGCTAAATAATGTGACCATTCAATCTCATGTCGAGAAAAGGTTTGGTTCTCTATCCAACCAAGTTGATTCATCAATTCACGGGGAGACTCCCCGACATACACAACATTGATCGCTTGTGCATCGTAAACGGGAGACAAGCCAGGAAATGCTTTATAAATCACTTGCTCTAAGTCAATAGAGGCCGTTTCTTCTGGCGCTTGTTGAGTTTGAAAATCATCGGCCTTCCAGAAGAAGTGCGCGTAATTTACGTAGCATAACCAAACGACCAAAAGTGTACTGGTCTTCAGCGTCAGTCTGCGCCACTTGAACTTATATCCGATTGTGACAAAGGCAATAACGACGACCAAGCCAATCATTAAGCTTTGATGTTCAGTAAGAAAAACCTTAACAGTATTCAATAATGGAAACTGTTCAACTCCATGTGCCAATAACATGCCCCATGCAATAAATTGTCCACCACCAAGCAACAACCCAATCGATGAAAGCAGCGTAAAGCTACTCCACTTAACGCGATGAGAGCCCGCAATAAAAGGTACGACCCAAGCAATAGGTCCAAGAAGGCGAGCAGCCACAATAATGTAATTGCCCTTCTTTGCGATTAGGTAACGGCATCGAGCCATAAGCCTTTTGGTTTTAGGGCGGAATTTTATAAGTTTCTTTTGTGCGGTTGCACCCCATTTTGATCCAATAAAATAGCTCAACTGGTCTCCGATGAAGCCACCCAACATCACTAGCACCAACGCCATCCATGCACCTGAATACAGTTGAAAGCCCGCAGCGATAAAAAAGGGCTCTCCCGGTACAAATAGGTTCGGGCCTATGAGTGCGTCACCTAATGCACCCAAAAACAGCCCTAGTCCATCAAACATAACAACCTCAGCGCTTACTGTTCTTTATAATGACCAAACTTGTAGTTCATCTCGTTGTTACGCATTTCACCCTTAAAGAAACGTCTTACATTGGCTTTAAGGTAAGTTGATCCCGTTTTAACAACACCGTCTTGGTCTAACCGACGAGGGTCAAAGCCAAAAGTCATATTCAGGAATCTAAATCGCCATGTCTTGCTCGCACGTTTTACGTAATCACAGTCTTCGCACAATACAATTTCTTCATCGAACCCGCCGATTTCATCGTGTACTCGCTTAGTCGAGAAAATACACGCACCAATCGCTGTTGGAAAAAAGAACTGAGTGGCAAATAGCCCGGCGTTAAACACCCCATAACCAAACTTGTGAACAAGCGGCAACCCCTTAGAGCTCATGTACACGCCTGCGACTTCAAGTTTCTTCTCGTCCAATTCATAAAGCGCTTTGGCAAGAAAGTTTCGAGGTAAGCTTACATCAGCGTCTAAAAAGAGGATTCTGTTGTACTGAGCCAAAGAAGCTCCCGTGTTTCTGCCCAAACTCACACCACGTGTTTCCATGTGGTGAACCGTTAAGTTTGGCAATGCACTTTCATAGGCCTGCGCCACTTCTCTTGTGTTGTCTTCGCTGTTTGAATCGACAACGATAACTTCAAACTCCTGATGGGTTTGGACGCTCAACTTTTCCATCAAGCGTCCAATGCGTTTTTCTTCGTTTAAAGTGATAACGATAATGCTAACCGGTTCCATATGTTCACCTATTTATTCTGCTGTTTAATTAACACTAAGATTAACTAACAGAGTCTTAACCAATCCTTAGTTGAACATTCATTTTCCGTTCATTAGCTGATGATATAAATAGATAAGGTCTGTGATACAAAGGGCGAGAAAGGCAGAAATGAAGACCAATGAACGTTTTATCGTCAAACGAGCTGAATATCGAAGGAATTTCCCTTTGTGATAGGCTTCTGACTTGCTCCGGTTTGAATGTAATGTTAGTATCCGCGCTCGCTTAAGCATGAACTCGTTTATGCATAAGCATTACCACATACTCAAGGTCGCATTGAGGTGTGAAGTTAATTTTTACTAATTTGAGAGTAAAACTATGAAATTTGAAGCAGTAGTACGTACTGAACTAGGTAAAGGTGCGAGCCGCCGCCTACGTCACGCTGGTAAATTCCCAGCTGTAATCTACGGTGGCGAAGCAGCAGCTGTAGCTATCGAACTTGTTCACGCTGACGTGATCAACCAAATGGATAAGCCTGAATTCTACGAAGCAATCACTCTACTGATTGACGGCGCAGAAGTTAAGGTTAAGCCGCAAGACGTTCAACGTCACGCGTTCAAGCCTAAAGTTGAGCACATGGACTTCATCCGTATCTAATTCCCTACCAAGGAATAAGATTGGATTAATCCAAGCCTTCTGCATAGAAAAGATAATCGATCTTACCAGTCGAGAAATCTAGAAATTCGAAACCCCGATGCTACCAACATCGGGGTTTCACCGTTTTTGAGCCCTCAAAAACGTCGTAAATCTCGCGCAATATACTGAAAATAATCAACTTTCCTCTTCCCCACTTTATCCCAGTTTTGCTTGGGTGGATTAAGGGTGGACGAAAGGTGGACTTATACAGTAGTTTTTCTAACATTAAGACTAGACCGCTTTTTCGCTAGGTTCAATACACTACTCAAACAAAAAAACAAAACCGACTAACATCTAAAATATTACTTGTACGGCTTTGTACGCACTTCTAAACGAATATAGTCATCATGAATAAGAACCACTCCTTTGGCGCAACTGACATCAGCTAAGAGCCACTTATTTACATTCTTGTGTATTGGACTAGGCGCTACCACTACGTAATACACTCCAGGCTAATCCAACAACAGTGAAAGGCGATCAAGAAAACACTTCTGGCCTTTCGTTCATTCTTAACACCATCTTCCAAACTAACCCTTCAATTCTCATTCAATGACATAACACGCCTGAACTAACTATTAGCAAATAAACCTACTCATCCAGTATTAAGAACTTTAAAGGCCTATAGGCATTCACTGATCCGCACACTCACTTTTCAGAACATAACACCCAGCTTCCCTGACCAAAAATCACGGATTCGGAATCCGAATAATTAATAGAACGTCTATGCAAACCAAAAATATTGAATAATTTGGGGCCAAGGATTTGTGATGGTGGGGCTCTGGTCGCATCACAAGCATAAACTCCCGCAACCCCCACCCTCATGCACTCTAGGTGACACTTTCAGTTCACCTAGAGCGCACGGATTTAAAGGGCTAACGAGAGATTTTATTAACCAAGTAATGTTGACACTTTTTTGGAAGAAATCTCAATCCAGATTCTAGTGCTAATTCTTAAAAATCAACGGCGTTTTGAAGGAGAAAAAAACGAGTAACTCTACGATTTTCACTACAACTCGTATAATAAACTCGTAAAAGTGAGGTTGCCGAAGCAAAATTGTAGCGGATATCCGAATTCGCGAATAAAAAGGAATAATATTGAGATGGTTGCAGCTATGAAAAAGAAGCGGCCTGATTAGCCAACTTTCCTTAGGCTCTTCTTTCTAGAATACTCGTAATGTCTTTTTTGAGTTCGTCTGAAAGGCGTTCGAATTTTTCTGGTGCAACCAAGCCTTCCGCACACATTTGCATGAGCTGAATAAATGCACGGCTTCGAGAGTGGCCGTCGAAAATCAACTTCATTTGCTTTTGAGATTCTTTGGAATGCTGACACATAAAGTTGAACCTTTCCCCTACAGGTTCTGATTCATCAGTAATCGTTTTGATTGCTTCATCTAGCTGTCGAGTACAAAACCGTTGCGCAGCTTCACTCTTTATCTCGCAAAAGATTTTCCAATCAGACTCTTTGATATTCATACCGACCTCCATAAAGTGTTACTTCTTAGGGTAGAACATGGCGCCATAGTCGTTTGTTATATGAATTATATCGCCAATAGTTTCCTATCGGTTACTTCAACTAACTCTCGAAAAAAACGTATGCACTTGTCTAGCTCCTCACGCTTCACTATATGAGAAGACTGTTTATCAATTTGTGCTCTATGGACCGCTTCACCACGCTTTCTAAGCCAAGAGTTTAACGCAGTTCTTGAATCTTTTGCTGTGTGAAAGTTACCCCAAACCCAACTTTCAGTAACGTCTATACCGAAAAACTCTTGGAATAGATCCTTAGTTTTCTTAGAGTCTGGATTATTGAAAACTTTAAGATGATCATGCAATCGCCCTGTTATTATGCTGCCAACCTGAGAACCCATAACCATTCCATATTTAGCATTAATTAATTCGGAAGCTATATCTTCAACATACGTCTCCCAAGCAGTCAAAGTCATGATCAAAGTTGCTCGTTTTAGCACCTCTGGTGGACGCATACCACTATCACAGTGATTCATCGAGTCATAACAGGCTATTAACTCTTCTGAATCTGAAAGTGCTAACTCAAATTCCTTTCTTGCTTGAGACATATACATATATCCTCCTTATTCATATAACGCCCAATTAGGGTGTGAGTAACGCTACCACGTAACTCGATAAAACCACAGTAATCACTAAAATCCAATTTTACACCAAAATTGCTAAGCGTTAGGAATGATCTTCACCCGATAAAATGGACACCCTATCTTCTTTAACCCGTCATGACTTCATATTCATGCGGGCTTCGATATCCAAGACTTGAGTGCAGTC
>NZ_JADDYI010000039.1:0-566 GCF_015163545.1 Vibrio sp. OPT24
TGGGCGTCGAGCGGCGGACGGGTGAGTAATGCCTAGGAAATTGCCTTGATGTGGGGGATAACCATTGGAAACGATGGCTAATACCGCATGATGCCTACGGGCCAAAGAGGGGGACCTTCGGGCCTCTCGCGTCAAGATATGCCTAGGTGGGATTAGCTAGTTGGTGAGGTAATGGCTCACCAAGGCGACGATCCCTAGCTGGTCTGAGAGGATGATCAGCCACACTGGAACTGAGACACGGTCCAGACTCCTACGGGAGGCAGCAGTGGGGAATATTGCACAATGGGCGAAAGCCTGATGCAGCCATGCCGCGTGTATGAAGAAGGCCTTCGGGTTGTAAAGTACTTTCAGTTGTGAGGAAGGGTGTGTAGTTAATAGCTGCGCATCTTGACGTTAGCAACAGAAGAAGCACCGGCTAACTCCGTGCCAGCAGCCGCGGTAATACGGAGGGTGCGAGCGTTAATCGGAATTACTGGGCGTAAAGCGCATGCAGGTGGTTCATTAAGTCAGATGTGAAAGCCCGGGGCTCAACCTCGGAACTGCATTTGAAACTGGTGAACTAGAGT
>NZ_JADDYI010000040.1:0-288 GCF_015163545.1 Vibrio sp. OPT24
CTTAAAGATGGTGGAGCTATGCGGGATCGAACCGCAGACCTCCTGCGTGCAAGGCAGGCGCTCTCCCAGCTGAGCTATAGCCCCATCTAGGTCGATATTGGTGGGTCTGAGTGGACTTGAACCACCGACCTCCCGCTTATCAGGCGAGCGCTCTAACCAGCTGAGCTACAGACCCAATATCGTCTCTTAACTTTTTTAAACCTAATCAATCTGTGTGGACACTCATCGTGGTATCTTCGTATAAGGAGGTGATCCAGCCCCAGGTTCCCCTAGGGCTACCTTGTTACG
>NZ_JADDYI010000041.1:0-1030 GCF_015163545.1 Vibrio sp. OPT24
AAGTGAAGACAAATAAGCGTATGGCAACTAACCAAGGTTTTTGGTTGTCATCAAGAAGGGTTAATTCTCAATGACTGTTTGCCGGACTCAATTTACTTCTTGTTTCCACTTTTTAATAAAAAGTAGAATCAAAAAATGAACAATCATTTCTGATCATTCGAATACAAGACACTTGAATGTGTTTGTTGTGTTTATGCCGTTCTTATTAAATAAGAGCAGATAAACATTGAGAACTTTTAAATTTGATTTGAATTACTCGTAAGTAATCAAATCAGTCAGCTTTCCAAATTGTTAAAGAGCAAGAGTTTTTCAAGTTTTAAACTTTCAAAACCATTTTTAAAAACTCTCTTCAGACTGTTGTCATCAAAGAATGTTTAAAGATGGTGGGCGATACCGGGCTCGAACCAGTGACCCCCTGCTTGTAAGGCAGGTGCTCTCCCAACTGAGCTAATCGCCCATAAAAGTTTTAATTCCTTATGGAAGGAATGGTGGAGCTATGCGGGATCGAACCGCAGACCTCCTGCGTGCAAGGCAGGCGCTCTCCCAGCTGAGCTATAGCCCCATATTTTTATTTCCTTGGGAGGAAATGGTGGGCGATACCGGGCTCGAACCAGTGACCCCCTGCTTGTAAGGCAGGTGCTCTCCCAACTGAGCTAATCGCCCCAAATTTTATTTCCTTGGGAGGAAATGGTGGGTCGTGCAGGATTCGAACCTGCGACCAATTGATTAAAAGTCAACTGCTCTACCAACTGAGCTAACGACCCTTTTTACTTCTTGAAGGAAGTGGTATCCCGTAGGGGAGTCGAACCCCTGTTACCGCCGTGAAAGGGCGGTGTCCTAGGCCTCTAGACGAACGGGACACTGCTAATTTATCTCCACTTTAAAAGTAGAAACAAACTTCGAAGAACTTTGGGAGCTCTTCTTCTCTTTTTCTTTCTAAACCTAATCAATCTGTGTGGACACTCATCGTAAGTATCTTCGTATAAGGAGGTGATCCAGCCCCAGGTTCCCCTAGGGCTACCTTGTTACG
>NZ_JADDYI010000042.1:0-212 GCF_015163545.1 Vibrio sp. OPT24
TCTATAGTCCTTTCGCCATTTAGAAAGCATATAAGGGTGGATATCTAATGATAGCGCCACGCTTTTAACTGTAGCTCCTTCTCGAAGCGAAAGTCGGACAGCAGTTACCTTAAATTCCGTAAGATATTGTTGAGTTTTTTTACCTGATTTATAAGCTGGCATAATCACCTCCAATTACAATTGAAGGTGTCCATTAGATCGGGTCAACTACA
>NZ_JADDYI010000006.1:0-83054 GCF_015163545.1 Vibrio sp. OPT24
ATCTACTGTGCTATCTGCACGTAGAGTGTCTGACATGAATGGACCATGGTCTAGGTCATTCGTGAACAGAACTTCTAGAGTCTTGTGACCTGCTTGAGATAAGTTAGCAAGAGCCTCTAGGCTGATCTCTTGGTTTGCACCAACAATGATCTCGCCAGTTGCTTCGTTGATGTAATCTTTCGCAGCAATCTTTTCAACGATGTACTCTACTGGTACTTCGATGTGCTCAACGCCATCTTTTTCAAGTTGACGGATGTGGCGAGCAGTAACACGACGACCAGTCTCAACGTAAGTTTTACCATTTGCTTCGATGTCGAATGACGCAGTTTCACCACGTAGACGATCAGGGACCAACTCCATAAGTAGAGTTTGGTCTTTCACTTCGAAGTTCACCTTGTCGAAGAACAGATCTAAGATCTCTTCTGTCGATTTACCAAGTGCACGAAGAATAATCGATGCAGGTAGTTTACGACGACGGTCGATACGTACGAATAAGTTATCCTTAGGATCGAACTCAAAGTCTAACCATGAGCCACGGTAAGGAATTACACGTGCGTTATAAAGAACTTTACCTGATGAGTGGGTCTTACCCTTATCACTGTCGAAGAACACGCCTGGGCTTCGGTGCAGCTGGGATACGATAACCCTCTCGGTACCATTAATTACGAAAGTACCATTGTCTGTCATAAGCGGAATTTCGCCCATGTAGACTTCTTGTTCTTTAATGTCTTTTACAGTACCTGCTGGTGCATCTCGATCAAAGATAACTAAACGTAGTTTTACGCGTAGTGGCTTTGAGTAAGTAACACCGCGGATTTGACATTCTTTAACGTCAAAAACTGGCTCACCAAGACGGTAGCTAACGTATTGCAGCTCAGAATTGCCGTTGTAGCTCTGAATTGGAAATACAGAACGGAAAGCAGCTTCAAGACCGTATTGACCTTCTGGATCCTGTTCGATGAATTTATCGAAAGAATCAAGCTGGATCGATAACAGGTATGGAATGTCCAAAACTTGTGGACGAGTACCAAAATCCTTACGGATGCGCTTTTTCTCGGTATAAGAGTAAACCATGGGGTTCCTCAGCTCGCTGATAAGTGACCCAAACCACCCAAAACACTCTTCAGAGGGGGCGGTGACAAACAGCTGTTTACTGTAGTGAACAATCATTTCGAAAAAATGACTGTTTTTTTGCTCGGATTATGACGGTTAAACAGCGGAAAATTCGTCATAGCCCTACAGCGCAAAAAGGCCGGTGGTTAATTAACCACCAGCCATTAGCCTTGCGGCTAAGAAATTAAGTAATAATTACTTGATTTCAACAGAAGCGCCAGCTTCTTCTAGCTGTGCTTTAAGAGCTTCAGCTTCAGCTTTGTCAACGCCTTCTTTAAGCGCTGCAGGAGCTGAGTCTACAAGACCTTTAGCTTCTTTAAGACCTAGGCCAGTTGCGCCACGTACAGCTTTGATAACTTGTACTTTGTTAGCGCCAGCAGCAGTAAGGATAACGTCGAATTCAGTTTGCTCAGCAGCAGCTTCAGCAGAAGCACCACCAGCTACAACTGCAGCAGCAGCAGTAACACCGAATTTCTCTTCCATAGCTTCGATAAGCTCAACAACTTGCATTACAGACATTTCTGCAACTGCGTCTAGGATTTGCTCGTTAGTAATAGACATAACAATTCTCTTTTAAGTCAACAATAAGTTTAAATAGCAACCAGTGAAAAGCAAGGCTTATGCCGCAGCTTCTTCTTTTTGGTCGCGAACAGCAGCGATAGTACGAACCAGCTTGCCAGCAGAAGCTTCTTTCATGCACATCATTAGGCGTGCGATAGCTTCGTCGTAAGTTGGTAGTGTCGCTAGTACTTCAGCATCAGTAACTGCGCCTTCAAATGCAGCAGCTTTGATCTCGAAATCTTTATTCTCTTTAGCGAAGTCTTTGAAAAGACGCGCTGCAGCACCTGGGTGCTCATTAGAGAATGCGATCAGAGTTGGACCAGTGAAAGTGTCTACTAGACACTCGTAGTCTGTACCCTGAACCGCACGGCGTGCTAGTGTGTTACGAACAACTTTCATGTAAACACCCGCTTCGCGAGCTTGTTTACGTAGAGAAGTCATTGCGCCAACTTCAACGCCACGAGAATCAGCTACAACTGCAGAAAGTGCACCACTGGCAGCTTCGTTGACTTCAGCAACAATTGCTTTTTTGTCTTGAAGATTTAAAGCCATTTGGATTAACCTCTGGTTGTGATTACAGCACTCAGTACAAAATGTATTGAGCGTTTACGACGTTATTTAAAAGCAAATAAATTCACTTCAAACAACAACATCGCCTACGTAGGTTTTATTAAGCTTCATCTTAAAAAGATTTAGCGCCTACGGTCTTGGGATAGATGATTTTGAATTGCTTCAAAAACCACCCAACCACAAATATTAGGCGCAGAAGTATACACTAAATCTGCGCCTAAGCAAATTAGTTTGCTTGAGTATCAAGGCTAGCTTGATCAACAGCAACACCAGCACCCATCGTAGTAGAGATGCTTACTTTCTTCAGGAAAGTACCTTTCGCTGAAGAAGGTTTAGCTTTCTTAAGAGCAACTAGAAGAGCTTCTAGGTTCTCTTGAAGCTGGTTAGCTTCGAAAGATGCTTTACCGATAGTAGTGTGGATGATGCCGTTCTTGTCGTTACGGTAACGAACCTGACCAGCTTTAGCGTTTTTAACCGCTTCAGCAACGTTAGGAGTTACAGTACCAACTTTAGGGTTTGGCATTAGACCGCGTGGACCTAGGATTGTACCTAGTTGACCAACAACGCGCATTGCATCAGGAGAAGCAACAACAACGTCAAAGTCCATTACGCCTTTTTTCACTTGCTCAGCAAGATCTTCCATACCAACGATATCTGCGCCAGCTTCTTTAGCTGCTTCTGCGTTTGCACCTTGAGTGAACACAGCAACGCGGATTTCACGGCCAGTACCGTGAGGTAGCACAGTTGCGCCACGTACGTTTTGGTCAGATTTACGAGCATCGATGCCTAGATTAACAGCAACATCTACAGACTCAACGAATTTAGCAGTAGCTAGTTCTTTAAGAAGAGCAACAGCTTCGTTGATTTCGTATTCTTTAGTTGAGTCAACTTTGTCGCGGATTACGCGCATACGCTTAGTAAGTTTTGCCATGATCTTATCCCTCTACCACTAGGCCCATTGAACGAGCAGTACCAGCAATAGAACGCTTCATTGCTTCGATGTCAGCGCCAGTCATATCAGCAGCTTTAGTTTCTGCGATTTCCTGAACTTGAGCGTCAGTTACAGTACCAACTTTCTCAGTGTTTGGACGACCTGAACCAGACTTAACGCCAGCAGCTTTCTTAAGAAGAACAGCAGCAGGTGGAGTCTTAGTTACGAACGTGAAAGAACGGTCATTGTAAACAGTAATAACTACTGGAGTAGGTAGACCTTTCTCAACAGATTCTGTTTTTGCGTTGAACGCTTTACAGAATTCCATGATGTTCACGCCGTGTTGACCTAGAGCAGGACCAACCGGTGGACTTGGGTTTGCCATACCAGCTGCAACTTGCAGTTTGATATAAGCTTCAACTTTCTTAGCCATGATATTTCCTAATATTTTGGGTACGTGCGCTAACCGTAAGGCAAGCTCCCCATAAATTAAATTAACTCTTTTTTACTTCCGAAGAAGCAAAAAGGCGCGAAATTATAATCATAATTCGCGCCTTTAACAACCCTAAAAAGGTGATTTTTTATACTCTTTTATTTTGAACAGCTTATGAAGTATTTATCCACAGCTTGATCAAAGGTTCGAGTATTAGTCCAGTTTTTCAACCTGACCGAATTCAAGCTCAACCGGAGTTGCACGACCAAAGATCGATACAGATACCTTAATGCGGCTTTTCTCGTAATCTACTTCTTCAACAGTACCGTTAAAGTCAGCAAATGGACCATCGTTCACACGAACCACTTCACCCGCTTCGAACATTGTCTTAGGACGTGGAGACTCGCTCGCTTTCTCTAGACGGTTCAAGATAGCATCAGCTTCTTTATCAGTGATTGGTGCAGGACGATCAGAGGTACCACCAATGAAGCCCATAACACGCGGAATGCTGCGTACTAAGTGCCATGATTCATCATTCATGATCATTTGAACTAATACGTAGCCAGGGAAGAACTTACGTTCACTTTTACGGCGTTGACCTGCACGCATTTCCACTACTTCTTCAGTAGGTACTAGCACATCGCCAAATAGTTCTTCCATGTTGTGCATTTTAATATGCTCGCGTAGCGATTGTGCAACACGACCTTCAAAGCCAGAAAAGGCTTGAACTACATACCAACGTTTTTTTGGAGCTTCACTCATGAATCAGAACCCTCTACACCCCAGTTGCTAGAGAAACTAGACGGACCATAATGCCGTCAATTCCCCAAAGCACTAGAGACATAACAATACATACAGCTAAAACGATCAATGTAGTTTGCATAGTTTCTTGGCGAGTAGGCCAAACAACTTTACGAATCTCCATACGAGATTCTTTTGCAAAATCGATCGCAGCTTTACCTTTAGTTGTTGTTGCTGCAACGCCTAGTGCGGCAGCAATCAGCACAACTACACCTGCAGCGCGAATTACAACAGACAATTCACCATACAGGTAATTACCCACAACAGCAGCAGCCAACAGAACAAAAGCGACGATCCACTTCATTGTATCTGCTGCACCTGAGCTATCAGGAGTTTCAGCGTTTGCTTTCATAAAACCAACCTGTGATAAGTCTTAAATATAGACGACAATAACCCCGCTGTTGCAGGGCACATTCCTTTGCGTTGCAAAACAACACATCTAACAGTCATTTTAGTCAAAAAGACCGTTTAATTCTTTGCTAATAGCGAAAATCGATGTCAAAACATCCAACTCTTTTTTCAGCGCAGAAAAAGGGCATCAAATGATGCCCTTTTTACTAGTGGTTCGTCAAATCTTATGCAAAGATTTTAGCTACAACACCAGCACCAACTGTACGGCCACCTTCGCGGATTGCGAAACGTAGACCTTCGTCCATTGCGATTGGAGCGATTAGCTCAACAGTCATTTGAACGTTGTCACCTGGCATTACCATTTCTACGCCTTCAGGTAGAGTAATGTCGCCTGTTACGTCAGTTGTACGGAAGTAGAACTGTGGACGGTAACCCTTGAAGAAAGGAGTGTGACGGCCGCCTTCGTCTTTAGAAAGTACGTATACTTCAGACTCAAACTTAGTGTGTGGGTTGATTGAACCTTTCGCAGAAAGTACTTGACCACGTTCAACGTCATCACGCTTAGTACCACGTAGAAGTGCACCAACGTTCTCACCTGCACGACCTTCGTCAAGCAGTTTACGGAACATTTCAACACCAGTACAAGTAGTAAGAGTAGTCTCTTTGATACCAACGATTTCTACTTCGTCACCTACACGTAGGATACCGCGCTCGATACGACCAGTTACAACAGTACCACGACCTTGAATTGAGAATACGTCTTCAATTGGTAGTAGGAACGGCTGGTCTACTGCACGCTCTGGCTCAGGAATGTAAGAATCTAGTGCTTCTGCAAGCTCAACGATCTTGTCTTCCCATTGCTTCTCGCCGTTTAGTGCGCCAAGTGCTGAACCTTGGATTACTGGTAGGTCATCACCTGGGAAGTCGTATTCAGAAAGAAGTTCACGAACTTCCATCTCAACTAGCTCAAGTAGCTCTTCGTCATCAACCATGTCACATTTGTTCATGAATACGATGATGTAAGGGATACCAACTTGACGACCAAGTAGGATGTGCTCACGAGTTTGAGGCATAGGGCCGTCAGTCGCAGCAACAACTAGGATACCGCCGTCCATTTGTGCAGCACCAGTGATCATGTTTTTAACATAATCCGCGTGTCCTGGACAGTCTACGTGTGCGTAGTGACGTGCTGGAGTGTCGTACTCAACGTGAGAAGTTGCGATTGTGATACCGCGCTCACGCTCTTCTGGAGCGTTATCGATAGATGCGAAATCTTTAGCAACACCGCCGTACACTTTTGCAAGAGTAGTACAGATAGCAGCAGTTAGAGTTGTTTTACCGTGGTCAACGTGGCCGATAGTACCAACGTTTACGTGCGGTTTCGTACGTTCAAATTTTTCTTTAGACACAATCGTGTTCCTTCCTAGTTATGATTCGCCACGTTCATTATTGAGCGAGACGCGCCAGAAATTGCTATTTTATGCGCCAACTCTCGTTAGCGCAATATTTGGACGCATTGTTCTTTCAAAAAATGAAAAAAAATGCGTCCGTCTTGTTTAACCACGTTCTGCAATGATTGCTTTTGCAACATTGTTAGGCACTTCAGCGTACTCACTAAACTCCATAGAGTAAGAAGCACGACCTTGTGTCGCAGAACGTAAATCAGTTGCGTAACCGAACATGACAGACAACGGAACTTGTGCACGAATTATCTTCAGGCCAGCTGTCCCCTCGTCCATACCTTCAATGAGGCCGCGGCGACGGTTAATATCACCAACAACATCACCCATCCAGTCTTCTGGAGTAGTTACTTCAACTTTCATCATAGGCTCAAGCAGAACTGGTTGCGCTTCAAGTGCACCCGTTCTGAAAGCCATAGAGGCAGCGATTGTAAACGCCATCTCACTTGAATCTACTTCATGGTAAGAACCATCATATAGTGTAGCTTTGATATCCAAAACTGGATAGCCAGCAAGTACACCATTGTTCATCTGCTCTTCAACACCTTTAGCAACTGAAGCGATAAACTCTTTTGGAACGATACCGTTGGCAATTTCGTCTACAAAGACAAAACCTTCGCCAACTTCTGATGGTTCGAGCTTAAGCCATACGTGACCGTACTGACCTTTACCACCATGTTCGCGGATGAACTTACCTTCCGCTTTCGCTGTACCACGAATGGTTTCACGGTAAGCAACTTGCGGGTTACCAACGTTGCAGTTAACGTTAAATTCACGTTTCATGCGGTCAACGATGATATCTAAATGCAGTTCACCCATACCAGAAATTAGTGTCTGGCCTGTTTCGTCATCCGTTTCAACACGGAACGATGGATCTTCTGCTGCTAGCTTACCTAGAGCGATCGTCATTTTGTCTTGGTCAGCTTGAGAGCGCGGCTCTACAACGATCTGAATAACTGGATCTGGGAACTCCATGCGCTCAAGAACGATTTTATGGTTCTGGTCACAAAGCGTTTCACCAGTGGTCACATCTTTAAGGCCAATAATAGCTGCGATGTCACCTGCTCGTACTTCTTTTACTTCTTCACGTTTGTTTGAGTGCATTTGAACAATGCGACCTAAACGTTCACGTTGTTGCTTCACTGAGTTGTAAGCCGTTTTACCGCTTTCAACAACACCAGAGTAAACACGGATGAAAGTTAAAGTACCAACAAATGGGTCTGTTGCAATTTTAAATGCCAGTGCAGAGAACGGTTCTTTGTCGTCTGCGTGACGCTCTGCTTCATTCTCGTTCTCATCGATACCTTTAATAGCAGGTACATCAACAGGAGAAGGAAGGAAATCAACGACGGCATCTAGAACAGCTTGTACGCCTTTATTTTTGAACGCACTACCGCAAGTTGCGAGTACGATTTCATTGCTAAGGGTACGAGTACGTAGACCTTGTTTGATTTCAGCTTCAGTCAGTTCACCTTCTTCAAGGTACTTATCCATTAGCTCTTCAGATGCTTCTGCAGCTGCTTCAACAAGTTCTGTACGATACTCTTCAGCCATTTCTTGCATGTCTGCAGGAATATCTTCGTACGTAAAAGTCATGCCTTGATCAGCGTCGTTCCAGTTGATTGCCTTCATCTTGATAAGATCGACAACGCCTTGGAAATTATCTTCAGCACCAATGTTCAGTTGAATTGGAACAGGAGTCGCGCCTAGGCGGTCCTTGATCTGTTCAATTACACGCAAGAAGTCTGCGCCTGTACGGTCCATTTTGTTAACGAAAACCATACGTGGAACTTGGTACTTATCAGCTTGACGCCAAACTGTCTCTGACTGAGGTTCAACACCCGACGAGCCACAGAACACGACAACGGCTCCATCAAGTACACGCAGAGAACGTTCGACTTCAATAGTGAAGTCAACGTGTCCTGGAGTATCGATGATATTGATACGGTGGTCTGGGTACTGAGCTTCCATACCACGCCAAAACGTAGTAGTTGCAGCCGAAGTGATCGTAATACCGCGCTCTTGCTCTTGCTCCATCCAATCCATGGTTGCTGCACCATCGTGAACTTCGCCGATTTTGTGAGAAAGACCGGTATAGAACAGAATACGTTCACTTGTGGTTGTTTTACCTGCATCTACGTGAGCAACGATACCAATATTTCGGTATTGCTCTATAGGAGTTTTACGAGCCACGGTTGAATCCTCTTATTCGAGACTTAGGGACTATTGCTATGTCTAGATTATGCGTTAATGGCGATACTTCGCTAAAAAAGGCTTGCCCTAGAAATAGCAATAGTTCCTAGCATAAGCATAGGAACTAAAGAAGTACTGCAAGGAACCTTGCAGTACTAAAAAGGTATTACCAACGGTAATGTGCGAACGCTTTGTTTGCGTCAGCCATGCGGTGAACGTCTTCACGTTTCTTAACCGCAGTACCTTTGTTCTCAGACGCGTCTAGCATTTCAGCAGCTAGGCGTTGAGCCATAGATTTTTCACCACGCTTACGCGCAGCTTCAACTACCCAACGCATAGCAAGAGCGTTACGGCGAACCGGACGAACTTCTACAGGTACTTGGTAAGTTGAACCACCTACACGGCGAGATTTAACTTCTACCGCTGGGCGAACATTTTCAAGAGCTTCTTCAAATACAGCTAAGTGGTCTTTACCAGACTTCTCAGCCATTGAATCTAGTGCAGTGTAAACAATTTTCTCTGCAGTAGATTTCTTTCCGTCAACCATAAGGATGTTAACGAATTTTGCCAGCAATTCAGATTTGAACTTAGGATCTGGAAGGATCTTACGCTGACCTATTACGCGACGACGTGGCATGGATATTCTCCGTTGTCTTCTTCAGGTTTTTTCCAAAACTTTTCAGAATAATAAATAAAATAGTGTTTGGCCTTACTTAACGCTTTCTTTTAAAAAAGAAAATGCATTAAGACTTAGGACGTTTCACACCGTACTTAGAACGACCTTGTTTACGGTCGTTAACGCCAGCACAGTCAAGCGCGCCGCGAACAGTGTGGTAACGTACACCCGGAAGGTCTTTTACACGACCGCCACGGATTAATACAACACTGTGCTCTTGAAGGTTGTGACCTTCACCACCGATGTACGAAGTTACTTCGAAACCGTTGGTTAGACGTACACGACATACTTTACGTAGTGCCGAGTTAGGTTTTTTAGGTGTAGTAGTGTAAACACGAGTACATACACCACGTTTTTGTGGGCACGCTTCTAGTGCAGGCACGTTGCTTTTAACAACTTGCTTTACACGAGGTTTGCGAACCAACTGGTTAATAGTTGCCATTAACTAGCTCCTGAAATTTACTTGAAAGTAAGCTTTGTGAAAAATCTATCCCTAATTACAAGTCGTAATTAGGGACGCAAAATTCTATTCAGCAGTGGGAGGTGTGTCAAGAAATATACAGATCTTTTTTAGCCATCTAGAGCTCAGGATGGTTTATTTTTGACCACAATGATAAAAGATAGTTACCAAGTTACTGATTTGTCGTTTAAAACCGTTAATTTAACAAATCCATCGAAGTCTACTTGAGCCAATGAACTTGAAGCCAACTGTTGTAAACCTCGACTGTCGAGATCCGGTTTTAATACCGACACATCTTCAACTGCAGAAATTTGAGTGTATAACTCATGATTTGGAAGGCAAACATACACAGCATCCTCGACCAAAATAAACTGATCCTGTGGTTGGGAATACAATAATGCGAGTTTTAGTTTCTCTGCCGATTTTACAATATGAAGCATAGCGTTTCCTAAAAAGTCAGTATTTGTTGGCATTGAGCTAACTTTCGCGCTAATTGATCCACTTCAACAACCGTCACATCAATCAGTAAATTGTCCGTCGATAAACCAAATTGATTTAGGCTACGTTTACACACATACACCTGTTCGATGTCGTATAGGTCCATTAATTTAAATGCAGAGATGTAGTCACGTGATAGTGTTTCGCTTGGCTGCTGTGCTTTGAGAAGCTGTGTCACACCATCTCCGACAAAGAACACGATAATATCTTCACTGAAAGCTGAAGCCGCGAGCAATGCATCTAGCCCTTCTCTACCAGCCGCGGTTGTGTGAGGAAAACTATTAAATATAAAGGCTAATTTTCTCAAAACTGCACAACCCTATCTTGTGTTAGTAACGCTTCAGATAAGCTTCCCAACCCAGTTTGAGTGAAGCCAGATGCTAGATTAGAACCGATTAATTGATGTTGCTCAGATTCTTCAGAGCTTACCACACCTCGTCTTAAGGCCGCTGCGACACAAGTTTCAAGGCTAATATCATATTCACTTGCAAGCTTTTGCCACTCAGAAGCTAAATCAAATTCATCATTAGCAGGCACAGTGAGATTCGAGCCATTGCTCACACCGTCTTGATAGAAGAATACACTGTGTAGCTTATGGCCCTGCTTTAGTAGAGCCAATGCAAACTGGTAAGCACTTCTGGCAGATTGTGAACCATAAACAGGTCCATTGACTAAGAGCGTATAACTTAACAACCCTCTTCATCCTCTGTTTTACGTTGACGGATGTACAAGTACACGGTGTGCTTAGAGATATTCAAACGCTCAGCAACACGGTTAATCGCGTCTTTGATGTCGAAAATACCTTTGTCGTAAAGCTCCATCACTATTTGACGGTTCTTGGTGTTGTTCGATACAGACTTGTCTGCATTGATTTCTTCAATGGTTCGTTCAACCGTTTGGTCAACAAGTTCCTCAACATCACTAGCAAAGTTAACCGAAGATGCAGCTTCGTCAGCATCTTGCGTCGGCATAAAAGATTGCAGCACTTGTGAGAAAGGTGCATCTAAGTTGACGTTAATACACAACAAGCCAATCACTCGGTCTTCACCATTGCGAATAGCAACCGTGATTGACTTCATTAATACTCCACCTTTAGCGCGAGTAAAGTATGAACGAGAGAAGTTACGCTTAGAACCTTCAATATCTTTTAGCATCTTTAGCGCAAGATCGGTGATCGGTGATCCAACCTGACGACCTGTGTTTTCGCCATTGGCAATTTTGATTGCAGAAGTATTGAGGTCTTCTAGAGAGTGTAAAACGATTTCACAAAACGGACCAATCAGGCTCGCGATACCGTCGACCACGGCCTCGTAAGATCTTAAGATAATTTTATCGTGTTCACTGAATGGCATGACATGGACTGATTCCATTTCGAGTAACACGTCCGCATTGACTGTTTCTGTAGTAGTCACTTATTCCTTACCTTCGTGTGAAAAATCAACAAATTTATGTAAGTTTATCAGAAAATTTTAATTGCACACCTAGCTAACATTGCAACTAGTGATTTAGAACAAGTTTAAAAATCAAATACTCACCTTCAAATCATAAAAAAAGCCTAACTTGAAGTTAGGCTTTTTGTTCAATCAACGAATTTGAGAACAAGAGTTCTCACTGATATTACTGAGCAGGAGCCGCTTCAGCGTTATCAATGTTTAATAGTTCAACTTCGAACACTAACGTTGAGTTAGCAGGGATAGTCGGTGTGTCTTGCTCACCGTATGCTAGCTCTGGCGGAATAACGAACTTGTACTTAGAACCAACTTGCATCAGTTGTACGCCTTCAGTCCAACCCGGGATTACGCGGTTTAGTGGGAATGTTGCTGGTTCGCCACGATCGTAAGAGCTGTCGAACTGAGTACCGTCTGTTAGCGTACCTTTGTAGTGTACTTGAACGGTATCAGTGTCTTTTGGAGAAGCACCTTCACCAGCAGTCATTACTTGATAAAGTAGGCCAGATTCAGTTTGCTTTACGCCTTCAGTTTTTGCGAACTCAGCGCGGAACTCATCGCCCGCTTTTTTCACTTCTGCTGACTTTTCTGCAGCTTGTGCTTGCATCGTTTCAGCAACACGCTTGTCTAGAGCTTCAAGAGCAGCGCGAGTTTCTTCTTCGTTCAGTGCTGTTTTCTCTGCGAATACGTCTTCGATACCTTGAAGAACCATGTCTTTGTCTAGGTTAATGCCTAGCTCACTTGGCTTATCAATACTTGTGCTTAGGTAGTTTGCGAAAGATACACCGATTGCGTAAGCCGCTTTGTCATCTTCTGTTTTAAAGTTTACTGCTTCTACTTTAACTTCTTCAACCTGTGGAGCTTCTGCCTTTGGTTCTTCTTTCTGACAACCAACTGCTAGCATAACCGTTGCGGCAAGCAGTGATACTTTTAAAACTGATTTCATTGAATTCTCCAATTAATGGCCAAGCCATTGGTTATTGTGCACAAATCTAATGATTAGATTGGTGTGAATACGTTAGTTATAACAATATACTAGTCATATGTCTTTCGACACAAACCGGATTATTAGATGTGATGCGAATATTTTTCCACTCATTGCTATATACAATTGTCATCACCTTGTTAAATGGTTGCTTTTTCTTCCAGGATGATGATCAGCGTTGGGAAATAGAACCCAATGGCGCCACCAGCTTTGCACTCAGCAGAGATGGACGTTTTGCCCTGCTCTACTCTCAAGAAAAACAACTGCTCCTTTGGGATTTAGATCAAAACAAAGAACTCGCTCAACTTGGCCCCCAAGACCAATCCGAAAACCAAGTATCGCGAATCCGCATCTCAGACAATGGCCGCTTTGCCATTACCGCCAGCCAGATGAACTTCGCCGTTTGGGACTTATCTTGGACTCAGGCTGAGGGGCTCTGGTCTATTTCCGATGGCTTGATTCGTGATGTCGATATTTCTAGCAATGGTGAAAAAGTCTTGCTTGGCCTATCTAATGGCAAAGCTATCTATGTGGACTTAGTCACCGGACGCCGTCTTGAGTTCCTCGCTCACAGAGAAAAAGTAAATTCAGTCTCCCTTTCTTCGAATGGGCGCTACGCATTATCAGGCGGTAACGACTACAAAGCTTACCTTTGGGACACCGAATCAGGCTTAGTGTTACGTACCTTCAAGCATGAACAAAGAGTAGTACGAGTTGCACTACAACGGGATGGAGAATTAGCTTTTACTTCCGATGGCGGCAACCAAGCGATGATATGGGATTTGGAAACAGGTGAACCTCAAGCGCAATTGCAAAGCTGGTCTCGACAGCTGATATTCTCTAGCGCTCGCTTTTCTGATAACGGCAGTATGCTGGTGACAGGTACGCCATCAAGCCAAGTGAGTGTGTGGAATACTCAAGATGGAAAACGAATTTCTCGTCACGATGCTGAGCCACTAAAAGATGCTCGCCCTCCCCGTGCGGTAGTGTATGATGCAGCCTTTGATGAAAAGAACCGTGTGATATCGGGCACCTCTGCGGGCATCGCCCAAGCTTGGAATGTGGATTAGAACGATGACAGAAAAGCGAATTGAACAACTAGAAAGCCGTGTGAATGACCTAGAATGTCAGTTGGCTTTCCAAGAACAAACCATTGAAGAACTCAATGAAGCGCTTAGCCAACAACAGATGTTGATCACGAGAATGCAAGATCAAATGAAGTTCGTGGTGGGTAAAGTAAAAAATATGGACGGCTCCAACTTAGCTGACGCATCAGAAGAGACGCCACCTCCGCACTATTAAGCGCAGTTCAAAATGACGAATAGATTCTAGTGACGCATATCGCTAGTCTCTCGCCCTCGATGTGTAAACTCATTTCAGGACGGGACATAGAAAACTAAAAGGGCGACAGATGCTTATCTGTCGCCCTTTTGTTCGTTTAATCTTCGCTAATTCAACTAAAGCTAGTTAAGCTAATAAAAGCTTAGTCATCAGCATAAATTTTCACTTCCACACAACCGTTAGTATCAACACTCGCGCGATACATCCCTGAACTGTTCATGCCAAAATGAATATCACCTTGGCCATCAATAGCGATCAAGCCACCTTCTCCACCCATGGCCTTCAACTCACCTTGAATGATAGTTTCACAAGCCGTATGTACATCTTCTTTGAGATAACGCATTCGTGCTGCCACATCACTTGCGACCATTTTACGTAGGAAGAACTCGCCCATACCTGTTGTTGAAACAGCCACGTTGCCATTTTCAGCAATAGTGCCTGCGCCTATAATTGGAGAGTCTCCCACACGACCGTATTTCTTATTGGTCACACCACCAGTGCTGGTTGCTGCAGCTAAGTTCCCGGATTGATCTAACGCCACGGCGCCAACCGTGCCGTACTTCTTATCATCTGGATATTTATGGGCTTGCTGTTCATCATATTTCGCTTCAGACAAAGCAAAAATGCCCTTCTCTTTCATTGATAGAAGTTGGTCATAACGACGCTCGGTAAAGAAGTAATCCTGCTCGGTGAAGGTGTACTCATGCTCAAAGGCGAACTTCTCAGCGCCTTCACCAATCAACAACACATGATCGCTTTTCAGCATTACATCACGTGCAAGTTCAATGGGATTCTTGATATGACGAACACCCGCAACCGCACCGGCATCCATTTCACTACCATGCATAACAGAAGCATCCATCTCAACAAACTCATCATGAGTCAGCACCGAGCCTTTACCAGCATTAAAGTGTGGGCTGTCTTCCATCACTTTTACCGAAGCAACTACAGCATCCACAGCATCACCGCCCGATTGCAGCACCTGGTAACCAGCTAACACCGATTTTTTTAAAGCTTCTGTGATGCCTGTTTTTAATTCATCACTCATTTGCTCTCGCAAGATGGTTCCTGCACCACCATGAATGGCAATTGAAAAAGGCTGTGACATGTGAATTCTCCACTGACGTATTTTTATAATGTTGTTCTATCAATACCACATCCATGATCCGATGTCTGATAGTAGAAACTAAACTTTTTCGGATGGTTGCCTTATTAGATAAACAGTTAATCCAAACAAGCCTCGGCTCCAATACGAAAAAACCTCCACAAGGGAGGTTTTCAGCGTTCTTAATCTAAACCGTTCATTCGGTATTAGTGAGAACCACAGCTACCGCCGCCGCAGCAGCCTTCTTTTTTCTCTTCACCGTGGTCATGGCCTTCGCCACCACAACAACCACCTTCGTGATCATGGTCGTGATCACCACAGCCACCTTCTTGGTGTACGTGACCATGTTGAACTTCTTCTTCAGTCGCTTCACGAACCGCTACAACTTCAACGTCAAACGTTAGAGTTTGGCCAGCTAGCATGTGGTTACCGTCAACAACAACTTCGTCGCCATCTACTTCAGTCACTTCAACTGGGATTGGACCTTGGTCAGTATCCGCTAAGAAACGCATACCAACTTCGATTTGCTCAACACCTTGGAATACGTCAGCAGGAACACGTTGAACTAGGTCGTCGTTGTGTTCACCGTAAGCGTCTTCTGGAGTAACCGTTGCAGAGAACTTGTCACCAGCAACTTTGCCTTCAAGCTCTTTTTCAAGACCTGTAATTAGGTTGTTGTGACCGTGAAGGTAATCTAGTGGAGCTTCTGCAGTTGATTGGTCAACTACTACGCCATCTTCAAGTTTCACTTGATATGCAACACTAACTACTACGTTCTTTTCAATTTTCATGAGAGCTCCAAGGAGGTTTGGACTAGGCTCGAACAGTTGAGCCTAGGAATAAATTTTATACACCCGATATTATGGGGATGAATTAGTGAAACTCAATCATTCTGGTTTAAAAATACCGATCATTTCTTGATTCGCGTGTTCAGATTTCTCTACAGTTTTCGGTTTCCGCTGCTCATTGAAATTACAATCAACACATTCCACCAATTCGATATTATTCTCTATCCACCAGCGAAGAGTATCTTGAGTATTGCAGCTTGGGCAGCTCGCCCCAGCGATAAAGCGTTTTTTCTGTTTCACGTTAATGTCCTTTACTACTCTGGATTCGCAGTTCATCCCGCCCACTCTATTAGAAACTAAGCAGAGACCGCGTTTATTATTAGGTTGGTTCTTTAGACTGCTATTTCTGAGTTCAGCTATATTCCTAAGCTCGGGTTATTCACTCTAGACTCAGGCTACTGCCAATAGTTTCGAGACTGATGATCATTTTCCATCTCGTGTCCAAAAATTTCTTCCAGCTCTTTACGAGCCTCTTTCGCTCTTTGAGCTAGCTCGGCATCTTCGTTGTGCTGAGGAAGTAACTCTTTGAGCATACCATTATCCAATTTCCTAAAATGTGCTTCTGCTCGCTTCGCTTTATATGGATGCATGCCAAGTTCAGTCAATGTTTGACGCCCTAAATCTAATGCTCCAAGGAAAGTTTCACGAGAGTAGTTGCTCACACCATGGTTAAGTAATTGATAGGCTTCAACACGGCTTCGTGCACGCGCTAAGATCTTTAAGCGCGGGAAGTGCTGCTTACATAAATCGACGGTTTTCATGATTTCATCGGGAGAGTCAGTACACAGTACAATCGCCTCCGCTCTATCAGCGCCTGCGGCACGTAACAGTTCTAGATGAGTTGAATCACCGTAAAATACCTTGTAGCCGAATTTTCTAAGGATATGTATTTGGCTGGCATCACTTTCAAGGACGGTGATACGAATCTTATTAGCGTACATCAAGCGACCAATGATCTGACCGAAACGACCAAAACCAGCAATGATCACTCTAGGGCTACGATCAACCACATCAGAAGACATCGCGCTTTCACTGATTTGATTAAGTTGACGAGCAAAGAATCGGTCTTGCAGCTTAAGCATCAATGGCGTAGTCACCATTGATAAACTCACCACGACCAGTAAGAACGATACCTGTTCACCACTTAAAATACCCTGTGCACTCGCCGCAGTAAAAATAACAAAGGCAAACTCACCACCTTGGCTGAGTATCATCGCCATTCGGCTACGCGCTTTTGTCTGTGTACCAAAGATACGGGCAAGTGCATACAGTACCAAACCTTTCAACACGACCAATGCACAAACTGCAATCAGTATCGCGAATGGGCTTTCGGCTAGTAAACCTAAGTTCACCGCCATACCCACAGAGATAAAGAACAGGCCAAGCAATAACCCTTTGAATGGGTCAATCGCAATTTCAAGCTCGTGTCGATATTCACTTTCTGCTAGAAGAACACCCGCTAAGAAAGTACCCAGCGCCATCGACAAACCAATCTGCTGCATGATGACGGCAATACCAATCACCAATAGCAGCGCTGCAACGGTAAACAACTCACGAACACCGCTCATGACCACATAGCGGAATAGTGGTCTCAGTAAGAAATGACCACCAACAAGTAAGCCAATCACGCCGCCTAGCATCCACAACATGTCAGCCCAACTACCGCCCGTATTGCCCGCAAGCAGAGGCAACACCGCTAACATAGGGATTACTGCAATATCTTGGAAAAGTAAGACTGCAAAGCCTGACTGTCCCGCTTCTTTACCACCAAGCTCTCGCTCTTCAATAACGCGCAAGGCGATGGCTGTCGAAGATAAGGCTAACCCCATACCTATCACGAGGCTAGTTTGCCAAGTCAATCCGAACAAACAGGCGATGGCGGTAATAATCAAGGTGGTGATCAACACTTGCGCCCCCCCTAAGCCGAGAATAGGCGCCCGCATCTGCCACAGTTTTTTGGGGTTAAGCTCTAAACCAATAAGGAAGAGCAGCAGCACCACCCCGAACTCTGAGAAATGTAGAATGGCCTCTACGTCACTGATTAGGCCAAGCCCCCATGGACCAATAGCGACACCCGCTAATAAGTAACCTAATACTGAACCTAAGCCTGCTCGCTGCGCGATAGGAACCGCAACCACAGCCGCCGCTAAAAATATAGCGCTACTTTGTAGGAAATCATTAGTCAGAGCCATCATTTGCTCCTATATCTTGTAGCGGATCTCGCAACCAATTTCGATATTCTTCAGCGTGTTGGTAACGCGTCATATCCGAGACATTTCGAGCCCAATGTAAAACTAAAGGTGACATCCAGTGCATCTGGCACAAAGCGGCAGTTAGCTCAAACGGTTGCAAGATCTCTTGTAAGGGATACTTATTATAGCCTGCAGCACCAAACGCCTCTTCTTTACCACCCGTGGTGATAACACTGCGCCAATGCTTACCCTTAAGTGCACTTTGCTCACCAAACGCAAAGCCCTTGCCTAATACTCGGTCAAACCATTCCTTCAATAACGAAGGGCATGAGTACATAAACAAAGGATGTTGGAATACAATCACATCGTACTGCAGAAGCAGTTCATGCTCATAAGGCACATCAATAAAGAAGTCAGGATAGAGGGCATAAAGATCGTGGATTTTAACATTCCCAAGCGACTCTATCTTTTTAACCATGATCTGGTTAGCGATAGAGGTTTGCGGCTCTGGGTGCGCATAGATCACTAATACCTTTGGCACGGGTTTGTCTATCGAGGGAGTAATACTCATTCCTTTGAAACATTCCTTTAAGGGCTAAACGGTGGCAAGGCCACTAGAATTTAAATAAAAGTTATTAATATGTTATTGGCATCATAACGCAAATTGCATTGTGATCGACTTTTATCTGGATTCAGCCTACTATGCAGGCGTCTGTTCACCTCTAATTTCTATGCTACCTCTATATGATTACTTTCTCTGATATTCAATTGCTACGCGGCGGTAAGCCACTCCTCGACCAAGCATCTGCGACTTTTCATCCTGGCGACAAGATCGGTTTGGTTGGTAAAAACGGCTGTGGTAAATCTACGCTGTTCGCCTTAATTAAAGACGAGCTGTCTATTGATGCTGGCTCATTCAGTAAACCAGCCCATTGGGAAATGGCTTGGGTTGCTCAAGAAACGCCAGCACTAGAAAGAACAGCGATTGAATACGTGATTGATGGCGACCGTGAATATCGCGGCCTTGAAGATCAACTAGAGAAAGCTGAACAAGCCGACAACGGCACATTAGTAGCAGAGATCCACGGCAAAATTGAAACCATTGGTGGTTACAGCATCAAAGCACGTGCTGCTGAGCTATTGGATGGCTTAGGATTTCGCCAAGAACAAATGACATGGAACCTAACCCAGTTCTCGGGTGGTTGGCGTATGCGTTTGAACTTAGCGCAAGCCCTATTGTGCCGCAGTGACCTACTGCTACTCGATGAGCCAACCAACCACTTGGATTTAGACGCAGTAATGTGGCTAGAACGCTGGTTACAAAACTACCCTGGCACACTCGTTCTTATCTCGCACGATAGAGATTTCTTGGATCCTATCGTCAACCGCATCGTGCATGTTGAAAACCAGCTGCTCAATGAATACACCGGCAACTACTCATCGTTCGAAACTCAACGCGCGCAAAAACTGATCCTGCAACAAGCGATGTACCAAAAACAGCAGAAACAAATGTCTCATATGCAGAGCTACATTGACCGTTTCCGCTACAAAGCCTCAAAAGCTCGCCAAGCGCAAAGCCGTATCAAAGCATTAGAGAAAATGGAACAAGTGCTGCCCGCTCAATTTGATAACCCATTCAGCTTTGAGTTTAGAGAACCAGACGCGCTACCAAATCCAATCATGATGATGGATGAAGTCTCTGCGAGTTACGATGACAACCTGATTCTAGAGAAGATTCGCTTGAACCTAGTACCGGGCAGTCGTATTGGTCTACTTGGCCGAAATGGCGCTGGTAAGTCAACGCTGATTAAACTCCTTTCTGGCGAACTGAAACAGCAAGGTGGTGAACTGAGCTATTCACAAGGCGTTAAGATGGGTTACTTTGCACAGCACCAATTAGAGACGCTGCACCCAGAAGAAACACCGCTGCAACACATGATGCAGATTGCCCCTAAACACACAGAGCAACAACTGCGTGATTACCTAGGTAGCTTCGGTTTCCAAGGTGAAAAAGCGCTCGATAAAGTAGCCCCCTTCTCAGGCGGTGAAAAAGCGCGTTTAGTTCTGGCGCTACTAGTATGGCAAAAACCGAATCTTTTGCTGCTCGATGAACCAACCAACCACTTGGATCTCGACATGCGTCAGGCGCTGACGTTTGCATTGCAGACGTTTGAAGGCGCAATGGTTATCGTATCGCATGACCGTTACCTACTCCGTGCGACTACCGATGATTTGTATTTGGTACACGACCGTCAAGTTGCACCGTTTGATGGTGACCTAAGCGATTACTACAAGTGGCTAACCGAACAGCAGAAAGTTGAACGCAAAGAAGCACAAGCATTGGCACCAGCAAAAGACGGCGCCAACAGTGCGGCAGCAAAAAAAGATCAGAAACGTAAAGAAGCAGAGTTCCGTAAACTAACGGCACCAATTCGTAAAAAGCTGAGTCAATTTGAAAAGCAGATGGATAAATTAACGTTGGCTCTTGAAGAAGCCGAGCAAGAATTATCCGACACTTCACTGTATGAAGCTGAAAATAAGGCTAAACTGAATAAAGTACTCGCTCTCCAAGCGAGCAGTAAGTCACAGCTAGAAGAAGTTGAAATGGATTGGATGTCCACTCAAGAAGAGCTTGAGCAGATGGAACAGGATATGGATAGCTTATGAGCCCAGAGCACGCCCCAATATCACTAACACTGGAACGACTATGGCAATTTAGCCTTCAGTATTACAGTGTGCGTGGTGTAAAGGATGCGTGCCTAGCTTTACAAAACCAGTTTCACGGCAACGTCAATCTACTGCTGCTGCTCAAATGGCTTGATGAGCAGCAATTGTCTTTTGCCGAAGAAGAGTGGCACAAAGTTCAACAGTGCTTGAGCCGATCTGAAACCCTGCTTCATAGTTATCGAGAGCTACGTAAGCATCTCAAAGCACACGTTGTTGATTCACTCTACCGTGAAGCCTTACAGTTCGAATTACAACTAGAGAAACAACAACAATCTGATCTCGTCGACTACATAAACTCTCTTCAGCTTTTCGCAAACCAACAAGCGCCTCTCGCTTTTCAATACTGTCGATTATTAGGGGCAGAAAACCTCTATGTTGCTTTTTCTGAACCAACCCCTCAGCCCTAAGGCATTCCCTTTTCCTTTTGTTAGATCAAGATCCAAGCTTATTGGGGACTATCGTTCTTCGTGTTCACGCGATGGTGGCTCGGATTATTAGCAATATATAGAGCTTAACCTCGATAGTATTCAACCAGTTACCTACAACCTGTTTTGTAACCTGTATGAGTGAAACTCTTGCGCTTATGCCGAGAATCAACCAAGCTCAAATAAAAACATGGGCGTTTCACTAAAAGCTCAACACTTTATCAAAGCCCATAAAAGAAGCATGGACTGTTTTATGACAATATTTACCGCAGCGGCTGGTCTCTCTAATCCGCACTTACAAACCTTAGTGCCACGGTTTATTAGAAAGCAGGCGTTATTTGATCCTCAATGGCAAACCTTAGAAACTCCCGACGGTGATTTCCTCGACCTTGCATGGAGCGAGGACCCGAAGGGAGATAGCCCCAATAGTGATAATAAAAGCAGAGGAGATGCGAATAATAAGCCCATTTTCGTTCTATTCCACGGTTTGGAAGGCAGCTTTGAAAGCCCTTACGCCAATGGACTGATGAATGCGTTTGCTAAAGATGGTTGGTTATCCGTGATGATGCACTTTAGAGGATGCAGCGGAAAACCGAATCGCTTGGCTCGCGCGTACCATTCAGGAGAAGTAGAAGATGCTCGTTTCTTTCTACGACACTTACACGCGCAATTTCCCAATAACCCAAAGGTTGCGGTTGGTATATCTCTAGGCGGAAACATGCTGGCGAACTACTTGGCTGAGTATGCGGACGACCCATTACTGTCGGCGGCAACGATAGTTTCTGCTCCTTTTGATTTAGCTTGCTGCTCCAGTCGTATTGAAAGAGGCTTCTCTAGGCTCTATAAAAAATACCTGCTCAACTCACTCAAATCGAATGCCTTGAAAAAGGTTAAGCTGTTACAAGAAAAAATAGGTATCTCCGCTGAAACCATCAAAAAAATAGACAAACTGTATGAGTTTGATGAAAGGATCACTGCGCCTCTGCATGGATTTAAGAATGCTCAAGACTACTATGCTCAATGTTCAGCGCTTCCAAAACTGAATAAGATTAAGCTACCGACTCAGATCATTCATGCTAAAGACGATCCTTTCATGACTGATGATGTTATTCCAAAATTCGTACTACCAGACAATATTGATTATCGCCTGTTTCAGAAAGGTGGCCATGTGGGGTTCATTACCGGTAGCACGCTCAAGCCCAGGTTTTGGCTAGAAGAAGCATTGCCAGCCTACTATGAAAGTATCCAAGATTCGGCATAATGACCGAGCCTTAGTAAATAGAAGTAAAAACATTACTAATTAATAAACATAGTTATCAACATATCCATGAACATAAAAGAGAGAAGTATTTATGATCATCCCATGGCAAGACATTGCACCAGAAACACTGGAAAACCTCATCAAAGAGTTCGTGCTGCGTGAAGGTACAGACTACGGTGATGTAGAGGTTTCATTGCAAAACAAGATTGACCAAGTGAAACATCAATTAGCCTCAGGAGAAGTCAGTATCGTATTTTCTGAGCTGCATGAAACCGTTGATATTCAAGTCACAAAACGCTTCTAGGCTGCGCTCATAAAGGAGCCGTGTTATAGTGGTAAACGATTGCTAACAAGTAAGTTACTCAAAAGACAAGGGTTGTCATGTCCGCTAAACATCCAATTATTGCGGTGACGGGTTCATCAGGAGCCGGCACCACCACCACCTCAGAAGCCTTCCGTAAAATGTTCAATATGATGGACGTGAAGGCCGCTTGGGTTGAAGGGGATAGTTTCCATCGCTTCACTCGACCAGAGATGGATGTCGAGATCCGTAAAGCGCGCGAGCAAGGTAAGCACATCAGCTACTTTGGTCCACAAGCCAACGACTTTGGTGCGCTAGAAGAGTTCTTCCGTAAATACGGTAACGAAGGTACAGGCAAGGTACGTAGCTACCTGCACACGTTCGATGAAGCCGTTCCTTACAATCAAATGCCAGGCACCTTTACGCCATGGCAAGAGATCCCAGAAAATTCAGATGTGATGTTTTACGAAGGCCTGCACGGCGGTGTGGTTGATGGCGATATCAATGTTTCTCAACACGTCGACTTGCTGATCGGCATGGTACCTATCGTCAACTTAGAATGGATCCAGAAATTCGTTCGCGACACACGCGATCGTGGTCATTCTCGTGAAGCAGTAATGGACTCGATTGTTCGCTCGATGGATGATTACCTTAACTACATTACTCCTCAGTTTTCGCGTACTCACATCAACTTTCAGCGTGTTCCAACGGTAGACACATCAAACCCTCTCAACGCTAAAGGGATCCCAAGTTTAGACGAAAGCTTCGTTGTTATACGTTTGCGCGGCATCAAAAACGTCGATTTCCCTTACCTTTTAGCTATGATTGATGGCTCATTTATGTCTCGCCACAACACGCTTGTGGTACCAGGAGGGAAGATGAGTTTTGCTATGGAGCTCATTGTAAGGCCGATCCTACAACAACTCATCGAAACCGGAAAAATTGGTTAACAGAGCACCATTCTGGTTGATTACTTTTCATACCGTGATCATGTGCACAATTTTGCGTAAAAAATCGTAGCTTGGTCACGATTAAAATCAAGAAATAGTACCTGAAAAAGGATACTATTCTTAAACGAAACACAAGATAGCTTGCAGCGCTCAACGAGTGCTCTTATCCTACAAGTCAATCCAGGCTTAGCTAAAATACGGAAAGCGGCAAGCATACCCTGCAGAGGAAGTGAGATATTATGGTTCTAGGTAAACCTCAAACCGATCCAACATTAGAGTGGTTCCTTTCACACTGTCATATTCATAAGTACCCATCAAAAAGTACTTTGATTCATGCTGGTGAAAAGGCAGAAACCTTGTACTACATTGTTAAAGGTTCTGTGGCAGTTCTTATCAAAGACGAAGAAGGTAAGGAAATGATTCTTTCTTACCTAAACCAAGGCGACTTCATCGGTGAGCTAGGCTTATTCGAAGAAGACCAAGAGCGTACAGCTTGGGTTCGTGCAAAATCTCCTTGTGAAGTAGCTGAAATTTCTTTCAAGAAATTCCGTCAACTTATCCAAGTGAACCCAGACATCCTAATGCGTCTATCAGCGCAAATGGCAAACCGTCTACAAGTAACTAGCCAAAAAGTTGGTGACTTAGCGTTCCTTGACGTAACTGGTCGTATCGCACAAACGCTACTAAACCTAGCAAAACAACCAGATGCAATGACTCACCCTGACGGCATGCAAATCAAGATCACTCGCCAAGAGATTGGCCAGATCGTTGGTTGTTCTCGTGAGACAGTTGGTCGTATCTTGAAGATGCTAGAAGAGCAGAACCTAATTTCTGCACACGGTAAAACTATCGTGGTATATGGCACTCGTTAATCTCGATTAACTGAGCCTAAAATTTGAAAGCCACCAAATGCAAATTTGGTGGCTTTTTTGTTTTCTAAAGATCTACAAAGAAAATACGAATGAAACACCTACAGCTTCGAAGCGCAAACACTCTCGAAGCGAAGCCTATCTGCATCTTTAGGGTAAAGTCCGTACTCGTATCTTTCTTTAACCGTTAGTGCTTTCGAAGATCTTGTCAGCCGATGCTGCCACAAAACCGGTATAAAGCTCACCATTAGCCATCGCATAACGCTTAGCGAACTCATAGAAGCCTCCAGGAATCATCTCATTGCCCTCAACAAATGAAACTGGGACTTTATCTGCCATTGTTGATGATTGCTCTAATAAGACCTCTGGAGAGCCTTTAACCTGGCCACCAGATGCATTGATCGTGAAGCCTGATTCGCTCAAATAATCATTCACTGCCTGCACTTCATCAAAAGCATCGAGTTGATTAACGCTCACTGTAAAGTGGTTGGCACCGTAACCATGAGCTGCGAGCCAAGACGCGTATTCACTTTCTTTTGCAAGCACTTGGAAATCTGCGAAGCTCAAGTCCCATAGACGACCACCAAATAAGAATTCATGGCCTTGAAGCTTGCTTACGTCGACTTGCTCAACCAATTTAGCAACGATCTGTTGTAAGTCACTTGAACACTCTTCGACCTTCAACTCACTAATGAACACTTTAGGTTGATTTGGATCTGGGTGCTCGTAATGCTTCGCGACTAGCTTCTTACTCTCAAACAAGTAATCGCCACACGCTTTATAACCTAGCTCAAGGAAAGGCTTAGCCAATGTTTCAATACCTAGCGGAGCAACATTGAAAGTACGCAGTGCAATGTGATCATTAATCAGAGCTTCGTCTTCTTTCAGCAAGTGATGTACTTTCTCAGCCGATGGACAAAGCCTGTGAATGTAATCGTCCCAAAGTGATTTAAAGAGTAGATCGGGCGTCATGGTGACTCCTTGTCAGAGGTTCTAGCAAGCTAGTAATTTGGATTAGAAAGGGAGAGGCTGAGACACAGAGTCAGCAGCCATCAGCCTGTGACATACTTTTCTATTATTATCTACCGCCCAATCTAGGTGTTGGGCGTGATGGAAAAAGGAAGCGATAGCACCGCTTCCTATTTCAAACTTAACGCATAAGCCTAAGACTCATTAGCCTAAATTAAAGCTCAATACCTGGGCTAAACGTTGCCGGAAGTTGAGTTTCGCCACCTTCCATTGAAGCCATAGGGTAAGCACAGTAGTCAGCCGCGTAGTAAGCACTTGGGCGTAAGTTGCCCGAAGCACCTGGACCACCAAATGGAGCATCGCCACTTGCGCCTGTTAGCTGGCGGTTACGGTTAACAATGCCCGCACGGATATGGTCAACAAAGTATTCCCATTCAGAATCATCTGTTGATACTAAGCCAGCAGATAAACCAAAGCGTGTGTCGTTAGCTAGCTCAACCGCTTGCTCTAGCGATTGATAACGGACCACTTGTAGCAATGGACCAAAGTACTCTTCATCCGGCAGTTCAGCAATGTTGGTTGCGTCGATAATACCAGGAGAAACAAACGCCGCTTGACCCGCTTTTGCTTCTACTAGACTTACACCGCCTAACGATTGCAGATTCGCTTGTGCGTCCAGAATGAACTTAGCCGCAGCTTCAGAGATCTGTGGGCCCATGAAGGGTGCTGGCTCAGCGAATGGCTGATCGACACGAATTTTCAAGGTCGCAGCAACGAGCTTATCCAGTAGTTGATCGCCCTTATCTCCTATTGGAACATACAAGCGACGTGCACATGTACAACGTTGACCCGCACTGATGAAAGCTGATTGGATGATAGTGTATACCGTTGCGTCTGCATCACCGTATTGGTCGCTGATCACCATAGGGTTGTTGCCGCCCATTTCTAGTGCCAGCATCTTGCCCGGTTGGCCCGCGAATTGACGATGCAGGATATGACCGGTATTGGCACTACCTGTGAACAGCACGCCATCAAGGCCTTTAGCATCAGCCAGTGCGATACCTGTCTCTTTGGCACCTTGTACTAGGTTAATTACGCCAGCAGGAAGGCCAGCTTCTTGCCATAGTTTCATCGCAAACTCACCCGTCCAAGGTGTCTGCTCTGACGGCTTAAATACCACGGTATTACCCGATAGCAGTGCTGGAACAATATGACCGTTAGGTAGATGACCAGGGAAGTTATAAGGACCAAATACTGCCATTACGCCTAATGGACGATGACGCAGTACAATTTGGTTGCCTGCAGCTTCACGTGAAGCTTCACCAGTACGTTCATGGTAAGCACGAATAGAGATAGCAATTTTGCCCGCCATCGCGCCCGCTTCAGTACGCGTTTCCCAAATCGGTTTCCCCGTCTCTTTTGCAATAATTTGTGCTATTTCTTCGCTGTTCTCTTTAACTTTCTCAGCAAAATTCAACACGATCGCTTCACGCTCGGCAAAGCTCAGTTTTTTCCAAACTAAGAAGGCTTCACGAGCCGCTGCTACTGCAGATTCAACCTGTGCAGGAGTTGCGCTATCACCCTGCCATACTACTTCATTATTGTATGGGCTTACTGATGCCATGGCGTCACCTTGACCTGCCACCCATTGTCCTGCTATCCACTGAGTCATACTTCTATCCTTAAAATCTTCGACAGATAATCGCTGCTCTTACTGAGCTAACATGCGAACGAATTCGCCTTCTTTTACTTCAAGAGCGCTTGCTACTTCAGATGATAAAATCACTGTGTCACTTGCTTGGTCATACGCACCTTTCGCAGCGACTGCGCGGAAGTTCTCGAACGAGGTATTACCAATTAGGAAGTCTTTAGAGCTGGAGTGCTCTGCAATTTTTACTTGAGCACGAATCGCATAACGTACCGATTCAATGTTTCTTAAATCACATTCAACCGTTGGCCCCGCATCAAAGATGTCAACGTAGCCTCGGTTAGTGAAACCTTCACGTTCCAGCAACTTAAGTGCAGGGCGCGTATTATCATGTACCTCTCCGATCACCGCCTGAGCTTCTTTGCTCAGCAGGTTCACATAGATAGGTAGCTTCGGCATTAGGTCAGCAATGAAGCCTTTCTTACCAATACCGGTTAGGTAATCAGCAAGCGTGAAATCAATCGAGAAGAAGTGCTCTTGCAGCCATTGCCAGAAAGGAGAGTTGCCTTCGACATCCGATACACCACGCATCTCAGCAAAAATCGTTTTTGAGAAACGCTCTGGGTGTTCCGCCATGATCAAAAACCGACACTTCGACATCAAACGACCGTTCAAGCCGCCACGGAAATCTGGACGCAAAAATAGCGTACAGATCTCACTGCACCCGGTGTAGTTATTACCGAAAGTCAGTAGCTTAACGACGTTGTTCACGCCTAGCTTTTGTGATGAGTGGACTACTTTGCTGATATGGTAAGAATAAAACGGTACATCCCAGCCAATCGAGGCTTCTATGCCGGTCGTACCCGCCACTTCTCCGGTTTCGGTATCGTAGCCAACCATCAGGTAGCCTTCATCACCGGGCTCGGTCACGTCTTGTTTCGCGAAGCTGTATTCAGAGTGAGTAATACGATTGGTTAACAGTTCTTCGTTAACCGGAAGAGATGTGAATCCATGTCCTGACTCAACAGCGCAGGTATGCAACGCGTCGTAATCAGATAGTTTAATTGGGCGAACAACTAGCATCAATATTCCCTCCAGATGCAAAATAGGCCCAAAACCAGAAGCTTGGGCCTTTAGCAAAACGTCATGGGATCGCTCTAATGGCGATCATTCCGATGACGCCGCTTAGGCTAAACTAGCGTAGCGATTGCTTTGTCTAGTTTTGATAAGCCTTCTTCAATTTCTTGTGTAGTAATAACCAGTGATGGCGTAAAACGAACCACGTTTGCACCCGCAACCAGTACCATCAAGCCTTGTTCGCCTGCCGCTACTAATACGTCACGTGCACGTCCTTGCCACTCGTCATTTAGTGCAGCGCCTAACAATAGGCCTTTACCACGAACTTCACTGAATATTTGATATTTGTCATTAATCTTAGCTAAGCCGTCACGAAACAGCGCTTCACGCTCTTTTACGCCAGCTAAGGTTTCTGGTTGGCTAACGACGTCAACAACCGCTTCAGCAACGGCACACGCTAGTGGGTTACCGCCGTATGTTGAACCGTGCGTACCGACTTTTAGGTGTGTCGCGAGTTCAGTCGTTGTTAGCATCGCGCCGATAGGGAAACCACCACCGAGTGATTTTGCTGTACTTAAGATATCAGGTGTCACACCTAGGCCTTGATACGCATAAAAATTGCCCGTACGGCCATTACCTGTTTGCACTTCATCAAAAATAAGCAGCGCATTGTGCTTGTCACACAGCTCACGAACCGTGTTCACAAACTCAGAGGTTGGAGAGATGATGCCACCCTCACCTTGCAGAGGTTCCATCATGATTGCACATGTGCGATCAGAGATGTGCGCTTCTAGCGCGGCAATATCATTGTAAGGCAGGTGAGTTACATCGCCCGGTTTAGGACCGAAGCCGTCAGAATAAGCTTCTTGACCACCTACAGTTACAGTAAAGAAAGTACGACCATGGAAACCTTGTTTGAATGCAATGATTTCAGATTTCTCAGGGCCATGAACATCTGCCGCCCAACGACGAGCCAACTTCAATGCTGCTTCATTCGCTTCTGCGCCAGAGTTGGCAAAAAATACTTTTTCTGCAAAACATACGTCGGTTAGCTTCTTCGCTAGACGCAGTGCAGGTTCGTTGGTCATCACGTTACTCAGATGCCAAATCTTGTTTGCTTGCTCAGTAACGGCATTCACCATTGCTGGGTGACAGTGACCCAAGCAGCTCACAGCGATACCGCCAGCAAAGTCGATATACTCTCGGCCTTGTTGGTCCCAAACGCGTGCGCCTTCCCCTTTTACCGGGATCATTTCCATTGGGTTATAACAAGGCACCATCACCTCATTAAAAAGACTACGTTCTACATTATTTTCCACTGTCATCGTACATTCCTTCTCGATACCGCAAGCTTCGCAAATAAGCGTAATGGTTCATAAGTGAGATAAAGATATTTTGTCCCGCCATAATCCCGCTGCAGCATTATATTTACATTTAATTAACCTTTTCAATAGTAGATTATTCTTTAGCCATCCCTAACAACCAGCTAAACGCCACTACCTATGACTATTTATGCATCAAACAATCTGTTTTATGAAGCTTTTTTTAACTAAACGTCTATCCATCAACAGCAAAGCCTTACTGGTACAGCGGTATAAGGGGTTCGAGAGGAAATAAGGCGAATAATATTGCATAGACTAAAAACTTAGCCTGAAGAGGGAGAAATGTTATAAAAAGTGATCGGCGTCAGAGGGATGAAGACGCGGCGCGCCCGAATTAAAACGCTTAACAAACGAGGTAATACGTTTAACTGGCTTATTTGAACGAATGAAAAGCCAAATTTAAACACTCAACGCGCTAAGAAGTTAGCAAGAAGCTGGTGTCCTTGCTCTGTTTTAATCGATTCAGGGTGAAATTGGACGGCATCAATCGGCAAGGTTTTGTGTTGATAACCCATGATCTCATCCATACTGCCATCTTCAAACTCTGTCCAAGAAGTGAGTTCAAAGCAGTCAGGGAGCGTACCATTTTTCACCACTAAAGAGTGGTAACGAGTCACAGTCAGAGGATTATTGAGACCTTGAAAAACGCTCTTACCGTTATGACGGATCGGAGAGGTTTTACCATGCATCACTTGTCTGGCTCTCACCACTTCACCACCAAAGACTTGAGCAATGGCTTGATGACCAAGACACACACCTAAGATCGGCAACTTACCCACGAAGTGCTCAATGACTTGCAGAGAGATTCCCGCATCATTCGGCGTACAAGGACCCGGAGAGATAACAAGATGGCTAGGGTTCAGCGATTCGATACCCGCAATATCAATCTCATCGTTGCGAACAACTTTCACAGTGACCCCTAACTCACAGAAATACTGATACAAGTTATAGGTAAAAGAGTCGTAGTTATCGATGATAAGTAACATGGGTCGAAATCGTTTGCTAAATACTAAATGATTGAGAGATATAGGGGCGGTATTGTGCAATACCCATGGCGAAAGGCAAGTGGAAACTGCATTTCGCCAATAATTAAGGCCAACCTAAGTTGACCTTAATTGTTTACAGATAACTTTCAGTTACCTGTATCAGCTGGCTTGCGCAGTTAACGATGTCGCTACTGGCGACGACGCCACATTGCTAAACCAAACAATGACATCAGTGCACCGAAGCCGAAAGAACCGCCTACTCGCAGTTCAAGAACAGCAGGATCATGATCCGATGAACGGAAGTGATCTTGGTACTTAGGTAGGTCAGCTTTGAACTCTTCGTTGTAGTCAAACAACGTCGACTCACCACCATTGATGTGCCAATCGGTCGCATCAACAACCCTATCTTTCAAGCTGTCACTGATCAACAAATGATCCAAGGCACCGACTTCATCATTGTATGAGTAGCTCCAGCTGTTTGGGTGCTTTTGAGCCACAGCATTAATGTAGCCGTAGTTCTTAGTGATCACAGCACCGCTGTCACCAAACTGCTCGACGCCGTCAATGTAAGTGTTACGCGCCGCTTTGATTTTCTTACCGTATTTCTCTTCAGAGTAATCCGTCAGTACCAGCATTGGGTCTTCCATGCCGTACGAGTTCATATCACCCAGAATCACTTTATGGCCTTTAATGCCGTCTAGCGCTTCACCTAATGCAACTGCCGCAGCAACACGGAAGTTCTCACATGAACCTTGCTTATCAGCATCAACACCACCTTGACCGCCCTGCTCGACAGGAGCTGCATCTTCCCAACACTTAGAACCTTTCGATTTAAAGTGGTTGATCGCTACGGTGAGTTTCTCTTTGGTGCCTTTAACTTTAAAGGTTGGCGCCAATGAGTCGCGCTGGTAGTTCTTACCGTCTTCAATCACCTTGCCAGAATCATCTAACACTTCTGGCGCTTGTTGGCTTGGCATCGCGATAACACGGCTGTCTTTAAGCTTAACTACTTTCTTACGGTAAATAACACCTGTTGTAATGACATCAGTACCAATCGAGTCCATCTCGTCGGTCACGCCATCTTCGTTCGAATCGACAGCCACAAAAGTATAGCGGTCTTTCTTGCGCTCAATGCGGTCATTCAGTTGGTTAACAAGCTGCTGAATGGCAGAGCCTTCACCAAAGCCGTTGTTCTCAATTTCCATCAAACCAATAATGTCAGCGTCTAAGCGAAGAATCGCATTCACAATCTTCTCTTGCTGCATCTCAAATTCAGTGATGGTGTTCGCGCCACGATTGTTACCATGCTGATTCGCGTCACCACCAAATGGAGAGTTAAAGTAGTTCAAGACATTAAAAGTCGCGATACGTAGATCACCTTCATCCATATCAGGCTTGTCAGTGCGTGGGTCATTACGTACAAAGTTCTCAGCCGAGATCTGGTTGGTTGTCACTAAGCGGTACTCGCCGTAGCTGTAAGTCAGCACACCTTCTAGGCCAACAATGGTGTCATCGATACGGATGTAGTCTTCCGTCGAACCATCTTGGTCGATATCGGTGCGGCCAAAGTCTGGGTAGAAAGGTACTTGTCCGTCAGCCGCTTTTTGATCGGTTTCAACGAAAAGACGACGGTCTGCGTTATCTTCCGTTTGTTGTTTCGCGTCTTCAGAACCTGCTGCGAAAAGCTGGTTCGGTTGCATGTTAATACGCTCATGCGCCAGTACCATGTTGTTACGACGACCTGCGTAGTCATAACCAAAGGTACGAGTGACACGCATATCAAGCGCTTCCGTCGTTTTCACCAACATGCCTTCGTAGCGTTCAAGCGTTGCAGCGAAGTTCTCATCACTGTCTAGAGCTTCAATCGCAGTTGCTTCAGGCGCTTGTTGTTCGCCCTGTTTTAGCCATTGGTTGTTTTCAACTTTAAGCTGAGTATGGCTGTAGTATTCTTGAACCTTACCTTTCACACACACCACATCGCCCGCAGCTAGTTCTGAACTCGATTGATTGGTGTGAATAAATAGGCCTTCAGAAGTACTTGAATTAAAGTCGTCATCAAGTGCTTGCAGGTAGAAACCTTTGGTTATGCCTGTAGTCACCGCACTCACAACACCTTTGACGAAATACTCATCGTCAGTGATGTATGGGTAGCCATCAACGAACGGCGATGTTGCGCCCTCACCTTGGATCTCTTGAATGGTGGTGAATACTGGGTCAGAACCATCTTGTGTACAAGTGAACGCTTCTGGCAGTTCAACACTGTCTAATGAACCTAGCCCTTCAATGTTGTCTTTTGGTAGCGATACCCATTGCGAAGCATCAAACGTCGCCGAAGGTGTTTGTGTCGCACGAACCAAAGTAACATCTTTGCCCCAGTCTACATCGCCCATCAAACCAACAACATCATGTATCGAACCATCTGAATTCAAAATAGCTAACGGGTCATCACCGTTATGGTTAGCGATAGAAGCATTAATGATGTCAGCTTTCGCTTTAATCTCATCACTCGCACTAGAGTGTGCGACTACCAGTACATCACCGGGCGCTAAAACGTGGCCATCCAAAGGTAAAGTGGCACCCCATGATCCGTTGCCGTTCGCTGACTTAGCCAGTGAATAACCATCTAAATTCATGCTGCTATCGCCGTTATTGGCAATCTCAACCGCTTTGTTGTAGCTGCCGCCTTCCACATATTGTGAAATAAACAAATCAGCGTGTGCACTTGCTGTTAGCAAGCTACCAATTGCCACTGCTAGCAATGAAGGTTTGTGTAAAAGAGCCATCCGTTTCACCTGAGTACATTGATTTATCGTCACTGCCATCTATGGGCAGTCATGTATTTTGTGGTAACTATCAGGTTTATTTATGAAAGGAATAAGTCAGTTGGCAAGAAAATGAGGAACTTATCACTTTGGAATCATCAATTGTTTGGCACGTTATATATTTCCAACACAAATAGAAACGAGCTGAATTTTATAAATTTAAAGACTCATTAACAGGATCGTCTGCACAGCATTAATATGATGAATATGTTAGCTAAATAATGCTTAAATTATCAATTCAAACAAGAGATTTACTGGGAAGGTAAATGGAGCGGGCAATAAAAAGCCCAAAGTAAACAAAGTCACTTTGGGCTCAAATTCTCAAGCGAGTTATTTTAGTTCACTCTATGGGCGAGTTACAAAACCTACCGCTTCGTATGCTTTTTTCAGTGTTACTGCAGCACGCTCAGAGGCTTTTTCAGCACCCGCTTTCATTACTGCATCCATGTAGGCACGATCAGCACGGATACGGTGATATTCAGATTGAATCGGCTCAAGCATCTCAACCAATGCTGCGCCTACATCTTTCTTGAATGGACCGTACATTTCAACGCCTTGATATTGCGCTTCGATCTCTTCAAACGTTTTACCCGTCGCCGCAGAGTACAGACCCATTAGGTTAGAGATACCCGCTTTGTTTTCCCAATCGTGAGCAATACGTGGTGGCGTTTCTGCATCGGTTTGCGCTTTGTTGATCTTCTTGATGATCGACTTAGGCTCTTCTAGCAGAGTAATTACGTTCTTACGGTTGTCATCCGACTTAGACATTTTCTTAGTCGCATCTTGCAGGCTCATAACACGTGCATTCACTGTTGGAATGTAAGGTTCTGGTACTTGGAAGATTGGCGTTTCAGGGCCGTAGATGTTGTTGAAACGAGTTGCGATATCACGCGCTAGCTCTAGGTGTTGTTTCTGGTCGCTACCTACCGGCACCTGGTGAGCACCGTAAAGCAGGATGTCTGCAGCCATCAGAACTGGGTAGTCGTATAGGCCTACGTTTACATCATTTGAGTGACGTGCAGACTTATCTTTGAACTGAGTCATACGGCTCAGTTCACCCATTTGTGTGTAACAGTTAAGAAGCCAACCAAGTTGAGCATGCTCTGGTACGTGTGACTGAACAAATAGCGTGCTCTTCTTTGGATCAACACCGACAGCAAGACAGATTGCTAATGCGTCTAGAGTCGCTTCATGCAGTGCTTTCGGATCTTGGCGAACCGTAATTGCGTGAAGGTCTACAACACAGTATTGGCAATCGTAATCATCTTGCATCTGTTGCCATTGACGTAGAGCACCCAAGTAGTTACCGATACTTAGTTCACCAGATGGTTGAACACCACTCAATACGATGGGCTTGCTCATGGTTTTAATTCCTTTGCTTGTTCGCTAAGCTCGTTAACTTAGTTTCTTAACGTAGTATCTGAAAAACTTAGCTTCTTAACTTTAAAATAGAAAAGCCGCACAGCTCTTCTGTACGGCTCATCCAGTGTACTCATTGATAAGTATTTTGCTAGTAGGTTAGCTAACTTTTGTCCGCTTTATGCTGAAACTAGAACGACATCTAGTAATTGCGCAATGTTGTCTGCGACATAGTCAGGGTTCGATGCTGAAATTGGCTCACCGTGGTTGTAGCCGTAAGTCAGACCAAACGAGTGGCAGCCTGCATTCTTAGCGGCTTTGATGTCGTTGCTTGAATCACCAACCATCAGCATCTCTTCAGCCTTCACATTGTGCTTTTCTAGCAACCAGTTCAGCGCCACTGGGTTCGGCTTTTTCTCTGGGAAAGAGTCGCCTCCCAACACATCAACAAAGTACTTACCGATACCGTGCTGCGCCAGAACGTCTGGTACAAATTTCGAGGGCTTGTTGGTGACAAGCGCCATCGTGAAGCCCGCTTTGTCTAGCTCAGCGAGTGTCTCTTTAACCGATGGGTAAAGGTGGCTCAGCTTATGACCACCCTGCTCGTAGAAATCATCAAACAGGATACGTGCTTTCTTTAGCAGCTCAGGCTCTAGGCTTGGATCAACCGTCAGGTTGCGGCTGAGTGAACGTCCGATAAGAACGTCAGCACCATTACCCACATAGTCGCGAACTTGCTCTTCGCTTACTGAAGGGAAACCCAGCTCCCGACAAGCTTGGTCAGCCGCGACAGCCAAATCCGGTACGCTGTCTAACAAGGTTCCATCCAAATCAAAGGCGATCAGTTTTATTGAGCTTAATGACATCTTACTTTCCTATTTATTATGTTCATCTTACAGGTTGAGCTACAAGACGTAAAAAAGGGGCTAATTAGCCCCTTATTCTAAATTTTTAGTTTGGGTCAACAGACCCTAGTTCTACTTTTATGCGTTAACTTTTGCAAGCTCTGCTCGCATCTCATCAATCACTTCTTTGTAATCCGGTTGATTGAAGATTGCTGAGCCAGCAACGAACATATCAGCGCCCGCTTCTGCAATTTCACGGATGTTATCCACTTTCACGCCACCATCAATCTCAAGGCGAATATCGCGGCCTGACTCATCAATGAGTTTACGAACAGCACGCAGCTTATCAAGAGTGTGTGGAATGAAAGATTGACCGCCAAAGCCAGGGTTCACAGACATCAGTAGAATCATGTCTACTTTGTCCAGGATGTAATCTAAGCAAGACAACGGTGTTGCCGGGTTTAGAACAACACCTGCTTTACAGCCGTGTTCTTTGATCAGCTGTAGAGTACGATCTATGTGCTCTGATGCTTCAACGTGGAAGGTAATCATTGATGCGCCAGCTTTAGCGAACTCAGGTACGATGCTGTCTACTGGCTTCACCATTAGGTGAACATCGATAGGAGCAGTAATACCGTAGTCACGCAGTGCTTTACAAATAGGCGCGCCAAAAGTCAGGTTAGGTACGTAGTGGTTATCCATCACATCAAAGTGCACAACGTCGGCACCGGCTGCGAGTACTTTTTCTACGTCTTCACCAAGACGAGCAAAATCTGCAGACAAAATAGATGGAGCGATTAGAAAATCTTTCATACCTGACCTCTTAAGAGTGAGTAAAATGCGGGCGTCACTGCCTCTATGGCTGGTTCACAAAAGAAACACAGACACACAAGCTATTTAGGGCGTAATTCTACCTAAGCACCTAAGCAGATCCTAGCAGTTCGAAAGATTAGTTTAAGAAAGTATCCGTTGGTCACTCAATTTAATGAGTTTGGCGGTTATTCTGACCAGTACTATTCCGCAGATGCGTGTTGCTGGTTTTTCTCTTTATGGAAAAGCGCCAGTAGCTCATCAACTTTATTACGCCCCGCGCCATTACGGCTGATAGTGCGTTTCACCTTAACCACGTTCAACTCCGCCCCGTGATATAAGCGACGTGTTAACGTCGTATCGTGGTTAGATATCAAAACGGGAATACCGCGCTCCATTGCTGCTCTTTCAGCAACGTCAGCCAAGGCCGCTTGATCATCTAAGCTGAAGCCATTACCTGCATAAGAGGTAAAGTTAGCCGTGTTCGACAACGGTGCGTATGGGGGATCACAATAAACCACGCAGCCTTTACGGGCGCGGCTAAAGGTTTCATGGTATCCCTCACAGACGAAAGTGGCTTTTTTCGCTTTCTCAGCAAAAAACTCCAGCTCGGCTTCTGGGAAGTAAGGTTTTTTGTAAGAACCGAACGGAACGTTAAAGCCGCCCTTCTTGTTGTAACGACACAAGCCATTGAAGCCAAATCGGTTCATATACAAGAAAGCAAGCGAGCGATACATGATGTTATCTGTACCGTTGAACTGAGCTCGAATATCTAGAAAGACTTCTTTGCGGTTGTTCTCAGGGCAGAACCAACGCTTTGCTTCAGTGATGTACGTTTCAGGGTCGGTTTTCAGTAGGTTATATAGGTTGATAAGGTCGGGATTGATATCGGCTAGTAGGTACTGCTCAAAATCAGTGTTCAAAAATACTGAACCAGCACCGACAAACGGTTCTACCAATTTACGAGCAGGTGGCAGGTGACGTTGGATGTCTTCAACTAGGCCATATTTACCACCAGCCCATTTTAGAAAGGCACGCTGCTTTTTCATTTACTGCTCTATCTATCAACTCAAAAATAAGGCTGCGGAATGTAACATATTTTGAGGCTAAGCTCAGGGTTATTTCGCACGTTCTATCTCTCGATGCACTTGATTCATCGATTTTGCCCAAGGTTCCAACTGTTGAAGTGGTTTTGATAATGCACTTACCGCGTCCCGAGCTACTTGAATCGTTGGATAATCTTGATAAGTAATAATAAACCACTTGGTGTCATTACGAAGTGTTGGATAGATACGAACCTTGTCTTCGACTTCATATTCTTCAATAAAAGACTGAACGTCTTCTAATGACGTCATGGCACTCAACTGCAGAGTATAAGCTCGTGGTGAGATAGCTTGTAACTCTTCGCGAGCAAATGAGAAAGTGATCTTTTTCGTCGGAGGATTTGAATTTGTTAGGTCTAACTCTTCATCGATCGAAGGCTGTGACTCTACCTTTTCTGATTCTGGCTGTGGACTAACCGGGTCACCTGTGTTTTCTTCAACAACAGCATCAATCACACTGGTATCGGCACTCTCCGGTTTATCGTCAAGTAGAGCATCAACCACATCAGAGGTAATCACGACACGTTGCTGATCTTGCTCCACCTCTCCAACACTAGCGGTATCTTCAACAACGGTTGGTGGCAGAGATGAACTATCATCATCAGCACCTTGGTAGCTCATGTCAGTTTCGGCTTCAGCACTTAGCGCTCCGTCGACTCCAACCTGTTCGGAACTACTTTCCACTTCAAAGGTTGGGATAGCTGTCTGTTCAATGGGAGCAATAAGAGATTGCGCTTTATCGTCAGGGGTTGGTTGACTGAACATCCACCAATAACCACCACCAATTAAAACCAACATCAAGGCCACCACTATTGCAATGTTGATGGGCGAGCCAATAATTGAGCGAATAATAATCCTTTTTTCCACTTTCAATTCTCCTAAAGCCATTAACTCACCGGGCAGAGGTTGTGCTTTATTAAACGCACGTCGCACGCGAGTTTCAGACTCATCATCTACATATCGAATCACCAGAGATTCAAAGAAATGTTCAGCCTCTGATTGTGAAAGGTCATCGATCTCGAGATCGATAGGCTTGTGTTGCTGACCGTAACTCAGACGTGTTAATAACGTATCTAAGTGGCCACTTTCCGAAAAGAGAACGATATTGATCGTCCATTGAGGGTTTGATTGAGCCTCAAGTACCAACATCCATAATTCGGATACTAATAGCTCTGAGAGTCGGTGGGCATCATCAACAACAATAACCACGTTGCACGAGTCTCCGTCAAGTAACCTAGTAAGGCTATCTGACAAGGAATCATGTTGGTTAAACAGTGGATCAGAAACAATTTGGCTAAGAATAAGCGCTCGATGTTGTTGATCATCTTGGCTCGGATGGCAAAGCAGTAAACACTGATTTTTTTCTGTGGACCACGCTTCAAGATAACGCTGAGCTAACCAAGAACGGCCAGAGCCAGCTTTACCAGCTACCGTCACAAGGTTTGAACCAAAGTTCGTCAAAAGTTGTAAGCGTTCTAGTAGCTCAACTTGAGACTCTAACTCCAATACTCTTAATTCATGAGCCAAACTCATTGGGGATCCCTACTGAATAAGACCGATCAGTAAAACGCTTCAGTTGCCTAGGGTTTAGCTAGGCAACCTCACAACCAAATTTAAAGAGTACGGCAGAAATCAATCGCTTGTTTAATGATGTCCTGAGGCACATCAGCAACCACTTCAGCAGTACCAATACTTGTTGGCAATACCAGACGTAACTGACCAGACAGCACTTTTTTATCTCGCATCATATGCTTCATAAAGTCTTCAAAAGACATGCTTTCTGGCGTATGGATTGGCAGTTTCGCATTCTTGAGTATAGAAATAATTCGCTCAAGTTGCTGCTGAGAAATCAGCCCCTGTAATTGAGCAGTTTTCGCTGCCATTACAGTACCTGAAGACACAGCTTCACCATGTAGCCAATTACCATAGCCTAGTTCAGCTTCGATCGCATGACCAAATGTATGACCTAGGTTCAATAACGCTCTGATTCCTGACTCTTTTTCATCGATAGCAACCACTTCAGCTTTAATTGCACAACAACGAGCAATAGCAGTGATCAGTGCTTGTTCATCAAGTTGATAAAGTTTCTCTAGATTCAGTTCCAACCAATCAAAGAAAGCTTCATCATAAATGATGCCGTATTTAATGACCTCAGCAATACCCGCTGCAAATTCACGCTCAGGAAGTGTGGCTAAACAGTTAGTATCGATGATGACAGATTTTGGTTGGTAAAAAGCGCCGATCATGTTCTTACCAAGAGGATGGTTCACTGCAGTTTTACCGCCTACAGAAGAATCCACTTGAGAAAGAAGTGTCGTCGGGATTTGAATGAAATCAATACCGCGTTGGTAACAAGAAGCAGCAAAACCGACCAAATCACCGATAACACCACCACCCAAAGCAATTACCACCACATCGCGGCTGTAATTTCCTTCAAGCATGTAGCTCATCACTGAATTGAATGTTTCAAGGGTTTTATACTGCTCGCCGTCTGGCAACTCTAAAAGAGAAGTCTGACAACCAACTTGATCCAATAACGATAAAATTTTATCAGCATAAAGGGGCGCTACTGTTACATTACTGATAACAACAACTTTCTGTTTGCCTGATAAAAAAGAAAGGTACGCCGGGTCTTCAAATAACCCGGCGCCAATAGAGATAGGGTAGCTACGCTCAGCTAGATTGACCGTAATCCGTTCCATGGGTTTGCTCTCCGAAAAATGAACTTAACGTTCTTCTAGCATTTTTACGATCTGGTTGGCTACCACTTTTGCACTTTGGTCGTCAGTACGAACTGTGTAGTCCGCCACTTCTTCGTATAGTGCGTTGCGAGATACAGCTAGATCTTCTAGCACATCACGCGGGTTGTCTGTTTGAAGTAGAGGGCGTTTCTTGTCGCGGTTAGTGCGAGCAAGTTGCTTTTCAATTGTTGTCTCTAGGTATACAACAATGCCTCGTGCAGATAGACGGTTACGGTTTTCTTTGCTCAGCACTGAACCACCACCTGTCGCAAGAACAATACCTTGTTCTTCTGTCAGATCGTTGATTACAGATTCTTCGCGCTTACGGAAACCATCTTCGCCCTCAACATCAAAAACCCATGCGATGTCTGCGCCAGTGCGCTCTTCGATCACAGTGTCGGAGTCTAAAAACTCCATATGAAGTTGGGAAGCTAGGTGTCTACCAATTGTACTTTTGCCGGCGCCCATTGGGCCAACAAGAAAAATATTGCGTTTCTCAGCCATGTTTTTAGCAGTAATTTACAACGTTAATTCAATGACATCGCCACAAGGTAGGTCAGTACAAGTACTGAAATTAAAAGGCCCGTGGCACCGATTCCTCACAGATAATTCGTGATAAGACCCGAAATTATCAAGGTTAGGTGCCACTAATGCAACTTTATTTTTAATCTAATTGTTCATTACTGAATCACAACTTTAGGTGTAACAAAAATAAGTAGTTCACTTTTGCCTACATTTTCATAGCTGCGACGGAACAATGCGCCTAAAACTGGCAGGTCGCCCAACAGCGGAACTTTGTCGACAGTACTGCTGACACTATGTTGAAAAATCCCGCCAAGTACGACCGTTTCACCATTATTAACAAGCACTTGCGTTCCTATTCGTTGAGTATCAATGGCCACTGCTTCGCCCGTTCCTGTTTTCACTACCTGCCCAGGTCTATCTTGAGTCACACTCAAGTCCAACACTAAGCGGTTATCTGGCGTGATCTGCGGTGTCACCTTCAAACTTAATACCGCTTTCTTAAATGCGACCGACGTTGCACCACTTGAAGAGGACTCCAAATAAGGAATTTCCGTACCTTGCTCAATATAAGCCGGTTTTTTATTGGTGGTGATTAAGCGTGGGCTCGAAATTATTTCGGCTTTAGATTCTTGTTGTAGCGCTGATAATTCAAGATCGAGCAGCGTATCCGAACCCAACTTAGCAACCTGAAACGCAATACTCGATGCGTTCGGCGATGTTGCCCCTAAATTGACGTTGAGATAATCATCAATCGCACTATTCCCACCATTATCGTCATACGGCGTAATTTGCGATGGGTGGTTGCCTTCAATTGAACCGCCAACGGTGAAGCTTCCGTTGTTTGAGGAAACGCCCCAGCGCACACCAAGCTCATCCAGGTTACCCTCGGTGACAGTTACGATGCGCGCCTCTATCTGAACTTGCTTCACCGGAATATCTAGCGATTCAATGATGCCTCGGATCACCGCAATGTTTTCTTCCAACTCACGAATGAGCATTGAGTTGGTTCGTTCATCAATGGTAATTGAACCTCGATCAGACAACATACTCACCGCACCTTCACCGCCAATCATGTCGGCAATGTCGGTCGCTTTAGCAAAGTTGATTTTGATGATTTCAGATTTGAGTTCACCCAACTCCTCTTCTAAACGCGATTTCTCGAGCGCTTGCTGCTCTCGAAGATCGAGTTCCGCTTTCGGTGCGACCAAGATAACGTTGCCATCAACACGTTTATCTAAGCCTTTAACTTGCAAGATAATATCGAGAACTTGCTGCCAAGGTACGCCATCTAAACGTAAAGTTAGGTTACCTGCCACCGAATCAGATACGACTAGATTGAAATCATTGTAATCGGCAATCAGCTGCAAGACATTTCGTACCGGGATATCTTGGAAGTTAATCGATATCAGTTTGCCCTCTTTTTCTAAGATACTTTTCTCAATCGCAGCTTCATCGATCTTAGGCTGACTCACAACAACCTCAATAAAACGTCCTTTGAGGTTGTACTCATATTGGTAGTCATTGGAGATGTTTGCCAACAGCCGAGTGCTCGGCAACTCCCTAAAGACTTCAATCCCCTCAACTAAAGTCGCAAAGTCCTTTACGTCCAGTAGGTACAGTTTATCGTCGTCAACCTGAGTATTGATCAGTTCAATACTCAACCCTTCTTGCACTCGCTGAACATCGACAACCGCAGTAGTCGTTGCCAGTTCAATAATGATGACCGCTTCTTTGTCCTTGTTGACCCTGAAATCAATATTCTCCAGCTTGTTGGAGGTCTCTGCATGACTCATCACCGTAAAAAACAACACCACCGACAACACAATGCCTTGCAGCCCTCTGTTCATTGTCTCACTTATTCCTTTAATCATAGTTACATCTCATATCCACATCATGTGACATTGGTTTACTTCAGAGCCAGCCTAACGTTGCGCTTGTGCCAACAACCTAAGCCATCTGGAAGAGTTTCATTAATCAGAACGTACTGGCTTGTTACCTTGGTAACTCGACCATTGTTTAAGCCGATGAACTGACCTTTCTTAACATTCACAACGTTACCTATAGGCGTCTGCACAAGGCCAAATACACTTGAGTCACTTCCCATTACACCTTTTAAACGCAACTGATTTAGCGGGTACTTTTCTAATTTTCCATTACGAGCACGAGTACTGGGCTGCCAACAGTTTTTTTTAACCAGAGGTTGATTCTGCACAATAGCTTCCTGAGGAAGTTCAAAAGGAGGACGAAAAGCTCGGCGTTGATAAGTGGCAGCAGCAAACTCAGAGGCAGGAACAAGCTGTTCCACCTCTTTCCTCGCCTTGACCTCAACTTGCACAACAAAGTCTTCTAACGAATCCTCATTTGCTTTGCAGCCCGACAATAAAAGTAATAACAAGATCGAATAAAGCGTGTTACTGGGTTTCATCATTCACCTCCGACTTAAACTGGTAGGTATAAGCGCGAACCCTAAAGTGCAGCGTGCTACTTTCTTGACTGACTCGCTGCCAGTTCACATCATCAAAGCTAATAATTCGTGGCAGCTTAGCGATGGCCGCCGAGAAATCACCAATCTCATGGTAGTCACCCGTCAACTCGATATTGAGAGGTAACCGATACAGAAACGCTTTGTTTTGCTTCTGCCCCCAATCAATCCGTGTAAACGTCAGCTTGTTATCCAAGCCAAGTTCATTCACTGAGGCCAACATGCTGGCCAGCTCCTTTTGAACCGGTAGTTGCTCTAACAAGTAGTCGTAACGGCTAGTTAATTCATCTAACTGACTCTGCAACTTAGGCAAGGCTGCAACCTTATTGGCCTTTATTCTCAAGGTCGCTTTTAAGGTTTGCTCTTGTTGTTTCATTTTCTGTAGCTCATCGTCCAAAGGCAGAATATAGAGCCAAGTCCCTAATCCTTGGATAAGCACCATCAACAACAGAATCACCAGTAATTGAGGCAGTAACGGCCATTCGGTGATTTCATCAACATCAAGATCTTGCAAGCTCATCCTATTTTGCCAACTAATCCTATTTTGAAGGTTAGCCATGATTCGCCCCCTTCTCTTTTATGTTCGCAGTTGTGCCCTCTGCGGTTGTGTTTTCTAAAGAAACAGGGCTAAACACAAAAGAGACCTTGAAGCTCTGAAACTCTTTATTGAAGCGCTTACGGTTATGAACAATAGAGTGCATCTCAACTTCTTTAAGAGAGTCAGAACGTTCTAGGTTGTCCAACATGGTGGCTAGACGAGCGGTGCTGTCGCTGATGCCCGACATTTCAATCTCCTGACCATTCATCTTTATCTTGTCGACATACACGCCCTCAGGAATCAGCTCCGGCATCAGGTTCATAAAGTCGGTGGTTTTATTGCGCCCGAACTGTAAAGACTCCACGACAGCAAGTCGTGTAAGGATGGCTTTGTGCTCTTGCTCTGCGACTTTTAATGACTGGATTTGTCGGTCGAGCATTGCGATGTACTTATCGAGATAACTGAGGCGCGCTTGCTGCTTGGCTTGTTGGTCATGAAAATAGTGTCCCACCGCCCATTGCCCGGCAAGCGCAATGATGACGCCAAGAATGACCAGATGAATGAAACGCTTTTTATGCTGAGCGCGAATCTCATCACGCCACGACAACAGGTTAATTTGATGCAACATGCTTTTCTCCCTGCCACTTGAGTCCACTCATCGCCATGCCTGCTGCAATACCAAAATGTTGCCAATCCATGGGTAATCGACGTTTTTTCGCGACCTTATTCTCAAACAAAGATAGGGGGTTCAAAGACTCACAACTTAACTGAAAATGTCGCTCTAACTCTTCAACGACCATCGGCATACTTGCTCCTTCGCCCATTAGCCAAATTCCTGAGATAGGTTGAAGCGCATTGACCGATGAATAGAGCTGTAACTGACGCTTGAGTTTTTCAATCAAATTGACAATAAACTTATGCTTCTCCTCAACGTTACTAAACCCACCCTCCATATCCATCGAGTTACCCGTACTGCAAAGATCTTGAATGCCAAAGGCAATATCTTTATAAAATGGCGCTGAACCTTGGGGAATAATGCCTAATGAAGTTTGATCAACGCCAACATCCACCAACAGCCAATTCTTTTTTTCTGGATACAAATGCGAAGCCAATTGCCAAATGTTGAGTAAACCATGGGCCTGAGTGTCGACAACGATGGGCTTAAACCCTGCTTTCGTTAGCGCGTCAGCTCGGCTATCAACCACCTCTTTACGAGTCGCATACACTTGATAGCTGCTTGTTGCTCCTTTACCAAATCGTTTGTCTTCTAGCTTTACAAAATCTAAACTCAGCTCCTCGATAGGAAAGGGAGATTGATGAGCAAAGGTTTGATAGATCGAGAACTCCTTTTCTCTATCTTCTAATTCGCTCTCTATTTGCAGTACTTTGCTGATCACCGTGTTATCCGGTACCGAAATAGCGACGTTGCGGCTTCCAAAAGGCAGCCCTTTCCTAAGTTCTTTGAGTTTCTTAACAGTTTTCTGATACTCCAAAGTATGGTTAGCTGTAAAAATGTCGTCCGAAATCGGCAGCTCTTTGTATCCCACCAGGGCATACGACTCCCCAACGGGTTTTAGTACCACGGCTTTGATGCTGTGGTGATTTATATCTATACCTGTAATTAATGATGAACCCATGTGACCTAGCTCCTGAAGTGCCAAGCATTTCGTTGATTATCTAGGGGTTGTGATTATTAGTTAAATAAGCGTTAATAAACGAAAGCTAAGTTTTTAACCTAGAGTACAAGGGTTTGCTGCTTATCAGCCTTAACTAATCAGGGATTATCCGGTGAAGTTCATAAAGCGATTATTCATATTTACATTGGTTTGCATGATTCTTGGAGTCAGTACAATTTTCGGGTTTTATTATTACGTAAAACCAGAGTTGCCTGATGTTGCCACTTTGCGTGACGTAGAACTCCAAACGCCAATGCAAGTCTTCAGTCAAGACGGTAAATTGATCTCTCAATTTGGTGAAAAACGTCGTAACCCAGTCACTTATGACGAGATCCCTCGCCACTTAATTGAGGCTCTGATTGCCACCGAAGACAGTCGTTTTTACGAGCACCCAGGTATTGACCCAATCGGTATTACTCGTGCAGCGATCGTGGTTGCGATGTCGGGTTCAGCAAAACAAGGGGCGAGTACCATTACTCAGCAACTTGCACGTAATTTCTTCTTATCTAATGAGAAGAAGATCATGCGTAAAATCAAAGAGATCTTTATTGCGATCCACATTGAACAGCTGCTAAGTAAAGAAGAGATCATGGAACTGTACGTGAACAAGATTTTCCTTGGTCATCGTTCATATGGTTTCGGCGCCGCAGCTCGTGTTTACTTCGGTAAAGACCTTCCAGAACTAACACTCAGTGAGCTCGCTACGCTTGCTGGTATGCCAAAAGCACCGTCAACCATGAATCCTATTTACTCGGTAGAGCGCGCAACTCATCGTCGTAACGTTGTATTGCGTCGTATGTTAGACGAACAGTACATCACTCAAGAAGAGTACGATGACGCTCGCAGTGAAGAACTTATCTCTAAGTACCACGGTGCCGAAATTGAACTCAGTGCACCGTATGTTGCTGAAGTCGCACGTGCTTGGATGGTTGAGCGATACGGTGAAGCCGCTTACACATCAGGTATGAAGGTTTATACGACTGTTGATTCAAAGCTGCAGAAAGCCGCAAACCAAGCTGCGATTAAAAACCTACTTGGTTATGATGAGCGTCACGGTTACCGCGGTGCTGAAAAAGTGTTGTGGCAAACTGAGCAATCGGCTTGGGAGCATGAACAAATCGTTAAGCACCTTAAATCTCAACCAACCTATGGCGACCTAGTCCCAGCAGTGGTTACGGCCGTCGATGCAAAAAGCGCACAAATCTGGGTTAAGAACCAAGGTGAAGGCTCTATCGAATGGCAGGGTATGAATTGGGCGCGTAAATTCCTAACCGACAACCGCCAAGGACCTGCGCCTTCTCAAGCAAAAGAGATTCTGGCTGTTGGTGAACAAATTTGGGTTCGCCATGAAGCAATTACAGGCGACGAAGTATCTGAAGAGCCTAAAGAAGAATCAGCGATAACTGAACCTGCAAAACCTGTTGTATGGCGACTAAGCCAAGTACCCAATGCGAATACCGCTTTTGTTGCAATGAATCCAAATAACGGCGCGGTATTGTCGATGGTCGGTGGTTTTAACTTTGTTCACAACAAATTCAACCGCGCGACGCAATCTATTCGTCAAGTCGGTTCTGGTATCAAACCATTTATTTACTCGGCGGCGATTGATAAAGGCTTAACGCTGGCATCACTGATCAACGATGCGCCTATCAACCAATGGGATAAGAGCCAAGGTACGGCATGGCGACCAAAGAACTCACCACCGACATACGTGGGTCCTACGCGTTTACGTATTGGCTTAGCTCAATCTAAAAACGTAATGGCTGTCCGTGTACTACGTGAAGTGGGGTTGGATGACACTCGTAATTACCTAACTCGTTTTGGTTTTGATATTGATGAAGTACCTCGCTCAGAAACTATTGCTCTAGGTGCTGGCAGCTTAACACCAATGAAAGTAGCGCAAGGTTACTCAGTATTTGCGAATGGCGGCTACTACGTAGAGCCTTTCTACATCAGTCGTATTGAAACGCCATTTGGTGAAATTGAATTTGAAGCGACACCAAAAGTGGTGTGTAAGGATAATTGCGAGCAGAACGTCGCTACAGACCCAATGGCCGATGAGTTTGCAGAGCAAGATGTTGACGCGAAAGTACAATACGCGCCTCAAGTTATCTCTGAGCAGAACGCTTTCCTTGTTCGTGAAATGATGTACAGCAACATCTGGGGTGGCGGAGATTGGAGTGCTGGTACTGGTTGGAACGGTACAGGCTGGCGTGCTCAGCCATTGAAGCGTCGTGACATTGGCGGTAAAACTGGCACCACTAACGATTCAAAAGATACTTGGTACAGCGGCTACGGCCCAGGCATGGTTGCAACGGTATGGGTGGGTTTTGATAACCACAACCGCAACCTAGGTAGAACCAAAGCGAACTCAAACCTTGGCAAGAACCAGATTACAGGTGCAGAAGCTGGTGCTAAAACAGCAGAGCCTGCATGGGTAGATTTCATGGGTACAGCGTTAGCTGGCGTGCCAGCACAACGTAAAGAACTTCCGGAAAACATCATCCGTGTTCGTATCGACCGCGAAACTGGCTTACTGACAAACAAGTTCGATAGTTCATCAATGTTCGAGTACTTCGAGAAAGGCACAGAGCCAACCGAATACATCACTGAACGTTTCAATGACATCTACTCAACATCATCAGGTGAAGCCGTAGAAGAGCTGTTCTAACTAGGGTTTGTTGAACCTAGCAACATGAACCAACAAAAAGGGTTGATATGAATTCATATCAACCCTTTTTTATATCTATTATTTAATACAAACCGCTAAACTGCTTTCTCTAATTGAACTCGGATAGTGTCCGCCAGTTGCTCAAAACGTCCCTTCAATGGAGAGCCCGGTCGATATGCGACCACAATACGACGTGAAGGTGTTGGATTAACAGCCGGTACGTAACACACACCGTCTTTCTTTTTTTCCTTTGGAACGGAAAGTTGAGGTAACAAGGTAATGCCTGCCCCTGCGGCGACCATGTTACGAAGCGTCTCTAAACTGGTCGCTTTAAAGCGTTCATCATCTTTTGCACCTGCGGCAAAACAAAACCCTAACGCTTGGTCTCGTAAACAATGCCCATCGCCCAAAGCCAGTACCGTTCTCCCGTTAAGCTGCAACATGTCCACACTGTCTTGATTCGCCCATTCATGGTCGCATGGCACGGCAACACTCAATGGCTCATCGTAAACATCAATTTCTTTAAAAGAAGCCGTTTCATCAACCGCAGCCAGTACTAAACAATCCAATTTGCCATCTTCTAGCTGACTCACTAATTGATTTGTCTGTGCTTCATGCAAGTAAAGCTCAAGATCTGGAAAGCACTCTTTCAGATGAGGAATAATTTTCGGCAAGATGTATGGGCCAACGGTCGGAATAAAACCAATATGCATTGGCCCCGTCATCGCTTCACCATGCCCGCTCGCCATATCTTTAAAAGTTTTCACTTCATTAAGAATGCGCTTTGCCTGCTCGACAAGTTGTAAACCCGATTCTGTAAATATTACCTTCCTTGGGCTACGCTCGGTTAACTGAAGTCCAATTTCATCTTCTAGTTTACGTATCTGTCCGCTCAAGGTGGGCTGACTGACAAAGCACGCTTCTGCCGCTTTTCTAAAGTGCTTATGCTCTGCAAGAGCCACTAAGTATTCAAAGTCACGAATGTTCATGATCTGTCTCTTACCTCAAGTTTTAAAAAGAACAAAGGTCTGAATATAAATATTTTGGAATAAAATACTTTTGATAGAATTTACCTATCAAAACCATAACATCAAACGATTAGAACTATCAAAGGTTTTATCTAATAATGGGCTCAACGAAACGAAACAGAGCAAAGAAAAACGTTAAGCTCTGATAGAACAAAATTAAAATACTATTTAAGGAAATCAATATGTTTGCATCTAAAGAAGGTCAATCAATCCCTCAAGTAACATTCCCAACTCGCCAAGGTGATGCATGGGTTAACGTAACGACGGAAGAACTATTCAAAGATAAGACAGTTATCGTATTCAGCCTGCCAGGTGCGTTTACACCAACATGTTCTTCAAGCCACTTACCTCGTTACAACGAACTACACTCAGTGTTCAAAGAAAACGGCGTTGATGACATCCTTTGTGTTTCAGTAAACGATACGTTCGTAATGAACGCATGGAAAGCAGACCAAGAAGCTGAAAAAATCACATTCATCCCAGATGGCAACGGTGACTTCACAGACGGCATGGGTATGCTGGTTGAGAAAAACGACATCGGCTTCGGCAAACGTTCATGGCGCTACAGCATGCTGGTTAAAAACGGCGTGGTAGAAAAAATGTTCATCGAAGAAGATGTACCAGGCGACCCGTTCAAGGTTTCTGATGCAGATACTATGCTTAACTACATTGCTCCTGAGCACAAAGAGCAAGAGTCGATCACAGTATTCACTAAGCCAGGCTGTCCTTTCTGTATGAAAGCGAAACAAAACCTAATCGACAAAGGTCTAAACTACGAAGAAGTGGTGTTAGGTAAAGACGCAACAACAGTAAGCCTACGTGCAATCTCTGGTCGCACTACCGTTCCTCAAGTATTCATCGGTGGCAAACACATCGGTGGCAGCGAAGAACTAGAAGCTTTCCTAGGTTAATCACTTAGTCGCTAATAAACGCCTAGCAATTAAATAACCTAAGTAATACCAGCTAACCCAACCTCTTGTGGGTTAGCTATTCCAAATCACTCTTATATGAGCTTTGGAAAAGATAAAGCTTCTGACTCGCGAACTTTTAACTAACCTATAGTTAGTAACAAGAAGCAGTTAGTAACAAAAAGCTGAATCACAAGCTAAACCTAATAAAACAGAATCACAAAACTGAACCGCTATCCTGACTCTCAACAAATCACCAGAGTTGGAGGGGTTTGTTCAAACTAAATTTAGCCATTGCGAGAAGATTATTATGAAACAAGTCAATGTAGATGTAGCAGTTATCGGGGGCGGTACGGCAGGTCTAGGTTCTTACCGCGCTGCAAAAGCACACACTGACAGTGTTGTGATGATTGAAGGCGGCCCTTACGGTACAACCTGTGCTCGTGTTGGTTGTATGCCATCGAAACTGCTTATTGCAGCTGCAGAAAGCGTACACCAAATAGAGAAAGCTCCGGCTTTTGGCGTTCACCCACAAGGTGATATCGTGATTAACGGCCGTGAAGTGATGGATCGAGTGAAGTTTGAGCGTGACCGTTTTGTTGGTTTTGTTTTAGAAGGTGTTGATGAAATCCCAGAGCAAGACAAGATCTCTGGTTACGCAAAGTTCTTAGATGACAACACGCTACAAATTGATGATCACACGGTTGTCACCGCTAAACGTATTGTTATAGCAACCGGTTCTCGCCCTGCATATCCTGCAGTTTGGAATGAGCTTGGTGACCGTCTGATCATTAACGACGACGTGTTCAGCTGGGATGATTTACCGGAATCAGTCGCAGTATTTGGACCTGGTGTTATTGGGCTTGAGCTTGGTCAGTCACTGCACCGCTTGGGTGTAAAAACAAAACTGTTCGGTTTAGGTGGTCAAGTAGGCCCAGTAACCGACCCAGAGATCATGGCTTACGCAGACAAAGCTTTCAATGAAGAGTTCTACCTAGATGCTGACGTAAAAATCGAAAGCATGAAGCGTATTATGACTGAATCAGGCGAAGTTCGCGTCGAAATCCAGTTCATCAATAAGCAAGGTGAACTAGAAACCAACATCGTTGAGTTCGTACTGGCAGCAACAGGTCGTCGTCCTAATACAGACAAGCTTGGACTAGAAAATACCTCTCTAGAACTTGATGAGCGTGGTGTTCCAATCGCAGACCACTACACGCTACAAACATCGCTACCATCAGTATTCATTGCAGGTGATGCAAGCAACCAACTGCCTCTACTACATGAAGCAGCAGACCAAGCTCGTATTGCGGGCGACAACGCAGGTCGTTTTCCTGAAATTCGAGCAGGCTTACGCCGCTCTAAAATTTCAGCGGTATTCTCTGACCCGCAAATCGCGATGGTTGGTGAAACGTACAAAGAGATCACAACACGATTGGGCACATGTGGTTGTTTCGCAACAGGTGAAGTGTCGTTTGAGAGCCAAGGTCGTTCACGAGTGATGCTACGCAACAAAGGTATCCTGCACGTTTACGGCGAACAAGGCACTGGTCGCTTCCTTGGTGCTGAGATGATGGGACCAAATGCGGAACACTTGGCGCACCTATTAGCTTGGGCACATCAGAATAAGATGACGATTTCGGAAATGCTAGACATGCCTTTCTACCACCCAGTGATTGAAGAAGGTGTACGGACAGCACTACGTGACTTGAATGCGAAACTGCACCTAGGTCCAGAGACGGTGAAACACTGTCTAGATTGCGGACCGGGCTGTTAATCTCAGATTATCGTTAGCAGTTAGCAAACACTAGATACTAAAAAGGAAAGCCATTGGCTTTCCTTTTTTTGCAACGAGCAAATAACAGACTCCCTATTACGCTCCTTCGTCACTATCGGAAATGACGATAATTTTCACAATATGGTAGGAACAAAATCCTCTACGTCATTCCAGAACCGAGGGACGAGGTATCTGGAGTCTCTTGAAGCCATAGCCTGTCGCTAAATACTTAGCAGTTACTTCTCAGCAGCAATCACAGAGATTTCAACAAGTAGCGCTTCGCGAGCCATATCGCCAGTCACACATGCGCGAGCTGGAGCGTGACCTTCTGGTACCCATGCATCCCAAACTGCGTTCATTTCTTGGAAATCTTTCATGTCTTTCAAGTAAATCGTTGCTGACAGCATGTGCTCTTTGTCGCTGCCTGCTTGCTCAAGTAGCACTTCTACTTTATCTAGCATCGTCTGTGTTTGCTCAGTGATGTCTTTGGTTGCATCAGCACACACTTGGCCACATAGGTAGATAGTGCCGTTGTGTTTCACAATACGGCTCATGCGTTGTTTGGTGTCTTGGCGCTCAATCATCGACTTTCTCTCTCTGTGTCACCGTGATCCAATATCTTGTGACGTGTTATTATCAGGGCAACAAGCATAACGCGAATCAAACCCAAGATGACATGCATTCATTGCAATAAAAGTGAAAAAATCCGTAACAAACTCGGTCGCTGCCAGCGTTGCATGAATCAGCTGATGGTGTTGTCGATTTTGAGTTGGGGAGTATGGTGGCTATTTTTCAGAGAAGATCCAAAAACCATCAATGCCATCGCTTTGATGATGGCCGCTTTCGCGTTCAGTGGTTTGTTGTCGCTGCATTGGTTCATGAAGTTTGTCGTGCTGCCTTTAAGGAACAAAAAGCATTAATAACGAGATTGGTTGGATAGAGGATAACGGCTAAGTGCTAGATTCAATACACAAAGAATTAATCTCAACTCGAGTTATCATCACTTCTCAAACAACAGATAGAAAAAAGCCCCAGAACCAATCGATTCTAGGGCTTTCTTAGAAAATTCTAAGAAAAAGCAGTGGTACTTTAATAGACCGGACTTTTCTTAATTTGTTCCCAAAAAAGATCAGATTTTTGATCTTTTTTTAGGGAGCTACAAAATCAATGCGTTATGCCACATTAACCTTTGCGATAATCTGCTCTACCAAGTTTACTTCCAAGGCCACTTCATCACATGCATGTTGACGAGGGCACTGGTCACAATCTTTCAGTACTTTCTCTGGCAACAAAGATTTTGAAGTTGGTAAGAAGTCATGCTTCATAAAGAACTCAGGAGTGCGCGTCAGTACAAACACCTTCTTGATGGCCATTTGTCGTGCTTTATCAACCAAGTGTTGCACAATCGCCGTACCCTGCCCTTGACCTTGCCAGCCAGCTTCCACACCAAGTGAGCGAATTTCTGCTAAGCCAGAGTCATACACATAGAGTGATGCACAACCAGTGACTTCACCATGATGTTCTGCGACCGCAAACGAGCCAATATCACGCACCAGTTCATTACGAGAGCGAGGTAGGTTTTCACCCATATTCGCCCAGTAGGCCACCATGCCTTCTAATGCTTCAATATCGGTCAGACGAGCAGGACGAACCTTCACAATAGAAGTGTCACGCTGTGATAAACGTTTCTCTGCTTGGTCAACCGCGTAAGCCACCTGCTGTGGTGATACACCGCCTAGCGCACTACGTTTTTCAAGACACGATTCAATGGTTAGGATGTCATACACATCCTCTTCTATCACCTCAGAGAACTCTTTCATCTCTGCGATGGTTAATTCTTCTAATGCGCAGCCTTTTGCAATCGCCGCCACTACCGTTACACCGACAATGTGGTGAGCTTCACGGAAAGGAATGCCTTTCGCTACTAGATAATCAGCCAGTTCAGTTGAGTTCGCGTAGCCTTGTTTTGCCGCTTCAAGTGTACGCTCGCCGTTCACTTTAATACCGTCAAAACACAATGCCGCCATTTCCATACAATCATTCCAAGTATCTAAAGCGTCGAACAGACCTTCTTTATCTTCTTGCATGTCTTTGTTGTACGCCAAAGGCAGAGCTTTCACTGTCATCATCATTGCGGCTAATGAGCCATAAACACGGCCAGTTTTGCCACGAATCAATTCTAGCGCATCAGGGTTTTTCTTTTGTGGCATCAGAGATGAACCTGACGTCACGGTATCCGCTAACTCGATGAAGTTTGATTCACCTGAGTTGTAGAAAATCATATCTTCTGCAAGACGTGAAAGGTGAAGCATTGAAATAGAAGCGATCGACATCAGCTCCATCACATGGTCACGGTCAGAAACTGAATCTAGAGAGTTGCGCGTTGCACGACGGAAACCTAAGTTGTGAGCTAACTCTTCACGGTCCATCGGGTAAGCAGTTCCTGCAAGGGCACCAGAACCCAGCGGACATGTATCTAGACGCTTAATCGCATCATTCAAACGTGAATAGTCACGCTCAAGCATTTCAACGTAAGCCAAGCACCAGTGAGCAAAAGTTACCGGCTGAGCACGCTGTAAGTGAGTGTAGCCAGGAAGCACGGTTTCTTGATGCTGAGAAGCAACATTCACCATTTGGCTCTGCAGACGATCAAGCGCTAGCAACAGTTGGTTGCCTTGTTGACGACACCATAGCTTAAGGTCTGTCGCCACTTGGTCGTTACGAGAACGGCCAGTGTGGAGCTTTTTACCTAAATCACCGACTTTGCCGATAAGTTGTTGCTCAACCCAGCTGTGAATATCTTCTGCATCAGAACGTAAGATCTGTTCAGGGTCTTCCATCACTTCAAGTTTTAGCTCATTCAGCGCTAACTCAAGCTTCTGTTGCTCTTCTTCTGTTAATACGTTGACCGATTGTAGAGCTTTTGACCAGGCAATTGAGCCCACAATGTCTTGCTCAGCCAATCGGTAATCAAAACGAAGAGAATCGTTAAAATCTTTAAACCGGGTGTCTGCTGCTTGGGTAAATCTACCGCCCCATAATGCCATTGTGTATCTCCTAATTGCACAGTGCTCACTGTTTTTGCAAATGATAATTCTGATTAAGATTCAGTATTTTTCTGATGGTTTAAACTTACGGCAATTCAAAATGAAAATAAAGTATTAATTCATTATTTTCACATATTTATTCACAAAAAGTTCAATCCATTGATTATTTCATTGTGGAGCGTGAATTATATGCCATTCGATAGTAAAAACCGAAGCTGATTTATTAAACAAACAGAAAGCAAAAAGCCCACTCACTAATCAATAGTGAATGGGCTTTGCATAATAATGTCTGTTTACTGGCCTTCAACCTTTCGCGGAGGCTAGCTCACTAACTCATAGTTAGGATTACTTTTGACTATTCAAAGCACGGATACGGCTTGATAGTGAGTAAAGACGGATGAAGCCTTCAGCATGGCTTTGGTCGTAAACTTCATCTTCACCAAAGGTTGCAAATTCTTCTGAGTACAAACTGTTGTCAGAACGTTTCTGAGTCACCGTTGCATGGCCTTTGTAAAGCTTAATAACCACTTCACCATTTACGTCTTGTGCTAGTTCATCTGTCGCCGCAAGAATTGACTTACATAGCGGAGTGAACCAACGACCATCGTATACAAGGTGAGAAGCTTTAACACCTAGCTCTTCACGGAATTCGAATGCCGCTTTATCAAGAACCAGTTGCTCTACTGCACGCAGTGCTTCCATCATGATTGTGCCACCTGGAGTTTCGTAACAACCACGAGACTTCATACCAACAAGACGGTTCTCTACGATATCTATACGACCAACACCGTGCTTAGCACCCTTCTCATTGAGGTAAACCAGTGCGTTGTATGGCGTCATTGCTTCGCCATCTACCGCTACCACTTCGCCTTTTTCAACTTTCAGCGTTACTGTTTCAGACTCGTTTGGTGCTTGCTCTGGATCTACCGTCCAAGCCCAGCAATCTTCATCAGGTGCATTCCATGTATTTTCCAGAACACCGCCTTCTGTAGAGATGTGCCATGCGTTTGCATCACGTGAGTAAATCTTAGTAAGAGAAGCAGTACAAGGAATGTTACGCTCAGCTAGGTAATCTAGACACTCTTCGCGGCTCACTAGATCCCACTCACGCCATGGCGCAATTACGTGTAGATCTGGTGCCAGTGCAGCGAATGCGCCTTCAAAACGAACTTGGTCATTACCTTTACCTGTACAACCGTGACAAAGTGCGTCAGCGCCAACTTTACGCGCTACTTCAACCTGTGCCTTCGCGATGATTGGACGCGCCATTGAAGTGCCTAGTAGGTATTTACCTTCGTAGTAAGCACCTGTTTTTAGCGTTGGGTAGATGTAGTCTGCGACCATTTCTTCTTTAAGGTCAGCGATGTAACATTCAGATGCTCCAGACGCTTTTGCTTTTTCTTCGATGCCAATCAGCTCTTCATCACCTTGGCCTACATCAGCAACAAATGCGATAACTTCGCAGTCATAGTTCTCTTTCAACCATGGAATGATTACTGATGTGTCTAGACCGCCAGAGTAGGCTACTACAACTTTCTTTACGTTAACTTTGCTCATTTTCTTTCTCCTAGTTTCCATACTGCACATGGCGGTCAGCGTTGGAAATGACTTTAATAGTTATATGTTTGTACTAAATTTTTTTGTCTAAATTCTTTAAGTAGTAACTCGTTGTGAGGCCTACTGAGGTAAAAACTGTGTTCCTATACTTTTACCTGAAAAAAGTTGTGTTAGTTTTTCTGGATATCGCCAAGTAGCAACTTCGATAGGTCGTCCTAAGTCGTTAGCAGCTTCTAGTGCGGCTTGTACCTTGACGATCATGCCATCGGTAATCACTTTACCGGTAATCAGGTCATCGGCTTGTTTTTGGTTAAGGCTTGGAATGAGGTGGCCTTTGCCATCCAACACACCACTGACATCAGAAAGTAGCACCAATTCAGCATCGAGTGCGCCAGCAACGGCAACCGCCGCTTGGTCTGCATTGACGTTCATCAGTTGGCCTTGTTCAGTCAAACCAATCGAGCTAATGATTGGCAATGCGCCAGCATTAAGAATGGCTTGTAGAACAGTTGAGTCTCCCGGCTCCGCTTTGCCTACCGCGCCCAGTTCAGGATCCAGTTCGCTCACTTTACATAAGCCGCCATCTGCTAGGCTCAAACCAACAGCGTTGATGCCATCTTTAATCGCCTGACCTTGAAGCAGTTTGTTAGCCGTGCCCGCTAGTGCACCGGCGATCACAGGGATTTGGTCGTAAGGGGTAACACGTAGCCCCTCTTTCTTCACCGTCTTTAGGTTTAAATTCTTCATCAAGTCATCAACAAGGTAGCCGCCACCGTGCACAATCACGATTGGTCGTTGTGCCTGTTGTTGGTAAGCAGAAATTGCACCAAATAACTTGCTAAGTGTTTCACCACAAGATAGCGCAGCGCCACCTAACTTTATGATTAATGGTTGATTATTCAGGCTCATATCTGGATTCCTTTACACTAACGCAGTTAATGGTGCAAAACCATAACGTAAATTTAAACACTGCATCGCTTGACTAGATGCACCCTTTAATAAGTTATCAATCGCTGAAACAACGATGATGTGCTGACCTTGAACCTTCCAACCTAAATCGCAGAAAGGTGTCTGTTCTACATCTTGAATTCTTGGCAGTGTCTCTTCGAGTAATCTCACTGCTGGCTTACCTTGATAAGCTTTCTCAAAGGCTTCTTGTATCTGTTTTTCTGTCACGCCTTCAGCCAACTTCATGGTAATGGTTGCCAAAATACCGCGCTTAAAATTCCCTAGGTGCGGTGTGAAAATTACATCACATCCTAGATGGGCAGCCATTTCAGGTTGATGACGGTGGTTAAATACACCATAGGCTTGCAGGCTTACTTCACAGAAGCTGTTAACCATACTCGCCTTTCGACCAGCACCCGTTACACCACTGGTCGCGTTAATCACTGGCCATTGGTTCTCATCCAGTAACTTTGCTTCAACTAAAGGCTTAATCGCCAATTGTGATGCCGTTGGATAACAACCCGCGACTGCAACAAGCTGAGCTTCTTTAATTTCTTGTTCGTTCCATTCAGCTAAACCGTAAGCCGCTTTGTCTAGCCATTGTTCGTGTTGATGTTCAAAACCGTAAAACTCTTGATAGAAGTTTTCGCCTTTAACTCTGAATGCACCTGATAGGTCGAATACTTGGCACCCATTTTCAAGAAAGATGGGTGCTAGGTCGTGACTGACTTCATGCGCGGTTGCTAAGAAAATCACATCAGACTGCTTTGCCACTTCTTCAGGATTGGTTAACGGCTGTACTGGCATATCAATCAAGCCAGCTAACTTACCGTGCAATGCTGCAATAGGTTTGCCTGCATCTACACTATTGGCTGAGACATATAAACCTGATAGCGTGAGCTCAGGGTGTCTGTTTATCATTAGAGCCAGTTCTGCTCCTGTGTAGCCGCTTGCGCCAATGATCGTGGTTTTCAACATCTCAACACATCCATTCTTGAGGTAAGTAACATTTCAAATTTGACTATTCATACTTAATTTTTAGCTTTATTTGATTTCTTATGCATTAAATATGATTTAATATGTGTTTTACCGACTTATGGTTTTCCTGTCAATAGTAGAAGTGAAGATAATATGCAATTACCGAGTTTTCTTGAGGTCTATAAAGGCCTAATTTCCACAGACTCTATTAGCTCTACCGATCCAAGCTGGGATCATGGCAACGAAAAAGTCATAGAAAAAATGGCGCAATGGTTTAAAGATCTGGGCTTTAGCGTTGAAGTAGTGGAAGTCGAACCCGGCAAGCATAATATGGTTGCGAAGATGGGTTCTGGTGAAGGTGGCTTGCTACTTGCGGGACACAGCGACACGGTTCCCTTCGATGAAGGACGTTGGAACTTCAACCCTCATGCGCTTACTGAACACAACAATCGCTTCTACGGACTAGGCACCGCAGATATGAAAGGCTTTTTCGCTTTCGTTTATGAAGCTGCGAAGAAAATGGATTGGAGCAAACAAACCAAACCACTTTATGTATTAGCCACCTGTGACGAAGAAACCACCATGCTAGGTGCTCGTCATTTCACGGAAAATGCACCATTTAAGCCGGATTACTGCATTATTGGTGAGCCAACCAGCCTAGTGCCGATTCGCGGTCACAAAGGTCACGTGGCAAATGCAGTGCGAGTAACGGGCAAATCAGGCCACTCTTCAGATCCAGCTTTAGGCGTCAACGCCATCGAGATCATGCATGAGGTATTGTTTGCTTTAATGCAACTGCGTGACAAGTTAGTAAAAGAGTATCATCACCCTGGTTTTGCGATTCCAAGCCCTACTCTAAACCTGGGACATATCCACGGTGGCGACAGCGCCAACCGTATCTGTGGTTGTTGTGAACTGCACTATGATGTTCGTCCTTTACCAGGCATCAGCTTAGATGGCTTGGATAACATGCTGCGTAGCGCACTTAAAGAAGTCGAAGCAAAATGGCCGGGCAGAATTGAGATTACTCCATTGCACGAACCTATTCCGGGTTACGAGTGTCAGCACGATCATCCCTTTATTGGTGGAATGGAATCGGTGTGTGAAACTGAATCTCAAACCGTGAACTACTGCACAGAGGCACCTTTCCTTCAAGAGTTGTGTCCAACCTTAGTACTGGGCCCAGGTTCAATTGATCAAGCTCACCAACCCGACGAATTCCTGAGCTTCGATTTTATTGACCCAACGATTGATGTTCTAAGTAAATCGATCCGTAAATATTGTTTCTAGTTACCCACTATCCATTCGATATTTTCCGATAAAAGCCGCCCGAAAAGGTGGCTTTTATTCTGCGATTCCTCGTTTAGCCTTAATCTTGTAATTAAATTTCACTTTTTACCTAAGTTTTGGAAAATTTACTTCTCCCGCATTTTTAAAACTAATAATTGCAAACTTAGAATGCTTTATTTGACTAGATACAGCACTTTTCGCTAGATTGTGTACTTAACAAGGAACAATGGATGTAATTTTTTTACGAGGCAGGATGACAATGAACGAGAAATACGCCGCTCTCAAGAGTAACGTAAGCATGCTAGGACGCTTGCTAGGTAACACAATCCAAGATGCACATGGTGACGTTATCTTAGAGAAAGTGGAGACTATCCGTAAACTTTCCAAATCCGCCCGCGCAGGCAACAAAGCTGACCGTGACAGCCTAGTTGAAGAAATTAAAAACCTGCCGAACGAACAACTCACTCCTGTTGCTCGTGCATTTAACCAATTTCTCAACCTCACCAACATGGCAGAGCAATACCACACAATCTCTCGCCACTGTGAGGAGCATGTTTGCGAACCTGACGTGCTGCAGTCTCTATTTTCCAAATTAAATCAAAATGACATCAGCAAGTTAGATGCTGCTCAAGCTGTTCGCGATCTGAATATTGAGCTCGTTTTGACAGCTCACCCAACAGAAATTACTCGTCGCACCATGATCAACAAGTTAGTTAAGATCAACGAGTGTCTGTCTAAATTAGAATTAAGCGATCTATCACACAAAGAGCGTGTGAAAACAGAGCGTCGCCTAGAACAACTTATCGCCCAAGGTTGGCACTCAGATGTGATTCGCCAGCAACGCCCAACACCACTTGATGAAGCTAAATGGGGCTTTGCGGTTGTCGAAAACTCGCTTTGGGAAGCTGTGCCTGATTTCCTACGTGAAATGGACGGTCGACTAAAAGGCTATCTGGGTGAAGGCTTGCCAATTGATGCTCGCCCGGTACACTTCTCATCTTGGATGGGTGGTGACCGAGATGGTAACCCATTCGTAACACACACCATCACTAAAGAAGTACTGCGTCTATCTCGCTGGAAAGCCGCTGACCTTTATCTAGGTGACGTAAACGAACTGATTACTGAACTGTCGATGACTAAGTGTAATGATGCCGTTCGTGAATTGGCTGGCGATGAACACGAAGCTTATCGTGCAATCCTCAAAAGCCTACGCACTCTGCTGAACAACACACTAGAAGTGCTCGATGCAAAACTGCATGACACTGAAGTGCCAAAGAAAGAAACACTACAGAACATCGACCAACTTTGGACACCACTTTACGCGTGTTACCAATCGCTACACGAATGTGGCATGGGCGTAATCGCAGACGGTTCTCTGCTTGATACGTTGCGCCGTCTAAAAGCATTCGGTGTACACCTGGTTCGTCTCGATGTTCGTCAAGAAAGTACACGTCACTCAGATGTGCTATCTGAACTGACTCGCTACCTAGGCATTGGCGACTACGACCAGTGGAGCGAGCAAGACAAGATTGCTTTCTTAACCAATGAATTAAGTTCTAAACGCCCACTGCTACCACGCGATTGGGAGCCATCTGAACAGGTTAAAGAGGTTTTAGACACCTGTAAGGTAATTGCAGCTCAACCTCGTGAAGCCTTCGGCGCTTACGTAATCTCAATGGCTCGTACAGCCTCTGATGTATTGGCTGTTCATTTGCTTCTGCAAGAATGTGGTTGCCCGTACCGCATGGACGTTTGTCCATTGTTCGAAACGCTAGACGATTTGAACAACTCAGAAGCCGTAATGAAACAGCTAATGAGCATCGACTTGTACCGTGGCTTTATCCAAAACCACCAAATGGTAATGATCGGATACTCTGACTCAGCAAAAGATGCTGGCGTAATGTCTGCAGGTTGGGCTCAGTATGACGCAATGGACAAGCTAGTTAAGGTTTGTGAAGAAGAAGGTATTGAACTGACTCTATTCCACGGTCGTGGTGGTACGGTTGGTCGTGGTGGTGCTCCAGCGCACGCAGCCCTACTTTCTCAGCCACCTAAGAGCTTAAAAGGCGGCTTACGTGTAACAGAACAAGGCGAAATGATCCGCTTTAAGCTTGGCCTACCAGATGTTGCCGTAAACAGTTTCAACTTATACGCAAGTGCGATTCTAGAAGCGAACCTTCTGCCGCCACCTGAGCCAAAACAAGAGTGGCGCGACCTAATGGAAGTTCTGTCTCAAGTCTCTTGCGAGGCTTACCGCAACGTGGTTCGTGGTGAAGAGAAATTCGTACCTTACTTCCGTCAAGCGACGCCTGAACTGGAGCTAGGTAAACTACCTCTTGGTTCTCGCCCTGCAAAACGCAACCCGAACGGAGGCGTAGAAAGCCTACGTGCAATTCCGTGGATCTTCTCTTGGAGCCAAAACCGTTTAGTTCTTCCTGCATGGTTAGGCGCTGGTGAAGCGATTCAATACTCAGTAGACCAAGGCCATCAAGCGCTACTTGAAGAGATGTGTCGTGAATGGCCATTCTTCTCGACTCGCCTTGGCATGCTAGAAATGGTGTACTCTAAGTGCAACATGGAAATTGCCAAGTACTACGATCAACGTCTTGTTGACGAAGAACTGTTACCTCTAGGTGAATTACTGCGTGAACAGCTGCAAAAAGACATCAAAGCAGTGCTGAATGTAGAAAATAACGAGAACTTGATGCAAAGCGACCCTTGGGGGCTTGAATCGATTCGTCTACGTAACATCTATGTTGAGCCACTAAACATGCTTCAAGCAGAGCTGCTTTACCGAACTCGTAAGTGTGAGACACCACCAGCAGAGCTAGAAGAAGCACTAATGGTGACGATTGCAGGTATTGCTGCTGGTATGCGAAATACAGGTTAATTAGCGAACCCTACTATAATCTGAGTAGCATTTACCTCTAAAAAAAGAACAAAAGGTCGCCATGTGCGACCTTTTTATTTTGCCATAAAACAATTAATGAGTATTTTGTCAGTTTTTCGGGTTATTTTGTCCATGTATTCTACTTTATGCTTATTATTTAGATATACTACTGCTCCGCTGCGGAAACACTCCAAAAAAATAATCTGCAGCAACTTGACCAATAAACTGGTCAACCTAGGTGATAAACGGCTTTGTAAGGTGACATAACCAACCGATGAGTTGGTGCTACTTAGACATAACCAATATAACGTGCCATTAGAAGCACACTTGTTGTTTAAGTATTTGTTTACTGTTTACCATTTGGATTTCAGACATGTCATTACCACACGTAATTCTAACCGTTTTAAGTACACGCGATGCTACTGGTTACGATATCACAAAAGAATTCTCCGCAAGCATTGGTTACTTCTGGAAAGCTAGCCACCAACAAGTTTACCGCGAGCTAAATAAAATGGCTCAGAACGACCAGGTAACTTGCGTGCTTGAGCCTCAAGAAGGCAAACCTGATCGTAAAGTTTACTCTATCACTGATGCAGGCCGTGGCGCGCTAGGTGAATGGTTTGAACAACCAACTGCACACCCAACTGTTCGTGACGAGTTCTCAGCTAAGCTAATGGCTTGTGCTGTGCAACCTTCTGACGCTTACCGCGTACAACTTGCTGAGCTAGTAGAAGAGTCTCGCAAACTGGTTTCTCACTACAAAGAAATCGAAGCAGCTTACTACGCAACGCCATCGACGCTAGACAAGCAAGCACGCCTTGAACGCCTAACGCTTCGTCGTAACCTACTTATCCGTGAAGCATGGATTGTATGGGCTGAAGAAGTACTGCTTGAACTTGGCGCTCTTGCTTAAGTTAAGCTAGAAGCTGAAAAGCAAAAGGCTTGAACTCTTAGAGTCCAAGCCTTTTTTGTATCTATAAGATTTGAGAGGTACAGCCGATGGCTTTTTATCCGAGCCTGAGCTTAACTACAAGGCAGCGACTTATGGACGAACACCCAAAGTATGGCAAAGTGCATAAGTCATTTCTGCACGGTTTAGCGTGTAGAAGTGGAAGTCTTTCACACCTTCACGGCTCAACGTACGAACCATATCGATCGCTTGACTAGCACCCACTAACTGGCGAGTCGTTGGATCATCATCCAAACCTTCAAATTGCTTGGCCATCCAGCCCGGAACTTTCACGTTATTCATCGCAGCAAAGCGAGACGCCTGCTTGAAGTTAGAAACAGGTAAGATGCCCGGTACGATTTCAACATCGATACCTGCCGCCACACAGCGATCACGGAAACGTAAGTAACTTTCTACATCAAAAAAGAATTGCGTGATGGCACGGTTAGCGCCAGCATCCACTTTACGCTTCAGGTTAATAAGGTCTGATTGAGCACTTTTTGCTTCAGGGTGAACCTCAGGGAAAGCTGCAACAGAGATATCAAAGTCGTGGCGAGATTTAAGCAGCTCAACCAAGTCAGATGCATACATATCTGGAGCGCCACCGCCTGCTGGGATATCACCACGCAACGCAACAATGCTCTCAATGCCATTTGCCCAGTAATCATCAGCAATTTGAATCAGCTCTTCACGGCTAGCATCAATACACGTTAAGTGTGGTGCAGCAATTAGGCCTGTTTGGTTCTTAATTTCTTTAATAATTGAGTGGGTACGATCACGCTCACCCGAGTTTGCACCGTAGGTTACTGATACAAATTTTGGTTGGAGTGTTTTAAGACGGTGAACAGAATTCCACAAGGTCTCTTCCATCTTCTCACTGCTTGGTGGAAAAAACTCAAATGACACATTGATGTTGTCAGAAAGCTCAGCGATATTCTGATTTAAAGCGTCGATATGGCCTGCGTGTGTGTATCCCATCTTACTCTCCCTGTGGCAAAAACAACCACTAAAACTCAAATCCTTAAACGACGTTTAGACGTCTATATGTCTGTAGAATGTATTGAATACGATTTAATGTCAACAGATCCATTATGAATTTTTCTCAAGTAGATCGTGAGAAAAACTCAAGTCGTTAGGTGAGTTGCCAAGAAGAAATAATGTAAAAAAAAGGCTGAAAAACACATCGTGCTTCCAGCCTTATTTATCTTAGTGAATAGTATGCTATTTAGAATTTAAAACAGGCTAGACATTCTGTTTAGATCAGATTGAATTGCACCTGCCGTCACTTCACGCCCCGCTCCTGGGCCACGAATAACCAATGGATTATCTTTGTACCATTTGCTCTCAATCGCAAAGATGTTATCGCAAGGCAGTAAGTTAGCCAGCGCATGCTCTTTCGACAACGCCTCCACACCGACCGTTGCCTTGCCGTTCTTCTCTAAACGCGCTACGTAACGTAAAACCTTCTGCTGAGAGTGCGCTTTTTCTAAACGCTCGGCCAGTTCTTCACTCAACACAGAAGCCTTATCAAAGAAATCATCCACTGATAAATCTTGCAGCGCTTCAGGTACTAGCGATTCGACTTTTACGTTTTCAGGCTCGATCTCTAAACCAGATTCACGCGCTAGAATCACCAACTTACGCATTACGTCTGAACCATCTAAGTCAGCACGTGGGTCTGGTTCAGTAAGGCCTTGTTGCCATGCTAAGTCGACCAACTCACTGAACGGTACTGTGCCATCAAACTGTTGGAACAACCAAGACAACGTGCCTGAGAAAATGCCAGACAACGCAATGATGTCATCGCCACTCTCACGCAGGTCGCGTACCGTGTGGTTAATCGGCAAACCTGCACCAACGGTCGCGTTGTATAACCAGTGACGGCTGATCTTAGCAAACGCATCTTGCACCTGATGGTAATACTCACTTGATGCAGAGCCTGCAACCTTGTTGGCCGAGATCAAATGAATGCCTTGTTGTGCGATTTGCAGATATTTTGCTGCAAGCACTGGGCTCGCTGTAACATCAAGAACCACCGCTTCATCGTAACCCTGAATCGAACCTAAGCGCTCTAACCAATCGTTACCATTATTAGCAATCGCTTCATCATCAAAACGCTTACTAACAGACGTCGCATCAATGCCTTGATCGTCGAACCAATAGGTTTGGCTATCAACCACCGCAACCAACTCAAAGTTCATTCCACGACGCTTTTCAAGTTCAGCCTTTTGCTCAGCAAACAGGCTTAACCAACTTGAACCAATGTTGCCCTTACCACATAAGGCAATCGCCACACGCTTCTGTGCTTGAAACAATTGAGAATGAATGCCTTTCACTAAGCTTGAGGTTTCACTCTTACGAATCACTGCGACCAAGCTTAAGCCTGAATTCGCTTCTGAGATAAATTCAACCGGTGAGCTCTTTAGTTGCTGGTAGAAGCCGTAGCAATGGTTCGGGTTTTTAGTCACACCCGCACCCACTGCAGCAATCAGAGAGAAACCTTCCTTTAGTTTGATTTCAGCTTCAATCGCATGGTCTTGTAGGTATTCCAGAGCACCACCAGCGATCTCTTCTGTGTAAGCAAGACGCAAGCAATGTTGATCCGGTTCAAGTTCATAAGCAAGTGGCTCTAGTTGAGCACGCTTAAGACCTTCCAACACTTCACTTTCTAGACGGTCGAAATCATGTCCGTGACCAAACGTCAGTTGCACGATAAGAACTTCATCTAAAGAGGTAATAATTTTTGCACCACGACCTGAAGCCAGTACTCGCTCTATCTGTGTAGAGCCCGCCTCTGGCTGGTAACTGCAGCGTAAGCTCAGATCCATAGCACTTTGAGCCACAGGTTGTAGCGTTCGGCTATGAAGCACAGGAGCCGCTAGACGAGCCAGTTCACTCGCTTCATCAAGACGAAGTAAAGGTAACAAACACGCATCTGAAACTAAACGAGGATCAGCGCTGTATACACCAGCCACGTCACTCCAAATCGTTACGCGTTCAACTTCTGCCAAAGCACCAATCACGGTCGCCGAGTAATCCGAACCGTTGCGGCCGAGCAGCACTGTTTCGCCCTCGCAGTTCTGAGCCATAAAGCCAGTAATCACTACACGGCAATGCGTATGCTGAGCCAAAACTTCTTTAATCAGAGGGTAAGAACGTGCGCGATCAACTTCAGGTTGAGCGCCCACTTCTGCTCGTAAAAAAGCACGCGCATCTTGAGCGACGGCTTGTAAATCATTTTGGCACAACAAAGCCGCCAACAAGCGTGAAGACCAAACTTCGCCATGACCAAGCACTTGCGCTTTTTGCACTTCACTTAGAGGAGCAGTTAACTCTCCTAAAGCGGTGAATTCTTGTTGGATGGTTGCCGTTAGTTGCACTGCGAGCTCACCTTCAAGAAGCACTTCAATCAGCTCTAGTTGGAACTGACGAAGAGTTTGTAGGCACTCATGGGCAATACGACCATCTTTATCGAGAGCTTCAACAAACTCTATCAAGCGGTTGGTTGTTTTACCTGCGGCAGATACCACAACCAAATCGGTTGCTGATGAATATTCTCTAAGAATGTTCACAACGCGTTGGTAACATTCAGGGTTCGCTAAGCTGCTACCACCAAATTTATGTAGCTGGCGAAAGGTTGTCATTATTAACCCTCCCCTTCAGCGATAAAGCGTTTTGTCTTTTCAAAGGCTTGCTTGAGATCGTCAATCAAATCTTCAGCGTCTTCTAAACCAACCGAAAGGCGTAATAGTTGCTGAGAGATCCCCGCTTCTGCCAAGGCTTCTTCACCCATTGCACGGTGAGTCATCGACGCAGGGTGACAAATCAAGCTTTCAACACCGCCCAAAGACTCAGCTAAAGAGAACAGCGCTAACTCGCCAACAAAGTATTTAAGCGCCTCAAATGAGCCTGAAAATTCAAAGCTCAGCATTGAACCAAAGCCAGACTGCTGTTTCTTCGCAATATCATGACCTGGGTGGTCAGATAAACTTGGGTGATAAATAGTGCCAACAAGATCTTGCTGCTGTAGCGAAGTTAAGATTTCACGCGAGCTCTCTTCATGAACACGCATACGAGCCCCAAGCGTACGAATACCACGTAGCGTCATGTAGCTATCAAACGGTGTGCCGGTCGCACCGATGCAGTTGCCCCACCAAGCTAACTCTTCAGCGTGCTCTTCCGTCTTGGTAACGACCACACCACCAATCACGTCTGAGTGACCATTAATGAATTTCGTTGTTGAGTGGATAACAAAATCGGCACCTAGCTCTAACGGCTTTTGGAACACAGGCGTCAAAAACGTATTATCAACAGCAACCAATGCACCCACTTCTTTTGCTTTACGGCAAGTTTCAGCAATATCAACCACGCGAACCAGTGGGTTCGATGGAGTCTCTAATAAGATCAGCTTAGGCTTAAGTGCGATCGCCGCATCTAGCGCAGCTTGATCCGATTGATCAACAAACAGCACTTTAAAATCGCCTTTAAGCGAACGCGTGTTAAATAGACGGTAAGTACCACCATAACAATCGTGTGGTGCGACAATAAGATCATCACCACCTAAGAAAGTAGACACCCATAAGTTAAGCGCTGACGTGCCACAGTTAGTCACAACGGCACCTTTACCAGACTCCAGTTCAAACAGAGCAGTTTCTAATAAACCACGGTTTGGGTTACCAGAACGGGTGTAATCGTACTTTGGCACTTCACCAAAAGCGGGAAAACCGTAGTTAGTCGACAGATAAATAGGTGGAACTACGGCATGATGTTGAGTGTCTGACTCTATGCCAGTACGTACGGCGATGGTTGCTGGCTTCCGGCTGCTCATAGGTGCTTCCTTACAAGTTTGGCGTCTGGGTATCACAGCAGCTTGTGGGGTTTTTGCGGCTGTGTTAGATATATGTTATTCACTTTACTTTCATAAACGCGAGACGTCAACACTTCTAGACGTCTATATGTCTTTGCTTATGGCAGTAAATCCCGCTAAAATCACCACTATTAATTTATTCTAACAACTAAAGTGATGAAGGTACGCAATGGCCGACTGGAATGGTGAATACATAAGCCCATATGCTGAGCATGGAAAGAAAAGCGAACAAGTAAAGAAAATTACAGTTTCTATCCCTCTAAAAGTGTTAAAGGTTCTCACTGACGAGCGTACTCGCCGCCAGATTAACAACCTACGCCATGCAACAAACAGTGAGCTACTGTGCGAAGCCTTTCTACATGCGTACACAGGCCAGCCACTGCCAACGGATGAAGACCTTCGTAAAGATCGCCCAGATGATATTCCTGCTGAAGTGAAAGAACTGATGACAGCAATGGGTATCGAGTTCGAAGCATTTGACGAAGAATAACAATAACTCAGTCGCTGCCTTCAGTATTGATCCGCTATAGCTGAACCCTATTTGTCACATCAGCCACTATCTTATCTAGGCGTGTGCTGTAAATGATAGACATAAAAAAACCGACTCCTGATGAGTCGGTTTTTTATTATTCTTTTTTGCTCAATCGAGCAACCGCTATAACAAGCGATTACGCCATCCAGTATCTATGCCATATGCTTTTATGCCATATAGTTAGCAGGCATCTCAATACGAGCTACGCCAGATTCAACTGCCGCTACGGCTACCGCTTTTGCTACACGAGGAAGTAGACGTGGGTCCATTGGCTTAGGAATGATGTAACCCTTACCGAACTTCAGTGCAGTCTCACCTGCAGCTGCTAGTACTTCAGCTGGAACTTCTTCTTTCGCTAGTTCACGAATAGCTTTAACCGCCGCTAGCTTCATTTCGTCATTGATTTCGCTCGCACGTACGTCTAGTGCACCACGGAAAATGAATGGGAAACAAAGTACGTTGTTTACCTGGTTAGGGTAATCACTGCGGCCTGTACCCATAATTAGATCAGAACGAACTTCGTGAGCAAGCTGTGGCTTGATCTCTGGATCAGGGTTTGAACATGCAAACACAACTGGCTTATCAGCCATTAGCGTTAGTGCTTCTGCTGGTAGCAAATTAGGGCCAGATACGCCCAAGAAAAGATCAGCACCTTCAATAACATCTTCAAGCGTACGCTTGTCGGTGTTGTTTGCGAACAGTGCTTTGTACTCATTCAGGTCATCACGACGAGTGTGGATCACACCTTTACGATCAAGCATGTAGATCTTCTCACGCTGAGCGCCACACTTAATCAGTAGTTCCATACAAGCAACTGCGGCTGCTCCAGCGCCTAAGCAAACGATCTTACACTCTTCGAGTTTTTTACCTTGAAGCTCGATTGCATTCAGCATACCCGCGGCAGTTACAATCGCAGTACCATGTTGGTCATCGTGGAATACAGGTACATCACAACGCTCAATCAGGCGACGTTCAATTTCAAAACAGTCTGGTGCTTTGATGTCTTCTAGGTTAATACCGCCGAATGTATCTGCGATATTCGCAACCGTATCAACGAACTCATCGATTGTGCGGTGTTTTACTTCAATATCGATAGAATCTAAACCAGCAAAACGCTTAAACAGTAACGCTTTACCTTCCATAACAGGTTTAGAAGCAATAGGGCCAAGGTTACCTAAGCCAAGAATCGCGGTACCGTTAGAGATAACTGCAACCATGTTGCCTTTACCTGTGTACTTGTAAACGTTATCGACGTTCTGTGCGATCTCTCGGACTGGCTCAGCCACACCAGGACTGTATGCAAGTGCTAGGTCTTCTGCAGAGTTTGCAGGCTTCGTCAGTTCTACGGCAATTTTGCCAGGAATTGGGAACTCATGGTAATCAAGAGCTTGCTGACGGAATTGTTCTTGAGGCGATAATTCTTGAGAGGATTGAGCTTGGCTGCTGTCTTCAGACATAGGTGTAGGTTCCTAGGATATTATTATTTGGGGGATCTTGTTCATGTTAATGGATGTACTTCAAAGTTCCTAGATGGTTGAAGCCTCTGTCTTATTAAAAAACGAGATTTCACTACTAATAAGACCAGTGAGCAGTTGAATTTACTGTCGCTTGTTGCACTTTCGAGTAGATTTCAATCATGCATGATTCAGGCGGAACGATGAGAGTTAAGCTTAGTTGGCGAAAGAGTATAAGAATAGGTTAAGAACGGAATAATATTGATCTGTTTATCAAACGCCAGAAAACAAAAAAGGACACCGAAGTGTCCTTTTTGTTTCTAAATAGCGAGAATTACTTCTTGCTAGAAAGAGCACCGAAACGCTTGTTGAAGCGATCAACACGGCCGCCCGTATCTACGATACGTTGCTTACCAGTGTAGAATGGGTGACATTTGTCACATACGTCTAGGTGGATAGATTCTTTTGCAAGCGTTGAGTTGAACTCAAATGTGTTGCCGCAAGAACAAGTTGCAGTAACTGCTTTGTATTCTGGGTGGATTCCAGCTTTCATGGGATAACCTCAAGTAGGCCGTGTCGCTATACGATTCTAAGCCGCACACCACACGTAGTTAAAAAAATAAATAAAGACACCGCTATATCACTAAATAGAGATAAAGCCATACCTTTAAGGCGCAGTATAGTAATGAATCTGTGAGATAGGATCAACTAATTTGATACATTTTTCACCAATCGTATCTTTATTTTCTACATCGAGTGGGATTTAGACGTGCTAGTTGGCTTCATACGCTAACTCAGCCTTCTCATCCAAACTGCTTCTCGAATTTAACTGGCTTATCCTTTAGACTGTTCGCTCTCGTCAACTCAGATAAAGCCGTCCCTTTATGCGTCCAATGATTGCCCGTGTGGCACTGCCTGTTCCACTCGACAAGCAGTTCGATTACAAGATTCCCAACCACCTATTTCCTATCATTGGCGGTCGAGTATCTGTGCCATTCGGACGACAAACCTTAACTGGCATCGTCACGGCTCTGGTTAACGAATCAGAATTCGAGCTAGACAAGCTCAAGCCAATCAAAGCTTTATTAGATAACCAACCCGTTTGGCCAGAATCAGTCTACTCACTCTTAATGTGGTGTAGCCAGTTTTATCAGTATCCATTGGGTGAAACTTTGGCTAACGCTCTGCCAAGCGCTTTACGAAAAGGAAAAGCGGCCGACTTCGCAACACTTGTCGAGTGGCAACTGACCCCATTAGGTAGAGATCAGCTGATGCAAGGCTTTGGTCGTGCGGTCAAGCAAGCCAAAGTGATGCACATGCTTGAGCACGGTCCCGTTCCTCATCAAGAGTTCATCGATGAAGAAGTCGGTAGTGCTGTACTCAAGACACTCGAAGAAAAAGGTTGGATTGAATCTGCTGAGAAAAAACCGAAACGCCAACCGTGGCCAACTGACCTCGAAAACGACCAAGACAAACCTAAGCTCAACGAAGAGCAAGCTATCGCGATAGCAACGGTAAATAGCCAAACCGACTTTGGTTGCTTCTTATTAGAAGGTGTCACGGGCTCAGGTAAAACTGAAGTCTACCTTAATATGATCAAGCCGATTCTAGACCAAGGTAAACAAGCGTTAGTCTTGGTTCCTGAAATAGGCCTGACACCTCAAACGATTAACCGCTTTAAACGACGCTTTAATGTACCCGTTGAGGTCATCCATTCAGGGTTAAACGATTCTGAGCGATTGAATGCTTGGTTATCGGCGCGTGATAAAATTGCGGGTATCGTGATTGGTACACGCTCGGCTCTATTCACGCCTTTTGCCGATCTGGGCATCATTATTGTCGATGAAGAACATGATGCTTCATATAAACAGCAAGACAGCCTCCGCTACCACGCTCGTGATGTGGCGATCATGCGTGCTCACAAAGCACAGATTCCGGTTGTTCTTGGTTCAGCTACTCCGGCCTTTGAGACACTGCACAATGCTCAGATCGGTAAATACAGCTACCTCACTCTCACCTCACGCGCGGGGGTCGCTCTGCCGACCACCAATAAAGTATTGGATGTTAAGGGGGAATACCTAGAAAGCGGCTTATCTGCGTCGTTGATTGCAGAAATGCAAAGGCATCTCAAGGCGGGTAACCAAGTGATGTTGTTCCTCAACCGCCGTGGGTTTTCTCCAGCACTGATGTGTCACGATTGTGGTTGGACTGCAGAATGTAAACGTTGTGACGCTTACTACACCTATCACCAATACAGTAATGAGATGCGCTGCCACCATTGTGGTTCACAACAGCATATCGTACATAATTGCCAAGGCTGTGGTTCAGCGAACTTAGTAACCGTGGGTGTCGGTACCGAGCAACTAGAAGCTCAACTTGGCCAACTATTCCCTGAATACAAAACCATTCGCATTGATCGCGATAGTACTCGCCGTAAAGGCAGCCTAGAAAATGCATTAGAGTCGATTCGCAAAGGTGAATACCAAATCCTGATTGGTACACAGATGCTTGCTAAAGGGCATCACTTCCCAGATGTCACACTTGTTGCGTTATTGGATGTTGATGGCTCTTTATATAGTAGTGACTTTAGAGCTTCAGAACGCCTTGCTCAGTTATTCATTCAAGTAGCGGGACGCGCCGGTCGTGCAAGTAAACCGGGTGAAGTCATCTTACAAACTCACCACCCTGAACACGGATTACTGCAAGCACTATTACATAAAGACTATAACCACTTCGCTCAGACTGCCTTAGCCGAACGCAAACAGGCGATGTTACCGCCATATACCTTTATGACGTTATTCCGAGCGGAAGCTAACGACACGCGCTTAGTGGAAGAGTTTCTACGTCAAGTGCGTCATACATTAGAATCGCACCCGCTGTTTGACCAATATTGTATGGTGTTAGGGCCAACCCCTGCCCCGTTAGCAAAACGAGCGGGCAAGTCGCGCTGGCAGTTAATCTTACAAACTCAGACGCGTTCATTAATGCAGAAGCTATTAATGAGCGCGAAACCGGCAATCAATATGTTACCCGCTGCAAAAAAAGTCCGCTGGTCACTCGATATAGAGCCTCAAGATTTGAGCTAAATCCCATCGGGTTAAAACTAATGATAAGTTTGTTCACAAATCTTTCATATTTCTCGTGAGCAACTTCACACTAGTCATGTGATTTTTGTTAATCTAGCCGTAACTTTACACAGATTAAACGAATAAAATATTGCAATAAAAAAAGTGTTAGCAACACTTTCACAATATCTATTCGATTAAATTTATTATTCATGCCTTAGATACTTAGGCAGCAAAGGAACTTACAAGAGGGTTTAATTTATGGCGACAATGAAGGATGTTGCCCAGCTAGCAGGCGTCTCAACAGCAACGGTATCACGTGCATTGATGAACCCTGAAAAAGTCTCTGTTTCTACTCGTAAGCGAGTCGAAGCGGCAGTGCTAGAAGCTGGATACTCACCCAACACATTAGCTAGAAACTTACGTCGCAACGAATCAAAAACCATCATCACTATCGTTCCTGATATCTGTGACCCTTATTTTGCTGAAATCATTCGTGGTATCGAAGACGCCGCAGTAGAAAATGATTACCTTGTTCTACTGGGTGATAGCGGCCAGCAAAAGAAGCGCGAGTCTTCTTTTGTTAACTTGGTTTTCACCAAGCAAGCTGACGGTATGCTGCTGCTTGGCACTGACCATCCGTTTGATGTCAGCAAGCCTGAACAAAAGAATTTACCGCCGATGGTGATGGCATGTGAATTCGCCCCTGAGCTCGAATTACCGACAGTACACATCGATAACTTAACCTCTGCATTTGAAGCGGTTAACTACCTAGCCCAATTAGGTCATAAGCGTATCGCTCAAATATCTGGCCCAATATCAGCGACACTGTGTAAATTCCGCCAACAAGGCTACCAACAAGCATTGCGCCGTGCGGGTGTATCAATGAACCCAGCTTATAGCACGGTCGGTGACTTTACCTTTGAAGCTGGTGCTCAAGCGGTTCGTCAACTTCTAGCTCTGCCCGAGCAACCTACTGCTATTTTCTGTCATAACGATGCAATGGCGATTGGTGCGATTCAAGAAGCGAAGAAGCTAGGTTTACGCGTCCCTCAAGATTTATCAATTGTTGGCTTTGATGACATCCAATTCGCTCAATACTGCGATCCACCACTGACAACAATTTCTCAGCCTCGTTACGAGATTGGACGTCAAGCCATGCTAATGATGCTTGATCTCCTTAAAGGTAACGATGTTCAAGCTGGTTCACGTCTGCTTGAAGCTAAACTCGTGGTTCGAGGCAGTACTGCACCACCGCGAATTTAATAGCACAAAATACCTATACAAAGTGGCGGTACATTTTGACGTGCCGCTTCCATTTCTGCACTATTATCCTCGCGCAATCTGGATTACCATGAGAGCAGAATCATCAACTATTGAATTGTCTTGTGGCTAATAGAGATTATGTAAAGCGCGGTCGTGGCACAAAAAAAACGACTAAAAAACAAGCCCCTCGTCGTAAGCCTTGGCGCAGTGGTCTTTTGGCGATCCTCCTTGCCGGTGGTTTTGGTTATGGACTTTACTTACTGAGTAATGATCCTGAGCCGCCAACTCCCGCTCCTGTGGTAACCAAACCAAAACCTAAGCCAAAACCTGCGAAAATGATTCCACCACCTCCTGAAGAGAAATGGGATTATGTCGAAACGCTGCCAAGCCGCGAAATTGAAGTCAAAGCAAAAGAGCAACAGATCTCAAAAATCCCTTACGTGATGCAGTGTGGTGCTTACAAAACCTCGTCACAAGCTGAAGCTCGTAAGTTAGATATTGCCTTCCAAGGTATCTCAAGCGAAATCCGCAAGAAAGATGGCAGCAGTTGGTATCGTGTGGTTCTTGGACCATACAAGTTGAAGCGTGACGCCGAGCGCGATCGCCATAAGCTGCAACGAGCGAAAATAGAACCTTGTGCTATTTGGAAAGATACCGAGTAGTTACAGATTTAGCAGAAGCAGAAAAAACCAAACACTGAAGGCCTCCCATTGTGGAGGTTTTCTTTTATTCGCTCCCTTTCTCCAACTTTCCTTACAACTTCCGTCGATAAGTTGCACGACATCACTCGTGGTTCCTTGAATTATCCGAGTGCCATCCTCATATACTTTTTATACCCAAAGATAAGAAATATTAAGAGGCCCTACTCGTGACTACCATTGTATCTGTACGTCGTAATAATAAAGTCGTCATCGCGGGTGATGGACAAGTATCTCTAGGCAATACTGTAATGAAGGGCAATGCCCGTAAAGTACGTCGCCTATACAACAACAAAGTACTGGCAGGTTTTGCTGGCGGTACCGCTGATGCTTTCACGCTATTCGAAAAATTTGAAAGCAAGCTACAAATGCACCAAGGCCACCTGACCAAAGCTGCCGTTGAGCTAGCGAAGGATTGGCGTAGCGACCGTGCTCTACGTAAGTTAGAAGCATTGCTTGCAGTAGCGGATGAGACCGCTTCACTGATCATCACTGGTAACGGTGACGTAGTTCAACCTGAGAATGATCTGATTGCGATCGGTTCGGGCGGTAACTTCGCTCAAGCAGCAGCTACTGCACTATTAGAAAATACTGATTTAGATGCGCGTGAAATCGCAGAAAAGTCGCTGAACATTGCCGGCGATATCTGTGTCTTCACCAACCATCACCACACTATTGAAGAACTAGAAAGCACCGTTGAGCTGCCAAAGCCAGAGTAACGACCGCTTCCATCAATAACGTTGTATTCAACAGTGATTAAAGAATTAAGGAAAAACCATGTCTGAGATGACTCCTCGCGAAATTGTTCACGAACTCAATCGCCACATTATCGGCCAAGACAACGCTAAGCGTTCAGTTGCTATTGCCCTGCGTAACCGCTGGCGTCGTATGCAGCTTGAAGAAAGCCTGCGTGTTGAAGTATCACCAAAGAACATCCTAATGATTGGCCCAACGGGTGTAGGTAAAACTGAAATCGCTCGCCGCCTAGCGAAATTAGCAAACGCGCCTTTCATCAAGGTAGAAGCGACTAAGTTCACCGAAGTGGGTTACGTTGGTAAAGAAGTTGAAACCATCATCCGTGATCTAACGGACGTTGCGATCAAGATGACGCACCAACAAGCGATGGAAAAAGTACAATACCGCGCTGAAGAACAAGCTGAAGAACGCATTCTTGATGCCCTTCTACCACCAGCTCGTGATGCTTGGGGTCAGAATGAGCAATCAACTGAAGACACAACCTCTTCAAACACTCGTCAGATTTTCCGTAAAAAACTGCGCGAAGGTAAGCTAGACGACAAAGAGATCGAAGTTGATGTAGCGGCACCGCAAATGGGTGTTGAAATCATGTCACCTCCAGGTATGGAAGAGATGACTAACCAGCTACAAGGCATGTTCCAAAATCTCGCTGGCGACACCAAGAAAAAGCGTAAGATGAAAATCAAAGACGCATTCAAAGCACTGACAGAAGAAGAAGCTGCGAAGCTTGTGAACCAGGAAGAGCTAAAAGAGAACGCGATCTTCAACGCTGAAAACAACGGTATCGTGTTCATCGATGAGATCGACAAAATCTGTAAACGTGGTGACAGCTCAGGCCCAGACGTATCTCGCGAAGGTGTTCAACGTGACCTACTGCCTCTTATCGAAGGCAGCACAGTATCAACGAAACACGGCATGGTTAAAACTGATCACATCTTGTTTATCACATCAGGCGCATTCCAAGTGGCTAAGCCATCTGACCTGATCCCTGAGCTGCAAGGTCGTCTACCAATCCGTGTAGAACTTGAAGCGCTTTCTGCACATGACTTCAAACGAATTCTTACTGAGCCAAAAGCATCTTTAACAGAGCAATACATTGCCCTGATGAAAACAGAAGATGTGAGCATTGAGTTCACTGAAGATGGCATTAATCAGATTGCTGACGCGGCATGGCGTGTTAACGAAACCACGGAGAATATCGGTGCGCGTCGCCTACATACTGTTATGGAACGCCTAATGGATGAGATTTCATTCGACGCAACAGAAAAAGCCGGCAGCAAACTCGTCATTGATGAAGCTTACGTAACGTCGAAGCTCGGTGAATTCGTTGAAGACGAAGACCTAAGCCGCTTCATCCTGTAGCACACGAAACTCCAACTTATTGCTCTATCTCAAAGAAATAGCAGCTAATAAGCGAATTCAAGGCCCACTTTCGAGTGGGCTTTTTATTACTTGAAGAATGGGCGTATACTCAAATCACAGTTTGAAACGAAGACTTACAAAGAAATAGACCTACGATGAAACAATCTCTACTGATTTGGCTTGATGCCGCACGACCGAAAACTCTGCCTCTCGCACTCGTCTCTATTCTTACAGGAAGTAGTTTAGCGTTCTCCAGCGATCACTTTTCTTTATCGATAGCACTACTGGCTTTTTTAACCGCCACACTCTTACAAATTTTATCGAACCTAGCGAATGACTATGGCGATGCGGCTAAAGGCACCGACAACGAAAATCGTCTAGGACCAACACGCGCAATGCAATCTGGCGCGGTGACGGCAACAACCATGAAGCAAGCGATCATCCTCAATATCGTGTTTACCGTTATCGCAGGGCTCATTCTGATTTTCCATGCGCTGACATCAATTGAAAGCATTCTGTCTTTCATCGCACTCGGCGTATTAGCGATTGTCGCGGCTATCGCATATACCGTAGGCAACAAACCCTATGGATATATTGGCCTAGGGGACTTATCTGTCTTTATCTTCTTTGGTTTGTTAGGTGTTTCTGGTACTTACTTCTTACACACTGGTCATGTTGAACCAAGTCTATTTCTTCCAGCGTTAGGCTGCGGACTGATGGCGGTTGCGGTACTCAATATCAATAACATGCGTGATATCGAAAACGACAGTGAATGCGGGAAACGCACCATGGCCGTTCGTCTAGGACAACGCAAAGCTAAGCAATACCACTTTGCACTTCTTGGATTGGCTCTCGCGTCTTTCGCTCTGTACCTACTCATTCAAGAAAAACCAGTCTGGATCAGTCTACCGTTTTTACTCAGCATTATTATTGTCTATAAGCATGGCAAGGCCGTGTGGGAAACAGAGAAGCCAGCACAAATAGCGCCGATGATGCCTGTCATTGTGAAATGCTCACTGGTCACTAACCTATTGTTTGCAGGGGTTGTCGTAGCTCAAACTCTACTGAGTTAATTGAGACTAATCATTGCAAAGGGATCAAGCACCGATATACTCAAACTAAGCTCATTGTTCAAAAGGTACGCAAATGGAATACAACACTTCAGCACTGTGCGACATATATCTGGATCAAGTGGATGTCGTGGAGCCAATGTTCAGCAACTTCGGTGGACGAGCATCCTTCGCCGGACAGATCACGACATTAAAGTGTTTTGAAGACAACGCTTTGATTCGCTCCGTATTAGAGCAAGATGGCTTGGGGCGAGTGTTGTTAATCGATGGTGGCGGCTCACTACGTAAAGCGCTGATCGATGCGGAGATAGCCCTACTTGCCGAAGACAATGAGTGGGAAGGTATTGTGGTTTACGGCTGTGTGCGTGAAGTCGATGAGCTTGAAGATATGAACCTAGGTATTCAAGCCCTAGCCTCTATACCTGTCGGCGCAAGCCAAGGTGGAGTAGGTGAGATTGATGTACCGGTTAACTTTGGTAGCGTGACCTTCTTACCGGAAGATTACCTCTACGCAGACAACACCGGCATCATCCTTTCTGCAGAGCCTCTGGATGTAGAACTTGATCTGGATGTTGAAGAAGAAGAGGTCGAGTAACTCAGCTTTGAATAATAAAACAAAGCATAAGAGTACGAAGCATTAGAACACAAACAAAAACGCCCGCTAATCAGTAGCGGGCGTTTTTTTAAATCCGAAGAGTCAATTACTCTACGTCATCCATTTTACCAAGAAGGTTACGGATACGATCTTGCCATGCAGAATGCTCTTCCTGCATTTGCTGAGTTTTTTGCTCTAGCTCATGACGACTTGCTTTAAGCTCACTAGCTTCAGTTGCTAGTGCTTGTTTCTCTTCTTTAAGCTCTTCCACTTCCATTTGAAGAAGTGCAATTGTATCTACTGCTGTTTGAATTTTTGCTTCTAGCTGCTCTAGTACTTCAAAAGACATTCTGGCCTACCTTTAAGTTATTCGTTTGATGGTGAAGGTTCACTCCACTTATTTCCCCATTCTACTCAGCAGAGCAAGGATAAACACTCAATATATTCGATATTTTGCGCCATTCGATGAAAAAAACAGCGCTTTTTACCGAATATTGACGTGAACTATTACCAACGCAACAACAGACTGATTATTTTGATGAATATTACCGGTTTTCGACCGCAAATTGATCAAGAGCAATCCCCAAAAAACAAAAAGGCAAACGTTTCCTTTTGGATATGGTAAAATTCGCCGCGAAATTTCTATTCCCCCTTTGAAAATTTTGGAGTCCGCATGAAACGCGATTTAGCAATGTCATTCTCTCGTGTCACAGAAGGTGCAGCACTAGCTGGTTACAAGTGGCTTGGCCGTGGCGATAAAAACGCTGCAGATGGCGCTGCTGTAGAAGTAATGCGTAGCCTATTAAACAAAACCGAAATTAGCGGTGAGATTGTTATCGGCGAAGGTGAAATCGATGATGCACCCATGCTATACATCGGCGAAAACGTAGGTGTAGGCGGCGACGCTGTCGACATCGCAGTTGACCCAATTGAAGGGACACGCATGACAGCAATGGGTCAATCAAATGCATTGGCAGTACTTGCTGCAGGCGAAAAAGGCAGCTTCCTTAAAGCGCCTGATATGTACATGGAAAAATTGGTAGTAGGCCCTGGCGCTAAAGGCGTGATTGACCTAGAGCTTCCATTGACCGAGAACCTCGAAAACATCGCTAAAGCATTAGGTAAAACACTCGATACTCTAGTAGTAACCACGCTTGCTAAACCTCGTCACGATCAAATCATCGCTGACATGCAAGCAATGGGCGTCCGTGTATTTGCAGTGCCTGATGGTGATGTTGCTGCTTCAATCCTAACGTGTATGCCAGATAGCGAAGTAGACGTCATGTACTGCATCGGCGGTGCACCTGAAGGTGTGGTTTCTGCTGCGGTTATTCGCGCACTAGACGGCGACATGCACGGCCGTCTTCTCCCTCGTCATGAAGTCAAAGGCGACACAGAAGAAAACCGTAAACACGGCGAAATTGAACTAGAACGTTGTGCTGAAATGGGCGTAACAGCGGGCATCGTGTTAAAAATGGAAGACATGGCGCGCAGCGACAACGTTGTATTCTCAGCAACAGGTATCACTAAGGGTGACTTACTAGAAGGTATTTCTCGCAAAGGTAATATCGCAACCACAGAAACACTGCTTATCCGTGGTCGCTGCCGTACGATCCGTCGTATCAAGTCTATCCACTATCTAGAGCGTAAAGACCCAGAAGTAGTGGGTCATATCCTGTAAACCTAAGCTCGGTTAAACAAAACATTCGAAGGCTGATACCAAGTATCAGCCTTTTGTTTTATGTCCTACGAGAATGGCACCATTTACAATCAATATAGTAAATGGTTATCAATATAGTAAATGGTTTGCTTTATAAACACCTTGCCCCATAATAGTAAGGTTCATGAGGTAGGGATAGTATGAAAACGAGCGACAAAATCTTACAAACCATTAAGCGTCAAGGCGCGGTAACCGCGAAACAATTGTCAGAAGAATTTGGCATGACGACAATGGGTGCAAGACAGCACCTGCAAAGTTTGGAAGATGACGGTATTCTTGCGTTTCATGACGTAAAAGTAAAAGTGGGACGCCCTACCCGCCACTGGTCTCTGACTCAGCAAGGGCATAGTCAATTCTCAGACCGACACGGTGAACTCACCATTCAGGTGATTGACGCTGTCGAAAACCTATTTGGCAAAGAAGGCTTAGCTAAAGTTGCAGCTGAACGTGAACAGCACACTCTTAAGCAATATCAAGCCGCTCTATCCGACTGTAATAATCTGATCAGTAAACTTGAAAAACTCACCCAACTTCGCGAAGAAGAAGGCTACATGGCAGAACTTCAAGAACAAGGTGATAACTATATCTTGATCGAAAATCACTGTCCTATCTGTAAAGCAGCGACTCGCTGTCCAAGCCTCTGTCAATCTGAGCTCAATGTATTTACTGAGTTACTCAAAGGTGAGTGTCATGTAAGCCGCACTGAACACATTATCGCTGGTGAGCGACGCTGTACTTATACTTTAACACCAGCACTTTTAACGTAGCCTCTGTATCAATACCAAGTCCAAGTCCAAGTCCAGCAGGCTGACGCCAAGTCATTGATCTTGTCTCAAGATTGAGAAAATACAAATTGATTAAAATTTGTACTAATTTATTTCTTAAGCTTAAAGCATATGAAATATGCTTAACGCTAAGGAAAGAAACATGGCATATCCACAGTCGGATCAAAAACTGCCCCCCTTTGACGAACTCGTCCAACTAGCGAAAAGTGATCCTGAAGCATTTAATCAATTCAAACATGATATGTGTGAACAAATGATTTGTTCTGCCTCTGAGGTGATGCAAGATCGACTTCGAGCCCAACAAAGTCACCTCGACTTAGTGGTCAGCCGTTGCAAGAATCCACACCATGCTAATGTTGTACTGATGCAAGAGCTACGCTGTCAGGTCTGTAAATTTCAAGATGCGCTTCAAGGCCGCTGTAGTTTTGAAGAGCCTGAATCTGAAAATGTGGTTCCTTTTAGGCCGAACACAGAACCGAAAATGTATTAAAAAATCGTTACTCAAACGCCCAAGCATCAGTAGCAAGATATTAGAGACCAAAAACAAAAAAAGGGAGTACAATGCTCCCTTCTTATTTCTCAATCATTCAATCTTTACACTGGGTCGTCACCGTAATCATTACGGCCTTCAGTTCCCTTGAGCAATCCACATTCAATCAAAATCCATAAACCACATACTAATGCTGCAACCGTTGCTGCCATGTGAACTGGCGATACCGACTCTGTTGTCGTTGCGACCATTGGCGAAGCCAAACGCCCAAGCACCAGTGGCACGTTCAACAGCAACCAGTAGTTCGACTTATTGCGGTCGTGCCAGCGTTTAGCGGTAATTGCAAGATCTGGGATAACCAGCAACAGTAGAAAGATTGGTAGCAGGATATAGGAATATGCAGGGAACAGAACAGAAATACCGGAAGCAAAACCAGTAATCGCTACATAGTAGAAAACATTCCAAATCCAGTAAGTCTTACGACCAATTCTCCCTTTGAAAGAGAGCAGTAAATCTTTCATCGACATCTTAAAATACTCAAAAATTAATACGCTACCAAAAGTTAGCAGCAAATAGTTGGTTAATCACTTTTAGATCGTTGATTATTTTTAGCTAATTAATCACTTTCTGAAAGCAACTTTTATCCATATCTCGTATGTTGACCGTTAGGCTTCGGATATGGCTTGCCTGTTTTTGTAAGGTTTGCATTAACAGACGGGACAATTCTCTTTTTTGCTCTTCGGTACGCCCTGAAAGTAACTCAAAGCTAATATGAACAAAGTCCACATTATCTTCTTCATCACCGACTAGCCAGTTATGACAGCGCAGTGAACGAGACTTCACAGAAGGAACATCAAACAAACCACAGTTTAATGTAACTTGATGAAGA
>NZ_JADDYI010000006.1:83102-137000 GCF_015163545.1 Vibrio sp. OPT24
TCTTCTAGTAAACCTTGGATATTCACACGCTCATCCACTGAATTTGAGTACTCTAGAACTAGGTTCGGCATTGTTACTTCCTTATTGTTAACGCAATCGTTTGTCCCTTAATAGCAACTAACGATGAAAAATCCGAGAAGTTAGCTATTATTCTGTCTGCCGGATCACTGATATTTGCTCAGAATCTACTCTGACCATTGAGTAAGATCCAAGAAAGTCATGACCACAGTCATGATCTGTTGATATTAATCTGTTATATTATTTCGTAATAAAGTTTACTTTTTTACATTCGATTTATTTAAATACTTTGGAGATATTCCTATGCGTCATCCTGTAGTTATGGGTAACTGGAAACTAAACGGCAGCAAAGAAATGGTTGTTGATCTACTAAACGGTCTTAACGCTGAACTTGAAGGCGTAACAGGCGTAGACGTAGCAGTTGCTCCACCAGCACTTTTCGTTGATCTTGCAGAACGTACGCTTACTGAAGCGGGCAGCGCAATCATCCTAGGTGCTCAAAACTCTGACCTAAACAACAGCGGTGCATTCACTGGCGACATGTCTCCAGCAATGCTTAAAGAGTTCGGCGCATCTCACATCATCATCGGTCACTCTGAGCGTCGTGAATACCACAACGAATCAGATGAATTCGTTGCTAAGAAATTCGCATTCCTAAAAGAGAACGGCCTAACTCCAGTTCTTTGTATCGGTGAATCTGAAGCACAAAACGAAGCAGGCGAAACTGTTGCAGTATGTGCTCGTCAACTTGACGCTGTTATCAACACTCAAGGTGTTGAAGCTCTTGAAGGCGCTATCATCGCTTACGAACCAATCTGGGCTATCGGTACTGGTAAAGCAGCGACAGCTGAAGATGCACAACGCATCCACGCTCAAATCCGTGCACACATCGCAGAGAAATCTGAAGACGTTGCTAAGAAAGTTGTTATCCAATACGGCGGTTCTGTTAAACCAGAAAACGCAGCAGCTTACTTCGCACAACCAGACATCGACGGTGCTCTAGTTGGCGGCGCAGCGCTAGACGCGAAAAGCTTCGCAGCTATCGCTAAAGCAGCAGCTGAAGCAGCAGCTGAAGCAAAAGCTTAATTTAAACGTCACCGTTTAGATTGAATGAAAGGTCAACTTAGGTTGGCCTTTTTTATTACCTGTCAGTTCTAAAGCCTCAAACAACAGGCACAAAAAAAACCGCTGATAAATCAGCGGTTTTTAATATTTTAAGCGAACGCTAAGCGTTGCTTAGAACAACTCTTCTGCAACGCGGAATAGCTCAGAACGGTCTGGGTTCTGCATGTTCTCGATACAGTCGATGATGTCGTGGTGAACAAGCGCTTCTTTCTCAATACCAACACAACGACCACCGTGGCCTTCTTGAAGAAGGTGAACTGCGTAGTTACCCATGCGAGAAGCCAGTACACGGTCAAATGCAGTCGGGCGACCACCACGTTGGATGTGACCAAGAACCGTTGCACGAGTTTCTCGACCTGTTGAAGCTTCGATCTCTTTCGCAAGTTCGTTCGCGTCCATCATAAGCTCTGTTAGAGCGATGATTGCGTGCTTCTTACCTTTCGCAATACCATCTTGGATATTGCTGATCAGCTGATCTTTATCTAAGCCAGTCTCAGGAGTGATGATGTATTCACAACCACCTGCAATTGCTGACATAAGCGTAAGGTCACCACAGTGACGGCCCATGATTTCAACAATAGAAATACGTTGGTGAGAAGAAGACGTGTCACGTAGACGGTCAATTGAGTCGATAACAGTGTTAAGCGCTGTTAGGTAACCGATTGTGTAATCAGTACCTGCGATATCGTTGTCGATAGTACCTGGAAGACCGATACATGGGTAACCCATCTCAGTCAGTTTCTTAGCGCCCATGTAAGAGCCGTCACCACCGATAACAACAAGTGCTTCGATACCGTGCTTTTTAAGGTTCTCAATGCCTTTCTCACGAACAGCAACATCTTTAAACTCAGGGAAACGTGCAGAACCTAAGAAAGTACCACCACGGTTGATCACGTCAGATACGCTTGAACGGTCAAGCTTTTCGATACGGTCTTCAACAAGGCCTTGGTAGCCATCGTAAATACCGTAAACTTCAATGCCAACTGATAGCGCTGTACGAACAACACCGCGAACTGCTGCGTTCATGCCTGGAGCGTCACCACCACTGGTCAAAACACCGATCTTCTTAATCATGCTCACCCTCGATTTTTGGGAATCTATTATTCAATTCTTATTCTTGCTGATTGTATATCAACAAGATTTTAAATCTATATTTGTGCGTTATGTTACATTTCCTCAACAGGAATAGCACTCAAATCGCGTAAAATTATGTAACATTTCTACTTCTGTAAGAGTATTACAGTTTTACTCAGTAACTTTGTTGATTCACATCAGAATCAACATTAATTGTTACTAAGGTGATTTTTGAATCACCTTTGAGTTAGTAATTTTTACTCACTCTAGTTCAAAAGCCGGCCACTTACCATTTGCTCTCAGCTTTATCACTCATTACCAAGAATGAAACTTCTGCTGTTTCTCTGGGCCAAATACCACCGAATACGGATCTTGATGAATTAATACATCAGCATCAGGAAAAACAGAGATAAGCTTGTCTTCTACTTCGTCAGAAATGCGATGCGCTTCAATAAGTGGGATATTATCTTCAAGCTCCAAATGCAATTGAATAAAGCGAATTGGGCCCGAACGACGCGTTCGTAATTGATGCACACCCAATACACCTTCGATACTCAACGACGTCTCTTTAATCTGTTTAAGCTCTTCATCCGGTAGCTTTCTATCAAGCAATGACTGAATCGCTTCATTTGCCATTTGATAAGCGCTGTAAAGAATGTAGATACCGATACCAATCGCGAATACCGAGTCCGCTTGCCCAATACCAAACCAGCTCAACGCCAATGCCAGCATAATGGCCGCATTCATATAGAGATCCGATTGATAATGCAGTGAGTCCGCCGCAATAGCCTGGCTACCGGTTTTTTTCACGACATGTTTTTGGAATCGAACCAAACCAAAAGTCATCACCATCGCGAATAAGCTGACGTAGATACCAATTTCAGGAGAGTTCAGTTCGTGAGGCCTAAAGAAGCGTTCAATACCATTAAGTATAAGGAAACAAGCGGAGCCGGAAATAAACATCGCTTGTGCTAGTGCTGCAAGAGATTCAGCTTTGCCATGACCAAAAGTATGTTCTTTATCGGCAGGCTGGAGAGAGTATCGAACGACGATTAGGTTCACGACTGACGCCGCAATATCCAACAAGGAATCAACCACGGAAGCCAACAGACTCACAGAGCCGGTCACCCACCATGCTGCGACCTTCACGATCAATAAAATTGTGGCGATGGTAGTGGCTGCCCAAGCGGCGAGCGTAACTAAACGTGCGTATTCTTGTTTCATAATTTGGCTATAAAATGACTGATAGCACAAAGTATAACCTGCAAACAATCAATTGAATATGACAGACATGATGTAAGAGATTCATTTTAAGGGATCAAAAAAAGCGGCACACGGCCGCTTTTTCACATTATTCTGGGGATTAAACACCAGATTAGATGAAAGACTATTTGTCTTTGTTCATGCGTTTTTCCATTTTGTCAGCGCACTTACTCATACGCTCTTGTTGGATCTCTTTCAATTGAGTTTTTTGCTCTGCTGTCAGAACGCTCATCATGTCGTGTTGTTTCTTCAGCATTGCGACACGACGTTCAGTTTGCTTAGCAACCATTTGGCTTGCTAGATCGTTTGCAGCGGCTTCATCGAAGTTGTCGGCCAATACTAGAGCTTGAACCTTTTCGTGATGCGCTTTCATTTGCGCCATTTTTGCCGTTTTGTTTGCACCGCGCTTTGCTTTCATCTCAGCACGGTCTGCTTCACGCATCTCTTTTAACTGTTCTTTTTGAGCGTCGGTTAGGTCTAGTTGGCGCATTACTTTTTTATCGAAACCGCCACACTTGTCGTGCATACCTTTGTGGTCACCTTTATCACCACCACCGTAAGCATACGCGCTTGCTGTACCAAAAATAAGTGGAAGTGCCGCAGCTGCTAGTACAAGTTTCTTAGTCATTTTCATAATTGTTGCCTCAATTCGGTATAATAAGTCATGTGTTGCGTCTGTTTCTCAGCGCTTGAATATAGATTAGTCTTTCCCTCGTAAAGTGACGTTTAGAAAGCGTAAAGAATCGTAAAGAGTGAAAGTTGACGAATAATTAGCAGTATTATTAACCTAACTAAATGATTAAGGCTTCCCAATGGCGAACATTCTTCTTATTGATGACGACACAGAGTTAACCAGCTTACTTAAAGACATTTTGAGCTTTGAGGGCTTCACTATCTCCGAAGCCAATGATGGCTATGCCGGGCTTGAAGCGATCAATGATGAGATTGATCTGGTCCTTTTGGATGTGATGATGCCGCGCCTTAATGGCATGGAAACGCTAAAAAAGCTGAGAGAAAATTGGGAAACGCCGGTACTAATGCTGACAGCGAAAGGCGAAGAAATAGATCGTGTTATTGGCCTTGAACTTGGTGCGGATGATTACTTGCCAAAGCCCTTCAGTGATCGAGAGCTGCTCGCTCGTATTCGTGCCATCTTGCGTCGTACGCAAACCAACACAGTGCCTAAAGCGGCCAGTGATAGGATTCAATACCAAGACATTGAAGTATTCCCTGGCAAACAAGAAGCTTATTGCAATGGTCAGATTATCGATCTCACCACTACCGAGTTCGCTCTCTTGAGTCACCTAATCCAGAACCCTGGACAAGTGATCACCAAAGAAGCATTGAGTTTAGACGTGTTAGGTAAAAGGCTAGCGGCGTTTGACCGTGCGATTGATATGCACATATCTAACCTGCGCAAGAAGATTCCAGAACGCAGCGACGGGAAATCTCGCATTAAAACCTTACGAGGTCGTGGCTACTTGTTAGTAGAGGAGGATTAATGCGTATACCTAAAATCACCAGCTTATATGGACGTATCTTTGCTATCTTTTGGTTCACCATGTTACTGGTGCTTTTGTCGGTGCTATCACTGCCACACTTAGATCCTCGAGTTGCTCGCGATGTACCGGTCGAGCACCTCAAGAAATTAGAACGCATTGCGAAAAGTACAGAGAAGCGATTCGCCAAAGAAGACAACTTAGGCAAGATTGTCTTCCAACTGGAAGGCCCAACCCGCAGCAGAAAAGACACACGCCCTCGGATGTATTTGACTGACCTTGAAGGCTCAGTACTAACGACTAAAAAGCATTCAGATTACAAAGTGAAAGCAATTCGCAATTTCGTGACTACGATTGATAACCCTGAAGTGCCAAAACAAAAGCTGTATGGGCATTACATGGTGGCAGGCCCAATCCCAGTTTCACTCGCCGGTGAAGACCTGATGATGTACATCGGAGTTAAATGGGATCAGCCACCACCATTTTTACTGCGACTGTTTGATAAACCATTACAGTTATTACTTGCTGTGATGCTGGCGAGTACCCCGCTGCTGCTTTGGTTAGCTTGGGCGCTAAGTCAACCAGCACGAAGGCTAGAACTTGCTGCACAACGCGTTGCTAAAGGTCAATTTGAGGTTGACCCTCAACTGGAAAAAGGCACATCAGAATTCAGACAAGCCGGTGAGAGCTTTAACCAGATGGTCGAAGCAGTAAACCAGATGATTTCAGGGCAGCAACGTTTATTGTCTGATATATCTCATGAATTACGTTCTCCACTCACTCGATTACGCATGGCGAATGCACTCGCCATTCGTAAGCAAGGCGACAGCCAAGAGCTAGAGCGTATCGATACTGAAGCGCAGCGTTTAGAACAGATGATCAGTGAACTTTTAACTTTGTCTCGTATGCAGGTCGATAGTCACATCACACGTGAAGTGCAACCCTTATCGAGCCTGTGGGAAGAGATCCTAAAAGACGCAGAGTTTGAAGCAGAGCAAATGGGCAAGCAGATGAGGTTTTCAAAAATTCCTAATCGTTCTATCTCGGGTAATCCGAAGTTATTGATGAGCGCGCTCGACAATATTACTCGCAATGCCATTTACTATGGTAGAGACCAAGTTGATGTTCAATTTAGTGTTCAACAAGACCAACTGACGATTTGCGTGAATGACAACGGTGAAGGCGTTCCTGATGACGAATTAGATTCAATTTTCCGACCTTTCTATCGTGTTTCAACGGCAAGAGATCGAAACTCAGGCGGAACAGGATTGGGGTTAACCATTACAGAAAGTGCGATTCGTCAACACAGTGGTTCGATCACAGCAAGCCGCAGTAAACTAGGTGGATTACAACTAGAGATCACTCTGCCAATCCTACCAGCGTAATACCCCTACAAAGATCGTAGTTGATAATGATAGTTATTATCATTATGGTAAATCCTCTAATTAAGGAGGATTTACCATGTCACACTCTTTCCCAGATCTACCCTACGCTTACGATGCCCTAGAACCTTACATTGATGCAAAAACAATGGAAGTGCATTACAGCAAACACCATCGAACCTATTACGATAAGTTTATTACTGCGGTTTCTGGTAGCGAGCTTGAGCACCAGTCTCTCACCGAGATTTTCGCTAACATCTCTCAGCACAGTCCAGCCGTTCGTAACAATGGTGGCGGTTACTACAATCACATCTTGTATTGGAACTGCATGTCGCAAGACGGTGGGGGTGAACCTACGGGCGAACTAGGTGAAGCGATCAAAAGTACATTCGGAGATTTCAAAACCTTCCAAGACCAGTTTGCTCAAGCGGCAATCAATACCTTTGGTTCAGGCTTTGCTTGGTTGGTGGTGGAAAAAGGACAGCTGAACATCGTCTCGACCTCGAATCAAGACAACCCATGGATGGATACCATTGCCAGTAACGGAGAACCGGTTCTTGCGCTCGACGTTTGGGAGCACGCCTACTACATCAGCTACCAAAACCGTCGCCCTGATTACATCAATGCATGGTGGAACGTGGTGAATTGGAATGCGGTATCTGAAAACTACGCACAAGCACTAGCGAACCAAGCTTAAGCAAATGGTGACGGTGGCGAACTGTACTCACTCTGCTTGCCACCGTATACTCTGGCTATCTTTGATTATTCTTGTGAACCAACATGTTTGATATCGCTCTATACGAACCAGAAATTGCACCCAATACGGGTAACATCATCCGCCTATCTGCTAACTGTGGCGCGAACCTACACCTAATTGAACCGCTTGGTTTTGACTTTGAAGAGAAGAAAGTACGCCGTGCCGGTTTGGACTACCACGACCTAGCGCGAGTAAAACGCCACAAGAATCTAGAAGCCTTTCTTGAGTACTTAGAGAATGAACGTGAAGGTGACTTCCGTATCTTCGCATGTACCACAAAAACCACAGGCCACCACGTTGATGCTAAATTCCAACAAGGTGATGTATTGATGTTTGGCCCTGAGACACGCGGCCTACCTGCTGAGCTCATCGAAAGCATGCCAATGGAACAACGCATTCGTATTCCAATGATGCCAGATGCGCGCAGCCTAAACCTATCTAATGCTGTGGCAATCATTGCTTTTGAAGCATGGCGTCAAATGGGTTTCGAAGGCGCGGTATAACTGAGCGCTCAAACTTATTTGTTATCTGTTATCTGTTATCTGTTATCTGTTATCTGTTATCTGTTATCAATAATAAACAGTAAGTAACAACAAGCGACACGCAATAAAAAAGGCTCTTACCATTATCGCTTTCATGTGAAAGATAAAGGTAAGAGCCTTTTCTGTTTTTCCCTCTATATAAAGAAGAGAGAAAACGGATTAGTTTAGTCGGTTACGATCGTTGTCGTCGTCTTTCTTTTCAAACTCACCCTCAAAGGTGTTGCCGTCTTTTGATTGATCAGATGGATCTCGATTGAATGGGTCTTGTCCAAATGGGCTCTGCCCAAAACCACCTTGTCCACCTGCTTGGAAACCACCAGACATATTGGTAACCACCATTTTTTCCATCATTTTCTTAGCAATCATCGCTCTTGGTGCAGGCAGCAATACCAACATACCAAGTGCATCCGTCATAAAGCCCGGAGTCAGCAGCAATACGCCTGCAACCGCAAGCATCACGCCTTCAAGAATCTGTTGAGCTGGCATTTCGCCTTGTTGTAATCGGCCTTGAACAGACATTAATGTTTGAATGCCTTGGCTACGAACAAGTGATGCACCGACAAATGCAGTGATCAGAACCAACGCAATCGTTGGCCACAACCCTAAGAAGCCACCAACTTGAATAAATAGTCCAATCTCAATGATCGGTACGAAGATAAATAGTAATAATAAGATAGGAAACACACGCACTCCTTTGTTACATCCAGTTTACGCTGAAAGCCCTACCAATCTCAAATTTATCCTGTAAATAAGCGTGTTTATTGACCCGGAATAAGTTTGCTAAATATTGACGAAACAAAAACGAAAAAGGTGATCAACTTACTATTTTTATGCGCTAAGTACAGTATCATGTGCCACATAAGTCAGGACGGATTTATCAGCCCAATATTCTAGCGAACGGAGTATTTGCACACAGAATAGGCTAATAACTAACTATATAATCAGAATAATTCTCTAAGGATCCTGTTATGGCTACTCTATCAGAAGCTCAAGTTGATGCTCCTCAAGCTACTCGTCTCGAAGAAGATCTTTTAGGTCAACGTCATGTTCCAGCTGATGCTTACTACGGCATCCACACCCTACGCGCAGTTGAAAACTTCAACATCTCAAATGTAACGATCTCAGATGTACCTGAATTCGTTCGCGGTATGGTGATGACTAAAAAAGCTGCGGCTTTAGCAAACAAAGAGTTAGGTGTAATTCCAAGCGAAGTGGCTAAATACATCATTCAAGCTTGTGACCTAATTCTAGATACTGGCAAGTGTATGGATCAATTCCCATCGGATGTATTCCAAGGTGGTGCAGGTACTTCTGTAAACATGAACGCAAACGAAGTGGTTGCGAACGTGGCACTTGAACTTATGGGCAAAGAAAAAGGTCAATACGAGTTCATCAACCCAAATGACCATGTAAACCGCAGCCAATCGACAAACTGCGCCTACCCAACGGGCTTCCGTATCTCTGTTTACAACAGCGTACTGAAACTGATCGATGCGATTGAATACCTAAAAGGTGCATTCGAACTTAAGAGCCAAGAATTCAACACCATCCTGAAAATGGGTCGTACTCAACTTCAGGATGCAGTTCCAATGACGGTTGGCCAAGAGTTCCACGCTTGGGCGGTAACCATCAATGAAGAAATCAAAAACCTAGAATACACTTCAAAACTACTGCTTGAAGTTAACCTAGGCGCAACAGCTATCGGTACTGGTCTGAACGCAGCACCGGGTTACCAAGGTCTAGCAGTTAAACACCTAGCTGAAGTAACTGGCCTAGAATGTGTTCCTGCGGAAGACCTAATCGAAGCAACATCTGACTGTGGTGCCTACGTAATGACGCACGGCGCACTTAAACGCTTAGCGGTTAAGCTGTCTAAAATTTGTAACGATTTGCGTCTGCTTTCTTCAGGTCCACGCACTGGTTTCAACGAGCTAAACCTACCGGAACTGCAAGCGGGTTCTTCAATCATGCCTGCTAAAGTAAACCCAGTTGTACCTGAAGTAGTGAACCAAGTTTGCTTTAAAGTTCTAGGTAACGACAACACGGTTTCTTTCGCTGCAGAAGGCGGTCAACTTCAACTGAACGTAATGGAACCCGTTATTGCACAAAGCATGTTTGAGTCTCTGGACATTCTAACTAATGCATGTGTGAACCTACGCGACAAGTGTGTAGACGGCATTACGGTCAACAAAGAAGTGTGTGAATCTCACGTATTTAACTCTATCGGTATCGTGACTTACCTAAACCCATACATTGGCCACCACGAAGGTGACATCGTTGGTAAGATCTGTGCTGAGACAGGTAAGAGCGTTCGTGACGTGGTTCTAGAGCGTGGTTTATTAACCGAAGAAGAACTTGATGACATTTTCTCTGTTGAAAATTTGATGCATCCTCAGTATAAAGCAAAACGCTACGAGTAAATCTAGCAAATAGGGCTCCAAACGGAGCCCTTTTTTAGGCTCCAATACGGTTAACCACGTTTATTTTGTGGGCTTATGTTGGTTGCACTTTTGCTCAATAGAATCTAAACAATAGAACTATTATGTGAACATTCCATCGGTGAATGTTCACATAATAAAATCTAAAATGAGGTGTTACTTATGATTGCAGTAGAACTATTTGTCGTCCTACTCTTTATCTTTTTGGGGGCTAGAATTGGCGGTATCGGTATCGGTTTTGCCGGTGGTGCTGGTGTTATTGCCCTTTCACTTATTCTTGGCGTTCCAACAAGCCAATCTTTCATTCCGATCGATGTCATCTTGATCATCATGTCGGTAATCACTGCAATTGCTGCGATGCAAGTTGCCGGTGGTATGGATTGGTTAGTACAAATTGCAGAAAACTTTTTACGTAAACATCCTGAACGCATTACCTTCTATGCGCCTATCGTTACTTTTGTAATGACATTAATGGCAGGTACAGGTCACACAGCATTCTCTACACTGCCTGTTATCGCTGAAGTAGCGAAGGGCCAAGGTGTTCGTCCTTCTCGTCCTCTTTCTATTGCAGTTGTGGCATCTCAAATTGCTATCACAGCTTCGCCAATTTCGGCAGCAGTTGTGGCTTTCGCTGCGATGCTTGCACCATTTGGTGTTGATTACCTAACGCTACTCATGGTTTGTATCCCAACAACCTTCATCGCTTGTATGGTTGGTGCGGTTGTTGCTAACTACATGGGTAGCGAACTGAAAGACGATCCAGTTTACCAAGAGCGTCTTGAGAAAGGTCTAATCAAGCTAGCAACTGAAGAGAAACGCGAAATTCTACCAACGGCAAAGAGAGCGACTTACATCTTTCTAGCAGCGATTGGTTTTGTGGTTTGCTACGCAGCGGCTATCTCTAGCTCTGTCGGCCTAATTGAAAACCCAGCTCTAGGCCGTAACGAAGCGATCATGTCTGTGATGCTGGCAGCAGCAGCGGCAATTGTTATGTTCACTAAAATTGATGCTGCGAAGATTTCTTCTGCACCAACATTCCGCTCAGGTATGACAGCATGTGTATGTGTACTGGGTGTGGCCTGGTTAGGTTCAACGTTTGTAAACGCACACGTTGCTGAGATCAAAGACGTAGCAGGCGCTCTACTGGCTGACTACCCGTGGATGCTAGCGCTTGTTCTGTTCTTCGCTTCTATGCTGCTTTATTCTCAAGGTGCAACAACGGTTGCACTGATGCCTGCCGCTCTGGCGATTGGCGTGGCACCATTAACAGCTGTCGCTTCTTTTGCTGCAGTAAGTGCGTTGTTCGTACTTCCAACTTACCCAACGCTACTGGCAGCAGTTGAGATGGATGACACAGGTTCAACGCGTATTGGTAAGTATGTATTTAACCACCCATTCTTCATTCCTGGTGTGGCAACAATCAGTACTGCGGTAGCACTCGGCTTCGCATTCGGCGGTCTGTTTATCTAACATTCGCTGATGATTAAAACTTTAAAAGGAAGCTTCGGCTTCCTTTTTTGTTTTCTACTCAATGTGTTATTTGATACACATCAAATAACTATTATAAACTTTAAAATCCGCCCAAAAATAAAATTTGAATAAAATTCCAAGATTATTCAACCCAACTAATAACAACACTTACCAAATCAATCCCCCCTCGCTTCCACCTAATCCACATCGAATATTAATCCAAGCTAACTAACCAAAAAACCTTGCTGTTTTTATGCCATTTTCAAGCCATCTTATTGGCCACTATTTTTGTGAACAGCACCAAACTTAAATGCTTACTTAAGGCATAAAATAACCGTAGTTAAATTGAATCTATATTCATTCGGACATGTAAATATATAAACATTTTTAGTTTAAATTCGAAAGTTTTATATAGTTAACTGCTTAATAATGGCAATAATTTTATATCTTTGAATACTTTATAAATGTCACTGTGTTTACAATCTATAAATCATTATTCGCTAATTCACATCAATTCTATTTAAGATGGTGTAAGGAGATAGCTATGACGACTCAGACGATACCAAGCGAAACAAAAAAGGGTGGCTTCTTTGCCAACTTTAAATTCCCTTCTGCCTACACCATTCTATTTATTCTAATTGCATTCGTAGCCCTGCTTACCTGGGTTGTTCCAGCAGGCCAATACGACCGAGCAATGAATGAAGAGTTAGGTCGAGAAGTACCGGTAACCGGCACCTATCAAGCAGTAGAAGGTAATCCTCAAGGTGTGATTGACGTACTACTCGCGCCTATTGACGGCTTCTACGACCACAATAGCTATGAAGCTGCAGCAATCGACGTTTCACTGTTCATCTTAATCATTGGTGGCTTCTTAGGGCTAGTAACCAAAACTGGCGCCATTGATGCCGGTATCGAACGCGTCACCGCCCGCCTAGAAGGGCGAGAAGAGTTGATGATACCGATACTGATGGCATTGTTTGCTGCTGGCGGTACCGTTTACGGCATGGCGGAAGAATCACTGCCATTCTATACATTGCTAGTGCCTGTAATGATGGCGGCGCGTTTTGACCCGCTTGTCGCCGCTGCGACCGTACTGCTTGGCGCAGGGATTGGGGTGCTAGGTTCCACCATTAACCCATTCGCAACCGTGATCGCTGCCAACGCCTCTGGTATCCCATTTACTGACGGTATCGTGCTGCGTATTGCCATGTTAATTATTGGTTGGGTTATTTGTGTCGCTTACGTCATGCGCTACGCCAGAATGGTTCAAGCAGATCCTTCGAAATCCATTGTGTTCGACAAATACGAAGAGAACAAAGCGCACTTCTTAGGTAATGCGAGCGGCGAAAAACTTGAATTCACCATGACTCGTAAACTGATTCTGACTATTTTTGGTGGCTCGTTCGCTGTGATGATTTACGGCGTATCCGTTGCTGGATGGTGGATGGCTGAAATCTCAGCGATGTTCCTAGCTGCAACTATTATCGTTGGTATTGTGGCTCGCATGAGCGAAGAAGAGTTTACCACGAGCTTCATTGACGGTGCCCGTGATCTACTGGGTGTTGCGCTTATCATAGGTATTGCACGTGGTATCGTGGTCGTAATGGACCGCGGTATGATCACCGATACAATTCTATTCTCTGCAGAACAAATGGTTACCGGGCTTTCTTCAGTTATCTTTATTAACGTGATGTTCTTCTTAGAAATTCTATTGTCATTCTTAGTGCCATCGACCTCTGGCTTAGCGGTACTCACCATGCCAATCATGGCACCACTGGCTGACTTTGCAGGTGTAGGTCGAGACCTAGTGATTACCGCTTACCAATCCGCATCAGGCTTGGTAAACCTAATCACCCCAACCTCTGCGGTTGTGATGGGTGGCTTAGCGATTGCTCGCGTTCCATATGTACGCTGGGTTAAATGGGTGATGCCATTAGTCGGCATCTTAATGGTATTTTGTATTGTGGTACTGAGTATTGGTGCTCTGATCTAACTCAAAACGCTTCACTCTGTTCTCATCCAAAGCCGCTTCCCATAGCGGCTTTTTTATTAATCCCTCTCCCAATGTGACCCTCTGCTGCTAAAATAGGTCCTCAAAGCCATACACGCGACATTCAAGACACCTCCTGCTCCTACTAAGGCTCAGCGTAACCAAAAGTACTCATCACTAAAGAAACACCCTACTTATAGACATCAAATTAGCTTGATGAAATAACACTCAATTAGCAGCCATGATATTTATCCAGATAGTTAGTCACTTATTAGAGCTAATTATATTTAAAGTAATTTACAGTCTAATAAACAGACGAGGATTAACGCTCTTTTTTATCAAAAAACACACTTAAACAGACGATTTTAAAATGTGACCACAACAGCTTTATTCTAATTTATTTTGTTAAAATTTAATTAATTTCACATCCAAAATTAAATATATAAATAGAAACACTGCATACTTCCAATCTAAGTACATTCTTATCAATAAAACTATTCTGCATATAATCCCTCATAAATTAGATTCTAGTAAGTTGAGTTAAAAAAGCATGCATAATATTCCCAAGGAGTTAACTATTTAGAAAAGGTTGGCAATAGTTGAAAGTGCATAAAGTTTGTTAAAACCCTTGATTTTAAAGGGCTGCGGGATAAAAAACGATTTGTGATAGATCTCTAAGAATACCTGACTAGCAGGCGTAATATTAATTCCAGACAAGAGACATGAATAAATAATTCATTCTTCTCAACTGAAAATAAATAATTACTCTTAGCGATAAAAGTAATTCAAATATATAAGAGAGAGACGATCATGAGTAAGTTCTATGTAGGTTCTGAAATAGGTCAATTACGCCGCGTTCTAGTTCACCGCCCAAGACGCGCACTGACTCACCTAACACCCTCTAACTGTCACGATTTGCTGTTTGATGACGTATTGGCTGTTGAGCGTGCGGGTAAAGAGCATGACGCATTTACTCAAACGCTACGTGATCAAGGTGTAGAGGTTCTTCTTCTTACAGACCTGCTAGCAGACACGCTAGCCGTGCCAGAAGCGAAAGATTGGCTACTAAACTGCCAAGTATCTGATTACCGTTTGGGTAAAACATTCGCCAATGATGTGCGCTGCTACTTGGGCGATTTACCAACCCTAGAGTTAGCAAAAATCTTAACGGGCGGTTTGTCTTACGCTGAGATGCCAATGAAATCATCTTCAATGATGCAAGGCATGCACGCACCAACCGACTTCATAATCGAGCCTTTACCAAACCACCTATTTACTCGCGACACATCTTGCTGGGTATACGGTGGCGTATCTATCAACCCAATGGCGAAACCCGCTCGTCAACGTGAAACCAACCACGTTCGTGCTATTTATCGCTGGCATCCAACATTTGCAGGTCAAGACTTCATTAAATACTTTGGCGATGAAGAAAACATCAACTACGACAACTCAACAATTGAAGGTGGTGACGTTCTTGTTATCGGTCGTGGCACGGTGCTTATCGGTATGTCTGAGCGTACAACAGCACAAGGTGTTGAGCACTTAGCATCGAACCTATTCAAACACGGTCAAGCGAAACAAGTTATCGCAATGCAGCTACCAAAACACCGCTCTTGCATGCACTTAGACACCGTTATGACGCACATGAACGAAGATACGTTCTCTGTTTACCCTGAAGTGGTGAGTAAGGATGTGCAGTGCTGGAACCTAACTGGTGATGAGTCAGGCGCTGTGAAAGTGAAAGAAGAAGGCTACTTCGTAACGGCTATCGAAAAAGCACTTGGCGTAGACAAGCTAAACCTAATCACAACGGGTGGCGACAACTTCCATGCAGAACGTGAACAGTGGAACGATGCAAACAACGTTCTAACGGTTAAACCTGGCGTCGTTATTGGCTACGAAGGCAACACATACACCAACGAAAAATACGACAAAGCAGGCATCACGGTTCTTCCGATTCCAGGAGACGAACTTGGTCGCGGTCGCGGTGGCGCACGCTGCATGAGCTGCCCAATTGAGCGTGATGGTATTTAATCACTAAGACGAAACGGCCAGGTTGAATGAATCTTAAATCACCTCAGCTTGGCCAAAATGAGAGAACACAATTATGACTAAGCAAACTGTTGTTGTTGCACTCGGCGGTAATGCCCTACTTCGTCGCGGTGAGCCGTTAGAAGCCGATGTTCAACGCCGTAATATTGAAACCGCGGTTAAAACTATCTCTGAAATCGCAAAAGTGTACAACGTGGTGTTAGTGCACGGTAATGGCCCACAAGTTGGTTTACTTGCTCTGCAAGGCTTGGAGTACAAGAAAGTAAATCCGTACCCGCTGGATGTATTGGGCAGTGAGACTCAAGGCATGATCGGCTACATGCTGATGCAAGAGTTCAAGAACTATCTTCCCAACCGCAACATCTCATGCATGTTGACGCAAATGACAGTCGATCCAAACGATCCTGCATTTGCGGATCCAACCAAACCGATTGGCCCGATCTACAAAGAAGCAGAAGCGCGTGAATTGGCAGAGAAATTCCACTGGATCGTAAAACCCGACGGCCAACATTTCCGTCGCGTAGTACCAAGCCCACGCCCTACCGGGATTGTTGAACACGACGCGATCACCCAACTTATCGATGCAGGTCATCTCGTGATTTGTACTGGCGGTGGTGGCATCCCAGTGAAAAAAGAAAATGGCAAATTAGTGGGTGTTGAAGCGGTTATCGACAAAGACATGTCAGCGGCTTTCTTAGCAAAACAATTGGATGCAGATGCACTGCTTATTCTGACTGATGCTGACGCTGTATACCTTGACTGGGGCAAACCAACTCAACACGCACTGCGCAGCACCACACCAAGCGAATTGGCGAAATTCACATTTGACGCAGGCTCTATGGGGCCAAAAATTGAAGCATCGTGCGAATTCATTCAGCAAGGCGGCAAAGTTGTAGGTATCGGTGCACTCGAAGATGGCTTGCAAATTCTGCAAGGCCAAGCGGGCACCAATATCACCAAAGGTTAACGTACTAGCGAGCTTTATCATCTTGAGAACCTTAAACCTTGAGAGCTTTTAAAGCTTGCGAAAACAGATTAAACGAAACAAACCGAACCGAACAAATTTAACTAAAAATTGAATCGCGCTTTCTTGAATTTTCTTTCCCTGTAACAGGAAAGCGCCTAAATCTAAGAAGGAATACATCATGGCTTTTAACCTACGCAATCGTAACTTCCTAAAACTACTAGATTTCACTCCACGCGAAATTCAACACTTGTTAGATCTTTCTATGGAGCTAAAAAAAGCGAAGTACAACGGTTACGAACAGCCAACACTGACTGGCAAAAACATTGCGCTTATCTTTGAGAAAACCTCAACTCGTACTCGCTGTGCATTTGAAGTTGCTGCATTCGACCAAGGTGCTCGAGTTTCTTACTTAGGCCCATCTGGCTCTCAAATTGGCCACAAAGAATCAATGAAAGACACCGCTCGCGTTCTAGGTCGTATGTACGATGGCATCGAATACCGCGGCTTCGGTCAAGAAATCGTTGAAGAACTAGGCGCTTACGCTGGCGTTCCTGTATGGAATGGTCTGACTGACGAATTCCACCCAACACAAATCCTGGCTGACTTCCTAACCATGACGGAATACGGCCGTGGTAAACAACTGCATGAAATCAGCTTTGCTTACCTAGGTGATGCTCGCAACAACATGGGCAACTCTCTGATGGTTGGCGCGGCGAAAATGGGCATGGACATTCGCCTTGTTGCTCCAAAACAATTCTGGCCACAAGAAGAGCTATTGGCTCAATGTCGTGAAATTGCAGAGCACACTGGCGGCAAAATCACACTGACTGAAGATGTTCAAGAAGGCGTGCAAGGTTGTGACTTCCTATACACCGACGTTTGGGTATCCATGGGTGAAGCAAAAGAAGCATGGGCTGAGCGTATTAACCTAATGATGCCTTACCAAGTCAACATGGACATGATCAAAGCGACCGGCAACCCACATGTAAAGTTCATGCACTGCCTACCCGCTTTCCACGGCGAAGACACAACAGTAGGCAAACAGCTTGCTGCTGAATACCCACAACTAAAAGACGGCGTTGAAGTAACAGATGAAGTGGTTGAGTCTGAATACTCTATCGTGTTCGATGAAGCTGAAAACCGCATGCACACCATCAAAGCAGTAATGGTTGCGACATTAGGCAGTTAATAAGCTGAACAACTAAGAATCTAGATAACTAATAATCTAAATAGTTAAGCACTCACTTGTTCGCAAGACATTAACAAGTTAAGTGTAATAGCAGGGAAATGCGGGTGGCATACTTGGGATTTAACCCTTGGATAAAGCCCGCATTTTTTTTCATTCGACTGAAGAAGTTATCACCCCAAAAAACACAAGTTTTTCTGTTTCAACAAAGGCTTAAATAGAAGTTAAAAACGGACATCATTTCGCATAAAAATCCATTAAATGAATACTTTACAGAAAGTATTGCATGGCGTTTTTATCTGAGTATAATCCTCCGCAATTTGTCTTAAGAGAGCAAAAAATGAACCGCAATTCTGTCGCACATTATTGTCAAACTACACGCCAAAGAGTGGCGGTGGTGTCATTTTTATTTTGCTCTATTGATCGTTTCGAAGCCTCCTATTTTTAGGGGGCTTTTTTTTGTCCGCAATTTGACTGTATGCATAGAAGGAAGACCCGTTATGGCGCATTCGTTATTTAACAAGCACATCATCTCCATACCTGAGCTCACTCGTAATGAACTGGAGCTTATCGTCGACACCGCAGCAAGGCTCAAGGCAGAGCCAAACCCTGAGTTGCTGAAAAATAAAGTCGTTGCGAGCTGCTTCTTTGAGCCTTCAACTCGAACTCGCCTCTCATTCGAAACCGCGGTTCAGCGCCTTGGCGGCACCGTCATCGGTTTTGATAATGGCGGCAACACCTCACTAGCGAAGAAAGGTGAAACGCTTGCCGATTCGGTGCAGGTTATTTCATCTTATGTCGATGCCTTTGTGATGCGTCACCCACAAGAAGGCGCAGCACGTTTGGCCTCAGAATTTTCAAACGGTGTTCCGGTGGTGAATGGCGGCGACGGTGCCAACCAGCACCCAACTCAAACCTTGTTGGATCTGTTCTCGATTTACGAAACACAAAGTACGCTTGATAACCTCAATGTGGCGTTCGTCGGCGACCTAAAATATGGCCGAACTGTGCACTCATTGACGCAAGCACTATCAAAATTCAATAACGTGCGTTTCTTCTTTATCGCGCCAGAAGTGTTAGCGATGCCAGATTATATCTGTGAAGAATTAGAAGAGATGGGTATCCAATACAGCACCCACAGCAGCATTGAAGAGGTGGTGCCTGAACTGGATGTCCTGTACATGACTCGCGTACAGAAAGAGCGCTTTGATGCATCGGAATACGCACACATGAAGTCAGCTTACATCCTAACCGCCGATACATTGAAAGACGCTCGTCAAAACATGAAGGTACTTCACCCACTGCCACGCGTCGACGAAATCACCACTGACGTTGATAAAACGCCACACGCTTACTACTTCGAACAAGCTGAAAACGGTGTGTATGCACGTGAAGCTTTATTAGCCCTAGTTCTAAACGACACTTTATAAGCAGGAGATACAGTCATGGTTAAACAAACTCAGCTACAAGTAGAAGCGATCCGTAACGGCAGCGTGATTGACCACATCCCTGCTCATCTTGGGATTAAAATTCTCAAACTGTTCAAGCTGCATAAAACAGAGCAACGCATCACCATGGGGTTAAACCTGCCATCATCAGCGCTCGGCAACAAAGACCTAATCAAGATTGAGAACATCTTTCTGACCAAGGAACAAGCCAATCAATTGGCTCTGTACGCTCCACAAGCGACTGTGAATCAGATTGAAGAGTACAAAGTGGTCAACAAGCTCACACTTGTTCTGCCAGAACAAATCAACAGTGTGTTCGCCTGCCCAAATAGCAACTGTATTTCACACGGTGAACCTGTCGAAAGTAGCTTTAAAGTGCAGCTAAAACACGAAAACGTACAGCTAAAATGTCACTATTGTGAAAAAGTATTCTCTCGCGAGATCATGAGTGAAATTCGCTAACCCTTAGCGCTACTACCTCCGCAACAAAAACCATTTAAAGTTTATGGATATTTATTCCCAACACGGAATAAATATCCATTTAGTCAAAGAATAAAACCCCACAAAAAAAGCAATTAACCAGAATTTTGTTTGGTGATCACCTTCAAAAAGATAACTATTCTTTAGTGGTAGACTCAATGTATAGATGATCATACATCTCGCATACCCTTCCTTCTCTACTTCGGGATTCATCGGTAAGCCTAATTAATCATCGTACTCTACGGCTTTGGGAGTGCGCTCAGCGCTATGGACAAGCGATATCCACAGTTTGACCTTAAGGAGTTGTTCATGAACGAAATCACTGAGCACGGTTGCTTGTATTCAGCTGAAGATAAAACACTGACTGCCGCGTGCAAACGCTTACTACAACAACAAAGCTTCTCGACCCAGAACCAACTGCGCGAGAAACTGGTCGACATTGGCTATACAGGTATCAGCCAATCGACCGTCTCTCGCATTTTGTCACAGCTTGGCGTTGTCAAAATTCAGAATGCCTGTGGTAAAAAGGTTTACTGCATCACGGTTGAAAGCGCGCCTGTGCGTGTCGATGCCTCAATCTCATCACAAATCGAATTAATTACTCACAACCAAGCGATGGTGATCGTAAAAACAAACCCTGGCTGCGCACAGTTGGTCGCAAGATTAGTCGATATCGACCCACATACCGAGATTATCGGTACGGTTGGCGGCAATGACACCGTGCTAATTATCCCGAAAGACACGATGAACATTGATGCTTGTGAACAAGTAGTAAGAGCACGCTTAGGTGTTGCCTAAATGTCTTATTGGCAAGGGCTGTTACTGCAGTTGCGCAGCTAACCCTCTCTCGACAGCCTAAAAAAGTGGCTCACCCGCCCTAGCGGATATTTGCTGGTCGATGAAACTAATCACAAACTATTACGGTCTGATTGAGTTAAGATACCTTCAACTCCATTTTGATGACTAAATAGTATGCGACGACTTGCCACATTACTTTTTGTTTGTGTTTCCCTGTACACCCAGCCTGCGTGGGCGCTTTTTGGAAACAACAACGCCGAGCCAAGCTTCGGAGGCAATAACAACGGTTTTGTCCCTGTAGACCAGGCTTTCCCTTTCAATTACTACCAGCAAGACGGTAAGGTCCTTCTAGACTGGCAAGTAAAAGAGGGCTACTACCTCTATCAACACAGCCTATCGTTCACTGGCCAGAATCTCGCTATCGGCAATGTTGAAATGGAAGATGGCCAACCACACCAAGATGAATTCTTCGGTGAGGTGAGCATTTATACTCAGCCGTTATTCGTGCAAGTTCCTCTACAGAGTTACCAAGATGGCTCAAAGCTGGTCGTTAAGTATCAAGGCTGTGCGGATGCGGGTTTCTGCTATCCACCCGAAACTCGAATCATCGACATTGAGCCATTTACGGCTTCAGGTTCAAGCGACTCTCAAGCCAATGCCGTGTCGCAAGAGTCATCGGCTGTTAACAATGAGGCCGATGCTTCAATGCAACAGGCTTCTCCAAAAGCAGACGTTGCCAATAACACCACTCCACAATCAAGCGCACCCGTTTCAAAAGAAGCGAGCCTAGCCGATAAGCTCGGTGACAGTTGGTGGACGCCATTATTATTCTTAGCACTTGGTGTTGGCTTAGCCTTTACACCGTGTGTTCTGCCGATGTACCCAATTCTAACGAGTATCGTATTAGGTGGTGGCAAGCTCAGCCAAGGCCGTGCGCTGATGCTGTCCTTCATCTATGTGCAAGGTATGGCGTTAACCTACACCTTATTAGGTCTAGTGGTTGCCTCTGCGGGTATGCAGTTCCAAGCTGCCATGCAACACCCCTATGTGCTAATCGCGCTAAGCGTTCTGTTCGTGGCTTTAGCGATGTCGATGTTTGGCGTTTATAACCTGCAACTGCCAAGCAGCATCCAAACCTGGCTCAACAACCAAAGTAACAAGCAACAAGGTGGTAATACCTTGGGCGTGTTCGCGATGGGTGCTATCTCTGGCTTGGTGTGTTCACCTTGTACCACGGCTCCATTGTCAGGTGCGCTGCTGTATGTCGCTCAAAGTGGTGACCTATTAACGGGTGCGATTGCTCTGTATGCCTTAGCGATGGGTATGGGTATCCCACTGATCTTGGTTGCGGTGTTTGGTAATAAGCTGCTGCCGAAAGCGGGTAGCTGGATGGACAAGGTGAAGGTAGTATTTGGCTTTATCTTGCTGGCTGCACCTATCTTCCTACTAGAGCGTATTATCCCTGAGTTGTGGGCAACCGTGCTTTGGTCTGGCCTTGGCTTCATCGCCTTTGGTTGGCTTTACCACAGCAAGAATGCACTGCCATTCGGCGACTGGAAACAGAGCGCAGTGGGCATCATCGCGATGCTCGGCCTGTTCGCTTCAGCGCAACCAGCATTGAATTACTGGTTCGCAGAAAAGAGCGTTGTGGTTGAACAACAAATCCAATTTGCACGCATCAACACGGCTGAAGAGTTAGAAATCCAGCTCATCGAAGCCAAGAAACTCGGAAAGCCAGTGATGCTCGATTTCTACGCCGATTGGTGTGTGGCATGTAAAGAGTTTGAGAAGTACACCTTCCACCAAGCTGATGTTGAGAACAAGCTTTCTGATTTCGTCCTGCTTCAGGCTGACGTGACGAGAAACATGCCTCAAGACATTGAACTGCTTAAACAATTACAAGTGCTCGGTTTGCCAACTATAGAGTTCTGGGATGGCGAGGGTAACCATGTTCCAAATGCTCGTGTCACTGGCTTTATGCCTGCAGATGTATTCTTAAAACACATGCAAGACCACCAGCTATAACCTTGCTAAAGCAGTAACGAAAGCAATAACTGACCACTTCTAAGCTATTCAGTTATATAAAGTAAACCTGAAAGCCGAGTAAACTTCTCCCTAAGTGGGATGGTTGCTCGGCTTTTTTGTTAATGAAAGCAACGGATTCCTGTTCTGGCAATAAAAGTCGATATGGTTCAGACTTTTAATGCATAAATATTGTCCACATACTCAATCAGGATGATAATAAATATTAACTAAATTGTTAAAAGTATGAACGTCATGGACTCGACCTATACCATCATCATTGCTGATGACCACCCTCTTTTTCGCAACGCCCTATTTCAGTCAGTTCATATGGCGATCAGTGGTGCGAACCTGCTTGAGGCTGATTCTCTCGATGCCTTACTGACTCTACTAAAAAAAGAAGATGAACCCGATCTGTTGCTTCTCGACCTTAAAATGCCCGGTGCGAATGGGATGTCAGGCTTGATTCAACTGCGCGCAGAATCCCCCGACTTACCTATAGTCGTGATTTCAGCCAGTGAAGAAGCGAGCGTCGTCAGCCAAGTGAAGAGTCATGGTGCTTTTGGCTTTATTCCAAAATCGAGTGATATGCGCGAATTAGTGAGTGCACTCAATCAAGTGCTCAATGGCGACCCGTTCTTCCCTGAAGGACTGATCACCAATAATGCTGCCTGCACCGACCTTGCAGAAAAGATTTCCACACTGACACCTCAGCAATACAAAGTATTGGGGATGCTTTCTGACGGCTTACTTAACAAGCAAATCGCGTATGAACTAAATGTTTCGGAAGCGACCATCAAAGCACATATGACAGCCATCTTCCGTAAATTGGATGTGAAAAACCGAACTCAAGCAGTTATCTTGCTACAAGAAGTCCACAATTAAACTTCGTCAATATCCTTTCCTAAAGTCGTCTTGGGCAAACATAAACCCAACTTGACGACTTTATAATCATTTATCTCTGCCACCACCCAATTAATGCCATTCCACTTGAAGTTATCGCCCAATACAGGGTGTGCACCAAGCTCTTGAGCAACCAATTGTTTTAGCGTCATTTCTCGCTCCTGCTCGGAACCCAACTCTATACCATAACAATCACTGACGGCAGCGACCGATAGCCCAATATCTAAGAAGAAGTCGCCAAAGAATCGAGCGGTATCTTCAGCCAAAGGAGCCTCACTGAACAGTTCGCTTAAGCTATCTAGGTCTTTATCTTGCCCAAGTACACATAAGGTATCATTCGCCTCTAACACGGTACTGCCCGATGGGTGGAGCAAAGCATCTTTTCTAAATAACGCGGTAATTCGCGTCCCTTCAGGCATAGACAAGCGTTTAAGCGGTTCGCCAATACACCACTTGTCCTCTTTCAACTTATAGACAAACATCTCCCACTCACTGGTAGGGTAGATCTCAATGCCGGTACGAGAAATCGGTGTCGGCGTTGGCGGTAAGGTCACTTTCGCGAGTCTAGCGACTTTCATTAAGCTGCCGCCCTGAACAATCAGCGAAACCATAACCACGAAGAAGGCAATATTGAAATACAACTGAGCATTTTGCAGGCCTGCCATCATCGGGAAAACCGCCAAGATGATCGGCACTGCACCGCGTAAACCCACCCAAGAAACAAACCAGCGCTCTTTGGTGGTAAAACGTCGAAACGGCAATAAACCGAGCCAAACAGAGATTGGACGAGCAAACAAAATCATACCGAAAGCAAGCGCAAGCGCCGGTATAGCAATGTCCATTAGTGTCGATGGTGTCACCAACAAACCTAACACTAAGAACATCACGATTTGGCTAAGCCACGTCATGCCATCAAGAACATTGAGAATAGAGTGTCGAGAGCGAGTCGGACGATTTCCGATGAACAAGCCCACTAAGTAAATAGATAAAATACCGCTGCCGCCAAGCATGTTGGAGAACGCAAACAGCGCTACGCCACCACTCAGCACCAAAATAGAGTAGAGACCATCAGCCAACTTAACTCGATTGATTAGGCTCCATAAAACCCAGCCGCCACCGATACCTACAAGGGTGCCGATACCAAACTGCATTGCGAAACTTTTCAGTAGGAAATTCATTCCCATTTCAGCTTCGGGGTTACCTAACAGCGCGATTAGGGTTACCGTAAGGAAGACGGCCATTGGATCGTTGGTACCCGATTCAATCTCTAGGGTTGAGCCTACACGCTCATTGAGACTTTGCCCTTTAAGCAAAGAGAATACCGCCGCAGCATCGGTTGAGCCTACAATGGCCCCAACCAAAATCCCCTGCATCAGTGACAGCTCAAACAGCCATGCGGCCATTAAGCCCGTTAAGGTTGCAGTACATGCCACGCCTATCGTTGCTAGGGAGAGCGATGGCCAAAAAGCAACCTTGAAACTCGCCACCTTAGTTCGCATACCGCCATCTAGCAAGATCACGGCAAGAGCCAAGTTACTCACTAAGTATGTCAGAGAGTAATCATCAAAATTGATGCCACCGGGACCATCTTCACCGGCTAACATGCCAACGAAAAGGAAGATCAAAAGAATAGGTACGCCCAATCGAGAGGACACTTGCGAGAAGAGTACACTGATGGCGATGAGTACAGCACCAGTTAAGAATAAGTGGTTGATAGTTATTGCGTCCAATTCGTTCCCCCAAATAATAAACCCGAGCTTTAAGCCTGTTGATCTTCTGCCGTTTAGCAGAGCACGGTCGGTGAAAGTGCCTTAGATACTATAACAAACTTATGTTTCGCTTCGTGTCATATGCAGGACTAAATACCATTTATCGGTGATTTAGTTGTTAAATTTTATGACTCGCACTCTAATTCGCTCTATTTTGTTAGACCTTTGGCTAATTTAACAACATTGCAACATCACACTTTTCTATGGTTATGCCCTCTAGCCCCCATATTTCAGCACTTTAGTCTCAATACCGTCCAGACTAAAGTTGCACAGATCCCTTGACTTATCCTTGCTACATTCTAAATCGTAACATTACGTTAACACGGCTATTTTACAAAAACGGTTTCTACGAAAACGGAATAAAGGAGAAGGCAATGGCGTTCGAATCTACGGAACATGCTCAAGCCTACTGGAAGGAAAACTTGGGAATTATGGGAACACTGCTCGCGGTTTGGTTTGCAGTGTCTTACGGCGCTGGCATCTTATTTGTGGATGCCCTCAATACCGTTCAGTTTGGCGGGTTCAAGCTAGGCTTTTGGTTCGCTCAGCAAGGTTCGATATACACCTTCGTGGCGCTGATATTTATTTACGTTGTTCGCATGAATGCGCTCGACAAAAAATACAACGTACAGGAAGACTAGAGGCTAGAACATGGATATTCAAACTTGGACGTTTATTCTCGTCGGTATTACTTTTGCAGTATATATCGGCATCGCAATCTGGGCTCGTGCAGGGTCAACCAGTGAGTTCTACGTAGCCGGCGGCGGTGTACACCCAGTAGCCAATGGTATGGCGACAGCGGCTGACTGGATGTCGGCAGCATCATTCATCTCAATGGCAGGTATCATCTCATTTGTTGGTTACGACGGTGCAGTTTACCTAATGGGTTGGACAGGTGGTTACGTACTGCTTGCACTATGTTTAGCACCTTATCTACGTAAATTCGGTCAGTTTACGGTTCCTGATTTCATCGGCGAACGTTACTACTCGAAAACGGCACGTATGGTAGCGGTATTCTGTGCAATCTTCGTATCATTCACATACGTTGCTGGTCAAATGCGTGGGGTTGGTGTTGTATTCTCACGTTTCCTAGAAGTCGACATTAACCTCGGCATCATCATCGGTATGGGTATTGTGTTCTTCTACGCAGTACTTGGTGGCATGAAAGGCATCACTTATACGCAGGTAGCTCAATTCTGTGTCCTCATTTTCGCCTTCCTTGTTCCAGCTATTTTTACTTCGATCATGATGACAGGTAACCCGCTTCCACAGGTTGGTATGGGTTCAACTCTCTCTGGCACCGACGTTTACCTACTTGATAAACTGGATGGTCTAACCGAAGAGCTCGGGTTTACCGCCTATACCGAAGGTAACAAGAGCATGGTAGATGTATTCTTCATCTGTGCGGCTCTAATGGTAGGTACAGCAGGTCTTCCACACGTAATCATTCGTTTCTTCACTGTGCCAAGAGTACGTGATGCTCGTATTTCAGCGGGTTGGGCACTACTGTTCATCTCATTGCTATACACAACAGCACCTGGCGTTGCAGCATTCGCTCGTGTAAACATGATCGAAACCATTAACGGCCCAGACATGCAAGGTGTCGCAGCAGCAGACGCACCAAGCTGGTACAAAAACTGGGAAAGCACTGGCCTTGTAGGTTGGGAAGATAAGAACGGCGATGGCAAAATGTTCTACTCGGGCGATGAACGTAACGAAATGAAGATTAACCGTGACATCATCGTACTGGCTTCTCCAGAGCTAGCAAAACTACCAAACTGGGTTGTCGCACTACTTGCAGCTGGTGGCCTAGCAGCCGCACTATCAACAGCCGCGGGTCTACTATTGGTCATCTCAACGTCGATTTCACATGACTTATTGAAGAAAGGCTTCAGACCAAACATGACCGACAAGCAGGAGCTATTAGCCGCTCGTTTAGCCGCTATGGTCGCCATTGTCGGCGCGGGTTACTTAGGTATTAATCCACCAGGCTTCGTAGCACAGGTAGTCGCGTTTGCCTTCGGCCTAGCCGCAGCATCCTTCTTCCCTGCCATCATCCTAGGTATCTTCTACAAGAAGATGAACAAGGAAGGCGCTATTGCAGGTATGTTGTCAGGTATTGCCTTCACAGCAAGCTACATCATCTACTTCAAGTTCATTAACCCAGCAGCAAGCACACCGGAAAACTGGTGGTTTGGTATCAGCCCAGAAGGCATCGGTACGCTAGGTATGTGTCTAAACTTTGTAGTATCAATTGCAGTGAACAAAGTGACCGCTGAAGTTCCTGAAGATGTACAAGAGATGGTTGAGTCTATCCGTTATCCTAAAGGTGCTGGTGAAGCTCACGACCACTAAGAAGCTCGCGACTTAGTGACTAGGATAAGAAGTACTTAGAAAATGAATCAGTGCTTACATTGTAGGGATTAGGTACTGACTCCAAGAAAGCCGATGCATTCATGTATCGGCTTTTTCTTTTCATTTTATAGAAAGATAAACAAAGGGTTGTTTTTAAAATCTCATTTGATAATAATTATCATTAACATCCAATAGAGAGATGCAGATTATGATGAAAGAACAGCAAAGTCTCTATTCGAGATTTTACAAAGCACAGGATCGCTTTGCTTCATTAGAACAAGTACAAGGCCATGAGCCTTTTGTGATTAGAGAGTATATAGAGTGTGCACTCACGCTTTCTGCTTACTATGAAAAACACGCCGCCCAAGAAAACATCTTGTTGTGCGAGCTTTACCTGCGCCAAGTTTTCTTCCATTTAATTGAAGCGATTGAGTCTCCTGAGCGCAGTTTCGCCTTTCGTCATATCTGCCTAGACTCTATTCACTCACCGCTATTTTATCTGAAACGCCACTACTGCCAGCTACCTCAAGGCCAAGCGCGTTTTTTGAATCTCAGCCAAACACTACAACAAGTCCAAGCCCCACTTGGCTAACAAGGATAGAAGATGACCCTACAATATCGAATTGAGAAAGACAGCATGGGAGAAGTGAAAGTCCCTGCCGATGCGCTATACCAAGCACAAACTCAGCGTGCAGCAGATAACTTTGCTTTTAGTTCACACAAAATGCCAACTAGCTTCATTCAAGCACTAGCATTCATTAAGCAGGCCGCCGCTGACACCAACGCTCAGTTAGGTTTATTGGAAGGTGATATTGCCAACGCGATTTCCGAAGCAAGCCAAGAGATCATTGATGGTAAATACCTCGATCAATTCCCAATCGATGTCTACCAAACCGGCTCTGGCACTAGCTCCAATATGAATGCCAATGAAGTGATTGCAACGCTCGCTTCAAGAAGTTTACAAGGTGACGTGAACCCGAATGACCACGTCAACATGGGCCAAAGCAGCAACGATGTGGTACCAACCGCCATTCAAGTGAGCGTTGCTTTGATGGCAGAAAACAAGTTGTTGCCAGCACTAACTCACCTTGCTGAAGCTCTCACTATCAAGCAACAGGAGCTTGCTGAGGTAGTGAAGACAGGCCGCACTCACCTAATGGATGCGATGCCAATTACCTTTGCTCAAGAGCTAGGTGGTTGGAAGTTTCAGATTGAGCATGCCAAGCAAGCCATTGAAAGCAGTTTGCCAGCAACCAAGGCACTTGCTCAAGGTGGCACAGCGGTAGGAACAGGGATCAATGCTGACCCGCGCTTTGCCGATAAATTTGCGAGTAACCTTTCTCAATCGACAAAGATCAGTTTTACCTCGAGTGAAAACTTCTTTTTTAACCTCAGCAGCCAAGATGCGATCGTCGCATTGTCTGGCCAGCTTAAAACTGCAGCAGTTGCGATCATGAAGATCTCAAACGATCTTCGCTGGATGAACTCCGGGCCGTTGGCGGGCTTAGGTGAGATTGAATTACAGGCGCTACAGCCAGGGTCGTCTATCATGCCTGGAAAAGTAAACCCAGTGATTCCAGAAGCCGCAGCAATGGCTGCAGCGCAAGTGATAGGAAATGACACCACCATTACGCTGGCTGGGCAATCTGGTAGCTTCCAACTGAATGTGATGTTGCCGGTGATTGCTCATAACGTGTTAGAAAGTATTGAATTGTTGGCAAATAGTTCTGTCGCCTTGGCAGACAAAGCCATCGTTTCCTTCGCTGTACGCCAAGACAATCTCGATTTGGCACTGTCAAAGAATCCGATTTTAGTCACAGCGCTAAACCCTGTGATTGGTTACCTAAAAGCGGCAGATATTGCCAAGAAGGCCTATAAAGAAGGTTTACCGATCCTCGATGTTGCAGAGCGAGAAACAGACCTAAGCCGAGAAGAACTCAGCAAGCTGCTTGATCCAAGCACACTGACGCAGGGCGGCATTGCGGGCTAGCTCGTTAGCAAATTATTAAATTAGCGAATAAATAGGTATTAACGATCCTTACTGAAACAAAAAAGGCCTCATCCGAGGCCTTTTTACATTCGTTCATTAATTAGGAATTAGAGCTTATTATTCCTAATTAACTCACCCGATTTAAGACTGCTCTGAGTTTTAGCGGTTTCACTGGCTTAGCAATAAAGCTGAAGCTGTTAGCCTTTATCGCAGCCAACATGTCATCGGTTCTATCAGCACTGATGATGACACCTTCAAAAGAGTCGCCAAGACGTAAACGACACTGTTGCAAAACTTCCAGCCCCGTTCGGCCATTATCGAGGCGATAATCAGAGAAAATTACATCCGGATGCCAATCATCATCGAGACACTTCAAGCTTTCGACTAAGTCGACGGCCGTCTTAACCTCACAGCCCCAGCGACCAATCAAGTTCTTCATCCCGACCAAAATCTCGCGCTCATTATCGACACACAATATTTTCAGGTGTTCGATGTCGCTGGTCGCCATTGGCGCTGAAACTTGTACAATTGGAGCAACCTGTTCGGCTCTAGCCAAGGTGATAGAAAAAACACTGCCTTGCCCTGGCCATGATCGCATTGATATTTGGTGACCTAAAACATGAGCGATGCCTTTAGAAATCGCGAGCCCTAACCCCAAGCCTTGATCGGCACGAACTTGGCTACCACGAGTAAACTCTTCAAAGATCTCTTGCTGCTTATCTTCGTCGATACCCGTTCCGTTATCCCACACATCAATTCGCACCTGGCCGTTAACTCGTCTCGCACCCAGTACTACTTTCCCTTCCGGGTTGTAACGAAAAGCATTGGTCAAAAAGTTCTGAATAACACGCCTTAACAATTTGGGGTCAGAATGAATAAACAGAGATGAAGGGATCATCTTGAACTGGATTTTTTGTTGTGTCGCCAAAGCACTAAATTCAGCATTCAAATGGATAAGAACATCATGCACGGCAATCGCATGAACATTGGTTTCTAACTTTCCCGACTCCAATCGAGAGATATCTAATAAATCACCAATCAAGTCCTCAGCAGCACCAAGTGCACTTTCGATATGGGATGAAAGCTGCTTCACCTCTTGTTCCTTTGCCACTTCAGAGAGTGAAGAAGCAAACAAACGAGCAGCATTCAGTGGTTGCATTAAATCATGGCTAACCGCTGCTAAAAAACGACTCTTAGATTGTGATTCTTGATCAGATATTTGCGTTGCTTTTACTAAGCGATGGTTAAGTTTTTCGAGCTCTTGGGTTCGTTCATGGACTCTTGATTCTAAACTTTCATTGGCATCTTTCAGCGCTTGCTCGGCTTGTCTAAATACCGTGATGTCAGTAAAACTCATGACGAAGCCACCACTTGGCATCGGGTTACCTTGAACTTCAATGACTCGACCATCAGGACGAATACGAGAAGATGTATGTCGAGTGCCTTGCTCAAGGTGATAAACACGACGTCGAACGTGATCCTCTGGGTCGCCTGGACCACACAAACCTTGTTCAGCATTATGACGAATGACATCAGCGATTGGTCGACCGACTTGAATCAACCCCGCAGGAAATTCAAACAATTCTAAATAGCGCTGATTCCATGCCACCAGCCTCATCTGTTTATCTACCACCGCAATACCTTGGCCAATATGCTCGATTGCACCTTGCAGTAAGCCACGACTAAAATCATATAGCTCAGAGGCTTCATCAACGATGGTCGCCACTTCTTCAAGCTGCATATTTCTGCCTTGTAAAGCAGAAGTAAGTACTAACTTAGCTGAAGATGCTCCAAACACACCCGCAAGCACGCGTTCTGCATGTCGAATCAAACTTGCAGGCGCTTGTTGATTCGGAAGTAGCGGTTGACCATGTTGTTGCCAGTAACTGTGTAAGGCACTTTTTGCCCGTTTACGACCGACAAAACGAGACGCCAACATCTCCAATTCAGCTACCGTGACACGACTCTGATAGAGGCTTATATTTTCATTTTCAGGCAGCGGAGTGCCAACAAATGCCGCTGATTGTAAGCGCTCACTTAGGCTTGGTCTGGTCGTCATTGACACCACGGTATAACACAAAGTATTGAGCGTAATACTCAATACAATACCCCAGTTTGAGCTACTGATATCCCAGCTACTGAGCAATTCGGGTGGCGTGATTATCCATAACAATAGGTTGCTTTCGCTATCACCTGCCAACATGCTGGTTTGGCTCATCAAGGTAATAAGCCAAACGACTGACCCGACTAACAAACCGACATAGACACCTTTGCGATTACCTGGACGCCAATACAAACCACCTAATAATGCCGGTGCAAATTGCGCGATAGCAGCAAAGGAGAGAAAACCGATCGCCGACAAAGAATGGATCGTATCTAGCGCCTGATAGAACACCCAAGCGCCAAGTAAAAGCAGTAGAATTAACCCACGACGAATCACCAATAACAGGCCAGAAAAATGCTTATGGGTTCTTTGAGTCAAACGCATCCGGCGCAGCAGCAATGGCATCACTAAGTCGTTCGACACCATAATCGCTAGTGCAATAGTCGAAACAATCACCATACCACTGGCCGCTGAAGTACCGCCAAGAAAGGCTAACAAGGCAATGTGATTCGCTCCTTCAGCCATTGGTACACTGATGACATAAGTATCGGCAGGCATGTTGGTGAGTAACCCCTGACCCGCCCAAGCAATGGGCAGAACAAACAGCCCCATCAAGATTAGGTAAACCGGGAATAACCAACGAGCGGTATGTAAATCCTGTGGGCGCTCGTTCTCAACAACCATGGTATGGAACTGACGAGGTAAGCAAACAATCGCCAGCATGGTTAAAACGGTATGAATGATTAAGGTCGGAATGTTAGGTGATTTATAGGTGGAGGCTGCAACATCAAGTAGGTCGATTTTATCGCTACTCATCGCCAGATAAATAATAAACAGACCGACAATTAAAAAAGCCGCGAGCTTAACAATGGATTCAAATGCCACCGCCATCATCATGCCACGGTGATGCTCTGTGTTATCGATGTGCCGAGTACCAAACAGCATCGTAAAAATAGCCAAAGCACCAACCACAAACCAAGACACGTGATAATCTTGATAGCCGAAATCAGCCGCCAGATTTGGGGCAACAATATCTAACCCCATGGTAATACCGCGAAGTTGTAATGCGATATAAGGAAGAATACCGACCACAGCAATGATGGTCACGGCAACCGCTAGCCCTTGAGATTTGCCATAACGAGCCGCAATAAAGTCAGCAATTGAGGTGATATGTTCACGTTTCGCAATGAGTATCAGCCGCGCTAAGATCCGCCACCCAAGTGTAAATACCAAAATAGGCGCGAGATAAATGGGTAAAAAGGACCAAGGGTTATTGCTGGCCTGCCCGACCGTTCCATAGAATGTCCACGAAGTACAATACACCGCAATTGAGAGGCTATAGATCCACGGGCGCCAACGCGATAGCCAACGAACCTGCCTGTCTCCATACCAAGCGATCAGAAATAACACACCCAAGTAGGCTAAAGAGACTGGAATTACTATCCATCCTTGCATTAAAAACCCTTTTTCATCCATAAAAAAACCTCTCCATAAGGGAGAGGTTTTATTTAACTAAGGATGGGTCATTAACTCAATCGCATCGCTTAAATTCTGTGCTTCAGACTCTAATTATCAGCATTTGCTTTGAGATTCTGACTGTTCCGAATCTAATTGATTAATCTCAACCACTGAACTTCTCTCATCCAACTTAATGAATAGAGCAAGTGCACCCATAGCAGCCATACCCCAGAAAATATTGGCGCCCCAAAGCTCGTAGCCCCAACCACTAAAGGTGGTCATTAGTGCGATAAAAGCACCTAATGGAATCGCGTTATACAGAGCCTGTAGTGCGACCATCTTATTCGGTTCTTCAGACTGGATGTATTGAATCGCTGCGATGTGTGCCATCGCAAACGTCACACCGTGCAGCAGTTGCACCATAACCAGTGCAAAAATCGCTGTCGTTGATGCTGTAATACCCCAACGAGCCATCACACCGAATGCAGCAATCACAAACAGAGTGCGAAGAGTAAGACCAGAGAAAAGTCGCTTACTTAAAGCAAACACCGCAACTTCTGCGACAACACCTAAACTCCACAAATAACCAATAACCGCTTCCGAATGCCCTGCTTCTTTCCAATAAATAGCACTAAAGCTGTAATAAGCGGCGTGGCTACCTTGTAGCAGTGCCATCAAAGCCAAAAACTTAACCACAGATGATTCACGCAACAGTTCAGCTAATTTAGGTCGTTCCGCTTGTTGTTCCGATAACGTCACTGGCATCACGTTAGGATTTCTCATCGCTAAAACTAATGACAGCAGCACACCCGCAAGAGCCGTATACAGAATCATATCAGTGCCAAATTTGGCCACTAGGAAACCAACCACGGTTGAACCTGCAATAAAAGCAATCGACCCCCACAAACGAGTACGGCCGTAGTCGAGCATTTTCAAGCGGCTGTAATGGTTCGCCATCGCATCAGAAAGAGGAATGATCGGCCCACAACATAGATTGAACAATACTGTGGCTAGCAACATCAATAAGAAGCTACCACCAGTAAAGAAATGGAAACCGACAAACAATAAGGCTGCAAAGCTCAAACAACGCAGAGCTGGCATTAGATGTTCCACTTTATGGATTCGTGGAGTAATCACTAGGTTGGCAACACAACGCGTCGCAAAACCGATACCAATTAATACGCCAATATCACCAGCAGACACGCCCTGGTCTTCAAACCACAATGCCCAAAATGGCAAGTACACGCCATACGCAAAAAAGAAACCAAGAAAATACTGAGAGATCCAGCCATAAGGGGAAGGGCTAAACATAAATAACCTATAAAAATGTGCGGAAAAAGGCAGCACTAATTATGCCTATCTCGCATACGATGAAAAAGGGAATTATTACTGGGATAGTATTCCCATATTCAATTAGTTTGAATATCGCATTTCAATGAGATATCTCACTCTCATCGATACCCATTCTCGCATTTAGACTAAAGTCGTCTGGAGCTTCGCTGGTAATTTGCCAGACTAAGTAAAGACTCCCAATTGTTTCGATGCTTATGCCTGATAAATTTAATATGCAGCACCCACCTTTCGATAGCCTGTCCGATACGGAGCAGTTAACACTGCGTTCGTCATTGGATGTGGTTTACTACCGAGCGCACGAGGTGATTTTGGAAGCTGACCGACCAAGTCGTCACCTGCATATTCTGATTAAAGGCGCAGTCGAAGAGCGGGCAAGCAGTGATGGCGAGATCTATGCTCACTATGCCAATGACGATATTTTTGATGTCCGCAGCCAATTCGACGCGCATACCAAACACCAATATATCGCGCTAGAAGATACTTTAAGCTACCTACTACCAACCGATGTCTTTCTTGAGCTGTACCACGCCAATGGCCAGTTTGCCGCATACTTTGATAACAACCTTTCGACAAGAAAAGCGCTAATTGAAGCCGCTCAACAGCAACAGAATCTTGCCGAGTTCATACTGACCAAAGTAGACGAGTCGATCTATCACCCTCCACTGATACTTGAACCAAACCAACCTATCAACCAAGTCACTCAAACCCTTAAAGAACAAGGGCTGGACTCGGCCTTGGTTCATTTAGAACATTATGATCAAAAAGCTTTTAGATCATCATGTACCTTACCGTATGGAATTGTCACAAGAACCAATTTATTACATGCTGTAATGTTAGATAACCGCCCTCTGGATACGCCTGTTGGTGACATAGCGACCTTTCCAGTGATGAATGTCAATCAAGGTGACTTCCTGTTTAATGCCATGATTACCATGACCAGAAATCGCGTAAAAAGGTTGATGGTTTGTGATGGTTTAAATGCAGTTGGTATGGTGGACATGACTCAGATTCTTAGTGCGTTTTCCACTCATTCACACGTTCTCACTTTACGTATTGCGCGAGCTACCAGCGTTGAAGAATTGGCAATGGCCTCCAACAAACAACGTCAATTGGTCGAAAGCCTGCTCGGTAATGGCATTCGCACGCGCTTTATCATGGAGCTCATTTCAGCGGTCAACGAGCAGATAATTGAGAAAGCCTTTGAACTCACGATTCCACCCGCGCTGCATAATCACTGCTGTCTAATTGTTCTGGGGTCAGAAGGCCGTGGAGAGCAGATTCTCAAAACCGATCAAGATAATGCGCTCATCATTCAAGATGGCTTGGAGTGGCATCAATGCCAAAGTGCCATGAACGAGCTCACCCACACTCTGCAACAATTAGGTTACCCACTGTGCCCAGGCAACGTAATGGTCAACAACCCTAAATGGGTGCACTCTCAGCAAGAATGGAAACAAACCCTCACGAGTTGGGTAAGAAAAGCCACGCCAGAAACCGTCATGGATATTGCTATCATGGCGGATGCACACGCCGTTGCGGGTAACAGAGAACTTTTAAAACCGGTCAAGCAGCACCTGAGTAATTTGATGTTGGGACAGGAGTTAATCCTCACTGAGTTTTGTCGCCCTGCCCTTAGCTTTTCGGTTCCCCTCACTTTGTTTGGCAATGTTAAACAGTCCAAGTCAGGGCTCGATATCAAACGAGGCGGTATTTTTCCTCTAGTCCATGGTATTCGGGCACTCAGCCTTGAGCATGGAGTCACCGTAAACAACACCTTTGAGCGTATTGAACAGCTCGTCAATAAAAATGTATTAGAACAAAGCACCGCTGACAACCTTAACGAGGCACTCAAGCAGTTCTTTAAGTGGCGGTTATCTCAGCGACTATCCCAACAGCACAGCAGCAATAAAATTAACGTTAAATTGATGGAGCGAGCAGATAGAGATCTGCTTCGCCATAGCCTGCATGTGGTCAAAAAGTTCAAGCAATGGCTCGGCTATCATTATCAGATAAGAGATTGAGGCAATTGAGCGATGAATAGATTGGTTCGTTATTTCTGGCACCACAAACTCAAAGGGTCCCCTTATCAGCCTCTGTTTGTTGCGCCTGCCCATAATGAATACGTATCTTTAGATTGTGAAACCACCAGCCTCGACCCCAATCAGGCCGAATTAGTCACCATTGCCGCCACAAAAATCATTGGCAATCGAATTATTACCAGTGAGCCTTTTGAAGTTAGGCTTCGAGCGCCACAATCGCTCGATTGCAATTCCATCAAGATTCACCGTATTCGTCACCAAGATTTAAAGCACGGTCTAGAAGAAAAACAAGCCCTGATTGAGCTACTAAACTTCATCGGAAATCGTCCTTTAGTCGGCTATCACATTCGTTATGATAAGAAAATCCTCGATCGTGCCTGTTTAAAACAGCTTGGATTTCCACTGCCTAACCGATTAGTCGAAGTGAGCCAACTCTATCAAGACAAACTCGAAAGACAGCTACCCAACGCTTATTTCGACCTCAGCATGGATGCGATTTGTCGCCAGCTCGATTTACCTATCCCGGTCAATAAACATGATGCATTACAAGACGCTATCTCCGCAGCACTGATCTTTGTCCGCCTTAAGCACGGCGACTTGCCCCGCTTCAACTCTTCTTATTCGTAATTCAACTGCAAGCTTTCCACATAGAGAGCAACATCTCAAAAATGAACTTAACTTGCTATTTTGTAAGTGAAAAGCGGCGTCTCATCCTAAAGTCTAATTGTGGAAATCGTCGTCCTAGCCGAGAGTGATAACACAACGACAGTCCTGTAATAGACTTAAAAACTGAACACAAAGGAAGTTGCCAGTTCATTTAGAATGTAGGCACAAGGAGAGATGCAATGAGTGAAGCCCACGTTTATCCGGTAAAAGAAAATATTAAATCAACCACACACGCGGATAATGACACTTACCTAGCCATGTACCAGCAATCTGTTTCTGACCCTGAAGGCTTTTGGGGTGAACACGGAAAAATCGTTGATTGGATCAAGCCTTTCACACAGGTAAAAAATACCTCTTTCGACCCTGGCCACATTGATATTCGATGGTTTGAAGATGGCACGCTTAACGTTTCGGCTAACTGTATCGACCGTCACCTTGCTGAACGAGGTGATGAGGTTGCTATCATCTGGGAAGGCGATGACCCTACTGATGATAAAACCCTAACCTTCAACGAACTGCACAAAGAAGTGTGCCTGTTTTCTAATGCTTTAAAAGAGCAAGGCGTACGCAAAGGGGATGTGGTTTGTTTATACATGCCAATGGTTCCAGAAGCTGCAGTTGCCATGCTGGCATGTACCCGTATCGGTGCGGTTCACACAGTGGTATTTGGCGGTTTCTCACCAGAAGCACTGTCCGGTCGTATTATCGATTCCAACTCTAAAGTCGTTATCACTGCCGATGAAGGCGTGCGTGGCGGCCGTGCGGTTCCACTGAAGAAGAATGTCGACGAAGCACTGACTAACCCTGAAGTGAAAAACATCGAGAAGGTTGTTGTATTCAAACGCACTGGCGGTGATGTTGCATGGCACGAACACCGCGATGTGTGGTGGCACGATGCTATTGCTAATGTATCTACAGATTGCCCACCAGAAGAGATGAACGCAGAAGATCCACTATTCATTCTTTATACGTCAGGCTCAACAGGTAAACCTAAAGGCGTTATGCACACTACAGGTGGCTACCTTGTTTATGCAGCAATGACCTTCAAATACGTATTCGACTATCAAGAAGGCGAGACTTTCTGGTGTACTGCCGATGTGGGTTGGATTACCGGTCACACATACCTTGTTTACGGACCACTAGCCAATGGTGCAAAAACAATCCTATTCGAAGGTGTGCCTAATTACCCTAATACCAGTCGTATGAGCGAAGTGGTTGATAAGCACCAAGTCAATATTCTTTATACTGCGCCAACCGCGATTCGTGCATTAATGGCTAAAGGTAATGAAGCCGTTGAAGGCACCTCTCGTGACAGTTTACGAATCATGGGGTCAGTGGGTGAACCTATTAACCCTGAAGCGTGGGAGTGGTACTACAAAACAATCGGTAATGAGCAATCGCCAATTGTTGATACATGGTGGCAAACAGAAACGGGCGGTATCTTGATTGCACCACTGCCGGGCGCAACAGACTTAAAACCAGGCTCTGCAACTCGTCCATTCTTCGGTGTGCAACCGGCGTTGGTTGACAACATGGGTAATATCATTGAGGGTGCAACCGACGGCAACCTAGTTATTCTGGACTCTTGGCCAGGTCAAATGCGTACCGTTCATGGCGATCATGACCGTTTTGAACAGACTTACTTCTCTACTTTTAAAGGGATGTACTTCACCAGTGACGGTGCTCGTCGTGATGAAGACGGCTACTACTGGATTACTGGTCGTGTCGATGATGTACTTAACGTATCAGGTCACCGTATGGGTACCGCTGAGATTGAATCGGCTCTAGTGGCGTTCGATAAGATCGCTGAGGCTGCGATTGTGGGTATCCCTCATGATATTAAAGGCCAAGCAATTTATGCTTACATCACACTGAATGATGGCGAGTTCCCAACCGCAGAGCTTCATAAAGAAGTGAAAGACTGGGTACGAAAAGAAATTGGCCCAATCGCAACACCCGATGTCCTGCACTGGACCGACTCGTTACCGAAAACGCGTTCAGGCAAAATTATGCGCCGTATCTTGCGTAAGATTGCCACTGGCGACACGGGGAACTTAGGTGATACTTCGACACTAGCAGATCCAAGTGTGGTCGATAAGCTCATCGCAGAGAAAGCCGAACTGGCATAATCAACCAGCAACACGAGCTAATTACCGTTTAAAACAGGCTCATCCTAAACCGTCACCTATGTGGCGGTTTTTTTATGGCTGATCTTGATCTCAAATATCTCCCACAAAATTAAGGATACAACGGTTTTTTGTTAAGTTGGTAACAATTCCATGTTGTATCAATAGGAGATTAGACCAGTAAATTGCTGCGATTTGCGCTGAATTAGCTATAATCTGGTTCTAATTTTTAATTTTGGGTTTTTCTCACTGGAAATTAACCCCAAATTTTCAATAAAATGGCAACATTCACGTTCGTAAACACGATAAAGGAAGATAGCCCCACGATGTCTACAAAGTTTCGCATTCTAGTTTTAAATGGCCCAAACCTTAACCTGTTAGGCCTTAGAGAGCCTGCACACTACGGTTCTCAAACACTTGACCAGATTATTAGCTCATTGACAGAGCAAGCGAAAGCACACGATGTTGAGCTATCTCACTTACAGTCAAATCGTGAGTATGAGCTGATTGAGGCTATCCATAGTGCTTATCAAAATGTTGATTTCATTATTATCAACCCAGCAGCCTTTACACATACCAGTGTGGCACTGCGTGATGCACTACTTGGTGTAGCTATCCCATTTATTGAGGTTCATCTATCGAATGTTCACGCACGTGAACCATTCCGTCACCACTCATACCTATCTGATAAAGCAGAAGGTGTGATTTGTGGCTTAGGTGCTCAAGGTTATCAATTTGCTTTGACCGCTGCGCTCAGCAAGCTCAACTCAAAGTAAACATAAACAACGAACTATTACTAACCTACTCAGTCATAGAGTAAGTTCAATTAACAGATAAAGAGAAAGAAACAATGGATATTCGCAAAATCAAAAAGCTAATCGAATTGGTTGAAGAGTCTGGTATTTCTGAGCTAGAAATCTCTGAAGGTGAAGAGTCAGTACGAATCAGTCGTAACAGTACTGCACCTGTTGCACCGATTCAATATGCAGCAGCTCCAGCTCCTGTAGCAGCGGCAGCAGCTCCTGCGGCGGCTCCTGTAGCAGCAGAAGCAGCGGCTCCTGCAGTTCCAACTGGTCACCAAGTTCTTTCTCCAATGGTTGGTACTTTCTACGGCGCTCCAAGCCCAGATGCAAAACCATTCGTTAAGGTTGGTCAATCTGTAACTGCTGGCGAAACGCTATGTATCGTTGAAGCAATGAAAATGATGAACCAAATCGAAGCTGATAAATCTGGTGTGGTAACCGCAATCCTTGTTGAAGACGGTCAGCCAGTAGAATTCGACCAAGCTCTAGTAATTATCGAATAATAGAGAGCACTCATTATGTTAGATAAATTAGTAATCGCGAACCGTGGTGAAATTGCACTACGTATTCTGCGTGCATGTAAAGAACTTGGTATTAAAACGGTAGCGGTTCACTCAACTGCTGACCGTGATCTTAAGCATGTACTACTTGCAGACGAAACCATTTGTATCGGTCCAGCTCGTGGTATCGATAGCTACCTGAACATTCCTCGTATCATCAGCGCAGCTGAAGTAACGGGTGCAGTCGCTGTCCACCCAGGCTACGGCTTCCTATCTGAAAATGCAGACTTTGCAGAACAGGTAGAACGCAGTGGTTTTATCTTCGTTGGCCCTAAAGCTGAAACCATTCGCATGATGGGTGACAAAGTGTCAGCTATCACGTCAATGAAGAAAGCTGGCGTACCTTGTGTACCCGGTTCTGATGGCCCTCTTGATGATGACGATGCAAAAAACAAAGCGCACGCTAAGCGCATTGGTTTCCCAGTTATCATCAAAGCATCTGGCGGTGGCGGCGGTCGTGGTATGCGTGTTGTTCGTTCTGAAGCAGAACTAACAGAAGCTATCGCAATGACTCGTGCAGAAGCAAAAGCTTGTTTCAACAACGATATGGTTTACATGGAGAAATTCCTAGAAAACCCACGTCACATTGAAGTACAAGTACTTGCAGATGGCCAAGGCAATGCTATCCACCTAGGTGAACGTGACTGTTCTATGCAGCGTCGTCACCAGAAAGTTGTGGAAGAAGCACCAGCCCCAGGTATCACTGAAGAGATGCGTAAATACATCGGCGAACGCTGTACTCGTGCATGTCTTGAGATTGGTTACCGCGGCGCAGGTACATTTGAATTCCTATACGAGAACGGTGAGTTCTACTTCATCGAAATGAACACTCGTATCCAGGTTGAGCACACGATTACTGAAATGGTAACAGGTATAGACCTAGTGAAAGAGCAACTGCGTATTGCTGCAGGTCAGCCTCTATCATTTACACAGGATGATATTAAGCTGCGTGGTCACTCAATCGAATGTCGCATCAACGCGGAAGATCCTGTTCGTTTCCTACCTTCACCAGGTAAGATTCAACGCTTCCACGCTCCAGGCGGCATGGGTGTACGTTGGGAATCTCATATCTATACGGGTTACACAGTACCACCACACTACGATTCAATGATTGGTAAGCTGATCACTTACGGTGAGAACCGTGATGTTGCTATCGCTCGTATGAAGAACGCATTGGGTGAGATGATTATTGAAGGCATTAACGTTAATACTGAGCTTCAATTGGCTATTATGAACGACGAAAACTTCCAACACGGTGGTGCAAATATCCACTACCTTGAGAAGAAGCTTGGTCTCCAATAGAAGCTAGCCTCTATCATTCGTTCTTTTAAGAACAGGTAAAATGCTCACTTCGGTGGGCATTTTTTGTTTTTAGAGCACTCGAAAAAATCAATCGATAATCCCTTTTATATTCCATGGGGTTTTGGTGAATTTGCTCATATTTTCTGCTAGACTCGCCATCCAATTTTTCTCATATAGAAGATGCAGCCATGCCTTGGATTCAAATCAAGCTTAATGCTACCAATGAAAATGCCGAACAGATCGGCGACATGTTAATGGAAGAGACTGGTGCTCTTTCCGTAACTTTCCTTGATGCACAAGATACCCCTGTATTTGAGCCTCTGCCGGGTGAAACTCGCCTTTGGGGTGATACTGACATTCTCGCGCTTTATGACGCTGAGACTGATACAGGTGTCGTCCTAGCACAGATTAAAGCTAGCAACATGTTCCCTACTGACTTTGCTCATAAAGTAGAGCAAATCGAAGACAAAGACTGGGAACGTGAATGGATGGATAACTTCCACCCAATGAAGTTTGGTGAGCGTCTTTGGATTTGCCCTAGCTGGCGTGATATCCCAGAACCAGACGCAGTAAACGTCATGCTGGACCCTGGTCTAGCGTTTGGTACGGGTACTCACCCAACCACCGCATTGTGTCTTGAGTGGCTTGAAGGCCTAGATCTAACGGGAAAAACCGTAATCGACTTCGGTTGTGGCTCTGGCATCCTTGCGATCGCTGCAATCAAACTTGGCGCAGCAAGAGTTATCGGGATCGACATTGATCCTCAAGCTCTGCTGGCTTCAAAAGACAACGCACAGCGCAACGGCGTGGCAGACCAATTAGACGTATTCTTACCACAAGATCAACCTGAAGGTTTGCTAGCTGACGTTGTGGTTGCCAACATTCTTGCAGGTCCATTACGTGACCTTTCAAGCATCATCAAAGGCCTAGTTAAGCCAAATGGTGTACTAGCGATGTCGGGTGTTTTAGATACACAAGCGGAAGATGTAGCGACTTATTATCGTGATGAACTTCACATTGATCCGATCATTGAACAACAAGAATGGTGTCGCATCTCAGGTCGCAAGCAAGGCTAGACAAGACTTTGGGCGCTAATTGACTGAAATTTAAGCGAATTACAAAAACAAATTGTAAATGCTCAAATATTAGTCTTTTCACGCAGCGAAAAAATGCGTAAAATGCGCGCCCTTGCTGGTACAGAACTGTGATGACATTTTTGAAAATCGGAAATTATCAACTTAAGAACAATCTAATCGTCGCTCCTATGGCTGGCGTAACGGATAGACCATTCCGTGAGTTGTGTCTTCGCTACGGTGCGGGGATGGCAGTCAGTGAAATGATGTCCTCCAATCCGAAAGTTTGGAAAACGTCAAAGTCTCAGCAGCGTATGGTACATGAAGGCGAATCGGGCATTCGTTCAGTACAAATCGCTGGTGCAGATCCACAGCTTATGGCCGAGGCTGCTCAATTTAATGTGGATAACGGTGCGCAAATCATCGATATCAACATGGGATGTCCAGCCAAAAAAGTGAATAAGAAGCTTGCGGGCTCAGCCCTACTTCAGCATCCAGAACTCATTGAAGAAATTCTGAAAGCTGTGGTAAATGCTGTCGACGTTCCAGTAACGTTGAAAACGCGAACAGGCTGGGATACAGACAATAGAAACTGTGTCCAAATTGCTAAAATAGCCGAAGACTGCGGCATACAAGCTCTTGCCCTCCATGGAAGAACACGCGCTTGTATGTACAAAGGTGAGGCAGAATACAAACACATTAAAGCAGCGAAACAAGCAGTATCTATTCCGGTCATCGCTAACGGTGATATCGATAGTCCGGAAAAAGCGAAGTTTGTGCTGGAGTACACTGGCGCTGATGCTTTAATGATAGGTCGACCTGCCCAAGGACGTCCTTGGATTTTTAACGAAATCCTACACTATTTGGAAAACGGTACCACGATGGACCCACTCCCGATTTCGGAAGTGAAAGACATCATGCTTGGTCATGTGCATGCTCTACATGAATTTTATGGAGAGTTTTTAGGCCCTCGCATCGCTCGTAAGCATGTGGGTTGGTACCTAAAAGAACATGAACAAGCGAGTGAGTTTCGCCGTACCTTCAACGCATTCGAAGCAGGTGATCTGCAGCTTGAGGCGCTAGAAGGTTTTTTTGATAACGTTGCACCATAATTACGAGAAGAGCTAGACCGAATATGTTCGAACAAAATCTGACTTCAGAAGCATTGACAGTAACTACAGTTACATCACAAGACCAAATCACGCAGAAGCCACTACGTGACTCAGTTAAAGCATCATTGAAAAATTACCTTGCTCAATTAAACGGTCAAGAAGTCAGCGAGTTATACGAATTAGTATTAGCTGAAGTTGAACAGCCACTACTAGACACTATCATGCAATACACTCGCGGTAATCAAACTCGCGCAGCAACCATGATGGGTATTAACCGCGGTACTCTTCGCAAGAAACTTAAAAAATACGGCATGAACTAATCGTTCTTTCGTAATTTTTTGAATGAAAGCCAAGCTCATTTTTTGAGTTTGGCTTTTTTTTGGCTTATGGTTCTTCAATTAGCCGCAGGTTAGTCTCCAGAGCGACAACAGCGTCCTTTATCAATGTTTGCAGAGTCCAAGGCGGCTAAAATAGAACAATGGCTTGCGTTGTCGTCTATGTGGCCACAGCACGCATCGTTAATCTTCCTCAGAGCAGTGCGAATCTTAGTGAGCTCTGTAATTTTCTCATCAATCATCTCCAACTTGGCTGTTGTAATCGATTTAACTTCGGCACAACTGTGCTGCGTCGCTTCCAAGCGAATCTCGAGTAATTCTTTGATCTCATCCAAACTCAACCCTAACTCTTTAGATTTTAGAATAAAGGTCACCTGTTTCTGATTATTTTCATCATATAGTCGATAACCTGATTCACTGCGACTGGCAGGTGCGATCAGGTTATTTTTTTCATAAAACCGTAAGGTATCGGCTGTCACACCGCATCGTTTCGCTAATTCACCGATCTGAAACATGTTTTTCCTATTCCTTCGTCCATTCCATAATTAACCTTATCGTTACTTTTCAGGTTGAAATGACACTTTTCATAATTAATTTTGAGATGCCAAACGATTGCGCGAGCTTTTTTGTAATAAATTAGTTAGAATCTGCGCCATCAAATTTGGAGTTGGTTATCTTATAGCTTAATCATAAGACGACCCCAAAAGGTCTTTACCAAAACTGGCCAATATTTTATCTCTTACCGGTATCTAAGATAACCCATGTTAAGAAGGTAGAAACAAGTTCTTTTTTGGCAAATATCTTTATTTTAACCCCATGAATTTGAGGAAGATGGAAGCATGAATAACGCTCGTCCAATTCGCCGCGCTCTAATCAGCGTATCAGACAAAACTGGTATCGTTGAATTTGCACAAGCTCTTGCTAACCGTGGTGTAGATATCCTATCTACCGGTGGCACTGCTCGCCTGCTTGCTGAAAAAGGCATCTCTGTTACAGAAGTATCTGACTACACTGGTTTCCCAGAAATGATGGATGGCCGTGTTAAGACTCTGCACCCAAAAGTTCATGGTGGTGTTCTAGGCCGTCGTGGCCAAGATGATGACGTGATGGAAACTCACGGTATCAACCCTATCGATATGGTTGTTGTAAACCTATACCCATTCGCAGAAACCGTTGCTAAAGAAGGTTGTACCCTTGCTGATGCAGTTGAGAACATCGACATCGGTGGTCCAACAATGGTTCGCTCCGCAGCGAAAAACCACAAAGACGTGACTATCGTTGTAAACACACACGACTACGAGCGCGTTGTCGCTGAAATGGACGCGAACGAGAAATCTCTAACGCTAGAGACTCGCTTCGACCTAGCTATCGCAGCATTCGAACACACGGCTTCTTACGACGGTATGATCGCAAACTACTTCGGCACTATGGTTCCTAGCTACGGCGAGAACAAAGAAGGCGACGAAGAGTCTAAATTCCCTCGCACGTTCAACCAACAGTTCGAGAAAAAACAAGACATGCGCTACGGTGAGAACAGCCACCAAGCAGCCGCATTCTACGTTGAAGCAAACCCTGAAGAAGCGTCAGTGTCTACTGCTCGCCAAATTCAAGGCAAAGCCCTTTCTTACAACAACATCGCTGATACTGACGCAGCACTTGAGTGTGTGAAAGAGTTCGACCAGCCAGCATGTGTGATTGTTAAGCACGCTAACCCATGTGGTGTAGCACTAGGTGAAGACATCCTAGAAGCTTACGACCGTGCATTCAAAACAGACCCAACGTCTGCATTTGGCGGCATCATCGCTTTCAACCGTGAACTAGATGCTGCAACAGCAACGGCTATCACAGAGCGTCAATTCGTTGAAGTTATCATTGCACCATCAGTTTCTGCTGAAGCAGTAGAAATCGTAGCGGCTAAGAAAAACCTTCGCCTACTTGAGTGTGGTGAGTGGACAACGAAGACAACCGGCTTTGACGTTAAACGCGTTAACGGTGGTTTGCTAGTTCAAGACCGCGACCAAGGCATGGTGTCTGAAGATGACCTTAAAGTGGTTTCTAAGCGCCAACCTACAGCTGAAGAGCTAAAAGATGCCCTATTCTGCTGGAAAGTAGCGAAATACGTTAAATCTAACGCTATCGTTTACTCGAAAGGCGACATGACAATTGGTGTCGGCGCTGGCCAAATGAGCCGCGTTTACTCTGCGAAAATCGCAGGCATCAAAGCGGCAGACGAAGGTCTACAGGTTGAAGGTTGTGTAATGGCATCGGACGCGTTCTTCCCATTCCGTGACGGTATCGACGCGGCAGCAGAAGCTGGCATCAAGTGTGTTATCCAACCAGGCGGCTCTATGCGTGATGACGAAGTTATCGCAGCAGCAGACGAACACGGCATGGCGATGATCTTTACGGGCATGCGTCACTTCCGCCACTAATATTTAGTTTATCTAAACGATTAGTAGCTATCGAGCCTCTCAATTTTGAGGGGCTTTTAAGAATTAAAGACTTAAGGATTGAAACATGAACGTATTAATCATCGGTGCTGGCGGTAGAGAACATGCTTTGGGTTGGAAAGCGGCACAAAACCCAAATGTCGAAACGGTATTCATCGCTCCTGGTAACGCAGGTACTGCACTTGAGCCGAAACTTGAGAACGTAAACATCGGCGTTGAAGACATCGCTGGTTTAGTCTCGTTTGCTCAAGAGAAAAAAATCGAACTGACCATCGTTGGCCCTGAAGCGCCATTAGTTATTGGGGTCGTTGACGCATTCCGCGAAGTAGGTCTTCCTATCTTTGGTCCAACTCAAGCGGCAGCACAGCTTGAAGGATCTAAAGCATTCACTAAAGATTTCCTAGCTCGTCATGACATCCCAACAGGTTACTACGCAAACTTCACTGAGATTGAGCCAGCTCTCGCTTACGTACGTGAGCAAGGCGCTCCAATCGTAGTAAAAGCGGACGGCCTTGCAGCAGGTAAAGGCGTTATCGTTGCGATGACCCTTGAAGAAGCAGAAGACGCAATCAAAGACATGCTAGCAGGCAACGCATTTGGCGAAGCGGGCAGCCGCGTGGTTATCGAAGAGTTTCTTGAAGGCGAAGAAGCAAGCTTCATCGTAATGGTTGACGGTTCTAGCGTCCTTCCTATGGCCACCAGCCAAGATCACAAACGTGTTGGCGACAAAGACACAGGCCCTAACACAGGTGGCATGGGTGCTTACTCTCCAGCCCCAGTGGTAACGCCTGAAATCCACAACCGTATCCTTGAGGAAGTTATCTACCCTACGGTACGTGGTATGGACGCAGAAGGTGCACCTTACACTGGTTTCCTTTACGCTGGACTAATGATCGATGCTGACGGCACACCTAAGGTTATCGAATACAACTGCCGCTTCGGCGACCCAGAGACGCAACCTATCATGATGCGTATGGAATCGGATCTTGTTGAGCTTTGCCTAATGGCTATCGACGAGAAACTCGACGAAGCAGAGTCTAAGTGGGATCCACGCGCGTCTATTGGTGTCGTTCTTGCAGCTGGCGGTTACCCTGCTGACTACGCAAAAGGTGACGTTATTTCACTACCAACAAGCGAAGTTGAAGGCCAAAAGGTTTTCCATGCAGGTACGACAAATAACGAAGCTGGCGATGTGGTGACAAACGGTGGTCGTGTACTTTGTGCGACTGCACTCGGTAACACGGTTTCTGAGGCTCAGGAACGCGCTTACGCGTTGACTAAGCAAGTTAGCTGGAATGGTATGTTTCACCGCAATGACATCGGTTATCGTGCGATTGCGCGCGAACAAGAGCAGTAATCAACATCATCATTCGGCTAGATTCGAATATCAGCAAATGAATAACTGCAATTGAATAAAAGAAAAGGCGCCTCAACAGGCGCCTTTTTTACCGATTAGTGGTACTTGTACTGACTAATCAGCACTTGGCCTATAGTAGGCCAAATACTCTTATATCTTTTCAATATTCTTTACTCTTTCAGCAAAGATGGTCTTGCGATGCACTGATGGTTATCATCTGCCAACATCAAGAATTCAGCGACTGATAATTTTCTAAGAGATCCCTTGCCGACAAAAGCACCATAGCTTTCTACAGACGACAAACGGTTAATCACAAAATTAGGCAATGTTTGGTTGAACTCAATGTCAGTAAATTGCTGACCAGAACAAGTCTGAAACACTTTACCATTCCAGTAACCCTGTAAAAGCTCTAACCCTGCATCATTTTGCTTCTCAGTAACGTCGAGAGCAGATGTCGCTTCCTGTTTAAATCTGTCCAGTTGAACCGACTGTAGCGGTAGGACTTTTCCATCAAGGCGATATTGCTGGTATACCGCTTCACCAGATTGATTGAAACGCACATGCACACGATACGGAACTAATGAGAGTGAGTCATCGCGTAGCTCGCCTTCACGGACAAATTCACGAAGCACATCTTCTGACCAAGCATAGTCAGTTTTGTACCAGCCGTAATCGCCCATAGTGACATAGTCAGCAGAGGTATGAGGTTGCGTTAGCTTGTTAGTGACCCAGTAGAAACTCGTCGCATCGCCCATAACTTGGCCGCCGGTGTGGGTTTCAAATTGCTCTAGGTTGGTGCGAGGACTGGTTGAAGAACAGCCAATGAGAAATGTAGATAACAGTGAAACGAGAAGAAATGCTTTTTTCATAAAACCTGTACCGAGGTGGAATACGACTACCTCGGTACAGTTTAGATTATTTCACTGAATCTTTCAGCGCTTTACCTGCAACAAATGCTGGAACATTTGCCGCAGCGATTTGGATCTCATCACCAGTTTTTGGGTTACGACCAGTGCGAGCTGCACGGTGGTTTACTTTAAAAGTACCAAAACCAATTAGCTGAACTTGATCGCCGTCTTTAAGAGCATCTGTAACACCACCAAGAGTCGCTTCTAGAGCAGCTTTAGCTTGTGCTTTAGAAAGGTCCGCTTTTTCAGCAATAAAGTCGATTAATTGAGTCTTGTTCATTTTAGGTTTCCCTTCTTTGTATTTTTGAATTCAATTCACTCTAAAACATAAATGCCCCATCTGGCAAAGGTTTGTCGTCGATCTTTAGCTCTAATGCCGGAGTTTTAGCCATAATATGAGTAATAACTCACAATTTGTTACTGAATTTCGATGGCAAGCCCTTGTTTAAAAGGGGCTGAGAGCAAAATTAATGATGACCTAACCACTACTTTATCTCTATAATCCACGCTGAATCGCTGCTAAAGCGTACAATTTAATTTAAGGGCAAACATGCTGCTGCTAACTATTTACGTCTCCATTGCCATTGGAGTTTCTTTTATTTGTTCTGTTTTGGAAGCTGTACTTTTGAGTATTAGTCCGAGCTATATTGCTCAACTAAAACAAAATGGGCACCCTGCAGCAGAGTCATTAGACAAACTGAAAACAGATATTGACCGCCCGCTTGCGTCAATTTTAACGCTCAACACCATCGCGCATACTATCGGTGCTGCGACAGCAGGTGCACAAGCGGCTGTTGTTTTTGGTAGCCAATGGTTAGGTGTCTTCTCAGCCGTGCTAACGCTAGGTATTTTGGTGTTGTCTGAGATTGTTCCAAAAACCATTGGTGCAACCTACTGGCGTCAACTTGCTCCTGCTTCGGCAAGCGTGCTGCGCTGGATGGTATTCTTCCTAACACCGTTTGTATGGTTCTCAGAACAGATCACCAAACGTCTTGCTCGTGGCCACCAAGCACCAAAAATGCGTGATGAGTTATCTGCAATGGCGATTTTGGCAAAAGAGAGCGGCGAGTTTGCAGAAGGTGAGTCAAAAATTCTGAGCAACCTACTGGGTATTCAAGATGTACCCGTGACTCAAGTAATGACACCACGTCCAGTGGTATTCCGTGTTGATGCGGAAATGAGTGTGAATACGTTCCTAGAACAACATAAAGACACGCCATTCTCACGTCCGTTGATTTACAGCGAGCAGAGTGACAACATCATTGGTTTTGTACACCGCTTAGAGCTATTTAGATTGCAGCAAGCAGGTTGTGGCGAAAAAGCTCTGGGTGAAGTTATGCGCCCTATCCACGTGTTGCTGAACAATATGGGTTTGGCTAAAGCCTTTGACCAGATGATGGCAAACCGCCTTCAACTATCTTTAGTGGTTGATGAATACGGTACGATTCAAGGCATCATTACCCTAGAAGATATCTTTGAACACTTAGTTGGTGAAGAGATCGTCGATGAAGCGGACAAAACCACCGATATGCAAGAACTGGCGTTCCAACGCTGGGAAACGTGGAAAGAGACACACGGTGTTATCGAAAACCGCGATGAAGAGGACGAGCCAGAGGAAACTCTAGTAGACGACAACTCATCAGATTCAAAATCAGATAACGGCTCATCAAAGGACAAAGCGCAGAACGAAGGTAAAAAAGATTCTTAATCCACGCCTCATACCATCAGATAAAACAAAGGCTCCCTAGGGAGCCTTTGTTTTATTCATACTTTGACGCAAAAGCGAATTACAACGCAACACCAATGTTACTCACAGGGTCTTCACGCAGTTCGTGGCGTAAGTCTTTAATCAATTCTAGGTCACGCTCTGCCGTTTCACGTAATGGTCGGAAAATCGCCCACTGAACATCCCACTCTTCACACACCGCTTCATTTTCTTTCTGGTTTTCGTTCGTCACTTCGTCAGCGCCTTGAGCAAACTCAAGCTCAGCAACCGTCTTCACCGATTGTTGACTCACTTTAATTACAGCTTCCAACATATGCTCACGATCAAGTAGACCATGAATTAATGTTGCTAAGCCTTGGCATGCATCCATGGCTGGGTAAACACCATAAAAATCAAAATCATCACCGCTAGGGAATAGCTCTTCAACTTTCTCAAGTTGACGCTCAAAATTCACCTTTGCAGTTTTAACCGTTAAGATTTCCCAGATGCTATCCAACACGTCACGATAGATTCGAGCTTCCGCAAATTCTGTATTCTCACAAAACATGGCATAGTTAGGATACATACGCTCACATAGACACGCCATAAAAGTAATTTGTTGCCAAGGTTCTAACTTTTCAAGACGAACCTGCAGTGGATTCTGAAGCATAGTCACTCAATAATTGCAGAAAAAGACAGCGAAAGTGTACTTGATAAACCCTAGGGGGAAAAGGTAAGCCGATGAACAATTTTACGAATAAGCTCTATATTCTTACTGAGCATGACGATACCTATACGCAACTAATTCTAAACCAGGATTTACCCGACCTAGAAATCACTCAAAACCCCAAGTTAGCCGAGGTTGTCTTGGCATCGCCTCCACTCATAGCTGAACGCCTTGATGAGTTTAAACAACTCGACTGGGTTCAAAGCACCTATGCTGGAATTAACAAGCTCACCCAACCAGATCTTCGCCAAGACTATACACTCACCAATGTGAAAGGTATTTTCGGCCCGGCGATCGCTGAATACGTGTTGGGTTACACGATCAGTCACTTCAGACACTTCCCTCATTACCACCAACAACAGGCCGAGAAGAATTGGCATCCACAGCTTTATACTAGCCTAGCTGGCAAAACTATGGTGATTTTAGGGACAGGTTCAATTGGAAGTCATTTAGCGAAAACTGCCGCTGCGTTTGGTATTTATACCATTGGAGTCAACCGTACGGGTATCCCATCAAAGCAAGAGACCTTTAAACAAACTTTCCACATCAATGAGATAGAAGCCGCCCTTAAACAAGCGGATATTGTGGTCAACACCTTGCCATCAACTGCTGAAACCTATCAACTGTTGGATGAAACTACCCTAGGCTATTGCTCTAATGTATTGCTGTTTAATGTTGGCAGGGGGGAAAGCCTAGATAACAAAGCATTACTGTTAGCGATTAAAAATAAGTGGGTGGAGCACGCATTTCTAGATGTGTTTGAAAATGAGCCTCTACCCAAAGATCACCCTTTCTGGAAACTGCCGCAAGTGACCATCACTCCACACATTGCAGCACTGAGTGAGCCAAGGCAAGTAGTAGAAATCTTCGCCGAGAATTACCAACAGTGGCGAGATGGCTTTAAACTGAACCACACTATCGACTTCGACAAAGGTTACTGATGTTCTCATCACTGCTCACCGAGATACGACAATGCACCGCTTGTGAGCCTCATCTATCACATGGGGCTAATCCTGTGATTCAAGCACACCCAAACGCGCGCTTGCTGATCATAGGTCAAGCGCCGGGCATCAAGGTGCATGAGTCATCCATCCCTTGGAACGATGCCAGTGGTGAACGATTGAGAGAATGGTTAGGGATAGACAGCGATACCTTTTATGACGAGCAAAAAGTGGCGATTGTGCCTATGGGGTTTTGTTACCCGGGGAAAGGAAAAAGTGGCGACCTCCCTCCAAGACCAGAATGTGCTGAGTTGTGGCATCAGAAAGTGCTGCAATCCCTACCCAACATTCAAATGACACTGCTGATTGGTCAGTATGCGCAAAACTATTATTTAAAGGAAAAGACAACTAAAACACTGACAGAGACAGTCAAGAACTGGCAGGCTTGGGCACCAGAGTTTTTACCACTTCCCCACCCTTCACCACGCAATAATATCTGGCTTAAGAAGAACCCTTGGTTCGAAAGTGAAGTCATTCCTTATATCAGGAAACACATTTCAGAGCATTTGGCCTACCATGTTTCAAACGCCTAATTAACTGCACACAACGAATTTCAACAAATCTTCAGGCAATAAAAAAGCGCTGTAGGTTGCCCAGCAGCGCTTTCAATCGTCTTACACAGGATTACTTGTGGTAAGGCTTAGACAGTTCGTGAACAGCGTCAACGAATACACCAGCGTTTTCTGGCGGCACATCTAAATGGATACCGTGACCTAGGTTAAATACATGGCCTGTACCTGCGTCGCCAAAGCCTTCAAGAATGCTGCCCACTTCTTCACGAATACGTTCTGGTTGAGCGTAAAGCATAGAAGGGTCCATGTTACCTTGCAGTGCCACTTTGTCGCCGATGCGAGCTTTTGCATCTGCGATGTTGATTGTCCAATCTAGACCTACCGCATCACAACCTGTTGCTGCGATAGACTCAAGCCACATGCCCCCGTTCTTAGTGAACAGAGTAACCGGTACTCGACGACCTTCGTTTTCACGGATTAGGCCATCAACGATCTTGTGCATGTATTGCAGTGAGAATAGGTTGTAGTCACGAGGAGTCAGCACACCACCCCATGTATCAAATACCATTACCGATTGAGCACCCGCTTTAATTTGCGCGTTCAGGTATTCGATAACACTGTCAGCCAGCTTGTCTAGAAGCAGGTGCAGCGTTTGTGGTTCTGCGTACATCATCTTCTTGATCTTAGTGAATGCCTTAGAACTTCCACCTTCAACCATGTAGGTCGCTAGAGTCCATGGGCTACCAGAGAAACCAATCAATGGCACTTCGCCTTTCAGA
>NZ_JADDYI010000006.1:137057-146960 GCF_015163545.1 Vibrio sp. OPT24
TCTTTACGGATCTGACGAACAGCATTCATTACGTATTGAAGCTCGCCTTCGGGATCCGGTAGGCCAATCTTCTCTACGTCAGCTTTACATGTGATAGGGCGTTCAAATTTAGGACCTTCACCAGTTTCAAAGTACAAGCCTAAGCCCATTGCGTCAGGGATAGTTAGGATGTCAGAGAACAAGATTGCCGCATCAAGCGGGAAACGACGTAAAGGTTGAAGTGTTACTTCTGATGCTAGTTCAGCGTTTTTGCACAAAGACATGAAATCGCCCGCTTCAGCACGCGTTGCTTTGTACTCTGGAAGATAGCGGCCAGCTTGGCGCATCATCCATACTGGTGTGTAATCAACAGGCTGTTTTAAAAGTGCGCGTAAATAGCGATCGTTTTTTAATTCGGTCATTCCGTTAAATTCCAATTCAATCTTGTCTAGTTTTGATGGCAAGTATTCTAACACTGATTGAAGGGTAAAAGCTGTGTGCTTTGCAACCTAGATCAAGTTATTAACTTTTAAATCAATGCTTAATTTGCACCCAATTGCAGGAGCATGTTAAAAATTTGTTCGCTAGCGAAAATTACAATTATAACATCTGAGTAGTCACTACTCAGCATCTCATAACGACATCTTACTTACCCCCTCCACTTGTGGAGGGTTTTTTTTAGCTTTTGACCACCTATAGACCAAATACTATCATAGGTAAATTAGTACTCTATCGTCTGCTCTGCCACACCATTTTTCATCACGTCACCCACAGTTTTCTCAATCAATTGTCTCGCAATCGTTCCTACTGGAGCTATATCAGGCAGGCTTGTTACATCAAACCATTGGGCATCCGACAGTTCACTGTAATCTGGCTTGAGCGTACCGCCAGCGTAGTCAGCGAGAAAGGCCATCATCATACTCGATGGAAAAGCCCATGGTTGACTGCCAAAGTAACGAATATTATCCACATCAACGCCCGTTTCTTCTTTAACCTCTCTTGCAACACACTGCTCTAGGGTTTCTCCAACTTCTAGGAAGCCCGCTATCACGGTATACATACCAGTTTTATGCCTAGGGTGCTGTGCAAGCAATATCTTGTTGTCGTTACGTACAGCAACAATGATGCACGGGAAGATACGAGGATAATGAAGTGTTCGACAGTCTCCGCATTGCATCGCCACCTGATTATGGTTGAGGTGATTACGACCACCACATTGCGGGCAGAAACGCATACTTTGTGTCATGTGCCCATATTGGATAGCTTTACTTGCGGTAAGGAAACTAGATTCAGGCCAATGAAGTAACTCCCTCAGGTTAACCATGGTTAGTTCACTCTCAACATCACAGTCGTTGAGCCAATACACTTTACGACCTTGATGCTGACCGATACAGATCGCGTGTTCAACACTCAGCCCTAACTCATCAGCAGACCCATAAGGAAACTGATCATTATTAACCCAAATATCACTACCTGAAACGACGCACCAATAAGCTTGCTCTGTCATTTTGTTATCACTTTTTTTTAACATCCCTATACCTCATTGCTTGCAGTTCGTTCATTTTACTGGCAATCTAATTTCATACTAGAGTTGTAGCAGAGAATAATTCAAACTATTACTTTTAGTAGCTACCAATAAAATGGACCCTGCTTAGGCAATTACTTGATCACAAGGTTGTGATCAGATCATGAGGACATGGTCATGCTAAATAAATTCAAACAAGTACAAGAACAATGGGGTGGCTCTAATGAGGTCATCGATCATTGGCTCGAAACTCGACAGTCTCTAATCGTTGAGTATTGTAAGCTTGCCGCTCTAAAGCCTTCATCGTCAAAAACACCTGCTATCACTGAACTACCATCTCCAGAAGCGCTCCAAAAATTCAGCCAACATCTTGTTGATTACATCTCTGAAGGTCATTTCAAAATATATGACATGGTGATGGATAAATGGCAGTCTACTGGCTTCAAAGCAACAGACGAAATTAACCAGTCTTATGGTCATATCGTTCTTACCACTGAGCCACTACTTAACTTTACCGATAAGTACGCTGCAATTGAAGCGAGTGATGCGCTAGAAAGTTTTGATAGTGATTTGTCTCTAATTGGTGAGATTATTGAGGCAAGGTTTGAAGTGGAAGATCAACTGATACAACAAATTGCCGATAGCTTAGCCGTTCCACCAGGGGCATAATTGGCTTAACATCTTCTAAGCTTGCCTCTGTGCAAGCTTTTCGTTTTGTCTATAGATTATATAACCCACCCTACACGTTCAGTGGAAGATTTTAAGATCCCCCAGTACCTTAATGTTCGATACTGGACAAAACTACATTCCAAAATCAGCATCCACCAGCCAACGCTCGATAACTGAGTTAGAGTTTTTGATTGTAAAATAACTACTTATCAAAAAAATTCGCCTTGTTCTCAAATCTTTTTCCTGCGCTATTTCTGATCATTTACTTACTGTGATTGGTATTAAAGAGTTAAGACTGCTCGCAGTCGCCATGATTCACTTATATTTCAGATACAAAAAAGGCACCCGAAGGTGCCTTTTTTTATCTCTTAGAGACTACTCGTAGAGCTTACTCTTCTGAAGAGAAACCAGCATTTAGAAGTGCTGCTAGATTGTCAGTAGCTTGTTCAGCTGAAGGACCTTCTTGCTCTTCTTCACGTTGCTTTTGACGCTCTTGGTGGTATGCGAAACCAGTACCAGCTGGGATCAGACGACCAACAATTACGTTCTCTTTCAGGCCGCGAAGGTCATCACGCTTACCAGAAACCGCAGCTTCTGTTAGTACGCGAGTCGTTTCTTGGAACGATGCAGCTGAGATGAATGACTCAGTTGCAAGAGATGCTTTAGTAATACCTAGTAGATCACGTTCGAAACGTACTAGTTCTTTACCTTCAGCTTCTAGTTTACGGTTAGCAATCTTAACATTGTGGTACTCAACTTGTTCGCCAGGTAGGAACTGAGAGTCACCAGAATGGGTGATTGTACACTTACGTAGCATTTGACGAACGATAGTCTCAATGTGCTTATCGTTAATCTTAACGCCTTGTAAACGGTAAACTTCTTGAACTTCGTTCGCGATGTACTGAGTCACAGCGTGGATACCACGTAGACGCAGGATATCGTGTGGAGTTTCAGGACCGTCGGCGATTACATCACCACGTTCAATCTTCTCACCTTCAAACACGTTCAATTGACGATGCTTAGGAATCATCTCTTCGTAAGCGTCACCGCCTTCACGAGTGATCACTAGACGACGCTTACCTTTCGTTTCTTTACCGAAAGACACAGTACCTGTGTGCTCAGCAAGAATCGCAGGCTCTTTAGGCTTACGAGCTTCGAATAGGTCAGCTACGCGTGGTAGACCACCAGTGATATCTTTGTTTCCGCTCGATTTTTGAGGGATACGAGATAGTGTGTCACCAATGCCAACTTCAGCGCCATCTTCGATGTTTACAATCGCTTTGCCAGGTAGGAAGTAGTGAGCTGGCATATCTGTACCAGGGATCATTACGTCGTTACCTTGCTCATCAACAAGTTTGATAGCTGGACGCATATCTTTACCCGCTGCTGGGCGAGCTGCTGCGTCTGTTACTTCACTTGAAGAAAGACCCGTTAGATCGTCAGTTTGACGAGAAACTGTAATACCATCGATCATATCTACGAATTGGATACGACCTGCCACTTCAGTGATGATTGGCATAGTATGCGCTTCCCAGTTAGCTACAACTTCACCAGCAGTAACTGCTGCGTTGTCGCCTTTGGTTAGCATCGAACCGTAAGGAAGTTTGTGCTTCTCTTTAGTACGGCCGAATTCATCAATAATCGTCATCTCAGATGCACGAGAAGTGATAACCAGTTTCTTATCTTTGTTCACTACGAACTTAGCATTGTGAAGTTTCACAGTACCAGTTGTCTTAGCTTGGATGCTGTTCTCTGCCGCAGCAGTAGATGCCGCACCACCGATGTGGAACGTACGCATCGTTAGCTGTGTACCCGGTTCACCGATAGATTGTGCAGCGATAACACCAACTGCTTCACCTTGGTTTACTAGGTGGCCACGTGCTAGGTCACGACCGTAACACTGTGCACAACAACCGAAGTCTGCATCACAGGTAACAACTGAGCGCACTTTCATGCTATCTACAGAGTTGTCTTCCATGATTTGACACCACTTCTCATCAATCAGAGTATTACGTGGAATCAGTACATCTTCAGTACCAGGCTTAAGAACATCTTCAGCAACTACACGACCAAGAGCAAGCTCAGAAAGTGCAACTTTAACGTCACCACCTTCGATGTGAGGCATCATGTCGATACCTTCATGCGTGCCACAGTCATGTTCGTGTACTACAACGTCTTGTGCTACGTCTACTAGACGACGAGTTAGGTAACCCGAGTTAGCTGTTTTCAGTGCTGTATCCGCAAGACCCTTACGAGCACCGTGCGTTGAGATAAAGTACTGAAGGACGTTTAGACCTTCTTTAAAGTTCGCTGTGATCGGCGTTTCGATGATTGAACCATCTGGACGCGCCATCAGACCACGCATACCTGCAAGCTGACGAATCTGAGCTGCAGAACCACGTGCGCCCGAGTCGGCCATCATGTAGATGCTGTTAAACGATTCTTGCTGTTCTTCTTCGCCATCACGGTTGATAACTGTTTCAGAAGATAGGTTATCCATCATTGCTTTCGCAACGCGGTCATTCGTAGATGCCCAGATATCGATAACTTTGTTGTAACGCTCACCCGCAGTAACAAGACCAGATTGGAATTGCTCTTGGATTTCACGAACTTCTTCTTCAGCAGATTCAATTTCATCGTATTTCGCTTGAGGTACAACCATATCGTCGATACCAACAGAAACACCTGAAAGTGCAGCGTATGCAAAACCTGCGTACATGATTTGGTCAGCGAATACTACTGTATCTTTAAGACCAAGCTTACGGTAACACTCGTTTAGTAGGTTAGAAATTTGCTTCTTACCTAGCTTCTGGTTAACGATGCTGTACGGTAGGCCAGCTGGAACGATTTGCCATAGCATTGCACGGCCGACAGTTGTATCAACCATCTTCGTTTCAGTAGTGCTGTTACCATCTTCATCTACTACAGTCTCAGTGATACGTACTTTAACACGAGCGTGTAGCTCAGCAGTCTTAGTACGGTATGCCTTTTCAGCCTCAGCAGGGCCAGCAAGGTACATACCTTCACCTTTCACGTTGATCTTGTCACGTGTCATGTAGTAAAGACCCAATACAACGTCCTGAGAAGGTACGATGATAGGATCACCTGACGCTGGCGACAGAATGTTATTCGTCGACATCATCAGAGTACGAGCTTCAAGCTGTGCTTCTAGAGTTAGAGGCACGTGTACCGCCATTTGGTCACCATCGAAGTCGGCGTTGTATGCCGCACACACTAGTGGGTGAAGCTGAATCGCTTTACCTTCGATTAGTACTGGTTCAAACGCTTGGATACCTAGACGGTGAAGTGTAGGTGCACGGTTAAGCAGTACTGGGTGTTCGCGGATTACTTCGTCTAGGATATCCCAAACGATAGCTTCTTCGCGCTCTACCATCTTCTTAGCAGCTTTAATTGTCGTAGCCATACCACGAGTTTCTAGCTTGCTGTAGATGAACGGCTTAAATAGCTCAAGTGCCATCTTCTTAGGAAGACCACACTGATGTAGACGAAGGTATGGACCTACTGTGATTACAGAACGGCCAGAGTAGTCTACACGTTTACCAAGAAGGTTCTGACGGAAACGACCTTGTTTACCCTTGATCATATCAGCAAGAGATTTCAGAGGACGCTTGTTAGAACCCGTGATCGCACGACCGCGACGACCGTTATCTAGAAGGGCATCAACAGACTCTTGCAGCATACGTTTTTCGTTACGTACGATGATGTCTGGAGCCGCTAGCTCTAGAAGACGCTTCAAACGGTTGTTACGGTTAATCACACGACGGTAAAGGTCGTTAAGATCTGAAGTCGCAAAACGACCGCCATCTAGAGGTACTAGAGGACGTAGATCTGGTGGTAGCACTGGAAGCACAGTTAGGATCATCCACTCAGGCTTGTTACCTGATGAGATGAACGCTTCAACTAGCTTCAAACGCTTAGTAACTTTCTTACGCTTAGTTTCAGAGTTAGTCGTTTCTAACTCTTCGCGCATTTCTTCCACTTCTTGATGAAGGTCCATTGTTGAAAGCAGATCTTTGATCGCTTCAGCACCCATCTTAGCAGTGAATTCGTCACCCCACTCTTCTAGACGATCTAGATACTCTTCTTCAGTAAGCATCTGAGATTTTTCTAGATCAGTCATACCCGGTTCAGTTACTACGTACATTTCGAAGTAAAGAACACGTTCGATATCACGTAGAGGGATATCCATTAGTAGACCGATACGAGACGGTAGTGATTTTAGGAACCAGATGTGAGCAACTGGTGAAGCTAGTTCGATGTGGCCCATGCGGTCACGACGAACTTTAGTTTGTGTAACTTCAACGCCACACTTCTCACAGATAACACCACGGTGCTTCAGGCGCTTGTATTTGCCACAAAGACATTCGTAGTCTTTAACTGGACCAAAAATACGTGCACAGAACAGACCATCACGTTCAGGTTTGAACGTACGATAGTTAATTGTTTCTGGCTTTTTAACTTCACCAAAAGACCACGAACGAATCGTGTCTGGTGAAGATAGACCGATTTTGATTGCATCAAATTCTTCGGTCTTATGCTGTGCTTTTAGAAAGTTTAATAAGTCTTTCACGTTCAGCTCCTGTAAGGAGTTAAAGGAGCTCACCGACTAAAGTGAGCCCCCTTTACCAAGTAATCCAATCTTTTTAAAAAGAGGGATTACTCTTCGTCTTCTAGCTCGATGTTGATACCTAGCGAGCGAATCTCTTTCAACAGTACGTTGAACGACTCTGGCATACCAGGTTCCATGCTATGGTTACCGTCTACGATGTTCTTATACATCTTAGTACGGCCGTTAACGTCATCCGACTTAACTGTTAGCATTTCTTGTAGAGTATATGCAGCACCGTATGCTTCTAGTGCCCATACTTCCATCTCACCGAAACGCTGACCACCGAACTGAGCTTTACCACCAAGTGGTTGCTGAGTTACTAGGCTGTAAGAACCAGTTGAACGAGCATGCATCTTGTCATCAACCAAGTGGTTCAGTTTCAGCATGTACATGTAACCAACAGTTACAGGACGCTCAAACGAATCACCAGTACGACCATCAAACAGTTTAAGCTGACCAGATTCTGGCAGATCACCCAGTTTTAATAGCTCTTTGATTAGAGACTCAGAAGCACCGTCGAACACAGGGGTAGCAATCGGTAGACCGCCACGTAAGTTCTTAATCAGTGTACGAACTTGATCATCAGACAGTTCAGCAATATCAACTTTCTGACGAGTATCACCAAGATCATAAACCTTCTGTAGGAACTCACGGAACTTATGCAGCTCTTGTTGTTCCTTAACCATTTGGTTGATCTTGTCACCGATACCTTTCGCAGCCAAACCTAAGTGTACTTCTAGGATCTGACCGATGTTCATACGCGATGGTACACCCAGTGGGTTAAGTACGATGTCTACAGGCTGACCTTTCTCATCGTATGGCATGTCTTCAACAGGGTTAATCTTAGAGATTACACCTTTGTTACCGTGACGACCGGCCATCTTATCACCAGGCTGGATACGACGTTTAACCGCTAGGTAAACTTTCACAATCTTAAGAACGCCAGGCGCTAGATCATCACCTTGAGTGATTTTACGACGCTTAGTTTCAAACTTCTTATCGAAGTCAGCTTTTAGCTCATCCCACTGCTCAGCAAGTTGCTCAAGCTGTGTTTGTAGCGCATCGTCTTCTAGAACTTGCTCTAGCCATTGCTTACGACCGATAGTATCAAGCTTAGCTTCAGAGTAACCACCAGACAGAAGTACAGCTTTAACACGGTTAAGAAGGCCGCCCTCGAGAATTTGGAACTCTTCAGTTAGGTCTTTCTTAGCTTCTTTAAGCTGCATCTGTTCGATTTCAAGTGCACGTTTGTCTTTCTCTACGCCATCGCGAGTGAAGACTTGTACATCGATGATAGTACCTGAAACAGAGTTTGGTACACGTAGAGAAGTATCTTTAACATCAGATGCTTTCTCACCGAAGATAGCACGTAGTAGCTTCTCTTCAGGAGTCAGTTGAGTTTCACCTTTAGGGGTTACTTTACCAACTAGGATGTCGCCACCCTTAACTTCAGCACCAATGTAAACGATACCTGACTCGTCTAGTTTAGACAGAGCAGACTCACCTACGTTTGGAATATCAGCTGTGATCTCTTCAGAACCCAGCTTAGTATCACGAGCCACACAAGATAGTTCTTGAATGTGGATTGTCGTGAAACGGTCTTCTTGAACTACGCGCTCAGATACTAAGATCGAGTCTTCGAAGTTGTAACCGTTCCAAGGCATAAATGCGATACGCATGTTTTGGCCAAGAGCAAGTTCACCAAGGTCAGTTGAAGGACCATCAGCAAGAACATCGCCGCGTGCAACTGGTTCACCAGGAAGTACAGTTGGACGTTGGTTAATACATGTGTTTTGGTTCGAACGCGTGTACTTAGTTAGGTTGTAGATATCGATACCAGCTTCGCCAGGTACCAATTCATCTTCGTTAACCTTAACTACGATACGAGAAGCGTCAACAGACTGAACTTGACCACCACGTTTAGCAACCGCTGTAACACCAGAGTCAACTGCGATGTTACGTTCGATACCAGTACCTACTAGAGGCTTATCAGCCTTAAGTGTTGGTACCGCTTGGCGTTGCATGTTGGCACCCATCAATGCACGGTTCGCATCATCGTGTTCTAGGAACGGGATAAGCGAAGCAGCGATAGATACTACTTGGTTTGTCGCAACGTCCATGTAGTCAACGTGATCGCGTGGGTGAAGACCAGATTCACCTTTTTGACGAGCAGTGATTAGCTCATCTGCAAACGTAGATTCTTCAGTAAGAACCGTGTTCGCCTGTGCGATAACGAATTGACCTTCCTGGATTGCAGACAGGTAATCAACTTCTTCTGTTACAACACCATCTACTACACGACGGTACGGAGTTTCTAGGAAACCGTAATCGTTACAACGTGCAAACGCAGATAGCGAGTTAATCAGACCGATGTTTGGACCTTCAGGCGTTTCGATCGGACATAGACGACCGTAGTGAGTTACGTGAACGTCACGTACTTCGAAGCCTGCGCGCTCACGAGTAAGACCACCAGGACCTAAAGCAGAGATACGACGTTTGTGCGTAACTTCTGACAATGGGTTGTTTTGGTCCATAAACTGTGAAAGCTGTGAAGAGCCAAAGAACTCTTTAACTGCAGCAGAGATCGGCTTAGCGTTGATAAGGTCTTGAGGCATAATTGCGTCAAGATCACCAAGACTTAGACGTTCTTTAACGGCACGTTCTACACGAACTAAACCAACACGGAATTGGTTTTCTGCCATTTCACCTACAGAACGGATACGACGGTTACCAAGGTGGTCGATATCGTCCACTTCGCCTTTACCGTTACGGATGCCGATCAGTTTTTTCATCACTTCAATGATGTCTGATTCATCCAGAGTACCGCGCTCTTCTTCTTCTTCACGCTCGATAGAGCTGTTGAATTTCATACGGCCTACAGTTGATAGGTCGTAACGATCTTCAGAGAAGAATAGGCTTTCGAACAATGATTCTGCAGCTTCTTTCGTTGGTGGCTCGCCAGGACGCATCATGCGGTAGATTTCTACCAATGCAGAAATGCGATCTACTGTGCTATCTGCACGTAGAGTGTCTGACATGAATGGACCATGGTCTAGGTCATTCGTGAACAGAACTTCTAGAGTCTTGTGACCTGCTTGAG
>NZ_JADDYI010000044.1:0-186161 GCF_015163545.1 Vibrio sp. OPT24
AGGCAGGGTGTGTAAGTGCTGCGAGGCATTGAGCTAACCTGTACTAATTGCCCGTGAGGCTTAACCATACAACACCCAAGGGGTTTTGTGGACTCAAAACTGTTTGTTTCCGCTTTTAAAAAGCAGAAGCAAAACTACAAACGCTTGAATGAGTTTGTGAGAAACTTTTATAGCTCTATTAAATAGAGAAGCAGCTTTCCAGATTATTTTGCCTTCAGTTTTTAAAAACTGAAAGTAAAAGCAAAATTTGCTTGGCGACCATAGCATTGTGGACCCACCTGATTCCATGCCGAACTCAGAAGTGAAACACAATAGCGCCGATGGTAGTGTGGGGCTTCCCCATGTGAGAGTAGGACATCGCCAGGCTTTAAATTTATTTTCACTTTTTTAAAAGTGAAGACAAAAGGTATCGCTATTTGCGTATGCAATTAGCAACATCATTAGTGTACTAATCTATTGATGACAATTTGTTGGAGGGATGGCTGAGTGGTCGAAAGCACCGGTCTTGAAAACCGGCAACCGTTAATAGCGGTTCTAGGGTTCAAATCCCTATCCCTCCACCACCATTGAAAAGCCCGCTGAGAAATCAGCGGGCTTTTTTTGTCTGAAAATCATATGAAAACAAGTGTTTATCTTTCAATGCATGTATTAGCATAGGGAATTCGGGTATTTAAAATAACTTCCTTTTAAAATGGTCCCGAATGAAACTGAAGTACTGCAGTTTTAGGCTGGCGAAGTACTTTGACACAATGGAATGATTAACTCATTTATGTTGATGCAGGGCCTGAACTGCTTGATTGTTTTCGTTGGCAACCGCTGCTTAAGGCGTACCGCCATACTCGATTGCGTTTGGCAACTACGTCCTCGGTTTGATGCTCCTAGCTATGCCGAGCGATTAGAAAGCTTTGAATGGTGGCATTGGGATGATGAAACACTAGCAGAAATATTGCCACCATTCCAAAAAGATTGCGGTGAGTTTTTGGCTTACTTTGAGCAAGTCTAACCCCAATATATTTTAAGTCTGAAACTAAAAAAGCAGCCTAGGTGGCTGCTTTTTCGTTTAATAACTTTATAGCGGTTTAGCTGGCAAGCCGTTTAGTTCGCTAACTGATTAATTAGAAAGCTTAGCCTCGACTTGCCCAAGTGCGCGTTGGTACATAAACCAAGCACATGTACCGGCAAGCACATTACCCACCATGGCACCCCAGAACAGGCCTTCAATACCAGCAAGCTGCGAACCAACCCACAAGCAAGGCAAGAAGAAGGCGAACAGGCGCAGCGCTGAAATCGTCAAGGCGGTGTAAGACTTGCCTAGAGCGTTAGACACAGAAACCATCAGCATACAGATTCCCAATGGCCCTAAGCTAATAGGCACGATCAGTAGGTGATAGTTCAAAATCGTTGATACTTCGCTTTCACTGGTCATTAGGTTGGCCAGTCCGCTCGAAAATAACCAAGTCACTAATGCTATCACCAGCTGGAAACCCAATACGAACATGACTGCAATCTTAACGAGCTTACGTATGTTTATCAGGTTGTTCTCTCCTAACATGCGTCCAATCATTGGTGGCATCGACATCGTTAGTGCAAGCACGGCGACAATCGAGAAGAATTCAAAACGTGAACCCAACGCCCAAGCAGCAACGGCAGCGGTGCCATAGCTAGCAAGTAGCTTAGTGGCAAACATTGATGAAACGGGTGGCAGCAGCTGACTGATCATCGCTGGTCCCATGATGTTGCCAATGGAGCGAACACTCTTACCAATGTTGAGATCGTGCCAGTCAAATGTCATCCAATGTTTCTTAGTTACCTTAGGAGCAACGATAAAGATGCCCGCACCGAACGCTAAAATGGTCGCAATGGCTGCTCCATTGATGCCCATGTCGAAAGTAAAGATGAAAATCGGATCCAATATCAAGTTGATGATACTGGTCGCGATCATCATTGAACCGGGCAGCATGGTATTACCGTTGGCACGACAAACACTGTAAAAGAAGTAGAGTAGGGCTCCTGTCCAAGAGCTGGCTAGCCAATAGATCCAATAAGAATCAATGATCGGTAATACCGTCGGTGGCGCATCCAACAATTGTAAAATTGGCCCACGAAGCAGATAGATGATGACAGAGAAAAGCGCGACACTCACGCTGCCCATCGCAATCACTAATCCACCAAGCTGCTTAGCGTAGCGCGTTTCATTCGCGCCAATGGCTCTTGCAATTACCGCGGTCGTTGCGATTCCTAGCCCGACCTGTATACCAATGATGATCATCTGTATCGGAAGTGTAAAACCTTGAACAGCGAGCGGTAGCACGCCCAGTTGGCCAATGAAAGCACTGTCTACAAGTTGGAAGCTCATCAGGGAAAGTACCCCAAATAGCATTGGCCATGTCATTGTATAGAGTTGTCGGCCAAGAGAAGGCAAGGGAGTTGCGGTAGTAGAATTCATAACACTCTTATCGGTCTTGAAGTTAGGCTTGTTGTGGTGACAAACCTCTCAATGAAGAATTGCGTAAAGGATAACGTAAGGTCAGCTCGATACCAATAATTGTTATTAGATCTATCGATATTACCTTTGCACAGCTTCATCGGTATGTGAGCATTGTGCGATGCAACTTTATGCGTTCGCTTATTGAAATTTACGGTGTCGTATCTTGTTTCTGAGTTTTATATTGGCGGATTGGGTCTAAAGGTTTTTAAGTCGACTATTTCTAATGTTTCGCTTTGTGCCGATAACTTGGTGCTGTGATACCAACCCAACCTTTGAAAGCACGGTTAAAGTTGCTCAAATCACTGTAACCAACTTGCCAACTGATCTCTTGAACTGAAAGGTCGGTCTCTTCGAGTAGCCGTTTTGCCTTGGTTTCACGAACTTGTTCTTTGGCTTCTTTAAAAAGAATGCCTTTACTCTTTAGATTTCTCTGTAGTGTTCGTTTTGTCATGCCGAGCATGGTCGCAAACCACTCAATATTGAACCAAGGTAAAGTCGAGTAAGTGTTTATCAGTGTCTTTACTGCTTGATCCCAATCTTGGGTACTATTTTGTTCTGAGATAGCGCGATAGTCGTCGGGCAGTGGGATCGCAATCGCACCATATTGTTGCTCAAACTGAATATCAGAATTAAAAAAGTGTTTAGGTAACTGACGCGCACCGTTGTTGGTAGAGACAAGTTTAGCGCGTGATGGTTGCCACTGGTCGTCTATAAACTTACGGCATAGGGTAATCACTGTAAGAGATCTAAACCATTCGGATTGTTCAAATCCAGAGGTTGATGGATGATAGCAACTGCGATGACATAACCACCACAAGCCATCTTTTTTCTCGGTCCATATCGTGACGTGGTTGTTCAAACTAGGCATTTCAGCGATCAAACAACGAATGGCTTGTTCTAACGATATGCATTTCTCTATCTCATGGTGTAGCTGTGGTGAAAGTTGTTCGAGAGAGGTTTTTCGCCCAACTTCAATACCAATCGAATAACCAAACTTACGTTCAAGTCGATGAATAAAAAGAATTAAATCTTGGGTAGGGAGCCATTGGTTAGACTGTGTTAGCTCAATTGGTAAACCGCACTCGATAGCGACACTGCGCCAGTCAAGCGATCTCTTGTCACAATATGCAATGTACGGGGCAATATTACTGGTAGAGCTCAATAGTATGTTAGTTATGTTCGATGATGCTTTCATTATTGTTAGTATTACCTATAAATGTCACCAAATGACCTAATTAAGTGTAGCGCAACTTCATATACTTCTTCTAACCCAAAGAGGAGAAGAACATGAAACTTACACCTATTGCCCTAATTCTTTCATCACTCACGATTTCATCGCTTGCTGTGTCATCGACTGTATTTGCAGAAAACCCAGTAGAAGCTGCGCTTAAGATTGAAGGCGCGCAGGTTACTCTACCTGTAAAAGATGCTCACCAATCTTTTACTCCTAGTTTCGTTGATTCAGCTCGCGAAAATTTCAATAATTTCCATTGGCAAATGGGTGGTGATCATAGTGTTTATTACAACATGCACATGAGTGAATTTATGCCGACTGCTCTTGCCGCTCCTAATGCTGAATATAAGCCATTGGTTAAAAACATCGATTCACGCCTTGCTAAATTAACCGTAAACACCGAAACCAAAGGTGAACTGACGATGGAGCAATACCTAGCGGATGAGCAGTTCAGAACTCAAGGCTTCATGTTAATTCACAAGGGTGAAATTGTTTATCAGGCTTACCCTGGCATGAGCCCAACAGACACCCACGTTTGGGCGTCAACAGCGAAAACGACAGTAGGCGCAGTAGTCGCAATGTTGGTTGAAGAGGGAAAAGTCGATCCTGAACAAGACATTACTCACTTTGTTCCCGAACTCAAAGCAACTAATTGGGAAGGCATCACTGTTCATCAGATTCTCAATATGTCGACTGCGCTAGACAACGAAGAAACGCTTGAATCGATACTTAACCCTGATTCTGACGTAGTGCGTTTCTTTGCTGCATCGTTTAATTCACCAAGAGCTAAAACCGGTGAGATGGAAACGTGGATGAATGTTGCGAAAGGAGCACAAAAACTAGAGGGTGAGAAAGCAGGTGATCATTTCCGCTATGCCTCAATCAATACCATGGTTTTGACCAAACTAGTCGAAAACATTGAAAACAAGACTTGGACTGAGGTATTTGAAGACCGTGTTTGGTCTAAGGTACATGCTCGTCAGCCTATGCAGATCAACCTAACACCTGATGGAATGGGTATCGCGGTAGGTTTGGTTTCGACGACCTTAGAAGATATGGCACGTTGGGGAACGTTATTTACACCGAGCTGGAAAGCCGTTGCTGATGAGCCTGTGATCTCACAAGCGGTGATTGACCGCATTCATAATGGTGGCGATCCGAAAACCTTCGAAGGCACCAGCAAAGATAGTAGTTCAGTGCATGCTTTTAACGAAAAGGCCGACTACAACTCTTATCAATTCGATTATATCTTCAATGACGGTGCGATGTCGAAAAGTGGCAACCTTGGCCAGTTTATCTATATCGACCCAGAGCGTGATTTTGTAGGCGTGATGTTTTCAACCAACCCATACCACTCAGGTTTTGGTGAGAATAAAGGCCCGGCACTGATGCGCTCTGCAGCGAAACTACTTGCCGGCAAATAATCTACTTATAATCCAACAGGATGTTCCAGGCTTCAAGGAGGAAGCAAACGACTTTCGAGATATATAATGAAAAAGTTTGCTCTATTGATCCCTTTGAGTTTAGGTTTAGCGCTGCCTGCACATGCAGAGTCCGAACGTGTTATCGACCCGGCTGATGTCACCAAAGTTTATACTCAAGCTGCATTGATGTTGAACGGTAGCTCAGATATCCAATTTCAGGGACAAGTTTCTGGCGGTTTAGAAAACGGTCAACAGTTTGCCCTACTTGCTGAAGCGACGTTTGTCGATGAAAGTAACACAGCGCTTCGCGATCCAGACAAGTTTGGCACTGAGTACAGTAACTCTAGAGTCCAGTATTTCCATGTATTTGAGACGGGTACTAAGGCGACACCTAAAGTGGGTCTGTCATTAGATTACATTAATACGCGTACTAACATCAAAAACGATTTGTTGTCGGTTGGCGGGGTTGTTGCGATTAATCCTGCTTATACCGGTGGATTTCTTGTATTTCCAAGAGCAGGGTTGATGACAGGTAGCATGGAGATCCCTGGTGTTACTTCATCTAAAGATGATTTAACGGGATACTCTCTTGGTTTGATTACCGCGAAGCATCTCGGTGACTTTGGCGCCTATGTGTCTTTAGTACCAGAGTGGCAGGATCTTTCTGGCGATGACATCGATATGCAGAACTTCTCTTTCAAAACATCATTAAATGTACCGATGAACAGTGCAAGAACTTGGTGGTTGAATACGCGTTATGACATTACCAAAGCAGATGTTGATGTGAAAGGTGTGTCAATGCCGAATGATTGGCAAACCGAGGCTTGGATTGGTGTGAGATACTACTTCTAACCCCTAGTTTGCTAACATGCAAAGAACCTAGAAAAGCCAGTCATCGTGACTGGCTTTTGTCGTTTAGGTCTCGCACGAAGCGTTATTTATTTGCTACGTTACCAAGCTTCAACCATGTATCGATAACCGTGTCTGGGTTTAGGGATACAGAGCTGATGCCTTGTTCCATTAACCACTCCGCTAGGTCATCATGGTCAGATGGGCCTTGACCACAAATGCCCACGTATTTACCCGCTTTGGTTGCCGCGTCGATAGCCATTTTCAGCATCGCTTTTACAGCAGGGTTACGCTCATCGAATAGGTGTGCAACATCGCCAGAGTCACGGTCAAGACCAAGCGTCAGCTGTGTCATGTCGTTTGAACCGATAGAGAAGCCATCGAAGTATTTCAAGAACTCTTCAGCCAAAATTGCATTCGATGGTAGTTCACACATCATGATGACTTTCAGACCTTGGTCGCCACGGCGAAGGTCGAACTTAGCCAGAATGTCGATAACCGATGCTGCTTCGCTTGGAGTACGAACGAATGGAATCATGATTTCAACGTTTTTCAGACCCATTTCGTTGCGAACACGCTTGATCGCTTGAGTCTCTAGCTCGAAACAGTCTTCGAATACTGGTGAGATATAACGAGATGCGCCACGGAAGCCCAGCATTGGGTTCTCTTCATGTGGTTCAAACGTTTTACCACCGACTAGGTTGCTGTACTCGTTCGACTTAAAGTCAGACATACGTACGATTACACGCTTAGGCCAGAATGCAGATGCGATAGTCGCGATGCCTTCTGTCAGCTTGCTTACGTAGAAATCGATTGGATCTTTGTAGCCGCGAATACGCTCACTGATTTCTGCTTTTAGCTCGTCAGTTTGAGCATCGAAGTTCAATAGAGCTTTCGGGTGAATGCCGATCATCTTGTTGATGATGAACTCTAAACGAGCAAGGCCAACACCTTCGTTTGGAATCTGTGCAAAGTCGAATGCGCGATCTGGGTTACCCACGTTCATCATGACTTTGGTTGGCAGCATTGGCAGCTCATCAACTTCAGAACGTTTGATTTCAAAGTCGAGTTCGCCGTTGTAAACGTAGCCGGTTTCGCCTTCTGAACATGACACTGTTACTGTGTCGCCGTCATTCAGGCTGCTTGTCGCTGTACCACAACCAACAATTGCAGGAATACCTAGCTCACGAGCTATGATTGCTGCGTGACAAGTACGGCCACCACGGTTAGTCACAATCGCGGACGCTTTCTTCATCACAGGTTCCCAGTCTGGGTCTGTCATGTCTGTTACCAGTACGTCGCCTTCTTGAACCAATGACATTTGGTCTAGAGAATCAACTAAGCGAACAGGGCCTGAACCGATGCGTTGACCGATAGCACGGCCTTCAACCAAGACATCCGCCTTGTTGTTTAGTTCGTAACGCTCGATAACGTTTTGGTCACTTTGAGAACATACGGTTTCAGGACGAGCTTGGACGATGTAAAGCTTACCGTCGATGCCATCTTTTGCCCACTCAATGTCCATCGGACGTTGGTAGTGCTTCTCGATGATCATCGCTTGTTTCGCTAGTTCTTTGATCTCTTCATCGTTCAGTGAGAACTCGTTACGCTCTTGTGTATCGGTGTCGATGATATCAACTTGCTTGCCGATCTCTTGGTTGGTTGAGTAGATCATCTTGATCAACTTAGAACCAAATGTCTTTTTAACGATTGGATAGTGACCCGCTTCTAACATTGGCTTATGAACGTAGAACTCATCTGGGTTCACCGCGCCTTGTACAACCATTTCACCTAGACCCCAAGAAGAGGTAATGAACACCACTTGGTCGAAGCCAGACTCAGTATCAAGCGTAAACATTACACCTGAAGAGGCTTTGTCTGAGCGAACCATACGCTGGATACCTGCAGACAATGAAATTCCACGGTGATCAAAGCCTTGGTGTACACGGTAAGAGATGGCACGGTCGTTAAACAGTGAAGCATAAACGTGCTTGGTTGCTTCGAGTACCGCATCGATACCTTTCACGTTAAGGAAGGTTTCTTGTTGGCCGGCGAAAGAAGCATCTGGAAGGTCTTCTGCGGTTGCAGATGAACGAACCGCAACAGACAATTCTTCGTTGTCTTCGATCAGCTCGCGGTAGTTATCGCGGATGTCTTGCTCTAGTGATTCAGGGAAGGGGGCGTCTAGAACCCATTGTCGAATTGTTGCACCTGTCTTACGCAGTGCGTCAACGTCTTCAACATCAAGTTCATCAAGTAGTTGGTGAATGCGCTCATCAAGACCTTTGTAGTCAAGAAAGTCGTTAAACGCATACGAAGTGGTAGCAAAACCATTAGGTACAGAAACACCAGCATTGGATAGGTTAGAAACCATCTCGCCCAGTGAGGCGTTCTTACCGCCGACTTTGTCGACATCTTCCATGGATAGGCCATTGAACCATAGGGTATTATTTTGCATTTATTTCTCCAGAAACATAGCAAGCATTGTAGGGATTTAAAGGCAAACGATTACGTATCAGTTTAAAAAAATGTAAATTATTTTCTAAAGCTGTGGGGGACGTAATAGTCAGCAGGGTTTTATTATCTATATTATGGTTACCATCCTACTCAAAATAATTTTAAACATTAAATAAAAAATGCAAATTGATATTCAAAGTCGTGATGTATTCTATGTTTCTGATGGAACGGCCATAACATGTGAGACTTTAGGGCATGTTGTTCTAGGTCAATTCCCATTCAAAGCCAATGAAAAAACCTTTCCGTTTGTGGAAAGTGAGGACAAACTTTCTGATTTATTAAAAGAGATTGATATTTCGTATCGTGATACCGGGTTAGAGCCGTTAGTGTTCTTTTCTATTGTGATCCCAGATATCAAAGCGAAATTACTTACAGCGCAAGCTCACTGTTATGACGTATTGGAAAGTATTGTTCAAAAGGTTCAGGATGATATTCAAATGGCACCGGTTCCTAAATTACAGCGCTCACGCAGTGTAAATAAGGATTCGGTTAAGTATTTCGACCGTATTGCAGCAATTGAATATACGCTCGCGCATGATGACGGCATTACTTTAAAAGGCCTGGAAGAGGCGGACATCATCTTACTGGGTGTTTCTCGAAGCGGTAAGACACCGACAAGCTTATACATGGCAATGCAATTTGGTTTGCGCGTTGCGAACTACCCATTTATCCATGACGATTTAGCGCGTTTGAAGCTTTTGCCAGAGTTTGAGATTTACCGACATAAGCTGTTTGGTTTGACCATAGATGCAGAACGATTGACTGAAATCCGTGAGAACCGATTGGCAGGCAGTGAGTATGCCAGTGATTCGCAATGTTTGTATGAGTTACAGACTGTAGAGGCGATGTTCCGCCGAGAAGCGATACCTTATATCAACACTTCTTCGCTATCAGTTGAAGAAATTTCTACACGGATCTTGGAGCGTACAGGGTTGAGGAGACGCTTGCTCTAATTAGGGGTATAGGGTGTTTAAAAAGAGAAGTTCATCGGTGATCTTCTCTTTTTGTTTTTAACGAGTTAACGAAGCAGCGAAAGCTTAAGTGTTTGGCTCTGGTGTTCTAACCAACGCTCAAGTGCTGGTGGCCACGTGATGCTTGGCTCAACGCAGAAACCGCGCAACATAGAAAAATACACAGCTTGGTCAATAAGCGGCAGCGACGACTGACCATTTTCTAGGTTCAGTAGAAGCTCAGTATCTTTTAATAACGGGTTAATCTGATCAACAAACTGTGGTGTTTGCTCAATCAGCTTATCGAAGTTGAGTTCTTCGGTTTCTTTGGCTGCACGCCATGCTTCTTTGCTTGCTGGTGATTGGTATTCGGCAAGGTCCAGTTTCCACCAACGTGGCAAACCAATACGCTGACTCAACGGGAATGCGCGGCTTTGAAACAGAATCACCTGCTCTGAAGGTTCTCGCTGTTCATCGCTTGATTTCAAATTCATAAAGTAAGCGATGATATCTAAGCTCTCCGCCATGATAGAACCGTCATCTTTTTGTAAGACCGGTACCATTTTTTTACCGATCAAATCGATAAGGGTTTGAGCATCGTCATAATCCACAGAGACAAGCTCGATGTTCAATTCTAGAGATTGAGCGATGTAGGCAACTCTTGCACAGAAAGGGCAGTGGTCGTAAATGTAAAGCTTCATAGCTTCCCTTAGTTCATAGTCAATACAAGTATCAGATGACGCTAATGTAACAGAAGTCTAGGCGGACAATAAGTGTTTGGTTTAAATGGCTACCGTCTAACTGTATGGCCCAAGTTTAGCCTGAGGCTTCTACTCTATGTATAAGATAATCAGTAGATTGAGGGAATTGCAGGCATAAAAAAGGCTCTGATTGTCCACTCTAATGCAGAAGAGTGAAGTCAACCAAAGCCTCAATATTGTTATCTTTAGAAGAGTGACTACTAAAGGAACACAGCAATCAAACTATGCTTTTTTAAGATCTTGCATTGGGTAAGTAAGCGGCAGTGCGCTTTCTACAGTTTTAACGTGAACGTAGTAACCACCAGCACTTAGGCCTGTAACTACCATCTCACCAAGCTCAACACCTTTTGTTGCAACAACGCGATCATCAACTGAAAACACTTTACACACCTTCAATAAATTAAATTAATACGATAGATATCGAACGCGGATTTAAACAGATGGTACGTTAATCGACTAATCCGGTTATTTGTCGTAAAGATTAAATTTGATTATGTATAAATTAAGAGATCTTAAAAATCATATTGTTAACTGACTAAGCGAGTTTATTTGTCCGCAGGATAAACGACACCAACTTGCTGACGCATCTCTGTAATTAACTTAGCAACTGTTAAAGCGCGTTTTTCCGCTTCAGCTTGTGTTGTTTTATCCCCACCGATACAGTTTGCAAAAGCTTGCGCTTCGTAACTCATTGAGTTCTCGCTCTGTGTTTGAGTGAGATTTTCAATGCGGCCATCTCGGTATCGGATCTTAACATCGGTACATTCGGCGATGTGATCGATGATGATCGCGCCGCACTCACCTTGGATCTCACTTGGTGCGTAAGAGTCACTGACTTTGGAGTGCGCAAGGGTTACGTCAAACTCTGGGTATTGGAAGACCGCACAGCCATGCGCATCAACGCCAGAATCAAGCAGTTTTGCTGAAGCATGTGCACTTTCTGGCTTGCCAAACAGAGCAACTGTTGCGGCTACGCAGTAAAAGCCGATATCGACCAAAGAGCCGTTAGAGAAGGCTGGATTGAAGGTATTAGGATTATCTCCGTTTAGATATTTCTGATAACGCGATGAATATTGGCAGTAATTGATGTGTGCCTTATGTACCTTGCCGATTTTTTCTAATCCGAGTTGCACTTGTTTAAAGTTTGGCAGAAATTGAGATTTATACGCTTCAAAAAGCACCACACCGTTTTGCTCTGCGACTTCAAACATTTGAGTTGCTTCATCGATATTGGATGCGACAGGCTTTTCACATATGACATGCTTGCCATGTTTCATCATTAAGATGGATTGTGTGCAGTGCAATGAATTTGGTGAAGCAATGTAGACCGCTTCGATAGTGCTATCACTCGCCAAAGCATCAAGCGAGTCGTAGGTTGTATTAACATTGAACTCTTGAGCGAATTGAGAGGCGCTCTCTATGTTTCTTGAATAAACTGCAGCAAGTTTCATCGATTGAGTTTCGTGGGCAGCTTGAACAAACTTCTGAGTGATCCAATTGGTTCCAATTACAGCAAACTTAATCATATAGGTATCCAGTCGTTAGTGTGTTGATTCTGCAGAGATAGTAGCATTCCACGTCATCGAATGTGTCTGAGAATTGAGGAACAATTAGTTCCCAAATGTTGCCTTATATCAAAAATACGGAATCATGGGACACGTTGGGATTCAGTTACAACGGTGCATAACGAAGGCATTTTTGCTAAAGTATTATGGAATTTAAATAAGGTAATGATATGCAAGTTCGGACAGCCAAGGTAACTGATATTCGCTCGATCTTAGAGCTTTCTGACCAGATAAATCGCCAACATCATCATGGCGCTCCAATGGTGTTTGCTCCCGCGTCTCAATCTTTTTCAGATAGTGAAGAGTACTGGTTGGGGCTGATGCTCGATCCCATTGGTGCTTTCTTAGTCGCTGTTAAGGGTGGTCAAGTTATCGGATTTTTGGCTGGGAAAGTTACGCAGAATCGCGGGGTGAGTTTTATCCAACCTCACAAGATCGCGAGAGTGAATACGATTGTAGTTAACGATGAAGTTCAGAGCCAAGGTGTTGGTAAGTCATTAATGAAGTCATTTAATCAGTGGGCTCAAGCGAGAGGAGCCATTGAACTCCGTTTGGAAGTGATGGAATTCAACCAACAAGCTCAGAGTTTTTATGAATCCTTGGGTATGGAGACGCAATCACGAACCATGTCTATGCGATTTGAGGAGATTTAAGCGTGCGTCTGTTTGCTCCTTTATTCGCTTATTTAGTTGTGTCGATGCAGATTGTTTATGCTGAAACATCTCCAATCGTGGATGTCCCCGTCTATGGTAACAAGTTAGTCGTAGAAAAAATCGTTTCAGATGCAACAGCTATTGAAACTATTGTGTTTGAGTCCGCACCTTCTCAATCTAGTCGCACTCCAACGTCATCAGTATCAGTGCCTCCAAAGCCTATCCTTAACCAAGACTCGCATAAAAATGGCGTTATTCAAAATACTAATAGCGAGCAGTTCGCCCAACTATCTCAATGGACATCCCGCCGAATTTACACAAAACAAAATACCGATTCTTCAATCGATCCGTTGTTACAAGTTGTGACTTTGGTGAAGGTTGATAAATCTAAACGTCGAATGTATCTGCTGAAAGGGAATGAGGTCATTCAGGAGTTTCGAATAGCGTTGGGCAAGGAACCAAAAGGGCATAAACGTTTTGAAGGGGATAACCGCACGCCAGAAGGTCAGTATCAACTGGATTACATCATGGAAGACTCTGATTTCTATCGTTCGGTGCACATTAATTACCCGCGTTCTTCCGATAAGCAATGGGCCAAAAAAAACAAGGTCGACCCAGGTGGCAATATCAAAGTCCACGGTATTAAAAATGGTGAATGGCGTTCACCTAGTTTTATCCAAAGCTTCGATTGGACTGATGGCTGTATTGCATTGACCAATCAAGATATGGATCAGTTTATCGAATTAGTTGGAATGGGTACCCCTATCCATATTGAATGGTAGGATATCGGCACCCAATTTCCCTGAACAACTCTCAAAACAACTCTCAAAAACAATTGCCGAAATCAGCGCTAGAGCCAGTTACAGTAAGACTCGACCTGCACTGAAGATAGCAATTACAATGAGCAGTGCAATCGTGACGGGCTTGAATTTCTCTCCGCCAAATCTCTCAAACAACTTAGAACCCACATAGCCACCCAACATACTGCTTGGTAAAAGAACTGCGGTATGCCAGATCACATCTCGGTTTACTAAGCCTGCTATCGAAGCAGAAACAAATGCACTCGAATCGGCCAAAACAAAGAAAGCGATTAAGCCCGCTCTTGCAATGTGAGGCTCTACTGGGCTAGCTAATGCATGTGTACCAACAGGAGGCCCTGACATTGATGCTGCACCATTCATTACGCCAGCAAGGCTTCCCAGAAGATAAGGAGCAAATCTAGGCTCACTTTGATACTGGAACCCTTTGTAGATCATAAGTGCAGAGGCGAAGATAAATGCACTTATGATCAAGATTATCGCATCTTGGTTCACGGATTTGAGCAGGATTAAGCCGACAGGGGTGAAGGCTAAGCAAGGAATAAACACCTTCGAAACCCAGCGCCAATTTACGTGATGTTTAACCTTCGGTAATAATTGGATATTGCCTAACAGGTCGATCAGCATGAAAACGGGAACGAGTTCGATAACAGGCACGAATAACGCACTTAATGGCAATGCCACTAGGGTGAAACCGAAACCTGAGAAGCCACGAACTATGGCAGCGAAAATGAAGATTGCACCCAAAATTGGGAAAGTTGGACTAAAAATGAGATCCATAAATGAAGTAACCAATGAAGCTGCTTAAGAAAAGCGAGCTAATGAAACCAAGTGAGTAGCGGAATGTACTCCTACTCACTTGTGTTTACTACTTAATTTGCAGGTTTCTCGGGGTTAATTTCAAAGACGTTAAAGGTTATTTTCTGGTATTTACCAGGTCAATTTATAGCGCTGAATTTATCTGGAAAATCAGTGAATACCGCGTCCACTTTTGAAAGGAATTTGAAGCGAGAGGGGTCATTCACGGTATAGCACCATGTTTGAATTTTTGCTTCGTTAAGCGTATCAAGATCGCTCTGATTCACGTGTTCATAATTCATATGGCAGCTGAACGCTTTGACCTTATCAATGAGCATCAGATCGGCTTGAGTCAGTTGTTCGGTAATCACGCCAACGCGGTATCTCGGTAAATGGTGAGCGATTTCAACGATCACTTGATGACTGAAGCTAGATAATAAAATCCTATCTGTATCCAGATTTGAACGGATCAATTCTGAGTGCAACAGATCAACCACATGCGGGGCTTGATGTCTGCTATCGACCTTGATCTCTAGGTTAACGCTAAGACCGTGTTGTTCAACTAGGCCAAGTAGCTCTGAGAGCGTCAGTATTTTTTCTCCAGAGAACTCTTCAGATTTCCAGTTTCCGAAATCAAGTTGGCGCAGCTCTGCGAGCGTGTGCTCATCGACACGCCCTTTACCATCACTACAACGTTCTAGTGTGTGATCGTGACAAACCACAAGTTGATCATCCTGTGTAGGTTGAATATCAACTTCCACCCATTTCAAACCGAGTTTTGCGGCTTGTTCAATGCTTGCTTTGGTATTTTCTGGGTGAGTACCTGCTACACCTCGATGACCTACGATGATAGACGACATAATTAATCCTTCTTAAAGACGCACCGTAAAAACGCATTAATTATCAGTGTACTCGATTAAGCTAGAGCCGTCGTTAAGCTTGTCGTATCTTCGTGTGACTCCTGTGATGTGAAGTTATTTGGGTGAATGCGTTTGCCATGATTGTCAAAAATATGCAGGTTGGATTTATCGATGCTTAGTCCGAGAGGGACGGCTTGGCACAGCGCCGTTTCGGGTGTCACAGCGATAAAGGGTTGTTCGTTCACAAGGCCATGAACCAATTGATTTGGCCCTAAAGGCTCAACCACGCTGATGCGTAATTCAAGCGGCAGCGCGTTCATGACTAAATCGGCACAAACCTCAGAGTGTTCTGGCCGAATACCAAGTGTGATGGATGTGTTTTTTACGTGGGCGTATTCGGGCAAGTACATTTGCTGGTCGCCAATTTCAAGGTAGCCGTCGTCGAGTGTTGCTGGTAAGAAATTCATCGCAGGGCTGCCAATGAAGCTTGCCACAAAGGTACTGGCTGGCTGGTGGTAGACCTCTCTTGGTGTACCGACTTGCTCTATTTGACCGTTGTTGAGTACCACAATTCTGTCAGCTAGTGTCATGGCTTCAACTTGATCATGAGTGACGTAAACACTGGTCACGCCAAGCTCGCGTTGCAGCTTTTTGATTTCTAACCTCATGTGAGCACGCAGTGAGGCATCTAGGTTAGATAAAGGTTCATCAAACAAGAACAGTTGAGGGTCGCGTACGATCGCTCGTCCCATGGCAACACGTTGACGTTGACCGCCTGACAATTTAGCGGGTTTACGATTGAGATATTCTTCGATTTTGAGTGTCTTGGCGACTTTCTCAATTTTCTCTTCAATTGTGTGTTGGCTGACACCTCGGTTTTTTAACCCATAAGCCAGATTTTTATACACTGTCATGTGTGGGTAGAGCGCATAATTCTGAAAAACCATTGCGATATCGCGCTTTGCTGGCTTCTCGGTATCGACTCGACGACCGGCTAAGTGAATCTCACCGCCAGAGATGCTTTCTAACCCAGCAATGGAGCGCAAAATAGAAGATTTACCACAGCCTGAAGGGCCAACTAACACGAGAAATTCACCTTTTTCGATATCAAGAGATACTCCTTTAACGGCACGGTGACCATTTTCGTAAGTCTTGACCAAGTTCTTGATACTCAACATGATTGGTGTCTTACGCGTCTGTCCGTTGTTTGTCTGGTGGTGACCAAGTATTTGATGACGAGTCGTCATTTGCGAGTCCTCTGTATTTTTGTGGATAGTTTGTTGAGAAGCTTTGTACTCATCTAGCGATTGAATATGGTTATCTTTCATTTGAGTTGTGTCGTTATTATTTTTCACTTTCTACTAGCCCTTTTACAAACCAACGCTGAAATACAACCACCACTAAAACGGGCGGTAACATGGCTAAAATGACCATGGCGAAAACATAGTCGTAGCGTGGTAAACTGGTTTCATTGATGTTGTTGAGTACTTGTTTGATACCCATCACGATGGTGTTGTAGCCTTCGTCGGTGGTCATCATGATTGGCCACAGATATTGGTTCCAACCCACCACAAACATGATGATGAAGATTGCGGCGATCATGGTTTTAGACAGTGGCAGTAAGATGTCGATCAAAAACCTAAATGGACCTGCGTTATCTAATTGTGCGGCTTCTAGCAATTCGTCGGGGATGGTTTTGAAGAACTGCCTAAAAAAGAACGTCGCGGTGGCTGACGCGATCAAAGGCAGAATTAAACCTGTGTAGCTATTAAGAAGCCCGAGCCCTGCAACAACTTCATAGGAAGGGATAATACGAACCTCTAATGGCAGTAACAGCGTCACGAAGATCAGCCAAAACCACGCCGTGGCGTAAGGGAGTCTAAAGTAGACCAAAGCAAACGCGGCCATCATCGAAATTAAGATCTTACCGATCGCAAAACCGAGCCCCATGATCATCGAGTTGGCGATCATTTTACTGGCGGTGACTTCGCCACTAAAGCCCATACTCTTGTTCCAAGCTTCGCTATAAATGGCGGTAAAGTTATCGCCTGGGAGCCATTGCAGGCCATCGCTGACAATGGTGTTTGGGTTATGCGTCGAACTGGCGAAGATTAGCCAGATAGGGACCAACATAAACAGCATCCCAGCAATTAAAATTAGGTGGTCAGAGACCTTATTACTTTTCATAAATAACTCCTGTCGCGTAATTCATTGCACGCTTGGCTTTCACTGGTGGTTGCTCTCTATTGCCGATAAGTAGCGCGATTGAAGGGTTAATAGTGAACACGCTTTTCTACAACGCGGAACTGGATAAAAGTCAGAGTGAGTACCAGTACTAAAAGCACTACAGATTGCGCTGAACTACCGCCCAAATCGGCACCAACAAAGCCGTCTCGATACACCTTGTAAACTAACGAAGTTGTACCGCCACCAGGACCGCCATTGGTCATGGTGTCGATCACGCCAAAGGTTTCAAAGAAGGAGTAGGTGAGGTTGATGACCAACAGAAAGAAGCCAGTAGGGGCCAGTAGTGGGAAAGTGATGGTCCAGAAACGTTTCGAGTCACTGGTACAATCCAGCATCGCTGCTTCTTTTACCGCGTAAGAGATCGATTGAAGTCCCGCCAGAAAGTAGATGAAATTCACCGAAACCTGTTTCCAAACCGACACTAAAATCAGAGCAAACGTGGCATCTATAGGATCGGTCTGAAAGCTAAAGTCCCAACCAATAACTGCAAATAACTCGGTAAACACGCCAATGTGTGGGTTAAACAAGAAAGCACCGATTACGCCTGCGATCGCAGGAGCAACGGCGTACACCCAAGTGAGAGTGACCTTGTAAGCCCCTTGTCCGTGAATGATATTGTCGGCTTTTGCGGCGAGCAGCAAAGCCAAGGCAAGCGATAGGAAAGAAACCACAATCGCGAACATCAGGGTAAAGCCAATTGAGCTGAGATACTCGCTCGATTCGAATAGCATTTGATAGTTTTCGAACCAAACGAATAGAGAAGATGTGCCCCAAGGATCTTCCAGCATAAAGGAGAGATAAACTGCCTTTGCCGCTGGGTAGATAAAGAAAACCGCAATGATGAGTATCTGAGGTGCTAAAAATAGGTAAGGCAGCGGAGAGTGAAAGAATTGTTGACGTCGTTCCACAGGGTAATCCCAAAAAGTTATTAAAAGTTGACCACTAGCTAGTGACAGTTATCACTAGCGCGATATCAAGGAATGCATCCAGTTGAGTTATCGTTGTTGGAGCAAGAAATGGCGCTAATGAATAATCTCCTCGCGCCTCGTCATGACTCTATTTATTCGAGGGTGCTGACAAGACGTGAGGAGTAATTTACTGCTTTGGTTAGTTAAGCTTCTAAACAGAAACTTCTGAGTTAATAAAGCAGCTTTAGCTAACGAGCCGACCTAATTCATCGTGCGAGCGAAGCGTTTTAGTAGCTTGCTGCTTTCATCTTCGACTTTGTCTAGGCTGTTCTCAACGCTAGAGCGGTCAGCGAAGATATTGTCGAACTCACGGTGCATCACTTCACGGATCTGCGGGTAATAACCTAAGCGGTAGCCCTTAGTCCATTCGCCCGATTTAAGGCTTAGCTGCTTAACACCCACTTCTGCGTCTGGTTGTTCTTTGTAGTAACCAGACTCTTTCGCTAGTTCATATGCAGCGGTTGTTACAGGTACATAGCCCGTGGTTTTGTGCCAGTAAACCTGTGTTTCAGGCTTAGTCAGGTAGTCAAAGAATGCAGCCACACCTTTGTCTTGTTGTTGGTCATGACCATTGAGTGCAAACAGAGCTGCACCACCAATGAAGGTTAAGCCAGCATTCGGGTTAACCGATTTCCAGTATGGAAGGTAAGTTGTGCCTAGCTCGAAAGGTACGCGGTTACGTAAACCACCGAATGAACCTGAAGAGCCCATCCACATTGCCACTTCTTGGCGCTCGAAAGGCGTTTGGTTCGCATCCCAATCGCTGCCGTAATACTTGTAGTAACCTAGATCTGACCACTCTTTCATCTTGCTGACGTGCATCATCATGTCTTTGGTGTTGAACATAATTTTAGTGGATAGGCCGTCGTAGCCGTTGTTCTGGTCTGAGACTGGTAGATTGTGGCGAGACTTAAAGTTCTCAAACATGATCCACGGCGTTAGAGATTGAGAGAACGCGATGTGCCCTTCTGCTTTCAACTTCTTGGCTACCACTTCTAACTCTTCATAAGTTTTAGGCGCTTTGGCACCTACTTCCGCAAGAAGGTCTTTGTTGTAGTAGAGAACTGGTGTCGAACTGTTGAAAGGCATACCAACCATCTTGCCTTGGTTGTCTGCATAGAAGTTACGAACGCCCGCCAGGTAATCATTCGAATTAAAGTTGTAGCCAGACTCAACCAGAATATCTTGTACGGGTTTGGCGACACCTTTAGCGTTCATGATGGTTGCAGCACCGGCATCGAATACTTGTAGAATGTTAGGAGCTTCGCCTGCTCGATATGCCGCGATACCCGCTGTTAAGGTCTCTGTGTATGAACCTTTATAGATTGGCGTGATCTTGTAATCATCTTGTGACGCATTAAAGTCAGTCGCAATCTTATTGACGGTTTCTCCAAGTTGGCCGCCCATTGCGTGCCACCAAGTGACTTGAGTCGTTGCGAACGCTGGCATTGCCGCTGTTGCGGAAAGAACGCCTGCCAAAATTAGCTTATTCATCTTCTTTTCCTTTTGGATGAAATCGATGTAGAGGTATTGAATTAGAGTATTAACGAGACGGTAGGGGTGTCGTTTGAAGCTATCTTGAACAAGCCATATTTCACTTACGTGGCTAAACCGTTTCAGTGATATGAAAGATTCGTTTCGATTTTATTTAAGAGTAAAGTTATTGATGGTTTTGATGTTGAACATGTTCGGTTTTTAAGACGTTTTATTGAACAACTGTTGTTCAATAAAAAAGCCTCTCGATGGAGAGGCTTAGAAGAAGGTTCGATGTGGATACAGTTTTAGTGCGCGATGTCCAATTGGTTGTCTTTCACACCGTTAATACGGAACCAACCGGCAATACTGAATCGCTCTGTGTTTGTCGGCAGTACCTCGTGTGGGAACTGTTCAGACAAGAACACAAATAAGCGGCCTGACTTTGGTGGAATGGTCGCGATGTGGTTGTCTTTTAGATCGTAAACCACGAGCTCACCAGCGTCTTCTTCTGTCCACTCATCATTCATGTAGAACACAGTAGTCAGGCGGCGGTTTTCATTGCCCTTGAAACAATCTAAGTGCTTCTGGTAGAAGTCGCCTTTTTCGTATTTAGCAAAGTGCGCTTCGTACTCGAACAGACCCAAAAAGAACGCTTGGTTTGCCGCTAAACGAATTTGTTCCATCTTGTCTAAAAACAGAGATGCTGGCTGACCCATATCACGGCGTACCCACTGAATTTTGTCACTACGAATCGTTGCTTCTCGTGCTACATCATCGTTACGGCCGATCCTAGCCTTTTTCCAGTTCTCTGGAATGCAATCCCTCAATGCCACCACTTCTTCGTGAGTTAAGAAGTCGTCCCAAACGAAATAACCTTGGGTAGAAAGAGCATCGATCAATTGGTTCATGTATAGCACTCAGACAATAAATTAGAGGCGCATATATAGTCCGAATAACTCGGGCTAACAAATCACATGTTTTGTTGTCACGACAAATAGATTCATAAGCTTTATCTGAAAGGTTGATAGAGCAAGGTTTCCGATAATGTGAGCATTCAATAATGATGAAAAACATCGGATTAAATTGATGATCATCTTTGAAATTTGGTCCCATTGCACTGAGTTGAATTGGATTTGAGTAATTTAGTGGTTACCAGTGGAAATGTTGATGCGAGCTATCTATCCGGTTTTAGATTATTGTTTTTAACAAAATGATCACAATTAAAGTTGGATTTGCTAATATATAGGTCTGACCAGTTGTTTTATCACAAGGAGTGGGTTTGCAGCTGCATACCATTAAAGGCTATATCCAAGACATGTATCTCGTAGAGTACCCTGACAGGTTGCTCTTGCTTGATGGTGCGTGTCGAGCCGACATCCCGCATTTGAAGGATTTCATCGAAACTGAGCTTGTGCGTGATTTTGCTGATTTGCATACGGTTGTGGTTACGCACATGCATCCAGACCACGCAGGAGCAGCGCACAAGCTCAGAAAGCTGACCAATTGTCATTTGGTTGCAGCAAACCGAGACAAGGATTGGTATTACGGCATTGATGGCATTTTGATGCATCTGACCGATCTGGCATTGGCACGATGGATGGCGAACCGATTGGGCAAGCCAAAAGCAAATTTGTGGTATTCAAGAAAGTTAAAGCCCGACTTCAAGTTGTCGGATGGTGATAGCATTCCGGGGTTTGATGACTGGTTAGTTCTAGAAACACCGGGTCACACTGACAGAGATCTTTCCGTCTATTGCCCATCACACAGTATTGCCTATGTGGCGGACTTAATGGTTGAGGTCAAAAAGAAGCTGATTCCGCCTTTCCCAATTTTTCATCCCAATAAGTATCGAGCGTCGGTGTCTCGTATCTATGACATGCAGGTCGACACCTTGCTGGTGGCGCATGGGGGACAAGTGAATTTGAGTGAGCAAGCATTTGAACATTTGTTGCTGAGTGCGCCAAGAAGGCCCGTGACACATTGGCGAGTGACTAAAATTAAACTCAAAGGTTTGGTTAAATCTGTTTGGCGATTTGGGTTTAACAATAAAAAAAATCGCCACAAATAATAAAGGCCAGTCTCAAAGACTGGCCTTTATTAGTGTGTGTTGTTGACTCACTATTTGAGCTGTGGAGCAGTTCAATTAGTGAGAAATTAGAAACTCACCTGCTGGGTCAACAATCACTTTGTCACTCATGCCTTGACGACCAAGCAGCATCATATAAGTCATATCCTGACGGTTGCTTAGCGTGATATCGATAGGCCATTCTTGACCACCGATTTTTAGCATGGTTTCAATCACACAACGGTGTTCAACTTCGCCGTTAGATGATTTGATTCTTTTACTTGCTTTCAGTTTCGCCTTGCAGCGTACGGTCTCTTCTAGGTGGTAAACATCTGGGTGAAGATCGAACTCAACGAAGTTTTCACCGTCTGTTTTTACACATAGTAGATTGTCTACGTGCAGAGAAGAGGTTTGAGCCCCTGTATCAACACGCGTATGTAGTCCAGTTATCCCTAACTCTGGTAAGCAAAGTGCTTCTGTATTCCCTATGATCATTTTATTGTTCATGTTTTTTCCAATCATGAGTAAACGGCGTTTAATCAGCCTTTGCCACGAGTACGGTTAGCGTTTGGTTTTGCATTTTTCTCGATGAATCCGAAAATCATATCTGCTACATCTTTGCCTGTCGCTTTCTCGATACCTTCTAGGCCTGGAGAAGAGTTCACTTCCATTACAACAGGGCCATTCTTAGATTGTAGAATATCGACACCACATAGGTTTAACCCCATGATTTTAGCTGCATTGATCGCTGTTGCGCGCTCTTCTTTGGTTAGTTTAACCAGTTGAGCTGTACCGCCACGGTGCAGGTTAGAGCGGAATTCACCCTCACCAGCTTGGCGCTTCATTGCTGCAATAACCTTGTTACCCACAACAAAACAACGGATGTCTGCGCCATTAGCTTCTTCAATGAACTCTTGAACCAATATGTTCGCTTTTAGGCCCATGAATGCTTCGATAACGCTTTCAGCTGCTTTGTTTGTTTCTGCTAGAACCACACCGATACCTTGAGTACCTTCAAGAAGCTTGATAACCAGTGGCGCGCCACCTACGTTTTTGATCAAGTCTTGAATCTTGTCTGGGCGGCTAGCGAAACCTGTTTTTGGTAAGCCAATACCTTTGCGAGACAACAATTGTAGTGAGCGCAGTTTGTCGCGAGAACGACTGATTGCTACTGACTCATTGATACAAAAAGTGCCCATCATTTCGAATTGGCGAACAACCGCAGTGCCATAAAAGGTAATGGAAGCGCCAATACGTGGAATAACAGCATCGTATTGAGGTAGCTCTTCACCCATGTAGCGAATCTTCGGATTGTTACTCGCGATATCTATATCACAGTGCAGCGTGTCGATAACATCGACCTGGTGACCACGTGCTTCTCCAGCCGCTTTTAAGCGAGAAGTAGAGTATAGATTTTCGTTGCGAGAAAGAATTGCGATACGCATGGCGTTTCCTTAGTTAATACCTGATTGGTAACTGCAAATAAATGAGTTGTTAGCTGAGCTTTCAGTTTTTCTGAGGCTCTTTGCTTGCTTCGGGGCGAACCTTAAGGCTTTTCGTTTAACTAGGAAAACGAATTAAATTTGTCGAGTCGACAACGGAAATTTATCGAATGTGTGAGCGATTGGTACAACTAGGTTGAGAGGGAGTTTGGAATGGAAAAGCGAGTTGAGACCTAACTCATATTGGGGGTAGGAGCCTATTAGGTTGTACTCAACTCGCGTTAACTCGGTGCTTAAAAGTGTACTAATAACGCCAGTTACATAGCTCTATAAGTGTTCGTAGTGCTTCTCTTTCGAGCTTGCTACAGGTGCTTTTTAGCTTATTAAGATAGTATTTTCTCATGATGATTACTTCTCTTGTATTAGGCTTTGGTAGGAACTCGTCGTTCCTTGTTGACCCATTAATTATGGTCACTTAATAGGAAGTAATAAACAGATGGATTTTTAATAAGTTGTTCCTGTTTTTGTCTTTTATCGCTACTTTTGAGCTGATGTGTTTTATAATGAGCTTAATCAGGAAGGGTTGTTTCTAAAAAGGTTCATTATTTGTCTGATCTAAACATGATGCGTTACTACACAAGGCTAGATTCGTTTGAGCCTAACCTCTCACACTCGGTTACCTTAACTGAGGTCGCAGACAAGCTGTTCACCAGCTTGCGCCATGCTCGCACCTTGTTAGGTAAGATGCATCAGGCTGAGTGGGTGGTGTGGGAACCAAAAGTCGGTAGGAATCAACGTTCTAATCTGACCTTGCGCTTTAGCAATCAAGAATTAAATCAACATGTTGCCAGTAAATTGATAGAGCAGGGCAAGTGTTCAGTTGTTTAGTGACTTGTAATGGCAAAGGGGAGTTGAAGCCTGAGTTGGCGCATCACTGGCAATATGATTCTGAAAAGCTCGTTTGGACTTTCTATCTGCGCCCAGGGCTTACTTTCCATGACGGACAGCCTGTGGATGCTAAGCAATTAGTTTCGATGTTTTCTGCGTTGCAAACCTTACCTTTCTATCAGACAGAACTTGCCCATGTCGCTTCAGTTTACAGTGAGCAGCCGTTAAGAATCAGCTTCCAACTGACCAAGGCCGATACTGGTTTTGCTGGCTTGCTTGCTGGCGTTAAGTATTCAATTCAACCTGCTGCGCAAGTGACCCGTGAGCCATCGCCATTCAATTCGGTATCTCATGCTGTTATTGGAACAGGGCCCTTCAAAGTGGTTGAGACCAATAATGAACGTATCAAACTCGCGGCATTTGAACATTATTATGGCTGTCGTTCTTTAACGGATGAGGTCACCATTTGGCAATTTGAAGAATCAATGTCGGGCAGTGCTCGTTTTGATGACAGCCAAATGCACGTATCGCCTTATGAAGATTCTTCTTGCTTTCATCAGTTAGGGAAAAGCGATGCGGAACTTGTTTCTGCAGACACAGACGGCCTTCGTAGCCGAGTCGAGGATGGGTGCTTATTTATCCTGTTCAATCAAAACTCTGGGGCAACTCCGCTTAATAATGAGCAGCGTAAATACCTTTCAGAACTGACCAACCCACAAGCGATCTTGTCTCAGTTGGAACATAACAAAGGTCTGTTTAGTGTCTCTTTGGCTCAAAATATACTGCCAAGTTGGCAGAAATTGTATCGAACGCCTTCGAAAGAGGCACAACTGCCGAAAAAGATGAGTATTGCGGTTTACGACTATTATGCGTTGTATCGATGTGCCCTCTGCGTTTCAGACATATTGAAGCGATATGGCGTGGAAGTTGAGGTGAACACCTACAGCTTTCGCGAACTGGCGCAGCTCTCTCAGAGTGGCGATTTAAAAGAAGACTTGGTGCTGTGTAACTTAAACCTCGATGACAATGCCCCGTCTTCGCTGTTTTCGTGGATGATGAACGATCCTGTTTTGCACTCTGCTTTAGGAGAGATGAACAGCGACTGGCTCAAGCAGCGTTTAGACCATCACAAAGCGTCGGTTGAACTGCCGAATTACTTGGCAGAGTTGGAGCCCGTTGCATCGACGCTGATCTCGGATTATTGGTTAGTGCCTATGTTCCATCACCTACAAACCGTGCGTTTCCAAGGTATTCTGAAGAATGTAGCCATCACGAACTGGGGTTGGCCAGATTTCAAGAATGTATGGTCTGCGGATTAATATTTCTAACTAAATAGATTCACTATTCTTTTCTAGCCGATCTCGGCAGGTCCACATATAGCCAAAATATAAGTTACACTAGCCGGTTTACTTTTTAGTTTTACTATGTAAACTAATCAGTGTAGTTTTGCGTTGGGATAGACCCAATGATTAAAGAGATACCAATGAAAAAATATCTATTACCGATTTTAGGAGTACTTGCCGTGGTCGCTATCGTAAGCACAGGTTCACAATCAAACGACAATCTAGATAAGCTTCCGAAGAAGTTTGTTAACAGTGAGTTGGAATACAAATCGGGTATGTCTGATATTTTTTCAATCTTGAAAGCTTACGTGACTGTGGAAAGAAATGAGCCGGTGCCACGAGCTGCATTGCCTCTGATACCGATGACAGCCGAGCAACTGATCGAAGAACAAGACGATGTTGCTTACCGCTTGGGTCACTCTAGCGTGATGATGAAACTGGATGGAAAACTAGTGATGACTGATCCTGTGTTTAGTGATCGCGCATCGCCAGTGCAATGGATGGGGCCAAAGCGCTTCCACCCAACACCAATCTCATTACAAGAACTGCCTGATATTGATGTGGTAGTGATCAGCCACGATCATTACGACCATTTAGACAAAGGTGCCGTAAAGGTATTAGCAGACAAAGTAGGGACATTTTTGGTGCCACTCAGAGTCGGTGCTCTACTAGAAAAGTGGGGCGTGGATAAAGCAAAGATCATTGAGTTGAACTGGTGGGAGTCAGCAACCGTTGCTGATATCGAGTTCACTTTGACGCCGACACAACATTTTTCTGGGCGTGGCTTACTTGATCGTGACCAAACATTGTGGGGGAGTTGGGTCATTAACGCTTCAGATAAGAAAGTCTTCTTTAGCGGTGACTCTGGTTACTTCAACGGCTTTAAAGAGATTGGTGAGCGTTTCGGACCGTTTGATTTAACCATGGTTGAAACGGGCGCGTATAATTCACTCTGGGCGGATATTCATATGTTCCCAGAGCAAAGCGTTCAAGCGCACATTGACCTTAAAGGTAAGGTGATGATGCCAATCCACAACAGCACGTTTGACCTTTCTATGCACGATTGGCAAGACCCAATGGAGCAAGCACTGACGATAAGCAAAGAGCGAGACGTGCAAATGGTGAGCCCTGTGATGGGTGAACGCCTAGTGATCGCAGAGCCAGTCCCCGTTCAAGCGTGGTGGAAACTAGCATCGAATTAGAGCTGTTACCTAATTAAAACGGTCATCTAAGTTAGAGGTAGCCCTACCGCTAATCTATATCAAATCAGCTCATACAAAAAATGCCACCGATCGTACGATTCGGTGGCGTTTTTTTCATCTTTCTAAAGATCGGCTTTGTTTCAAAGAGCCGATCTATTTCTAATCACTCATTCTCTAGATCAGTTTTCTAGATTGTGAGCCATCTTGCTCGCGATCTTTCGAAACTGTTCTAATTCATCGTCGGCCATGCCTTTGGTCATTCTCTGCAGCATCTCTCGGTCAATATTCGATACCTTACTCATGATCTCTTGACCCTTATCGGTCAGAACCAATAACTGGCTTCGCTTGTCTTCGGGATTAGGCGATTTCTTCACAAGTTCCTGACTGATCAACGCGTTAACGAGCCTAGTGACTTGCGCCTTATCGCGGTTTAGGAAGTGTGCAATATCAATAGAAGTACATGGAGACTTCTTGGTAATGATCTTCATTACACGAATATTCATTGGCGCGATGTCAGAGTCCAAACTCTCAATCTGTTCACTCATTTGACGTTTCAAAGAGTGTACCAAACGAAAGATGGATTCTAGCGATGTGTTATCAGACATAAACGATCCTTAGAAATCTAGTTGACAATATCAACTACTTTATTTATAGTTGACATTATCAACTTAATTGTTCGTAAATTCAAGACGGGAATATAGATATGACGATTCAAGCAACATTAACGCTAACTCTTCCTGAGCAAAAAGCCACGCCTGTATTGCACAAAGCTTTGGTCATGATGAGTTTAATGCTGACGATTGGCGGCAGTTTAACAGCGGTTATGACTTACATGAATGTCGGGTTTGGTGAGGAATTCATCAGCAATTGGCTATCATCGTTAGCGCTTGCTGTCGTGATTATGATGCCAATCGGCATGGTGATGATGACTTTGGTGACTAAAGTCACTGCTAAGGCGTTGCCCAATTACGGCGAGAAAGCTCGCAACCTAATCGTGGGATTGATTATGGCTTTTATCATGGAGTCCATCATGGCATTTGTAACAGCGGCAAATAATATTGGATTTTCGGATACATCGGCGTTTACCAGTGGATGGTTTAATGGATTTATTGCTGCGCTTCCTATTGGCCTTACGATCATGGTCGTGATGTCGATGACGGTTAAACCTAAGCTCGAACGATTCATGAAGAGCTAGCCAAAATACTTTTTAAGCATTGTAGGAGATCCACATGACAGCATTCACAGGCAAACACAATAACTACCGTATCACTATCGAAGAAGTGAACATCAAAGAAGATCGTGAACTGCAAACCATGCAGTTTGAAATTGAAGACAGAGAAAACATGTTCGCGATTGTTGAGAAGATCAAACAAGACAGCGGCTTAGACGAGCAATCAGCAACGCGACTAGGGGTGAGCATTCGATTACTCGGCCCAATGATGATGCAAGATAGAAAGCACCCTCTGTTTGTTGATTTCATGCCTCATTTCAGAAACTTCATGCAGAATCTGAAGAAGACGTTGAAAGGGCAGTAAAGCCTAATCATCAGTAATACATCGAAAAGCCAGTAACCAACTTACTGGCTTTTATGGTATTTAAATCAAAATGATTTCAGTTGTTTGCGTCTAGAATATGCGAAAATTGATGGCTTAATTTTCGGCGTTGCTTCGTTGTTGAATTGTCTATTCAAGCTTCAATAAATCCGATATTATACTGGTCATAAAACTAAAGGTGGTATTATATGACAAATGTATTTAAGCAAGCAGCTGAAGAATTGCTAAGTCGCCGCGTTGCGGGAACTAAAGCACCAAGATTAGACGAACAGTACCGTCCGAACAACTTGGAAGATGCCCTGAAGATCCAATCATCAATGATCGATCTCAAGAGCGACAAGGTCGGTGGTTGGAAGTGTTTACTTCCTCTGGCTGAAGACAAGTTTGTTGTTGCACCTATCTTTTCGGGTAGCGTTCAACAAGGCGAAGTTTGCGAACTGTTTGCAGACAACGACGTAGTGCGCGTTGAGCCTGAAATTGCATTTACGCTTGCTAAGAGCCTGCCTGCAAGCCAAGAAGGTTACAGCGAAGAGCAAATCAATGAAGCGATTGGTTCTTGCCATATGGCTCTTGAGTTAATGCAATCTCGCTTTGCTGATGACAGCGGTGCCGAGTTCTATGAAAGACTTGCTGACGGCCTAGTAAACCAAGGCTTGTTCATAGGCCCTGAGATTGATCGCGAAAAAGCGTTCACTTCTGCTGAGATCAGTATTGAAGTAACTCAAGGCGAGCAAGTTCAAGCATTCGACGGTAAGCATCCGAATACACTGCCACCAAGCCCTATCTACTGGCTGATTAACTACATGACTCGTCGTGGTGTTGATTTCCAAGCGGGTGAAGCAATCATCACGGGTTCTTACTGCGGTATCGTGGAGATGGGCTTCGATAAGCCAACGACCTTCCACTACGAAGGCATTGGTGAATACCAAGTGACGTTCCAACAAAAAAACTAAGTAAGAAAAAAGCTAAATGAGCAACAGCACTAAGCAGGCAAAAGCTAGCTTCTGTGTAAAAGCTATTTGTTCTCGAAAAGCTTTCTGTTCTCAAAAGGCTATTTACTGGTGAGTAAATAGCCTTTTCTATTATGTGATGTTCAATAGTGTGCCTATCACTTTGCATTAAATTGGGCGTTTAGACGTCTAGACGTTGACAAGTTCTAAGTGTGACATTAGTCTCTCTTCTCCCTGTTCTATTGCGTTGTCGTTCCATGTCTAATTCGAAAAATTCTAATGCTGTAATTGCACCTTCTGCAGTTGCACTTATCCCTCTGATTGTTTTCCTTTCGCTGTTTATTGGCGTAGGTACGTACTTGTCGTTGCAAGGCGTCGACTTTGCGTTCTATCAGCTTCCAGCTCCGATTGCGGCTTTGCCTGCGGTGATGTTGGCGCTGTTACTAAGCAAAGATAAATTGAACCGTGCTATCGAGCAATTCCTGAGTGGAGTCGGTCACAAAGACATTATTGCAATGTGTATGATCTACCTATTGGCGGGTGCTTTTGCGGCTGTGGCTAAAGCGTCTGGTGGCGTTGACGCGACTGTAAACCTTGGCCTATCTGCTATTCCAACTAGCATGATTCTGCCGGGTATCTTCCTTATTTCTGCTTTCATCGCAACAGCAATGGGCACTTCTATGGGTACCATCGCTGCGGTTGCACCTGTGGCGTTAGGCATTGCAGATTCAGCAGGCATGAGCATTCCACTGACAGCAGGTGTTGTTTTGAGTGGCGCGATGTTTGGTGACAACCTGTCTATCATCTCTGATACCACCATTGCCGCGACACGTTCGCAAGGCTGTGAGATGAGAGATAAGTTTAAAGAAAACATCCGCATTGCACTTCCAGCTGCTCTTATCGCGATTGTTATCTTTGCTTTCAACAGCACTGCAACTCAGGTTCCTGAAACAGGCCCAATCGAGTGGCTGAAAGTCCTTCCGTACATCACTATTTTGATTCTTGCTGTATCGGGTATGAATGTATTCGTTGTGCTGACGATTGGTATCTTGCTGGCGGGTGGCGTGAGCCTAGGTTCTGTTGAGAACTACGGTATGACGGATTACGCTCAAGATATCTACGCAGGCTTCGGCAACATGCAGGAGATCTTCTTACTGTCGATGCTGATTGGTGGTTTGAGTGAGCTAATGCGTCGCCAAGGTGGATTGGCGTTTCTGACTAACTTAGTGAGCGGTTTGATTCGTGCGTTTGGTTCTTCACACTCTAAGCAAGCCAATGGCCGTGCGAGTGAGCTCGGTATTGCTGGCTTGGTATCAATGGTGAACCTATGTACGGCAAACAATACGGTAGCGATTATTGTATCTGGCAGCGTGGCTCGCCAATTAGCTGAAGAAAATAACGTGTCTCCACGTCGCTCTGCCAGCTTATTGGATATCTTCTCTTGTGTGATTCAAGGCGTACTGCCTTATGGTGCGCAGGTGTTGCTATTAGGTTCAGTATTTAACTTGTCTCCCTTGGATATTGTGGCTAACTCTTACTACTGTTTTGCTCTTGCGATCGTGGCTGTGGTAGCTGTGTTTATCAAGCATCCAGCGCGCCAAGTAGCTAACGCTTAGTACCAACTTATCAAGCTTAGTCATCATTGATTTCGATAGAAGGCTCCGCAAGGAGCCTTTTTTGTGCCTGTTCCGAATGGGCAGACAATTAAGGCTTGATTTGAGGTTAAAGAAAACCGCCTGTGAATGAAGGCGGTTTTGAATTTAGTTAAAGCAGGTTCTCAAGTTCATTCGCGGACGCGACATTGGCATAGCCAAAGCTAAGAGCAGCCATAAATGCAGCGTGGACATGCGCTGCTGGCACGGTAATACCGTTGAATTCCATATCTAACGTTGTGCAAGCGTCGTGCGCTACATGGCACTCATAGCCTAAATCGGTAGCTGCGCGAGTTACAGCATCAATACACATGTGGCTCATTGCGCCGACAATGATCAGTTTTTCAATTCCTTTTGCCTTCAGTACTTCGTTCAGCTCTGTTTCTCTAAAGCTGTTGATCTGATGTTTTACAATCACAGGTTCACCTTCTTGAGGTGCGACACTGTTGTGGATTTGAGCACCGTTTGAGCCCGGTAGGAAGAAGGGCGCCTCATTGGTTGGGAACTCATGACGAACATGAACAATAGGAAGCTGTTTCTTTCTAAATACAGTGAGTAGTTGAGAGCCTTTTTGGGCTGCTTTTTCTGTCTCAGACAGCGCCCATTTCGCTCCCTCGTATGAAGGGAAGTAGTCATTTTGAATGTCGATAAGTAGTAGTGCAGTGTTCGTCATAGTCCATACCTTTGTATTTAGTGTATTGCGGTGTAGGAATATTATGAATACTCTGTATTTTTTATCGCACGTCAAAAATGACAGACTATATGGCAATAGTGACAAAATCAGTGATGGTCGAAATCATCGACTATCCAGGTTCTCTTCAGAGTGCAGTGTTCGGGGTGAAAGAGTTTCTTCAGATGGCAAATTCTCTTGAACCTTCGGCTGAGAAGACTCAATTCAACGTTCAGATCCAAGCGCATGACAGTGTTAGCGTATCGAACGCCGATATCATCATACTCCCACCGAATTTAGATGGTTGTTACTATCTAGAGCCGAGTGACGCCTTGCTTGAGTACCTGATTGAGTCTCACCAAAGGGGGGCGATCCTTTGCTCAGCTTGTGCAGGCGTGTTCATTTTGGCAAAAACAGGTTTGTTAGAAGGGCGAACCGTGACCACGCACTGGCAAGCGCAGCAGAAGTTTACGGAGCTTTACCCACATATCGCAGTCGATATCGACAAAATCTTGATTGATGATGCGGATGTGATGACCGCTGGTGGTTTGATGTCGTGGATGGATCTCGCTTTGTTTATCCTGACCAAATACACGACACCGACCAACACTCGTAATCTAGGTAAATATTTGGTGCTTGATACGGGGGTGAGAGAGCAACGTTACTATCAGAGCTTTGTGCCGAACTATGCTCACGGCAATGAAAAAATTGTGTCGGTGCAGCGTTTTATTCAAATGAACCATCACCTTTCGTTGTCTCTTGATCAATTGGCTGAAGAAGCGTTTATGACTCGAAGAACCTTTATTCGTCAATTTACCAAGGCGACCAGCTTTACGCCGATTAACTATATCCAACACGTACGTATTCAAAGTGCATGCGAGTTATTGGAAAGCTCTCATAAACCGGTTGAGCAGATCAGCTACCTAGTTGGTTATGAGGACGTAAATAGCTTCCGTAAGGTCTTTATGAAAATCATTGGCTTAACACCATCAAGATTTCGTTCTAGATTTCTCTCTGAGGAATGATTTTAATTAGTTACCATTCCTCAGGCTTATCGAATCATACTGTCAGTGATTATCTTGGAAGGACTTAATTCAGATTATTAGTCACGAACTCTTTGTTTCTGACCATTAGCCACATCAGGCCGCCTAACGTACCGACGGATAATTGAATAAAGCCTAGGTTTTCAATCAGTGAATCTGGGCGGATTGAAACTAACACCATGCCAAGCGAACCACAAATCATGCTGAAGAACTGTATCAGTGCGACGGCAGAGCCCGTGTCATGATCTTGTTGATTCAACATCAAGTTGGTACCCGGTACTCGCATGATGATCGCCATTAATGTCGCTGGTGCCGCGATGAACATGAAGAACCAAGGGGATAGGTCGCCAATGGTTAGAGTGAAGATTCCCGCAAGCGCTAATAAAGCAAAACATCCTGAGATGACCTTTTGAACCGGCATTCGGTAGGACAACTTCATGTAAATTGTTGGACCAAATGAGGCGCACAATGCATTGAATGCGAACGCGTAACTAAACTGTTGTTCGGTCAATCCAAAGTGATCGATGTAGATATAAGAACCCGCCGCAAGAAAGCCCATCAACGCCATCGGTATGATAGAGAAAATGACCAGCAGCTTGACGAACGAGCGGTTTTTCATGACCACGCCCATTCTTCCCCATGAGCGGAATATGGAACCTTGGTATTTGTTTTCGAGTGTTTCTTGGTAGCAGCAAGCTAATACTGACGCAAATGCACCAAAAATGGCGAGCGTGACAAACATCATTCGCCAAGAAGCAATTTTCAGTAAAAAGGCTCCAAACACAGGCGCAACCATTGGTGCGATGATCACCAGTGACATGATAGTCGCCATGATCTTTTCACGTTCTCGGCCGTCATAAAGATCTTTTACAATGGCAGTCGCGATAACGGTGATGGCACTGCCCGCAAAGGCTTGGAATACACGAGCACCAATCAACTGTTCGATGCTATTGGTCATCGCGCACAATATGCTCGCGACCATATAGCCCGCTAATCCAATCAATAGGATCGGCTTACGGCCAAATTTTTCGCTGAGCGGCCCCCAGAACAAAAGACCGATGGCGTAAGTAACGAAGTAGCTGCTCAGGGTTAGGTTGACCATGGATCGATCAGTATTAAACACCTCGACCATCTGCGGAAGCGCAGGTAAGTAAAGGTCGATAGTCAATGGAGGGAAAGCACTTATTATGACGAGAAAAAATAGCATACCGGTCTTTCCCAGTACTGGTTGTGGTCTCTTCAAGGTGGCTCTCCGTTGTCCAAGGTAGGTTTCTAATTGATGTGATATTGATATACAGAAGGCTAAGGCACGTCAGACAAGAAGGATAGAGTCGTTCAAGAATATGGTGAAAGTATCGATGAACTTATTTCTATGAGTTCGAATCTACGAAGTCGGTCTGCGAACTGAATTGTATTACAAAACATTATTACTTTTATAGCTAACGAGTTCAATCAGTTAGTAGCAGGGTGGCTTGTGATCGCCAACGACACATTGTAATGATTATCGACTTGGCTTGTTATCTTTTCTTTGGGCGTTTTTCGACTAAACCGTTACGCTCTAAACCACGTCGAACGCTGCTGCAAAGCTTACCAAAGCGGCGCAGTTCCTCGAAGTTGGGGCCTTGGCCAATGGAAATACTGTGCTCCCAATACATTAACTCACTGTCGACCATCTCTAGTAGTTTCTTAGAGCAACCCGAGCAGTTTCCTTTTGGCCCACAGATAAACGTCTCCGATTCGTAAAGTGGGAGTTCGTTTTTAACTTCTTCAATTAAGCTTAGCATTGCCAAATTTAGATTAGGCTTTTTGGTTGCTAGTGGTTTCAAGCTTGGTGCTTGCGCAGTTATCAAAGAAGAAGTTTGTGTGTTGTGGTGCAAATTCAAAGCAGCTGATGACATATCAAAGGCCTCAAGGAGAGAAGAAGGTGGGCATGCTACTCTTCACAACAAAGTGAATCTTGATGTAGTGCAATAAGCGTGGAGATATACCCAAAAGAGCTAGGAGCCACAAGCGGTGTGACTCATGTTTTAAAGCTCGGTACTAATGAGAGGTTTAAAACTCAGCGTCGAACTGGAACTCCATCCACTCTTTGGTGACTGGGTGGTGTAGCGCAAGTCTTTCTGCGTGTAGGTGCAGTCGGTCAGCTTTATTGCCATATAGGCCATCACCCACGATAGGCATGTTAAGCCCTTCTTGGTGTGAACAGTGAACACGTAATTGGTGTGTGCGGCCAGTTTTCGGGTGCAGATAAACCTTAGTGGTGTCTTGGTTTCGCTCAATCACTTCCCACTTAGTTTCAGCTGGCTTGCCGTGTTCGAAGCATACAATCTGACGAGGACGGTCATACAAGTCACCACGCAATGGCAGTCGAATATAGCCTTCATCTTGGCCTAGCACACCTTCAATCATTGCGACATATCGCTTCTCAACTTCACGAGTAATGAACTGCTTCTGTAAGCTTTTGTTCGCACGTCGTGTTAAAGCAAATATCAGAATGCCAGAGGTCGCCATGTCCAAGCGGTGGATAACAAATGGCCCTTCAACATCGGGATGCATTTCTTGAACGCGTGTGTAGGCGGAATCTTTAATGTTTTTACCCGGTACGGACAGAAAACCTGCTGGTTTGTGTACTACAACGATGTGTTCATCTTGGAACAGGATATCGAGGTCTTTTCCTTCTGCTGGGTTATCTAGCAATGGGTTGGGGTCGACTTCCAGACCTTTCATCATGTGGCCTAAAATCGGTACACATTTGCTTTGGCAAGAGGCGTAGTATTTCTTGTGTTTGCGAATTTCAGATTTTGGTGAACGGCCCCACCAAAACTCAGCCAGTGCCAGCGGTGTATATCCGTTCAAATACGCATATTGCAGAAGTTTTGGCGCCGCGCATTCACCAGAACCGGCTGGTGGAATCTTGTTTGGTGTATTTTCAAAGATCTGGTTAAGGTCTTCGACATTGCCTTCCGCATTTTGGAAAGCGTATTGTGAAAACAACTTGTGTTGGAGCTGATGAGAGATGCGTGCTCTTTGCTCTTTGAGTTCCGCTATTTGAGTCGTAAATACGTCAACTTTACCTTGAAGCTCATTCAGAGTTTGTTCCCAGTTGAGTTTAAGGTACTTCTGCTGATTCTTGTTGGCAACACTGGCTTTGTTTAGTTCGTCATTTAGCTCTTCGAAAGCTTGCTCATCAAGGTTTTCTTTGCCTTTTTCACGTTGTTCTTTACGTATTTTTCGGCCTTCTATAATCAATAGACGCTGGGCTTCAATCTCTTGCTCTGCCTTTGCTTTCTGTTGTGCTAATTGTTCACACAGTTCAACGTAATCAGCGTTTGCTTGCAGCGCTTTAAATTTCGCATTAACAGCCATCATGTCGGCCGTGTCTTGATGGAAAAAACTGTCGCTGCTGAGCATGTCGAAGACTGGCGGTACAAAGTGAGGTAATAAGTTTTGATCAGCGATTTTACCAGAGAAAGCAGAGAAGTAACCCAATTCACCTTCTGGACTTCTTACTAACAACACACCAAACATTTTGCCGCGACCAGCGTCAGAATCCAGTCCGAAGTCATGCTGCCAGTCGGTTTGAGTTTCTAGATATTGTTGAAGCTGATGAGAAGCGATTTCACACAGTGCGTGTGGTTCATAATAGAACGGGAAGGTGAAACGCTCAGGCAACGAATATGACTCGATCGGCTGTTGAAAGCGAGTGAAGCAATGCTCAGGTGTGTGGCTGTTTTCTGAGTCGTGCGTTGGTTTGGATGAGTGCATATTGTCGTCTTACTACTTATATCTTGGTGATAAATGGTTGTGAGTCTACTGTGTATGTTTAAAGGCTTTAAACACAGTACAAGGCGGCGATTCTACTCTTTATCGAAAAGCGCCTCAAATAAGAAATGGTTCTATTACTGGATAGCTAAGCGAGATGGTTAACATTGAACCCATGAGCTATGGCTTGAACTTCATTAATTGATGAGTAACTTCTCGTTTTTAATCATAGAAAACAATTTAACAAACGAAGGGTGGTAGCCTTGCCGCCTTCTTGTTCAACCTAAGGTAACGTTATGATTCCACTCAATACTTCGATTGTATCTGGTGTCGCTATTTCAGAGATCGACGGACAAATGAAAATGCTACTTATGAAGCGTGTGAAGGGCGAGTTTTGGTGCCATGTCGCAGGCTCGATTGAAGCAGGTGAAACAGGCTGGCAGGCTATCGTGCGCGAGTTTGAAGAAGAGACCCAAATTAAAGTGGAAGCCTTGTATAACGCGCAGTTTCTGGAGCAGTTTTACGAGGCTCACGTTAATGTGATTCAGCTCATCCCTGTGTTTGCGGTGCTATGCCCACCCAACCAAGCGATTGAACTGAATGACGAGCATACGGAGTACCGTTGGTGCAATTTAGAAGAGGCAAAAGCGTTAGCGCCATTCCCCAACCAACATGCTGTCTACGATCATATCTGGTCGTATTTTGTCGATAAGCCAGTCAACCCGCTTTACCGAGTGAAATTGAACTAATACTGGTTGTTTAAGATCTAGGACCTACCAAGGTAAGGGGATAAAAAGGCGCTCACTTGTGTTTGGCATAACCCCACATCCACCTTCACGCCGTGCGATTCAAGGATCGCAACACCACGACCATTATTACGAGGGTCTGGGTCTAGCATCGCCACCACTACGTGTTTCACACCGGCTTTAACTAATGTATTGGCGCAAGCGGGAGTTCTGCCGACAAATGAACATGGCTCTAAAGTTACGTAAGCGGTAACGCCTTCCATTGCTCCGTCCGTTTCGCTGTCATAGCCATTCAGTGCTTCAACCTCGGCGTGGTTTCCACCGACTTTTTGCGTATATCCAACAGACACCACTTTATCGTTCCTAACCAAAACACAGCCTACAGGCGGGTTTGGTTGGCAATCAGGTAAGGCTTGGCGCGAAGCTTCGAGTGCTTGCTGCATGTATTGTTGGTTCATGGTCGTTACTCAGTATGACGAGAGAGCGTAGCAGCTAGTCGCCACGCGCGGTTGATGATTTGGTTAGTTACTAACTTACTCAGCTAGCAAGCTAACAAGTGGGGCATGTTCGATCTGATTCGGTTTTTAGTCAATGGTTTTAGCGTTTGAATTCGAAAGTTAGTTCACTGTGACTAGTCGTTAACTTCGACCAATGAGTTAACCAGTTTTTAGATTGTACTCTTTGATCAAAGATATCTCGGTTACGCTTTGGGTTAGGTGTGATTTGCAAATCAAACAAACTCTCTAAACCAAAAGACGAAATACACTCGATGTCTCCAGTTAGGCTCTGTTTCAAGGCGACTGCGGTCTCTTTCTCTGGCCAGTAACTCATCGCATCTAATGAGCTTTGGTAAGGTTCATCCCCATTTCTGGTGTGCATGCAGGCTTGATTGCGAACTTGCCAATTCAGTTCAGGTAACCGTTGCTTAAGCAGAGCCTCGTATCGAAGATCCGATTCGTATGAGGTATCAATGGTATCAAAGTAGATCACATCAATATCATTGAGTGGAGTCGGGGAGGCATGACCATGTAGGTGATCCCAAACGAGGTTTCTCACAAAGCCCGCAGCAACATAGCACTGCGGTAAACCCAGCTGAGCGACACAGTCTAAAATCTGCATTCGTAAGGGATCTTGTTTGATCAACGTGACGATACTGTTGGCTAGCGGGTCAATCATTATGATGTCGGAACATCGGTGATTTGGTAGTGACGTGTCACGTTCTTGGATATGTCACCCCATTGAGAAGCTTTTACTCGCTGTTGGTGCGCTTCAAATGCTTCTCGATTCGTAAACTCTTCATAAACTTCAAAGCGATTAGGTTGAAGGGTACTTTGACTAATTCGAAACACGATACAACCAGGTTCTGCCAACGTGAGCTCTTTGTGTACAACCAAGGCTTGGATGACTATTTCGAGATCGTTGTCTGGCACTAGAATATGCCCTTGTAGAATTGTTTTACTCATTATTACGTCCATTTAATTTTGTCAATTACGGCTTTTTTCTATCAAAAGCTCTATCCGTTGCAAACATAATCCCATTTTGAGTTTGTAACGTATAGGCTAATGTGAATAAAAACGTGTAACCCAAACTTACTGCAGGTTACGCTGTCACTTTGGGCGGTAACGGTAAGAAAATCTTGGGAACTAAATTCGTGTTAGTCCGGTCTACTTAATACGTATCATTGAACTGTATTGATACTGAAATGAATTTGTCATCTGCGAGAACTAACCTTAATTTCGAACAGCAGCTCATTAGATTAAATTGAGTCATAGTTGATATCTAGGTCATACTTTGATGTAAATGGTACTCAGAACTCTATATATTTTGTGATTTGTATCATTGAACTAGGCGTCAAACACCGTTAGATTCGAATAGTTGGTAATAAAAATAGCTCATGAAGAGCAGTTATAGAAAAGGAAATATCTCTTATGAAAAAAATGAGAAGAGCACAGCTTCATCGCGTTCGTATCCAATACTGGAAAGACACGTCAAAAGAAGCATCAAAGAAATAAGCTTTAAATCGTAAAGCTTTAAAAACTTAAAAACTGAAACAAATGTAAAACGCAACAAACTGATTTCACTAGCACTCTCAAGGACCTTCATCTGGTCGGCGACTAAAGAAATCATCCCCCAAAGAGCTGACAGGCATCAAAAATGCAATCCAATGTCAGCTCATTAATACCTATATTTGTTTATCTTCCTCCGTAAAACCTGTTACCCCAAACTAAAACTTGTTTATCTCTTGGTTCTGTCTACCGGGTCGCATCCCTGTATTTGTTAAAGCTCTGATAATAAAAGCTCCCGATTTCTCAGAAGCTTTGGTTTGGATATCTTATGTGACTGCCTGATAAAAGTTCGCGCTTGGGATATGACGCTAGCTAGCGTTGGAATAGCGTCTTCAAGCTAACATCGTCGGTTCTATTCAATTTAAGGCTCAGAAGATAGCCACCTACACCAATCAGTACGTAAATACTTAAAGATAAAACAGGTGCTTCTGCAAGCACGCTGAATGGGTTACTTGCTATGAGCACATTCATTGGCAGTGATGCGATGAGAGATAGGAAGTCGTTGATGCCGTAGAAGCCAAATACAGCGACAGAGAGGAACTTAATCGCATAGCTTGAGATAAAAATGACAAGCAATGGAGAGTTTACCAGTTGTGAAATTGCCAGAGTTACTGTTGCCAATGGCAATAAAACCAGTGCAACTAACATCATTCGTCCAAAGAACACAATCCAGTTGCTCATCACATAAAACAGAGATTGCTGCTCAACCAATAGCGCCAGTTGTTGCTCACTTGAGACGTTCAATATCCAGAATAGAAAATCTGCGAACAGCACTAACAATGCACAGATAGCCGGAATAACCACTAAACCGAAGCCTAGCTTCACGCCGTGAGTCATTGCATTGGATACCGGCATACTTCTCCAAAACATTGAACTGCCTTCTTGGCGTTCTTTACGCAGTGTTTTAGGGATATATAGCGTCGACAGGATCAGTGAAATAAGGCCCGCGCCAAAGTAGATCACTGAATTGAGATCTTGTGCGAACTCTCTGTGGATGTCGCTCACGTCACCATTCACTTGCATTTCAAAGAAAAACTCATGTTGCGCTGCGCCATTAAAGAACAGACCAACGAACAGTAAGAAACCACATAACGCGACAAACAGAGGCAATCGAGTGTTAACTTTGTGCTCGATGAGTTCTTTTTCTAGCATGTAAAAACTTGGATGCATTACGCCTTCTCCATCTGTGTTGCAAGGAATAGATCTGCGAGACCAACGTTATAGGTGTTACCCAGTGACTCAACCTGCGCTTTGTATTGACCTTCCAATAACCACTTAGTAGTGCCTAGCCCTGATTGTGAGGTCAGTGGGTTGAATCTCTGAATCTCGCTTGAATAGTTGTTTGCGACTTCAATAATGAAATAATCGTTTTCAATGTCTTCCATGCTTTTCTGCAAAACACAGTGACCTTGTTTCAGAATCAACACATCAGTTAATAGGTGTTCGATCTCTGAAACCTCGTGGCTTGCAATGATCATGGCGCGTTCACCATCATAAAACCACTCTAATAAATGACGATAAAAAGTATCGCGGTACAGCAAATCTAAGCCCAGCGTTGGCTCATCTAAGATCAGCACTTGAGTGTCGGTCGCGATGATGACCGCAAGGTGAAGTTGTACCTTCATTCCCTTAGAAAGCTGCTTAATAGTAGAAGATAGATTTATGTTGGTGCTACTTAATACCTGCTCTGCTTTTTGCCTGTTGAAGCTAGGATGCACACCTTGGGTATATCTAAGAAGTTGTTTCACTGTCATCCATTCTGGCAACACGTTCACATCTGAAATATACGATAAGTGCTGCATGAGCGCTGCGTGCTGGTGGATAGGGTGGTAGCCATTCACCTCTATTTCGCCTTGATAGTTGTGACCACCAAGCAGTGATTTGATCAGAGTCGATTTACCCGCGCCATTGTGGCCCAGCAGACCAAGAACTTGACCTGGCTTTAGCTCAAAGCTGATGTTCTCGACACCCACTTGATTTGAATAGGTTTTGGTTACGTTTTTCACGGAAAGTAAAGTACTCATGACTTGTCCTTTATACGTTGTGCTAGCTGTTTCACGAGTTCTTCGACACTCATATCAATGATGCCTAGCGTCTCAGCGATGGCTGGGATCTGTGTGTTGATGAATGACTGGTGTGCAGACTCTTTCAATTTTTGAAGTGCCCCTTCGGCCACATACATGCCTTTGCCGCGTTTTTTCTCTACCAAGTCTTCATCCACCAGTAACTGATAGCTTTTCATGACAGTAAGGTGGTTGATCTTGAGATCGGCAGCAACCGCACGCACAGAGGGTAATGCTTGTTGCTCTAACCAAACACCTTGAAGAATTTGGTCACTGATCTTTGCGGCAAGTTGCCTAAAGATCGGTTGGTCGTCTTTCCATTCGGTCATAATTAAAACTGCATGGTGATATACATATGTATAACACTAAACTATTTATTAGAATTGGCAAGCTCTTTATTGGTATGAGAGGGAAACGAATAGAAGTGCTAACGGTAAAATACAGAACGCGGGAAAGATGTTGAAGTCGCGGTCATTTCGCTTCGGTTTATCTTTGGATGTTAATTTGGTAGCTGTTGGTGGTTCGATGAAAGGTTATGTAATACTTTTCCTGTGAGCTCTGAAATAGTTATCGTTTTATGACTAATTTCAGTTGCCTTAATTGAGCTCACAGGTGGTTAAGATCGATAAAGCGATCAGTAGATTGTACTTTGAGGTCTGCTGTATAAGTAACCTTGATGCAAGTTGTAGCCAAGTTGACACAAGATGTATTGTTGTCTGCGAGTTTCGACACCTTCGTAAATCATGGTGATGTTTGATAGGCGCCCAATTTCTGAGATGTTGAGCAACACGCCTTGATGGTGATCCCCAGACTCAATGTCTTTGACAAAACAACGGTCCAGTTTCAAGTAGGTTGGGTCAATAGTGCTAATGATTTCGATGTTATTGTTTCCTGTACCAAAATCATCTAATGCGATCGTAATTCCCAACTTTTTGATCTCTTTGATGTTATCTATAACTTCACATCCGTAGCCGATATTGGAGTATTCGGTTATTTCGACAACAAATTCGTTCGCTTCCATCGCCATTAAGTGCTCTTTAATCTTCGTAAAGTTGGCACCGACTAAAGAGCTAGGGCAGACATTAACGCCATAAATTTCGTGGCTATTGTGTAACTTGGCATTTCTGACCGTTTCAATGATCAAAATAGTATGGAAAGTGAGTAAATTGGTACGTCTCATTGTGTCGATGAAGCTTAAGACCCCAACGTTACGGACTCGAGTCAACAGCTCATAATATAAAACGCTGTTGTCTTCAGTGTTAATGATGGGTTCCTCTTCACAGGAGATATGCCTCCAACGAAGCAGGTATACGACGAAGCCAATAATATAAGAGTGATATAGAAGTGCTGCTAGCAGCAGTGATAGTATGATCCACAATGCGACGATGTCATCGCTGTAGAACGTAATGGATGCACCTGTAGGCAAAGAGGCTTGATAAATCGACTGACTATTTCCACCTAGATTCAAAATATAGTAACCATCCTTTTCGATAGTTACTGAATCAATAAGCAGTGGGATTAACGAATTTCTGTAGCGTGCTTCGATAGCGCGCTTAGCAATACGAGCGGTGAGATCAATATTTTGCTCAGGGAGCACGAATCGTGAATAAGCGAAGTCCAAGCTATTGTAAAATTCGTCAATTTTATCGAGCTCCACTCTTTTTGAGCGTGTGGTGGAGATGTAGCATGAGCCGGAGGGGGTCGTCATCACAATCGAATCAAGATTGAGAGAATGTCTCATCGCGTGTACAGAACCATCGCTTCCGCAGCCATAATTCATGATCTCTTCTACTATAAGCTTAGTGTTTTCACTGTATTCGTCTGCAATCTTTGTCGTGTAAAGGATTTGGAAAAGGTAAACAACGAACAAGAAAAATGCAGAAACTGTGAATACAACGACCAGAGCTCTGATGAAATCTCGGTGGTAAGTGTTGAACATCAGCTTTAACATTTTGATGTGGTTTGGCTTAAATTTGTTGATATTGTACTTTGGGGTTATGCGGTCTGCTGAGCTTTTATCGAGATCAATAAAGTAACCCACTTTATAAAGATTAGAGATAAGTTCATTGTCGTTATTCACTTTTGCTTTCTTGCAGAGATTACGATACTTCTTTCTTATTGAAGCGATAATGTTTTTTAATGCGTATAGGCTGAACTCTTCATCAAAATGTGCTTTAAAAGATTCTTCAACATCTCTCGCGGATTGCGGGTTTGATATTGATGAGTTTTCAATTAAGTATTTAAATACGAAACTCTCTTTACTATTTAGACTTTCCTCTGATATCTTATTACTGTTTCTTTTTATATAGATCTTTTCTTCATTATAAATAAGTTGCAAGCTCTCATTATTGTTGTTTATATTGAAAGAACAGTGCATAGCTCAACTCCTAGGCGATCGTTGTTATATTTTCGTGATTGATGTGTAGTGACTGGGATTTTCATTCAACCCAAGAGTCCTTTCTAAATAACATAACTAAAATGTCACCATTCTCTCTCAAGATGTTGATATTAATCGCAGAATTCTGACTTTAATGAAAGGTTATGGAGATGTTCATCCAAAACCTGAATTTATAAATAAAAGCCGATGATTTACAAGGGATAAAGAGGATTTATCCATTTGTTTTAGCATTTATCCATTTCTCGCGTTACATTTTGCCGCTTTCATGTCGATATTTAGGGTTTGCTAATTTAGATGTTGTTTCTATTATCAAGGTTTATTGTTATGTGAGATTTATCAGAAATTTTCAGGATAAAATTAATTTATTAATATTTACATTACTAATTAGGATGTATAAAATTTAAGCTAATACTTTAAACATACTAGTTTTACGGTATTGATTTAAATATAAATATATTTTGTGTGGGTAATTTATAAAAATGGATTTGAAGGGGTTTCATTGGTTGGAGAGTATTGTGCTGATCTTAAGGGTAGATAATTTTAAATTTAACGTAGAATACGTATTGGCTGTATTTTGCTAGCACGTGCATTGCCTTGGATATTTAATAACTTCACCATCGAAGCGGCGGAAATCAACCCTAGAATTAATAAACAGGTGATAATTTACAATAAAGTGAAGCCACGTTGTTTTCTCATTTTCTTTAATTTCTTCTTAATATACAATTATAGGCAAAGGGTAATCTAAAAACTTATATCATTACAGTTAGTAGGTATAATGTTTGAGCTGTTTTCTTATCGTTTTTTTAACTATATTAAACAGTTGCTTATGAAACATTGTAATCTTGTATTTACTTATGCAAGCCTTTGTAAGCGTGACTTATGTGTGTAACAAGTGGTCACTAAGAAAGCGATTTTCTACTTCACTAGATGGTATAGGCTTGCTAAACAAGAATCCTTGCAAGTACTGATAACCACACTCTACTAAGAAAGCCTTCTGTGTTTCTGTCTCGACTCCTTCTGCAATCACTTTGAGCCCTAACTTTTCACATATAGCATAGGTCGCTTGAACAATAGCCTTACTCCCTTTGTGTGACCCGTGGACAAAGCTTTTGTCGAGTTTAACGGTACTAATGGGTAAGTCATGGAGCATTGAGAGCGATGAGTATCCGGTGCCAAAGTCGTCTAGATGAAGTTCTACTCCTAGCTTAGAAATGTCGCTTAATGCTTGTCTAACTTCACCATGTTTAAAAATCATTGACGATTCAGTGATCTCAAGTGCGATATTCTGAGGTTGTATGTTGTAGAAGTTGAGCATCGCAGATAGTTGTTGGGCGAAACTTGCGTGCATCTGGATACTAGAGATATTGATGCTCATCATTAACTGATTATCAAACTCTCTATGCCACATCGAAAGCTGTTTTAGCGCAGAATTAAGAACCCACCTCCCAAGCGGTACAATTTGCCCAGTTTCTTCCGCTAAGGTAATGAATTCATCAGGGCCAATGTCACCTAAGTCTTTGTCAGACCATCGGAGTAGAGCTTCAAACCCTTTCACTTTATTACTGTTAGTGTTCATGATGGCTTGGTAGTGCAAGTTGAGCTCATCATTTTCTAAGGCTTGGGCCAAGCGATGACGGATTTCAGCTTTGCGGTGAAGAGTTTGTGCTAAGTCGGGAGTGAATGTCTGAAAGCGATTTCGACCATTCGCTTTGGCTATGTGCATCGCCATTCCCGCTTGCTTCAACAGTGATTCTTGATCAACGGCGTTATCTGGAAAATGTGCGGTACCAATACTGCATCCTACTGACAGCGTTCCAATACCACTGATATGAAAGCTCCGGTTTAATGCATCAATAATGCGAGAACATAGTAGTGGGATATTATGATTACGGCAGTTATGAGCGATTACAATGAATTCATCGCCTCCAAATCGGCCGATCATGCAGGTTTCATCTACCAGTTGTTTAAGACGCTCACCAACTTGTTTGAGCAATTGGTCACCGGCACTGTGTCCATACGTATCATTGACTAATTTGAAGCCATCAAGATCGACGAACATTAGTTCAAATGGCGCACGGTAGGCGATGCTGGTTTCCAATAAATTAGTAATGCCCCGCCGATTATACAGTTCGGTTAGACAATCGTGTTCAGCGTTGTACTTAGCCTTTATCAGGCGCTCTTTTTGCTTTGTTGTGCATGTCAGGTTTAGCAGTAATTCACTTTTATCGAATAGCCATTTGCCTTGAACATCAAAGTGATGAGTCTTTTCATCAATTTTACAACTGACTTCTTCTAAAATCTCTCCCCCCTTACGAGCGTAAAACAACCATTGTGCAGCGATCTCTTCGCTTGAAACGAAATCAGAGAGGGTAGTAAATGGGCTACCATAGTTTTGGTAAATGCTGAGTTAGCGCTCACTACTTTTCCTGACTTATCAAATAGGAGGGATAGGTTCGCACCGTCAGAGCATGCTAGATCATGTTTGAGGCTGCCTTCTTCAGCTATGACTTGAACTAACATACCGGTACGGTCATCGGGCAGTGGAATCCCAGAAAACAAACATAATGCCCGTTTAGAAATGTATCTAGGTGTGAAATTCCACCATGTCTTGATGCTTTCATTGCGCAGAAATTGCCTTTGGTATTCTTCCAGTGTTGCCTCTATCGCTTTTGACATCTCTACACTAAAATCGCGAGATGTTAGCTCAAATAAAGACTCCGATTCCCACAAAGGGAGGGCACTGGTATTTGCCCAAGTTATTCTTTTATTATCAATGTCATAGATCCAGATTGGACATTTGAGATGTTCGAAAGGTTGATAACTGGTCATCATGTTGAGCTCTACATACTGATTTTTTGGTCGCACGATGCCTACCGAACTCATTCATTCAGTTGGTCGCGTATTCAATTGGATTCTGGCGTTTAATAGCCAATGCGAAACCGTGTGTTAATGAAAGAATCTATGAAAGGAAAAGCAATATTTTCAATGAGAACACGTGTTAAAGGTTTAGAGATCGGATGATCTTGGTGACTTTACCGTTTGGATTGGTTTCGATGGCATAGCCTTTCTTATCATCAAAAATTTCACCATCGATGAAGTGCCACCCGTTAGAGACCTCTAAGGTTTCTTTAGTGAAATTATCGTCGAACATAGAATGGTTTGGGTATACCGTTTCAATGGCTTCGAACAACAGTTGAGCTTCATCTCTATTGGTAGCCGTAAAGTCTTCTTTTAGGCACATTGTTAACTCCGGTAGAGGCTGAGTGGTAAAGGGTTCTGTCATTGACCCCAACACACCGTTATACGAGTAAAAGCGGTAGGATCCCGAATTACTTTCACTGCCGTCCGGTGATTTGATGTAAGGCGTTGCATTATAAAAGTCACAGGTGAAGACCATCTTTTGAATAATGCTGCTTTGTGAGATGACTTGAATGTCTATCCAAGACTTAACTTGATCTTGAATCTTACTGACCATTTCTTGCGAATGGGTATCAGCAGCGAGTGGTGTTGATACGAAAGTAGCAGTAGTCAGTAGTAATGACAGTGATTTAATCATTTGAAAAGTGGCCCTGTGAGGAAAGTCATTATTGCAAAATATTGTCTCTATTTGTTATTTGATTGGATGTTACTTGAAGAATATATGTCTTAACAGACGGCGCCTTCTTTCTAACAATCTAAAATACTGCAATGGAAATGACGCAACCGTTTTTATTGCGTTTTTGGTATTCTTGATAAGATTTATAATCTTTTAATTTCATATTTTATGGTGATATTAACTAGTATATAGGTGGTGTATGGATGGTTGATTTGAACGGTTGTTGTAAAGATCTGAAATGTAAGTGTGAGTAAGAAAATAAAGCAAATGTAAGGGCTGTAAAGTTACTTAAAAACTCGAGGAGGTATCCGCTCTAAACTACGGAATTTACGTAAATTAGAGTGAACTGATAGCTCATTGCTATGCTTTGTAAATGTATATTTACAAAAATGATTATTATGTTTTGCGTACGGTAAAATCGATACTCTAATAACAATATTGATGATATATGATCTGTATATATACTGCCTTTGCTTTTAATTAATACGGGTGATAGGAATGTTGAAAACCAAAGTGCTCATTGTCGAAGATGACCAAGAGATAGCTCGTTTAACTACACTTTATCTTGAAGCTGAAGGCTACAATGTTAGCGTTGTTCATGAGGGTAATTTTGCTCTTGATGCAATCCGAAATATCGAACCAGATTTGGTCTTATTAGATTTAATGCTTCCAGGTATGAATGGTGCACAGATTTGTCGCCAAGCTCGTGAGTTTTACAATGGGATGATCTTGGTCTTGACGGCTTCTGCTGATGAAATGAGCGAAGTAAGCTTATTCAAATTTGGTGCAGATGATTATGTTGCGAAACCGATTCGTGGTCATGCGTTATTGGCGCGAATTGAAGCGTTATTACGCAGAGCTTCTCCTGTTACTGCTTCTATAGAATCTGCCCCTGAAAAGCAGTGTGATATCGTGATCAACACGACCGCCCAAAGTGCTACTCTGTATGGACAAAACCTCAAACTTACTTCTGCTGAGTTTGAAATCTTAAACCTTCTGGTTAATAACATCAGTCAAGTCGTTACTCGAGATCAATGTTGTCAGTTGTTTAGAGGGATTGATTACGCCTTCAATGACCGTTCGATTGATATGCGAGTCTCTGGTTTACGACGAAAGTTACGTATTCATGCAAAAGATAAGCAGTTGATCCGTACGGTTCGTAATAAGGGATACATGTTAGTTGCGTAAATTCATAGCGGCGAAACTTCGCTCTGTTTCAATGTTTGCCCGCTTGTATCTTGGGATTGTTGTGGGCATGTCGGCAACGATCTTTTTGTTTGTGAACCTAGGCGAAGGCCACATGCGAAGAACTGAGATCGAAACCTTCCTGAATGATGGTATTTACTTCGTTGAGCAGTATACCCGTCAACATAATCAAGAAAACTCTCTGTATAAAGAACTCGACAGAACAGGCTACCAACAATTTTATATTTTCAATTTACGTCTGTTAGATAATTGGTCGGGAGAGGCTCCTTGCCAACGATGCGAGTTATTTACTACTTTAAACGGTGTGCCAATATACCTTAGTGATAACAATCTGTATTCGGCGGTATTCCAACTTCCAAATTCTAAATTTAGTTTCGCATTTAGTGAGGTAGGGGATTTCTTCTCTCCTGAAATTGAATGGTATGAAGATTCAGAAAGGAATTTTTTGCTTGGGCTTTTGTTGGCCGTGATTGTCTCAATTGGGGCGAGTGTCTACTTACCTGTGAGGCGTTTTCAAGAAAGAATAGAATTGTTGGTTGAGAAGCAGAAACAGTTTGGCAAGGGGAAGCTCAGTACTCGCTCTGACCTCGACGACATTCATCCTGTGTCTGATTTAGCCTGCAGCTTTAACTTTATGGCGGAAGAGATCGAGAGCAAGGTGAAACAAAGCCACATCTTTGCTCAAGCTATCCCACATGAAGTGCGAACTCCGCTGAGTCGTATTCAATTGGCAACTGATATTTTGAGAAGAGGCGCGCCTGATCATCATCAAGCGCTTTTCGATGATATTGATACTTACATTGAAGATATCAACGATCTCACTTCAGAAATCATCATGCTGTCAAAATTGAATGTCATGGACAACTCATTCTTTGAACTGGTTAAAGTGACCTCTGATCTTCATGAGTACTGTCTCGATCGGACTCGTTATTCGCAGTTAGATGACGTGACCTTTGATTCCAAAGTAGGTCAAGATTGCAAGATTAAGTGTGACTGCTCGATGGCACGTTTGGTTTTCGATAATATTCTAAAAAACGCTGGTAATTACACACACGATAAAGTGTGGATGACACTGGATGAGAATTCAGAAAATTGGTTGGTGGTTATTGAAGATAATGGTTCAGGAATCCCAGAGGACAGGCGTGATGATGTGTTTCTTCCGTTTGCGCGCCTAGATTCAAGCAGAGCTTCTACAACAGGTGGCTTGGGGTTAGGGCTTGCTATTGCCATGTCGGCGGCTAAAAAACTCACTTGGGATATCAAAGTCAACGATAGTAGATATGGTGGCGCTAAATTTAGTATTGTGATTCCTAAGTGCATATAACGGGTTGATTTAAGAGCTACTTTGGTTCATAAAATAACAAAGTCACGGTTCAATATTGTGGCTTTGTTATTTTTAATCGACATGTGTTTATCGCTTTGAACGATGTAGGCCATAAATAGCATGGTCTATGATTCGGCCATTCAAGTTCTCATTACGAGTGATGATACCTTCTAACGTGAATTGTAAGCGCTCACAAACTTTACGGCTGCTCATGTTCTCAGTCGCGGCTGATATTTCAATCTTTTCCATATCTAACTCTTCGAAAGCAATCTCAATCAGTTTTTGAACTACACGAGTGACAATACCTTTGCCTTGTTTAGTCTCTGATAACCAATAGCCAACCGTTACCTTCTTTGTACTGTGGTCAATTGTATTGAAGCTGCAGTTTCCGACGACGTTGCCTTTATAAATAATCGCACATGTCATGCTTTTACCTTCAGCATAATCGAGTAACGAACGTTGAATGAAGATTCTAAAGTCTTGCGCTGTTTTACAGTGTGGTGGCCACGCAAGCCATTGGCTTAGGTACTCGTTTTGGCTCTGTGAGATTTCCGCGTAATGAGAGGCGAAATTCTCTTCAACCAATGCGATGGATAGTTCGTTATCTATTATAGTCTTAAACATGTCTTTCCCTTTTTGGTTGTTTTGCTCAGTGAATATTTGCCAGCAGAATATAATGTCGGATGATTTTCAATATGCAACCAATTGTGGCACGAATTTTTCGTGATACGTTAGGTCAATCACGAAACTCATTAATCCTCACAATAATTGTGTATATAATCATTAACTATGCATTAGTATTAGCAACCTAAATATATAAAAACTATAAAAATTCTAGGCTTAATTAATGAATCTACATTGCCAAAATGTAACCGTAGACCTAAGGAAGGCTCTATTTGGTATAGCGAAGGCGCTTGATAACGTCGGTTTTGAAAGCAAAAACCATGGACAAAGAGTGGGCTATATCGCCTATCGGTGTGCTTTGAGTGTAGGGTGGGAAGAAGAGCAGGCGCAACTCGCGTTTTCTCTAGGCTTAATTCACGATTGCGGTGTGTCACAAATTGACGAACAACTCAGTTTGACCTCAGTGTTTATTCCAGACTCAAGCTACCACCATTGTCAAAAGGGCTATCAGATTCTAAAAGAGTGCCCCGTCCTTTCAATCTTCTCTAAACCTGTACTTTATCACCATACTCCTTGGATTGAGTTAAAGACAATGCCAATCAGCGAGCTGGAAAAAGAGTTGGCTGCAATTGTGATGCTAGCCGATAGAGTAGATTATCTTTACGGTGTCACTTCTTCAGATCGTTACGGAAACCTGACACCAGATGGCAAGGCGAGCATTATTGAACGTTTGACTGAACAAGCCGATGAGATGTTTGAAACTAACCTCGTTCAACACATGTGTGAGTTAGTTGATTTAGATGATTTCTGGTTTTCGATGGAGATCCCTTACATCGAAAATATGAGGGATAATTTTGAGCCAGTCCCCTTCTTTTCTCAACAAATGTCATTGGATGAGACGGTTGCCTTTGCTGAATTTATTGCTAATGTTGTGGATACCAAAAGTTCGTTTACTTTTAAGCACTCCTTGAAGGTTGGGCAACTTTCAGAATATTTAGCCAAACAGCTTGGTTACTCCTACACCACTCAACGCAAACTCTATTTAGCAGGGTTAGTTCACGACATTGGTAAATTGCAAACGCCAGGTGATATTCTCCATAAGCCTGACTTACTGACTGATGAAGAGTATTGCTGTATTAAGAGGCACGCCACGGACACTCGATTCGCGTTGCAGGAACTGTTTAGCTCACCTCAGGTTTGTCAGTGGGCATCGAATCATCATGAAAGGTTAGATGGATCAGGCTACCCTATGGGAAAAACCGCTGAAGAGTTGGACCAACCGAGTCGAATTGTTGCTGTGGTGGATGTTTTCCAAGCATTAACGCAATCTCGACCTTATCGTAAGGGAATGACACTACAAGAGGCTCTCGCTATCTTAAGAGCTTATGTTGATAGCTATAAGTTGGATCGAGAAGTGTTTGAGTGCCTTGAAAAACACGCACAATATTGCTTTGAATTATCGACTGATAAAAGAATGTATGCGTTTTGATGTTAGTGGATGCTGAAAGCAGTAAAGCATTTGTAAGTCATGTTCGAAGATAAATGACTAGACAATAAAAACAGAAAAGCGATGGCCGAGGCTATCGCTTTTTAATGGGGGCTGTTAGGAGATAAAGATTAAGATCTATAGAGCAAATTAGTATCGTTTTAAGATCTCGATGATCTCTTGCTCTGTTTCCGCTGCAATGATGGCATCAATGTCATCATCATTCTGGAACAACTCTGATAGCGCCATAATGGTATGGATATGGCTATCTGAATCCATTGCAGCCAGAGTAATTGAAAGGTAAACGTCACCGTTGTCTTCCGACTCTAAATCAACCCCTTTCTTGAACACGGTCACTTGCAGTGATGCCTCGTTCACACCATCTTCAGGGCGAGCATGAGGCATCGCAATCTTTGGTGCTAGCACATAGTACGCGCCAATGTCTTTATGCTTTTGTTTAATAGCATCAACATAGCCTGCCTCGATTTTGTTGTGTGCTAGCAGTCTTGAACAGGTCACATCAAGCGCAGCGTCAACGGTTAGGTTCTCGTCAGAGTTGATGATAACGCCTTGGTTACCAATTAAATCAAACAGGCTCATGAAACAATCCATCCTAGAATCAGACCAACAACGCCGAAGTCGAAGTCAGCAAATGTTGTTGCTTCAAGACCAAGGCCACCCAGTACTGGAAGTAGCAGCATCGGTAGGAAAGAGATACATAGACCTTGCGTGAATGAACCTAGAATTGCACCACGTAGACCGCCAGTAGCGTTACCGTAAACACCAGCTGCGCCACCAACGAAGAAGTGAGGAACCACGCCTGCTACAATGATGGTCCAGCCAAGCGCACCTTGAACAGCCATTGCTAGTAGGCCAGCTGCGAAAGAACAAAGGAAACCGATAAGTACCGCGTTTGGCGCTACAGGGAATACCATAGGGCAATCAAGAGCAGGTTTTGCACCCGGTACTAGTTTGTCCGAAATACCTTTAAATGCAGGAACGATTTCAGCAATTAGCATCTTCACACCTTGCAGTACGATGTAAACACCACCCGCAAAGATGAGAGATTGCATGAAGGTGAAGACAACCCAGTTCTGACCACTTGATACCGTTTCTACAAACTCACCGCCAGCAATAATAGACGCAAGCATGAAGAATATAGCCATGGTTGTTGCAACAGCAACAGGCGTATCACGTAGGAACATCAGGCTTTTAGGAACTTGAATATCTTCCGTTGTTTTCGATGTGTCACCAAACTTGCTACCAATGAAACCAGACACGATGTAAGAAAGGGTAGAGAAGTGACCGATAGCCAGTTGATCAGTACCCATCACTTTCTCTGTGTACTTTTGGCCTAGTGCTGGCATCACAACCATCAGTGTGCCCACAATGAGCGAGCCGATTGCGACTAGAGCAGTGCCTTCAATGTTTGCTGTAGACAAAATTACGGCTACTAGCATAGACATGAACATTGTGTGGTGACCCGTTAAGAAAATATATTTTAAAGGAGTAATACGAGCCAATAAAATATTCACAACGAATGCGAAGAACATAATTAGAGCCATTTCATAACCGAATGCTTCTTGTGCTAATGCAACAATTGCTTCGTTATTTGGAATAACACCACTTACGCCAAAAGCTTCAGTAAATACAACCGAAAAATTATTTAGTGCGCCAACAAGAGCGCCAGCACCAAAACCTAAAATTAGGAAACCCATCACGGTTTTAATTGTGCCTTTTAAAATGGTGGAAATATCTGCTTTTTGTGCAACAAGGCCAATGAAAGCAATTAAACCTACCATGATTGCTGGCTCTTTTAATAAGCCAAGCATGAACTCGAAAAAGTTTTGCATAAATTTGACCTTACATGAAAGTTTTTAATTGTTCTTCGATGGATGCTTTGTCAAAAATATTTTTAAGGCTGATGATATTCTCTTTTCCGCCTTCTTTTAACTGGTTTGCAACATCTGTTGCTGCTACCCAAATATCAGCATTACTTGAAGCCGCAGATGATAGATCTTCATGATCGACTTCTGCTTCAAAACCCATTTTTTTAGCGACTTCTTTTACTGCCATTTCCATCATAAGTGAAGTACCAAGGCCATTACCGCAAACTACAAGGATCTTTTTCATAATATTTGTCTCAATTGGATTTTAAAGGTTGAGAAGCTTCGTTCTCTTATTGTGTGAGAGCATAGTAATGGAAATATTACGAATTCAATAAGATCTCCATCACAAAGTCAAAATGAGATTGTGATGGGGGTCTCGTTAATTTTCAGCAAAGATACAGAGTGAGACTTTGATCAAATTTAACTTTTTTATTCGAATATGCAATGTATTTTATTCAAAGAGATTGGCTTATTTATTTGAGGCGTGCGGGTGTGAACATCGAGCGGCTTTATTGAGGAAAATAGACAATTAATCGTATCGACCGTAATCGGTAAGCATTTTCTTGAGCATGCTATTAACGTCTTTGGTCTTTTTGCTTCTTTTTGTTAATTGGCTAAGTGAGGTTGGTTTTGGATTTTCAATTTTTTCATTATCTATATCTTCAAGCTTGTCTTTCATTTTTTGTACTGCGGGTAAGAGCATGCGAATTTCTTCATTATTCGCATTCGTCAGCACAACAATATTTTCAGATTCGACTTGGGTGATAGTAAGAATACCGTGTTTTACAGATTCAACTTGTTCACCAATCATAATTGACTCAGGAGCTACTGAACGATCGGTAAGTTGACCTGTACGTAATTTCGCCGCACTAATAGCGCGAATATTTCCAGTATTTTCAAACGCAACAATAACAGTATGTGTATTGTAATATTCAACTACTGTCACATAGCCGTGTCTATTTGTTTTGAATCTAGCTCCATTGTTCATGTCGTGCGGAGCTTCCATTTTCTTCACGTGTGTCCTCTCTTCGTTTTGATGGCTGTTATATCTAATCAGCTCTAATTTTTATAGATAATGAATGGGTGAGTTAATACAAAGTATATACCCATCTAAACTTAAGATGAATCTTGAAGTGGCGGTAAATGAGGCACAACACAGAAAAGGGGTAATAATTACACAGAATTAACTGCACAATTACTCTGCTCACTACAAGGCATAAACATCTCGCGCTCATTTCATAAAGCTTGTTTACAAGTGACTGTTAGGTAGCTTTTTATTAGGTAATTGGTCAATAAATACAGGTAAATATGTGATGAAATCTGCATTGATAGTAGTTTTGTAAATTATTGATTTAATGAATGTTTACTGATTGCGTCTGTTTTTGTTAGAACATCCTATTCAAAACAATAAGATAGGTAAATATAATGAAAAAACTCGTCAGTTTACTGCTCGTTGCAGTATCGCTTGGGCTTTCTGGCTGTGCAACTGTATTAACTGCGGAACAAAGTGCTCCGCAATTGAGTGTGGTCCCACAAGAAAAAGCGCTGACTATTGCTGTCATTGATAAACGTCCATACGTTCTAGACCAAGATAAAGAACCAAAGTTTGAGGGCATCATTCGCAGTTCATTTGGGATACCTTATTCATATAATACGGCGACTCAGCAACCAATGTCTCAGTTTTTGACTGATAGGCTCGTTGCAGGCTTAAAGAAGCAGCAAGTGACGGTGGACTCAGTCGAGACGACACCAAACGAAGACATCACAAAAGTCGTTGAGCAGATGAAAGCGTTCGACAATAAATCTATGATGTTCGTCTTGAATGAATGGAAGTATGATTTCCACGCGTTCACAGATAACTCTTGGTACAACGTTAATGTGATTATTTATGATGAAGCCGGTAAGAAGTTACTGAGTAAAAACTTCCAAGGTGAGAATGATGTTCCGGATGGCGGCGCGATTATCAATGAGATGCAGCTTATCTATAAACAGCGTTTTGAAGAAATCTTTCAAGATGTTGAAGTAAAAAGTGCTTTGCTAAACTAGTTACTGGTATTTTCTTTTATATTCTAGAAAAGCCACGTCCTGTGGCTTTTTATTTTAACAATAGATCTAGTTAACTTATATCTGACTGCTCCGGTCGATCTCACCGATAAACACTCCGTTTTGCGCAATCCTTAACCGCGCGATCGTTTGCGTCAAAATATGTGATGAAAGTCTCATTTAACTGTCTATACTTCTCTTCCGGTTTTAAGCCGGTGCTTAGCCAATACAAGCCGTCACATGGATATGTGAATGACCCCACGGACCGGACCAGCTACGTTCCACTGCTTGTATAAGGTGATCTTTACATGAACAACTCGTTGTTACATTCGCTAACTTTGTTAGCTCCTTCATCGCGTAGCGTTTTGCTTGCGGTTCTTTGTCCTATTCCTTTGATGTCATTTATTTGGCTCATGTTCACTCTTTAAGGGCTACTAGGACACATTATGAATATTCTATTTGGTCTTGTCGGTGTGATTGCACTGATTGCTTGTGCGTGCTTGTTATCTGAAAGTCGTTCTGCGATTAACTGGAAAACGGTCTCTCGTGCACTATTACTTCAAATCGGTTTCGCAGCCCTAGTGTTGTATTTTCCATGGGGACAATTGGCACTAACGAGCATGAGCAACGGTGTTTCTAGCCTGCTTGGTTTTGCGGACGCTGGTATCGCTTTTCTTTTCGGTGATCTAGCCACTGATGGTTTTATTTTCGCAGTTCGCGTACTTCCAATTATCATCTTCTTCAGTGCTTTGATCTCCGCGCTTTACTACTTAGGCGTAATGCAAAAAGTGATTCAAATTCTTGGTGGTGCCGTGCAGAAACTGCTTGGTACCAGTAAAGCAGAATCTTTGGTCGCTACGGGCAACATCTTCCTTTCTCAGGGGGAGTCTCCTCTTCTTATTCGACCGTTTTTAAAATCTATGACTCGTTCTGAGCTGTTTGCCGTCATGGCTGGTGGTATGGCATCGGTTGCGGGTAGCGTGCTAGGTGGTTATGCCGGATTAGGTGTTGAGCTTAAATACCTTATCGCAGCAAGCTTCATGGCGGCTCCTGGTAGCCTTTTAATGGCGAAGATCATTGTTCCTGAGCGCAGTACGCCAAGTGATTACGAGCACATTGAGCTAGATAAAGCAGACCAAAGCAATGTGATCGATGCACTGGCAAGTGGTGCAATGAACGGTATGAAAGTGGCAGTCGCTGTCGGTACTATGTTGATAGCCTTCGTGAGTGTGATTGCGATGGTAAACACAGGATTAGAAAGCTTGGGTGAAACGTTTGGTTTTGCGGGTATTACGCTGCAAGCTATCTTCGGTTACCTGTTTTCGCCTTTAGCATGGCTCATTGGTATCCCGAGTGATGAAGTTTTGATGGCGGGTTCATACATCGGTCAGAAGATTGTAATGAACGAGTTTGTTGCTTTCATCGATTTCGTTGAGAACAAAGCGCTGTTATCTGAACACAGCCAAGTCATCGTGACGTTTGCTCTATGTGGCTTTGCTAACATTGGCTCTATCGCAATTCAGCTGGGTTCAATCGGTGTAATGGCACCAGAGCGTCGTGCTGAAGTGGCAAACTTAGGCTTGAAAGCAGTAGCTGCTGGTACGCTTGCAAACCTAATGAGTGCGTGTTTAGCGGGTATCTTCATCCTGCTTTAAGCGAGATTCAGTTGAAGCGAATATCTTTCTTGCGGATTCAACGTGAGAAGGGTGTCCGCTTTTTTGTGCCTGCTCGTTAAGTTGATTCAGATTCAAACTAACACTTTCATAGCTCTGCAGTGTACAAGGTTCACTCGGAAGAGTAATAGAGCAAGTCTCTCTTATCCTATATACTTGAATATCATTAGGTTGCGATTAATATCATTCTGTTTCGATTAATAGCATTCGGTTTCGATTAAGCACATCCGTTTTCGACGAAGAATAATGGCAACCAAGTCCAATAAATCAAAGGTCTCCCCATGAACATGCGCGTTCTCATTGGTATTATCACTGCCTTTATCGGCTTGTTTGCGATGGTTTATCTTATTGCCGGTGGTACTCAGTTTCCTATTTCTCAGTGGCCGCAAGAGGCTTATCTCGGTTTAGTGTTTAGCGTTGTATGGGGCACTGGCGTAGCGGCATCGGTAGCGTACTTTTTCTCGGCATTGGTATTTGTCACAGTTGCCGTCGTTTGCTATGCGATCGGTTATAAGATCGGTGGGTTCTTTTCAAGCAAACCGGAAGCTTAAACCATAAGTTCAAACAGACGACTCTTTGCACGTTCTTTTGGGGTTAACACTCGCCTTAACCCTCTCTTAACCCCCAACTCATTATCTTGTCTCCATTCTTACAGGAGACAAGAAGATGAAATTGAATCTTCCTTTAAAACATTCCCTTATTTCACTTGCTCTAATTGGTTTGATCGGTTGCACGACAACCAGTCAGACTGACTATGTTTCGCTAGCTGAGCAAAGCACTAATCAGACACAACAAAGCTTACTCGCAGAGCTGATTCAACTGGCTTCTAGTGATCAAGCGTCTACTCAACAAGATCTAGACGCTAAGAACCTACAACTCACCGATTTAGTGAACGCACCGGAGCTCGATCTCTATATCGAACGCGCTCTGAAGAACAGCCCAAGCCTCCAACAAAACATCACAGCACTCAAAATAGCCTATGCGCAGCAAGGTGTAACTTCAGGTGATCGCTTACCAACCGTCGATGCGAGCTTTTCTGGTCAAGCTGACGAGGGCACTAACGGTTCAAGCACCACTGAAACTTATACCACGGATGTCACCGTTGGTTGGGAGTTGGACCTATGGCAGAAATTAGCAGACACAAACAATGCAGCTTTAAAAGACATTGCGACGTCTCAGGCTAACCTTCAGGGCGCTCAAGATCTTTTGGTCGCGAGTGTGATGAGAGGTTGGCTTGATATCAGTTTGAAGCAACAGCTGGTCGATATTGAAACGCAGCGCTTGGTGATTCTAGAAAACAACGAAGAGCTAGTTTTAGAACGTTACCGCGCAGGGCTGGGTAGCCTTGAAGATTTAGATAACGCGAAAACGAGCAGCGCATCGACTCAGGCAACCTTGGCCGATTACCAAGAGCAACTTGCACAAAGTCGACGTGGGTTGGTTTTGTTAACGGGGCTGTGGAGTGGGGAGTCTGATGAAGCGTCTCTCACTGATCTCGGTTCATTTCCAACCATAATTAATCCATTAGATAACATGCCGACGCAAGATCTGGCAGGTCGTCCCGATCTGCAAGCGGCTTTCTTTAATATCGAAGCGGAAACTCTGCGTGCTGATGCCGCATATAAAGCAATGCTGCCGTCTATTAGCTTATCTGCAAGCCTAACCGATATGGCGGAGTCACCGAGTGAAGCGTTGCTTACCGGGCCTTTGTGGAGTGCGCTTGGCCAAGTATCCGCACCATTGTTTCAAGGTGGAAAGCTCAAAGCCCAAGCTGAGATTGCAGACCTGACTACAGAAACAAGCTACTGGGCTTACCAAGAAACACTGTTAAATGCGGTGAATGAAGTGGAAAACGCAATGGGGCAAGAATCTTCACTGACACTTCAACAGCAGCACCTAGCAAACGCATTGGTAAGCGCACAACGTAGCTTTGCCAGTTATGAAGAGAAATACCGTCAAGGTTTGGTCGATATTTTTGATCTACTTTCTGTTCAGCAACAAACCTACGACCTTGAAGCACAGCTAGCACAAACCATTTATAACCGTCTCGTAAACCGAATTGATTTAGGCCTAGCTCTGGGCTTGGGAGTATCCTCATGAAACTAAATACCGTCACTATTGCAATCACTCTAGTTGCTGGTTCAAGCATCTTTGCAGCCCTTGCTTACAATGGTTCTCAAGTGCAACCTTCGCCTCAGAATACGAATGAACTGACAGTTTCAGATCCTCAAGCTGAGTCTGTTACCACTAAGTCTATTGGAAGTAAGTCTATTGCAGTAAAGACTTTACCTGTTTCACAACAGCAACAGGTGTCGGTTGTAGCTGCAACTTTAGGCGATTATCTAGCGGAAGTTGTGGGCTATGGAGAAGCGAAGTCACGTTATGAACTGATGTTCTCAACAGAGGTGAGTGGTCGAGTCGAGGCGATCAGTTCACAGTTTGAAACTGGCCAAGTAATCGGCAAAGGTGAGGTGATCGCCAATATTGATTCGACTAGCTATCAGCAAGCTGTGACAGAAGCAAAAGCGAATGTTGCTCAAGCTCAACTGGATTTATTAGAAGAACAAAGGGAAGGTGAACAAGCCAAATCTGAATGGAAACGTTCTGGTTTATCTGGCGAGCCTGATTCACCTTTGGTATTGCGTGAACCGCAATTAGCACAAGTCACCGCAGCTCTAGATAACGCCAAACTCGAGCTAGCTAAGGCTGAACAAGACCTCGAAAAAACAACTTTGGTTGCCCCTTTTGATTCGTTGGTCGTGAGCCGTGATGTTCAACCCGGAAGCTATGCACAAACGGGTACTCAGATCGCTACGCTCTATAGCATTGATGAGGTTGAGGTATCAGTGCCGCTTTCTGAAAGCCAATGGTTGAGCTTACCAAACAGCGATAATTCGCAACTGAAACAGCAACCATGGCCAGTGACTCTGTCAAGTTCTGATGGCCAGTTCCAATGGCAAGGTTATGTCGAGCGAGTTGAGCAGCATTTACAGCAAGACACACGTCAACGTTCTTTGATCGTGAAAGTCGATAATCCTTTGGAACAACAGAAAGATCTTTACCCGGGCACATTTGTAAAAGCAACGATCTCTGGTAAACGACTCACTCAATTGTGGCAGCTTCCCGCTTCCGCAATTTCTCAGCAGGGCGACTTGTGGTTTGTCGATGCAAATGGCCAGCTTTCGAAATCAAACGCGAATGTGGAGTTTGAAAAAGGTGGTTTGATTTATGTCGATCCAACTAAGTTGAATAACCCAAACGTATCAAATAGTGACAGTGTACAAGTGGTAAAACGTCCATTAAGTAGCTTCAAAGTAGGTATGATCGTTCTGGCTAAGGCGGAGGGTTAAATCATGTCGAACGATAACCAAGCACGCGCTAACCAGACGTCGAGCAAGCCACATGCGGGTGCGATTGCCTGGTTTGCCAATAATTCTGTGGCGGCGAATTTACTGTTAATGGGTGTGATCATTACTGGTCTGATATCGCTTAACACGTTGCGTAAAGAAGCGTTCCCAAGTCTTGAGCCTGATGTCGTGTCGGTATCGGTCACCTATGACAGTGGCGACCCTATTCAAGCGGAAGAAGGCCTTGCGATTAAGATTGAAGACGCGTTAGAAACCGTGCCGGGCATTAAACGTATAACGTCAACTTCTGACGCGAACGGTAGCTATGTTTCTATTGAAAAAAACAGCACTTATGATCTTGATACTTTGTTGACTGAAGTGAAGACCAAGGTTGATGCGATTAACAACCTGCCTGCCGACGCTGATAACCCAGTGATTGATAAAGCTCGAATGCAAGATCACGCCTTGTGGGTACAGATTTATGGTGATGCAGACAGAGCAACGCTGCAGAGTTTAGCTGAACAGTTGAAGTCAGACTTATTGAGCCAGCCTGCAATCAGTGATTTGGAAATCAAGGCCAAGGCTGACCCTATGATCTCGGTTGAGGTTGATGAAAACAAGCTTCAAGCTTATGGGTTAACACTGACCGACGTGTCAGAAGCAATCAATGCGGAATCTTCTGCAGCTATCTCGACCAGCCTTCGCAATGGTGAAAAAACCGTTCGTTTGAAGGTGTCTGAACAAGCGTATGAATTACAAGATTTTGATGCGATTCCTGTACTGACGACTACCGATGGCACTCAAATTACCTTGGGTGACATCGCCCATGTTGAAGACATGTTTGCTGATGATACTTTTGTGCTTTCTCGTTATAACCAACAGAATGCGATGGCTATTGAGATTGTGATGGATGAATACGGAGACGTAGTCAGCATTGTTGAACAGGCTCAACAAGTGGTAGATCGCTGGGAAAACAGCAACATGCTGCCTAGCGATGTCGAGATTGAAACGTGGTACGACAAAAGTACCATGATCAAAGATCGCTTGAGCCTATTGGTGAAGAATGCGTTAACGGGTATTGCTCTGGTATTCATCGTGTTAGCCATATTCCTTAATGTCCGTGTTGCTTTCTGGGTAGCCGCAGGTCTGCCGTTTGTATTCTTTGGCACCATGTTCTTCATGACAGACACCTTCATGGGGTTAACCATCAATGAAATGACCACCTTTGGTTTCATTATGGCGCTCGGGATAGTGGTTGATGATGCCGTGGTGGTCGGAGAAAGTATTTACTCGACGCGTAAAGAAGACGGGGACTCAATAGACAGTACTATTCGCGGTACGATGAAGGTGGCATCTCCAACCATATTTGGTGTTTTGACGACAGTCGTTGCTTTTCTGGCGCTTGCTAGCGTTGAAGGAAAAATGGGGCAGATTTATGCTCAATTTGGCACTGTCGTGACGATATGTTTACTGCTGTCTTTGGTTGAGTCTAAGTTCATTCTGCCTTCGCACCTTGCACACATTAATACTAAGCGCAGTGAAAATAAGGGGCTGTGGGCTCGCGTTCAACATGCCGCCGATACAGGATTAGGTTGGTTTAATAAGCGTATCTACTGCCCTGTAATTGAATGGGCGCTGAAATTACGTTACGCCGTGGTGATGGTTTTCTTATCACTGCTTATCTTGGTGTCCGGGTTGCCTATGACGGGCGCGGTTCGTGTGGCGTTCTTCCCAGATATGCCGGGTGACACAGTGACAGCCGATATGTCGATGCAAAACGATGCCAGCTTTGGTCAAACACAGCAGAACTTGTTGGTGCTTGAAGCGGCAGCAAAACAAACCGATGAAACACTGAGATCTCAATACGGTGCTCAAGGTGAACCATCTGAATTGCTTAGCCTTCAGGTTATCGCCGATGCTGATGATTCGGGTCAGGTAAGAATTGAGCTCGACAGTGACAGTGTTTACACATCCAATGAATTTGCAGATTTGTGGGAAGAAACAGTTGGCCAAATGGAAGGCGTTAAGAAGCTGAAAGTCTTGTCTAAAATGGAGATGGTCGACAACTTTAAAGTTGAACTGAAAGCGTGGAATGAAGAATCAGTAACGGCTGCGGGCAATGAGTTCTTAGCCAAACTGCAAACCATCGACGGTGTGAGTGGCATTGACCACAACTTGGACCTTGGTGAACCTCAGTATCGCTTTGAATTAACACAACAAGGCCGAGCATTAGGGTTTGATACTGCAAGTCTTTCACAACAAGTGTTACAAGCGTTTGGTGGCGACATCGTTCAGCAGTTCCAACGTGGTAAAGATGAGGTGAAAGTTCGAGTTCGTTACCCAGAATCCGATCGTCAAACCATTGCTGATATTAAGCAGTCTAGTGTCAGAACCAACGATGGTACTGTGGTGCCTTTAAGTTCGGTTGCTGAAGTGCATTCAGATTACCAAGTTTCAGAGATTACACGTATTGATAGCCAGCGAGCGGTTTATATTAGTGCTGTATTGGATAAAGATGTAGTTGCACCTGCAGAATTGGTTCATCAGTTGCAAGATACTTTGGTACCCAATTTAGAAGCGCAATACCCGGGGCTAACGGTGGACTTTGCTGGCGAAACCGAAGAGCAAGAAGAGACGGCCAGTTCCATGATGAGTATGTTTGTGCTCGCGATGATCGCTATTTATACCTTACTCGCTATCCCGTTGCGTTCATACATACAGCCAATGATCATCATGACCGCGATTCCATTTGGTATTGTCGGTGCAATCTTAGGACACTGGTGGAATGACTTAACAATCAGTATCCTATCGTTAAATGGTATTTTAGCGTTAAGCGGTGTGGTGGTGAATGATAGCCTGCTATTGGTGTCTCGTTTTAACGAGTTAATCAAAGAAAAAGGCAAGTCAGTTCACGATGCGATTGTGGAAGCGTGTTCTAGTCGTCTAAGAGCGGTGTTACTTACATCTGTCACCACGTTCGCAGGTTTGACTCCACTATTAAGTGAAACGTCTTTACAGGCTCAGTTCCTTATTCCTGCGGCCGCTGCGCTAGGTTACGGTATTTTGTTTGCTACGTTCATTACGCTGATTTTGACGCCAGCGCTATTACTGATTCAATGCGAAATTAAATCGCTGATACTTAAAGCAACTCACCGAGTTAAAGGCGTCGAGCAAACGGCTTAATAAAGGCTAAGCTAATGATGATATCTAGGCTGATGGCTGCCGAGTTAGTCTCAGAAATATCGGTCTAGATTCGTTACAGATCAAAATATTAAATCGCCGCATAACAAGCCACACTACAAACAATAATAGAGGTCGTCACGATGGCAGAATCCGTCACCAATAAACTCACAGATAAGCTCCAATTGCTTTTGGTTGAAGATGACCTCGATTTGGCTACTGCGGTTATTGATTACTTAGATTTGGAAGATATTCAATGCGACCACGCGGCGAATGGATTAGCTGGGCTCAATCTCATCGAAACAAACCGCTATGATGCGGTGATCCTCGATCTTAACCTGCCTAAAATGAACGGATTGCAAGTCTGTGAAAACCTGAGAACGCAAGGTATTGATACGCCTGTATTGATGCTCACGGCGCGGGATACCCTAGACGACAAGCTGATCGGCTTTTCCAAAGGGGCCGATGATTATTTAGTGAAGCCATTTGCGATGGAAGAGCTGATTGTTCGAGCGCAAGTCTTGGCCAAACGACGCAGTGGGCAGGTAAGTCGTTTATCCGTTTGCGACTTAGAAATCGACCTTAAACAACATCAAGCTTATCGTGCCAATTCTCCTTTAAAGCTTTCACCGACCGCATTGAAAATATTAGAGATCTTGATGCGCTCTAGTCCTACCCCAGTTTCACGACAGACGATAATGCAAGGGGTGTGGGGGGACGAACAACCGGACAGCAACAGCTTAAAAGTACATATCTTTAATCTGCGCAAACAAGTGGATAGCGAGCAAGAGAATAAATTACTGCATACTATTGCTGGCAAAGGGTTTGCGATTAAGGAGTTACCTGAAAGATGAAGATTAGGCCAAGTTTAAGAATCTACGTCCTGCTGGCGATTTTGGTTACTGGAGTGACGACCATTCTGGTGCTATCGGCGTTGAGCATCAATTACTTTATCTCTGGGATGGATGTGGCTATGCGTGGCTCTATGATTGCTCAAGCTCAGCAAGAGGCTGTTAAGCCAGGTGAGCCAATGACCAATCAAGAGTTTACGGTTGCTACGCGCTGGAGCGATTTACCGCAAGGTATTCGAACTCATATTGAGCAGAGTAACGTTGAGTTAAACGTCATCTCGAAAAAGATTCTTGGCAAGTCGATATTTGCACCGCCAAAAGAAGGTTACTTTGTCATGAAGGTGATGAAGGGAGACGAAGTGCGTTACGTTTCGGCTGTGTTTGACCAAAGACAAGACCACTTTTTAGAAGACAAAGCATTGCCTCATTTTGTGACGATTTTTCTGACGGCGTTAGCCGCGATTATTCTGTTTTTTGCCATTTTAGTTTTGATACTACGAAAGGTAGCATCGCCCGTTGAACAACTAAAAAATTGGGCTAAATTGTTAGATAAAGATAACCTCTGCGAACCTACACCAGATTTTCATTTTAGTGAGTTGAATACTTTGGCAAATATCATTCGCGACAGCTTAAGTTCAGTTCAGAGTGGTTTAGAACGAGAGCAGAAGTTTTTAGGCTATGCCAGCCACGAGCTGCGCACGCCGATTGCAGTCACAAGAACCAATAGCGAACTGCTAGAGAAGTTGATTAAAAAGGGCAAGAGCCAAGAAAAGCAGCTTGAAGTGATAGACCGAATCAAGCGTGCAGGCTTTACCATGACAGATTTAACTGAAACCTTGTTGTGGCTAACCCGACAGCAAAATAAAGACCTACCAGTTGAGCACATACATCTTGGCGAATTGCTGCGACAGATAAACCACGACTTAACCTATCTATTAAATGGAAAAGCTGTGGTTGTAAACCTTGAAAGCGACGACACGCACTGCCAGTTACCTGTTGGGCTTACTCGCATTGTGCTGACTAACTTAATCCGAAATGCATTCCAACACACTGGCAGCGGTACTGTGCGTATTGTTCAATCAGGCTCAAAAGTCACCATCGTTAACCACAATACCGATGGCACAATCGAAGATAATCATTTGGGCTTTGGCCTAGGTCTGGAGTTAACTGAAAAGCTTCTGGCACAATATCAATGGCAATACCACAACCAAGAACAGGCTGGTGGACGTGAAGTGTGGGTGGATTTCTCATAATGCATTGGCTTGATCGTTTTAAAGTGTTTCGTTATCACCGAAAACAGACCCATCGTTGGAAAGGTAACAAGGCAAAGTCTTTGGGATGGACCAGCGAAGAGAGCCAACTGTGTCGCTTTGAAGTTATTGCGCGTTCGGCAGACTTTGAGAAAAAGAGTGTTTTAGATTTAGGTTGTGGCTATGGAGAGTTGTTTGAACTGCTTGATAGCGTCTATCGAATTCGCTCATACACAGGCGTTGATCAACATACCGATTTTTTAAATAAGGCCAAGCAAAATTATACAGAACAACGCTGCGAGTTTTTATCGGGTGACATGAGCATGATGAACCTCGAGCCACACGATATGGTTATCGCCAGTGGCTCATTGAACTACATCTCTCGTGATACAGATTACCTAACCAATATGATCACTCGTATGTTTGGATTAGCGAATCAGACTGTGATTTTTAACCTTCTCAATTCAAGTCAATATCCATCTCGCAATACCTTGATGAGTTACCACCCTGATGGCGTATATCGTTTCTGTAAAACGCTTTGTGATGATGTCTCGTTAATAGAGGGATACGCAGAAGGGGATTTCACGATAGTGATGAACAAAAGCGTATGATGACCTTAATATGAGCCAAAGCAACCACCTGCAATAGACAAAAGCCGCAAACCTAAAGAAGGGTGCGGCTTTTTGGGCTATTTAGACCAATTTATCTGTTACCGTTAACTTAACGAATGTTATTTAGCAAACGTAAATTCATCAACAGTCGTTATTGACTCAGTGGTTTGTTTTCTACGAGCCCATAAGGGATATTACTAAACACCTTAGGGTTGCCTTTTAGGGTTGGCGCTTCGTTTACTTGCTGCCAGTCGAGTAACATGATCGCCAGCACGTTGCGGTGTTCACCGTATTCAAGATCAAAATCACCAGTGATCGAAGGGATCATACCGCGTTGCTTGTCGATAGCGGATTGTATTGCGAGACGTGTTTTCTCAACAACGGGATCATTTTCTAAGCCTGCCAATAAGAAAGTTAACCCAACCTCAGCAATCACATCTTCTTTAGCACGTAGCAAAATCGTATCAATGTTCTCTCTGAAGTAATCGTAGATCCATTGATGTTCTTGTTCACTCACTTGGTGTTGATAGTACTCTGAGTCACCAAAGATCACGTGTGTCATGCCATAGAGTTTATTGCCGTACTGCTGGGTCGAAAGCTTCTTATCTTGCTCATCTGGGTAGGCCTTTTTGAAGGTATCGATGAACTGCTCGACAACATCTTGCTCTCCTAGTTGGCGTAGCCAATAGACCTGATTAGCTAATTGGGCAGCCCACGCTTTAATCATGTCTTCATTGGTCACGTATCGTGAGAAGTCATAACGACGAATGATTTCACGCAGCTCGGCATCATTGTTGTGTTCTAAACCGTATTCATTGGCTCGCGCCATAGAGCCTAGAAGGTCAACGCCAAGATAAAGGTATTCTGGCATGTGTTTGGTGATGTTGTAGCGTCGAACACTGCGCTCATCGTTATCGCCAACATAAGAAGCAACGCGCTTCTCTGAGTAGAGTACGATTTGCTCCATGGTATGAACGTCGTTCGATAGGGTGCTGAGTTTACTCGCTACACGTGCCATATCACTCCACACCGCAGCCGAATATTTATCGTCTAATGTTTGGCGATACATGCGCAGCCCGTAGTGACCTTCTTTGAAGGCGGGCAGGGTGTAAAGTTGAGTTTCGTATGTAGTGCGAATGAGGTCAGCTGATTGCTTAAAAGATTCTTTCTGAGATTGGAGATCATCAGCTTGGTATTGAGTCTCTGTTGCGCTTGGTTCCTGAAGCGTTTCCTGTGCGTGAACCGCAATTGCAAAGGAGGCTGATAACAAAGTGCATAGGGTTATGGTTTTTAACTTCATGTCGTAAGGTACCAAGCTGATTAATAGTACAAGTAAAATAACATTGATGAATCCTTTAATGTAAGGTTTGGGTCAATACAATGTAAGCTTTATAAGGTTCATTGAGGATTTTTGATTTAACAACCGGAGTGACTAATTGGCTTATCAGTGATGAATGACTCAATAATGAGTGGAGACCGGACGCTAAATGTGGATTTTTAACGACTTGACGGCATACTTGAAGAGTAAGCCAGAAATGAGCCAGTTAAAGGCAGTAAACAGAACAAAAGTGTTAGAGGTTCGTGAATGCCAAGTCGTTCTAGCAAGCAGTGGCCTGCCAAATTATTATCTTTGTTGTTTTTCTTGTTGGTTGTGAGCGCCATAGAGTTCTTTCACACCAAACAGTTAGTCTTCCTACAAAATGAATCCTATTCCGAGGCAAAGAGGCAGCTCTCTATTATCCGATCTCGCATAGAAGCGACGATCGTTTCCGATATGTATATTCTCAATAGCTTATCAACCCTTGTATCCGTAAACCCTAATAGCGACCAAAAAGACTGGGAGCAAATTGCGCAAAATATTATTCGAGATGGTTTCCATATTCGATTGATAGCTTTAGCTGAAGATGATGTTCTAAATTTCGTTTATCCAATGGAAGGCAATGAACAAATCCTTGGCATTGACTATCGCGACCACCCAACCCAATGGGAATCGGTTGAAATTGCTCGTAATATCGGCAATACATTTATTGCTGGCCCATTTGAGTTGTTTCAAGGCGGCCAAGCCTTGATCACACGCACGTCTATCTTTAGAGATCCCCCTTTTAATCAAGACTATTGGGGAGTTTTGAGTGCCGTGATCGATTTAGATTCACTGCTCGAGGATGTTGGGGTCGATGGAATAGAAAATAAATATGAGTTTGCGATTTGTGGTGCAAATAGTATGGGCCAAGAGGGCGCTGTTTTCTATGGCAAAGAAGATGTGTTCAATAATGCCTTTACGACCGAGCAAGTAAATTTTCCATACGGTGGATGGTACCTTGCTTTATCTGGGAATGAGCATGTGCTTATGGATGTGCCTTGGTATCGTATCCATGGTGTTAGGCTTGTAGGCTACACTCTGATGCTTATTCTTGCGATTGCTTATATTATGATTTACCGGCTTTATCGTGTTGCGGATAGCCGATCAATGCATGATGAATTGACAATGTTGCCGAATCGACGCTATTTCATGTATAGCCTAAAGCAAGCATTTAAAACGGTTCAAAAACAGAGAACACAGACCTTTGCTGTGGTTAATATTGACCTCGATGGCTTTAAAGCGATTAACGATACTTATGGTCATGCAGCGGGCGACAAAGTTTTAATTGAATGTGCTAAACGGATAAAAAGTAAACTGCGCACCTCTGATATTGTTGCAAGAATAGGTGGGGATGAGTTCTTAGTGTTGTTGCCACGTATTATCGATGATCAACACGTGGCATCGATTACAAGTAAGCTACAAAGTGCGATTTGTGAAACTCCAGTCGTTTACGACGGGCACTCGATTTATCTCAGTATCAGTGTTGGTTGGGTAAGTTATAATGACAACTTCAATGATATAGATGGTCTATTGAAAGCTGCTGACGAAAAAATGTACCAACAGAAGCGCCAAGTCACCTAAGTTGAATCTGGTCTATGATTAGAATTTAGTTGCTGAAAGTGGGGAAAAGCCTCAGAATACCGCGCTTTGCTTCGTATCAATGATTTGATAAGCAAAAGCTGAAGCAACGCATTTTTATCGTGTTGCTCATACTAAATGTTATTCAACTGAGAAAATAATCTATGAGTTTTACCTCCCTTGGCCTTTCTGAACCGATCCTTAAAGCTATTGAAGCACAAGGTTACGATAAGCCATCACCAATCCAAGAGAAAGCCGTGCCTGCTGTCCTAACGGGCAAAGATGTTATGGCCGCTGCTCAAACAGGTACAGGTAAAACTGCAGGCTTCACGCTACCTATTCTTGAAATGTTATCAAAAGGCCCTCGCGTACGTCAGAACCAAGTTCGTGCGCTAGTGCTAACACCAACACGTGAGCTTGCTGCGCAAGTGAACGGCAGCGTAGTTAAATACGGTATTAATTTACCGCTTACTTCTACCGTTGTGTTTGGTGGCGTGAAAATTAACCCTCAGATGCAAAAATTGCGTAAAGGTAGTGATGTGCTGGTGGCAACACCAGGTCGTCTACTTGACCTATATAACCAAAATGCTGTGCGTTTTGACCAACTTGAAATTCTAGTGCTAGATGAAGCTGACCGTATGCTAGACATGGGCTTCATTCGTGATATCCGTAAAATCTTAGCATTTTTGCCTAAGAAGCGTCAGAACTTACTGTTCTCAGCGACTTTCTCTGATGATATCCGTAGCCTAGCAAAAGGCTTGGTGAACAATCCTGTTGAGATCTCGGTAAGCCCTGCAAACTCGACAGCGAAAACGGTTGAGCAAAGCATCTACCCAGTAGACAAAAAGAAAAAGAGCGCCATGCTAGCTAAGCTGATCAAAGATAACGATTGGCGACAAGTGTTGGTATTCAGCAAAACAAAACACGGTGCAAACAAGCTTGCTCGTTTCCTTGAAGAGCAAGACATCACAGCCGCTCCTATTCATGGTAACAAGAGCCAAGGTGCGCGTACTAAAGCCTTAGAGAACTTTAAAACAGGTAAAGTGCGAGTGCTTGTTGCGACCGATATAGCTGCTCGTGGTATCGATATCCCACAGCTACCTCAAGTGGTTAACTTCGATCTTCCGCATGTATCAGAAGACTATGTACACCGTATTGGTCGTACTGGCCGTGCTGGTGAAGTCGGTAAAGCAATTTCATTGGTGTGTGCTGATGAAGTGGGTGAGCTGTTCGGTATTGAACGCCTGATTCAACAGGTGCTAGAGCGTCGTGAACTTGAAGGTTTCTCCCCAGTAAATAAGTTACCTGAGTCTCGACTCGATTCTCGTCCAATTAAGCCTAAAAAACCGAAGAAGCCTCGTGAACATTCTGATGGCCAACGTTCAGGTGAGAACGCTCGCGGACATAAACCAGCAGGTAAAAACAAGCGTCATGTCTCTGGTTCAGGTTCTGCTCCTAAGCGTAAGCCAAATTCAGCTAAGAAGGCGACTGATGGCAATTCAGCCGTTGCAACGGATGATCAGTCAGTAAGAAATAATGGCAGTAACTATAAACGCGGTAATGCGGCTAACAAGCCTTCTGTGAATAACTCAGGTTCTCAAAGTACATTGGGTAAACCTAATGCTTCTGGTAAACCGAACAACTCTGGCAAGCCAGCAGGCGCAGGGAAACCTAAGAAGACAGGTTACGGTGGTAGCTATGGTTCAAATAAGCCTTCGGCGAATAAGCCAGCAGCGAATAAACCATCTAGAAGCCGTGCTAAGCCAGCACCTCAGAAATAGTTTTTCTTTGGTAAGTCGATAAGCAGATAGGTTAATAAGATAAGTGTTGTAGAGGTTCTGTAACAAGAATTGCTTTTTAGGATAATTCTTGTTCATTAGTCACTTTCTGCTACTTAACTCAAATAAACGCGAATATTGAATTTCAATGTTCGCGTTTTTTATGGGTGTTGTTTAACAAACTAGCAGGGATTTATTTGTGTTTAAAGTCATTGAATCTAAGGGAAATAAGGTATGTAGAGGAAGGTTAATAAATCTTTAATGGTTCATTAATAACAACATAATCACTAGCGTTTTTGTTGGTTTTTGCAATTTGCAATTTCAGTTTGCAAAACAAACAAGGATTTACGTCTAATACGTGTCCAGATGCGTAGAAAATACGGGTTTTTAAAGTTGGCACGCATAGTGCATTAGTATTAGTGACCCTTCTTAAGCCGAGGGTCACCTAGCCAACTGACGTTGTTAGTGAACCCTTATTGTTCACACAAAATATATGACCAATCACCCTTTTGTGATTGGTTTTTTTTTGCCTGAATTTTAGGTCCCATTTTTTGTTATTACTTTTTACTCCCCGCACTTCGAGTAACAGCTTGGTTGGCGCGGGCATTCTCCTCCTCTTGAGCAGATAAGCCTCGCCTCTGTCTCTATCCCACGTTCAATCCAATTTATATTTAGAATCTTGGCTATTGTCGTGAGATCTTTCTTGATGTTACGTGGGATAACCACAGAACCGCCGTTATTAACGCATGACGCTTTAAGTTGCTCTGCTATGTCTCTTGAATTACCGCCTTGAGCATCAATCGCAGGGTTGAGATCTATACCAGCACATAACACGCGATTGTTGCCGGCAGGATCCGTCATATTGATAGATTCACAGCAGTAGATCCTTGGCTCATCGCCCACATTCAAAATGGAGATTTGAGCCGAGCTTCCCGCTCGAGGTTCTGATAATCGACGGAATACAGCCCAATGTTGACATGGATCAGCCACCGTTCTCATATTTCCCCAAGGTAGCGGAATCCCGTTCCCGCGGTAAACTGCCTTGAGTTTCCCCGGCCCATAAGCATCAAAGTAGTGCCAGTGAGGGTAGGGCGATACTACCGTCATTCGACGCATCGCAACAGAGGGGGAAACCCCTGCTCTTTTGTGAACGTCGATTTCGTAACCAGTACGGTCGAGTAACTGCCTAAACGGGACTTTTGGGCACAACAATGCCCCAGCAAAGAAGCTGGATTCAAAATCTCGCCATGCTTGTAGAATATCTTGAGAGTTGAGCTGTGAAGATCCTGATACCTGGTTGTCGTCCCATGTGTTGTTGTTACCGACCGACAACACACTCTTTAGGCCTTCTTTGCTGTGCAGAATGCAATGGCCGATATAAACCGAGAGGTCGTATTTCAGACGGGTAGGGTACTCTTTAAGAATCTCGTTCAAGAAGATCGTACCGGGAGGCTCAAAAAACGAGGTGACTAACTGCTTGGCATTAATCCCTAGCTCATCAACAACGTCTTGTGGTGTACGAGTTACCCAGCGGATGTTGATTCCTAGGTTTCTAGCGATGTCTATAAGGTCTTCTACGCTGAGGTTAAGGCGTTTTAAGCCCACTTCCTCTGCGGCGCGCTCAAGGTCGGGGAAGTGGTTCTGGTTGCTCTCTTGGTGTGCCCTAATCAAGAGATGCGCAAACTGACGGCCCGAGATTCCCGTTTGTGACAGCATTTCAGGAATAGCAATTTGTAGGATGTCGTTGGAGAAAAGGAAACTAGGCTCAAGTGCCATGCCACTTATCCCACCACGATTCCCTTTATCAGGGGCAATGGCTTGTTGTTCAGATTCATCGTCGAGGAACCAGGTTGGGTTCTTCTGAAAGACCTGTGCTACCACCTCCAGCATATCAATGCTTGGAACCCGCTTTCCACGTTCAATCATTGAGAGGTAAGAAACGGAAGGTGCGTATTCTGGGTTGATTCTAATACAACGCGCAGACAGATCTTCCATCGTTAAATGGTTACGTTTTCTTAGGTTTCGTATTTTCGTACCCAGGAAGTGTGACTTACGAACTAAACTTTTTGACAAGGCCATATTTGTAAAATTCACATTGTAAAATTTTTGTTGTGAAATTGTATGTAAAAAAGCGCTAATCTACAAACTAAGCAATTCACAAAATGACAAATAAATTAAACGTTAGTTTGGAATAATTGCTCTAGGACACATTTTTGCTGTAGAAATCGGTGGTTACCACCGGACTGGTCAAGAGGGAAAGACTATGAATATGCTGACATTCGATAAAACAGAAATCCAAAAACAATCAAAGCCATTTATCGCTGAAGCTGTCTTTGCCGTGGAGACAATCAGTGCCAACCAGCAAACTGAGAAGCAAGTGAAAGCGAAGCAACTGCTTGATAGACTTTTTCCGTTAGAGAACGGCTCACATCAAGATGTGACTAGCTACGTAGTCGATTACCGCCATATCATGGCTTACTTTAAAGATGGCCAGCACAGTGGCTTAAAGCACCCTAAACAGTTTGTAGCGTACATGGGTGAGAAGAATGACCCAGACTCTATCTTGTTCCGCGATAGTAGCGGAAGCCACTTAGAGGTGATGATTGGTTGCCATAAAGGAACGGGTTGTATTGAACTGGTTGAGATTAATGATATTCAACTTGAGTCTTGCACAACCTTTGGCCAGTCGCCAATGGAAGCTACGACCACAATGCGTGAAGAGACTATCGCAGCAATGCGCCACTGGATAAGTTTGATTCAAGGTGATGCGAAGGGTAAACCAAAGGCATGCAGTGAAGACAAAGAGTTCAGAGCAAAAAGTGGTGAAGATTACTGTCTAAATTATTGTTACCAAATCTAGTTACATGAAATAGGGTTGAGATAACTATAAAGTTAAAGCCAGTAGATAATCAATCGATACGTCTACTAACGAGAAAAGCCCCAAAGATTAACGCAGTAGTTAGTCTTTGGGGCTTTTTGATGCTCTTCTCAACGTATATTGATTAATGCTTCACTGGCTCTAGTTGAGATTTACTAGTGATAACCTTAAAGAGGCATGACTCGGTTACGGCCAAGTGATTTCGCTTCATAAAGTAATTTATCCGCGCGTTCAACTAATGACTGGGCTGATTCGCCTGGTTCAAGTTCAGCAACACCAAACGAAGCGGTAATATTACCAACCTGTTTTCCACTACGGCGATCTTTAATCGACAGCTTTTCTAGAGAACGTCGGTTGGTATCAGCAAGTTGGCGAGCTATGCGTAGTGATTTGTTTGGAACGATAAGAGCGAACTCTTCACCACCAAATCGGTATGCTGAAATACCTTCTCGGCAACTTAATTTCAATTTACGAGCAATTCCTTTAAGAACCATGTCACCAAACAAGTGGCCATACGTGTCATTGAAGTTTTTAAAATGATCGATGTCGAGCAGAATTAAACACAGAGATTGTTTCGCTTCACACAAGGTTTCTATATCACGGTCGAAAGACCGACGATTATAGAGCGTCGTTGTGCTGTCAAAAAGCGCATCTTTCTGTACTTCTACCAATTGGGTCTTCAGCTTGGTGATCTCTAACGTTGCAGAATTCAACTGAGAATTGAGAAATTGGGTCGAGTGACGGATATTCCGAGATTCTGAAACAAGTTGGCGAACCAAAGACATGACTTCATCGATAGACAAACTATCATTGTCAACACGAGCTAGATCCTCGAAGCTTTTATCGATCATATCGGAGAAAGCGGAGGTGTCAGTGAGCGTATCGTTCATCGAGTTCGAGACTTCAGAAACCAACAATTCTAAGTTTGCGCGAAGATCGTTGATGTTGGTTTCGGATTTGCTAGCAACATAATTGTTGTAAAGTTGCTCACCAATAGCTGGTGGGCAAATGCCGTAGCTTTCCAAAATACCATCCATGTCTTGAGTCAGCTGCGGGATAGCATTATCGACATAGGTGTACCAAAGTGCATAATTTGCAGGTGTGGTGGACACTCTGTTCTTCATCATAAGAGGTACCGCTTTTTTTAGATTAGCGGTGGATTTCTGAAATTCGTCTTTTTTCATTATTTTTACTGCAGATACCAAACTAACTCAAGCCACTTTCGGACAAGATTAGCGGATTTCGAAGGTCTTTGCTTCAAAAATTATATGATTAATGGATGAGGGTTGGATAAATTACTTATTTTTATTATGAATATCGATTGCGCATTGATTAATGGCAGGTAATGGATTGTTCTTTAAACATATTTTGGGTTGATTTTTTTGAACGAAGATTGGGTTTTTATAAAATTACAAGTGAATATGAGTGTTGTAATACTTCAATGATTCTCACTAAGTGACGTTTAGAAGCTATGTCCGAATAGTAGACGCCTAATACTAATCAAACTAAATAATGGGTCATCCTAGCTTGTTAAAACACTCGATAACATCGCTAGAAATTTTGATTGATGAAGTTTGACTCGTTAGGTATATACCGATTTAAACTTACATCGAAGGAAGGACAAAGATAGGGGAGATTTATAAGCAGACATAAAAAAGCGCCGATAAAAATCAGCGCTTTAAAATTCTTTTTAGCTAAAAGCTAATTATTGAGCAACAACGTTTGCTGCTTGTAGGCCTTTTTGACCGTTTTCAACTTCGAAAGAAACCTTTTGGCCTTCTTTCAGAGTTTTGAAGCCTTCTGAAGCGATTGCACGGAAGTGTACGAATACGTCAGCACCGCCGTTGTCTTGAGAAATGAAACCGAAACCTTTCTCTTCGTTAAACCATTTTACAGTGCCAGTATTTGTGTTAGACATAATTTGTCCCTTATTCATAAATTTTCTAAATTGTTGATTGCATTACTGCAATGCGCTGATAATTGAATTATTTAATATTGCTAAGAAATAAGGAAAAACTACTTACAAAAACGGGTAACGATTTTACATGTCATTTTTTACTATTCATCTAACTTAAATAACTCCGGCTAACAGAGCGAGTGCATGTTAACACAGTCTTTCCGATTGTACACTCATTGATTGATAAATCATCGAGTTTTTTTGTCATGTTGTGCCAACCGACATAAACTACCCTCAATAGCTGATAGTTTTATAGGGTTTTGCTGCAGTGACAAAGTAAAAAGGAAGCCTGTAGCTTCCTTTTCATCATTAGTATAGACGATCTTAACGTTTGAAGTTGATATCTTCGATTTGATCTAAGTTAATTTTTGTTTTTGCAGGTTGCGTTTCAGCAATTACCTTGCCGTGTCGAACTGAGTATTGAACTGGTACTTGGCGACGAACAGCATCAAAGCCATTGTCAGCAGGCAAGATCAGAAGGCTACCTGGTTTACCTTGTTCAATACCGTAGTTGTTTTGAATGTTTAGAGTACGAGCTGAGTTCTTGCTGATCAAATCAAGTGAGGTATTGATTTGGTCATAGCCCATAACTTGTGTTACGTGCAGCCCCATATGCAAAACTTGAAGCATATTTGCTGTGCCAAGCGGGTACCATGGGTCAAACACATCATCGTGGCCAAAACAAACGTTGATGTTTGCTGCTAGCATCTCTTTCACACGAGTCACGCCACGGCGTTTTGGGTAATCGTCGAAACGGCCTTGTAAGTGAATGTTCACTAACGGGTTTGCTACGAAATTGATACCAGACATCTTCAATAGACGGAACAGACGAGACGCGTAAGCACCGTTGTAAGAACCCATCGCCGTTGTGTGGCTTGCTGTTACCTTTTCACCCATCTCAAATTTATGAGCAAGGGCTGCCAGTGTTTCAACAAAACGAGATTGTTCGTCGTCGATTTCGTCACAGTGAACGTCGATCAGACAGTCGTACTTGCGTGCAAGCTCGAACACGTAATGCAGAGATTCAACACCGTATTCACGAGTGAATTCGAAGTGAGGGATAGCGCCAATAACGTCAGCGCCGATCTTCACTGCTTCTTCAAGCAACTCTTTGCCGTTAGGGTATGAAAGAATGCCTTCCTGAGGGAATGCAACGATCTGAATGTCGACCCACTCTTTCATCTCTTCACGAACTTCAACCATCGCTCTTAACGCAACTAACGTTGGGTCAGATACGTCAACGTGAGTACGCACGTGTTGAACACCGTTAGCGATCTGCCATTTCAGTGTTTGCTTCGCACGAGATTTAACGTCTTCAATTGATAGCAGTTCTTTGCGCTCAGCCCAACGCTCAATACCTTCAAACAAAGTGCCAGAGATGTTCCAGTTAGGCTCACCAGCGGTTTGAGTGGTATCTAGGTGGATGTGCGGTTCACAGAACGGTGTAACTGCAATGCCACCTTCAGCATCAAGAATGTCACCTTGATGATTAATTTGTGCGTCATTATCGAGAATGCGAGAAAATTGACCATTTTCAATCAGAATCTGTTTCAAGCCCTCTTGGTCTTGAAGTTTCGCGTTCTTGATTAATAAGGTTGTCATAGTGTGTCCTTAAGCGGCCTGAGATTTCAGAGCTTTTTTGTTCAATAGAGGATTAAGCACGAGGTAACTGATTGCACCACCTAACACTGCGTTCAAAGGAACAACGCCAGGAAGGAAATGACCAGCGGCTACGCCTGTTGCTACCGCGATAATGCCAGCCCAATTAACGGTTTGGAACTCTGCATTTGCAAAATCTTTGTAACGTTTACGATTCGCAAAGAAGTCGGCGATGATTACGCCACCAATTGGTGGAATCGCCAACGATAGGAAGGTTAGCCAACCTACGAAGTTGTTGTACAACCAAAGCGCGAAAATCGTACCGATGATGCCGTTAATGATAGACATTGTAGTACTTGAGCGACCAGTGATGTTAGATAAACCAAGGCCAGATGCATAAAGAGCGTTTTCATTGGTTGTCCAGATGTTCAAGCCAAGCACGATGATCGCTGGAAGCAGCAGCCCTTGTGCGATCATTACATCTGAAATGTCTGATTGGCCTGTTGCTGCTGCACCGGCTGCACCGAAGATAAACATCAGTGAGTTACCGATGAAGAATGCAACCATTGTGATTAATACTGCGCTCACTGGCTTTTTACCAAAGCGAACAAAATCGGCCGTTAGCGTACCTGCACTAACAAATGAACCTACAACCATTGCTAAGGCCATTGAGAAGTCCATTGGAGTTTCTGGTTTAATCAGTTGTAGCTGTTCTAGTCCGCCAACGCTGTCTACCGCAGTCAACACTGAGTAACCACCTAGAATTGCAATCGCTGGAACAGCAATCGCTGAAAGCACCATTAGCGCTTTAATACCGAAGTACACCGTACCTGTCATCAAAAGGCCTGACACAATAATCAAAGTGTTGGTATCAATGCCCGTCGCTTTCTGTACTGGAATTGCGAACATCGCTACACCTACGCCAAACCAACCGACTTGTGTACCACCAAGTAGAGCAGAAGGAAGCCATGAGCCTTTTGTACCGAAAGAGAAACGAGCTAGGAGGTGAGTAGAGAGGCCAGTAGATGAGCCGATGTAGCCAAGAAAAGAAGTGTAAATACCAAGAATTAGGTTACCGATGAGAACGGCGAGGAAAAAATCGTTGAATGAGAGGCCTGTCCCGAGTGAACCACCTGTCCACATACTTGCAGAGAAGAAAGTGAGTCCAAGCATTACCATGGTGAGTGAAGCAACTCCTTTCCTAGCCGATGCTGGAACCGGCCCAAGACTGTAGTTATTATCCGCAGCCATCTTTTACCTCCGCAATTGATCAAAATTAAAAATAACGGTTGCCGTATTGCAGGCAAACGAGCGCATTATGGTGGTATAAATCACATAGTCAATGCTATTTTTGTCAATAGTTGTACATCTGAGTAGGTTAACGAATTAATTATCTTATATAACATGGGGTTATTTTTTTTATTGTGCCATATAAATAAATAGAAAACGTTTTCTATAACGCATTACTTGTCTAATGTCGGGTGTTGGATGTTAATGTTGGTTATTATTATTTTGAATGGGTGTCTGTATATTTAGGAGGGGGGTTAATCAAACGACAGGCAAAAAAATAGCCAATCGCAATAACCGCAATTGGCTTATATATTTTGTGAACAAGAAAGGTTCACTAACAACGTCAGTTGGCTAGGTGACCCTCGGCTTAAGAAGGGTCAATATATACATTGCAGGTAGTGTGCCAACTTTTAAAACAGCATGAAACGGTTGTTTTATAGCAATTTGGTGCGTATTTGAGCGTTTTGTTCGCTTTTTTGGAATTCGATATCGCATTTTGCAATTGCAATTTGCAAGTGTTGGTCGTTTGGTCGCCAATAAGAGTAAACGGTAGAGACGCTGAGGTTTCTGCATTTTTAAGTTCTTTTAGACCTTTATTAGATAGAATTTGTAGCCGAAAAAATAGAAAAAACTGAAAGTTAAAAAAACAGAAAGCCCGTAATATCTGAGAACGTACGGGCTTTCTTTTTTTGACTAATGAGGCGTGTTAGATGGAGTAAAAGAAGTATAGTTGAGACTTCATTCGAATGATGATTCCACGAATCACATCTAGGAAACCCATAAAGCTAATTGGCTTTTCACCGCTTACCCATGCTAGTCCAACAGAACCTACTGGTATATCGTAACCTTCCGCTTCATCAATTTTTAGACGGACAAAGTGATGCTTGTTCTGAAGGTTTCGACCTGTCGTTACACGAACTTGCTCATCGAGGCCTAGTAAGTTAGCTTGTGCTTCGCCTGTCGCTTCTACAATACCTTCTACGGTCGCAGAGAATATTTTCCCCGGGTATACGGCGGTAGAAAACTCTGCGGGTTGGCCAACCTTTACGTTACGAATCGCTTGGTGATTCACTCGCATCAATACATACTTTTCTTCGGTATACATTTGGATACGAGGCATCATTGAAACTCGCTGTCCTTCACGAAGGATAAAGTTTGTCACAAAGCCGTCGGTTGGAGCGGTTACCTTGGTGCTGTTCAGATCCCATTGTGCTTGTGCCAACGTAGCCTTTGCTGAATCGACTTCAGTTTGCTTTTTACTCACATTGGTTTCTGCTTTGTGGATGTTTAGTTTCGCATTTTCGGCATCGACTTCTTTTTTACTGAGCTGAGACTCTAGGGTTGTGACATTATGAGTTGCTAAGTCTACCTTTGCCGTTTGTTGGTCGATGTCAGTTTCAGTAATCGTATGTTCTACGACACTGTTTTGCTTCTGGTAACGATCAAGCGTTTTTGATTGCAGTACTAAGTCTGTTTTTGCTGATTCTATTTGTGCAATCGAAGCCTTGATGTCTTCAAGCGCTGATTGGTAACTGATTTTAGCAATACTAACTTCTTGATGAGCTGTGTCTAAAGCGACTTCCGTTGATTCAAGTTGAACACTTGCTTTGTCTCTTGCGATTACATATTTAGTGTCATCAATCTCATAAAGAAGCTGCCCTTCCATGACATCTTGGTTTGGACTGATGTGAACTTTAGTCGTTTTCCCTGTTACCGCTGTTGAGTCCGGACGTAACTGAATATGTGGAGACTGAACAACTGAACCACCCGACAGATCCATCGGAGTGTAGTTGATCAATCCAACCCACACGAACATCAACCATGACGTACCACCGAGATAAGCGAACGCCTTAGTGCCTTTGTTCCACGGCATGCCCACTAGTCTCAGTAAATAAATGAACAGTGCCCAAATAGCTAAACCTTCTAACATACTGGGTTCTCCTCATTTTTATCGTTTTGTTCTGGTTGAACGTCAGGTTTAGCTGGCGTTTTCCATGTGTCCCTCAGGTTAATAATGGCTTTTTCCATATCAACAAAGGCCAATATGACGGCAAGTACCCATACCCAATGCCAAATAAAACCAATCCATGTTAATGCGGTGATTAAGCCGAGTTGTTGATGCTCTTTACTGTGAGCTTTATTGATTGGTAATTCATGAACACGCCAGAATCCGTAACATGCAGCCGCGATAGTTGCGACTAATACAACGCCTGCTACGACGTGCAATGCGGTATCGGCACCGGTTCCGACAAATGGGACACTTAATAAACTCATTGATAAATCCTAAGCTAAATGATGCGCCGAGTGTGATGGACGTCGGATTTATAGGTTGTAAATTTACCAATTATTTCGATAATAGTGTTTATATGATTTGATCTATCATTAAACTTCTAGGGGCAGCGACGAATGAACCATTGTAACTTCTTAAGAGCGTTAGGAATTTTGGGTATTTATCAGCATGCAGTGACGAATCCCATGGTTAATGTGGAGCGTTTAGGTATTCCTAAGTCGGTATTTAGTAACTCGATGAACCTCATTCCGGTGAATGAAGTTGATAAATGGTATGACTTGCTTGAACAGCAAACTAATGATCCGGATATCATATTGAAATTGGCCGATCGTGTCGATATTGAAAGATTAGGCCCGTTAACGAATTGGTTTTTTTCTGGTCACGATCTTGCGTCGACGATTCGTAGAGTCAACATCGGACTGCACTGTTTACAGTCGGGTGCTTTCTTATACGGTGCTCAAGTCGGGACCATGATTAAATGGTGCTACGACAATCCCGCTTACACGGAAACAGGCAAAGTACACGACTCAATAAGAGTGGCAATTTTCATTATGAAGATTTTGCGCCGTTATTTAGGGGATGATTTTAAACCTGTGGCGGTATCAATTGCCGGCCATCGAGATAACGTTGATCTTTACCATGAGTATTTCGGTTGCACGGTTCAATGGGGGCAGCCGCGTACAGAGGTTTGGATACGGAGTGAGTCTAGGTTATCCATTAATCAATCACCATCGAACAGTAAAACGAATCTGGCGATGAATTTTCATGACTTAGACAATTATCTCAATATGCCGGATGCTGGTGATGAACATAAGGTGACTTATGAGATGATCAATTATAGTCGTCATTTTGGTTTGCCTACCTTACATAAAGTTTCCAGTTTACTCGGTCTATCTGAACAGCAGTTCCAGCGACGATTACACAAATTGGGTGTTAACTTTTCTACCATAATGGGATACGCGTTAAGCAACGTGGCCGTGGAACTGTTGTTGTATTCAGTGCCGATAGAAGAAGTTGCAACGAGATTAGGTTATACCAATGTCGCGAGCTTTAATAGGATGTTCAAAAAACACCGAGGACTAACACCTAAGCAGTATATTGAACGTTTTGATAGTGAATGCTGATCATTACTTTTATTAGCCTTTGACTCGCTTTTGAAAGTGAGTGGTTAAATAAACGATAACCCAAGTACTAAGGATAAAAGGAGCCGTCAGCGGCAGTAGTGACAATTCATGAAAACCGAGTGTGATGAGGCTGCTCAAAAGAATGCCTAATAGGATTAACGGCCATGGGATTCGTGTATAAAGCACAAGCGCAAGAGTCGAAAGAATGGCATTGTACCCATAAAGACCTTGTTCAATTAGCGCGCCAGAAGCGCCAATTATATGGCTAAAAGCTGTGCTGAGAACGACCGAAGCAACGACCCACAGAGCATGTTTTAGGTTGTTAAGTGCGATGGCGATTAAGATAACTAGCCCCGACAATGCATTTTCGATAAAGCTGACTTGGCTGATCCCTTTTAAGAGCGGGATCACCACTGCTGACAAATTAAACCATGAACCTTGCTCAATACTGATTATTGGAACGAATACAGAGGTGGGGGTAGCAAAGGCCGATAGATCTAAGGTCGATTGGATAACATAAATTAGCCAAGATGTGAGGACAAAAGCGCTGGTGTAAGCGCGATACTTCTTAAAGCTGAATACAATGTTGGCTATGGGAACGGTGAGCAACGCGCCGAACACAGTGACTAGGACCAATAATGGTGTGACACCAAAAAAGTTACCGATAAACAAACCAATTAAAGCGCCATTTAATGCGTACATGCCGCTACTAATGTTGTCAGCTGACTTGTTTGTGTTGCTGAAGGTAAATATATAAAAGACCAATGCATAACTGCAACTTGCACCAAGCAGGGTTAGGCAAGCCAGTGCCAGTGATTCAATAGAAATAGCAAGCAACAGCAGAAGTGACGTCATGACGGACGGTGTGAAATAGACTTGCCCAATACCATTGAGCAAGCCTTTAAGTGGGAGAGTGTCCTTATTCATCGTCATCATCTGATTACATTATTGAGTCATGTTAATTTTCTGTAAGTCAGATTGTATATAACTCCGTTCCGTTGACCATATTGGTGTGTTAATTTTGATACCAACGTTCGCCATAGGCTGCTTGATAATCTGGTTTTTCGATGAGGCCTTTCTGCTCGGGAACCGTTTCCAGTGGCCCTACAACGGTGCGATAAGGCAACACACCCGCCCAGACGGGAATATCCATATCAGTTTTATCATCATTTACACCATGTTTACCAATCTTCACGGATGCTTCCGTTAAAGGTATCGCCAATAACTCGGTCGCCTTGAGCTCTTTCTCATTACTGAGCCTGACTTCGCTGGTTCTTCCCGGTGCGATTTGCTCGATAAAGATATTCAACAAGCGATCCTTTTCATGATTGTCATCGATGACTGAGAATGACCCCAATACAACAGCAGAACGATAATGCGCGCTGTGATGAAATGCAGAGCGTGCTAGCACCCATCCATCAAACAAAGTGAACGTTAGGCAGGTTGGTTCTCCCTTTTTTAAGCCTTTTAATAATCGACTGTTTTTAGCGCCATGAATGTAGACCATGTCATCTACTCGCCATGCGAGCATCGGAATTATCATCGGACCTTGATCACCCTGTAATGCGATATGTGCGATTAAGCTCTCGTCGATGATTTGATGCAGTTTTTCTGTGTTAAATACGGCCTTGTGAGCCCCTTTCTTAATCGTTGTTCTTTTCGTGTTAGATAACATAATCGCTCCTTAATCATTGCCTTTTGATCAATGTATCGATTAACTGGTCTATTAAATAGAGCCACTTTTAAACACTATTTGGATCCAGTTATGCAGCCTATTGATGTCGGTGACCTACAGTTAAACGATCAACATGAAACTCGTCAAACCGCCTTGTTTCATGCAATCAGAGAGAAGATCGTTCAAAATTTATGGAGCAGAGGCTATAAGTTACCTTCAACGCGTAAATTGGCTATTGAGTTGTCTGTGAGCCGAAATACGGTGATTTACGCGTATGAACAGCTGGTCACAGAAGGCTATATCGAGAGCAAGAAAGGTTCAGGCTTTTATGTGTCGGTTGAGCAGCCAGAGTATTTCTTGAGTTTCTCTCAATCGAACGGTATTCAGAGTTCACATGATGTGAGTGCAGAGGTTGATATGCCAAGTAGCGCGCGAGTGACACCCAATGATATCAACCGAAGTTTTGCACCGGGAGTTCCTGACTTGAATGCTTTCCCTTTTACTAAGTGGCAAAGACTGTTACAACGCCACTCTGAGCGTCAGAGCATCGCGGGGAATCAAGACGTCCAGGGAAGTTTGGCATTGAGAGAAGCGTTGAGCGGTTACCTTGCAAGTAGCCGTTCAGTTCGCTGTCATGCCGATAGAATTATTATTACGGCAGGTGCGCAGCAAGCGATTTCAATAGGTTTAATGGCGACGTTGGAGGTGGGCGATAAGATTCTTATGGAAGAGCCTGGCTATCGACAAGTACATAAAATTGTTGATCTATTCAAGCTTGAATTGGATGGTGTGAGTGTCCGAGAAAAAGTTGGCCTTGATATTGAAAAAATACTCGCCAGCGATGCTAAGGCCTTGTATGTCACCCCCAGTAATCAATACCCGATGGGTACAACACTCAACACAGATCAGCGTTTAAAACTTATCGATTGGGCCAACAAACATGAGTCTTGGATCATTGAGGACGACTACGACAGTGAGTTTCAGTTTGCTCATCGCCCTTATACCAGTATGCAAGGCTTGGCAGGGAAACTGGGGTTTGATGATCGAATCATTTATGTTGGCTCGATGAGTAAGGTGATGTTCAATGGCCTTCGTTTAGGTTACTTGGTGGTACCAGAACAATTAGTTACTAAGTGTTTGGAGATTAAAGACGCGCTCAGTGGAGACACGGCCTCACATACGCAAGCAGCATTAGCTGATTTTGTTCGTGAAGGTGACTTATTAAGACATATCAGAAAGATGCGTCGTTTATACAAACTCAAATATGAAGCGATGATCGAGGCCATTGATAGCGAATTTAATGGTGATCTTGAGGTGGTCAGTCAAGCGGCAGGGCTACATGTTATGGTTAAATGGTTAAATGGGATATCAGAGCAAGAGTGGAGCCGTAAAGCAGAGCAAGAAAATATTGTGATTCGACCGTTTGATTTTTACGAATATGGATCGAGTGCTGGGCGTGATTGGAGCGCGGTGGTATTGGGTTTTGGCAACATCTCGTTAGATGATGTGAAGCCGAAGATCAAAGAGATCGCTCGGCTTTTTTATCAATAGTGCTCTGATTTTGACATTATTGCTGTGAATTTGATAGGCGGCTTCTAAGCTTTATCAAGAATGGTTGCGAACGTTACCTTACAATTTGTCGATAGAAACCGTTGGTTTACCTAGCCACTTGCGCCAAGGAAGTGACAGTGTCATAAAGGTGATAACCGCGTAGAGCATTGACCAACCTAAGCAGATAAAAACCAAGGTACAAATAACGAGAGCAACCATAGCTGTGTATCTCGATGTTCCAGTTAACAAGCGACAAGCCGCTAACATTGCGAGCAGATAAACCAGAACAAAAATACCATTAGCAAGCTTGAGAAAGAATTCAAGATCCAAATCAGATAGTTCACCAATTACGCACGATATAAGCGCAATAAAGCCAATCGCTAGGGTTGGGTAAAGCGGTACGCCATGGCTGTTAAGTTTTGCCATTCGGCTTTCTGGTCTGTGTTGGCGTGCCTGAGCCCAGATCATTCTAGATAAGCTTTGAGTATAAAGGTTTAAGCTCGCAAAACATGCGAAGAATCCTAGAACGCTTATCACCGTTTTAAATCCATTACCAAACAGTTGTTCCGTAACCCATGGGATTGAAGTCGCATCAAACTCAGGCGAACCGTAAGCACCCACTTTGATGATGACCACCGAGCAAGCCCAATAGACGATGCCCGCGACAAAGCACCCAGCGATGATCGCGATTGGAAAATCACGTTGTGGGTTTTTAAACTCTTCACCCATGTGAGCAAAAGCTTCTATGCCAACAAAACACCAAAACATCACCGCAAGCGCTGCACCAATTGACCATATTGAATCTGATGTAATTGCAGGAATAACAACATCAGTAGCCCCGATATCAGCTTTCCAGACAAAAGCGCTGACTAAAGCAAATATTGAAAGTGCAATAATCGTTTGCAGTCGGCCAGACGACTTGCTGCCCATGAGGTTAACCACAATAAGCAGTGCAACGGTAATGAATTGCGCTCCAAGAGGCGTATCGAGTGGCGCAGGTAATAGCTGTTGAGCAAAACCTCCGGCTAATGCAATGGCGGCAGGTATACCCACAGGAACGACACTTACGAATAACCATGCAACACTTGTTTCTAAACGTTCGCTGAATGCCTGACGGACAAAATAAGCTGTGCCACCCGCATTCGGGTAGCGTTTCCCTAACGCTGCAAAGGTAAGCGCAATTGGACAGATTGCGATAAACAATATCAACCAAGCTAACAGTGATAATTGTCCTGCGATTCCTGCGGCGATGGCTGGAATCATAAATAACCCAGTACCTAGCAAAGTGGTTGAGAGTTGTCCGATTCCTGAGATCAAGGTGATCTCTTGTTTGAGTTGCGTCATTCGCTGTCCTTGCTGATGGTGCGGTGTTGTTTTCAGTTAGAATTGAGGTGCAGAGTGCATATTCTGCATTGTGATTGAAAGCATACATTGTCGCTATCAATAATGCAGCTAGCGAAACGTCTTAAGAGGCGGTCATTTTAACGGTATTGATTCAATTCAACGTGAAAGTGTCGGCTGTTCTATCGAGGAAAACTGTGTCAAATTAGTCCCTATAAATAGAACAATAATGGAAGTCATCGCAATCATGGATAAATTTGATCGGCAAATTTTAGATATCCTCAAAATTAATGCTCGATGCTCAGTGAGCGATATTGCTAGAGACGTGAGCCTTTCTCGCTCTGCAGTCAATGCTAGAATCAAGAAATTAGAAAACGATAAGGTGATTACAGGGTATTGCGCGCAGATAGCGGAACCTGATCAACCTAAGAATGTGTGCGCTTATATTACATTGAAGTTTGATCTAGCGAGTAGTAACCACAGTTGTGAGTCTTACGCGAAACGTATCCAGAGTATTGACGGGGTTCAATGGTGCCATTCGATCAGCGGTGAGACGGATATGATGTTGTACATCGAAGTGGAAAGCATGAAGCACTTGAATCAAGTCCGCGATCAATTGCAAAGTTACCCAGATCTTCGCCACCTAATGACGCATACGGTTTTGACCGAGTTTTTTAACAAACAGAATTCGTTAGGCCGTTCATGTTAGGAGTGATCGACTGCGCTAAGAGCGTCAACATGGTTAGGAGCTTCAATCTTGCTAGGAGCCTAAATTTTGCTAAGTAATGTAAATTTAAACTTGCTGCGCTCGCTGCATGTGCTCCTTGAAGAGTGCCATGTAAGCCGTGCAGCTCAGCGCCTGCACATAACGCAATCGGCGGTGAGTCGCCAATTGGCTCAACTTAGAGACTTGTGTGGTGACCCTCTCCTTGTTCGTGATGGCAACAAGCTGGTTCCTACCAATCGAGCTCTGCTTCTCAAGGGAAAACTGGATGATTTGTTGGGTGAGTTCGACCATTTATTGGATGATAAACCCTTTGAACCACAAGACTGGCAGGGTGAATTGGTGTTATCGTCCAGCGATTATGTTGCTCAGTATATTCTTCCTGTCATTGTCTCTGAAGTCTCTGCAGAAGCCCCAAATATTAATTTGGCTTACCGTTTATGGCAGCCCAATTATCTTGAAGCGCTAAACGAGTCGGGTATTCATTTAGCTTCCAGCATGTTTCCCAAAAAACCAGAGCAAGTATCGAGCATTAAGCTTGGTGAAGATAAATCGGTGTGTTTGATGCGTAAGTTTCATCCGCTCGCTCAGCAATTAGCCTTGAGTGCGAAGGATATCGTTAATTACTCACATATTAAAGTGACGGGTGGCGGAGACAAAGATAGTTACGCGGATATTGCATTAAAGAAACAAAATCTTAAACGTAGAGTTGCTTTACAGGTTCCGTTTTTCTCGTCGGCAGGCACGGTGTTGATGCAAGATGATTATCTAATGATTGTGCCTGAACATATCGCTCATAACTTAGGACGACACCTAGAGACTACTTATTTTTCTTTGCCGTTTGATACTGAAATGCATACCTATTGGCTGATGTGGCACCCTAAGTATGACAACGACTCTGCACACAAATGGGCACGAGAGAAGGCATTCCAGGCTATGCAAAAATCGAGTTACAATATAAGTATGATTTCAAATCATAACTATGATGATGATCTTTGATTTCAAAGAATACTTTCTGCGAATTATTGTAAATAGCAAGTACAAGGCGTTCAGTCAGAGCGTATGTTTTTACTAGGAATGGAATGATGACAGTAACAATTTGGTTTTCTTTATTGGCGATTTGTTTATTGGGCGCGATGTCTCCAGGCCCAAGCTTAGCGATGATCGCTAAGCATAGTTTGGCTGGTGGCCGTATGAATGGGCTTGTTGCTGCTTGGTCACACGCCGCTGGCATTGGTATTTATGCGTTCGCAACGATTGTTGGTTTGGCGGTGTTACTTGAACAATCACCAATGTTATTTAAAGGTATCAGTATAGCGGGCGCTGCGTATCTGCTATACCTTGGTGTGAATGCGTTGCGTTCGAAAGGTGGCGTAGCTGCGAAATTGGAAGCGGGTGAGCAGATGAGCTACATGCAATCTGCGCGTGAGGCTTTCTTGATCTCTATTCTGAGCCCAAAGATCGCGCTGTTCTTCATCGCTCTGTTTAGCCAATTTGTTGCACTAGGTAATGAGCTAACTAATAAAGTAATTATTGTTTCAACCCCGTTGATTGTTGATGGCCTTTGGTACACCTTCATCACATTGGTGTTGTCTAGCCCATTGATTGTTGAGCGTATTCGCTCGAAAGCTCAATTGATCGATCGACTGTCTGGTGTAGTTTTGATTTTGTTGGCTGTTCGTGTGGTGTGGACGATTTAGAAGTAAGTCATTTCTCGCGATAACAGGTTTCTATTAAAAAGGCTCACTAGACGTTGTCCAGTGAGCCTTTACTTTTCAAATCAATGGATGTACTAGCCTTCCGAGTTCAGCACTGCATCAAGCTTCGTCATTGAGTCCGAAAAGTAAGGGTTGTAGGTTAGGCGTGCATGGTTTTTCCCATCCTCAATATAACCCCACGCTGAGTACCAAACTTCACTATTATCGATACATTGCTCTTCAAAACCTTCTGCTTGTCCGTTAGAACAAATTCTCTTACTACCATTGACTCCGTAGTACGGGTTGTTGGGTGAGAACAGTAAGCCCATGTGAGAACCATTAGAAATGCGCTGATCTGGAATCTTCATACTGTATTGAATAGCGCGAGGATCTTCGAGTGTCGCTTCCCCTAGCCAAATCAACACATTGTTTGGGTTTGGCATCGATCGACTAAACGCTTGCTGGACAAATTTGGTGTCAATGACACTATCGCCTTCGCTCATCATAATAAAAACAGGTTTGTCGAAGTGTTTATCTTGTAGATCTTCGCGAACCACTTCTGATGTTTCATAGTAAACCGAAGCGCCATTCATTGGCAGCGAGTTATAGCGCAGTATATTGTCTTCAGGATCTTGGTCAGCCCAAGTAATAAAATAACTTGCTAGACCTGCGTATTGCACGGCTGATGAGCTTGGTTGAAATGCAGGGGAGAATAGCAATAGCCCTGAGATCTTTGGGTCGTTCATCGCCTGTGAAGTCACTAGATTTGCACCTGTTGAATAACCGCCAAGCCACACAGAATCATATTCCTGCTCAAGTAACTGAGTATGGTGAGCTACGACACCTTGCCAATCTTCCAAGCTTGGTTGCATTAAGTCGCCCACACGACTGCCGTGACCGGGAAGTAATACCGTTCTCACAAGGTAACCTTGTTCTGCTAGATGCGTGGCGATGTCTTTAAATGAGTAGGGTGAGTCGCCTAATCCATGGACTAACAATACGGCTTTCCCGTTAGGAGAAACGGGTTGATATTCTGCCGGAGAATTAAGTTGAATCTCTAACTGCTTATTTTCGGTCATGAACACGCGATTTCTCAGCAACCAATCTTGAGTGTCACTGATGTATGCGTCAAAAGTATCTTGTTGATATTCAGGCAAGTTTGGGGAGGTTTCGTAAGCGGGTTCAATGGTCTCGCTGGAGCAACCAACGAGACCTAAAGTCGTTAAGGCAATGAGCGTAATAATGGTCTTTCTGGTCATTATTTAATGTTGTCTCTATCGTGTTTTATTTTGAAGCAAAAGCTTAGACTATTTTTTGTTTGAAAGGTCTTCGTATTCGCCTTCAATAACACCAGCATCACTGGTTGATGACTGACGAGTGTTCATATGAGCTGAGAAACCTTGTTTCTTCATTTGATTCTGAATGCGCTTGCCAGTAATTAAAGCTGCAATAGCTAAAGGAATAGCAAGGAGCAAGCTAGTGAATAACGCCAATAGGCCAGTAAACAGCGCAACAATCGTAACTAATATATTTTTCATATTCATTCCTCTTTTCTCTATGTTGTTACTATATCGCTTCTATTCTGAACGAAACATGAACATCGTTAATTAATCTCATAGAGTCACTATGACACAGGTGTGTTTGAATTGAGGGTTTATATGTAGTCATAATCACGCACTAAAAATATGGGATTTGCTTTAGCTGTTTAAAATCAGCCACTTAAAAGTTGGCACGCTTGATGCTCTATAGGGTTTGGAATAAGTCACTGTAAGCAAAGTACTTACAGCTAATAAAAATTACTGGGAGCCCTATATGTTCTGTATTCAATGTGAACAAACCATTCAAACCCCAACCTTAAAAGGCTGTTCTTTCGCACAAGGTATGTGTGGAAAAACGTCTGAAGTATCCGATCTTCAAGATGTGTTGGTGCATTCTCTTCAAGGTGTTTCTTTTTGGGCAAATTTAGGTCGCGCTTGCGATGTTATTGATACTGAAATTGATGAGTGGGCGCCAAAAGCATTCTTCGCAACACTGACTAACGTTAACTTCGACCCTGCGCGTATTATCGAGTTTGCACAACAATCTCACGAGTTTAAGCAGCGTCTAGAGCAACAGGTACGTGCGGCTGCTACATTGATCGGCTTTGAAATCCCAGCACTTTCGGCTGCTGCGCAATTCGATCTTCCAACAGATTCTTCAGAGCTATTGGCACTTGCACCTCAAGCTGCGGTAAACCGTGGTCACGACTCTCAACATGAAGATGTGATCGGTCTTCGCCTTCTTTGCCTATACGGTCTAAAAGGTGCGGCAGCATACATGGAGCACGCGCGTGTTCTTGGTCAAACTGACAATGCTATTTTTGCTGAATACCACGAAATCATGGCTTTCTTAGGTACTGATCCATCTGACCTAAAACAACTGCTAGATACATCTATGCAGATTGGCTTGATGAACTACAAAGTAATGGAAATGCTGGATAAAGGTGAGACAGATACATTTGGTCACCCTCAACCAACAACCGTGAACGTGAAGACTAAGAAAGGTCACTGTATTCTTGTTTCTGGCCACGACTTGCATGATCTAGAAAAGATCCTTCAACAAACGGAAGGCAAGGGTATCAATGTTTACACTAACGGTGAGATGTTACCTGCACACGGCTACCCTGAACTGAACAAGTACCCACACCTTGCGGGTAACTACGGCAGCGCTTGGCAGAACCAGCAAAAAGAGTTTGCGAACTTCCCTGGTGCCATCGTAATGACATCTAACTGCCTACTTAACCCAGATGTAGGTTCTTACGCAGACCGTCTGTTTACGCGTAGCATCGTAGGCTGGCCGGGTGTTGCACACCTTGAAGGCGACGATTTCAGCGCAGTAATCGACTGTGCACTGGCGCAAGAAGGTTTTAAACACGACGAGATCGAGCAAATGATCACTGTCGGTTTTGGTCGTAACGCATTGATGGAAGCGGCACCTGCGGTTGTTGAGCAAGTGAAAGAAGGCAACATCAAACATTTCTTCCTAGTCGGTGGTTGTGACGGTGACAAATCTGAACGTAGCTACTACACAGACTTCACAGCTCAAGCGCCAGAAGATTCAGTCATCTTAACGCTTGCGTGTGGTAAATTCCGCTTCAACAAAAATCAATTCGGTGACATTAACGGTATCCCACGTCTGCTCGATGTAGGTCAATGTAACGATGCTTACTCAGCTATTCAGCTTGCTCTAGCACTGTCTAAAGAGTTTGATTGTGGCATTAACGAACTTCCGTTAACGCTGGTTTTATCTTGGTTCGAGCAAAAAGCGATTGTTATCCTGCTTACTCTGTTCGCTCTTGGTGTGAAAGGTATTTACACGGGCCCAACAGCGCCAGCTTTCCTAACAGAAAATCTACTAAAGATTATTCAAGACGAGTTCGATATGCGTTCTATCTCAACGCCAGAACAAGATCTTAAAACAATCTTAGCGGCTTAATTTAGGCCAACTCAAAGCCCCGTTGTTGTGACGTTTTTCTAAAACAGACAACGGCGGGGTTTTTTAGATTTAAATCTTTAGTCATTTAATCATTAGCAAGGTACACGAACTATGTATGCATGGTCGGATAGCGATTCAATCAATTTAGTGTGTTTAAAGAAATGGCACGAGACGCCAGATACGGTCAGCTTTGAGCTTGGCCGCATTCCACAAGACTTACATTTCAACTTTAAGCCAGGGCAGTTCATTACCTTGGGTTTGGATATGCCGACGAAAACCGATTACCGTGCCTATTCTGTAGCATCTTGTCCTGAAGATAACCGCCTGAAGCTGACGGTAAAGCGTGTGGAAGGTGGTTTGGTTTCGAACTTTATTGTTGATGAACTTGATGAAGGTGATGAGGTTTCTGTATTGAAGCCAGCAGGTACGTTTAACTGTATTGATTGCATGCCAACGGCAACACAGAAAGTAACGCTAGTGAGTGCAGGTTGTGGTATCACACCTGTGATGGCGATGGCAAAGTATTGGTTGGCTCAAGGTAGTGATATTGAAATCGATTTTGTTCACATGGCACGTAATCGACGCGAGACCATCTACTTTGAAGAGCTTAACCAACTTGATGAGACACATGCGAACTTCAATTTAAGATTACTGCTGAAAGACAGTGAAGGAACAAAGGCTCCTCAAGGCCGATTAGATAAGAATTGGTTAGTGAAACTGAGCCCAGATATCTTAGATAGAACGGTTTATCTGTGTGGGCCTGTAGGCTTCATGCAAGACATAGAAAACTACCTGAAAGAACTTGAGTTCAACATGGATAACTTTTATCAAGAAAGTTTTACTCCAGCGACTCAAACTAATGATTCACTAGCCAATAGCAATACTGCTTCAGAAGAATCACAAGCGGAAGCGTCTGCAGATTCAAATGGTGCCGTTAAGGTGTTTGTTCCTGCCTTTGGCGCAGAAGTAGAAGCGGAGGCGGGCACACCACTCGCTGATTCATTAGAGAAAGCAGGCGTTCCGATTATTATTGCTTGTCGCAGTGGGATTTGTGGTTCGTGTAAGTGTAAAGTAACCAAAGGTTCGGTGGAGTCAAGCAGCCAAGAGACTTTGACGCCAGAACAGATTGAGCAAGGTTATGTACTCGCGTGTTCGAGCTCGATTCAGTCAGATGTTGAGATTGAGTTGTAACAGACGTGAAGTGAAGCTTTCCAAGAGTGATGAGGATAAAGTTCTTGTAATAGCGATAAAAGTTAGCTTGCCAGATGTAAAAAGGCCACTTAGATCAGATAGAGAGAGCAGATCTAAGTGGCAACCTTCCTATTTATACGGGGGAGTAAAACAAGAAGGGTTGTAAAGCCCGTTACAGACCCTGCAGATATAATTATTATGTTGTGGAGCTGGTTACCTAAAACTGTTTATAGAATCTAAGGAAGTCATAGAATCTAAGCAATTTACAGGTTCTAAGCAGTTTTTATACTTCAGGGTAAGTCTTGTAGCGCACACCCATCATTTGTTCCATACAGTGAACAACCTGACAGCTGTAGCCAAACTCGTTGTCGTACCAAATATACAACACGGCGCGGTTGTCTTGTGCGATAGTCGCAACACCGTCAACCACACCAGGGTGGCGAGAGCCAACCAAGTCCGTCGATACAATCTCAGTCGAGTCTGTGTAATCGATTTGTGCAGACAAAGCAGAAGACAGCGCCATTTCACGCAGGTACTCGTTCAACTCTTCTTTGTTTGTGCCTTTCTCAAGGTTTAGGTTCGCAACTGCCATTGAAACGTTTGGCGTAGGTACGCGAATCGCATTACCTGTTAGCTTACCTTCCATTTCCGGCATCGCTTTTGATACTGCTTTAGCAGCGCCAGTCGATGTCAAAACCATGTTCAGTGACGCAGCACGACCACGACGATCACCCGAGTGGAAGTTATCGATTAGGTTTTGATCATTGGTGAATGAGTGCACCGTTTCGATGTGACCAGACAGCACGCCAAACTTGTCGTGAACCGCTTTCAATACTGGAGTGATTGCGTTAGTAGTACAGCTTGCTGCAGAGATGATGGTGTCTTCTGGCTGAATAACATTTTCATTCACACCAAATACCACGTTCTTGATATCGCCTTTACCTGGCGCAGTCAGTAGAACTTTCTTCGCACCATTACACGCAACGTGTTGGCTTAGGCCTTCCGCATCACGCCATACGCCTGTGTTATCAACCACAAGTGCGTTTTCAATACCGTAAGCCGTGTAATCCACGTCTTCTGGTTTGTTTGCGTAGATAACTTGGATGAAGTTACCGTTAACGATGATCGCTTTGCGTTCTTGGTCTACAACAATGCTGCCGTTGAATTGGCCGTGTACAGAGTCACGACGAAGCAGGCTAGCACGTTTTTCTAGGTCGCCATCTTTGCCGCCACGTACAACGATTGCACGCAAACGCAGTGGATAACCCGGGCCACTTTTCTCGATCAACAGACGAGTGAGCAGTCGGCCAATACGACCAAAACCGTATAATACAACGTCACGAGGTTCTGTCATCGCATCGCCTTTAAGCGATTCGATGAGTGCAGTTTGTAGGAAATCATCCAACCCGTTTGTGTCTTCGCGATCTTGCCAGAATGCATGAGCAAGACGACCAACATCGATGCGACATGGAGATAGCTCCATAGAGAGAAGGTGTTGAATGATTGGTTGAGTCTGTTCTGCTGTAAGAGGAGAACCAGTGTAACGTTTTGCGATACGGTGAGCTTTGATGATGTCGATAGTTGTCGCGTTAACCAGGGTCTTACCGAAGAGGATAACCTCTACGCCTTTTTGACGGTATAACTGACCTAAAGTTGGGGCGATGGATTCAGCAATAGTTTGACTAGTTTGCCAGTCTAGGAGGTGCTTTTCGGGACTCATCTTTACTCGGGACCTTTCACGTTAAGTTTCTACATTCATGGCGGTTGTAGGGAAGCCAATCAGCATAGGGGATTTAAGGCATCAGGCTGTGGTCTTTATTGCCACTTGAATGTGCTTGATATGCCTTGTGTGCAACTTGTAATTTTTATGTGGCAGGATTGTAAGGTACGACGGGTTATTCTGCTAGGAAAAATAAATGCAGATAAATTATCTATAAAATTCCGATATAGTAGCCAAAAATCAACATTTTAGTGTTAATAAAGGCTATTGACTTTAACAATCTGTAGTACTTATTTTTCGACAAAAAATACTTATCTCAAAATATGATATGAAAACCTGGCCATGGTGAACACTAAAGGTGTGATCATGAACACGAGTTACACGTAAAAAGTAAACGACAAATAAGGCAATCAACGAGTTTTCCTATTCGACCTTTGAACAAGCTGAAGTTGAGTGCGGAAAGTACGTAACGCAAGCGTTTAGGTGTCACAAATTTAACCCAACTAACGGCTTGGTTAATATGTAGAATTATTATTGACTGCTGAATCAAACCAATGAGCTTTCCGGTCCACGCGTTCTATGAGTGATAATAACTCGATAATGCGTCGTTTCTTTAAGCTTCAATTGTTTAAAGCTCAGTTATATACACTCTTCATGCTGATACCTCATTTGTTTTTGGGAGTCGTTCTCCCTTTACCCTCTGATATGGATACCAGCGGCGGCTAATTTGTCATTCTGGGCTCGGAGTATCGTTTGTTCATATCCAATTTGATCAATAACTCCGGTTAATGTCCTATTCTTAACTTAGGCTAGAAAAAATCACTTACGGGAAGGGAGTCGTTATAAAAATGATAAACATGTCAATTAGATGGCGTCTTATTTTTCTTTCCACCGTTTCTGTATTCATCATGCTTGGATTTACAGTCAATGAAGTGTTGAAGAACGATAAAAAAATGAGTCACCTTGAGACAACCCGCATTAAGGTTGAAGCGCTTCAATCTTTTAATACTATTTCAAGTGATGCGTATCGATGGTTGGTTCTGTCTAATGATTCCCCCGAAAAAAGCCAATTACTATCAAGACTGCAAACTGAACTTGATAGGCTATCTCAGTTCGAGAGAAGACTTCAATCGCTCGACACTACTTGGACCGTCGAACCACAATTGTTAGAACTGAAGCGTGTGTTAGTTAGCCTAGGTGGAGCTGTAAAAAGTACAGGCGCAATTCCAAACAATGACAATACACAGCTAACAGAGCGCGCTTTCGATTTGCTAAAAGATGTATTAATGGAGTTGTCCGAATATCACATTAATTTAGTCGATGAAAAAATCAGTCAAACCGATGCGGTGTTTATCAATCTCACTAATTACGTATTTTGGACACAGAGAGAAGCGTGGTTAAGTTACCGCTTATATCGTTCTCCAGAACTGAAAGATCAATATCTGTTGAGTTATGTGGGTGCTTTAGAAAGGCAGCAACAGCTGTTAGCGACGTTTTTTCGCTCGGGTAGTCGCTCGCCTGAAATTAGAACACTATTAAAGACGTTTTCCAAAGACGAATTTCAAGACAGTTTTACTGGACGAATTCTGAAAGGAGATTTCTCGTCACCTGAAATATATGAGCATGTTGAAGGTTTAGAACGAAAGAAGCAGGCCATTTCAGAAGCGGTGAGTGCTTACACTCAACAACTTCAATCTGATTTGACCAGAAATATTGCGTTGCAGAAAAGACAAACTTTGATTATGACATTATTGATTCTTGTCGTTTCAGGTGTTTTGCTATGGTTGGGTATCGCGACTTCTTTACGTTTAAACCGAAACTTATCACTCATTTTAAAAGGGGTTTCTGAATGTGCGGATAGTTACGGTAAGCCTACGGTTATTGAAGTGAAAGGTAACGATGAGCTAGCCGAGTTTACTCAAACCCTGAATCGAGTAATGGAGCGTAATCATCAACACAATAAAGAGCTAATTGAAGCAAAAGAGGATGCGATTTCGGCAAACAAAGCGAAAAGTGCGTTCTTAGCTAATATGTCTCATGAGATACGAACGCCGCTCAATGGCATTATCGGTATGGCCGAGATCTTATCCCAGAGCCAACTGAGTGCTAACCAACAAGAGGTACTCGAAGATATAGAATCGTCTTCACATTCGTTGTTGGTGCTGCTCAATGATATTCTCGATCTTTCTAAGATAGAGTCTGGCAACCTAATGCTGTCGCCACATAATGCCGATTTGCGAGAAGCGGTTTATGACTCAGTGAGTGTGATTTTGTCGAAAGCGATAAGTAAAGATATTGAACTCGATATCAATATTGACGCTCAAACCCCACGACAACTGTTTTTCGATGAATACCGCGTTCGACAAGTGCTGACAAACCTGTTGTCTAATGCCATCAAATTTACGTCTAAGGGAATCATTACAACGGATATTGCTTATACACCGATGTCTATGGGCAGAGGTAAGCTCGAGTGTAGTGTATCTGATACCGGGATTGGAATTGAGCCTGAGAAGTTAGAATCCATTTTCGAACCCTTCACCCAAGAAGATGGCAGCATTACACGCCAATTTGGCGGCACAGGGTTAGGGCTTGCGATTTGTCGTCAACTTGTGGATTTGATGGGCGGTTATATTACCGCGCGTTCGCTGAAAGGAGAGGGCTCGACGTTTACTTTTTGTCTGTATGTCGATGTCGTTGAAACTCATGTCCAAACTTTCGAGACTTTAAGTCATGCGACTATTATCTCGAACTCTTTTAATTATCTCGATCAACTGGTTAAAGAGTGTGGTCGCTTGAACATCAAACCTAACGTTGTTTCATCTATATCGGCACTTGATGAGAGCTTAAAAGAAAGTGACTTGGTTTTTTATTGTCACACGCTACATCACTCTATGAGGAAAGATCTTGCAGCGTTAAAGGAGTTATATCCACTGACACGCGTCATTGTGTGTCAGCATCATTTATTTAAAACCAATCTCATACCAGAATCGGTCCACTCGACCCATACATTACCTTTTTTAGGAAGACGATTCCTAAACAGCCTGCAGTCTCTTGATATAGGTGAAGAGCAAGCACCACAGGTGGTATCAAAGGATGAAGAAGTTCGTGCCTTGAATCGACGTATTTTAATTGTTGAAGATAACCTGATGAATCAGAAAATAGCCAGTTTCTTCTTGGAGCAAGCGGGCTATGAATATTTGATTGCCAGTAATGGGCAAGAAGCGGTCGATGTGATAACCCAAGGAGCTCAGTTTGATGCAATCTTAATGGATTGTATGATGCCGGTTATGGACGGTATAACGGCGACTCGAGCGATCCGACAGTGGGAACTCGATCAGCAAGCTATACCACTGCCTATTATTGCGTTAACCGCTAGTGTTTTAGAAGAAGACATCAAAGATTGCTTTGAAGCAGGAATGAACGCTTATTTACCGAAACCTTATAAGTCTCATCAGCTTTATGATCTCTTTAGTAGTCTTGATATCGTCTAGTCGTTTTGTTGCCGAGCTCAGTTTTCATTGAGTGATGTTATTGTGAAGTGCCTTTAACGTTCTCTATAGCGCCATAGAGCTTCATTATTAAATGAAGAATAGGGTTATCTCCAAACGACTGCTAAGTATCTAGCGAACTTCCAAGCCAAGGTTGTACTGGGCAAGGCAACGACCTACGTAACTTATTTTTAGTAATGCAGCTACCAATATGGTACTGATGTGTGCGACGATCTGGATGGACAAAGAGAAATGGTCGGCCAAAGGGTAGGCAATGATAATGCTCAGTAGCATGAGCAAGGCAGTAATCGCTAAACTGAAGTTTGATACAGAAAGTAGAGTTTGAAAGCGTTGAGTCATTGTCTTCATATTGAATTCCTAATTGCCAATAATAATTATGATACTTGTTATCAATAGCAATTAGCGTTCCAGTTGTTCTAAATTAATATTATCAATGCTTTACATTGAATTTAAATACCAATAGGGTCAAATTGACTCGGGTGGATTTGCGGTCATTATGACTCGATCGTGTGCTTAATTACCATTGTCTAAACCCGCAAGTATCGATATGGAATCGAACTCCAGAATATAGCCCCAATCCAACGTTGTTTTTTTGCCCGAATTCAGCATGAATATTTTTAAGTTTAACGTGCAGATCGCTTCGAGAAATGCCGTTGGCAGGAACGAGATCTAAGGCACAGAATTCCAAATGTTTGCTTTGCAGAGCCCCTCCAGCCTGCTGGTTGTAAATCTTAGAACGTTCGCCTGAAACAGGGATAACAATACCAATTTCAGGCTCGATGTATTGTTGTATGTATTTCAAGGTATTGATCATGTTAGGCACGTTTTTCTTATTGGGAAGGGTAAACAAAGTGGTGTTACTCATTGCCCAGTCTGTTCCTTGAAGTAGCACTAAATGCAATGGCATACTTTTGGTCACACCAGCATCTTTGAGCTGTTGCCCAACTTCCTTTACTTTATCTTCTGCATGATTAAGAAGCATCCAACCTCGAAATGCCGATCGAGTTGGAACCTTGTAACCATGAACATCTACTACGAGGTCGTCGTAAGTGATTTCTGTCTCTTCAGTGTAAAGTCTCTCAAATTCTTCGGGGTAGGGCTGAGTTGATGATAGCGCTAAGGTAATCAGAATACTTGCGTACATAGGGTCACTCCATTGCTTGCGTTTACTTAGTAACTTACCTTCACTTGATAACTTGCTGTCACCAAATCATTTACGTTCAATTAAGTATAGACGATAGAATTTACGTACAAAAAAACCCACTACAAAGAGTGGGTTGCTAACATTATTGCAAGTCAATTTACTCGGTTAGATTACTTCTTACCTTGGGTTTGCTTGTCTTCTTCTGTTAGTTCACGAATACGACGGCTGATATCGCGACGCGCTTTAGAAATCTCTGCGCTCTTAATGATGTGGTCATCAACACGGTCTTCGTAGTCTGCTTTCATGTTTTTGATAATGCCTAAGATTTCGTCATGAGTCATTTCTGGCTTGATGTAATCAAGTAGGTTATCAAGGAGGTCGACACGCTTGCGGTTGTCGCGAACTTTCTTTTCGTTGTCTAAAAGTTCACGCTTAAGTTTGTTCTTACGTCGTGCTTGGTTAACAATTTCAAATACGCTGCTCATAGATTCCTTTTCCTATTCGTCAAATACGTTGTCTGGTTCTGATTAAAGCACATCAATTGATGATGTAACAGTCTTTAGATCAAAGCGAAAGTAAGCTTGTATAATTATTCGGCAGTCTCGCTGATACGTGATTGTTTTTATCTAAGTGTTCACGTTAGTATCCAGTATAGATACTGCATTGATACGAAATGTTAAATGAAAGAACAACAATTGGAAATAGTAGATTCGGTGGAGCATGCGACTGAATCTTCAGTAGAGAAAAACAAGCTTCGTGAAGCATATGTCCAAGAGCGTACTTATTTGGAAGTCGTGGAAATAGAGCTTAATCGTTCTAAGATCATATTGATTGATGAGCAAGGTAGAAAGAAACGAGTACCAATTTTGTCTGAGCACTAGCTATTACTGGCTGAATTGTTAAGTGTTGAGGTGGAATTATCAAAAATAATAAAAAGGAAAAACGATGAACACAGTACTTTCCCCAATTGAAGCGAGAATCATTGGTTGTTTGATCGAGAAAGAAGTGACTACTCCCGATCATTACCCACTGACACTGAATAGCTTAACAACGGCTTGTAATCAAAAGAGCAATCGTGACCCAGTTCTTTCTCTGTCAGAGTCAGATGTTTTAGATGCGGTTGATGGTTTGATTGCGCGTCGCATGGTGAGTGATGAAAGCAGCTTCAACAGCCGTGTTAATAAGTATCAACATCGTTTCTGCAATACTGAATTTGGTGATCTGCAGTTTACCGAGCAAGAGCGTGCGATTATTTGCTGTATGTTACTTCGCGGTGCGCAAACACCCGGTGAACTTCGAACTCGAACGGGCCGCCTAGCGAATTTCAATGATGTGAAAGAAGTGGAAGCTACGTTAGAGAAATTAGCTGCAAGAGAAGCTGGTGCATTAGTGGTCAAACTTCCTCGCGAAGCTGGTAAACGTGAATCTCGTTACCAACACTTGTTGAGTGGAGAAGTTGATGTTGAAGCGTTTGAGACGGCATCTGTTGGCGCGGCTACGCCATCTGCGACGAGCGAAAAGTTTGAAGAACTTGAATCTGAAATCGCAAGCCTAAGAGCAGAAGTGGCGGAGTTGAAAGAGTTGGTTGAATCACTGCTTTAAATGACGACGTCTAATAAAGATGCGGATTGGGTCGTGTATCTGATCCGCAATAAAAACAACGCGCTCTATTGTGGAGTAACTAACAATTTAGAGCGTCGTTTTGAACAACATCAGCAAGGTAAAGGTGCAAAGGCCTTAAAAGGTAAAGGTCCACTTAAGCTAGTTTGGAGTTTTAGTGTCGGGTCTAAAAGTGAGGCATTGAAAACCGAATACGCGATCAAACAATTGCCCAAATCTCGTAAAGAAAAATTGGTATCACTCAAATTAATCATTGAGTGGCAAGAAGATAAAATTCAATATACCGAAGTCTCATAAATCATAGCTAAAATATTCACTATTGAACTAATTATTAAGAATGAAGAATTGTACGATACTTTTTAAGTTATTGATTTTTAATAAATATAAACCGTTTTGTTGTCTTTTTGATACTTGCATTAGGGCCATCAGTTTTTATATCAATATCAGATTGACTAATTACTCATTTGGAATGTCGTTCTAATTAGTTTTAGACGCTATCATTTATCGTCGTTGTCCTACATAATATATTTCAGCCATACAAAGAGATGGTGTCATGCTAGGTTAAAAAATGAGCCAAAGTAGCTCATATAAAACGAGAAAAATATGAAACGTTTATTGATGTTGTTTGGACTTGCCGTATTTTCTGCGTCCGCTCTCTCCCACGGTACCCGTGTCCTCAATGGGTATTGGGAATACCAGGATTATCTTGCTAAATTTCCAGAACAAAAAGCGCTGACGGATAAGATGGTCGAAGCTGTACAAAACCACCCCGTGCCATTAAAGCGAGCTCAAGATAGACCGATCACAATTTCTGTTGTTTACCCTGGCCAACAGATCTCCGATTATTGGGTCCGAAATATCCAAGCCTTTGAGAAACGTCTCGACAGGTTAAGAATTAATTACCAAATAAACCAAGTGTTTACTCGTGTCAATGCGGATATATCTCAGCAGAGTATTTCTTTGCAAGAGGCGATTGAAAACAAGACGGATTACTTAATTTTTACGCTAGATACAACTCGACACCGTAAATTTATTGAGCATGTATTGAGCTCTACGGATACCAAGTTGATCCTGCAAAACATCACCACTCCAGTACGTGCGTGGGCAGACAGGCAGCCATTTATGTATGTGGGTTTTGACCATGCAACAGGCAGCTTGAAGTTGGCGGACTATTTTAAACAAGTGACACCTCCTAACAGTAAGTACTCGGTTCTATATCGTTCAGAGGGCTACATTAGTGATGCTCGTGGCGATACCTTTATCCATGATGTAAACACCGATACTAATTTTGATCTCAAGTCTTCTTTCTACACTAAATCAGATAAGGAAAGTGGTTACCAGGCAGCTAAAATCAGCATTGCGAACAATAAGGATCTAGACTTTATCTATGCATGTGCAACTGATGTCGCTCTAGGTGCTGTAGAAGCGATTCGTGAGTCGCGTAAAGATATCTTAATTAATGGCTGGGGAGGCGGTTCTGCTGAACTTGAAGCGATTGAGAGAGGTGACTTAGATGTTACTGTCATGCGAATGAATGACGATACGGGTATTGCGATGGCAGAAGCTATCAAATGGGACCTTGCTGGGTTGGAAGTTCCTACCGTTTATTCTGGTGAGTTCGAAGTTGTCACCAAAGAAGACTCTCCGGAACGTATTTCAGAACTTAAGAAGCGTGCATTTAGGTACTCAGGCCAATAATGAAGAAAAGCTACGCCAATACACCAAGAAACACTTTAGCCAAATTAATTACCCGTATTATTATTTTAGTGATAGGGGTGATGGCGCTTGGCGTGCTTATTCATAATTATGAGACCAGTAGTAATATTGTGAAACAAGAGACCAATCGAACCGTTCAGCAAACATCAAGCCTGATCCAAAACATGTTCGACTACCGTTTGTCTGTTCTTCAAATTCACCAAGATAGTAGTTCACACAGTCAAACTTTAAGAGGGTATTTTGATACTCATAATGAAGAGGCGTTGAGCTATTTTTTCTTTGGTGTTGATCAGCGGGAGCCTGCTCACGCGCCAGATTTACGCTTTATTTCTACTCATAATGGTCTAGTTTGGGACGATGGAAATGGTCAGTTTTATGGTTTAGACAATACTTCATTAGAGAGTATCTCTAATGAAGTATCGTTCAGTAGTAATTGGCATTTTTTGAAGCTAGCCACCGATATTGGCGACCGCCATTTATTGGCACGAAGAACACCCATTATTGATAACGCGACCGGTGAGGTTCTTGGTCAGTTATATATTGCCATTGTGCTAGACAATAACTTCTCTCTTGCAGAATCTATCCAACAAGGAAGTAATTGCGAAAATATTGTCATCGAGGCTAATGGAGCGCCAGTTACTTCAACGTTCAGTGGTGACGAAAGCTATACGATAACGGATATTCTTGCTTACGAAGTCCATGATGAATTACCTCTCCACTTCGTCACTATCACGACGATTCAGATAAACGCCGTTGATACACCACTCACTATTCGAGCGGTGCAAAAAAACACCAATTTTATTGAGTTAGAAGAGAATTATGAGCGCGCCATTATTGTCGTGATCGTTGTGATCGTCTTTATGTCCTTCTTTACGCGAGCTTGGATTCAAAGAAGAGTCGCGGCTGAGCTCGATAAACTGATGAACTTTACCCGTTCCGCAAGTGACAATGATGAATACAACAAGTTTGATGGTTCCAATATTTTCGAGTTCCATCATATTGGTTGCACGCTAGAAGATACCTTTGAACGTTTATCTGAACAGAACCAAAAGTTCCAAGATCTGTTCAATTTTGCTCATTCACCCATTTTGGTCTGGTCTGAAAAAGGCGATTTGATTCAGATGAACCCGGCAGCTCGCATGGCTTTATTCGATGACGATGACAACTATGGTGCGATGGCTCAAGAGTTTGAGAGTCGTATGTTGCCGAACATTCAAATGGTGGTTCAAGGCGCGAAACTGACGGGGATTAATGTGCCAATCGGTGAAAAGGTGTTCCGTTGGAACATGTCTGCGATTCGCGTTGAACACGGTATTACAGGAGTGGTGGTTCAAGGGCAAGATATCACTAAGCTGATAGAAGCAGAGAGACAGGCTGATCGAGCAAGAGAAGAAGCTGAGCATCTTGCGAATGTACGAGCCGACTTTTTAGCTAAGATGAGCCATGAGATTCGTACGCCGCTAAACGGTATTCTAGGTGTGTCCCAGCTGCTTAAACGTTCTTTACAGGGAGAAGATAATCGGGGCCAAGTCGATGTACTTTGCAACAGTGCTGAACACTTACTGGCGGTACTTAATGACATCTTGGACTTCTCTAAAATCGAACAGGGTCAATTTAATATACAGAAAAAAGACTTTCGCTTAACGGAGTTGGTTAATACGTTGGATAGTATTTATCGACCGTTATGCGAGGATAAATCAGTTGTCTTTAGTATTATGAATCATTTAGTTGATGACGTTGAGATATACACTGATCAAGTTCGACTTAACCAAATTATGTTTAACCTATTGAGTAATGCATTGAAGTTTACTCATCAAGGCAGCATTTCAGTCAACTTTGAGCTAGAAAGTATTTTTAACTCCGACAAAGCCAGCTTAATTGTGCGAGTCAAAGACAGTGGTATTGGTATTGATGAAAACAAGATCGATGCAGTTTTTGAACCGTTTGTACAAGCAGAGGAGACCACAACTCGCGAGTATGGCGGCACTGGTCTCGGATTAACGATTGTAAAAAACCTAGTCGATATGCTTGAGGGAGATATTCAAGTTCGCAGTGTCATGGGTCAAGGCTCTGAGTTTATTGTTGAATTACCGGTTGAATTGCATTCAAAGTCGTTGTTAGGTTACAAACCACAAGCAGAGATTGATCCTGAAACGCTTTTTAGTCGACCTTTAGAAGTATTGTTGGTAGAAGACAATCACACGAATGCATTTATCGCACAAGCTTTCTGTAAAAAATATGGAATGATCGTGACTTGGGCTAAAGACGGTTTAGAAGCAATAGAAATGGCAAAGGCGAATACGTTTGACCTCATTCTAATGGACAACCAACTGCCTAATTTAGGAGGGGTCGAAACCACTCAGAAATTGAGAGATGAGATTGTTTTGTCAACACCTATCTATGCCTGTACCGCTGACGCTCAGAAGTCGACTAGAAACAGCTTCCTAGCCGCCGGGGCAAATTACGTGATTGTAAAACCGATCAAGGAAGAGTCTCTACACCAAGCTTTTGTACATTTTAAAAACTCTTACTGGGAGCAACAGGACTAATCTTTAGCAAAAGCAAATAGTCGTATGGGATTCCTTTATGAAATTGTGGTGAAATATCGTTTTTATTCCTAAAATTTTATAATCACAACATCCCAATAATAAACTGCTACAAAGAACTTGCGATAAAGGCTTGTTCCAACAGTAGTGTTTTTAGCTCATCACTCATGCTTAAGTGTTCGGGAAATTGGATACCAAAAAGCCAGCCTTGACCTTGCTTTTTCTTACTCACCACTTTGTAGACCAACTCACTTTCTAAATGCTCGCTCAGTACTGAATTGACTTTGATCTTCCAACCTATATCGATATCAGATTGCTGTGTAATGTAAACACCACAGCCAGAGACAGAAAAATCCACTAACGTTGCGTCAAGTGACAGCGTATCAAAGGTCACTTCACACCCCAGGTGCACTTTGTATCTTTCGTGTTCGCGGATTGGTTTAGTCGCAAAATTAGACGGCGGGCGAAGAAAAATAAGATGCGCTGGCGAAGTGATATGAGCCAGTACATTGGTTTTAAATGCAATGATATGTCCAAGCTCAGTATCGGTAATAGCACGGACAATCATATCAACATTAGTGAGCTTTCTGAGAGTGAGTGCCTCGGTTGCTTTTTGGGAGAGCTCTAAGATCAGGTACTGATCTTCCTTATAGCCAATATACAGGGTGCTTATTTGGACTGAGTCGTCTGGGCCGAATTCCAACACACCTGCTGTTTTTGTACCGGGTTTAAGGTATCTGAACAGTTCTATGTTTTTATCTTTATGCATATTCGTTATTGAACAATGTTAACCATCTGATGAAATAATATAACGTCCTGATAATACTATGTCATTAGTTTCATTAAGGTAATTGCAGGTGTCGAGTAAAAAGGTGAGGTGTTTTCAACAGGAAACAACAGCTTACTCTTGCCGTAAAACAAGATAGACTATTGTTAGTTGTGTACTTAATGGAGAATGAGTAAATGGAACTGGAAACTTTCTTAGAAAACCTGAAACAAGCACCGGAAAGCGTTCAATTTGAAGATACAATGCAAGTGATAGAAGCTAGCTATGATTTTTCTGAGAGTGAATTTCGTAATGGCGATGTGGTTAATGCGGCAGGGCAGAACAATGGTTCGTGTAAGATTTTTGCCTTTGGTTTAGCGTTAGGCCTCTCAGTAGATCAAACGTTGGCTTGTTTTGGTCAGTTTTACCGAAATGACGTACTAGATTTTCCTGAGAATACCGACCATCAAAATATTCGAAACTTCATGATACATGGTTGGGGGGGAGTCGAGTTCTCTCTGCCGGCATTGGTTGCAAAAGCTAAGTAATCACTCATTTAGTTAATCGTGTCTTGAAGCGAGATAATGGTATCTCGCTTCTTTTTGCGTTCTAGTGCAAGTTCATAGGCACAAAAACTACTGAACAGGTAAGGCTGATAGGCACTTACGACACAGACAAACACCTGCTTTTGGAATATTGTCGGTGTCTCGCTTCTCTAATTCAAAGCACCAACACGTCTCTTTTCCCGCACTGATATCACATTGTGCAGGCTCATTGCATTCTGGGCATTGATGAGTTGAGCTAATGCCACTCAGATTATTCATCACTGATTCTCTTTCGTTTTCAGATAACCCTTTCCAGCCGATAATCTCATCCATTGTTCGATGGCATCCACTGCATATGCCGCCATTATTTTTACAAGCCGCTCGGCAAGGTGTTTTCATTTATCTGACCCATGATTCATTTGTGCTGAAATGTAGCATATTTGTTTTCCTTTGCAGAGCCCTGTTAACCAAGAATTGACTCAGTAAAATTAACAAAGCAACTCGTAATTTTAAGGTTTTTCATGTAGCATCTCGCCCCTTTTGTCGAGTGGGGGATATTATGTTTATTGGATTTGATTATGGAACGGCAAACTGTTCTGTTGCAGCAATGGTTAATGGAGAACCAAGCCTATTACCGTTGGAAGGTAACAACCACTATATTCCCTCAACTGTGTTTGCTCCGACTCGTGAAAGCGTTTCTGAGCATCTATTTCGCCATTTGAATATCAAACCGAGCGATGTGGTTGGCGAGCAGGTGTTACGACGTGCGATTGCGTTGAACCGAGAAGAGAGTATTGATTTAGTGCCTGAAGATATGGCATTTGGTCAGGCAGCGTTGGATCTTTACTTAGAAGACCCTCGTGACGTTTACTATGTGAAATCGCCGAAATCTTTCCTTGGTGCGAGTGGGCTACATGATGTTCAGGTGAGTTTTTTTGAAGATTTAGTCTGTGCAATGATGGCGAATATTAAACACCAAGCCGAACTGACGACTCAAGAACAGATTAAACAAGCCGTTATTGGTCGTCCGATTAACTTTCATGGTCGAGGTGGTGAAGAAGCAAACCGACAAGCCGAACATATTCTTTCTCGTGCAGCTAAGCGTGCTGGCTTTACTGATATTGCTTTTCAATTTGAACCTGTTGCGGCGGGGCTTGATTATGAAAGTACCCTAACTGAAAACCAAACGGTATTGGTGGTGGATATTGGTGGTGGTACGACCGATTGCTCATTGTTAGAAATGGGACCAACTTGGTCGGGTAAGGCGGATCGTACTCAAAGTTTATTAGCCCACAGCGGGCAAAGGGTAGGAGGGAATGACCTTGATATCTACCTTGCTTTTAAACAACTGATGTCACCTTTCGGTATGGGTAGTAAAGGCATTTCAGGTATCGATATGCCGCTGACTCAATTCTGGAATCCAATTGCGATCAATAATGTTGAAGCGCAAAAGAACTTCTATTCTCGCGAAAACCTAGCGGCCTTGAAGTTACTTCGTAAAGAAGCTTCAGATCCTCAAAAGTTAGATCGCTTGATGAGGGTTTATCACGATACTCTAGGCTACAGCATTGTGCGTCGAGCTGAAGAAACCAAAATTGCTTTAGCTGAATGTGCTCAATACCGAACGGCGATTAATGTCGCTTCTGAGTTAGTGGAAGTTGATATCTCTGTTGAACAGATGATCGAAGCTATTGAAACACCAAAGTCTAAGATGATTGAGTTAGTAAAAGAAGCCATTCAACAAGGTCAGAAAAAGCCAGATGTTATCTACATGACCGGTGGTTCGGCTCGCTCTCCAATCCTTCGCCAAGCAGTAGAAGAAGCTGTACCGAATGTACCGATTGTGAGTGGTAACTATTTCGGCTCAGTAACAGCAGGTCTGGCTCGTTGGGCTGAGGTTTGCTTTAAATAAGAACGAAAGCTATGAGTTATTGAAGGCAACCCATCACTGATTGGTTGCTTTTTTTGTATCTGGCTTCGATGAATTTCCGCTGAGTTACTTTTTCTTCTCTAAAGCAGTGGAAATTATTTTACCGGGTTAAATGTTTCAAATGCATTCTAGATGTTACAAGGTGTTACAAGGTGTTTCAAGGTTAAAAGTTTGTCATATAATGGTCTGATGAGTAATTTTAAATTTTGATTTTTAATGTTTATTTGGTGATTAGAAAACCAAAAATTTTGATGTTTTTATCTCAAAAAGTAACAGTTCGCATTTGTGTTTTTAGTTTAATTTATTGTTTAAAAAGGTTTTTTTGTTTTTTATAGTGCGAATTTTTTTATTTTACATATTTTAATGCAACTTTTTGTCATTCGTATATTAGTGTTTGTCCACTTGTTAAATGCAGGTAACAACTTCTCCGTAAGCACGAGGTTGTTAGTGAATAACTCACCCAGTTACATAATGGATATGACAATGAATAAGAAACTTTTAGCGCTAGCAATTTCTGGTGCAGTATTTGGTACACAGGCAGTTGCAGTAGAGCTTTACAACGAAGACGGCACAACATTCTCAGTTGGCGGTCACGTTTCAGTTGCAGTTGGTGATGTAAACAGCGATGACCGTCTTAACAGCGATGATATCGGTGTAGAATCTGTTTCTCCACGTATCAACTTCGGTGCAACTCACGATCTTGGTAACGGCTTTACTGCTGATGCTAAAGGTGAATGGGCGCTAAACATGCTTGACGGTGGTGAAGAGTCATTCACAACTCGTCTTGGTTACGTTGGTCTTTCTCATGACGATTACGGTCGTGCAGCAGTAGGTACTCAATGGGCACCTTACTACAACGTTGCTGGTGTAGCAGATATGCCAATCGCATTCGCGAATGACTTCATCTACGAAGATCACGGTAACCTAGGTACTGGTCGTGGCGAAGAAATGGTTAGCTACGGCAACGCTATCGACTTCGGCAACGCTGGCTCTCTAAACGCAGCTGTTGCATGGCAAGGTCGCAAAGCTGATGGTGCGAACGAATACGGCAACCGTGCTCAAATTGCTTTGAATTACGCGATTGCTGACGTTACTGCGAACTACGCATACAACACCGGTGATGTTAACTACTTTGGTGTAGTGGGTTCAAAAACTGCTGATTCTCACGTATTAAGTGCAACTTACGGTTCATACGGCGCTGAAGGTCTTTACCTTGCTGGTGTATACGCAATGAACAACTACATGAACTCAGGTAACGGCCAGATTCTTGAAGAGTCAGTTGCAATTGAATTACTAGCTTCTTACGCTCTTTCTAACAGCCTTAACCTAAGCGTTAACTACGAAGCGGTAGAAGACGACAAGCTAAGCGATACAGTATTTGCTACTACTGCTCTACAAGCTGAATACAACTTCACGTCTCAGTTCGTAGGCTTTGCTGGTTACCAGTTCGACCTACAAGGTTCTGGCGTTTACAAAGAAAAAGCTGACGACCAGTGGCTACTTGGTGCTCGTTACTACCTATAAGTCGCAGACTAATTTAGCATAGTGTTTACTCCTTAAGTTTACCTTTTAGGATACTGTCCTAGACACCATGCTAAGCCCTCTCTGATCTCTTGATTAGAGAGGGCTTCTTTCGTTCTATACGCATCTGTTTTAGTTTTTCCTTCATGTTACCTAGCCATTCATTTCATCTACGTAGCTATGCTCTTGTCATCAGTTCTTATATGTCGCGATCTTCGGATAAAAGTATTTAAATCATTAAATTGAGCTAAAGATCAGAATTTAGATGTTGATAACCATCTTGTCGAAGATTCTCTCTTTATGTTGCGGTAAACTTTGCACTCCAAAAAATAGTTCAGGGACAAACTATGAGCAGCGTTGTAGATCAGGAACAATTGATGAATTCGAAACGAACAGCAACTCCAACTAAGGTGCTGTGTGTTGGGCGTAACTATGTCGATCACATCGAAGAACTCAATAACGCAATTCCAGACTCAATGGTGGTTTTCAATAAACCGAGCACCAGTGTTACGTCATCTCTGTCTTCTTTTCATCAAGAAGCGCTGCACTACGAGTCAGAAATCTGTTTTATCGTTGAAAATGGTCAGTACTCCGCTGTGGGTTTAGGGCTAGATCTCACTAAACGTGAATTGCAAAGTAGCTTAAAAGCGAAAGGTTTACCTTGGGAGCGCGCCAAAGCATTTGATGGTTCAGCCGTATTTAGTCGCTTTGTTCCAACTGATAACTTAGACCTCGCGGACTTGAATATAGAACTGTTTATCAACTGTGTCCGCGTTCAAAAAGGACACGTTGAACAGATGCTCTATTCCCCGAAAACTATCCTCGAAGAGTTGTCTTCTTACACGACATTACTCGACGGTGATGTCGTGATGACGGGTACCCCTAAAGGCGTTGGAGAAGTACACCGCGGCGATATATTCCTTGGTCGCCTTAAGTGTGGAGAAACGACATTGATTGAGATTGAATGGGTAGCGAGTTAATCACATTGGTTTTTTTAGTTAATAAGTTGGTTTTACTGGCTGTTGGTGGTTGTTAATTCGAATAATTAACCATCAAGCAACGGGTTGTATCTAGAATGGCGTTTGTAATTGATATAAAATCCGGCTCCGTTTTTATCAATACTGAAGCTCATGATCGACTTAGCCATTTTACCTGTTTACCTGACAGCCGTTGTTGCACTTCTCCTTTTACCTGGTCCTGATATGTTACTGATCGCGAGCTCAAGTATGAGCTATGGTCGTAAGGTCGGTGTGTTTGCGAGCCTAGGTAACGCGACTTCTGGAATTATTCTGACAGTGCTGGCGGCGATGGGTGTGTCGGCATTGATCGCTATGAGCCCTATTGCTTTGAAAGCGCTGCATTTATTAGGTGGTGCATACTTACTTAAAATGGGATGGGACTGCCTTCGAACCGATCAGGGAGAAGCGACCGGACTCAGTGACAATGCTGCCGCTAAGTCGTATTACCAAAGAGCGTTAATTAGTAATCTGCTTAATCCAAAGGCGTTGGTTTTTTTTGTGATGTTTTTGCCTCAATTCGTTTCTACAAATATTGAAGCGACCTCTGGTGAACAGATGCTGTTTTTGGGCCTATTATTGAACGTTCTTGGTTTGACGTTTAATTTTCTTCTTGTGGCTTTGGTGGGTACTATTGGTAAGCCTCTCGTAGAAAACGCAAAGTTTCGTACTTATCAGCAGAAAGTGATGGGCGGCGTGTTTATTGTGTTAGCGGTTTGGATGCTTTCTTCTTTCTTTACTGCTTCAATTACCTAAGTAAAGCACATGATAACGGCTCATTGCCGATAAAAAATGGACGCTTAATGCGTCCATTTTTGGTTCTGCTAAGTACGAATTGTCTTATTCGAATATCGAGTAAACTCTCGCTTCACCGACTAAGAATTCAGCTCTTTTTGGTGCTGTTCAATTAGTTTCTCCATGAACTTTTCACCACGTAAACGAGTGTCTTCATACGTCTCTGTTTCTTCAAACTTTGTCACTGTTTCATAGTAGACTTTCACTTTTGGCTCTGTGCCAGAAGGGCGGACGATAATACGTGAGCCATCTTCAAGGTGATAAATCAGCACGTCACTTGTTGGTAAGTTAATGGTTTCAGTATCGCCACCAACGATGTATCGCAAAGAGGATTGCAGATCTTCAATCACAGAGATAGCGACCTCGTTTATAGCTTTAGGTTGAGCAGCTCTGAGTTTAGAACCAATAGATGGCGAGTCAGGGTCAAGCGCAATACTTCTCTGAGCGTTAGTATGGACGCCATGCTCACGCGAAATTTGAGCGAGGAGATCCCAGATGGTTTGACCTTGAGATTTCAACTCTTCAACCAATTGAGCGAAGACAACGATAGCCGATAGGCCATCTTTATCTCGTACCTGAGTGCCGATTGTGTAGCCAAGGGCTTCTTCATAGGCGAACAAGAACTCATTCTGCTCATCCTCCAACTGCATCCCAATATTCGCCAACCATTTAAAGCCCGTTAGCGTTTGGAAGTAAGTCGCGCCGTGGGATTGAGCCACTTTTTCAAGCAAGGTTGAAGATACAATACTGTTACCAACTAATTGGTTTTTGGTGTGCGGCTTCGATAATAAATAGTGAGCGAATAACACACCTACTTGATCCCCAGTCAGCATCTTGTAAGAAGCATCATCGGTTCTAATTGTATCATCGATTCTAACTGCAACGGCAAATCGGTCTGCATCTGGGTCATTAGCGCAAGCGATGTCGGCATCAACACTTTTGGCGAGGTTAATAACGAGATCCATTGCCCCTTTTTCTTCGGGGTTCGGGAAGTTAACGGTCGGGAAGTGACCATCGGGCTCTCTTTGTTCCGGTACACTGAATACTTTGTGGAATCCAGAATCATGGAGAAGATCTTCAGCCATTTGTGCACCTACACCATGCATGGCGGTATAGGTAATGGTTGTTTTAGCAGCTTCGGTACTGTTGTTTACATGCGGGCTCTGATTAATCGCAGCTCGATAGGTTTGATAATATCCCTCGGTGAGCCACACTAATTTGCCTTGCTGTTCTGCATCACTCAAGTTCATTAAAGGAATAGGTTTGGCTGCAGCAGTGTCGATTTCAGCTGCAATGCCTGCATCGTGAGGGGGAATAATTTGCGCGCCATTTTCCCAGTACACCTTGAAGCCATTATATTCTGGTGGGTTGTGGCTAGCCGTTACGACAACAGCAGCCGCCGCATTAAAATGCTCAATACCGAAAGCCACAATAGGTGTTGCTGCCACGTTAGAGGTTAGGTAAACCTTGATCCCCAAAGCCGTAAGCACGGAAGCTGTATCAATGGCGAACTGCTTTGAATCTAAGCGCCCGTCATAGCCAACAACGACACCGCGAATGGTGGCATTAGCGACATGCTCGATTAAATAGTGGCCAAGTCCGGTTGCTGTTTCCTGTATTACTAACCGGTTCATTCGATTTGGACCGCATCCAACTTTGCCTCGTAGACCTGCTGTACCAAATTCTAACCGTTGAATAAAGCGATCTTCTAATTCGTCGTTCATCCCCTCATCGATGAGGTACTGTAGCTCTTCACGAGTTCTTGGATCTGGGTCTCTCGCTAACCAGTTCATTGCATCTTGCATAATCACTAAACCTTTTCATGTCGGGATATCTTTCTGTTGATTTAATTTAAGTGATATTGATTATCATTTCCATGAAAGCAATCGTAAAACTCGATTTAAAATAAATTCCAACAGCAAGGGAAGGGCATATGGATAAAGCTACTTCAATAATTGTCTGTTTAGTAAGCACACTTACCTTGAACAATTGGATATCACTAACTAGCCTTTTACATAAATATAACAAAGTTTGACAAGTTCGCCGTTTTTGAATCTTTCGTAGAAACTTCCAATGTCTCTTAATCGGAAAGTACATAGGTTGTTTATGGGTCAGTAGTCACTGAGACTGTATCACTTTAGTCGTCGCGTGAGTTGGAGATTGAGATTCAGCCTTTTCATATGTAATCGGAATAACAATGTATGTTGCCCTGCTAGTAATGACTTATAGCCCGCAACAACATTTAAGTCGCAATTATCCAATTAGGAAGGATGAGGAGAGATCTTTTGAAAAGATTATTGGTCAGTCTAGCGTGGCTTTTGAATATTTTTGTTGCGGCCTTAATATCGCCTTTAGTGCATGCAAGTACTGAATACAACATGACACAAGGTGTTACTGAGATTAGCGGTAAAGTGTATGAACTCCATATGCTGATCTTCTATATCTGTTGTGCGATCGCTTTCGTCGTCTTCGGTGTGATGTTTTACTCTATTGTGAGACACCGAAAGTCGAAGGGTGCAGTAGCGGCTCATTTCCATGAAAGTACTAAAGTTGAAATTCTTTGGACGATCATCCCAATCATTATTCTCATCGCTATGGCCATCCCAGCCACCAAGACCTTGATAGCGATGGAAGACACCTCTCAATCAGAACTCACTGTCAAAATTACAGGCTCGCAATGGAAATGGCATTACAGCTATTTTGGCGAAGATGTTGAGTTTTTTAGTCTTTTGGCGACAAGTGATAAAGAGATTGAAGGAATCGAAGTTAAAGGGGCACATTACTTGTTAGAAGTGGATAATCCGCTCGTACTGCCTATCGATCGTAAAGTCCGTTTCTTGATGACTTCTGATGATGTTATTCACTCATGGTGGGTACCAGCTTTTGCGGTAAAAAAAGATACCATTCCCGGTTTCATCAACGAAGCGTGGACAAAGATCGATGAGCCCGGTGTTTATCGAGGGCAGTGTGCAGAGTTGTGTGGTCGTGCTCATGGTTTCATGCCGATAGTGGTGCATGCAATGGAGGAGGATGACTTTGATGGATGGCTTGTGGAACAGAAAGAATTGGCGATAGCCGCAAAGCAAGCGGCTCAAGATGCACTAGATGCGTCACTTTCCTTAGATGAATTGAACGTCATCGGTGAAGAAGTTTACAAAACCCGTTGCGCAGTTTGTCACCAAGCCAATGGGGAAGGTATTCCCGGCGCATTTCCTGCCATTAAAGGAAGTCCTATTGCACTTGGTGATGTGGGTGTTCATATCGATACCATTGTTTATGGTCGCGGAGGTACCGCAATGCAGGCGTTCGATAATCAGTTAACCGAAAAAGAGATTGCTGCGGTAGTGACTTATCAAAGAAATGCTTGGGGTAATGACACTGGCGATGTGGTTCAGGCTTCAGATGTGAACGCTTATAAGGCGAAGCAAGAAGGTGGATCTGACAACGAACAAAGTGAAACGAACAGTGAACAAGGCTCAACGGATGAGGCACAAAACGATGCTAAGGAGCAGTTATGAGTTCGCCAATCAATAAGCCGGTGAAATCGGCTCCCGCAGAAGGTCAAGCACTGAGTCATTCAGCTGAAGGTTCATTGGACAGCCATGATTTAACTCATGATGATCACGACTCACATGCTGCTCCCAAAGGTTGGACGCGTTGGCTTTACTCAACCAACCACAAAGACATCGGTACACTTTACCTTTGGTTTAGCTTTGCCATGTTCTTAACAGGCGGCGCCATGGCGATGGTGATCCGTGCGGAGTTATTCCAACCGGGGTTACAGCTCGTTGAGCCAGACTTCTTTAATCAGATGACTACCGTTCACGGTTTAATCATGGTGTTTGGTGCCGTGATGCCTGCATTCACAGGTTTGGCTAACTGGATGATCCCAATGATGATTGGCGCTCCAGACATGGCGCTGCCGAGAATGAATAATCTCAGTTTCTGGATTCTACCTTTTGCTTTCTTGATCTTAATTGGTTCTTTGTTTACTGAGGGAGGCGGCCCGAGCTTTGGTTGGACATTTTATGCGCCGCTCTCGACAACTTATGGTCCTGATAGTACGGCGTTGTTTGTATTTTCTGTCCATATTATGGGGATCAGTTCGATCATGGGGGCGATCAACGTCATCGTAACCATAGTGAACATGCGCGCACCGGGTATGACTTGGTTCAAGTTACCAATGTTCGTATGGACATGGTTAATTACCGCTTTCTTGCTGATAGCCGTGATGCCCGTTCTCGCGGGTGCGGTGACTATGGTACTGACTGACAAATACTTTGGAACAAGCTTCTTTGATGCCGCTGGTGGTGGGGACCCGGTGATGTTCCAGCACATATTCTGGTTCTTTGGGCACCCCGAAGTGTACATCATGATCTTGCCGTCGTTTGGTATCGTCTCGGCTATCATCCCAGCCTTTAGTGGCAAGCGCTTGTTTGGTTACCATTCGATGGTGTACGCGACCTGTAGTATCGCCATTTTGTCTTTTTTAGTGTGGGCACACCACATGTTCACAACGGGTATGCCAGTATTTGCCGAACTGTTCTTCATGTATTGCACCATGTTGATAGCGGTGCCGACCGGTGTGAAAGTCTTCAACTGGGTGGCGACTATGTGGCGGGGGGCTTTGACCTTTGAAACACCAATGTTGTTTGCGATTGCCTTTATTGTTCTGTTTACGATTGGTGGGTTATCTGGATTGATGTTGGCAATAGTGCCTGCTGATTTCCAATACCACGATACCTATTTTGTGGTGGCTCACTTTCATTATGTTCTGGTAACAGGTGCTGTGTTCTCGATTATGGCTGCCGCCTATTATTGGCTGCCTAAGTGGACAGGGCATATGTACGACCACAAGCTCAGTCTGTGGCATTTCTGGACGTCGGTAATCTCAGTGAATGTGCTGTTCTTCCCGATGCACTTTTTAGGGTTAGCGGGCATGCCACGTCGTATTCCAGATTACGCTATTCAATTTGCTGACGTTAACCAAGTGGTGTCGATTGGTGGTTTTGCCTTTGGGTTGTCTCAGCTGATCTTCTTATGGTTGGTTATTAAGTGCGTAAGAGGCGGAGAGCCCGCACCAAGCAAGCCTTGGGATAGAGCTGAAGGGCTAGAATGGACAGTTCCAAGCCCTGCGCCTCATCATACCTTTACTCATCCACCTAAAGTTGATTAGAGGGAAGATCCATGAACGACAAACAGAGCAACCGAAATCAAAATGATCAGTTGATTAAACTAGCAACCAAGAAGCGATCAACTAAAAAGCTGACGGGTTATTTGGTGTTGAGTGTGGTTGCGATGTTTGGTTTCGGTTTTGCTTTGGTGCCGCTCTACGATGTGATGTGTGACGCCCTAGGGATCAACGGCAAAACCAATACGGTTTCTGCCGTTCAACCTCAGGGAATGCAGCCCGACTATTCTCGTACGGTACGCGTTGAATTCATGTCCCACATCAAGCCAGATATGCCGTGGCAGTTCTCGCCCGAAGTTCAAGTGTTAGAGGTTCACCCTGGTGAGGTGATTCAGACTAACTACATCGCTAAAAACCTATCCGGTGCCTCATTGGTTGGCCAAGCCGTACCATCGGTTTCTCCAGGCATGGGAGCCACTTACTTTAACAAAATGGAATGTTTTTGTTTCAATCAGCAACCATTGGACGGGCACAAGAGTGCCGAAATGGGATTAATATTTTACATTGAGCCTGACATTCCTGAATCAATACATACGCTTACACTCTCTTATACGCTGTTTAACATCACGAGTCAGGTGAGTGGAGAGGCAAGTAAGCCTGAGCCTAACGTGCTCGCAAGTAACTAGGGATTTACAGAACCAGTATCAACATAAGGAGTTGAGCGATGAGTTCTAAAAAGGAAGTTTATTTCGTTCCACATCAAAGCCACTGGCCATTGGTGGGTGCTGTAGCACTGTTTTTGGTCGCGGTTGGTGCTGGCTTGACGGTGCAAAATATGGGCACCGACGCAGCCGGTGGTGTATTTGGAAAAGCGGTGTTGTTAGTCGGGTTTGCTGTGCTGCTTTACATGCTCGCAGGTTGGTTTAGCAATGTGATCACGGAATCATTGAGTGGTCTTTATTCTGAGCAGATTTCTCGATCTTTTCGACAAGGTATGAGCTGGTTCATTTTCTCTGAAATCATGTTTTTCGGTGCTTTCTTTGGCGCTCTTTTTTACGCTCGTATGATTTCAGTGCCGTGGATTGGTGGCGCAGGCAACAATGCGATGACCCATGAAGTGTTGTGGCCGATGTTTCAGTCGATATGGCCACTAACGACGACGCCTGATGGTGTGACGACACAAGCCATGCCTTGGCAAGGTATCCCGCTTAAAAACACTATTATACTGCTGCTTTCATCTGTGACGCTGCACATGGCACATATCAGTCTTGAACAGAATAAACGTATGGCTTTAATCGTGTGGTTGGAAATAACCATTGTTCTGGCTGGCTTCTTCCTGTTCTTCCAAGTTGAAGAGTACCTTCACGCTTATCAGGAGATGGGACTGACACTTCAGTCTGGTATCTACGGTAACACCTTCTTTTTGCTGACTGGATTTCACGGCTTGCATGTTTGTTTAGGAACGATTTTTTTGGTTGTATTACTGGCAAGAGTTGCGAAAGACCATTTTTCTCCAAAAGATCATTTTGCGTTTCAAGCGGGCAGTTGGTATTGGCACTTTGTTGATGTGGTTTGGTTAGGTTTGTTTGTGTTTGTGTATGTGCTCTAACGAAATATGCTGGTTTAGCTGCTGGATTTGTATGGGCTTAATAAGGGCGAGGGTTGGGCGTTATCATTCCTGAACCTAAAGCCAGTAATAACAGTAGTACGACAACGACTGACCACATCACTCGACGACCCAAAAAGTGACTGAGCCTTTTTCCATTGTGTTTGCCCGAGGCGATTTGGATTAGACCTTTCATCAAATTGAAAGCGATAAAAAACAGCAAAGCGACCAGTACAATTTTAAATAACAACACAAAGGTAGATAACGCCATAGTGATAACTCCAAACCGATTGATTGATGATGAACACAAGTTCCGCAGTAAAGGTTTTTGGATAGCGGTTGTTTTAACTGTGGTTTCAGTCGGCATTTTAATCAAGTTGGGTTTGTGGCAGTTAGATCGAGGTAACGAGAAATTGCGTTATGAACAGCAGCTATCAGAAAGAGCCCAGCAATCGTCTAGGTCATTGGATGCGGTTATCTCTGAATGGAAGGAGTCGCGTATACAAGCGCAAGGTGCCTCTGAACATCCGTCTTTAAATGGTTTGAAGGTTGATGTGGATCTGGAAATGCCAAGTGGTTTAGTGGTTTTGTTAGACAATCAGATTAACCAAGGAACGGTAGGGTATGTGATTTACATGTTGGGAAAGGTTCGTCTTGAAGATGAAAACAACTCATTAGTGGCTGAAAAACAGTTGTTGATCGATCTTGGGTTTGTTGCGGCAAGTAATGACAGAAGAGAACTACCGCAATTAGGAAGCATTACTGTACCAAGCAAAATGTCAGGGCGCTTGTATACACGCTCAGTGAATCCTTTAAGTCATGAATTGGGTTTAGAAAATACGACACCGAATAGAATCCAAAACCTAAACATAGCAGCGTTATCACAATACACCGGGCAAGAAGTGCTGCCCTTTGTCTTCCAACCTCAGAGCTTAGGTTCCTGGCCTTATGAGTTGTTATGGCGACCGACGGCAATGAAATCTGAGAAGCACTTCGGTTACTCATTTCAATGGTTTGTAATGGCAGCGGTACTTTTGTTTTTGATGTTGTTAATTGGCTATCGGTACCTAAAAGCGACACCTATCACGGAGAACAACGATGGATAAATCTCAAGCACAAGTGAACAGTGAAAGTACGGAGGCAAACATGGCTGAGCTTAGAAGCCGTCGTACTAAGGGACGTTTGGTATTAATCGGACTCGTTCTAATTTTCACTTTGCCTGCGATTATCGCCAAAACTGTGTTGGACCAGAATTGGTATACCTCAGGTGTCACTAACTCAGGCGAATTGGTAGAACCAAGGGTCACACTAGCGGATTTTGGCGTAACGGTACCCATGGCTGGAGAGGGTTGGTTAGTGGGTTATATCGCACCGATGGAGTGCGAAAGCTTGTGTGAACAACAGCTTCATTATTTGAATCAAAGCTACTTAGCGTTAGGAAAAAACAAAGAACGCGTGACCGCCGTTGTTTTCGTCTCAGAAGGTAATTCGTTATCGGGTTCTCTTGATAAGCCTGATCTATCTTTGTTAGCTGGTGGTGATCAGTTAAGTTCCGAGTTTGCGTCAGCTTCCATTGTGATAATTGACCCACTCGGGCAATTGGTTATGGAATACAAAAGCGTTTCTGATCCTTCGCAGTTAGTCAGCCAATCTAAAGGCATGATTCATGATTTACGAAAATTACTCAAGTTGTCGAGAGTGGGGTAAAGGCCAGTAATTAGTCGGCGTTGATGATTCTAGATAGGGAGATAAGCAATGCAAAAAGGAGCTCCAAAGTTACTCATGTTGATTATGAGAGTGACTATATTCCTAACTTTGACTGTGATTGTACTCGGTGCTTACACTCGTTTGTCTGATGCCGGTCTTGGCTGTCCCGACTGGCCTGGTTGTTATGGAAAGATCACGGTGCCTTCTGATGTATTGGCGGTGACTGAAGCGAATCTGCAATTTCCAGAACGAGCTCTCGAAGCAGACAAAGCTTGGATAGAGATGATCCATCGCTACTTTGCAGGAACATTAGGGCTGCTTATCTTTGTCGTTGTTGCTTGGTGTATTAAAAAGAATATAACAACTGCTGGTCTGCCGTTACTTATTTCTGCAACCGTGATATTTCAGGCTTTGCTTGGAATGTGGACGGTGACTCTCAAGTTGATGCCCGTTGTGGTTATGGCGCATTTGATGGGGGGCTTCACGTTGCTGTCACTGTTGTGTTTGCTCTACTGTCGTTTGTCTCAATTCCAAAGCCGTTTTGGAGAGGTTGCCTATTCTTCACCACTTAAAATTTCGGCACTATTCGGATTACTCATTGTAGTCGGGCAGATACTGCTAGGTGGCTGGACATCGTCAAACTATGCCGCTTTGGTGTGTACCCAATTGCCGATTTGTGAAGGTAACTGGATGAGCTACCTCGACTTCAAAAATGCGTTCGATTTTGCTCAACATGGACACGATAACTATGAGTTTGGTGTGTTGGAATATCCCGCGAGGCTTACCATTCATGTCATGCACAGGTTCGGGGCTATTGTGGCGACGTTAACGGTGCTGATGATCGTGTTCCAGCTATGGAAATTTGGCCAAGCGCCTCACCAAAAGCTGAGCGTGATTGTCGCAATAGTCTTGTTTACTCAAATCGGCCTTGGGATCAGTAATGTATGGTTTCATCTGCCAATTTTAGTTGCGGTTTTGCATAACCTAGTCGCAGCGATGTTGCTCATCAGCATGGTTGTAACCAATTTTGTCGTGTGGCAACGCAAACCGAGTGAGATCTTGGTGAAGAACAGTGTATTACAAGGAGGTAATCATGGTCAGTAGAACGTCAACACAGTATGAAGTGGTGGCTCAAGACGCAGCCTTAACTCATAAGATAGCAACCAACAATGACACAGCTTTAAGTAACAAAATTGCTACAAAAAACAAAGCCACTTGGAAAGTCTATTTAACGCTGACCAAACCAAAAGTGGTGGCTTTGATGTTGCTTACAGCACTGGTTGGGATGTGTTTAGCGGTACCCAATGGATTGCCCTTACAACAAACTCTGTTCGGAATGATTGGGATAGGGCTGATGGCAGGTTCGGCAGCTGCATTCAACCACTTGATCGATAAAAAGATTGATGGGCAAATGACTCGAACAAACCGACGTCCTTTGCCATCGGGTGAACTGAGCAGTGTGCACGTGTTCAGCTTTGCTGCTGGTATCGGCATACTTGGCTTTGTCACGTTAGTGGTGTGGGTCAATCAACTGACCGCTTGGTTAACCTTTGCAAGCTTATTGGGTTATGCCGTGATTTATACCATGTACTTGAAACGAGCAACGCCGCAAAATATCGTGATAGCAGGAATCGCTGGCGCTATGCCCCCTTTATTAGGTTGGACGGCAGTAACTAATGAATTGCATTCAAATGCTTGGTTGTTGGTGATGATCATCTTTATTTGGACGCCTCCGCACTTTTGGGCGTTGGCGATTCATCGTCGTGATGAGTATGCCAAAGTGAATATCCCCATGCTGCCTGTGACTCACGGAATCGAATACACCAAGACTTCTATTTTTCTCTATACCTTGTTGCTTAGCATCGTGTGTATATTGCCGGTATTGGTCGGCATGAGTAGTTGGATATATCTAAGCGCTTCATTGGTGCTCAACGGTGGGTTTGTTTATCATGCTTGGGTACTTAAATATCGTGATGAGCCCAATATGGCGATGAAGACCTTTAAGTTCTCCATTTATCACCTAATGATCTTATTTGTCGCTCTGTTGGCGGATCATTATTTGCTTTGACAGCTTTGCGCTGAACTACATAAGGTTTTCCTTATATCAGACCAAACCTTTGGCTTCCACTAACCTAACTCTGACATGTTATGTATGAAAAACCGGACAATTGATTGACATGAATTATATAAAGGAACCGGTAATGGAATTCACTGAGCAAGATAGAGATGCGTTATATCAAACGTGGATGTCACAAAAATCGCGCATGAGAATTACGCAAATGGAGTTTTCAAAGAAGCTAGGAATGAACCAACTTGATTTCTCAAGAGTGCTAAGAGGGGAAACGGCACTAACCATGTCCTTCATTAGCCATTTCTGCCGCTTACTTCATTTAGAACCTAGAAATGTGTTCCCTTCGTTGAAAGAAGCGAATAATTCAGGGCCTAAAGTAGTCTATCTGAAAAGTCGTATGAGTGTTGATGGTGAGATTCAAAATGCTTACATCGAAGGTAATCAAGTGATAGTAGAGTATGCCCACACTGTTCAGCGAGACTAATTTTAGATCTAGCTCTGAGTTTTAAATCCTTTTTCTACAATATTTTCTCTTAGGGTATGGCATACTTATGTCGAGTGTTAAATTTAACCTAAGTGCGCTATGAACCCTTCAAAACTTCTTGTGCTTGTCGCAACCAGCATTTTCTTGTTTGGTTGTGCAGGCGGTCCGATTATAACCGAAACCAAATTCACCACCTACGAAGACTTTCAGCCTGGTCCTGATAGCGGTGTCGATTTAGTTTGGGCAAGGATTGGACTACGTGACGCCCAACGATTGAAATCCAAATTAAACTCTTATGATTCTGTGGTGATCGACCAAATTTTTGTTCTTGCAGAAGAAGGGACACTAGATCCGGAAGAGATCGAAGAGCTCATTGATCATATGGTGAGCTGTTTGGAGGCGAAGATATCGCCTCATAAAGCGATTGTTGGTGAACCTACGGGTAAAACACTACGTTTAAGTATTGCCTTGAGTAACGTTGAAACCCCAAATCCTATCTTAGCTGTGACAAGTAGTGTTTTGCCATTCGGCCTCGCTATGTCTACGATATCCAAGGTGACAACGGGTGAGCACACCAATGTTGGAAGCGCGAGTGTTGAACTCCTGGTGAGCGATGCACAAGATGGCACACCATTGTTTGCAGCAATAGACCGTGAAGCAGGCAATAAAGATTTTTCGACGATGATTGACTCTTTGGACGATGCCAAAGATGCGATCAACTACTGGATTGAACGTTTAGGTGATACTCTACAGAATATCGACGACGCATAGAAAGAGCACGTAATGCTAGAGAAAGAGAACCTGATTAAGTTAGCTAGAATGCAAATGCCATTTGGCAAATACGCTGGCCGCGCATTGATTGACTTACCTGAAGAATATTTGCTCTGGTTTGATAAGAAAGGCTTCCCGTCTGGCGAGTTGGGCGACTTATTAAAACTGTGCCTTGCTTTGAAAATTGAAGGGCTTGATAGTGTCGTCAAGCCTCTAAAATACCACTTCCCTGAAGATCTATAATTATGGCTGCGTCTAAGCTCTTAAACAAAAGAAAGGTTTAAGGGGGAAGATGCATATTAATGGAAATGCCTTAATCGTTCTTTCAACGAATACAAACGACCTATAGCAAATGAAACTTATCAGGAGCTTGGCAGATATGCATTCAGGAGAGAACACATTAAAAATGAATTGGATCTGGTGTTGATCACCGTTTCTACTATGCACGTAACGCGGATGATTATATTATTCCCCCCCTTTGAACAAGCCCATACATTACCCTATCAACTCTCTACCTAACCATAATCTATTGCAAGTCAATTATTTGTTCAAAATCTAATATAGATCTTGAATCCATATCATGTAAGAAGGCAAACTACGCGTGTAATTATTATAAATACTAGAGTCAACGTCATAATTGGACTCCATAGAAATAAGTAGTAATAGGTATCTGATGCGTTTTTTAACTTGCTTTGCTTTAACTTGTTCTATTCTTTTTTCAGTTCAGAGTTTTGCTGAAGAGATCAAGATTTTCACTTGGGAAGACTATATCTCTGATACCGTGATAGAAAAGTTCGAAAAGCAATATGGACATACCGTATCTCAGGTCTATTTTGAAAGTGAAATGCTGCGAGATGTTGTGGTGTATTCTGGGAAAGCTCTAGCCTACGACTTGTTTATCATTGATGGGCTAACCATTGATGAGCTGGGCAGAGAAGGTATTTTAGGGGATTTGTCCAATGTTCTGGAGGGAGATAATTCATATTTCACCGATATATCTCGCGGAGTATGTGGGTCGTACGGTATTCCATATTCTAACGGTACAATGGGGGTCGCATTTCGCTCTTCAAAGGCTACCGAAGGGATAACCTCTTGGATGGATGTTTTCGATTACGCATTACAGAATCCCCAGACCGTCGTGATCCCCGATGATGATGTGGACACCATAGCAATCGCATTATTGGCGTTAGGGTTTGATCCTATGACCGAAAATGAAGTTGAACTAGCCCAAGCGTACAAACTATTGATGAAGGTCCGTGATCAGCTATTAGTAATGAGAGCCGGTACTGGCTATGCTCTAGATAAAAGATCTGCTTCTAAAATGGAAGTTACCGTTATCTACTCAGGAGAAAAAGAACAAATTGCGTCGTATACAGAGCAAGATGATTGGACCTACACGATTCCTCAAGAAGGAACTCTGATGTGGCATGAATGCTTCAGTGTTCATAAAGAAAAGCCTGTTAGTAAGGCGTCAATTGAGTTTCTCAACTTTATTAATTCACCAGAGATAGCAGCAGTAAATGCCGAGGAGATGTGGTTCGCAAGCTCGAATAGACACGTATTGGATTTCGCAACTGATGAGTATCTGCAAGATGAAGAGTTGTTCCCAATGGCATTAGATAACACTTCATCGTTTACCTATAAAACATTGAGTAAAGAAGCTTCAGATCTGAGAAGTCAAATACTCACTGTTATTCATAACCAAAAATAAAAGACAGAAAATGAAACTGTCGCTAAAGATCAATTATATTTTGCTTCCCGTTATGGTGGTTATCTTCTCCATCGCCGGTGTGTTTTCGTATACCAGTCAAAAAATGCATCTGAATTCGTCGCTATCTGAAAAATTACATAACGAGCTTGGTTATATCTCTCATGACCTTAATGAAGCGTTTAGAGAGTTAGATTTCGCAATTAGAATGAGTCTAGAGAGCTACTATATTCAAAAGTATCTTTTTGAAATATATGATGACACCACTCAGTATTACATGGAGAAAGAGTTAGCGAGGTATATTAATCAGTTGAAGCTCAACCACGGTGCGATCGAAAGCTTTGCTCTGGTGGATATTAATGGCGAAGAGCTTATATACTTTAATACGTCAGATCCATTTAAAAAATACTCTGCTGATACGGTTGTGACGGACCACCTTGCTACGATTAAACAAGCATTAGATTTGAAAGGTGTTGCTCGCGTTAACGCCTCTACTTACAAACTAGACGACGGGGTTGAAGGCCCTGAGTTTTTTATCATAAAGACATTTACACCCGAACAAAGTTTTACTATCCCAACTTTTTCTAAAGGCCAGACGTTACTAACAGCAGTGATTCGCGCTAAAGCGGGCCACTATGACGAATTTCAAGAGTCGGTAAAAAGTAAGGTTGGTCCATATGCCCAGCTAATACTTAAACCTAATTCTACCTCGCATTCGCTGACGAACGCAGAACAGATAAAAGAGATTACCCAGCCAGACTATGAATTTGGTTTTCAATTAGAGCATGACTTATGGTCTATTAAAATTTGTCTCCCCCAAGAACAACTCAATGAGTGGTATAAACCCTTTCAGCTTCTTTATGCCGTTATTGTATTGTTAGTCACTGTGGTTACTTTCTTAATACTAAAATGGCTTATCGTAAAACAGGTTATTAAGCCAGTAGAGAGGCTTAGTGAGCAAGTAGAGTCCGTAAATTATGATGATTTGGTCTACATAGAACGTTCTAAAAGTAACGACGAAGTCTCCATCCTTACTAATAAGTTTATTAACTTGATCACTGAGCTCGATGGATTAGCAAAAAAAGATTCTCTGACGGGCTTACCAAATAGAAAAAAATTCAATCTAGATATCACACGAATAATGAATAACTGCACTAAAACGGATAAAAAGGGCGCGGTTATTTACTTTGATATCGATAACTTTAAACACGTGAATGACAAATATGGGCATCATATAGGGGACCACTTACTCGTCGTGTTTGCAGAGCGCCTCGTCGAGAGCTTTGTTGATTTTGAGTGGGAAACACTAACTATATCTGATGTTGAGTTTGCGAGGTTATCAGGTGATGAGTTTTCCATCATCGTGGGAGGGTTGGACGACTTAAATATACTTACTGAGTTTGCTGATCGAATTCTATCTCTCTTTGAGAGCGGCTTCGAAGTGGATGGGATTCAATTTGATGTTGGTGTTAGTGTGGGTATTTCGGTATACCCTGATGATGCTAAAACGGTCACCAAATTGGTCAACAATGCAGATTCAGCGATGTATAGTTGCAAAAAGATTGCGGGAAAAAATCATTATCAATTCTATTCAAAGGAGATGGATAGGGAGATAAAGCGTCATGCTCAAATCAATGAAGATCTGAAAGAGGCGATTAGAACTAATCAGATGTATCTAACCTATATGCCTGTTTATGATATAGAAAAGGGCAAGATAAAAGGTGCTGAAGTTTTAATACGAACGAACTACGAGGCTTTACGGTCATATGGGCCAGCCGATTTTATACCAATAGCAGAATCGTCAGGCTTAATTAAACATATTGATTATTGGGTTTTAGAGAATGCTCTGCAGAGGCTATCAGTTTGGATACAAGACCTGGACTTCGATGGTACGTTAGCGATTAACTTCTCATCTTGGCAGCTTTCTAATTCCGACTTTGTCAATGTACTTTCTGGAATGCTAATGCGCTATGAAATTCCAGCCCACATGGTCGAAATGGAAATCACTGAAACCTGCTTTATACCTGGAGATAAACAGAACATCGAGAGGCTTAAGGAATTGAAAGAGCTAGGAGTAAAGGTTTCTCTCGACGATTTTGGTACTGGCTATACGGCCTTTAGTCAATTGATAAGTTACCCTATCGATACGCTTAAGATCGACCGTATGTTTGTTAACGCTATTGATTCTGAATCAACAGATAAACAGCTCATCGAAGTGATCATCGAAATGGCCAAAATTTATGATCTCAATATCATTGCAGAGGGCATAGAAACAGCAAGTCAGCTGGATTACGTTCGAAGCAAAGGGTGTCAGGCAGTACAAGGATTTTTACTATCCAAACCTTTAAGAGAAAATGATTTTATCGATGCGTGGAAAAGAGGGTCTTTGCCTGAGTACAGTTAGAGATCCGACACTATAAAATCATACTGGTTTTGAGTTTTGGAATGATACATCGCTTTTCCTGCTTTCTCGGTGACGTTAGGCTGCTCCTTATCAAGCGATGCAGGTCTATTACATACATGCAGAATAGATGCTCTTCCTTCCCTATAAATTACGCAATCGATAGCGTGTAAATAATGTTGTACAGGGTGTTTTAAATATAAAACACAAAAAAAATTGCGTTTATTTTCAATTAGTGATTGAAACTAGAGTTTTTACTAGTTAAGTTACAGGGAACAAGAAGATTAGTGCTGATAGAAAGTTACGTGAGACAACGTACATTCAGCTCAAGGATAGAAAAAAGGAAGAAGTAAGCAATGTTCCAGACTGATGATGTAAGAATTAACAAAGTAAAAGAGTTATTACCACCTGTTGCTGTTTTAGAAAAGTTTCCAGCGACAGAAATTGCTTCTTCTACAACCTTTGAAAGCCGTAAAGCGATTCACAATATTTTAGAAGACAGCGATGATCGCTTACTTGTTATCGTAGGCCCATGTTCTATTCATGACACAGAAGCGGCACTTGAATACGGTAAACGTTTGAAAGTACTGCGTGATGAACTAGGCGATAAGCTTGAAATCGTAATGCGTGTTTACTTTGAAAAACCACGTACAACTGTTGGTTGGAAAGGGCTAATTAATGACCCGTACATGGATGATACATTCAAACTAAACGATGGTCTTCGTTTAGGGCGTAAACTACTGCTTGATCTAACCGATCTTGGCATGCCAACGGCAAGTGAATTCCTAGATATGATTACGCCTCAATATGTGGCTGATCTAATTAGCTGGGGCGCAATTGGCGCACGTACGACTGAATCTCAAGTTCACCGTGAACTAGCTTCTGGTCTGTCTTGTCCAGTTGGTTTTAAGAATGGTACTGATGGCAACATCAAGATCGCAACAGATGCGATTCGTTCGGCAGGTGCTTCTCACCACTTTTTATCAGTGACTAAGTATGGTCATTCAGCTATCGTTGAAACGGCAGGTAACCCTGATTGTCATATCATTCTGCGTGGCGGTAAAGAGCCAAACTACAGTGCTGAGCATGTAGGTAAGATCAAAGCGGAACTGGCGGCGTCTGGTCTACCACAAAAAGTAATGATTGATTTTAGCCACGCAAACAGCTCTAAGCAGTTCAAACGTCAAATGAACGTATCTGACGATGTAAGTGCACAGGTTGCTGGCGGAGACAAAGCAATTTTCGGTGTGATGATTGAGTCTCACCTAGTTGAAGGTCGTCAAGATTTGGTTGATGGCAAGGCGGCAACATACGGTCAGTCTATTACCGATGCTTGTATTGGCTGGGAAGATACTGAAACAGTACTTCGTCAACTAGCAGACGCTGTTGAAGCGCGTCGTAATAAATAGAATAGCCACCGAAAGGTAGCTTAGACATAAAAAGCCCTCATTAGCGAAAACTAATGAGGGCTTTTTATGTGGGTTACACCGCTTAGGTTAGGCTCTAGGTTTGGGGGGTAAGCTCGTTTATACGAGAAAAGACAGTAGCTCTTTTACTTTGTCTGATAATAAAGTTGGATTTTGCTTGGTCTCTACATTGAGACGTATTAATGGCTCTGTATTCGATTGTCTTAAATTGAAGCGCCACGATCCCATATCCATACTAAGACCATCGACGTAATCGATCGAAACGGCGCAGTCTTGGTAGTATGCTAATACCGAAGCTATGACTAGATCTGGGTTGGATACTTTTCGATTTATCTCCCCAGATGACGGGAATTTACTAATACTGACACTAGTCAATTGATAAAGGGACTGTTGAGTTTTCGAGACCAGTTCGATAACTAATAGCCAAGGTATCATTCCTGAATCACAGTAACCAAAATCACGGAAATAATGGTGAGCACTCATTTCTCCGCCATAAATAGCGTTGGTTTGCCGCATTTTTTCTTTTATCAGTGCGTGTCCAGCTTTAACTGCAATAGCGTTTCCATCAAGTTGCTTGGCGACTTCAATCGTGTTCCATGTCATACGCATGTCGTGCAATACGGTTGCGTTACGCTCCTTCATTAAGAATGCTTCAGCTAACAAACCAACAATATAATAACCCTCAATGTAATTGCCTTTTTCGTCAAAGAAAAAACAACGGTCGAAATCGCCATCCCACGCAATTCCTAGATCTGCGGAATGTTCTAAGACTGCATTTCGAGTCGCTGTTTGATTTTCTTTAATCAATGGGTTGGGAATGCCATTTGGGAATTTTCCATCAGGTGTATGTTGAACCTTGATAAAAGTAATAGGGGTATCGAGTGCAGTAAAGCGGTCTTCTAAAGCATCTATTATATGCCCGGCAACGCCGTTTCCTGCGTTCACCACAATTTTCATTGGTAACAGTTTAGAAGGAGCTATATATGAAAGCAGGTGGTCGATATAAGGTTGTAAAGTAGATAGATGTTCAGCATCGGCGTGCTGAGCCACGGTTGGGTTATCGCAAAGGTTAACTAGCTTAGACTCGAGATTGAGAATTCGCTGCTTTATCTCATTCAAACCGCTATGTTTACTGAGCGGACTGGCACCTACGCCTACCAATTTCATTCCGTTGTAATTGATTGGGTTATGGCTGGCTGTGATTTGTATTCCGCCAATCGCTTTTAGGTGACGAGTCGCAAAGTAGACTTCTTCAGTGCCAGTCATACCTAGGTCTATGACGGCTATCCCAGACTCGATTAAGCCTTTGGTCATGGCTTCTTGTAATGAAGGGGACGTTTCTCGGTTATCACGACCAATCACCACTTGAGCTAAGCCATCGAATGATGTCTCAGGTGTCGTGGATAGGGTGTATTCGCCAAATGCCTTGCCGAGCAAATAGGCGAACGGCTCACTGATTTGAGATCCGATGATGCCACGAATATCGTTGTTCTTAAAGCAACTGAGATCTAATGTTGGTTTCATTATGCAGTCGTCACTTTATTCCGTGGTGCTTTTAGATTGATGGTCGTCTAAAACTTCTCGTCCATAGCTGTCTTGATATCGGATGATATCGTCTTCACTCAAGTGACTCCCTGTTTGTACTTCAATCATCTCGAGTGGGAGCCTCCCTGGATTCTCTAGGCTGTGAATATGACCTAAAGGGATGTAAGTGGAGTGATCTTCTTCGATTAAATACGTTTTGTCGTTATTGGTTACTTTTGCAGTACCTGCCACCACCACCCAATGCTCAGCTCTGTGATGATGCCTTTGTAGCGAAAGCTTATGGCCAGGCTTCACGGTAATACGCTTCACTTTGTCGCGCTTTCCTAAATCAACAACATCGTATTTCCCCCAAGGCCTAAATACCTCTCGGTGTTGAAGATGCTCTGTTCGACCAGCTTGGTGGAGTTGGTTTACTATCGATCTAACACCCTGGACTTTGTTCTTATCAGCAACCAGTATGGCGTCTTTGGTTTCTACAATGATAAGGTTATCAACCCCCACAGTCGCCACCAGTTTATTCTCAGAATGAATGTAGTTGTACTGAGAGTCGACGGTTAACACATCACCTTCAATGACGTTGTTATGTTCATCTTTATCGCTTACGTCCCAAATAGCAGACCATGAGCCGATATCATTCCAACCGACGTCCATTGGGATCACTGCAGCGTGTGAAGTTTTTTCCATCACCGCATAATCGATGGAATCGCTTGGGCTATGTTTGAATGCTTCGGCATCGATACGAATAAAGTCGAGGTCGGTATTTTGCTTTGCAAGAGCTCGCTTGCAGGCTGTTAAAATTCTTGGGTGATGTTCGGCTAGTTCTTCAAGATAGCGTGACGCCTTGAACATAAACATGCCGCTGTTCCACAAGTATTGCTCAGAGCTAACGTAACTTTCTGCTGTTGATTTATCTGGTTTTTCAATAAAGCACTCAATGGTATAAGCATGATGGACGGGTTGTTCTGTAGTTTTGTTGTCTGTCGCTGTAGTGCTGTTGTTTGCCTGGTTAATAGAGGAAATAGGCAGACCCTGCTTGATATAACCATAACCTGTCTCAGGGGAGCTAGGAGTAATGCCGAATGTGACCAGTTTGCCTTGTTCGGCATACTCGACACCACGACTCACGGCTTGTTGAAACTCCAATGTTTTAACGATGTGATGATCGGCAGCCAATACTAACAAGATCGGGTCAGAATCATTTGTTCTGTTATCTGTCGAATTACCTAAAGCTTGTAAGGCTGCTAATGCGATCGCGGGAGCCGTGTTTCTTCCAACGGGTTCCAACAGAATACCACTGTGTTGAAGCTCTGCCGATCGTACTTGTTCGGCAGCGATAAAACGATGTTCTTCATTGCAGATGATGAAAGGGGCATCACAATTAGTATCAACAACAAATTTTTCTAGACCACGTAAGCGTTGCAGTGTTTGTTGCAACATTGAATGCTCACCAGCAATACTTAGAAATTGCTTAGGGTAGAGTTCGCGAGATAATGGCCAGAGGCGACTACCAGAGCCGCCAGCTAAGATGACAGGTAAAATCATAAAGTGGTAATGAGTTATATAGGACTACTACCACCATGTTATCACGCCTTACACATCTTTTTTATCGACCTTGGCTATCTATTAGTCTCAGGGTGTTAATTACTAAGATCTTGAGAGCGACTAATGTCTTGACAGCGATCAATGTCTTGAGAGTCAATCTTAAGTGTCTGAGTTGGGAATGCAATATCGGCATCGTGCTTATGAATAATATCTAATACCTGTAACAGCACATCCTGTTTAACTTTGTGGTACCTCACCCAGTTGACGGTTTTTGTAAAAGTGTAAATAAAGAAGTTTAGCGTTGATGGCCCAAACTTATCAAAGTTGACGATGAGTGTTTGCTTGGCATCGATATCTTTGTGGTTTTCAAGCATGGTTTTTACGTCATCAACAATGAGGGCGAGTTTGTCTGCATCTTGATAACGAAGTCCAAAGGTCTCATTGATTCTGCGGTTTAGCATTCTCGATGGGTTCTCTACTACAATACTGCTGAATACTGAGTTTGGAACATAAAGAGGACGCTTATCAAAAGTGCGAATTATCGTCATACGCCAGCCAATGCGTTCTACGGTTCCTTCAATTTGACGGTCGGGAGAGCGTATCCAATCGCCGACTTTAAACGGTCGGTCGAAGTAAATCATCATGCCGCCAAAGAAGTTAGATAGTAGATCTTTCGCAGCCAGGCCGACAATTAAACCACCGACACCACCAAAGGTGAGTAAACCAGATAGGCTGAGCCCAAACGCCTGCATGATAGTTAGGCCACCCATCACCATGAAGAACAGCCGAGCGACCTTCGCGATAGCTTGAACTGTGGTTTCATCTCTGTTTTTTTGCTCTAAAACATACGCTTCAGAGTTGCTGATCATCCGTAATGTAAACCATACAAATGTACATATAATCAATATATGCTTAAGTGTTTTTAACCAGTTGATCTCATTACCAAATTGATCTTGAAGGACTAAGCCGATAGAGACAGTTGCAGGCCAACACCAAAGTAACGTGCTGACAGGTGCTTTTAGTGCTTCAAGTAATAGATCATCCCAATGAAATTGGGTCTTCTGAACCAGTAGTTCTAGACGGTTATGGATAAGTCGCCAAGCTACCCAAGCGAAAAAACTCGCAATGGTGATAAATAGAACACTATTTGCCCAATCACTATGGCTCTGGTTGATGTAGGTTTGAACTTGGGTTACGAATTCATTCATTGTGTGTACTGCCGCAGAAATTATGGGTTAGAAATTAGCAGAAATCACTTTTGTTCTCTACCTTTATAAATCAAGCGATTAGCTGACATTTTTATTTATCTATGCATATATAGTCGTTTTTCGGTATGAAGACAATTTAGTCATCGGTTTTCGACGTTAAGTAGCTTTTTAAATGGAGCGGTGAATGAGTGACAAACAATTTGCAGTTATTGGATTAGGGCGCTTTGGTCTGTCTGTGTGTAAGGAGCTTCAAGATTCAGGAGCTCAAGTTCTTGCTGTTGATATTGATGAAGAGAAAGTGAAAGAAGCGGCCGCTTTTGTGTCGCAGGGGATTGTTGCTAACTGTGCCAATGAAGAGACTGTGGTTGAGCTTAGATTGGACGACTATGACATGGTCATGGTCTCTATCGGGGCGGATGTTAACTCTAGTATTCTAGCGACACTTGTCGTCAAAGAAGCTGGGGCTAAAACGGTTTGGGTTAAGGCCAATGATAAGTTTCACGGCAAGATTCTCTCTAAGATTGGTGCCGATCATATCATTATGCCAGAGCGAGATATGGGAATACGTGTTGCCCGAAAAATGTTAGACAAACGCGTGCTTGAGTTTATCGACCTGGGCAGTGGACTAGCGATGACAGAAATCGTAATCGGTCATAAATTCTTAGGCAAACGACTTTGCGATTTAAGTCTGTGTAAAGAAACTGATGTACAAGTCTTGGGCTTTAAGCGTGGCCCGAACTTAACCAAAGCGCCATCGTTAGACATCAGTTTGGAAATTGGTGATGTGGTCATTATTGCGGGACCTAAGACGCTGTTGGCTCATAAACTCAAAAACTTATCGTAAGGTGAGTCTATGAATTCGTTAAATCGAAGAGGGCTGTTTTACGCTTTAGAGCAAGATGAAAAGCGCAAGAAAGGTTCTGAACCTAAGGTTATCCTGACGAGCTTTCTCGCGGTGCTTATTCCTTCGGCGATACTACTTACGTTACCTGTTTTCTCTGTGACAGGGCTCAGCTTTACAGATGCACTGTTTACAGCGACGTCAGCGATCAGTGTGACAGGTTTAGGTGTGGTTGATACTGGTGAGCATTTCACTCTATCTGGAAAGATCTTGTTGATGTTTTTGATGCAAGTTGGTGGGTTGGGGCAGATGACGCTGTCTGCGGTATTGCTCTACATGTTTGGTGTTCGGCTAAGTTTGAAACAACAAGCGTTAGCGAAAGAAGCGCTTGGGCAAGATCGTAAGATAAACCTTCGGAAATTGGTGAAGAAGATCATCATTTTTGCATTGGTTGCAGAGTTTATTGGTTTTGTGTTGCTCTGTTTTCGTTGGATTCCTGAAATGGGCTGGACAACGGGAAGTTTTTACGCACTTTTCCATGCGATATCCGCATTCAATAACGCTGGTTTTGCTCTGTTTTCAGACAGTATGATGAGCTTTGTTGACGATCCATTGGTGATCTTCACTCTGGCTGGTCTATTTATTTTTGGTGGTTTAGGTTTTACGGTCGTTGGTGACTTATCTAGTAACTGGCGCAAGGGTTTCAAGCATTTACATTTGCATACCAAGATAATGCTAACGGCGACTCCTACCCTATTGTTAGTTGGTACTGTGTTGTTTTGGTTACTGGAGAGAAGTAACCCTGCAACGATGGAAGGTTTGTCTATCCAAGGTCAGTGGTTAGCGGCGTTTTTCCAGTCTGCGAGTGCACGTACTGCTGGGTTCAATAGTGTCGATTTGTCTCAGTACACTCAGCCCGCATTGTTGGTGATGATAGTACTGATGTTGATAGGTGCAGGCTCTACTTCAACAGGGGGTGGGATTAAGGTCTCGACCTTTGCTGTGGCATTTGTCGCGACGTGGACGTTCCTGCGTCAGAAAAAGCATGTAGTGATGTTCAAACGCACGGTAACTTGGCAAGTGGTAACAAAGTCTTTGGCCATTATTGTGGTCAGCGGAGCGCTATTAACGACCGCGATGTTTTTGTTAATGCTGACTGAAAAGGCGGCGTTTGATCGAGTGATGTTCGAAGTGATCTCTGCTTTTGCTACGGTTGGGTTGACGGCAGGGTTAACGGCTAATCTTTCTGAACCGGGAAAATACATTATGATTGTAGTGATGGTGATTGGACGGATTGGACCTTTGACTTTGGCCTACATGTTAGCTCGCCCAGAGCCTTCTTTGTTGAAATACCCAGAAGATACGGTGTTAACAGGTTAAGTTTGTGGGTTTTACGGTAACTAAAACAAAGCCAGCGATATGCTGGCTTTGATGTTTAATATCTAGCTTTATTTATTAGCTATTAGCCCTCGAATAGTTCTACATATTCTTCGTAGCCTTCGTCTGCCAGTTTGTCCGCTGGGATAAAGCGCATGGCGGCTGAGTTCATACAGTATCGTAGACCCGTTGGCTTTGGACCATCTTTAAATACATGTCCTAGGTGAGAATCACCAAACTTACTGCGAACCTCTGTTCTTGGGTAAAGCAGTTTGTAGTCAGTGGTGGTTACGACATATGCTTCACTGATTGGTTGAGTAAAGCTCGGCCAACCTGTACCAGACTTGTATTTGTCTTTTGAAGAGAATAGCGGCTCACCCGTTACAATATCGACATAAATACCTTCCTGCTTGTTATCCCAGTATTTGTTATCAAACGGACGCTCTGTTGCATCATCCTGTGTCACATCGTACTGCAGTGAGGTTAGCGTTGCTTTAATCTCTGCATCAGACGGCTTAACGTAGGTCTTAGTATTGGTTGTCGTATTTTTGCTGTCTATGAGCTGACGGATAGTTTTCGGGTTTTCTTTTCTATCTTCACCGAAGATCTTATCTAGATACTGATCACGACCCGATGCATAGCGGTAGTAGTTGTAACGAACTTTGCTCTTCTTGTAATAATCTTGGTGATAATCTTCTGCTGGCCAAAATTTTTCAAATTTAATCAGTTCGGTTTTCAATGGCTCTCCAAAGATCTGAGCTTTGTCGATTTCCATCATGAAATTCTGAGCTACGTCTTTTTGCTCTTGGCTACGATAGAAAATAGCAGGTCGATATTGTGGACCTCTATCGACAAATGATCCTTTGTCATCAGTTGGGTCTATGTGTCTGAAGAATTGGTCAAGTACCTGCTCGTAGCTAACGACATCAGGATTATAAGTCACATTAATCACTTCGATGTGCCCTGACTTACCGGATGAGACTTGCTTGTAGGTTGGATTCTCTAATTCGCCACCAGAATATCCAGAGATAACGTCAGTTACGCCTGGTAGTTTTTCTAGATCAGATTCTGTACACCAAAAACAACCTCCGGCCAGTGTTGCTATTTCATTTTTTCCCGAATTGGCCGTTTTATCCATTGTATTGGCAGTGCCAGCTTGGCTCACAAATAGCGAAATCAGTGGCAGGGCAACCACGAGTGATACCAATATTTTAGATAATTTATTCATAAATACCTCATCTTGACGTTCTTTCATTCGATTTTGAATGTACGTATAGAGACAGGTTTTGGATGGAAAAAATTACATCATTTACAAAAAAATATGCCATAGAGAAAATCTTGCTCCTAAATGCCGCCAGTAGTAGGGTGTAGGCATTGATATAAAACACTAGATAATGATGACGTTTGTACATCTAAGGAACAACATGCAAGCAGAAGTTAAATGGGTCGAAGACTTTAAATTCTTGGGTAAGTCTCAATCAGGGCACTCTGTGGTGATGGATGGAAGTGGCGGTGCTACGGCGCCAAGCCCTATGGAAATGGTATTAATGGCCGCAGGTGGTTGTAGCTCTGTTGATGTGGTTGATGGTTTGAAATCTGCAGGTCAGAACATCACAGGTTGTAACGCAAAACTAACAACGACACGTCGTGAAACCGCACCAAAAATCTTTACCGTAATTAATATTCATTTTGAAGTGTCTGGTGATAATCTTACTCCTGAGCTTGTTGCTAAGGTATGTGCAGATTCGTTAGAAAAGTACTGTTCAGTGTGCCTAATGCTGGGTGAGGGCGTAGAAATGACCCACAGTTGGGAAATCGTCTAGTCTTCTGATTGTACCGTTTTGGCGTGAGGCTGATTTTTACGGCTTACAGCTTACGGTTAATGGGCAAAGGTAGATAAAGAAAAGGGCAGAGCACTTTCAAGTACTCTGCCCTTATTATTGCAATTAAGGTAGAGTGCTATTACTCAGCAGCTTCTACGATAACTTCTTCTACTTGTACTTCTTGCTGGTATTCAAAAGCAGGGATAGTTGCGTCAACACGGCGGTTTTGAGCGCGGCCTTCTGCAGTATCGTTTGATGCAATAGGATTCTCTTCACCTTGGCCAGACGCTGAAATGCGGTCTGATTCAATGCCTTGCTCTTCGATGTATGCAGCTACAGCAGCAGCACGTTTCTTAGAGATCATCATGTTGTATTCTGCTGAACCTGTTGAATCGGTGTGACCAACAACATCAACTGATGATTGTGGGTGAGCTTTAAGTACTTCAACGATTGGCATTAGAGCAATTTTTCCGTCTGTAGACAGTTCAGTGCTGTTTGTTTCAAACATACCTTGAGAGAAGCTTTCAGTTTGCGCTTTAGTAACAACTACCGTTGTTTTCTCTTCCACAACAACTGCAGGCTCTGTGATTGGCTCAGATGGTGCTTGTGTTACAGCAACGGCAGAAGCTGCTGCTGCAGATGCCGTTGTGTTGCCTGTACCGAAATTGTAGCTAACACCAACAGACAGTAGGTTTGAGTTCAGATCTTGAACATAGTTGTCGTCGAAATCATCGAAGTATTGGTATTCAGCACGCACCGCCCAATTAGAAGACAGCTGCTTCTCTAGGCCGATACCAGCAGCGAAAACAACATCATCTTCACCACCGTGAGAAATGTAAGCGGGACCCGCTTTGAAGAATACGTCAAACTCTTGCTGTACCGGTAGGCGGTACATTGGAGTTAAGGAAATTGCGATCAAAGGATCGCTAAACGATGATGTAGTGCCATTCTTCGAAAAGCTAGTTTTGTAATCACCTAAGAAATCAGAACTCAACTCAATGCCAAGTCTTTCTGTGAAATTATAACCAGAGTAGATACCAGCACCAATTGCATCATCATCACATTTAGTACCGCTTACACACGCGCTGTCTAACCAGCCTAGGCCGACTTTTGCACCAACATAAGTGGTTGCAGCAATTGAAGGAGCAGCAGCTAAGCCTGAAGCGGCAACAACAGCACACATGATTTTTGACAGTCTTTTCATAATCTTATCCTTGGATTAACTATTATTGTTATCTGAACTTGCCAGTAAAACGATCACTTATTAGTTGATGACACTGCTTATAATAAGTAAATCAAGGCGTTGGTCCAGCTGGATCTATTTTTTACTTAGTACTTATATTGTTAATCTGATTGCGTATCGTAGTCAATGAAATTGTTAAAAATTATATATTTAAAGTGCTATTTACTGTTTTATTTGTCAATAGTATGTTGTCTCAAATGTTGGAAATGAAGAAACCTCGTGCCATTGTTCGGTTCTCGAGGTTTAATTTTTACTTTTTGTGTGTATTTACTGCTCGTGTTTTATAAATTTTATGGGCGTTCGCCGGCGAGTAAACGCTTCTCTATATCGGCAATTGCACCAGGTAAGTCTGTAATAGTATCAATCAGGTAGTGAGGGTTTGATTTGTTTAGCTTCACGCTCGCTTTTTCACGTGCCAATGCAAGTGTTGCTTCGTCTGCGTCTAAGTATTCTTGGTACGTCAATCCAGCCTCGTTACCTGATAGTACAAGGCCTACTGTCCACATACCTGCATTGTGACCTTCATCGATCCCCGGTGCAGCGTCGTCTACTTTCACACATGCAGCAACGCTAGTTACACCTAGATCAATGACGTTTTTAAGCGCCATGAATGGAGCCGGACGGCCACCTTGCGGTAAGTCATCCGTTGCTACTACATTGTCTGGTTGGTAACCGTAATCTGCAGCAGCAGGAATTAAAACATCCATCACTTCGCGCGGATAACCTGAGCAAGAACCGATTTTTACGTTCTTCTCCTTTAGGTTATTCACAACCTCTATTGCATTCAAGATTGGTTCGGCATGGTCGGCTACTTTTGCTTTCTGAAGAGGCATGAATGCCGCGTAGATCGCATCAACGTCTTCACTGGTCATCGAGCGTCCGAACTGAGCATTCCAACGAGCGTCAACAGCTGGAATTCGACCGACCGCTTGGATATGATCCCATTTGCCGATCCCCATAGGTTCACGCGCTTCTGCTAGGTCTATATCAAAGTCAAAACCTTGTCTGAATGCTTCAACGAAGATGCTTGTTGGAGCAAACGATCCAAAATCAACGATAGTGCCAGCCCAGTCAAAGATAACCGCTTGGATAGGTGATGTAGTGTTCATAATAATGTCCTATTGTGTGTCACTTCCCGCCTGTTTAAAATTCAAAGGTTCAGTCGGGAGGTTACGGGTTGCTTTAGGTTATTGGTTGCTTGAAATTATTGCTTCAAGACGTGCTTTAAAAGGTGATTCAAAGGTATTCAAAGTCTTTGCAGACTTTTGCTATCGCTTTTTCGAATACAGACATCGCGACTTCTAGTTCGCTGCGGCTGATGATCAATGGTGGGCTCAATTGAATCACGTTACCTTGTGACACCTTGAAGCTCAGACCATCGTTTAGACATTGGTAAAGTACTGCTTCCGCTTCATCGAACGCTCGGGTTTTGGTGATATGATCTGTGACCAATTCCACCCCCCAGAGCAGGCCGATGCCGCGAACGTCACCAATGACTGGGTACTTCTCTTTCATTTGAAGCAGCTGTTCACGTACGAATTCGCTGTCCGCTTGTACTTTTTCAAGTAGGTTTTCTTGTTCAATTACTTCCATGGTTGCGAGTGCTGCCGCGCAGCCAATAGGGCTTTTCTCATGGGTGTAATGACCCAGTGAGACTTGCGCTGCCGTGTTGTATTTATCTTTGGTGACCATGGCTGCAATTGGAACCAAGCCGCCGCCAAAACCTTTACCGATACAAAGAATGTCAGGTTCGATATCAAAAGCTTGGTGTGTAAACCATTCGCCACTGCGACCCATGCCGTTTGGAATGTCGTCGATGATCAACATGACGTTATGCTTATCGCAGATCTCACGGATGCGCTTCCAGTAAGCTTTGCTTGGTACTTGAACATCGGTGTTACGCACTGCTTCGGCAATGAAGGCACCAATGCCACCTTCTTTTTCAATCACATACTCAAGGAAATCGGCGTAGTGCACATCACATGCGGTCTCGTTCGCATCGCCTGGGTTTTGCCCGCGAAGCGAAAAAGCACCACGATAAGAGACCGCTGGTGGGATACGTTCTACGCCAGCCATTAACGGGCCCATACCTTCACGAAAACAGGCTTCACCACCCACTGAAATTGCATCCAGTGACGCACCATGGAACGAGTCCCACAATGAAACGACTTTGAAGTTGTTGGTGACATGTCGAGCCAGTTTGAGTGCCATACCAATAACTGAAGTACCACCTGGAGCAAACAACACACGGTTCAATTCACCACCACAGATCTGCGTGAGTTTTTCAGCGCACTGAACGGCTGTTTCATTGGTGAAGCGACGCGGTGAAAACGGTAATGACGCCATTTGTTGAGTCACTTTATTAATGATGTGTGGGTGGCCGTAGCCCAATTGATGAACATTGTTACCGTGAAAGTCCATGTACTTCTTGCCAGTTGCATCTTGTATGTAGATGCCTTCTGCAGCTTCAAGTGTGTCTAGGCAAGGCGTTGACATCGCTTGATGAAGAAACACGTCAGAATCGCGCTTTAACATCGCTTGAGTCGCATCATCGTTTAGCGACTCATTCCACTTTTCACGCGCTGGCGTGGTGTTCACATCGCCTTCACTTCGAAAGTGTGTTGCCTTCAGAACAGGCTCTTGATTGGTCGTCGTCATTATTTGATGTCCCAGTAAATAGCGTTTTTCACTGCGCCAATGAGGGCTTCAATGTCTGACGGGTAAACTTCACCGATGTTACCGATGCGGAAGCAGTCTGCGTTTGAAACCTTGCCCGGATAAATCACAAAACCTTGTTCTTTCAAACGGTCATAGAATTCCTTGAATTGGTAATCGCTATGAGCTGGAGAGTAGAAAGAGGTGATGATTGGCGAATGAAGGTCATCATTTAGCAAAGGTTCAAAGCCAAGAGAACGCATGCCAGCAACCAATGTGGTTTGGTTGGTTTGGTAGCGATTGTGACGAGCTTCGATACCGCCTTCCTGTTCTAGTTCAAGCAGGGCTTGGTAGAAAGCACGTACCGTGTGAGTCGGAGAGGTGAAGCGCCATTTACCATGGTTGCTTTCCATGCAGTGCCATTGGTCAAACAAATCAAGGCTTAATGAGCGAGCTTGGCCTTTACACTTCTCCAGTTCTGACTGCTTGGCAATAACAAAGCCGAATCCAGGTACACCTTGAATACACTTGTTTGCTGAGCTGATCATGTAATCGATACCCAAGTCAGCAATATCCATAGGAATACCGCCAAAGCTCGACATCGCGTCAAGAATGACGGTTTTGTTGTGTTGTTTTGCCAATTTGGCAATCTCTTCAATTGGATTCAGCATGCCTGTGGTGGTCTCACAGTGCACAATCGCCACGTGAGTAATGTCTGAATCCATGGCCAATACCGTTTCCATTTTGTTCAAGTCAGGCTGTGATGTTTCACCTGGGGAAACGACATGGCATGGAATGTTTAAATATTCTGCGATTTGAGCAATACGAGCACCATACGCACCGTTATCAACAACTAGAAGTTTACCGCTGTTAGAGATAACACTACCAATCGTTGCTTCAACTGAAGCCGTGCCGCTACCTTGCATTAATACGCTTGTGTAGCCCGGTTGCTTGGTGGCTAAAGTCACTAGCTTGCTACGAATCACTTCAACAACGTCTTTGTTGTATTCATCATCCCAAGTACACCAATCTTTTAGCATCGCTTGGCGAACGGTTTCAGAAGTAGATAGAGGGCCCGGTGTCAGTAGTAAGTATTCGTTTCTCATGTTCAATTCTCGTGATTTTTATTTTGGACTATACCAATATTTAAAGCTACTTTAACAACCAATTTAAACGGTCGTAAATAGACAAAACATCATTTTCATAAAAGCTTCATATTCAAATGTGTCACTTGCCTTAAGAAATTTTTCGATCTTGAAACTGCCATTTCTTGTTCATTTAACCGTCACAAAAGTCGATTAGGTTAATACTCGTTATCTGGTACATACCAAGTTAAGTATGTGCTAACAACCTAAATGAATTTATGGATATAGGTGCCTTTTTTAAGGCCTCTAACTTCTAACCTTGGCATTGGGCCTGACTGGAGAAAATGATGAAAAACCGTTTTATGAAAGGATCACTTGCAGCATTAGTTACTCTATTAGCTGGTAATGCTTATGCAGCACAGGAAGTGACGGTTTACACCGCTTTTGAAACTGACATTTTAGCGAAGTACAAAAACGCATTTGAAAGTGAAAACCCAGACATCAACATCAAATGGGTGCGTGATTCTACCGGGATCATGACGGCGAAATTATTGGCTGAGAAAAACAACCCTCGTGCAGAAGTAGTATGGGGTCTTGCGGGTTCTTCTATGGCTTTGCTTAAAGAAGAGGGCATTCTCAAGCCTTACACACCTCAAGGTGTAGAAGCGTTGCGTGCAAACCTTAACGACCCACAATCGACTCAAGCTTGGTATGGTAATGATGCATTCTTCAATGCAGTTTGCTTTAACGAAATAGTTGCTAAGCAATTGAACCTACCGGCACCTAAGTCTTGGGATGACCTAACGAAACCTATCTACAAAGGCCACATTGCTATGCCAAATCCAGCCTCTTCTGGTACGGGTTACATGCAGGTTTCGGCTTGGCTACAAAACATGGGTGAAGACCAAGGTTGGAACTACATGCAGAAGCTAGATCAAAATATTGCTCACTACACGCACTCAGGTTCGAAGCCATGTGTTCAAGCGGGCATGGGTGAAGTGGCTATCGGTATTTCTATGGCGAGCCGTGGCGCTAAGCTGAAAACTCAAGGTGCGCCACTTTCTGTGATTACGCCTGAAGGTATCGGCTGGGAATCTGAAGCGGTAGGTCTTGTTAAGGCTTCTGATGCGGCGCAGCGCGTTGTTGATTGGTCTATCTCTAAAGCAGCGAATGAACTTTACATCGAAATGTACCCAGTTGTTGGTCACCAAGATGTGACAGCAACAATTGAAAACTTCCCTAACGTAGAAAAGAACATGGCAAAAATGGACTTTGCACGCATGGGCAGCGAGCGTGCAGACGTATTGAAAACATGGTCTGAGAAGTTTGACGCTAAATCAGAGCCTAAATCTTAATCTGATGACCTATTCAGTTAATTAACTATTGAGTTCATTAGAAGTTAGAAATCAGTAAAGGAAGGCTTCGGTCTTCCTTTTTTAGTTTTACGCCTTTAGATTTTAAGTAAGGTACAACAAATGACAAAGCACTACTCATATTGGTTCAAGCAAGCGTTGGAACAAGAGTTTGGCAATATTAACGCGGGGCTAGAATCCGCGAAGCCACTGAAAAAAGACGTCAACTGTGATATCGCTATTGTTGGCGGTGGCTATACGGGTTTATGGACGGCGATTTTAATCAAACAACAGCAACCCGAAAAGCATGTTGTGGTGATTGAAAAAGACCTATGTGGTAGCGGTGCTTCTGGAGCGAACGGCGGTTGCATGTTGACGTGGTCGACTAAGTATCCGACGCTGAAAAAGCTCTACGGAAAAGAACAAGCGAAATGGTTGGTTAAGGAATCGGAAAAGGTTATATACGAGATCGAAGCCTTCTGTAACGAACACAAGATTGACGCGCATCTATATCGCAGCGGAACTTACTACACGGCAACCAATGATGCGCAAAAAGGTGGAATGGAACCTGTCGTTAATGAGTTGATCAAGCAGGGTATCAATAGTTGGAAGAAGTGCGATAATTCTTTGGCTGATAAAGCGGGATCTGAACGCCACATTGAGGGTTATTACTCAGAAGCTGCAGGCAGTGTGCAACCCGCTTTATTGGCTCGAGGCTTACGCCGAGTGGCTATTGATCTAGGTGTCGAAATTCATGAAAACACAGAGATGACTTCGCTCGATTATGGCTCTCTGGCTCGGATCCAAACTAAGGGCGGATCTATCTTTGCCGATAAAGTTATTTTGGCGCTCAACGCGTGGATGCTCGATCATTTCAAAGAGTTCAAACGCAGTATTGTGGTTGTCTCGTCAGATATGGTTGTAACCAAGCCAATCCCGGAAAAACTCAAGCAGTTTGGCCCCGAAAAAGGAGCTGCAGTGGTGGATTCTCGAATCTTTGTTCATTACTACCGAGACACCCAAGATGGATGACTCATGTTGGGTAAAGGCGGCAATAAATTCTCATTTGCGAATAAAGTCGAAAGCATGTTCAACCAAACCACCAATTATCTGCCGATTCTCAATCAATCCTTCCAAAAATTGTTCCCTAAACTTGAGCAAAGTGAATTCGATTACAACTGGTCGGGTGGTTCAGATCGTTCCGTCACCGGATTGCCATTTTTCGGTAACCTAAAAGGCCAAAACAACATTTATTATGGGCTCGGTTACTCAGGTAATGGTGTTGCTCAAACTCGTATGGGAGGGAAAATTTTGTCTTCATTGGTGTTAGGAGATGATAACGAATGGACACGTAGTGGTTTAACTAGCGGTCCACGAGGCTACTTCCCTCCAGAGCCATTTCGTTGGGTTGGGGCTATGATGGTTAGAGATGCTGTTCGAAGAAAAGAGAACGTGGAAGATTCTGGTAACACGCCATTATGGCTAGATAAGCAATTGGCAAAGCTCGCGGGTGCGGCAGGTAAAGCCGACAAGGTTGAATCGTAAACTAATCTAGCGTTTACATTTAGGCTCTCAGTGATTTATGGGCAAGTCACTGAGGGCTTTTAACGTTGAACGAACTGTTAATTCTGAATAAATAGCAACCTTTAATGCTTATTATATCTGCAATATAACTGTCATTTAGCTACTATAAATTTGTCACTCAACTGCAATATTCTCAGTTTAAATTTGGTATATACCATATGGAGAGTGCTGTAGTATGAGCAACCAAACTTATTTGAATATTGAAAACGTTGTAAAGCAATTTGGCCAATTTACAGCGTTAAAAGACATTTCCTTATCAATAGATAAAGGCGAGTTCGTCTGCTTCCTTGGCCCATCTGGCTGTGGAAAAACCACCTTATTACGTGCGATTGCAGGTCTAGATTTACCGACCTCTGGTTCTATTGAGCAGAACGGTAATGATACGACCTTCTTGCCACCAGAAAAGCGCGACTTTGGTATCGTGTTTCAATCTTATGCTTTGTTTCCCAATCTCACAGTGGAAGAAAACATTGCGATTGGTCTGAAGAATCAAGGGATGTCGACCAAAGAAGCTCTGGAAACAGTAGAGTCTTGGTTAGAAACGATTGGTTTACCGACGTCTGGCCAAAAATATCCGAATCAACTGTCTGGTGGACAACAGCAGCGTGTTGCTCTGGCTCGCGCATTGGCGTTGTCTCCAGGTTTGTTATTACTTGATGAGCCGCTTTCTGCGTTGGATGCGAAGGTAAGAACACACCTGCGTGATGAGATCTGCCGACTGCAACGTAAGCTGGGTATCACCACTATTATGGTGACGCACGACCAAGATGAAGCCCTAACGATGGCCGACCGTATTGTCGTGATGAATCATGGCGTTATCGAGCAGGTCGGTGCTCCACAAGAGATCTACCAAAAACCTGTCAGTCGTTTTGTTGCTGAGTTTGTTGGCAGCATGAACTTCATTCAAGCTTCTGTTGCGGCTCAAGGCAAGATACGCATTGCAGAGTCAATGCTACCATTACCTCGCTTAGATAATCTCACGCCAAATCTAGGTGATGTTTTTGATATTGCCGTTCGTCCAGAGCAAATCCAATTTGTTGATCGTTTTAGTGAGTCATTACCCGTGAGAATCGTATCCAGCGAATTCTTAGGGGCGTTTTATCGTGTTGAGTGTCAATTGCAACATGACTCAACGGCGAAAGAGATCATCGTTGATGTATCAGTTAAAGAGTTTAATCGATTGAAACTGCGTCGCAGCGATATTCGTTACGTAGCGTTTGATGAAGAAGGCCTTAGAGCTTACCCATCTGAAAGCCTGCAAGTGATGAAAGACGAGGCGGCGTAACTATCATGGAATCGACTCAAATGATGCAATCTAAGCTGCTAATTCAACGACGAGTAACGCCTTTCCTTGCTCGGTTAAGTAAAGACAACGTAATCCTATTCGGGCTTCTAGCTTTTTTGTCTGTGGTCATGACGCTATTTATTCTGATGCCACTGTGGGCAATGTTGAAAAAGAGTGTTCAGAACGCAGACGGTGATTTTGTAGGATTACAAAATTTCGCAACGTATTTTGCTTCTCAAAGCCTTTGGCAATCTGTAGGGAACACTTTTACTTTGGGTCTGCTAGTAACGGTTGTTGTGGGTGTATTAGCGTTTGGTTATGCCTATGCATTGACTCGTTCATGTATGCCTTTTAAGGGGCTTTTTCAGGTGTTGGGATCAGCGCCGATTCTAGCTCCGTCGTTGCTTCCTGCGATCAGTTTGATCTTCTTATTTGGCAACCAAGGTATCGCTAAAGAAGTCTTAGGGGGGAACTCGGTGTACGGCTTGATTGGTATCTCGCTGGGCTTAATATTCTGGACGTTTCCACACGCCCTAATGATTTTAACTACTTCATTGAGAACCTCTGATGCTCGTCTGTATGAGGCGGCTCGAGCACTCAATACTTCATCATTAAAAACCTTTTTCATGGTGACGCTACCGGCGGCAAAGTATGGTTTGATCAGCACTCTGATTGTTGTATTTACGCTGGTGGTTTGTGACTTTGGTGTGCCAAAGGTGATTGGTGGCAGTTATAACGTTCTATCGACTGACATCTTTAAGCAGGTGGTTGGTCAACAGAACTTCTCTATGGGAGCGGTAACCAGTATCTTGCTGCTATTGCCTGCGTTGCTTGCGTTTTCCGTTGATCGCTGGGTTCAAAAGAAACAAAAGAGCTTGTTTGATACTCGTTCTGTTGCGTACCAACCTGAACCTAGCTCTCTACGTGATGGCTTATGTTTCCTCTATTGCACCATCATCTCTGCTGCCGTGGTTATCGTGTTGGGCATGGCGATATACGGATCTATGGTCACCTTCTGGCCTTGGAATAAAACGCTAACGCTAAATAATTATAACTTCGCAGAGATGAGTACTTATGGTTGGACGCCATTTTTCAATTCATTAACCCTCGGCGCTTGGACTGCTATTATCGGTACGGTTCTGATTTTCCTAGGGGCATACTGCATTGAGAAAGGCCGCGCATTCGGCCTTGTTCGTCAAGCAATGCAGATGCTCAGTGTGGTGCCGATGGCCGTTCCGGGTATGGTTCTGGGTTTGGGTTATATCTTCTACTTCAATGATTTGAGCAACCCACTCAACTTCTTGTATGGCACGATGGCGTTCTTGGTGATCAACACCGTGGTTCACTATTACACGGTGGGGCACATGACGGCATTAACCGCATTAAAACAGCTGCCTGAGGAGATTGAAGCAACCGCGGCCTCAGTTAACCTACCGCAATACAAGTTGTTCTTTAAGGTGACGGTGCCTGTTTGTCTGCCTGCGATTTTAGATATTGCGACATACCTGTTTATTAATGCACTTACCACAACATCTGCGGTAGTATTCTTGTATTCTACCGATACGATACCTGCGTCAGTTTCAGTTCTGAATATGGACGATGCGGGACAAACCGGTGCAGCAGCGGCTATGGCAGTCATGATCATGATATCGGCAGCGAGTGCGAAGTTGATTCATATGCTAATCAACAAGTTATTCGAGAAGCGCACCCAAGCTTGGCGTAAACGCTAGCAAACCATTTTATATTGCAGTTGGCCAAGGAGTGGCTGACGACAAGAACAAGAATAAAAGGAAATGAAGTGCAGTACGTAAAAATCAAAGATGTCATCGTAGAGCAGATAGAGTCGGGGATGTTAACGCCGCGACAGAAACTGCCTGCTGAGCGTAAACTGGCTGAATCGTTCGATACCACACGTGTTACGTTACGTGAAGCGCTGTCTTCACTTGAAGCTGAGGGGCGTATTTATCGAGAAGACCGCCGTGGTTGGTTTATATCGCCAGCTCCACTGCGTTACGACCCAACACAAACACTGAACTTCACTAATATGGCTTTGTCGCAGAATCGTAAGCCGAAAACAGAATTAGTGGCAGCGAAAGGCATGTTAGCAACCAAGGAAGCAACTAGGCTTCTTGAGCTGCAACCTTTTTCGGATGTTTATCGAGTAGACAGAGTTCGTTATCTTGAAGACAGGCCCGTTGTGTATGTGACCAACTACATTCGACCAGAGTTGTTCCCTAACTTGCTGGATTATGACTTGTCTAAATCGTTGACTGACATCTACCGTGAGCACTTTGGTGTGGTATATCAGAAGATCCGTTACCGAGTGAGCACAACGTCTTTGCTTGGCGAAACCGCGCAAGCTCTGCGTGCGACTTCTGGGTCTCCAGCGATGGTGGTTGAGCGTGTTAACTACAACCAAGACGGTGATTTGATTGACTGCGATATTGAATATTGGCGTCATGACGCGATCAGCATTGAGTCGATAGCACAGCTAGAGCGCTAGTTTATACGTTAGAATGCTGGCATATCTGCAATTATGCACGATCGCCTAATTGAAACGATCAAAGGTCTCTTACTCGGAGGCCTTTTTTATCATCCGTTGTCAGCCGTTGCGCTTATTCATCAATAATTTAGGAATGAAATGGAATTCTCTGCCATTGTCATCGTGATCATTTCGGCTTTGCTTCATGCGGGTTGGAACGTTCTAGGTAAATCTAATCAAGGATCGGGTTCGTCATTCTTCTTAGCCTCTGGCTTTGCCGCCGCAGCGATATTGACGCCATATTTGATTTGGTATGTTCACAGTGTAGGGCTATCAAATATCTCACTTCCATTCTGGCAACTGGTTTTCTTGAGTGGGATCTGTCAAATCATCTATTTGATTGGGTTAGGCGCGGCCTATAAACAGGCTGATATCGGTGTGATTTACCCAATGGCACGAGCACTGCCTGTGTTGATGGTAGGTTTAGGCACGGTGTTGATCGGCTATGAATTGTCGGCGAATCAATGGATTGGGTTCACTTTAATAACCTTAGGCTGCTTGTTTGTACCACTTAAGCAGTTTTCAGATCTTAGGTTAAAAGCGTATCTCAACCTCGGCGTGTTGTGGGCGTTAATTGCCGCTATTGGTACCACGGGCTATTCCATCATTGATAAAGAGGCGCTTCTATTATTAGAGCCTCTAAGCACACCCACCGTTACTAACAAACACACTGCGATTTTCTACCTAGGCATTCAGTTTTGGGCGATTGTGATTCCGCTGAGTGTTTGGTTATTCGTAACCAACCAAAGAATCGAGTTTACTAATGCTTGGATACTGCGAAAGAAAGCCACAGTGGCCGGCATCATGATGGCTTCGACTTATGGTTTGGTGTTGTTTGCGATGACCATGACTGAGAACGTCAGCTTGGTTGTGGCACTTAGGCAAGTAAGCATCATCTTCGGCGTAGTGATGGGGATCTACTTTTTAAAGGAAAAGTGGCACGTTACACGCGGTGTAGGCGTCGTTTTTATCATTGCAGGTTTAGTTATCTCACTGACTTAAAAAGAAATTAAATCCTACCTCCAACCTATAATGTGACTTTTCAGTCGCATTTTTCTTATTGATAGCAAACGTTTTACTAATGTTAAAGATGTGATCCTTCTCATAGACAAGGCTGTAAAGTTACCGGTAACATCCACCTCAACGTTACCGGTAACATATAATTACAAACCGGACTCTGTGAAACTCATAAGGATACCCAAATGAAAGCTCTGACTAAAACGCTGATTGCTGCCTCCCTCACTGGTCTATTTGCTACTTCAGCAATGGCTGCAGACTTTAAACTTAAAATTCAATCTTCAGATCCTTCTGGTGACTTGAACTTCAAAGTTCAGCAGAAGTGGGCTGAGCGCGTAGAGACGATGTCTAACGGACGTATTGATATCGATCTTCTGCCTGTAGGCGCTGTGGTTAAGCACACAGAAACGCTAGGCGCGATCAAAATGGGCATCCTAGATGGTCACATCACAGCAACAGGTTACTTCTCTGGTAAAGATCCAGCATTCGGCCTAATTGGTAACATGGTTGGTGCATGGTCGGACACAACGCAACTGCTTCAGTACATGAACTACGGCGGCGGTAACGAGCTAATGACTGAACTGTACAAGCCTTACGGGGTTCAGTTCGTCGGAGCATCTACAACGGGTGTTGAGTCTTTCATCTCCAAAAAACCAATTGATGGTGTCGCGGATCTTAAAGGTCTTAAATTACGTGCACCTGAAGGCCTAGTACAACAAGTGTTTGCAGCCGCGGGTGCGACTCCAGTAAACCTGCCGGGTTCTGAAGTATTTACTGGCCTGAGCAAAGGAGTAATTGATGCCGCGGACTACACGGTATTCTCTACCAACCAAAAAGCGGGTATGAACGACATTGCAACACACCCAGTTCAACCGGGCTTTCACTCACTGCCGCTTATCGATATCTCTGTTTCTCAGAAGAAATGGGACAAGATGCCTGCTGACCTACAAACGATTCTGCAAACATCCGTTCGTGACTTCTCTTACGACATGACAACTCAGCTGAAAATGGCTGACCAAGCTGCGCTGAAAGAAGCTCAAGCGAACCCAGAAATCACTATCCACGACTGGTCTCAAGAAGAGCGTAAAAAGTTCCGTGAAATCGCAAAAGGCCAATGGAAAGTATTTGCAGAGCGTTCTGACAACGCACAAAAAGTTTACACTTCAGTAACTACGTTCCTAGAAGAAAACGGCTTGCTGTAATTTAAACTTAGCTTATTGAAGGGGGAGGGCGTTGCTCTCCCGTTATTTCCCAGGAAATTTGCCCCATGACAGACAAAACTCCCCATTCCCCAGCTGAAAACGACGAGCAACCAAGAAATGCGCTCGATCGTTTTGTTATAAAGTTCAGTAATCTCGTGAGCTGGTTTTTTATCTTTACTGTATTGATTTCATTTTATGAAGTTGTGATGCGTTACGCATTCGATGCCCCGACCACATGGGTACATGAAACAGCTTCTTTCATCGGTGGTTCTTTATTCATTATTGGTGGTATCTACGCGTTTGCTGCGAATAAACACGTGCGTGTGGTTCTTATCTACGATTCAGTGTCTAACCAAGCACGTAAATATCTTAATCTTGTTCACCACATTGTTGGTTTGGCCTTTGCAGGCATGCTCGCTTACGCCGCTTACTTCACTGCGGAAGAAGCGTGGTTTGCACCTTGGGGTGAATTCCGTCTTGAGACATCTGGTTCAGTGTTAAACGCGCCTTATCCTGCATTGTTGAAAGGCCTGATCTTTGTCGTTTTGTGTGTTCTTGTTGTCCAGTTTGTATTGCACCTAATCCAAGAGTTGATGGGTCTAAGGAAGAATGACGATGTTTGATTTATCTTCTATTGGTATCGCATGGGGCAGTTTGCTCATGTTGGTTATGATGATTGGCTTGCTACTGACTGGTATGCAGCTGGCCTTCGTAACAGGCTTTGTCGCGATTTTCTTCACTCTATGTTGGTTCGGTCCTGATGCTTTACCTTTGATTGCGAGCCGTACCTACAGCTTTGCTTCTGGTTATGTTTTCCTCGCGGTTCCAATGTTCGTATTGATGGCCGCTTTGTTAGACCGCTCGGGCATCGCACGAGATCTGTTTGATGCAATGAAATCTGTCGGTCGTAAAGTTCGTGGTGGTGTGGCAGTACAAACCTTATTAGTCGCGGTTCTATTGGCTTCGATGTCGGGCGTTATAGGTGGTGAAACGGTACTACTGGGTATTCTCGCACTGCCACAAATGCTTCGTTTAGGTTACGACCGTAAGCTTGCTATCGGTACAACCTGTGCGGGTGGCGCACTTGGAACTATGCTTCCGCCAAGTATCGTATTGATCATCTACGGTATGACAGCCAGCGTATCGATTGGCGACCTGTTTAAAGCGTCTTTCTTACCAGCGTTTATCCTTGCGGGCTGTTACATCGGTTATGTATTGATTCGCTGTAAGCTGAATCCTTCTCTTGCGCCAATTCCAAGCGATGATGAGACAGAAGAAGACATCGCCAATCAGCCAAGCTACTTCAAAGCTCTGTTCTTCCCACTGCTTTCTGTCGCAACGGTTTTGGGCAGTATCTACACAGGCATCGCTTCAGTAACAGAAGCGTCTGCATTGGGTGTAGTCGGCATCATGATCAGTGCGCTGATCCGTGGTGAACTGAACTTCAGTATGTTGAAAGAGAGTGCCATCGCAACTATGCGTACCTGCGGCATGATTATGTGGATTGGTATCGGTGCAAGTGCATTGGTTGGTATCTACAACCTGATGGGTGGTATTGATTTTGTTGAAGAAACCATCCTTGCACTCAGTGGCGGCAACGCGACAGTAACATTGCTAATCATGATGGCTATCTTGCTGGTACTAGGTATGTTCCTTGACTGGGTAGGTGTGGCACTACTGACTATGCCAATCTTCGTTCCAATAATCACTGGCCTTGGTTTTGACCCAGTATGGTTCGGCGTTGTGTTCTGTCTAAACATGCAGGTGTCGTTCTTGTCACCGCCGTTTGGTCCTGCGGCATTCTACTTGAAATCAGTAGCACCAAAAGACATCAGCTTAGGTGAGATTTTCTCTTCACTACTGCCGTTCATTGCACTTCAAGTATTGGTTCTGGCACTGGTTATTATCTTCCCTCAGCTCGCGCTTTGGTGGCAATAACAGCGAAGGTTCCTGAGCGAGTTTAATGTTCAGGAACCTATCAACGGCAACACAAGTTTAACTATTAGATTCGATTGTCAGCCCCTGTTTTGGTTGGGGCCTAGGGAAGGCTTGCCTTATGAAAAGCAAAAAAATACTCGTGATGGGCGTATCTGGATGCGGAAAGAGCCTGATTGGTAGCCGTATCGCAGAAGCATTAACGCTTCAGTTTTTTGATGGGGATGACTTCCATCCCCAAAGCAATGTAGAAAAGATGCGTCAAGGTATTCCACTGACAGACGAAGATCGTCAAGGATGGCTAGAAACACTGAATAAGCAATATATCGAACAACCGAGTGCTGTGATTGCATGCTCTGCACTGAAACCTCAATACCGCGAAATTCTGCGAGAGAACAATGAAGATTTAGTGATTGTGTATCTTCAAGGCAGTTTCGATACGATTTGGAATCGCCATAAAGCTCGTGAAAACCATTACTTTAATGGTCAAGAAATGTTGAAAAGCCAATTCGCAACCTTGGTTGAACCTGAACTAGATGAAGCGTTATTTGTCGATATATCGCAAGATGTTGAGCAAGTCGTAGAAAGTGCACTCAAACAAATTAAGCAGATAGGCTAAACCATGACTCAGATAAAAAATGACATCGCGATGATTGGTTTAGGAGTGATGGGCAAAAGCCTTGCGCTCAACCTATTGGATAACGGCTTTAATGTTGCGGGCTTCGATCTAAACATCGACAACATTGATCGCGCTTGTGTGGAAGCTAAGCAACTCAATGAGACGTTTGAAGGTAAAGGGCGGTTCACAAAAGGCACTAGCCTTGAACATGTGCTGCAGGGCTTAGCAAAACCGCGTGTTATTGCGTTGTCGGTTCCTGCTGGAAACCCTGTCGATATCGTCTTGAATAGCTTGCTTGATGCTGGCCTAGAAAATGACGACATTGTTATCGATACGGGTAACAGCCTTTGGACAGATACCGAAGCACGCGAAGTGAACTACAAAGGCAAGCTTCGTTTCTTTAGCACCGCCGTTTCTGGTGGTGAAGAAGGCGCTCGTGTTGGCCCTGCGCTAATGGCGAGTGGCGACCAATCGGCTTGGCAATATGTGAAACCGATGTGGGAAGCGATTGCTGCAAAAGTGGATGCTAATGGGCTACCGGTTGCTCAGTTTAAAGCGGGTGAAGCGTGCGCGGCGTATGTTGGTCCTTCTGGCACTGGGCACTATGTAAAAATGGTACACAACGGTATTGAATATGCCGATATGCAGCTTATTTGCGAAGTGTACCAGTTCATGCGTGGTGTGCTTGATATGCCAGCTCAAGAGATTGGACAAGTCTTTGAGCAATGGAACAACGGTGTGCTGAACAGCTATCTGATGGAGATTAGTGCCGACATCCTTCAACAAGAAGATGTTGTAACGGGTAAGCCATTTGTTGATGTTGTGCTTGATAAAGCGGGACAGAAAGGCACGGGATTGTGGACAGCAGTTAACAGCCTTCAAGAAGGGTGTCCGACTCCAACGATTGCACAGGCGGTTTATGCGCGTGCAATGAGCGGTCAAAAGTCGCAACGAGTGCAGGGAAGCAAACTCTTGAAAGGTAATATTGCGGATGCGAGTCAGTTGGATAAAACAGAGGTTGTCTCTGAACTTCATGATGCTTTGTATTGCGCCAAACTGTCTGTTTATGCGCAAGGTTTTGATTTACTGAAAACAGCGTCAGACAAAGAGGGATGGAATCTCGATTTCACTCAAATTGCTAAGATTTGGCGAGCGGGTTGTATTATTCGTGCCGCTTTCCTGCAAAGCATCACATCGGCTTACCAACAAAATGCTGAGCTAGCGAATCTATTGTTTGATGAGGCTTTCATCAAACAAGTGGAAGAGCGCGAGCTTGCTTGGCGCATCGCGGTAGCGAACTCAGCTCTGTACGGTGTGCCGATGCCGGGGATCTGCTCTGCTCTGAGTTACTTCGATTCATTACGTTGTGAGGTGTTGCCTGCAAATCTTTTGCAAGCGCAACGTGACTATTTTGGCTCTCATACTTATTCGCGAGTCGATAGAGATGAAGCTGAAAAATTCCATGTCACTTGGAGTCAGTCTCCAAGAACTGAAGTCAAAGTGAACGTTTAAACAATCAATAACGCCCTCAACAAGAGGGCGTTTGTAATTATGAGGCTGTATCAATATTTTACTAAATTAGGCTTCAAATTCCACGTCAGTCGGATACACTGTTACCAGTAACATAACTCAAAAATAATAATTACTAATTATGTCGAATAAGAAAAAACGTCCTACATTACAAGATGTTGCCAACCTCGTTGGTGTCACTAAAATGACCGTCAGTCGCTGCCTGCGAGACTCTTCTCAAGTATCAGAAGCGCTGCGAGATAAGATCAGCTATGCAGTAGACGAGCTAGGTTATATCCCTAATCGTGCGCCAGATATTCTCTCCAACGCTAAAAGCAATGCGATTGGTGTGCTAGTTCCCTCGTTAACCAACCAAGTTTTTGCTGAGGTTATTCGTGGTATTGAGCAAGTTACCGCACCTGCAGGCTACCAAACCATGATTGCTCACTATGGCTATAGCGCTGAACTCGAAGAGCAGAGCATTGCTTCACTGCTTTCTTACAACGTTGATGCGATTATCCTTTCAGAAAACGTGCACACCGATAGAGCGCGTAAAATGCTGCAGACTGTTTCTATCCCTGTGATTGAAATTATGGATTCAGTGTCGCCAAGAATTGAACAAGCGGTTGGCTTTGATAACTTCGAAGCGGCTAGAGCGATGACCAAAACCATGCTCGAACGAGGGCGTACCAATATAGCTTATTTGGCTGCTCGAATGGATGAACGTACTCGATTGAAAATGGCAGGCTATGAGCATGCGATGCAAGAAGCCGATAAAACGCCAGTAACGCTGCAAACGGAAGACGCGTCCTCGTTTACTTTAGGCGCAAAGCTGATTGGTGAACTATTAGAAAAGCACCCAGAAGTGAATGGTATCTTTTGTACTAACGATGATTTAGCGATTGGCGCCTTTTACGAATGTGTACGTCGTGGTATTCAAGTACCTGATCAGATGGCGATTGCAGGTTTCCACGGACATGACATTACGGTGGCGATGACGCCTCGTTTAGCGACTGTCGTAACACCTAGGGAGCAGATTGGTAAAGTCGCTGCAGAGCAAGTAGTAGCGCGTCTACAAGGTAATAAAGAATGGATAGCGAAGTTGGACCTCGGTTATGAGATTGAAGTGGGGGAGAGTATTTAATTTTACACTTCGGCTTTGATCTTCATCTTCATCGGATTCAAACTAAAACGCCCTTAACGATATGAATTTCCTAAGGGCGTTTTCTATTTATCTAGCAAAAAGTGTATGTAGTAACAGGCTCAACCCGCTAAAGATTGAGCATCTTGTTGCTTCAATACTTTGTGACCATCTTCAGTGACGCCACGTTTCCAGTAACTGCTGATGTAGATGTTTTCTTTCGCGACTTCTTTTTCGTTGCGGAAGTACTGCCTTAGCTCGCGCATGCTTTCAAATTCACACGCTGTCCATACTGAAACCTGACCATCTAACCATTCTGTGTTACGCACGGTTTGTGAAAGTGACTCTGAGGTTTCATCTTCAATCAACCAGGTTACATTGATGCCTCGAGGGGTTTCAAGTACTTGCTTATCTGCTGCAGAATTGATTTGAATGACAGCGTGACCAGTTGCTGTTTCCGGAAGCGTTTTTACTTTTGCAGAGAGCGCAGGTAGCGACGTCATATCTGCTACCAAGAAGAACCAATCCGATTCTAGATTCAGCCCTTGAATTAATCCAGGGCCTGCCACTGAAACCGTGTCACCTACTTCTGCGTTCATTGCCCATCTTGCGGCAAAGCCACATTGCAGATCTGTGGTGATGTGGCGTACGAAATCAACCTCAATAAACTTCTCTGTAGGGTTGTATTGACGAATGGTGTAAGTGCGCATGGTTGGGCGCTCACCGTCATTCAGTTGGCTTAAGTCAGTCGTGCCTAGTGGCGAGAACAAAAGCTTGATGTAGCCACCGGCACACTCTGTTGGGTACTTACTTAATCCCTCACCACTAAGCGTTATACGCTGCATATTCGGTGTAATTGTTGAGGTTTGAGTAACGGTTAATGTGATGGGGCTAGGCTTGCTCATATAAGGCTCTCTTAGATTTTGATTTCTACATCATAATCCTGATTCAGAGTATACTCAATACTAATGGTTATCATTTACCTTTATTTACACAGATGTCACATGACTTGAATGCTCTCGTTTATATTAGTAACAATCTCAACAAAAAAGCCCTTTAGGAAAACTAAAGGGCTTGATGTATTAGAGAGGGTTGAAGCGAGCGGAACTAGCTGTTTGCTTGCTCTAGTTCAATCGTTTCTTCAGCCGTTTTCGCGGCTTCTAGCATCTTACGAATAATGAACGATGCAGCCATTGCGATGCCCACCATCACTACCGCTAAAACAGTTAGCATTTGGAAGTAATCGCCGTAAACCGTTTGTACGATCTCTTGCGTGATTTGTTGACCTTTCTCTAGAGCGATAGAGGTCGAGAATACCGCACCAACAATACCTGATAGTGCAATTGCAACAGAGAACAAGCTTACTGAGAAGTTCTCGATGTGCTTAGGTGCAACAGACAGGATGAAGGCTACAACCATAGAACCAACAATAACTTCACCAAATGCTAGGAAGAAATGGATAGCTAGGAATACTTCAGGGCGAATCAGAATATCGTCACCAACGGTCGTTACTGCCATTGTTAAGATACCAAAAGCGATTGCCGTCAGAATGAAAGAGAAACCTACTTTGGTTGCAGTAGAGAAGTGAATGTTTTTCTTTTCTAGTTTAGAGAAGATGCCCGTAATGATAGGGCCGGCAACCATACACCACAGTGGGTTCATTGCCATTGAAGCTTCTGGAGCAACAGGGATGAAGCCGAATAGATCGCCACGCATAGTGTTGATCGCTACCATTGTCATCGAAGTCATCATTTGTCCGTAGTATACGAAGAAACATGTCGTCAAGAATGTGATGATTAAAATGGTGCCCATTTTCAGCATATCTGACTTCTTCGATTTTATCATCAAAGAGACAAAGTAGATGATCGCTGCACCGCCAATTGCGTAGACGATGTTTTGGCCAATATCCATGTTAGAGAACATGAAGAATACCAAGCCAATCATAGCGGCAGAGAGACCAAGGAACGCAGCCCAGTTTTTAGTGCTTACAGGGGTTTGATCGATTTCAGCACTGGCTTCAACAAGGCCTTTGCGAACAAAGATCATCATCAGAAGCGCGGCACCCGCTAAAATAGCTGAAAGAAGGAAGCCACCGTTGAAACCAACAATAAGAACTAGCATTGGGAACAGATATTGACCTAACAGAGCACCTATATTGTTGACTGAGTAGTTGATTGGGTAGCAGTTTTCGAAATCTTCTTGAGTTTTGAACGTGCGTTTGTAAAGACTTGGGTAAGAAGGGGACATCAAACCACGCGCATAACTCGCTAAAGCAATACCACATAATGCCATCGGCACATTAGTCGCTGCAGCACCGAGTACCAGTAGAGCATAACCACTTGCGAATCCAAGAAAGGCAATGGTTAAAGATCGGTATGCGCCTAAAAACTTATCAGCAATAAAGCCACCTGCAATCGCAAATAGTGGACCAATTGCAGAGAAAGCACCTACAACCATCATGGTGTCGGCTTCATTGTAGTTAAGATCTTCAAGGAAGAAACGAGTCAAGATCACCATGACGCCATAGAACGAAAGTCCAAACATCATCTGGCAGAACATCATTGATTTGTTTAATCTATTCCACATTATTTTATTCTCACATTTGTGTTGATATGTAGTTTAATTACCCAATTATAATATCATTAGTAGCGATACATAAAATGAAACGTGCATCCCAAACAGAACTTTACTCGATATATCTTTTCTCATGAGACCATTGATATTTTTCATGAATGAAATGTGCAATATTAGATTTTGCTAGTGGATGCATGGTTGCGTGAAGTTTAGCCATTTGTGTTCGTGGTTAAATAACCAGCTATTAAAGGGAAAATTAACGTTGACTGTCTTGTAACGGTTGCTAGGTACTTATCCATTTCAATTCGCCGTTGGGCTCTAGCCATTAAAAAAGCCAGCTTGTCGGCTGGCTTTGTCGGGGTATTGATAACTAAGTTATATAATAATACGGCCTGGGTGAGAGGTTATCTAGACGAATCGTTGTAGTGTATTAAACAGTTTATTACATCCACTATTCACCCTATTCTATCGCTCACCGTAAATTAACTATTCACAAGGTGGCGCCATGTGGATCACCGCTAAGCCGCCTAAAGATGTCTCACGGTATTTCTTGTTCATGTCTTTACCTGTTTGGTACATGGTTGCGATGACCTTGTCTAACGAGATGAGACACTTGCTGGTGCGTTTCAATGCCATACGTGAAGCGTTGATGGCTTTCATTGCACCCATAGCATTACGTTCAATACACGGTACTTGAACAAGCCCGCCGATAGGGTCACATGTCATGCCCAGTGAGTGCTCCATCGCGATTTCTGCCGCAATACAGATCTGTTCGTTACTGCCGCCGCGTAAAGCTGTCAAACCTGCAGCCGCCATTGATGAAGATACGCCGACTTCGCCTTGACAACCGACTTCAGCTCCAGAAATTGAAGCATTGGTTTTGTACAAGATGCCAATTGCGCCAGATACTGCCAAGAAATCTTTGAGTTGTTTAGTGTCTAGCTCTTTAATGAAGCGGTGGTAATACATCAATACTGCTGGGATTACCCCAGCTGCGCCATTGGTAGGGGATGTCACAACTTGCCCACCCGCTGCATTCTCTTCACTCACAGCAAACGCAAAAAGGTTGATCCAATCCATGATCTCCATTGGATCGTTTTCAATCGAAGCATTCGCCTCAAGCTTTTTCAAAAGAGCAGGGGCTCGGCGCGTCACATCCAAACCGCCATCAAGTATCCCTTCTGTATCAAAACCACGTTGCATGCACAGTGACATCACCTTCCAAATTTGGTCCGCCTTCTGATCAATCACATCCATACCTTGGAAAGAAATTTCATTTCTCAGGACTAGGCCACCGAGGCTAAGTCCATTCTGGTCAGACAGTTCAAGAAGCTGATCGGCAGAAGAAAAAGGGAACTCTACTTGTGTTTTCGACTCTTGCTTTCCGTGTTGCAGTTCATCAGCGGTCGCAATGAAACCACCACCAATGGAGTAGTATGTTTCCATCTCCAGAAGACTGCCGCTTGCGTCAAACGCAGAGATAGTCATGCCATTTTCATGAAGTGGAAGATTGGTTTTGTGGAAGAGTAAATCGCTTTCTGCATCGAAATGAATTTCGTGGCTACCGCTAACCATCAAAGATTTATCTTCAATTGCTTTACGCATAGCTAAATTAGCGCTGGTTATTTTGATGGTGTCAGGGCGATTACCAAGTAAACCTAACAGGGTTGCACGATCGGTATGGTGACCGATGCCTGTTAGTGATAGTGAGCCGTATAGGTCAATTTGAATACGGGTAACTTGACCAAGTACAGGTTCAATCTTTTGGGTAAAATTGAACCCAGCGATCATTGGTCCATTGGTGTGGGAGCTGGAAGGCCCGACCCCGATTTTGTAAATGTCAAAAATAGACAGCATAGTAACTTCCTGTGAAGACGGTTCGATGAACGAACTCTGTGTAAAATTTGTATTTTGTTCGTTTCACTTTTTTCAGTGAACGTGTTCTCTGGGTGAAACAGTTCTTCGATTAAACTGGTTCTTTGCTTGAAACGTCTCTTTTATTGAAGCTCGTGTTAACAAGCGTAGAGCGATGAAACCCAAGATCGTGCTATTTTGTTTTATAGCTGCACGTTAACTCTTGCGCACTTATGATGATGCTTGCAATCGTGAGCATGATTGCGAACTACCCATAAGGATTTCAAAATACTTTTGTTAATAAGTATTGTATACATAATTCACTCCATCTAATCATAAAAACGAGACTTGAACATAAAATGAGCGTTAATTACCTCCTTATTGTGCTGGGTAAGCGACTTAATGAGAATAAATTGACTGATGAAGGAATCAGTCGAGTTGATGCTCTGGTTGAATATCTTGCTGAGCTTTTGGTAGAAGAGTCGAATCAGCAAACTGCGGTTGCATTTTGTGGTGGAGTGACAAAGGGCCAGACAATCTCCGAAGCTGATGCAATGCACGCGTATTTTCGAAATCTGGAAAGTCAATGTGAAGTTCCGTTTATGCTGAGTGCAGTTTTACTAGAACAGCTTTCGACAAATACAGTAGAGAATATTCAAAACCTAGCTTCAGAAATGATTGACAGTGGATTGTTTACTCGTGGGCAGAGTGTACGGGTAACATTCATTTCTAACGACTATCACTTGCAACGTATTTTTGACATCCAGATGTTGATGGACGAGCAAGGTTTGCTTAAGGTTCTAGTCGAGAAGTGTTCTGCACTTGGGGTAGAGCTGCAAATAGATCGTCAGCTAGAGGCTCATGTTGCGGTGCCATATCCTCATCAAAGTACTCAAGGGCAATTGTTTCTATTGATGGATGTACTGACGACCTACCGAGTCTATCTTGAAGGTGTCTCTGCGGGCGCATTTGAGAGAGACTTGGAGTCCGTAAGGCGTGAGCCTGAAAGGTTGTCCTTGGAAGCACTGATAGCCGCAAAGGAACTCGTTGGGCGTTCATCTCACTTTGAAATTGTGGACAGTTTACTCCCAATATTGGAGCGCTGTATCCAGCAAACTCCTGTCGATACTGACATAAAAAAAGTCAGGGAATATCTAGCACTGCTAGATACTAACCTGACTTTATTGAACCGTTATTTAGATCCGGAATCGGATCTCACACATCGCTGGTGGCGATAGGTGATTATTTCTTTCTCGTGATGCCAATAACGGCCTTTAAACTCGCAAAGGCAATCAGACAGTAAGCTCGAAGCTTTGTGCCTTCTTCTGCGATTTTTTAATCACGCGAACGTAATCACCGCCCGTCACATTGGCCAAAAGGCTCATGTGTTGTATTACAGTGATTAACTTTGGGTTTCTGAATCTTGCTCGTGGTGGTTGCGGTAGTATTCCCACTGCTCAATGCGTTCACCGTCTTCGAATACACAGTAAGTTGTACGTTGATCGTTTTCAGTGACAGTATCTAACTCACCATTCTGTTGAACACAGTAAACCGCAGCAGGGTTAGCCACTGATACACGTTGGCCTTCGCTATATTCTGCATAATCGTTCGCACAACCGCCCAATACAACGGCAAATACAGCCATCAAACCAATTTTCTTCATGTTCATCTCCTACGTGATAAATCTAAAAGTGAATACGTTAAGTTCTACAGAACCAGTTTAGAAGCTCTATGAAATGAGTATATTTTAGATTTCAGAAAAGGTTGTCCTAATTTGGTCAAGATATTGAAATAGGTTGATATTTCTTTATGTTTAATAACTTTTTGAGTGCTTGATCAAGCTAACTTGAGTGAAGTGACTATTGAGCTACTTTCGGCTGGTTAGTGGTGTGCGCTGGTTATTGCGAATCGAGAGCCATGAACTCACCAAGGCAACATGGAGAAAGCAGGTGTACTTGTGTGGGGATGTGAGCCTCGAATCTATTGATGATTATGATATGATGCCGCCAAATTCAGTAAAGCAGTCAGAATCATGAGACACCTAAAAACAACCATCCATCCTGATATCGATCATCTAGACAATAAAACGGTCTATAAGCGCAACGCTGCCCGTGCCATTGTGTTAGATGGCGAAGACATTCTGATGCTTTATACAGAGCGTTATCACGACTACACCATCCCTGGTGGTGGCTTGGACGAAGGTGAAGATGTCATTGCTGGTATGGTTCGTGAATTGGAAGAAGAGACTGGCGCTAAGAATATCCATAGCATCAAGCCGTTCGGCATTTTTGAAGAATTTCGTCCTTGGTACAAAGATGATGCGGACATAGTGCACATGATTTCTTACTGCTACTCATGCAAGATCGATAGTGAGCTTGGTGAAACGGCTTACGAAGATTATGAAGTGAAAAACGGGATGAAACCGGTTTGGATTAACATTCATGACGCAATTGCTCATAACGAGAAGACCATGGCTGAGAGCCCTAAAAAGGGCATGAGCATTGAGCGGGAAACGTTTCTGCTGCATTTGATTGCCAAAGAGATGCTTTAGCCTTTATCAATACAAGCCTGTTAAGCTTTTTACTTGCCGCCACTTTTGGCGGCAAACTTGTTTCTAGCGATGCTAAAATGTAATAGCGAAAACTAATTATTAAATATGGTTGATATTGTCAACTATGTGTTTTTGATGTACCTTTACCTCAGCGATGACCCTATTTAGCTAAACTGCTCGGTTAAATCGCTAAATCGCTAAATCTCGCTGTGAGCCTGCCCTAAACAAAGAATACTATGAATAAAAGACAGTTTATTGCCCATTACCTGCGCATGAATCGCACCTCTTACTTTTTGGCGATTGTGTTCATTTTTCTCGTCAACTGGTTGCAAGTTGAGATCCCTCGCTATATTCAACTCGCCATAGATTTGATTGATGATGCTTCTCCCAGTGGCCATCAACAACTTCAAAGTTATGTGTGGATGGTAGTTGGCATGTCGGTCGCTATGGTAGTAGTACGTATTCTGTCTCGTATTTACGCGCTTAATCCAGGGCGAATTACAGAGGCTGCACTTAAAAGTACATTGCTCAAAAAGTTAAATCGTTTACCGAATAGTTTTCATGAGCGTTTTGCTTCTGGTCGGCTAATATCCATTATCAATAATGATCTTGGTGGCATACGCTTGTTGTTTGGTGTGGGTTTCCTCCAGTTCTTTAATGCGCTGCTGGCGTTGTCGCTGACACCTCTTTACATGTGGCGCATATCGCCAGAATTAACGCTTTATTCGATTATTCCTATCTCAATCGCTTTTGTGATTTTCCGTGTGGGTTTTAAACGCATGAAAGCACTGCATTTAGAGCACATGAAACGTCTGCAAAACCTGTCTGCTCAGCTAATGAGTTACCTATCTGGGATTGACTTGATTAAGAGCCAGCAGATGTCACCTTGGGTGAAAGCTGAAACTGAAAAGCTTAATCAGTTATTACTTGAATGCCGCCTTAAAATTACACGTATCCAAGTCTTCTTTATGCCGGTACTCGACTACGCCAATGACCTGATGAAAATCATCATTCTTGGGCTTGGTGGCTACATGTTAATGAGACAAGAGCTAACCCTTGGTGAGATTACCGCCTTTCTGACTTACTCCGTTTTGTTGGCAATGCCATTGATGCAATTAGGCAGAATCGCGACCATTTATCAACGTGGCATGGTGGGCATTCAAAGTGCACAAACCATTCTTAATGCCAAAGTTCCAGAGCTTGATGAAGGTAAGCTTACTGAGTTAGACGTTGAATCGCTGAAGGGAAAAACGTTCTCTATTCGCAACCTCAACTTCAGCTATTCAGGTGAAGAACGTCTGATTCTCGATGACATCAGCTTTGACATTCCTGCAGGTAAGAAAGTAGGTGTGCTAGGCGGAATCGGAGCGGGTAAAACAACCTTAGTGAACTGCTTGAACCACCACTTGGATGTACCACAAGGTTCTATTTTCCTTGGCGAAAGAGATATCACTAGCTTCTCACGCAGTGACTTACGTCGTTACGTGAAAACTGTGACTCAAGACCCTTATTTGTTCTCCGCAACTGTTGAAGACAATATTCGTTTTGGTAGTTCAGATACTGAATTAGCGAAGAGTCAGGTTAATGAGGTTTTAGAGCTAAGTCAGTTAGCCAGTGATGTCACTCGCTTTGAGCATGGCGATCAAACCTTAGTCGGTGAAAAAGGGATCATGTTGTCTGGTGGCCAGAAGCAGCGATTAAGTATTGCTCGTGCTTTATTGCAGCCAACCGACCTGATTATTATGGATAACGTTTTATCGGCTGTCGACTATGAAACAGAACGTAGGATCTTAGAAGGCTTGTTTAAGCGTTTGGAAAATCAATCCGTTCTTGTGGTTTCACACCGCGTGAATGCCCTTGAATATATGGATGAAATCATCGTCTTGAATGAAGGCAAAGTGATCGCGAAGGGCGACCACGCCACGTTATTGAAAACGTGCGATTACTATTACGATACATGGCAACTACAGCAGAATGAAACGGAGGCAGCAGCATGTTAAAAGGTGTTGATCTCAAGTACCTCAAGCACTTTTTTAAGTTTGCTAAGAAATACAAAGGTTCTGCGATTCTGGGTATCGCAATGCTTCCTCTCTCTGTCATCACGAGTTTGTTGTTCCCGTGGCTGATCATTCAAGTGATCGATGTACAACTGAGTCATGGGGATATGGATGGATTGCTCGAGTATGTCTTCTATCTCGTTGTTGTGCTGGTGGCTAGCTATGTAGTGGATACCACTTATTCATATAACCTGCGTAAAACGGGGCAATACACGATAACTGACATGCGCTCAGTATTGTTTGCTCGCGTGCTTAAACTCCCACGCAGCTATTTTGATAACACTCCGATTGGTGTCACGCTTTCAAGGTTAACCAGTGACTTGGAAACCATCGGCGAGACTTTTGTTCAATCAGTTGTCGGTTTAGTGAAAGATAGTATCAACACCATTGCTTTGTTGGTGATGATGTTTTTCATTGATTGGCAGTTAACATTGATAGTTTTGGTTATCATGCCGCCAGTGATGTACTTAACGGTGTATGTGAGAAATCGACTTCGAGCATTGTATAAAGTTACCCGTTCTACATTGGCTCGCGGTATTGGCTTTCTACAAGAAGTTTTGTTTGGCATGAAAACCGTTCAGATGTACCGAGCGGAAGAGCAAGTCGAAAAGCGCTATCAAGGCTATACCGATGAATTCTTGAGAGCGCAGAAAAAGATTAATAAATACGATGCGATTTTGTTCTCGTTTATTTCTGGTATTACTTCAGTCACTATCGCAATCATGATCTGGTATGGCTCAGAGCAAGTTATTGAAGGGGCTCTGACTTTAGGTGTGCTGATTGCTTTCATCAACACCTTAGAGAAAGTGTTTGTACCTATTCGAGACTTTACCTCCCAAATAGCTTCGATTCAGAGTTCATTTGCCGCTTTTGACCATATTGAAGAGTTGTTTGTTGAGCCGACAGAAGAGGAAGGGCGCAACCTGCTGCCATCTAACAAGGTTGAAAAACAGCTCGAACAGTTTGTGAGTCTTGAGTTTAAGAACGTGAGTTTCCGTTACAAAGACGACTCTCCATACGTGTTAAAGAATGTCTCTTTTGTGTTGCAGAAAGGGCACCAAATCGCGCTGGTGGGTTCGACGGGCTCTGGGAAGTCAACGATTCTGCGTTTGATCTCTAAAACCTATCAAGACTATCAAGGCAGTATTTTGTTGAATGGCATTGAGCTGTCACAGATCTCAAGCGAAGACTCCGCTCATTTGTTCTCAATGATGATGCAAGATGTGCACCTGTTTGAAGAATCAATCCAATTCAATATTGCACTGGGAAAAGCGCACCTATCTAGAACTGATGTTGAACAGGCTGCGCGCTATGTTTATGCCGATAAGTTTATTGAACAACTCCCTCAAGGTTATGACTTCCATTTGGAAAAGAATGGCTCCAACCTTTCTGTTGGTCAAACGCAACTGATTTCGTTTGCTAGAGCAGTTGCCCAAGGTGGACAACTGATGATGCTTGATGAAGCAACCAGCTCGGTAGATTCTATTACTGAAGACTTTATCCAAAAAGCGATGCAGCGTCTTTTCAAGGAAAAAACCGTGATTGCGATTGCCCACCGCCTGAGCACCGTTCGTCACTCTGACACGATTCTAGTATTAGATAAGGGTCAAGTCGTTGAGCAAGGTAATCACCAGCAGCTGGTGATACAAAATGGTGTTTATGCCGGTTTATTGAAGGAATCAATCGTAGCAACGAACGACTCTTAAGCTACAGTCGCTTGAAAGCTCGACGTCTGATCACCACTTTAATAGGATAGATTTGCCTCACCTATACTTAACTAGTTTCTATAGTTTTCTAATATCCCCAATAGCTTAGGGGAAATAAAACATATTTTACGACTATTAATATGTTATGATTTCCCTACTACTAAAGGGGTGTCTTTGGGCATCGGGATGTATGCGAGCAAGACGAATGTTGCTTGTGTCAGTCACTTTCTGGCGAATATGGAATCGAAAATGTTGTTGGAAGAAGTTGTAGAAATTATTGAATTAACCGACTCAGACTATTTATCTCATGCAATGGAGTTGTTTAACGAGCATGGCTTTGTTGACGCGGAGTCTTTACCTTTTATGAACGTTGTGTTCGAAACTGCACCAGATCAGCTTGCGAAGAAATTGTCGCAAATTGGTTTTAAAGGTTTAGTACAAGTCGAAAAGAATGAAGACGCATCAGGCTTCACTATTATTGATGCTGATCGCGTTCTACTAAAAGATTCTGCTTAGTTGAAAGACTCTGCTTAGCTGCAAGATTCTTCTTAATGACAAGAATAAGATTCAGCTTAATTAAAAGACTCTATCCAGTTCAGTAACACCCGTTATGATTATTTGAGGTTAACACAGTGACAACAGCAACCGTTTCATCAACAGAGCAACACATTTCCAATGAACATGCGCTTTTAGGTGCATCGTTATTAGCGTCTCAAAAAGTTGAGTTGGCTCTGTTCAGTGTTATCTCTAAATTGGCTAAAGCGTTACCGAAAGAAGCACAGCAGTCACTGGATTTGGATACCTTTCTAAGAGAGAAACCAAGTGAGCAAGCTGCTACGTTGAGCTTGTACGAACAAACCTTTGGTGAACAGCTTCCGTTAAAAACAAACGAACTTAACGACTTTATTTACCACAGAAATCTCGTGACTCGTGGCTTTTGGCGAGTGACTGGCGCTGATGTGAAAGGCGGCGAGAAGCTTGCTAACCCAGAGCTTTACTTAAAAGAGTTCTTAGCCAAATGTGAATATTGGCAAGTGATGATAGATACTCACAGCAAGTAACCAAATTAAAAGAAGAAAGCCATAGCAACCATGCTATGGCTTTTTTTTGTGTGTAGGAAACTCGAGCGTTAAGAATTAAACTTTAAAGAGGGTTTAAAGCTAGAGCATCATCTTCAATACATAGTTCTTAGAGACAAAGTGGTGCTTCAGTGCTGCGCTAATATGAAGAACAATTAAACAGGCTAGGGCAATACAGCTGGCACGGTGTAAATAGAAAAAGAAGCCGTTGATTGCAGGATCGGTAATTAGATTATCGACGGTGGCCAGCCAAAATAACGAATAAGGTTCTTTTAGCATCAAATAACCGGTACTGAACACCATGAACATCACTAGGTACATCAAAGAGTGTGCAAGCTTAGCAATGCACTTCTGTCGCTTTGGGATTGAGAGTGGCATCTCCGGTGATGAGCGAAAATGGCTCCAAATATAAAGTGCAATGAGCAACGGTGTTGCAATGGTTGCCAATGACATATTAAGCACAGACAGAAAAGAAAACAGTTCTGGATGGCTAGTGACATAGTGCATCACATACCCTGCGGTTGTTGCATCGATGATGACGAAAGCCATGACTCAGTGCAGTACACGGCTCATTAAATCGTATCGCGTATTACTCAAATTAACCTCGGTTTAATTATTATAAATATAAGATTCCACGGGATGCTATAAATCAATCATCGGTATATTTGCATCACGAATTAATTATATAGAACAGTAATACTGGGCATTTTTATTAGTTAGAAATTAATGATTTTTCTTCAAATGTTTTATAATTATCAATGATGTTTTAGAGTGTTAATTCCAATGCCAAGACAGCAAATCATCTGACTCCCTAGCTTGTATTGCCATAACGAGATACAGTGACACAAAGATAAGACATATAAGGAAAGTATAAATGCTTCGAATTCTATTGATTGCAGTGTTCTCACTGGTAACAACCATGAGCCTTGCAAGCGAGGAAGTTAAATACTCAGACAAAGAGTATGTAGACCGACCACTGATGGAGCGCTACATCCTAGATGAGTTGAAGCAGTTGCGAATGGAACAACAAGATCTTGAGAGACGCCTAACTATACAGATGACCGATCGTGAACTGTCTGTTGCCGACAAGTCGCTCAACTATGCGAATGTCACCGTGACTTATTTCTTCTACATTATTGCAGGTGTTGCTTCACTCATTGCGTTGGTGGGGTGGCAATCACTTAAAGAGCTCAAACATACCACCAAAGAAATGGCCGACCAGCGGCTGAATTCGATTGCTCAAGATTATGAAAAGAAATTTAACCTTCTTGAAAGGGACCTTAAGCGTAAGACCAGAATCATATCGGAGAACAACCGAGAGATTGAGATCATCAATGAGATTCACAATTTATGGCTGAGAGCGCAAAATGCCCAGACTGCTGAACAGAAAATTGAAACTTATGATGAAATTTTGAAGGTTCGTCCGGGTGACTTGGAAGCGTTGACACACAAAGCGGATGCTGCAATGGACATGCGGGAATACCATTGGGCGATGAGTCTGTGCAACCGCGTACTTGAGGTAGATGATCAAAATGCTCATGCCCTGTACCAACGCGCTTGTGCTTACGCTAGATTAGGTGCAGAAGGTCAAGCTATCGATGATTTAGAGCGTTCGATTGAAACAAGTGGTTCTATGAGAGAGCTACTAGCTGAAGAGCCTGATTTTGAGATGCTAAGAGGTTTAGAACGATTTGAGGCTCTTTTCGAAGAGTAATATTTGAAAGGCGATGGGCTTTATTAGCCCATCATCTTTTTATTGGATTTACAGAACGGTTTCTTACATTTCACTTGTTCAATAAACTAAATTGTTATGTTATAACATTTGAATGAGTTCATCGTTATAAACCGTTAAATATTTTATGAAGTTTCTCCGCTCCGGCCTGATCATTATTGCGATCAGCGCATTTTCTCTTGCTACTTTGCTCTCTTTTCATTCAGAACCAGTACAAGAAGTCTCTATCAAAATAACACCTTATCAAGATTCTCAATCGAGTGATGTGGCCAAGGTGCATTCGCAATCGGGTTCCAACTCTCTCGTTAAAGTCCATTATTTTGTGAAAGTCGGCGACACGCTAAGCAACATATTTTCGTCATGGAAACTGCCTTATGGAACGGTTCAAAAGGTGATGGAAGCAGATCTTGAGTCTTTGAAATTGGACACAATAAAACCTGGTGATCATCTAGAGTTGCTTCTGGATGGTGACTCTAAACAGCTCGTTGAGTTAATTTTCCATGAAAGTCTCGTAGAACAGGCTGTCTTTACTAAAAATAATGATGGAAGCTTTGACTACCAATTCCATGAAGTGCCTGGAGAATGGAAGGAAAAGCTCTATGCAGGCACCGTTCATGGCAGTTTTTCGACGTCAGCATATAAAGCGGGGTTAACAACGGCCCAGATAGCTAATATAACCAGAACTTTGAGAGACAAAATCAACTTCGCAAGGGAGCTAAGAGCAGGTGATAGCTTTAATGTGTTGGTTAAAGAGCAGTACACCGATAATCACTTAACAGGCAAAACGGAAGTTCAAGGTATCTCTATTAACTTGAGAAACCGAGAAGTAGCGGCTTTTTTAGCTCCAGATGGTCGCTTTTACGACAGAGCGGGTAACAGCTTAGAGCAAGCCTTCGATAGATACCCGGTCGCTCGTCAGTTCCGTCGGATTACTTCATCATTTAACCCATACCGAAAGCATCCTGTGACAGGGCGTATATCGCCTCATAATGGCACTGACTTTGCGACACCAGTTGGTGCGCCAGTCTATTCAACGGGTGATGGTCGGGTTGTAGCGATTCGCAATCACCCATATGCAGGAAAATACTTGGTGATTGAGCACAACAGTGTTTACAAAACTCGTTACTTACACTTGAGCCGTTTCTTAGTTAAGAAAGGCCAACAAGTGAAACGAGGCCAGAAAATTGCGCTATCTGGCGCAACAGGTCGTATAACCGGTCCTCACTTGCATTTTGAAGTTTTGGTACGTGGTCGAGCGGTCAACGCGATGAAGGCGAACTTACCAATGACAAGCTCTATTCTTCCTCAAAATAAGAAAGAGTTCCTTGCCCGAATTGCTTCATTTGATGGTTTGATTACTGATCAAAAGAGCAGTGCAAGTTGATTTACGGTGGCCACGACTCATTTAACCTATAACTATTGGTTGTTGATTTCCCTTCCTGTTCGACAGGAAGGGAGAATTGTTGACTAGTTCATCAGCCAGATACTGTTTTCTTAGTAGCTTAGTAGCTTAGTAGCTTAGTAGCTTAGTAGCTTAGTAGCTCGTTTTCTTGGCTTATCAGTGGCATGGATTGACTATGCAACGACAACCGCTGTACCGCTCGCCGATACCATTAGCATGCCATTGCCTGTTCCCAACACTTCGTAATCGATATCTACGCCTACAACTGCGTTTGCACCCGCTTCAATGGCTTTTTGTTCTAGCTCTTTGAAGGCGTAGTTACGTGCTTTCTCTAGCTCTTTTTCATAAGTGCCAGAACGCCCACCAACAAAGTCACGGATGCCTGAAAACATATCTTTGAAAACGTTAACGCCTAGAATAGCTTCTCCTGCGATAACCCCTTTGTAATCGACAATGCGCTTGCCTTCGACTGATTGTGTGGTGGTAATAATCATAATAGCCTCTCTTGTCCGCTTGTTGAGCTTCTACTCGCTGCATGGATTGATAGTTTGGTCTTGTCCTTGAGTATCATCGCTCAATGTTGTCTCTGAGTGTGCGAATTCATGCCTTAACCATGATCTCAGTTTTAGCACACTTTCTTGTTTTAATTTGTTTTTTGGGCAAACAAAGTAGAAATCTTGGTGCGGGTTAGCAACGGGTTCACCCAGTTCCACTAACATGCCGTGGCTGATGTCATCTTTCACAAACAAGCGATGCGTAACCAACACTCCAAGAGAACGAATCGCAGCTTGCACGGCTTGAATGGATATATCAAATGTTAGGTTGCTATGAAATGCGGGCATTGGGATTTGATAATGATCACACCACACTTGCCAGTCGTGCTTTCGCCTAGGGTTAAATGCGCCAATGGTTGGGTTCTGTTTCACGAGTTGCTCAACGCTCAGTCCCGTTTGGTTTTTCAACAAGGTAGGGCTACACACCAATACCAGATCATCATCGCCTAATTTCTCGCTGTAATAGCGATCCCATTCGTTAGGTTTGCCATGGACAAGGGCAATATCTACCCCTTCCTGCTCGATATCAAAAGGGCCGGTTAACGTGGAAATACGGATATCAAGAGAAGGAGCAAAGGCTTGGAAGTCGGGGACTCGAGGAATCCACCAATGCATCGCCAGTGAATTCACCATATTGAGTGTAATGCGGTGATCGTTAGGCGTTTTGGCCAGTTCTTCGGTGGCATCTATGATTTGCTCAAGTGCAGGAGCGACTTTTCGGTAATACCGTTTACCCGCGGCATTAAGAACGACGCGACGACCTACTCGTTGAAATAGAGGCTTATTAACCAGTTGTTCTAGTGACTTTATGGCTTGGCTTACCGCAGAGTGACTGACATACAAAACACGTGCGGCTTCGGTCATACTGCCAGTTTCAGCCACAGCAATAAAAGCATAAACGGATTTAAGCGGAACGAGCTTTTTCATAGGTAAGTTTTCCTTACAGTTATGGTTAATATTACTCGCTATTTTTCATCACGTCACGCTTCTAAAATAGGTGCCATAGGAGGTGATAATTATGTCTGATATTACCAAGGCGACGACTTTTATGTTGTTGTCGACATTCAGTTTGTCTATAAGCGGTTTAGTGGCTAAGTACCTATCTGAAACCATGCCCACTTCGTTGCTGAGTTTTGTGCGTTTCTTATTACCCAGCCTTTTTCTATTTCTTTTTTTGATCTTTTATAAAATTAGCAAACCGACACGAAAGATGTGGAAGCCTTTAGTGATGCGGGCGATTTTCATGGTGGCCTGTCAGTGGTGCTTTCTAACGTCACTACAAACCCTGACCCTTATTGAGGGGATTGTATTATTCAGCACCGGCCCTTTGTTTATTCCTTTGTTAGAAAAATTAATATTTGGCACAAAAGTTCATACAACCACGGTGGTTTGCCTAGCGATCACTTTTGTTGGTGTAGTGATGATGGCAGGGGATTGGTCGCAGTTTGAATTCGGCTCGGATTTCTTTAGGCCTGCACTGTTGCTAGGATTGTTAGCGGGAATGTTTAACTCGGGTTCGCAAGTGAGTTTGTATCGAGCCTCTAAGACGAGCCTTACGCCAGCAGAGCTAAATGCATGGACGTTTCTAGTCGCAGCCATACTCGTGTTACCAATGGTTTTATTCACTTCCATTTCTGTTATGCCTGACGTCCTTGAAGCTGATGGCGCCTTAACAGTTTTACTGTCTATTGATGGTTTAGGTTGGATTGGACTTGGAGCATTTGGACTCGCGTTGTTTACCATTAATACGCAAATCTTCCGCTCTAAAGCCTATAAACTTGCAGAAAGCGGCTCTCAACTCGCGCCTTTAATTTTTACTAATATGCTATTCAGTGCGTTATGGCAGGGCTTGTTCTTCGATGACGTCTTCTCTACCCAGCAGATCCTTGGTATTAATCTGATTGTCGTGGCAAGCATTACCAATACATTACTGGCTAAAAGGCAATATAAAGTCAAAACCAAGCAACTCCCAATAACGACAGTGAATGCTTTGAACTCTGAGGCGTTAGGTTCTGTCGTTAAAAGTTAAACGTTAAGAATCCATGACTATTGGAAAATACCTAGAACAACGAGCGTATGTACTCTTTTACTCGATCTATGTGCTTCTTCTGATCAATCTCGGACTGTTGGTTAGCTTCAAGAAATCGCTCTGCGTATTTGTCGTAGATTTTGTTCTCCAAAAATAGCAAATACAGTTTTGGATCGATATGGCCGCTGGTGGCCATGTCGGTCATGATATTGAGCGATTCGTCTAAGTGTTTGCCTTTTTTGTACGGACGGTCGCTTGAGGTTAGAGCTTCAAACACATCGGCAATCGCCATGGCTCGAGACGGTAAAGGCAATTGATCCTCGCTTAGGCCTCTTGGGTATCCCTTACCATCGATACGCTCGTGGTGTCCGCTCGCGATGTCTGGAATGTTTTTGAGATAAGACGGATAAGGGAGCTTATTGAGCATGGTGAAAGTCTGAATGATATGGTCGTTGATCATGAAACGTTCTTCGTCGTTTAAGGTGCCACGACGTACTTTCAAATTATGCAGTTCACCTTGATTATATTTTACTTCTCCAGGTTTAAGAACGAACTCTTCTTGCCACATATCTGCAGGGTTAAAGCCATTATCCCACTGTATTTTATGTTCTGGCTTATCAGCAAGTAACGGCTCCATCACAGGTAAAATAGGCTCTTTGCTATTTGATGGCTTCTCGTTTGGTTCTGTGATGTTCTGTTGAGTGTTAAATCTCTCTTTTTCAGACCAAGATAACCCTAATTGATCGTCTAATGTGCGCTTCCATGTACGTTTTGCTATTTGATCTAAGCGTGCAAGCTGCTCTTCCGTCATTGATTCACTGCCCAGGTTGCAATCAGCAACGAAGGCAAATTCTTCATCTAATTCTGACAAGTTTTGTTCGAGTACTTTAAGTTGATCTTCTTGAAGCGCCCCGTTAGCTATGGCTTTCCAATAGTCGGTTTCCGCTTGTTGTTTTAACAGCTCAAAACGCATGCGAACTTCGTGGATTCGGTCATAAATCGTCTCGAGTTTTGTTGCTTTGTCTACCACATATTCCGGCGTGGTGACTTTACCGCAATCGTGAAGCCATGCAGCGAGCATCAACTCTTCCCACTGCTTACTATCTAATGAAAATTGCGGGTAATAACGGTCATCATCAATCGTGGCTTGGGTTAGCCATTTAGTGAGTTCTGGGACTCTTTGGCAATGGCCACCGGTGTAAGGTGATTTGGTATCAATTGCCGATGCAATCAGCTCGATGAAAGCATTGAGCATGTTTTTTTGTTGTTGCATTTGGTCGATATTGTCTTTAGCTATTTCAGCAAAGCTGAGCAGTTCTCTTAAAAAGGCATGCTTGTCGGCCTGCATCTTAGTGATCGGTCTTTCATAACCAATGGCAACAATGCCGACCAACAGTTTTTCGCGGTTCAATAGTGGAAACAGATACAGGTCTGAATTGAAGATCGAGTCTTGATAATAATTAAGAACGTTGTCTTCGCGGTTTAGATGGATGGTTTCGCCTGCTTTAAGTTGGCATAGTAACCAAGGGGTATGCTTGATGAAGTCATTGATGTCCGCTTTAAAAGGAATAATGGCGAGATTAGCAGCCGTATCAAACACATCTTTTTCTTCTGATTGAGTGAAAAGCACGATGGTTTCAGCTTTGGTAATTAAATAGCTTTGATGAGCAATGTTCTTAGCGAGTATCGAAAATTCCTGATTACCCGCTGTATCTCGAAGTAGGGTGATCAAGTCATGAAGAGTGTGCTCCATGAGTTCAATAGAGTGTGTAAGGTTTGCTACCTCTTGAATCATGCTTTTTGGATAGTGGGTTCGTCTGAAGTCAAATCGCGCAATGTTGTCTGTGAGTTGCATGAGTGTATTGAGTGGTTGAGATAAGCGATTCGCCACAAACCATACGATGCCGAAACAGATAAACAACATACCAATTGCAACAGCCACTTGCTTATCACGCATAGAGATGAGGTCAGCCAGTAGATCATTGTGTGGTGTCGCTTCTGCCAAATATAGTGTGACATGTTGAGTGAGTTCGACAGGTGTTAACGTTAATGCCCAAGTATTTAAATTGTACTCCACGTTTTTTAGGTTGAGATTAAACTTCTCTTCATCTGAGATAAGGGGCCCTAGTACGGATGCTTTCAGAGCAGCCATCTGCTCACGTTTAGGTATACTAAAAAAGCTTGGATCTTGTTCGCTACCCGATAGTTTTCCTACAGGGTGACCACCTAGTTTTGCTTCCTGATTGGTTGGAGGGGCTAGGTTAGGTATTGATAGATCAAGTTGATGCTCGCCAAGAAGGTTAAAGTGTTGGTCGAATAGAGCTAATCGTGTTTGCGGAGAGTAGGCCAGCTTACTGATTTGAGAAGAGAGAGATTTTAGCGTGAAATCGGCACCAACCACATGCTTGCCGTCTGCAGAACGTCTAGAGAGTGTAATACCATGGGTTTGAAGGAAATAGAACTGATAGGGTTCAGAAAGTTGTATTGAACCATCGGGCTTTGCGTTGCGAAACCAAGGTCGAGTCGTGGGGTTAAATTTGCTCTCAGCTTGTACTGTGCTGATCACTTGGTGTGCACCATCTAGAAAATTAATCACGTTTTCGCCGTCTAGATTGGTTGTGCTGACCATCATGGTAGCCTTGGATGGCGCATTGTTTTCAGCTCTTTGTTTAATAGACGTCAAAGGGCGAAAAATTCTGAATTCACCATCATCAGAGCCATAAAACAAAGCCATTAAATTGTTATTCTGTTTGAAGATAATATCGACTGACGCCAACCAAGACTCTTTTTCAATTGAAGCGTTTTGATGATCCACAAACGGGCTTACCGCCATCACATTTAAAGTGGTAACAACAGGCGCAATGGCTTGTTTAAATATCGATTCCAGCTTATCGCGATGTTCGTTACTTACTTCGCGAACGGTACCCAATAACAAATCTTGAGAATGGCGATAGCTTATCGATATCAAAACGGTACCGACCAGCGTCGTCAAAATTAAGAAAAGGCTCGTGATGTGGATACTCAGCGGGTATCGTCTGCGTTTCATCTAACACTCCGGTTTGTTAACTGGTTTAAGTATTGACGAACTTGGGTAGGTTGCAAAAAATTGGTGTAATTTGCGAAATCAAACAGGTTCTTGAGCCAAGGTTCTGCGTTTTTTCGATGCGGGATGGATAAATCTAATCGTTAAACAAGGCTTTACTAACGAAGCTTTATGGTGACGCGTAAATGAAGTGATAATAAACCTTGATGTTTAGATGCTAATTGTCACTTTCAACTGATAAACTGGTCAAATTGTTGCCACGAGGCACTTATTTTCAGAAGAAGGTACAGGAGTGTTTTTTCTGAGAAACGTTTAAAGACCGAGCTAAAAGGGCATTGATTCATGGAACTCAAAGTAGATACTCACACCCACACATACGCCAGTGGTCATGCATACAGCACGCTGATCGAAAACGCAAAATCGGCAAAGCAAAACGGGTTAACCATGTTTTGTACTACCGATCATTCAGAGTCAATGCCAGGCGCGCCACACTATTGGTTTTTCAGCAACCAGCGTGTGCTCCCTCGTTTTATTGAAGATGTCGCTATTATTCGAGGTGTCGAGTCAAACATCATGAACACACAGGGTGAAATCGATATTCATCCGAGTGTGGATAAGAACTTGGATTGGGTGATCGCGAGTTTTCATGAGCCAGTATTTCGCCCCTCGGATGTCACTACCCATACAGAAGCATTGTTGAATGTGATTAAAGGCGGCCGAATTGATGCACTTGGTCATTTAGGAAACCCAAATTTTGATTTCGATTTTGAAGCGGTCATTCAATGTGCGGCGGAACATAACGTTGCGATCGAAATTAATAACACCACGCTTAAAGGCAATAGTCGCGTTGGCAGTGTTGATCGTTGTTACGAGATCGCAAGAATTGCTAAAGCGAAAGGTGCGTTTATTACGACAGGTAGCGATGCGCATTTCTGCATAGATGTGGGCGGGTTGGATCTCGTGTCTTCACTACTTGATGAGGTGGGCGTGGATTCGAGCAAGGTTATTACCCATTCACCACAGCAATTCTTAGCTTTTTTGGCATTGCGTGGTCGTCAATCGATTGCCGAGTTTTCGGTATTTGAATGATGGTTTGCCTGGTACTTGTCAGTAATTAGCTAGCTAGTTTGCATTTCGACACAATCAATTTTTGTGCTCGATGGATTTTTGTATACACTAGCCGAAAATAATAAAGTCGAAGTGCCTCAACAACGATGGCGCTATCTTCAAAGACATCGCTTCATCTGGAGAAACAATGAAAACTCGCTCAATCCTTTTATCTGGCTTAATCGCTGCTGCGTTATTGTCTGGCAACGCATTTGCTAATGTCGATCTTAAGAAAAATATGCAAGAAATGAAGCTTGCATTCAAACAAGCGGCTGAAGCTCAAAGCATCGAAGAGATGCAAAAGCCTATAGTACGTATCGACACGTTAGTTGCTGAGCTGAAAACGGGTGTTTACCCAATTGAAAAAGAAGAACACTTCATGGAAGGCTTCAAAAAAATTAGTGTATCAATTGATAGCATTGAGCAGAAGCTAGACCAAGGTGACTTTGAATCTGCACAGCAAGAACTTCGTACTATTGACGGCCTTCGTGAAGAGTATCACGAGAAGCGTAATCCGAGTATTTGGAGCAAGATCTTCGGTTAAACAAACCAAGACTAAAACAAGTAACGTATATAGCGCCGACTTACACCTCCTTCTTGAGAGGACGAAGTAAGGCGGCGTTTTTTATTGCCTATTTTCCCGAAGGCTTACTGCAAAGAAATACGCAATACTTTCTTAGCTCTGATGCTGTAACCGGTTTATAACGAAAAAGAGTGTGCGTTAGCTTCAATTTTTTAACCTGATGTTAATCTTTACGTGTACCTATATTCCAAGTGCCTCATAATAAGGGAAATTTATAAAAATTTGGAATGATGCGCCGAACCTCGTTCAACTTCTCTATGTTACTTGCAACAGCACTAAGCTGGGCATTGGTAACATTAATGCCTGTTATCAATGCTCATGGTAATAGTGCGGGAGTATGGGCGTCGTTATGTACGGTTAATGGCTTTGAACTGGTTCAAATTGAAGAAGGTGAACCAAACACACATAAAGGTAAACCGTGTCCGTTTAGCCATTTTTCCACGTTTCACCAAGATGAACTTCCAACTACACTACTGACAACTCGACTGAGTTCTATTGTCTCTGACAGCTACGCTTTTTTGGCTCTAAGCGAACGCTATACGAGGCAAGCCCCGCGCGGCCCTCCCTTTGATATTTCTTAAACCTAACCCACTAAAATAATTAAAAAATAAAGTATTAAGTAAAGTTAAACATGCTCAGATTACTTTCTGATTTTTCAGAAGGTATGTTTGCATGTGTCAAAGGAAATAATAATGTTGAGAAATGAATCTCAAAGCTCTGCGAAAGCACAAGCGACTTCGCAGTCTACAAGCAGTGAAAAAACGAAAGACCGCAATAAAACTCTCTACTTCCTCACTTGGCGCTGGCACTTCTATGCTGGGTTATTCGTTATCCCGTTTATGTTAATGCTAAGTATTACAGGCTTGGTGATGCTGTTTGATGATGAAATCGAACTCGCATTTCATCACGATGCAATTGAGATTGTTGCATCGGGCGATCCGATCAAGGTGTCTGAACAGCTAGCCTCAGTACAAGTTCAATACCCTCAAGGCTCAGTGACACAATTGGTGCCTAGCAAATCGCCTGAGCTAGCTAACCGCTTTTCTGTATCGCTTGAAGATGGCACTTCCGTTTTCGCCACGGTGAATCAATACACTGGTGAAGTGGTAGGAGAAATCCCGCGCAGCGATAGCCTGTACCAACTGGCGAATGACATTCACGGCACTTTGTTGATTGGTGATTGGGGTGATTACCTAATTGAAGTCGCAATAAGCTTGTCTATTCTGTTACTCATCAGTGGCATTTACTTATGGCTTCCTCGAGATAACGCTAGCCGCGCTGGTTTTCTTAAGCTTCGATTTGGTTCAGGAACGCGTATTTTAATGCGTGATCTGCATGCGAACATCGGTGGAACACTGTCATTCATTCTTCTGTTATTTATTCTTTCGGGATTGTCATGGACAGGTTTTTGGGGCGGTAAGCTAGTGCAAGCATGGAGTACTTTTCCTGCTCAAATGTGGGACGACGTCCCTCTTTCTGACAAGACTCACGCTTCCCTCAACCATGGATCAGAAGAGGAGTTACCATGGAATCTGGAACAAACGCCACTGCCTTTGTCTCAAGATAAGCCAGCAGAACACGTCCACCAAGTAGAAGAAGCGTCTGAAGCTCATGATCATTCTAAGATGGGTGAGGATCATTCTCAGCATGCATTATCTGCGAGTAATTTCTCGATTGATGATGTGATAGCAAAAGCTCAATCTCTTGGTTTTACGCAATATAAAGTCAATTTCCCGCGCTCAGAAACGGGTGTTTACACCGTGGCTGCGAATACCATGGGCGGTGACATTATTGATCCAACCCAAGATCGCACGACTCACCTCGACCAATATTCAGGGCGCATCCTAGGAGAGGTGACGTGGCAAGATTACAATTTATTCGCCAAAACCTTAGCCGTGGGTATTTCTCTGCACCAAGGTGATATCAGTATCATCAACAAGCTTCTAAACGCGTTGTTCTGTCTGGCATTCATTTTGGTGTCAGTGACTGGTGGAGTAATGTGGTGGATGCGCAGGCCTTCAGGACAAAGCAAGCTTGGAACACCACCGAAGTTTGGCGATGTTGGACTTTGGAAAGTGGGCTTAGCGACCGTGGTGGTTATTTCAGTACTGTTTCCACTCGCAGGTGCCACCATTGTGACGGCAATGCTACTGGATTGGTTGTTGGTTTCGCGAGTTGAGAAATTCAAGACGGCATTGAGTTAATTGAGACGTAAACGGACTTTCTCGACTTGAGAAAGTCCGTTTTATTAATCAGATGGGTGATTCCTTTGTGAGGAAGACTTTAGACTTGATACAGCTCTAGATTTGATAAAGCTTTAGATCTGATAAAGCTCTAGCGGCAGGCCGTCTGGGTCTGCGAAAAACGTAAATGATCTCCCCGTAAACTCATCAACTCGAATCGGTTCGACTTCAATGCCTTGTTCTTCCAAATAGCTTTTGGCATGTTGAACGTCATCAACACAAAAAGCCAAATGTCTCAGTCCTTGAGCTTCTGGAAAGCTTGGTCTTTCAGGTGCGTCGGGGAAGCTGAATAATTCTATTTGAGCGCCATTAGGCAGAGCTAAGTCAAGCTTGTACGACTGGCGCGCTTCACGATAATTCTCTGCAATCACTTCAAGCTTTAAAACTTCCGTATAAAAGCGTTTAGAGACTTCGTAGTCTGAGCAAATAATGGCGGCGTGGTGTATTCCTTTCAGCATTAGTTTATTTCTCCGGCCAGCTTATCGCTCAAGTGTTCCATTGCGTAATCGATGAACACACGCAATCGAGCAGGCATGTATTTGGTTTGAGCAAACTGCATCGCGATTGCGCCATGGTAGTTACTCTTGATGGTCCAATCTTCTAGCACTTGCACAACAGAACCTTCAGTCAGCGCATCTTGGATTACAAAATCATGGAAAATACCTACACCAAGTCCTTCTTTAACGCCTTTAAGTCGCATCTGTGAGTGGTTTACAGCGTAACGCCCACTGACGGGTACTGTGTGAAATTCATCATCTTTAAGAAAGTCCCAAATGTGGTCTTTGTCTGTTTCGGCAAGATACAAACAATCGTGCTCTGAAAGCTCTGTCGGGTGGTAAGGAGTTCCTTTCGCTTCAAGGTAGTCAGGGCTCGCACACAGTACGAGGTTAGTTTTCCCTAACTCCTTCAAAACCAGGCTCTCGTCGGGTTTATCGGTAAGACGAAACGCGATGTCGATACCTTGACGTAAGATATCGATGTCGCCATCAGCGGCTCTTAACTTAAGTTGAATCTCAGGATATTGATTTAAGAAAGGAACGACAAAGGGTTGTAATACCGAATTCAAGAAGGCTTCCGGCGCTGCTACCGTTATTGAGCCTGCAGGATCTGTATGATCGGACGTCGACAGTTCAACAGCCTGTTGGGCGGCATTTATCATAACGACACTTTGATCGTAAACCAGTTGCCCAGCTTGAGTGATGATTAGGGTACGAGTTGTTCGTTCAAACAGCTTTACTGATAAGGCCTTTTCCAAGCGAGTAATCAACTTACTGAGTGCTGAAGGCGTCACGCCCAGCTGTTTTGCAGCAGCGGTAAAACTTCCTTCGTTTACCACCAAAATGAAGGATGCGAGATCTGGGAGTAGGGCAATCAGTTTTGGGTTGATCATAAGTATCCAATTAAACAAGTTTCAGCGTGAGCGTTATGGCAATTGTGAGTGATTACTTGTTATTTGTGAATCAATTTCATTAATTGCATTAATTACGTAGTCTGATCGGCCTGATCGTTTCATGTGTTTCGATCTCATCTGTATAGCGTCACAGAGGCTATACATTCTGAGGTAAGCGGAGAATCATCACTATATCGTTCTGAGATGAAAAATTGATATTCGATATGAAAGCGAAATTAGAAGGTAATTGATGGAGAGCTTGCGTTAAAAAGAACAACATTGAGGCGTTTATGTGCCCTGTGTCACTGGGATGAACTATTATTCGTGCCTGCGATTCATTAATGTTTTTCCAATTAAAGGGATAATCGAGAAGGGGATGTTCAACTAGAATAGGGGTATAAGTTTTACAGTGTAAATGATCGAATTGAAATCGTTTACATCCCCTACATAATGCGGCGCGCGATGCTGCTGAATAATAATTAGGAAGGAATAGACAATGTCTTCTGCATTTTACCAACAGATTCAAACTCAAATCGAAGAAGTTAAAGAAGAAGGTCTTTACAAGTCTGAGCGCATTATCACTTCTGCTCAAAAAGCAGCGGTTTCTATCTCGACTGGTGAAGAAGTACTAAACTTCTGTGCAAACAACTACTTAGGCCTTGCTAACCACCCTGACCTTATCGAAGCTGCTAAAGACGGTATGGATCAACACGGTTTTGGTATGGCTTCTGTTCGTTTCATCTGTGGTACTCAAGACTCTCACAAAGAACTAGAGCAAAAGCTATCTACGTTCCTTGGTAAAGAAGACACTATCCTTTACACATCTTGTTTTGATGCAAACGCTGGCCTATTCGAAACGATTCTAGGCAAAGAAGACGCAATCATTTCTGATGCTCTAAACCACGCATCTATCATTGATGGTGTTCGTCTATGTAAAGCAATGCGCTTCCGTTACTCGAACAACAACATGGAAGAGCTAGAGCAGCAACTTATCGCAGCTAAAGAAGCGGGTGCACGTCACACGCTTATCGTAACTGACGGTGTGTTCTCAATGGACGGCGTAGTCGCTAACCTTCCTGCTATCTGTGACCTTGCTGACAAGTACGGTGCACTAGTGATGGTTGATGATTCTCACGCAGTAGGTTTCATGGGTGAAAACGGCGCAGGTACTCACGAGTTCCACAACGTTGTTGACCGTATCGACATCATCACTGGTACGCTTGGTAAAGCAATGGGTGGCGCTTCAGGCGGTTACACTGCTGGTAAGAAAGAAGTAATCGACTGGTTACGTCAGCGTTCTCGTCCATACCTGTTCTCTAACTCTGTTGCACCTGCAATCGTATCGGCGTCTATCCGCGTTCTAGATCTTCTTGCGGAATCTGGCGACCTGCGTACTCAACTATGGGAAAATTCTGCTCACTTCCGTACTCGAATGGAAGACGCTGGTTTCACAATGGGTGGTGCTGACCACGCTATCATCCCAATCATGCTTGGTGATGCAAAAGTAGCGGCTGAATTCGCAGAGCGCGCTCTAGAGAAAGGCATCTACGTTGTCGGTTTCTCTTTTCCTGTCGTACCAAAAGGTCAAGCTCGTATCCGTACGCAAATGTCTGCTGCACACTCTCGTGAGCAACTAGATCGCGCAATCGATGCGTTCATCCAAGTTGGTAAAGACATGGGTATCATCTAATTTTAAAGGGGTGCCACGAGCATCCTTTAATTAGATAGAGCAACACCCAATAGAACATATAGATTTTTGATTCTCGCCTTACAGTTAGGCGAGATGAACTGGATAACATTATGAAAATTAAAGCACTTTCTAAGCTTAAGCCTGAAGAAGGCATCTGGATGACCGAGGTTGAAAAACCTGAAATGGGTCATAATGATCTTCTTATCCGCATTAAGAAAACTGCAATTTGTGGTACTGATGTACATATCTATAACTGGGATGAGTGGTCACAAAATACAATCCCAGTACCTATGGTAGTAGGTCACGAATACGTGGGTGAAGTTGTTGGCATTGGCCAAGAAGTTCGTGGTTTTGAAATCGGCGATCGTGTATCTGGCGAAGGTCACATCACATGTGGTCACTGTCGTAACTGTCGTGGTGGCCGTACTCACCTTTGTCGTAACACAACAGGTGTTGGTGTAAACCGCACAGGTGCGTTCTCTGAGTTCCTTGTGATCCCTGCGTTCAACGCATTTAAGATCCCTGCAGGAATCTCTGACGACCTAGCATCAATCTTCGACCCGTTTGGTAATGCAGTTCACACAGCGCTTTCTTTCGACCTAGTAGGCGAAGATGTGCTAATTACGGGTGCTGGCCCAATCGGTATCATGGCTGCAGCTGTTGCTAAGCACGTTGGTGCTCGTCACGTTGTTATCACTGATGTAAACGAATACCGCCTAGATCTCGCTAAAAAAATGGGTGTAACTCGCGCAGTAAACGTGATGGAAGAGAAGCTTGAAGACGTAATGGCTGATCTTGGCATGACTGAAGGCTTCGATGTAGGCCTAGAAATGTCTGGTAACCCATCTGCGTTCAACAGTATGCTGACTAACATGAACCATGGCGGTAAGA